>CAJUKK010000005.1 GCA_910586985.1 uncultured Christensenellaceae bacterium | reverse complement strand
TTGAATTCGAGATATTGCCGTATGAGATAGATATGAGCGGAGTGCGCTGGGGATATGTAGACGGTGACGGAAATGAGGTAGTATACAATCCGAGCATGCCGCCGGTGTACACGTTGGACGGAGGCGCGGCAAAGGAGCACGAGCTTAAACTGGTGGGATTCCCGAAAGGCGACAGCGCGGGAACAGAGGACGAGAAACTGGCGTACGCAATGTTTTTGGAAAGCAAGCTGGAAGAATTGATCGAGTACAGCGGCAACAAACAGAGCGGAGTAGGGAGCTATACGGCAAAATATACGCTGGACGAAACACGATTAAGCGGGAACTTCAAATTGGTGTCTATGCCCGATCCGGAGACGGAACTGCGCGAGACGCAAGGTTGGAAAATCGGTGTGCGGGAGATACTTGCGCCGCAGAATAATAAAGACAGCGTATTTTCCGGCGAGGGATACGATCTGTTGAAATTGGCGGGACTAAACCTTGAAGACCTCGGGGTGTATTATGAGATCGGCACAAACGGATTTACGACGGTGGACGAAAACAACGAGGCGATTCCGTTAGATCCCGGTACGGTGGGAAA
Source organism: uncultured Christensenellaceae bacterium (assembly GCA_910586985.1). Classification (GTDB taxonomy): domain Bacteria; phylum Bacillota; class Clostridia; order Christensenellales; family Borkfalkiaceae; genus Gallimonas. The sequence continues at coordinate 161,325 of CAJUKK010000005.1, read as the reverse complement.
TATCGTGAATGCTGGGGTATACAAGATCACGTTTACGCTCAAAGACGCATCGTCTGGGAACGTGAAGTGGTTGGTGAACGGATCGCAGCGTACGAGCGCGCAGACGGTGACGATAACCATCAATAAGTTAAAAGTGACGGTGACGGACTGGGAAGGCGAAGAGGGAAATCAGCAAGAACCATGGAATCCGATATATAACAACGGCGAAAATGAAAAGCAGCCTCCGGCGGGACTGATCGAGAACGAGATCAGGGACGCGAAGGGGGAGCTGGTAGAGGGATCGGATTGGAGCACGCGGTGGAACGAAACGTTTAAGCAGAAACTCAAGCCGACTGCGGGGAACGAGAATAATATCGAGTTCGAGTACGCGGACGGAGTGGAGGAAGAAAAGAGCTTTACGGTAGGCGACGATCCGAGCGCATTGCCGGCGACGGGGATAGCGCGGCCGACGTATAACGGGGAAGGAGCGAATGCGGAAGGAACGGGCAAGACGCTGACGTTCAACGGCGAGACGCAGGACTTCACGCCGGAAGGACTGGAAGAGCTGATTGAAAAGAACAGAGTAAAGCTGTATACGGTGGACGAAGAAGGAAACGAGACGGCGGTGGATATCGGTATATTCCAACAGCGAAACGCCGGAACGTATAAGGTAATCGCGCGTATCAACGGAAACTACAAGTGGAGCGATACAAACGACAAGACGGACGCAGTGTTTGAGTACGAGATCGAAAAAGCGGAGATCAGCGGCGAATGGGGAACGGACGAGAAGGGAATGCCGATCCTGACGGGAGTGAGCGAGAAGTTCGCGGATAAGCTGGTGTACGAGTACAGGGACGCGGACGGAAAGGTAGTAGCGGAAGAAGATCTGACGAAGGGAAAGGAATACACGGTAAGCGTGAGGGTAAGCGAGGAAGAGAGCGGAAACATCATCCTGAGGACGGAGAGCGGAGAAGAGGCGGAGAGTCTCGAGAGCATGTTCACGGTACCGGGGAGAAACACGTTAGCGAACATGATAGGCTTACCGGAAGATTTCCCTTTGATACAGGTAGCGTTGACGGTGATCTTCTTGATACTGTTTTTAATCTTCCTGATCATGTGGATCAGATACCACAAACAGAGGAAAGCGGCGGAAGAGATCATAGAAGAATACCAGAACCTCGATTTGTAAGGGAACGAGGTAAAAAAATCACGCTGGCTTTAAGCAGTAGACAAAGGAACAGTAAAATCAACCCCCGCGGGAAATTCCCGCGGGGGTGTTTCTTGTATATAAAATATAAAAACGTAAAAAAATCTATATTAAAAATTTACGTATCATTTTTTTATATTTTTTTGTGTAAGGTTGATAACGCATGGGGAGATCAATCTTTGTGCTTTTATTGACAATGCTTTTATAATGTGTAAAACAGTCAAAACCAGCTTTTCCGTGATATGCGCCCATACCGCTTTCTCCGATGCCGCCAAAAGCCATTTCCGAAGTCGCAAGGTGAATGATTGTATCGTTAATGCACCCGCCGCCAAACGCGCAAAGCGTTGTTGCTTCTTTGATCTTTTTTTTGTCGGAACTGAATAAGTAAAGGGCGAGCGGTTTATTTCTTTTGTTTATTGCCTGCATTTCGCTTTTAAAATCGTCATATGCGATAACGGGTAAGATCGGTCCGAAGATTTCTTCTTGCATAATGGGATCGGAAAAATTGATATTGCGCAAAACGGTAGGGGCTATTTGAAGATTTTGAATATCGGTTTCGCCCCCGCAATATAATTTTTCTCGATCTAAAAGATGAGAAAGACGATTGAAATGTTTTAAGTTAATAATTTTTCCGTAACTTTGGTTTTTAAGCGGTGCGGCGCCGAATTGCCGTTGAATTTCTGTTTTAAGCGATTGCAGAAATGTGCTTTCGATTGAACGGTGAACTAAAATATAATCCGGAGCAACGCAAGTTTGTCCGCAATTTAAAAATTTCCCGAACACGATGCGCCTTGCAGCAAGAGGGATATTTGCCGTTTCGTCTACGATGCAGGGACTTTTTCCGCCAAGTTCGAGGGTAACGGGAATGAGCCGCTCTGCAGCCCGCCGCATGACTTCTTTGCCGACGGCAATGCTGCCCGTAAAGAAAATTTTATCAAACGGCAGATCGAGCAAGGCATCGTTTTCTTCTCTGCCGCCTGTGACGACAGTGATAAATTTGGCGGGGAACGTAGATATAAGTAGTTTTTTAACGATTTCGCTCGTGGCGGGAGCATATGCCGACGGCTTAACGATTACGCAGTTTCCCGCAGCGACAGCGTCGACGAGCGGTTCAATTGTCAGTAAAAACGGGTAGTTCCAAGGACTCATAACGAGTACGCATCCGTACGGAGAAGGTAACGAGAAACTTTTTGCGGGGAACTGCGCGAGCGGGGTTCTGACCTTTTTTTGTTTTGCAAATTTTTTTACGTGCTTAATCATATATCTGATTTCCGCATAGATCAAGCCGATTTCGCACATATAACTTTCGCATTCGCTTTTTTTAAGATCCTGTTGTAGAGCGTTACAAATTTCTGTTTCGTGCGTTTTTATGGTGTGATACAGACGTTTGAGCGCGGAGATTCTTGATTTTATCGGGAGCGTTGCTCCGGTTGCGAAATAGTTTTTTTGATCGCTTAAAATATTTGTAAACATAATGATTATTATAAAGCGCAATCAAGAATCTGTCAACATTGTGGATAAGGTTTTCGGAAATTTGAATTGCCGCCTGTTTTTCGTTTGATTAAAGGGGAATTATATGTTATAATCAAGTGGAAAAACAGGTGAGGTAGTTTCATGTTGCAGGTCAATAACGTCAGTTTGCAGTACGGCAGTAAAAAATTGTTCGAAGAAGTTAACTTAAAATTTACAAAGGGAAATTGTTACGGGATCATCGGTGCAAACGGCGCGGGAAAATCTACGTTTCTTAAGGTGCTTTCGGGTGAAGTCGAGCCGAACAAAGGCGACGTAACGCTCGATAAAAACGAACGCATGTCTGTTCTCGCACAAAATCAGAATAAATATGACTTTGAGACCGTATTGCGCACCGTCATGCTCGGGCATAAGCGGCTTATTGAAATAATGGATGAGAAGGATGCGCTCTATGCGCACGCAGATTTTACCGAAGAGGACGGCGTGCGGGCATCCGAGCTTGAAAGCGAGTTTGCAGAGCTTGGCGGTTGGGAGGCGGAAAGCGAAGCGCAAACGCTTTTGAATGAGCTGGATATCCCGAGCGAACTGCATTATTCGCTGATGTCCGACCTCGACGCAAAGCAAAAGGTGCGTGTGTTGCTTGCGCAGGCGCTGTTTGGTAATCCTGACGTTTTGCTTTTGGACGAGCCTACGAATAACCTCGATATTAAGACGGTTCGTTGGCTGGAAAACTATCTTATGAACTTTGAAAATACGATTATCATCGTATCGCATAACCGCCACTTTTTGAATAAAGTGTGCACGCATATTTGCGACGTGGATTTCGGTAAAATCAATCTTTTCCTCGGAAACTACGATTTCTGGTACCAAACGTCGCAGTTGCTTGCGCGGCAACAGCGAGATGCGAATAAAAAGGCGGAACAGCGCGCGCAGGAATTAAAAGATTTCATTGCGCGGTTTGCGGCGAATGCAAGCAAATCCCGCCAGGCGACTTCCCGAAAGAAGGAACTTGAAAAATTGACGATTTCGGATTTTAAACCGTCGCTCCGCAAGTATCCGTTTATTGATTTTAAGTACGAGCGGGAAATCGGTAACGATATCCTTGCCGTCGAAGGCTTGACGAAAAAAGGTTATTTTGAAAATCTTACTTTTACCGTTCAACGCGGCGACAAGATCGGTATTGTGTGCGACAAGTCGACTTCGGTCACAATGCTTTACGATATTTTAACGGGGAAAGAGGCGCCGGACGAGGGGACGGTCAAGTGGGGTAAGACCATATCGTATTCTTATTTTCCGCAGAATAACAACGAATATTTCGACGGATGCTCATATACGCTTGTGCAGTGGCTGTCGCAGTTCAGCAAAGATCATTACGAAGAGTATCTTCGCGGCTGGTTGGGGCGTATGCTTTTTTCGGGTGAAGAGGCTCTGAAGGAAGCAAAGGTTCTTTCGGGAGGAGAGAAGGTGCGTTGTATGCTCTCTAAAATGATGCTGGAAGGCGGTAATTTCCTCATTTTCGACGAGCCTACCAACCATCTGGATCTCGAATCGATCACTGCGTTAAACAACGGACTTACGGCATTTAAAGGCTGTCTTTTGCTGACGTCGCACGATCAGGAGCTTATGAATACCGTTTGCAACCGCATTGTCGTAATAGACAAGACGAAGACGTTTGATAAGAACGTGACGTTCGACGAGTACGTAGAGCTTATGAACGCATAAAATAAATAACAATTAGATTTAAGCAATACAATATTTTATTGTGTTGCTTAATTTATATAATGCGAAAGTTGTATGTGTAAAATTACCCTGTTAAAACAAGGGACATGAATATACGGAATTTGCTTTTTTATGACGTGTAGATAATCATTTGATTTCTTTCTTTTAGTTCCAACATACTTTATTTCAAATTTTTTGCCGAAAGACACTGTTGTTTAGACGGTTAAAAAATTGCTTTCGACATTTTTTTACAAAATTAGATTAATATTGTAAAAATATATTCGAATTTTGTACAAAAATAGCTTTACAAATATACAAGTTTGTTTTATAATCATGCTACAAATTCAAAAAGAGGAAACGTGTATATGAAACAGACAAAAATACTTATTCTGGAAAGCAACGAACAGTTTGCCGAGGAGTTGCGCGCTTATTTTGCATCGCGTGAAAATTATTCGGTTACAGGCGTTATGGGCGACGGCGCGGAAGGCTTGGAAGCGCTCAAAGAGGATCCTGACGTGGTGATCGTCAATCTTCTCTTAAAAACGCTCGACGGATTTACCGTAATGGAGCGTGCAAAAAAGGAGGGGAGTAAGGCGGCGTTTATCGCGCTTGGAAACTTTGCCGACGATAAAATTATCAACCGTGCGATTGCGCTCGGCGCGCGGTACTATCTCATGAAACCGATTACCGCGGCGGTCGTGGGAGATCGCGTCGGAGAGTTAATCGAAACACAACCTTCTTCGGCATACTCCGTCCGCGAGGCGGAACGCAGAAAGTTCGGATCGCTTGACGAACGGATCAGCAATATTTTTATTTCGATCGGGATTCCGCCGCATATCAAAGGATACGGATATCTGAGAGAGGGAATCAAAATGGCGGTGGACGATCCGCAAGTGATCAATAACGTGACCAAAGGACTATATCCCGTCATCGGCGAAAGGTTTCAGACAACGGCGAGCAAAGTGGAGCGCGCAATCAGACATGCCATCGAGGTCGCTTGGAACCGCGGGCGGATCGATGCGGTCAACGCGATTTTCGGCGCGCGTGTATACATCGGGACGGAAAAGCCGACGAACAGCGAATTTATTGCTTTGGTTGCCGACAAATTGATTTTGGAAAGTATGGTTTGAGTTTAGAAAAATCGTGGCTGTTCAGGGTAAATTCATTACGGCAGAAGTTAGTTTATTAATTTCGGCATTGTCTGTCATACCCATGCGGGAAGGGCGGAACGACCCAAATAAACATTTTGAATAGTTATCAAAAGCCGTGTCTGAACAAACACGGCTTTTGATTTTTAACGTTAATGCAAGCGATTGTCGCGTATACTCCGATGATTACCGTGTTTTGCGGCAATAGGGCTTTTATTTTTTGACACTTTTTACGTTTCTGCTTTTACTACTTATTCGTGTTTACAAGATTTGGGCAAAAAAATCAAAAAATCCGCTCCGATATTGTTGAAAATTTTGCGTTTAAATGTTATACTGTATTTTGAAATATTATGAGAACCTGTCGGATTTTCGGCAAATGAGCACGGAGGCATGTTTTGAACGGATTTGGACGCGGCGGAGATAAACAGAATAAAGACAAAATTTCCGTGATAACGAAGGAAACGGCGGGCATGACGCTGCTCTTGTTCAGCGCGCTTGCGTTGCTGATTACGGTTACCCGTTCGCTTATGCTCGGCGAAGTGGGCGTAGCGATTACGGCATTCTTTTTGGGTGTGTTCGGTTATCTGACGTATCCCTTGCTTGTATTGGCGATTTATTTTTCGCTTACGCTTGTGACGGGTAAAAAGTTGATATCCGGTAAATGGATTGCGCTCTTCAGCGCGTTGCTTTTAAGTATATTTTTTATCGTACATCTGGCGACAAGCGCGCGTTTTATCGGCGAAGGATACGGGACTTATCTTAACGGCTGCTGGAATGCGGGCGACGGGGGCGTTTCTACCTCTACGGGCGGCGGCGTAATGTTAGGCTTGCTTGTCTACCCCGTGCGCGCATTGCTCTCCAATGCGGGCGCTTACGTTGTGTTTTCATTTTTGATCATACTTTCGCTCTTTTTCATGTTGAGAATGACACCGTTGAAAAAGCATGTGTTCCGCGGGAACGTTTCGAAAGAGATTGCCGTTTCCGACCGTACGAGAGGCACAAAAGCTTATCCTGCGGCAATGGCGTTTGAAGAACTTGCAACTGCTTCCCGCCCTTCCGCAATGCCGCTTGACGGGGAAAATTTAAAATCGGGCGATTTGCCGCTGCGCCACCGTATTCCGTTTGAGGGGCGCGAAGACAATCCTTACTCCTATTCCGCGGAAGAGGTGCGCACAAATCCTGAGGAGCAACGTGGGATTGCGAGCGATGGTCGCAGTATTCTTTTTGCCGATCCTGCGACGAGTTACAAAAATAATTTGATCTACGACAGGGATTCCTACTTTAATTCAAGGAATCGCCGTTCCTCCGTGGAGCGTGCGTCGAGCGAGCCGCAGCGTGAAATTACCGGCAATACCCATACAAGCAGCTATGTAAACGACTATACCCGTCATGCGGAGGCGCCCCGTCCCGTTATGCCGAAAAAAGTAACGGAGGACAAGCCGTTTGTGAGCGGGGGATACACGTATCCCATTCGCCCGAGCGCAGACGAACTCAACTATCCGCAAAAGCCCTCTTATAAAGCGCCTACCGAACCGGAAAAAAAGGAGCGCGATTATTACGCAAAGGACGTGCCCTTTGCGGATACGGAGGAAGAGTTTTCTTCTGCCCCCAATATCGATGATTTCAAATTGCCCGATGCGCCCAAGCACTCGGAGACGGAACTCAGATTCGGGGACACGCCGGCGTATCCCCGCCCGAAAAAAACTCTAACGGAGAGCGCGAAAAAGGAGGCGAATTTCCGCAGTCTCTTTTCCCGCCCTGCAAGGAGTACCGAGGAGACGCCCGTCGCGCCCATTGCTGAGCGGGAAACATTCCCCGCGGAGCCAGCGCGCGAAAGCGTAAGAGATGAGTTTGAAGAACCCGTACAACCCGTGCGCGAAGATCCCGCATACGATGCCGCGCCCTCCTTTAACGAGGACGTTCCCGCGGAAGAACCGCGCGGGCATAAAGAAATTTCGCGCCGCGTCAATCCTCTCTCGCTGAATGAAGAGGAGGATACGGGCGACAGCAGAGTATTTGATATGCCTGTGCGCGGAGAACGCTCCGCCGCCGATTTGTTTGACGGGGACGATGAGGACGAGGAAGAAGAAAAGACGGAATCTTTTACGGGCGAAAGAAATTTCGGGCGTTTCGAAAACCGCGGCGTAGTCGGTCGGGAGCGGGTGTCCCGCACGGAGGCTATCGTCTCTGCGGATTCAGAACCTGATCCCGCGCCCGCGCCGCAACGGCATATTTATCGCGAATACGTGCATCCGCCGGTTGATCTTTTCCGTGCGTATGACGACAGTATCACCATTACTCAGGAAGAGATTGAAAAGAACTCGGCAATTATCGTCGAAACTTTGGCGGGATTCCGCGTTGACGCGGAAGTCGTAAAGGTAACTTGCGGATCTGCCGTAACCCGTTACGATATCGATATCCCGCGCAATATTTCGGTGCCTTCCGTCATCAAGCGCGACAAAGAAATCGCAATGCGCCTGCACGCGCGCGACGGCGTCAACGTGTATGCAAACTGGGAGCACGGCGCAATCTCCATCGAGGTACCCAACAGTAAACGCGCAACGGTAGGAATGCGTTCTTTAATGCTTTCGGACGCGTTTGTGAACGCCAAACATAATTCGTTGATGTTTGCGATCGGAAAGGACGTAGAGGGAAGAAACCTTTGCGGCGATATCGAAAAGATGACGCACGTGCTCATAGCAGGTTCCACGGGTTCGGGAAAGAGCGTATGTCTGCACGCAATGTTGATCAGCATGATCTCCAAATATTCGCCCGAAGAATTGCGTCTTATTCTGATCGACCCGAAAAAAGTGGAGTTTGCCATTTACGAGGGTATTCCGCATCTCATGATCAACGAGATTATAACCGATGCGCAGAAAGTAGTCGCGGCGCTCAATTGGTCGATTAAGGAGATGGAGCGCAGATATGAACTGTTCGAGCAAAAGACGCGTTCGGGCGTTGCCGTACGTAAAATCGACGAGTATAACGAAAAATTGGCGGAGAACGAGGAACGGCTACCGAAAATAGTTATCGTACTAGACGAGCTTGCCGATCTTATGGCGGTTGCCAAAAAGGATATTGAAGAACGTATCAACCGTTTGGCGGCAAAGGCGCGCGCCGCGGGGATTCACCTCGTGATTGCAACGCAGAGACCTTCCGTAGACGTTATTACGGGCGTTATCAAAAGTAATCTGCCCACGCGTATGGCGCTCCGCGTAATTCAGGAAGTAGACTCGCGCACCATTCTCGACGAGTCGGGCGCGGAAAAGTTGCTCGGGAACGGCGACATGCTCTTTTCGATCGGCGGCATGAATAAAACGCGCGCGCAAGGCGCATTTATCAGCTCTGACGAAACGCAGGACGTTATCGACTTTATTAAAAAGAACAACGAATCATATTACGATACGAGTGTCGCAGATTATATCAATAAGTCCAATCAATCGGTGGCGAGCGGCGACGGGATGGACGACGATGTATCGGATACGGTGAGCGCGGAATATATCAAGGCGCTCGGGATTGTCGTAAAGCTCGGGAGCGCGAGTATTTCGCTCATACAGCGAAAATGTTCGGTAGGCTATAACCATGCGGGTAAAATCATCGAATGGATGGAGCTGATGGGTTATATTACGCCGTTCGACGGGAAAGCAAAGGCGCGTACGGTGATTTTGACTAAAGAAGAGTACGAAAGCAAGTATGGGAGTCTTGATTAATGACAAGTAAGGTGTTCGGTATGATTTCCCTCGGGTGCGATAAGAACCGCGTAGACGGCGAGCGCTTGCTCGGGGAGATCGTGCAAAGAGGATATTCCATAACCGACGACCTTGGGAAGGCGCAGGTGCTCATCGTCAATACGTGCGCATTTTTGAATGAAGCGCGCAAAGAGGCGATTGAGACGGTGCTCGAAAGTAACGGCTATCGGGCGGGCGTACTCGAAAAAATTGTTGTTTCAGGCTGTCTGCCGCAAAAATATATCGGGGAACTCTTTCCCGAACTCACCGAAGCGGACGTTTTTCTCGGTATTAACGACGCGGACAAACTGTTTTCCGCGCTTGAAAGGGCATATGAGGGAGAACGGGTGAACGCGGTCGGCGGCGGAACGGGCAACGCAATGGGGGCGCGCGTCATTACTACCGCGCCGCATATAAAATATTTAAAAATATCCGACGGATGCTCCAATCACTGCACCTATTGTCTGATACCGAAAATTCGCGGCAAGTACCGTTCTTATCCCATGGATCAATTATTGGAAGAGGCAAAGTCGCTCGGGCAGACGGACGAACTTATTTTAGTCGCGCAGGATACGACGCGCTACGGCGAAGATTTGTACGGTGAAAATAAATTTGTCGATTTGATTAAAAATATTTCTAAACTTGACAATATATGTCATATACGATTGTTATACTGTTATCCGGAGAAGATCGACGGGGCGTTGATTGCGGAGATCAGGGATAATCCGAAAGTTATTAAATACCTCGATATTCCGTTGCAGCATTCAGAGGACAGGATATTGAAACTGATGGGGCGGCGGGGCACGCGAGCGGAGTATCTTGCGCTGTTTGAAAAACTGCGTTCGGAGATTCCCGAGATTGCCATCCGCACCACGTTTATTGCGGGATTTCCTACCGAGACGGAAGAGGAGTTTGAATCGCTTAAACGTTTTCTTACAGAGGCAAAACTTACTAATTGCGGCTTTTTTGCTTATTCCCGCGAACCGGAAACGCCGGCTTACCGCATGAGCGGACACATTCCCGCAAAAACAAAAAAACGGCGCGTTAAAGCGTTATATTCTTGTCAGGCGGAGATTTCGCAAGGGATTTTAAATTCGTTTATAGGGCAGACGGTTGAAGTCGTATGCGACGGTATTGATTTTGAAAAATCTTGTTTTATCGGACGGACGTACTTTCAGGCTCCCGAGATAGACGGAAACGTCTATTTTACGGCGGAGCGCGCGGAGACAGGGAAACGGTATTTGTTAAAAATAGAGAAGGCTGATACATACGACTTATTTGCAACGGCTCAGGAGGCACTATGAATCTTCCCAACAAAATTACGCTTACTCGGATCTGTATGATTCCCGTGTTTGCTACGGTGTTTTATCTTACGGTGATTCCGTGCAATTATCTGATTGCGGCGGTTATTTTCGCGATTGCCGCATTTACAGACTTTTTGGACGGTTATCTCGCCCGTTCCATGCATCTTGTTACAAATCTCGGCAAGTTTCTCGATCCGATTGCGGATAAGGTGCTCGTCTCTACGGCGTTTATTTTGCTGTTGACGCGCCCTGTTGCGTTTACAGTAGAACCGTTCGGCGATTGGGGACTTTTGATTGCCGGCGTGTGTATTTCGGTCATTTTGGGGCGCGAGCTTATCGTAAGCGGTTTCCGCATGGTGGCGGCGGGGCAGCACGTTGTGCTTGCAGCAGATAAGCTCGGGAAATTAAAAACATGCGCGCAGGACGCCGCAATTGCCGTTCTCATTGCATGCATGCCGTTTTTGAGCGAGCCGCTCGGCAAGGTTGCCGCCTATATCGGTCTTGCGTTCTTTTTTCTGTGTACGCTCTTGACGGTTGCGTCGGGACTCAATTATATCATCCGTAACGGCGACGTGCTCAGGGATAAGCCGCAAAAGACGGAAGAGGAGTAAACGCGGTGAAGTACGCTGCAATCGTTCTCCGCAATATCGAGAGCGCAACCCAATCGGTGAGATATGCTGCCGTTACCGACGAAATGCTTTCGGGCGGGATATTTCTCGACGAGATCGTGCTCCTCTCGTACAGTGCGCCTTCGGCGCTGTCCTCGGCACTCATCCGTCTTTCGTTGGAGTGTGCGGCGGTGTTTCTTATTTGCGATGACGCGCTTTTATCCTGCGCCCGAGACGCCGTTTCCGCGCATACGGGAAAGCCTTTCGAGGGCGATTTTTCGGAGGAGGCGGAGTGTCTCTACTTTGTTCTTCCCGCAGGGGAAGAGGGCGTGGAAAGAGTTAAGTTTTCCGTTCTTCCGACGGTGGATTCGCGACGGGGGAGAAAGTACAGCCGTTCTGTCGTACGCGCTATCGCCGCGCCTGCTGCGAGAGTGCGTTCGGCGCTCGTCGCCGCGCGGGAAGCGGCAAAAGGAAAACTTTCGCTCCATGCGATCGATTATTACGGCGAAACAAGAATCGAACTTATTTACGACAGCGAGACTCCTAAAATGATCTGCGACGAGGTGGTGAGAATTCTTGCAAGCGAACTTGAAGAGTATGTCTATGCCGTAGAAGACGTCACGATTGCAAAACGGCTCTTCGATCTTCTCAAATTACGGCGCTTGAAACTTGCCACGGCAGAGTCGTTTACCGCAGGTAAAGTGGGACAGTCGATTGTGAATATATCGGGGGCAAGCGCGGTCTTTTACGAAGGATTGAATACGTACGATAACGTTTCTAAAATGCAGAGGCTCGGCGTTTCGGAATTTACCTTAAAGACAAAGGGTGCGGTTTCGAGCGAGGTAGCCTATGAAATGGCGGCTGGACTTATTGCGGACGGGCATTGCGATCTTGCCGTTGCGACGACGGGAATCGCAGGACCGCAGTCAGACGGAACTGAAAAACCCGTGGGGCTTTGTTATATCGCGGTCGGAACGCGCGAACAAGTACGGGTATTCCGCTATCGCTTGAACGGCGACAGGGATACGATTACGAACACAGCCGTCAATCTTGCACTGTTTCTTGCTTATCGTGAGATAAAGTAACTTTAGTAAAAAAATCTTAGGAGATTAACATATGAACGAAGAAAAATTAAAAGCGCTTGACGCGGTGCTTGCACAGATTGAAAAATCCTACGGCAAGGGAGCGATCATGAAGCTTGGCGAAAATGCGGGCAACGTCGATATCGAAGTAATTCCCACAGGCTGTCTTGCTCTTGATTTGGCGCTCGGGATCGGCGGACTGCCGCGCGGCAGAATGGTAGAGGTTTACGGTCCGGAGTCTTCGGGTAAAACAACGGTCGCACTTCATGCCGTTGCCGAGGCGCAAAAACTCGGAGGAATTGCGGCGTTCGTCGATGCAGAACATGCGCTCGACCCCGTCTATGCAAAAAAACTCGGCGTAAATCTTGACGAGCTGTACGTCTCCCAACCGGATACGGGAGAACAGGCGCTAGATATCGTAGACAGTCTTGTGCGTTCTTCCGCGGTCGATATTATCGTGGTGGACTCGGTTGCCGCGCTTACGCCTAAGGCGGAAATCGAAGGGGATATGGGAGATTCGCACGTGGGACTTCAGGCGCGGCTCATGAGTCAGGCATTGAGAAAACTTACCGCAATCGTCAACAAGAGCAAAACGTGCGTTGTATTTATCAACCAACTGCGCGAGAAAGTGGGGGTTATGTTCGGCAGTCCCGAAGTGACCCCCGGCGGTAAAGCGTTAAAATTCTACGCATCTATCCGTATCGATGTTCGTAAGACGGATATCTTGAAGGACGCAGACGGGGCGGCGGGAAACCGCACGCGCGCGAAAGTCGTTAAAAATAAGCTTGCGCCTCCCTTCCGTCAGGCAGAGTTCGATATCATGTACGGCGAAGGAGTATCGCAGGAAGGCTGTCTCATTGACCTTGGCGTGCAGTATGACATTATCAAAAAGAGCGGCGCTTGGTTCAGTTATAACGGAGAGCGCGTCGCCAACGGTAAAGAAAAAATGCGTCAATTCTTAAAAGATAACCCCGAGCTTTCCAAAGAGATCGAAACGGCGATCAGAAACGCAGCTAAGGGTATGCCCGCCGAAGAAATTGCGGGCAGCGACGAAAATTAATCGGTTATGAAATACGGATTTATCAAAGCGTGCGCGTGCGCACCCGAACTTAAAATCGGGGACGTGCGTTACAATGCACAAAAAATGATTCAAGAGATAAACAGAGCGAGTAAGGCGGGGGTGGAAATCCTCGCTTTTCCCGAACTTTCCCTCTGCGGTTACACGTGCGGCGATTTACTTCATTCGAGTACGCTGACGGACGCGTGTCTTTCAGAACTTTTGGAGATAGCTGCGGCAACGCAGAAAATAAAAATGCTCGTATTTGTCGGCCTGCCCTTTGTATTCGGCGGTAAGTTGTATAACTGTGCGGCAGCGGTAGCCAACGGACGAGTACTTGGTCTTGTGCCGAAAACGCATTTGCCTGATTACGGCGAATTTTATGAGAGTCGCTTTTTTGCGCCCGCGCCTGCAAACGGATGTTCCGTAGCGCTCAAGAACGGCGTTAAGACTTATTTTTCTAAAAATATGCTGTTTTGCGACGAACGGTGTCCCGAGTATTGCGTTGCCGCCGAAATTTGCGAGGATCTGTGGGCGAGCGAGTCTCCCTCGGTACGACATGCGCAGGCGGGGGCGGCGGTCATCGTCAATCTTTCCGCGTCCAGCGAGACCGTAGGAAAACGGGAGTACCGTCATACGCTGGCAAAGGCGCATTCCGGCAAAAATTTATGCGCTTACGTTTATGCGGACGCGGGCGTATGCGAGAGCACGTCCGACGCGGTTTTTTCGGGGAATCATCTGATCTATGAAAACGGGACGCTGCTTTATGAAGCGAAGCCTTTTTCGGGAATAAGTGCGATTGCAGAGATTGACGTTGCGTATCTGTTGAATGAACGAAAGCGCGTGAACACGTTTGTCTCCTGCCCGCGGGAAGAATATGTTATCGGGCAGTGCGAATTTCTTTCGGACGCTTTGCCCGAACGGATTTTTTCCCGCACTCCCTTTGTTCCGGAATGCGGGGTGCAAGAACGGTCGGAGCTGATACTTTGCATGCAGGCGCACGCGCTTGCGCGGCGTTTAAGCCATGCCGATGCGCAGACGGCGGTTATCGGCGTTTCGGGCGGGTTGGATTCCGCGCTCGCTTTTCTCGTTGCCGTCCGTGCGTTCGATTTGTTAAAAATCCCGCGCGATAGAATTATCGCCGTTACAATGCCCGGTTTCGGTACGACCGACCGGACGAAGAGCAACGCGCTCTCTTTGATGGAATCAATGCGGGCGACCGTAAAAACGGTGGATATTAAATCGGCTGTTTCCATACATTTTAAAGATATCGGTCACGACGAAAATAAGTTCGACGCAACGTATGAGAATGCACAGGCGCGCTACCGTACGATGGTACTTATGGATATTGCCAATGAATCGGGAGGGATCGTCGTCGGTACGGGCGATCTTTCGGAGCTTGCCCTCGGTTGGTGTACGTATAACGGCGATCACATGAGCATGTATTCGGTCAACGGCTCCGTTCCCAAGACCCTCGTAAAATCGCTTGTCGAGTTTGAGGGGAAACGTATCGGAGGCGCGGCGGAAAAGATTCTCGATGCAGTGCTCGCTACAGAGATTTCTCCCGAGCTGCTGCCGCCCGATCGCGCGGGTGAAATTGCGCAAAAGACGGAGGATATTGTCGGCCCTTACGAATTGCATGATTTCTATCTCTATCATTTTTTGCGCCGCGGCGCATCGCCCGCAAAAATCTATCATCTTGCAAAGCTTGCTTTCAAGGGTAAATATGAGGGCGAAGTTATCAAAAAATGGCTTGCCGTGTTTTACCGCAGATTTTTCTCCCAACAGTTTAAGCGCAATTGCATGCCAGACGGTGTGAAGATCGGTTCCGTATCGCTTTCTCCCCGCGCGGATTGGCGCATGCCCTCCGACGCTCAGGCAAAACTTTGGCTTGAAGAGGTGGAGCTTCTATGACATATGAGGAAGTTTTAGCCGAGCTGTTTTTGCATGAGGACGAGGGATATCGTAATTTTCACGGTAAGCTGTTAAAAAACGATAACGTCAATTTGATCGGCGTAAGGATACCCGTTTTACGTAAGCTTGCAAAATTATGGAAGAAAGAGTCCGACTGTTTTTTGACTTTTCCCGACGAATATTACGAGGTTACGTTTTTAAAATGTGCGATCGTGGGTATGTTGCCGTTTGATCAGTTTTGTCAATGCGTTGATCTGGTCGTGCCGCTGCTCGACAATTGGGCAACGTGCGATTGTTTCGACGCGCCGTGCATCAAAAAGAATCGAGAGGCATTTTTGCCCTACGTGGCGCGGTATCTTGCGGACGAACGGGAATTTGTCGCGAGATACGGACTTGTCACGCTCCTGCGTTATTATGTGGACGCACAATATCTGCCGCTTATATTTGAGAGTGCGGAACGTGCGAATGCAGATCAATATTACGTGATGATGGCGGCGGCTTGGCTGATTGCGGAAGTCGTTATAAAATTTTACGATGAGGGACTCGCGTATTTAAAGGAGAGAAAACTGTCCGCTCCGATTCATAATAAAGCCATTCAGAAAGCGAGGGAAAGTTTCCGTTTAAGCAAGGAACAAAAGTGCGAATTGAACGCACTTAAAGTTAATAAGGAGAAACAGTATGAGTTTTAAAAAGAATTTTGCGTGGGGTGTTGCGACTGCATCCTATCAGATTGAAGGCGCGGCGCACGAGGGGGATAAAGGTTTGAACGGTTGGGACGTCGGTTCGGCGACGGACGGCAGGATTTTCGAAGGACATTCGGGCGATATCGGTTGCGATCACTTCCACCGCATGAAAGAGGACGTTGCGCTCATGAAGGATCTTGGCGTAAAGCATTACCGTTTTTCTATCAATTGGTCGCGGTTGATTCCCGAAGGAATCGGCAAAGTAAGCGAAACGGGCAAGAAGTTTTATCTTGATCTTGTTACGCAACTTAAGAATGCGGGGATCACGCCGTGGGTCACGCTCTTTCATTGGGATTATCCGTACGAACTGTATTTAAAGGGCGGTTGGCTGAATCCCGACAGTCCCGTTTGGTTCGAAGAATATGCGGCTGTCATTGCCGAAATGTTCAACGGACTTGTCGATCGCTATATTCTCATCAACGAGCCGCAATGCTTTGTCGGGATCGGACACCACTCGGGCGGACATGCTCCTTTTTTAAAGCTCCCCGCAAGCGAGGTGATCCGCGTTTCGCACAACGTTCTGCTTGCGTGCGGACGGGCGGAAAAACGTATTCGCAGCATTTCGCAATGTCCCGTAAAAATAGGTACGGCGCAAGCGTATTGGCCTAAACTTCCTTATACGGAAAAAGACTATGAACTTGCCAAAAGGGAGACGTTTGCTTGCCATGAGGATTTCGGTTCGGTCAACTTCTTTACCGATCCACTTATTTTCGGAGCCTATCCCGAGGAATTTCTTCCTTGGATGCGTGAGATGGGGTTTGTTCCGAGCGAAGAGGATATGAAGATTATCAAGAGTCAAATCGATTTTTACGGACTTAACACCTATTCGGGGGATTATATTACAGAAGAGAACGGTCGGGTCAAACAAGTAGTTCCCGCGCCCACCGTGCCTAAGACGGATATGCGCTGGAACGTCTATCCCGACGCTCTCTACTATGGGCCGAAATATATATACGAGCGGTATCATCTGCCAATCGTATATTCTGAAAACGGCGTTGCGTTGACGGAGTGGAAGGATTTAAACGGCGAGATCAACGATGATTCGCGTATCGATTATATTAAACGGTATTTACGCGCATTAAATCGAGCGGCGCAGGAGGTGGAGATAGACGGGTATTTCTATTGGTCTTTTATGGACAATTTCGAGTGGGCGGAAGGGTTTTCGAAGAAATTCGGACTTGTACATATCGATTACAAGACCTTAGAGCGCACGCCCAAAAAGAGCGCGCATTGGTATAAAAAGGTGATTGAAAGCAACGGGGAAGAAGCTTTAAAATAATTATATATAAGAAAAACTTCGGCGGAAAGGGCAATCCCCGTAGGAATTGAAAAACTAAAATTTCAAGGGTTGCATATTCAAACTACGACAAAAAGCTCTCGGACAAAATTGTTCGAGAGCTTTTAACTACACATAATGGCGTTAATAAGATAAATTGAAATTTAATGTTGAAATCTATAATACTTGAGAATGATAATGCAAATTGAACTTTTAAAGATCCTTTTGAACCATTTCTTGCAAAGTATAAGAAATTGCTTTTAATTCCTTGTCTTTTGTGGCGACTTTTGCGGTAATCTCTTTTCTTAATGCTTTGTAATTAATTACATAACTTTCTTTGTAAGTTTTATTATTCGCCATATATGAAATCTTAAAATTAAAAGTTTCAACATTATCACTGTTCAGTTGTTCGCTATCAATGGCACAAATAAAATTTTGATTAGGGGCAAGCATTGTGCCAATTATATCTTGAAATGGTTCCCAATCAGGTTGATAGCTGTATTGTTTTAAATCAATATCGCAAGAAAAATCTTTTATTATTGCACCCGTTTTACCAAAATTTTTTAACACAATATAAAATTGAGGACTTGAAAAATTTGTTTCGTCTCCATATATCGAAATATAGGGACGGGAACTTTCCTCTATCATTTTATTATTCTGCCTTAAAGTCAAAACGACAGTAATAACAGAAATTGCCGCTAAAATAAAAGAGAGAATAGACAAAGACATATTAATCCAATCAGATACTTCCATAAGTATTACCTTTTAAATTACTGTTTTTCTTACAGTCATTATAGCAGATCAGAAGCGGAAAAACAAGCGGTTGATAAGTTTAGCTCACTACACTTCTTGCATTTCTCTGTATAAGTTTTGGTTGTCGTGCGTGGTTTTCTTCCACGCAGAAAATATAGAGAACGGCGTGGCTTTGCGCCGCGCCTTAATCTCTAAACTTGCGGCTTACCTAAAATTCCCTATGGGAAACTACGGTAAAGTCGCGGTTTGTTTATTTAATTCAAGGAAATAAACTTAAAATATATTTTCGATTCCGGGACGATAAGTGTCGGGCAGAGCTTCGCACAGGTGTATGAGAATTTCAAGCTTGGAAAGCGCGAGGGAATATTCCCGTTCTCCGACAAGCTTGACTGCTTCCGAAAGATAGTCGTCGATTTTTGTGATATCGTTGTGCGGAATCCAGACGTGCAAGCGGGTTTTTCGTTCTTCCCAAGAAACCCGAACGGCTTTTGCGTCTTCGCAGTTGGCGGTGCGCTCTTCCGATTTATCATAGAGCGTTTGAAGTTCCTCTTCGAAATCTCCGAATTCGTTGGATACAAATCCCCATTCGAACAGCCCCGCGCCGAGGAGTAGCAGTGCGGCGATAAAAATGGCGGTTAAAGATTTTACCACGTTTTACCTCCGGGATAATCAACCTGAACGGTCTTAAATTTTTGTTTTTTTACCTGCAGATATAATTTGCCGTTTCCGTCCGCAGTCAATACAAGCACGTCTTTTACGTTTTTAATCTGTTCGTTTTTGAGAATTTCATCAAAAAATTCTTTGCCGAGTCCTGTAATCTTTAAATTTTTATCGTCATAAGAGCCGTTGTCGATGATAACGAGGGGCAACGAATTTTGTATTTCTTCGTAATTCTGCTTGGGAAGCGCGGAGAGCGTACCGTTGGATTCATACAGTGCGTAGTCGATGCTGTCGAGCGAGAAGTATCCGGCGGAACGAAGCGATTCGATAAGGTCGGAAACGTCGAGATTGTTTTTTTTCAGCTGATAGTCGTCGATCCCGTTTTTATTGATGACAAGGCTGGGTTTTCCGCTGATGAGCGATTTTAAAGGCTTTACCTTCAGATCGAGCAGAGTGACGATTTCGTGCAATACGTAAATCGTTACAACAGAGATGATTCCGTAAAGCAGTGGGATTGAAGCGTCAGCCATGGGAATGCAGGCAAGTTCCGCAATTAAAAGCGTGATAACGAGTTCGAAGGGTTGCATTTCGCCGATCTGGCGTTTGCCCATGAGCCGCATGATGACGAGTAAAACGGCGAAGATGATCGCCGTGCGAATCATAACGAGTACCATATACAAAAAGTATCCTTTTATTTATAAAAATTATGCGAATCCGCTTGCTTTTTTGCGGAATATCCGCTATAATAGCAAACAGAAGAGTAGCCAAAGCGCGTTAAGTGTTGCGAAACGGGACGTTGTTCGCAAACGAAAGGATAATCCCTGCGGTGCTGCGGCGCGTCCGCTCATATTTTTGCCGAAAGGCTATATTTTGCGGACCTCCTCAAATATCAGGAGGTTTTTTTGTATGTCTCAAACTGTGTCTCAACCGTTCCCCGTCTGGAAAAGAATTTTATTTTCAGACATCATGCTCTCTAAGAGCAAGTCGCACCGTATTGCCTATCTCGGCGTTTTAACGGCGTTGTCAATCGTTGCAAACATGTTCTTCGAGATTAAATTTCTCGACGTTCAGTTCTCGATTACGATCTTTATCTCGATGATATCGGGAATTCTGATCGGCCCGTTGTTTGGATTTTTGACTGCGTTTTTAGGAGATTTCATCGGTTATTTGTATAATAGCTGGGGACTTGTTTACATGCCGTGGGTTGCGCTTTCATGCGCGACGACTGCTTTGATTGCGGGACTTGTAATGAACGGAATCAAGCTGAATTTTAAAGGGGGCGTGTTTATTAAACTTGCAATCGTTTGCGCGCTCTCGTTAGTTATCTGTACGATTGCAATCAATACAACGGGATTGTATGTGTATTTTAAGACGATAGGTTTTTCGCAAAAGACAATCGATTATCTCGCCTCTAAGTTTGGTTCGGGCGTGACTTATTGGGGTTACTGTTTTTATCGTCTCTTCTTTTTAGGGCAAATTTACAATTGTATCGTCAATTACGCGTTGCTGTTTATTGCCGTGCCCGCGCTTTGTGCCGTAAAACCGCTAAAATTGTCGATTCTCTGATTCCCACATGAGATTTTTATGAAATGTTCTCCCGTCGTCTATATTCGGGTTGACAATTTTTTTCAAATCGTATATACTTTTCTTATTTGAAAAAGACATGAGGCGGCGTTTTGGAAAACTTGCTTAACCCCGGTATCACGATCGGGTCGTTTACAATTTATTATTACGCGATCATTATCGTATGCGGTATTCTCGTGGCGACATGTCTTTCTGCGCTCCTTATGAAGCGCAGGAATATGTCGCCCGATTTTATTTTTACGCTCTTCATTTTCTGTATTCCGAGTGCGCTTATTTGCGCAAGGCTCTATTATTGCATTACGGACGGCATGAATATTTCTCAATGGTTTGCTTGGGACAGCCTCAGACGGGGCGGACTCTCGATCATCGGCGGCGTTATCGGCGGGGTCGGAATGGGCGTTGTCGTCTGTCTTGTTAAAAAGGTCAACTTTTTCCGCGCGGCGGACTGCGTGGTCGTTACCATACTCATTGCGCAGGCAATCGGTCGGTGGGGCAACTTTGCCAATCAGGAAGTATACGGAACACAGATATTGGATCCCTCACAACAGTGGTTTCCCTGGGGCGTAGAAATTGACGGTAAGTGGTATCATGCGCTATTTTTCTATGAAAGCTTTATCAATCTGATTGGATTCGGTATTCTGTACTCGGCGGCTTGGTTTTGGACAAAAAAACCGAACGGCGTGTTTACGTTTGCGTATTTTATATGGTACGGTACGGTGCGCGCATTTATGGAACCGTTGCGCGACCCGCAATATATTCTCGGGAACGGGACGGATCATATGTGGTCGCAGCTGACTTCTATTCTGCTGATCGTTATGGGTTTTGTAGGAGTTGCGGTACTTATTGTGCTCAATTATCGTAAAGAGGGGGCGTTTTTCGGCAGTAAGCAGGGCGATCCTTGCGGAATAACCGCATATTTATCCCCCGATAAGGACGAACAACCCTATTTCAGCAAAATAAATATTTTAGGGGCGAACTACCCCCCTAAACCCGAAAAAGAGAAGAAAGGCGACTTCTTGGATCCGCAATTGTCGCAAGAAGAGACGCATGAAGAAAATTCTTCCGAGGAACAAACGGTCGATCGGCTGGAAAACGAGCCGTCGGCGGGCGAAACTTCTTCGGACGAGTCCGACGGTGATCGGGAAGAGGAAAGCGGCGAATGAGAAATCTTACGCTGTTGACCGATTTATATCAGCTCACGATGGGGCAAGGTTATTTCGAACACGGTAAAAGGAAGAAAGAGGCTGTTTTCGACCTCTTTTTTCGTCCGAATAAGCTGATTACCTATTCGGTTGCGGCGGGTATGGAACAGGTATGCGAATACCTCGAAAACTTTCATTTTGAACCGGACGAAATCGAGTATCTGCGTTCGCTCGGGATATTCGGGAGCGATTATCTCGATTATTTAAAAGAATTGCGTTTTACCGGTAGCGTAGACGCCGTGCGAGAGGGGGAAATCGTGTTTCCGTACGAGCCGATTCTCACCGTGCGTGCGCCTATGATCGAAGCTCAGCTTGTGGAAACGGCGTTGCTTACGATCGTGAATCATCAGACGCTGATTGCATCGAAAGCGGCAAAAATATGCGCGCAGACGAAAGGCGGGGTCATGGAATTCGGACTTCGCCGCGCACAGGGCGCAGATGCGGGACTTTACGGAGCGCGCGCGGCGATCATCGGCGGTTGCGTATCGACTTCGAACGTGCTTGCGGGTAAAATGTTTGGCGTGCCTGTTGCGGGAACGATGGCGCATAGCTGGATCATGAGCTTTGACAGCGAGCTGGATGCGTTCCGTGCTTATGCTAAAAGTTTTCCCGAAAACTGTCTGTTGCTCGTAGATACTTACGATACGTTAAAAAGCGGCGTGCCGAACGCGATAAAAGTTTTTGGCGAACTTCGCACGCTCGGATATTCGCCCAAGGGAATACGGCTTGATTCGGGCGATCTTGCTTATCTTTCCAAAACGGCAAGGAAAATGCTCGATGCGGCGGGATTTTGCGACGCGCTCATCTGCGCCAGCGGCGACCTCGACGAAAATTCCATCCGCTCGCTACTTTCGCAAGGGGCGAAGATCGATTTGTGGGGCGTGGGGACGAAACTCATTACGAGCGCCGATCTGCCCGCGCTCGGCGGAGTCTATAAACTTGCCGCGATTATCGAAGACGGTCGCGAGATACCTAAGATTAAGCTTTCGGATACTACGGAGAAAATTACCAATCCCGCATGTAAGGAACTGTACCGTATTTATGACAAAAACACGGGCAAAGCGATTGCCGATTACATTACGTTAGCGGGTGAGTTTGTGGACGAATCGAAACCGCTTACGCTATTCCATCCCGTGGATACTTGGAAAAAAATGACGATCGATCACTTTACCGCCCGCCCCTTGCGCGAGAGGATTTTTGAGTGCGGCAGACGCACGCTTGAAAAGAGGACTCTTTCCGAACTTTCGCGCTATCGCGCCGAAGAGACGGCAAGATTCTGGGATGAGTATATGCGGCAGGATGTTCCGCATATCTATAAAGTAGATTTATCAGACAAACTGTACGCGCTTAAACGCGGACTCATAGACAGAGGAGACGGCAATGTTTAAACTGTTTTCCGAAAAAGACGTTAAAAAACTCGTTTTGCGTTTAAAAACGGAGTATAACGAGGTGCTCATAAAACAACACGCGCTTGCGGAGGAACTGAAAGAGGAGAACCGCAATCTGCGCGCGCGACTTTCGCAACTCGAACGGGAGCGGGGCGACGTTTCCTCGGCGCTCGTGCGTGCGGTCAGAGAGGGAGAACGCGTCAAGGCCGAGGGATTAGAGGCGGCGGAAAACGAACGCAGGGAGCTGAAGTTGCTTGCGGAAAAATGCAGATTGCTCTTGGACAGGTTGCTTGCAAAATATCCCGACGAAGAGGATACGCGCGATTTCGAGGCGTTTACAACGGAACTTCGTCAGCAATTGGGAGAGGATATCGGCGACGAGAACGGTTTTAATATGGACGACGTTCTCGCGCCCAAAGAACCGCTCGATCTTGAAAAATTATGCAAAGAACTCGATTTAATGGAGGACTCGGAATGACGACGCTCATATGTTGCTTGGTTGCGCTTTTATTGCTTACCGTCGATCAGGTGACAAAATTACTTGCTCATGCCGTAAATATACATCAGGGCAATTATTTTTTAGGCATTGTTCGTTTAAGCTATACTTCCAATCACGGCATGGCGTTCAGTATCGGCGGCAATAATCCGATGTTTATGACTTTCGTTACGATTTTAACGGTTGTTATGATCATTGCGCTTGCGGTGCTTTCTTTTACGGTATTTGCAAAGAACAAACCCGCGCGCTATGCGCTTGCAGTTGTAATTTCGGGCGCGATCGGGAATCTGATCGATCGCGCGTTTCTTTCGGATGCGAGCGGGCGGTTCGTACGCGACTTTATCGACGTAAGCCGTTTGGGATTCGGGATTTGCAACGTCGCCGATTTTTGTATCACGTTCGGTGCGGTCGCGCTCATTTTTATCGTAATGTTTATCGGAAAGCACGCCGTGTTTCCGCTTACGAAAAAGTGGCGGGCGGAAGCGAAGGCTGACGAGGAGACGCGGGAAGAAAAGAAGAAGGAAAAGTTAAAAAAATGAAAGAGCGGCGTTTTATCGCGGAGGAGGATTTCCCCCGCGTTGACGTTTTTTTAGGGACATATACCGAGATTACGCGTTCGCAGATCAAGCGGCTTGCGGACGAAGGAAACGTATTTGTCGAGGGAGCGCAGGTCAAGGCGAATCACGCGCTGAAAAAGGGAGACGAAGTATTGCTGATAGAGCCTGATCTCAAACCCATTGCGGCAAGCGCGGAGGATATTCCCCTCGATATCGTGTATGAGGACGACGACCTTGCCGTTGTAAATAAGGCGCAGGGCATGACGGTACATGCGGGCGCGGGGAATTTTGAGGGAACGCTCGTCAACGCGCTGTTGTTCCGATTGAACAATCTGAGCGGCGTAGGCGGCGCGCTGCGTCCCGGAATCGTGCACAGGATCGACAAGGATACTTCCGGTTTGCTCGTTGTTGCAAAAAACGACAG
The DNA here is from genome assembly GCA_910586985.1 of uncultured Christensenellaceae bacterium. Lineage (GTDB taxonomy): Bacteria > Bacillota > Clostridia > Christensenellales > Borkfalkiaceae > Gallimonas. The sequence continues at coordinate 137,026 of CAJUKK010000005.1, read as the reverse complement.
AGCGCATCTCTCGCTCTCAGAACAGATTAAAGAAAAAACCTGTCGTCGCGAATACTATGCGCTGCTCGAGGGCGTGTTAAAACGAGACGGCGGAACGATTTCGACCGATCTCGGGCGCGATCCCAAAGACAGATTAAAAATGGCGGTGTTGCCCGCAGGGCGGGGGAAAGAGGCGGTCACCGACTATATTGTGGAGGAGCGTTTTCGGGATAACACCCTCGCGCGTTTTTTATTGCATACAGGGCGAACGCATCAGATCCGCGTGCATGCAAAATACCTCGGACATCCCGTTGTGGGCGATAAGACATACGGCTATAAAAAACAGAGGTTTGCGCTTGAAGGACAGCTTTTGCACGCTTTCCGTTTGGAATTTACGCATCCGACAAGCGGAGAACGCATGTGTTTTTCCGCGCCGCTGCCCGATTATTTCGAACGTGTCCTGACAGTTTTGAGAAGGGAAAAATAACGGCGTTATGCAGTTGCAATTTTATTTTCGCAGTGGTATAATTGAAAAAAATAACAGGAGAGTTTATTATGGCAAAACAAAAACATGAAAGAACGGAGCGTCAGGCACGTGCGTCGCTTGTCAATCTGTGCGCGTTTATTGCGCTTTTCCTTGCGGCATTCTTGTACGTGCTCGGACCGATTTTAAATTTATTTGATTCGCTGCATACGATCGTAAGCGTGCTGAATCTGCTTGCGTCCTATTCGTTGCTTATTGCAATCGCGTTGCCCGCTTGGAATTTTGTGTGTCACAAGACAAAGGGGTGGCGGATCTGTTATATCGTCGCGCTCGTCATTTATATTGTCGGCGTCATGCTCGGCTTTGTTTTACCGATCGTTGTGTAATTACCGATTATAAAAAACCGCGCTGCAATTTTTATTGCAACGCGGTTTTTTATAGGCGCAAAACAAACTAACGGACGGTTGCGCGGCATGATTAAAAACCAGTACGATTTTTCTTGCGTTTTTTGTAAATTTTTTATATAATAAAAACGTGTTAAAAGTTACGGCGGTAAAACGAAATTCAAGTGCGGCGCGCGCAGGTCTGAAAAAAGGCGACGTTATTGCGTCCGTCGGCGGATATCCCGCGACGGACGAACTCGATTTTCTCTTTTTCGAAGGCGAGGAGACGCAGTTCGAAGTGGCGGGGAAGGGGACGTTTTCGTTTTACGTTTCGGATGTCGAGGTTGCCGCAGAGGAACAGATCAGAACGTGCCGCAATCGCTGTCTGTTTTGCTTTGTCGATCAAATGCCTAAAGGTATGCGGGATTCGCTTTACGTGAAAGACGACGACTACGCAATGAGTTTTGAGTGCGGAAATTTTGTAACGCTTACCAATCTTTCGGACGGAGAATTGGAGCGTATTATCCGCTTAAAACTTTCTCCGCTGTATATATCCGTACATACGACCAATCCCGAGCTCCGTTGCGCGCTGCTTCGAAACCGGTTTGCGGGAAAAATCGGCGAGCAGATTAAACGGTTGACGGCGGCGGGGATAAAAATTCACTGTCAGGCGGTGATCGTGCCGTACATGAACGACGGTGAGGAATTAAAGCGCACGGCGCGAGAGTTGTTTGCCCTTTATCCGAACGTTGGCGATCTTGCAGTCGTGCCCACCGGTTTAACGAAGTTCAGGGAGGGACTCACAACTATACCCGACGTGGACGAGGAATACTGTAAACAATTTCTTTCGTTGGTCGATGAACTGAATGCGGAATTTCAAACGAATTTTGTGTTGCCTGCGGACGAGTATTTTATCCGTGCGGGACAGCCGCTCAAAAGCGTTGATTTTTACGGTGATTTTGCGCAGATCGAAAACGGGATCGGCATGTCGAGTAAGTTTATATATGAGTTTGAGGAGGCGTTGCAGTCCGCAAGGCGTAAAAAACGTACGCGTATTCTGTGCGTCTGCGGCACGTCTGCGGCGGGACTTGTTGAAGAACTTTGTATGCGCGCAAATAATAAGATCGAAAATTTAGAGGCGCATGCGCTGGCGATTGAAAATGAATTTTTCGGCAAGAGCGTAACGTGCACGGGACTGTTGACGGGAACGGATATTGCCCGTGCGTTGCAAAATCGCACGGGGGAGTTCGACGAAGTGATATTGCCCTCGGATACCATGAAGTCGTTTGAAGAAGTATTCCTTTGCGGAATGACGTTAAAAGAGTTAAAGTCGCGTATCGGATGCAAAAAAGTGCGCGTGAATGCGGACGGCGGCGCGGGTTTTTACCGTTTGCTCGCCGGAGAAAAATAAGGAGAATATATGGCAAATCCCTTGATTGCGATCGTCGGTCGTCCCAACGTAGGGAAGAGTACGTTTTTTAATAAAGTCGCAGGACGGAAAATTTCGATCACCGAAAACCGCCCCGGCGTTACGCGCGACCGTATCTACGCCTCTTGCGAGTGGCGAGGCAGACCGTTTACGCTAATCGATACGGGCGGACTCGAAGTCAAGAGCGAGGATACGATGTGGCAACACATTGCAAAGCAGGCGGAGATCGCCATTGAGACTGCCGACGTAATTCTGTTTTTTACAGACGGAAAGGAGGGGCTTACGGCTTCCGATTACGACGTAGCGACGATTTTACGTCATTCGCGTAAGCCTGTTGTGCTCGTCGTCAATAAAATAGACGAATATTCGCAGGACAAGCTGTTTGAGTTTTACTCGCTTGGACTCGGCGACCCGTTCGGCGTTTCGAGCGAGCATTCCCGCGGGATCGGCGACGTGTTGGATTGCGCGGTCGAGCATTTTCCGAAGAGCGAGCAGGAGGAGGACGAGTCTTTAAAGATTGCCGTGGTCGGAAAACCGAATGCAGGCAAAAGTTCTCTTGTCAACAAAATTCTCGGTTCGGAGCGCAGTATCGTAACGCCGATTGCGGGTACGACGCGCGACGCGATCGATACGCCGTTTGTGCGCGACGGGAAAAAATATACTATCATCGATACGGCGGGCATTCGACGCAAACGTTCGGTCGAGGATAACGTAGAATATTATTCCGTTTTACGGGCATTCGACGCGATTCGCCGCGCGGATGTTGTTGTGCTCGTGGTGGATGCGGGCGAAGGACTCACGGAGCAGGACGTACGCATTATCGGCGGCGTGCATGAAGAGGGAAAACCCTCCGTCGTCGTTATGAATAAGTGGGACACGATCGAAAAAGATACGCATACCGTGCAGAAGTTTGAAGAAAAACTCAAAGAAGACTTGAAGTTTATGGATTACTACAAGTCGGTATATATTTCTGCCAAGACGGGTCAGCGCACGGAGAAGGTGATCGAACTGTGCGACGCGGTGCACGAACACGCGAAATTCCGTATTCCGACGGGCGCGCTCAACGATCTTTTGTCCGATGCGATGCGGATTTCCGAACCTCCGTCATACCTCGGGCGCCGTCTCAAGCTATTTTACGCTTCCGAAGTCGCAGTATGTCCGCCGACGTTTGCTCTGGTTGTCAACGATGAAAATTTACTACACTTTTCGTATAAACGGTATCTTGAAAACGTCATACGCGAAGCTTATGATTTTTCGGGAACGCCCGTTCGGATTCTCGTGCGGAACAGGAAGGATGACGAATGAAAGAATTTTCGCTTGTAACAAGTTGGTATTGGTTGCCCGTTATGGCAGTGGCGTGTTATTTGATCGGATGTCTGAATTTTGCCGTAATCATTGCAAAGACGCGGCATAAAGACGTGCACAAGCTTGGCAGCGGCAATCCCGGGACGATGAATATGAGCCGCGAATTCGGTTTAAAAGTCGGTCTGATCAATTTTTTGCTCGACGTGTCCAAGGGCGGCGTACCCGCTATGATCAGCTACTTTATTTTCCGAAACTATGTGTTTGCGGGCACAAACGTGATTGTTTCCGATTTTACCCGCTATTTTTGCGGCGTATTTGTGATTATCGGGCATATATTTCCCGTAACCATGAAGTTTAAAGGAGGTAAGGGCATTGCGTCGACGCTCGGGTTGTTTTGGTTTTGTCTCTCGTGCGAGACGCCGTGGTATATTTTAATCGCATTCGTCGCATTGCTCGGCGTACTTACGTTTATTATCGTGACAGAATGGGGTTCGATGGGTTCGTTGCTAGGCGTTACGGGATTTTCTCTTTGGCAGGGGATTATCTTCTTTGTTCGCTATCAGGGTTTAAATAACGCGTACGTGATCGCTATATTTATGTTGTTGCTTGCGCTGAATATTTTAACGTGGTGTGCGCACCGTAAAAATCTTATTCGTTTGTTTGCCGGGGAGGAGCATAGGACATCTGTAAAAAAACTTTCTAAAGGAAAACGCGGAACGAAAAATATGTAGTGCCAATCGCTAAAAAACCGTCCGATTCGGGCGGTTTTTTATTTTTATAGTTTGACATTAAAATAAAGATGTGATATCATATGGTAAGAAATGTATAACTTTTCCAAATAATAGGAGGTCGTTATGGGCGAAAATTTTCCCGAAGGGAAATACATGTCAACGGTAAAAATCGGACCTAAAGGGCAGATTGTAATTCCCAAAGAAGTACGCGAGATGTTCGGGTTTGAGGTTGGAGACAACATTTTGCTGCTTGCCGATAAAAATCAAGGGGTTGCCTTACAGCCGTTTTCGTATGCGGAAGCGTTTTGGAATGCGGTCAGTCAAGTGAAGGGAGAAAAGAAATGACGGCGCTCCGCGTTGAAAATTTAAAAAAGAGATATCCGCGGTTTGCGTTAAACGTGGGGTTATCTGTGGAAGAGGGGCATATCTGCGGGTTGATCGGTGCAAACGGGGCGGGCAAAAGTACGACGATCAAAGCGATCCTCAATCTGATTTCTTCCGAAGGAACGGTGGAAGCGTACGGAATATCTCTGCGCAGAGGGGAGCGGAATGCAAAAGAAATAATCGGCTATTGCGCAGGAGGATTCCGTTATTATCCGCGCAAGAGTCTATCCGAGATCGCCCGCGCGGTTTCGGCGTTTTATCGTAATTGGAGCGAGACAGACTTTACGAAATATCTCACGCAATTTAATCTCGATAAGAATAAGCGCGTAGCCGAATTATCCGACGGAATGAAGGTCAAATTTTCGCTTGCGCTCGCGTTGTCGCACGGTGCGAAACTACTTGTTTTAGACGAGCCGACGAGCGGACTTGATCCGCTTTCCCGAGAGGAATTTGCCGATCTGATTTTATCGCTCGTCAAAGAAAAACGTGTTACGGTACTTTTTTCCACGCACGTTACCTCCGATCTCACCTGTCTTGCGGACGATATCGTATATATTGCGAACGGACGGGTGATTGCAGACGAACCGCTGTCCTCGCTCATGCAGACGTACGATATTGCCGAATTTGACGAGGAACCTGATGGCGAAAAAGGATTGATCGGGTTGAAGAAAGGTAAAAACGGGTATCGCGCCTTGATAAAACGCGGGGAGACTACAGCGAATGCACGGCGGCGCAGCGCAACGCTCGACGATATTATGATCCATCTTGAATACGACGGGAGGAAAAAATGAAAGCTTTACTTAAAAAAGAGTTTTTATTAAATCTGCATCCAACGGCGATTTTGTTTCCGTTTTTTGCGGTGTTTGTATTTATCCCGAACTATCCGTACGAAGTCATGTTTTTCTTTTCGGGATTGTCTGTATTTTTTATTTGTCTCACAGCTCGGGAGAACGGTGATTTTGCGTTTACTTGCGCAATGCCCGTTAAAAAGCGCGACGTTGCGCTTGCGCGTATGATACTGTGCGTCATTTTACAGACGGCGGTTTTGTTTCTTGCGGGAATCTCGACGGCAGTGAAAGAGTTGTGTTTGCCGCAGGAGATGCAGATAAATTTGGCGGGAATGATGGCGAACTTTTCTTTCCTCGGTTTCGGATTAATATTGCTTGGCGTATTTAACGTGATCTTTTTTCCGACGTATTTTAAAAGTCCCGATAAAGTCGGCGTTCCCTTTCTGATTGCGGCGGCGGTGCAGTTTGCGATCATTGCTGCGTTGATTGTATTAAGGTTTTCCGCGCCGCTGTTTGCGGATATTCTGAATACGCCCGATCCTGCCAATATGGGGGCAAAGACAGTTGTATTTTTCATCGGGGTTACCTTTTATTTATGCGTAACGGTGTTTGCCGCTTGGAAGGGCATGCGCAATTTTGAAAAATACGATCTTTGACCGCACTTGACATACGAATGCAAATAAAATATAATAACGATAAAAGCGGAGAGGCGGCAAAGAGAATGGAGTTAAAACGGCTTATCGGTTGTGCGTCCGGTCGGGAAGAGTGCGATCTTCTCATTAAAAATGTTAAAATTTTCAACGTTTTCACGGGGGAGATCTCGGCGGGCGAGATTGCGCTTGCGGGTGGAAAAATTGCGGGAATCGGTTACGGATACCGCGGAAAGTCGGTGTACGACGGCGGCGGGGCGACGGCGATTCCGGGGTTAATAGATTCTCACATTCACGTGGAAAGTTCGTTGCTTTCGCCTGAGGCGTTCGCGTCGCTTGCGGCGGCTCACGGTACGACGGGGATTGTTGCCGATCCGCACGAGATTGTAAACGTATGCGGAATCGAGGGGGCGGAGTATATTAAAGAGGCGTTTTCGCGCCTGAGTGTCGGCGGCGTGAATCCGATCGACGTATATCTGCAACTTCCGTCCTGCGTGCCGGCGACTCCCTTTGAAACGAGCGGCGCGGCGATCGACGCCGAGGAGACGGCGCGCGAGATCGGCCGTGAACTGTTTTTCGGTTTGGGAGAAATGATGAATTATCCCGCCGTAATCTCGGGTGAGGAAGAAACTCTGGAAAAATTGCAGGCGGCGCAAGAGGCTTGTAAACCGATAGACGGTCATGCGCCTACGGTCTCGGGGCAATTGCTTAACGCATATGCGGCGTCGGGGATTGCGACCGATCATGAAAGTGAAAATACTGCGGAATGTCTCGAAAAGATCGCCTGCGGAATGTTTGTACAGCTGAGGGGCGGATCTTCGGCGAGCAATCTCAAAAGTTGCGCGAGCGCGGTGAATGAATTTAATTTTCGCCGATTCCTCATTTGTTCAGACGATAAAAACGCCCGCGATCTTATGAGAAAGGGGCATGTCGACGATGCGCTCCGTATGCTTGTCCAATGCGGAATTGATCCGTCGCATGCGGTTTGTATGGCGACTAAAAATGTGGCGGATTGTTACGGATTACGCGGAAAAGGTGCCATCGCTCCCGCGTATGACGGCGATATCGTTCTCGTAAAAGATATGTTGAGCTTTGCCGTTGCCGCCGTATTTAAAGCCGGTGTCCTGACGGTGGAAAACGGAAAGGCGTTGTTTGATGATGAGCAAAAGTATTTTCCCGCGGCGGTGAAAAATACGGTGCGTATCCGATCGGTGAAAGCAGACGATTTGAAACTCGATATCAAAAGCGGGCGCGCCCGCGCAATGAAGGTGCGTCCTTACGGGCTCATCAGCGACGAGGAGATCGTATCTGTAGACTGTAAAGACGGCGACGTAATTTTAGAGGGCACAAGTCTTTTAAAGATTGCTGTTGTCGAACGGCATTTTGCAAGCGGCAATATCGGGCTCGGACTTGTCAAGGATTTTGGACTTAAGGGCGGCGCAATCGGGATCACCGTCGCGCACGACAGTCACAATATGGTGATACTCGGCGACAATAACGGAGATATGGCGCGGATTGCGGCGGCGCTCGAAAAAGCGGGCGGCGGTATGGCAATCGTTCAAAACGGCAAAGAATATGTCTTTCCGCTTGATATTGCGGGGTTGATGAGTTCCGCGCCTGCGGATGAAGTGATTGAAAAAACGGAGTCGCTCACGGCGATTGCCAGAAAAATGGGAGTAAAAGATTGCTACGAGCCGTTTATGACGCCCGCGTTTTTGTCGCTTGCAGTGATTCCCGCGTTGAAACTGACCGATCGGGGACTGTTTGATGTTACAAAATTTGAATTTACGACTGTAGAGGTAAAGGCATGAAAAAATTGGTTGCGGCAACGGGTAACGCGCATAAGCTGAGTGAAATACGCGAAATTTTAAGCGGTTGGGAGATCGTCTCGCAGAGAGACGCAGGTTTTACGGGGGAAGTGGAGGAAACGGGGCGCACGTTTTTAGAGAACGCCCGTTTAAAGGCGCGCGCGGTTTGCGCGGCGACGGGACTTCCTTCGCTTGCGGACGACAGCGGTTTATGCGTGGATGCGCTCGGCGGCGCGCCTGGTGTGTACAGCGCGCGTTATTCGGGCGGGGGAGACAGGGAAAACCGCATGCTGCTCTTAAAAAATCTTCAAGGCGAAGAGGACAGGACGGCGCATTTTTCGTGTGGTATCGTCGTCGCGTTTCCGGACGGGACGGAACTGACGGCAGAGGGCGAGACGCGCGGCAGAATTTTACATGAGGAGAGGGGCGAAAACGGCTTTGGTTATGACAGTCTATTTTGGAGCGACGATTTAAACAAATCGTTTGCGGAGGCGACGGCGGAGGAAAAGAACCTCGTTTCTCACCGAGGAAGGGCATTAAAGGTTTTGCAGGAAAAGTTATGAAAACGATAATTGTGCTGTCTGATTCTCACGGACGGCGTTCGGGACTCGAAAAGATCGCGCCGCTGTTTGCCGAAAATGATCTTATTATTCATCTTGGCGACGGCTCGGGAGATATGCGCGATACAATTCGGCAATATCCCGACAAAACGTATGTGTTCAGGGGGAATAATGATTTTTCGTTCGGATTGGACGAGTACGTCGTTCAGGCGGAGGGAATATCTGTATTTTGTTGTCACGGACACAGATACGGCGTAAAAAAGGGACTCGGTACGCTTGCGCGCCGCGCAAAGGAACTCGGGTGTGAAGCGGCGTTTTACGGGCATACGCATGTTGCCGCGATTGAGAGTGTGGAAGGAGTTCTGTGTATCAATCCGGGAGCAATCGGTACATATACGAACGCGAGTTACGGCTATGTTGTCGTGCATGGAAATAAAATTACGCCGGTGATTGTTAATATTTGATTGTTGAACGGTAGCGACGTGCAAACTGCGGATTTTTAGAGTTTGCACGTCGCATTTTTTATATTAAAATAATATCCGCGATATGCATGGCGTTAAAATATTGTCGGTTATGGTAAAAAAAGGTAAAATAAACTCTTTTTTTGCAAATTTTCTTCCAATTCTTATGCGTTTTTTGGTGAAATAATTGACAGCAGGTCGTCCATTATGTTAATATTAATATGTATAAATATCATATTGTAATGTGTTAAAGAATTTTTTGAAACGACGGATTAAATAATCTGACAACAATTATTTACGGGAGTGTAACATGCGAAAAAGGGATTTAGAAATTCTTCGGAACGGAATCGTTATGGCGGTATTTGCAATCATTATCTGCGTAACGACCGTACTGTATTCAGTTTTTACGTCCAATCAGATTTTTACGGAGAGCGTTGCGCATCTTTCGGAAATTTACGGGCAAGTCAATACGACATTCCAGCAAAAGGTTTCCGATTATAGAAACCTGATGCGCAGCTGGGAGCAGTATATTATCAATATGACGAGCGATCCTGAACGTCACGAAGAATTTAACGATTACGTGCAGAATCAGAAAGCCGTTTGGGGATTTACCGATTTCTATCTCGTTAACATTGATTCGGATAACGATGATAAAAAGGCAATCGGTATGCGCGCAGACGGCGTTACGATTGCAGACCTTGAATTCAGGCGTGAGATCGACGCGCTTCTCGGCGGTGAGGACGTAGGAGTATCGGGTACGCGTACAGACCAAAACGGCAATACGAGCAGTTTCGTTATGTTTGCCGTTCCTTTTTCGAACAATCAAAAATATACGTTTAACGGATTCGAGTATTCGGCGATTTCGATTATTTTCAATGCGCAGGATTTACAGAATGTTTTGGATGTAAAAGCATTCGCCGATTCCGGTATATGTTATATCGTTCTCCCTGACGGAGACATTCTTCTTCAGTCGCGCGGAGATCTCGAATTAAAAACAAATTATCTTGAATTTTTGGAGAATGAGTGCAAAATTACTCAATCGTCGATCGATACAATCAAAGCCGATTGGGAAAAAGAAAATGATAAAGATAAAACGGGCAGTGCGCTCTTTAAAACGAAATCGGACGGGAATGAATATTATCTCACGTATATGTCGGTAGAGTTCAGCGACTGGATGCTTTTGGGCGTTGTTCCTTCCGATATCGTCAACAGTAACATGAGCAATTTCCGTCTTGTTACGATTATCGTAATGGCTGTGATATTTATTTGTATCCTTGCCGCTGTTTTGATTTTGTTGATATTGTTAAACCGTCAGCGGTTGCGCGATAAAGAGTACTCCGTGCGGTCTCGCGAAGGCATTCTGACGTTGCTTACGCAAAACACGAACGATCTGTTTATTCTTTTCCGTTCGGAGCATTTTAAAGCCGATTACGTCAGTCCGAATCTCAATCAGGTATTGGGACTTGATGTCGGGGAAGTAAAGGCGGATATCCGCAACATCCTGAAAGCGGCAATCAACGCGCCCAAACCTTTTACGAAGGAAGGACTTGCAAAACTCGGGAAAGGCGATATCTGGGGATCGGAAATCAGAATGCGCCATGTAGATACCAATCAGGAGTATTGGTATCAGATGATGCTCAAACATTCGTTGGATACGGCAGAAGACGGATTCGTGCTTGTCTTGTCCGATCGTACCAAGGAAAAAAAGATGTCGCAAAATCTTGCGCAGGCGCTCGATATTGCGAAGTCTGCAAACGAAGCGAAGAGTAATTTCCTTTCCAATATGTCGCACGATATCCGTACGCCTATGAACGCGATCATCGGGTTTGCGACGCTTCTTGCCAAAGATGCCGAAAATCCCGACAAGGTGCGGGAATATATCCGTAAGATTATGTTCTCGGGACAGCATCTGCTCAGCCTCATCAACGATATTCTCGATATGAGTAAGATAGAAAGCGGAAAGACTTCGCTGAATATCGAAGAAATGGATTTTTCGAATTTCTTGGAAGAAATCGGTTCGATTATCGGGCCGCAGGCAAGAGAAAAGCATCAGGAGTTCGAGATTCATTCGAAGGGTGTTCTTCCCGAGCGCGTTTACGGCGATAAGTTAAGAATCAATCAGATTATGCTCAATCTTCTTTCCAACGCCGTCAAGTACACGCCCGATGGGGGAAGAGTCGTATTTACCGTTGAGGTAATGAGCAAATCCGTACACAATCACGCTCATTTGAAATTTATCGTCGAAGATAACGGACTTGGTATGAGTCCCGAGTTCTTGCAGAAGATATTCGAGCCGTTCTCGCGCGAGTCGTCTGCGGCAACCCGTGAGATTCAGGGTACGGGATTGGGAATGACGATCACTAAAAATATTGTCGATCTCATGGGCGGTACGATTTCCGTTGAAAGCGAATTGAACCGCGGAAGTAAATTTACCGTCGAGCTTGAACTTGCGTTTGTCGAGCACGGCGATATCGACAGCGAGTTGTTCTGGGCAGAACATAACATTTATAAAATACTTGTCGTCGACGACGAAGAGTATATTTGTGAGGACGTTGCCGCGCTCATGGAAGGAACGGGCGTGGAAATCAGCGCCGCATACGACGGTATGACCGCGGTCGAAAAAGTAAAAGCCGCAAAGGACGAAAAACCTTTTAATCTTGTTTTACTTGACTGGAAGATGCCGGGAATGGACGGTGTGGAAACGGCAAAACGCATTCGCGAAATTGTCGGAAAAGACCTTCCGATTATGGTTCTTACGTCGTACAGTTTCGATGAAATCGAGGACGAGGCGAAAGAAGCGGGGATCGATCTGTTCCTGCCCAAACCGTTCTTTGTTTCCAATTTCCGCCACGCGGTGAAACAACTGAAAAAGGACGGCAGCGAAGACAATATTGCCGCACAGCAAAAATCCGTATCTATGGAGGGGTTACACGTACTTGCCGCAGAGGATAACGAGATTAACGCGGAAATTCTGGAAGAACTTCTCGATATCGAGGGTGTAACGTGCGATCTTGCGGAAAACGGTAAGATCGCCCTTGAAAAATTCGAAAAGAGCGAGAAAGGTCAGTATGATCTGATCTTTATGGATATCCAGATGCCGGTTATGAACGGACTTGACGCGGCGCGTGCGATTCGCGCGTCGGCTCATCCCGAGGCAAAGACAATTCCGATCATTGCAATGACGGCGAACGCTTTTGACGACGACGTAAAGGCAACGCTTGACGCGGGTATGAACGCGCACCTTGCAAAACCCATCAACATGGACAATGTAAAAGAAATAGTTGTAAGTATTCTTGGAGCTGATCATGAGCGGGAGTAAGAGAAAAATTTTGATCGTAGACGATTCGGAGTTGAATCGTTCCCTTCTTGCCGATATGCTCGAAGGCAGTTTTGAAATTATCGAAGCGGAAAACGGAACAGAGGCGATTGCGATTTTGCAGGAGCACGAGTTGGAAATTTCCTTAATGTTACTCGATATCGTAATGCCGCAGATGGACGGATTCGAAGTGCTTTCCATGATGAATCATACGGGCTGGATCAAGATGATACCCGTAATTATGATTTCGGCAGAGACGAGCGGCGCGTATATCGACAGGGCATACGATCTGGGCGCGGTCGATTATATCAGCCGTCCGTTTGACGAGCGCACGGTCAAACACCGCGTTGCGTGCAACTTTATGCTGAGCGTCCGCCAAAAAGAAATGTCGGATATGCTTACCGATCAGATTTATCAGAAAGAAAAAGATAATTCTTTGATGATCGAGATTTTGTCGCATATCGTAGAATTTCGTAACGGCGAGAGCGGCATGCACGTTCTGCACGTAAATATGATTACGCAGATGTTGCTTGAACAGCTTGTGCGCAAAACAAATAAGTATCATCTTTCCCAAGCGGATATTCGCTTTATATCCACGGCTTCGGCGTTGCACGATATCGGTAAAATATCCGTTCCCGAGGAAATTTTAAACAAACCGGGAAGATTCACTCCCGAAGAGTTTGAAATAATGAAGTCGCATACGGTGGAAGGCGCGAACATGCTTGCGGCGATCCCTTTCCGTAAAAACGAGACGCTCATTAAAATCGGGTACGATATCTGTCGCCATCACCACGAACGGTACGACGGCAAGGGATATCCCGACGGTTTGAAAGGGGACGATATTCCCATTGCGGCGCAAGTAGTGGCGCTTGCAGACGTTTACGACGCGCTTACCAGCGAACGGTGCTATAAAAAAGCGTTTGATTCCGATACGGCGATCAATATGATATTGAACGGCGAATGCGGGCAGTTCAATCCGCTCTTGCTCGAATGTCTGAAAGAAATTACGCCGAAGTTAAAAACGGAGTTAAAGACCGTTTCACTCGGTGCAAACGCAGAGAATAAATTGCAGGATTCGGTCAAACAGATTCTTCGCGCGGATAAGGTTGCGGCCTCTCACCGTTCCATTTATCTGTTCGAGCTTGAGCGGCAAAAGTTTCGGTTTTTGTCCGACATTTCGGGCGAAATAATCTTTGAGTATACTTCCGTTCCCGAGACTTTGCAATTTTCCGAATGGTGCGCGGAGTTCCTCGGCGTTCCCGTGCGGATTGCAGATCCTTCCGAGTGCGAAGAGTGGACGAACGTTTTTCCCAAAGAGGATTTTGAAAAGTTTCTTAACCGTCTCAAAAATACTTCGCCCGAAAATTCCGTTGTGACCGAAAAGTATCTGTTGAATATCAACGGTCAGCAGAAGTGGAGTAAAGTTATCGCTAAGACGCTTTGGAGCGACAGCGAAGCGGAGGCTCCAGACGGGGCGATCGGAAAGATCGTCGACGTGAACGACGAGACCGAAATCATGGAATTGCTTGAAAAGCAGGCGGAGCATGATTCCAAAACTGGACTTTTAAATCATACCGCCGCAAAGAACAGAATCGATACGCTGATTACCGAGGCTCGTTCACGCGGAAAGCGTTATGCGCTTGCGGTAATGGATCTCGATAATATGAAAAAGGCAAACGACGAACACGGGCATTTGTTCGGAGACGAAGTGCTCTGCGCGCTTGCCGACCGCATGCGGGAAAATATTCGTGTTACGGATATTGCGGCGCGCATGGGCGGGGACGAATTTATTTTATTTACGGAATATAAAGACAGTTCTTTGCCGCAGATCAAACGTATATTTAAACGGATTACCGTACCGTTCCGAAATTTTGAAGTGAGCATCAGCATGGGCGTTGCCACAACGGAAAATTTTGAAGGTACTTACGACGACTTATTTAAAATGGCGGATACGGCAATGTATACCGTAAAACGCGGCAAGAAAAATAATTTCTGTTATTTTGACGAGAGCATGAGAGGATTATTGGAAAGCGGGGAGGTTCGGAATGACGGTTAAAGAATGTTACGAGCAGATGGGCGGGAATTACGACGACGTAATGAGTCGCCTTCGCACAGACGAGCGAGTGATTAAATTTTTAGGAAAAGTAGTGAGCGATACGAGTTTTGAATTGCTTACCGAATCGCTGAAAAATCATAGTATGGACGAGGCATTCCGCGCCGCGCATACGTTAAAGGGCGTGAGTATGAATTTGTCGTTGACGAAACTTTACGGAGTTGCCGACAAATTGACAGAGGCTCTGCGCGGTCGCAGCGATTACGGCGAAGATCTGGTTCCTCTCTACGATGCGTTTAAGGAAGTATATCTGCATACGATCGAGTCGATTAAGACCTTACAAAATTAAAAAGTGAGATATAAGGAGAAAAGAAAATGTCTAAGAAAGGTGAATTAAAGCGTAAGATCGCTGAGAGCGAAGAGGAAATCGTTTTATTGGAACAAAAACGCGGACGCAGTCAATCGGCGTTGCTCGAGGCGATTATTAGCAACCGCCAACCCGATCCTACCGACGTGGAATATTTTAAAACGTTTTCACAGCTCATTGATTTAGAGCGCGCCAACTGGCGCAAGCTCAAATCAGAGCTTGATAATCTTTAAGCGTTTTCCGTTACGGGCGCGCATCAGCCGCTTTCGGCTGATTTGTTTCCAATACTTAACGCCTTCGTTGCCAAGTGCAAATTATGCCTTGGTAGCGTTTTCGTTGAATGGAGATTTTGATAAAGAAAGGACGACAGGCGCTTTTGCCGTAAGAAATAGGAAGGAGAAGAGAAAAAATGAATGGATTGCGAGATTGGAAACGTAAGCTTGTAATTTTGCTTTGTGCAATTTTATGCGTTCTCTGTTTTGGCGTGAGCATTGGTCTCACAATGTTCAAAACGGAAGGGAAAAGCGTTCCAAACGCCTATGCGGCGACGCCGTATTACCAATATGCCGAAATTTCGTCGGTAAAATTTCGCGCGGGGCAAAGCGAGCATATCTACCGCGGAATCACGACGGCGGCAGGGCTTAAAAGCAAGCTCGAGGTAAAGGCAAGGCACGGTTCGGGGGAAAGAACGCTTGCGGGCGAGGAATATAATATTTATCGCGTTGACGGCGCGGAAAAAACTCTGTTGAGCCCGACCGACGTCGTTGTTACGGATGATAGGACGGACGTGTCCGTTGTAATTGCCAGCGGAACTGTTGAACGCGAGTTTTATATCGAGACGATTAAAGATGCCGTTTATTTAACGGACGAGCCTACGATCACCATCAGCGGTACTTTGACGGACGATTATACGAATGAAAATATTTCCGAAATTCTGACCGTGAAAAACGGCGAGGAAGTTTTGGACAGGGATTTATATACTCCGAACATCGAGTACGAGTATGCGACGGTCAGCGGCAATCTGAGCGTTTCGGCTAAGCTCACCGTTACATATCGGACGAGTGAAAGCGCAACGGCGACGGTAACTGTTCCGACGCCTGACGTTCGGTTTGCGCAGATTCAGGGAGCCGCGGTTTCCGTAAAGAGCTTATATACGCTTGCGAGCGACGGAACGTATCGCGACAGCAACAATTTCAGTGTGTTTAACGTCGGTATGACGCGCAAGGAAGTTCTCGGCAAGCTCGACGTATACGCCGTCTATCCGCATTCGTTTAAAAAACTCGATCTTGAATTTAACGGGGAAGGCGGTACGCTCAGCGGGACGACTTCGCACGAGGGGATTTCCGTCACGCCCGATCAATATAATTCCGCTACCGCGCAGATAATCGTTACTTTGACGGACAGAATTAACGAAACCCGTCAGGTTGTTGCGCCCATGCTCTCGCTCAATTTCACCGAGCGGACGATCGCCAAAATCGAAGTTGATCAGAACAAAGTCGATACGGCGTTAAGCAGTAAAACTATTTATCCGTATACTAACGTAAAGACCGAATTGTTGGACGTTCTTAAACCTACCATCGCAAATGTGAACGGGCAAGAAGTCGTTCAGGCAGGGGCGGTAACGCTCTATTACAGCAACGGCGATATGGCGCGTCCCGACGATCGTGTTTGGAACGATATTAGTTTTGACGTTCTCACTCCTACGGCGGAAGATATTGTTGCGGCTAAAGACTACGATAAAACAATTAGCGTTACTTATGATAGACTCCAAGAAACTTTAAAAGTTAAAGGCATTCAGTACAGCGCGCCCGAAGTCGATAACAAATTAACGTCGCCGACGGGTATTGCGTCGCAGACGATGCACCAACCGTTTGACTTTACGGGCATTACGATCAACTTCTATTATGACGTGGGATTCGGATACGATATCAATGCCCCGTTGTCTGATTTTTTCGATAAGACAAATTTAACGCAATCGGCAAAGTTTATAAAGCTGACATTATACAAAACAGACGGAACGCCGCTCACTGCTTTCGATCAGGATCATCCTGATATTGCAAACACGATCATAACAAAGGATACCGATCGCGCGGTGATCGAATTTAGTTATGACGGAACTACCTGGACAAGAAAGTATACCGCTCCGTTTACGCCTGTAAAAGAGGGAATCGCGCCGACGTTCGACCGTTCGACTATTTCTTTCTCGGAAGATTGTTATAAAGAACTTAAAAACGGTCAGGAACTTATGTCGGAAATTCCGGAAGTTCAGGTCAGCGTATTGACGAATCAGGCTAACGCTGTATCGGATAAAAAGATTCCCGCTGGCACATTCGAAAGTTCTGCTTATGATGAAAGTACAGGTAAAATTACGTTTAAATCGGGCGGTTGGTTCTATATCCGACTCGATATCACTGCAAAGACGGATGAGTACGAGTTTTTAGAGACTTCGGACAATGAGATTACAAGAACTGCAACCAAGTACGTGATCCCCGTCTTTATCGCAAAGGGCGAGTTTGTTCTGACTACGGAATACAGGAACACGTTTTGGCAATACGGCGATACGGAGAAAAAGCTTCCGACGGTCAAAGGAACGCTGGGTAGCGCAACGCAAGTCCTGCCTTTCGGCGACGATCAGGAAGTGCCCGTGCGCTTGGCTTATTTCAGAATTACGGACGCAGCGACGAATTTCGTCGACTGGTCGGGGTATAACGAGCTTACCTATGAAAACGCATTGTCGCGCGGCAAATATCTGACCGTCGGGAAGTACCGCGTCGTAGCCGTTACGAAAGAAACGCTTGCGTACAGCGCGTCGAAAACGCGTCAGAGCGCGGCGTCTACGATCGAAGTTAAGCAGAAAGAAATTTCTGCGTCCGACTTGAATCGTACGTTGTCTTATGACAGAACCGCGCATCAGGTAATCGATGATGCGGTTTTGAGCAGCAAACTTGTTTACGGGGATAAACCTTCCGATATTTTTGAGATCACCTCGGGGGATTCTGCGTACACCTATGTGGGCGCATATAAACCCACGTTAGGTTTTAAAGAAGAGAAACCGAACTATAAATGGGCGAGCGGATTCAACGGCGTTATTTCGTTTCAGATCACGAAAAAAACGTTTTCGGGATTTGAGTTTACGCTTGACACGACGACGAAATACTATGGCGAATCACATGCGCCGATGGCACAGTCTCAAAATAAAGGAAACGGCGAGGGAACTTATTATACGACTGCCGCCGCCGCTTATTATCCGGCGACTGCCAGTGATCCTTCTGTTTTGAATACAAAGCCGAGCGGCTCGCCGCAGACGGATGCGTTCAGAGAATGGTCAGTCGGTTATTATTACGTGTATTATGGTACGGAAGCAAAGCTGACGGATGCCGAAAAGGCGGCAGGGCGCACGGCGGGACAGGATTTTGAATTGCCCTGTTACGCAGTGAAATTTGAGATAAAACCTGCTGAAATTGCACCGATCAGATTGAATAACAGCGACGATATCGCCGCTGATTTAGGCGCGTATAACGGCACGGATAAAGAAATAACGCTTACCAATTGGCTTGCAAAGGTCGTAAACGGAAATACAACGCTTGACGCGAGCAATTATCTCAATGTTAAATTAGAATATACGCCGAAAGTAGGCGCGGTGCAAACCGTCAATTCCGCTACGGTTGCGGACGGCGTGCTTAAATACAAGAATGCCGGTACGTATAAACTTACAATTTCGATTACCGACGAGAACGTACAATGGACGACAGCGGATGGAGACGGCAGTCAGAATTACGAGATCACGTTTACGGTATTCATTAATCGGGCGACGATCGGGCAAACTCCTGTAACCGAGAACAAAGGATTAACCTACAACGGTGCAGATCAGGAAATTGCGATCGCGTTCAGCGGAAGCGGCACGTGGGACAGTCTGAATCTTTCCGATAAAGCGACGTATACGGTAAAAGGGACTGAGGGGCAAGCGAACGCATCCTATTCGCTTGCAACGAACGCTACAAATTCAACGGGTAAATTCAACGCGAAAAACGCGGGAACTTATCTTGTTACCGTAGTTTTAACGGATAAAAATAACTATGAATGGTTAAGCGGCGACGTAAGCGATTATACGGTGGAGTACGCCGTTGCGCAGGCGGAAATCAGCGTTGATTGGAACGGTAATTCGTTTACGTTCACGGACAGTGTTGCTCAACAAAGTACGCCTGTATTGGCGGGCGTTTCCCCGCTCTATAACAGCGAACTTCTTATCGAAAATCTTAAAACGGTTGTTTATACCGATGCGGAGTGTACGCATATTGTCAATGAAGGAACAGCTAATGCCGGTAAGGTTACGGCTGCGGGCGCTTATTACATTAAAGTTACCGACTATACGGTAAACGGCGGTGAAAAGGGAAATTATGTTCTCAACTACGATAAAGCAGACGCATATTTAGTTTATCCGTTTACGGTCGAGCAGCTTGCGATCGAAAAACCCACAGCCGCCACGGTTACCGTTGAATTCAACGGAAGTACATTCGATTTTTACGCCGTGGCAACAAATGCGGAAAACGGTCTTACGCTTCCTTCAAAATGGCAACTTACCATAACGGCGACGGAAGTAGGCGGAAAGACAACAATGCGCGATGCGGCGACCTATGCAGTTACCGTTTCGCCGGCAGGCGACTATAAATGGAACGATAATACGACGACGGGCATTGTATTCACGTTTGTGATTACGCCGAAGGACGCTGAATTTGCATGGAACGTCGGGGCATACACCTATGACGGAGCAACGATATATGCGCCGACAATTAAACAATTGAACGGACTTGTATCGGGTGATTCCGTTACGTGGAGGATTACGGGCGGCAGTCAGAATGCGGGGAACTATCAGGCGGAAGGAAAGCTTGGGGGGACGCATGCGGATAACTATAACGTAACGAATCAGATGCAAGCCTTTACTGTAAAAAAGGCAGTTTTGGGCGATCCCGATATGACGAAAACGGCAGCGTTTACGCGTAAAGATCAGGCGTTTACGGTAGCCGGTTGGGATGCGATTAAAAATAAAGTGACGGTTGCGTCCTCCGCAAAGAATATTGCCGATAAAGATCCCTCGGATTGGACGTTTACCAGCGGAACGCTTACGCTGTTGCACGCCGGTGAGTATCGGTTAACGTTTACGATAAATGACGCTTATAAGAATAATTATTGCTGGAATGTTTCAGAGCAGACGACGTTTGATACAAGCGCTCCTTTAGTTCAAGAGGTTACGGTAAACCGCGCGCAGTTGACCGCGCCCGTTTTGGGAGAAGCGCGCGCTTTGGAGATCGGTAAAGGAAAACCGCTCTCTGACACAACGGATAAAACGGTTGCCGGTATTCCTTACGAAGTAGTCTACGGAAAATACGATTACAATACCGATACTTATACGGTAGGGGATTTTACTGCAATTCGCGCGCAGACGTTTTTCGTTCGCGTTTCGGTTGTCAAGGACGGCGAAAAAGTCAGCGGAACAAACTACAGCGTCTACGATTTCGAATGGGTAGAAAATACGACAGACTTAACTTACCGTAACTATCTGACGGAAGTCGGCGGTTACGGTGCAGCGCAGGATAACGGCTTAGCGTTTAATCTTCACTATGTCTATACGATGGCGAAGGTCGGAGCAAACTTTAAGCTATTCGGCGACAATGCTACGTATGTTTTCGGCGAAAACGGTAAGGGCGGAAAATATCAGCTTGAAGCTAGCGTTCCCGTTACGTCGCTCGGTACGGGAAAATATAACTGGTTTACTTATGAGGAAGATCCTGACTATAAAGATACGTTAAACGATGTACTAGACGGAAACGTCTCGGTGAAATTTTATACCGACGAGGCTTGTAAAAACGAGGTCGGTAAGCTTGTCAACGGATTGCCTTGGAATGCGGCGGAGAAATATTATGCCGTCGTTTCGGTCTCGTTTAGCGAAGGTTCCGACCTTGAACCTTTTACGAGAACGGTCGAATTTACCGTCGAGCGTTTTACGATAACTGCCGATATGGTTGAGTGGGACGGGGAAAATTCTCGTCAATACGATCGCACGGGACACATGTGTACAGCAGCGGTAAAAGCGGATCTGCTTCCAAAATCAGGCGTAGCGGAGCTGGATGCAGTCGTCCCGTCGCTTACCGTAAAAGCGCGGTTGGATAATCAATGGGCGGATCAGGTAACGAACGTTCTTTACAACGGAGACAGCGTTGCCGCATACAAAGTATACGTAACTGCCGCAACGGGCAATTATCAGGTTGGGGAGATGGCGATTGGTGCAACATATCAGATAACCCCCGCAGAAATTACCGCGCTTGCAGGCATCGACGCTCAAAAAATGTACGGCGACCCGCTTGGCAGTTATACATTTACAAGTACGGGAATTATTCCGGGTGACGAAGGAGTGATTTCCGTTGATATCTTGGACGGCGCAGGGAATCGGGTTACGGCAGGTTCGCCCGTCAGCGGAGGGGGGTATTACGTTGTTCCCCGTTTAAAGACGCGCACCGAAAATTCGCTCGCAGGGAACTATACGCTCGTTGCAGAGGTAACAAAAGGCGACTTTACGATTACCGCGCGAACCATTACCCTTACGATTGACGGGGGACACAGCGCGGTGTTCGGGGAAAGTTTTGATCTCAACCGCACGGATAACGATAGGATTTATAAGATCGGCGGGAAGAGGCTATATTCGGATGACGTTGCAACGGACGTGTTTACGTTGAAGATCGGCGAGAATACGAATACGCAGGGACTTGCGCAGGGCAGTTATACGGTAACGTATACGAGTAGCAACGGGAATTATACGATCAGCTCGTTTAATAATACCAACCAATTTACAATCCGGAAAGCAACGATCACAATCGATACGGTCACAGCATACGGCGATACTTACGACGGAACTTTCCACGACGTACTCAAGACGCATAAAGCGATTTTTGCGGTTGAAAACGTAATAAACGAACAGTGGTGGATTTCCGATGCGGCGACGAGACCCGACGTCAATTCGGATGCCGGTTGGACGCTTTATACACAAAACAACAGGGACATTCAGGTAAAGGATGCGGGTGCTTACTCTTATTGGGTCAGAGTTACCGCGAACAACCACGAACCGAAAGTTTACGAAACGAAGATTACAGTCAATATTGCAAAAGCCGAACTGACCGTTCAGGCGCACTTCTCGATCTATTATAACGAAGAGAAACCTGAAAACTACGGATATTTGTCGGGCGACGAAACGGTATTGATCAATAATGCGGCGACGGATAATTCGAAGGCGTATGAGATCAGCGGTTTAAAGGGAGCGGATACCGTAAGCAATCTTGCCGAGCTGAACGGAACGTTCTCTTACAAGACGAATTACGAGCAGGGGAAGGACGTCGGCGCTTATGCGATTACGTTGACTTTGAATCTGACAAGTAAGAATTATACTTTTAAGGCGGCGGCGAGCGAAAACGGTCTTACCGTTCTCAAGTTGCCGATCACTGTCAACACCCATAGCCGAACAGGAGATACCTATTCGGAGAACGTAAGTTTTAATGCTTGGGAAACATGGCTGAATACGGAAGGCAGCGGATTTGAAGTTGTATTACAGGATTCTCATTATCAAGGTAAGGGTAAGATTCATATCCCGACAGGCGTAACGTATGCAGATCTCTTCGAGATTTCGAGCAGTGCAGTTCTTTCGAGCGGCAGAACAAACGACGTCGGAACGTATCAGGTTATTATGACCAAGACGCAAAACGATGATCTTCATAAAAATTATGAGATCAAGGCGGGAACCGTCGGGACAGTACAGATCGTTGCCGCAGGGAAGAACACGATCTCAGGATTTTCTGTAAGCGGTTGGCAATACGGCGCGACGAGCGTAACGCCCGTAAATCCCAAAGTCCTTTACAAATGGGGCGAGGGCGGCGTAAGCGCGGATGAACAAACGCTGAAAGCAGAGCTGTTCTTTAAAAAAGCAGGCGCGGGAGATTATTCCGCAACGCCGAAAGCAACGTATAAGCTTACCGTAAGCGGTGAATACGGGAACGGCTGGTCGTACGACGTTTCGTCGATCTTCGGTGATTTGTCCGAATTCGGCGCGGGAGATTACAAACTCGTATTTACGTCGGCAGGAAACAAAAATTATACGGAAGGTTCCTTAGAGTGCACGTTTACGGTACAAAAGGCGCAACTGACATATGCTACGGAAGACGTTACGGTCGGATACGGCACAGGTTTCAATGCAAGTTATTCGTTTACACCTTCCGGATATGTATACAATCAGACGGCAAGCGCGCTCAAACTGTCGATCGGGAGCCGAACGGATTATAATACTGATAACCGTTTTGCGGGCGAGTATTATATTTGTGCGACGGTATCGGTAGACGGACGCAATTTGACGGTTGAAACGGAGAACGATACTACGTTTGCGGATGAATTTGACAATTACGTCGTTACGTTTAAATTGGCAACGCTCACCGTTATGTCACGCGCGCTTACGATCACGATAGACAATCACACGAATATCTATCATTATCTTGCGATTGAAAACGACAGATACGTTGCGGAAGAAAAACAGACAGTTACATATTTGCTCGGCAGCGGAGCGTTCTATGATAAAGACGAGCTGAATTTTGCTGTAAAAACTGCGGCGTATTCGGGCGCGGGAGAAACGCAGCAGACGAACAATGCAGGAAGGTATCCGATTTACGCAACGTTTGCAAGCGAAGATCTGTTAAAGAGTTATTCGATTACGATTGTTACAACAAACGGCGGATACGGTGCGGATTATCAGAGTACGACGGGCGAGCACGTTGTAATAAACGCGGGAACGGGCTACAACGCGGCGCTGTTTACCATCACAAAAGCAAAGATTTTGTTGAACGAAGTAAAACCGTTCTATTGGGAAGGCGGACAGAAAGTATTCTACGATCCGTTGAGCTTCGAGAGCATGATGTATGACGGCAGAAATAAGAACTACGAGCCGACGCTTGTAGGGCCGAACGGCGAAAGTCTTACCGGCGTGGAAATCGTCGTCGAATATTTTGTTAACGGTACGTCGCTTGGGGACAAAGCACCGAAAGACGTGGGCAACTATGCAGTAAGATTTACATTTGCAGAACACCCGAACTATGAGCCTGCGGATTCATCGACGACTTTCCCGATTTATAAACGTCAGCTTAACGTACAGTCCCTTCATCCCAATTGGACGTATACGGGAAACGCACGCGAGTATACGGTAACTTTCAGCAATCTTGTTTCAGGAGAATTATTAGAAGACTTTACCGTTTCTACGGTTGCGTCGGAAACATGGAAGATCGAGAAGGCGACAAGTGACGACACTTCGAACGTATTTACGTTTACGGCGACGGACGCAGGCGATTATGCCTTTGCAATCAGGTTTACGGACGTACGGAATTATTCGGTTGTAAGGGATAAAGTAGACGTAAGCTTTACCATCGCAAAGCGTACGCTGACGGTAAAAGCGGACGATACGAGCATTCAATACGGCACGCCCGTCAGCGAAACAAATACCGGCAGATTTGCAGGTTATTCGGCAACTTACAAGTTGAATCCGACGGAAGGAAGTTTGTCTGACGATGAGTTGATTTTAAGAGAAATCGAAAATCATGATCTCCAACCGCAGGCAAACGTTGTGTTCGAAAGTTTGTACACGCCGAGCAAGCCCGCGGGCGCCGATTTTACGATCAACGTGTCCGGAGTGTCTGATACGAAGAATTTTAAAATTGTATTCGATCATTCGGGTAAGCTTACGGTAAATAAGAGACAGGTCAAAGTCCGCGTAAACGGATATTCGGACAACAACATAAACGCGGCGTCCGATTATAACGGGCTTACTACGCACAACGTTATTTTGAGCGGTGCGGAAGGTACGTTCGGCGGACTTTTGTACGATCATATCGAAGCATTCCTTTCTCCGGTAGGTAACGATACGTTCGGAAACGAATTTGCAAGCGGAGTTTCTCTTGCAGATAAATTGCGCGCTCTTCGCGTACGGCTGACGGTTGATGCCTCGTCGAAAGACGTGAGAGCGGCAGGCTATGCAATGCGTCCTTCAAGCAACAGTCAGAATTACGAAATTACCTTTGTCGGACAGAAGAAAGGGGACGACGTTCGCATTAACGATATACAGGTGAGCGATGCAAATGCGCTTGAGTACTTGCCGAATTATTACATTAAACCGTTGGAACTTCAGGTTAAAGTAGTACGCAACGTGGAGAATCCCGTATTTGCAGACACCAGATTTGACGTTACGTACGGCGATACGGCGAATTTTACGGAACAAAAGGGCGGCGACGGATATTATACCCTTATGTATTCCGGTTGGTTAAACAGCGGCGAGGGCGGAAGTTTTTCTATCGGTAACGCGGCGAATAACAACGGAAGAATTACTGCTTGCAGCATTGCGGGACATTATAAAAACGGCAATTCCAACGGCAGAACTTCGTATATTCCTTGGGAGAGCATTGCGGGCGATTATTACACGATCACCCCTGTGACGGACGCAATATCCTTTACGAATTACACGTTGAAAGCGATTCCCGTCAATATGCATGTTAAGTCCCGTGCGATTACCAGCGCGACGGCTGCCGCTAAGGCTTATACCGAGGAGGTTGTCGACGGAAACATAAATTATCACGGCGGCGCGTACGGCGCAACGCTCAATGCTGAAATTGAGTTCGGGAACGTGGGAACGAACAGCTTTGCAAAAGTCGAGCATGCAGAGTTTACCTACCACGGACAAAGGGGCGGCAATGTTCCGAACAGAGCGGATATTTACGACGTTACAGTAAATCTTTCCGCCAATGCAAACGGCGAATATAATTACGTGTTCGGCGCAGGCGTAACGGGCAGAGTTTCGGATACTCGTGCGGTAATCGAATATCAGATCACCAAGCAGATCGTTACGTTGGTATGCGCAGACGACAGAAACGCGTTTATACTCAACACCTCCGATAAGACGAATGCGCTTACGAATTTCGTAAAAGACATTATGCAGAGCCCTTCGTTTACGAGGAGCGGATACGACGTTACGTTTGACTACGAAGACGGTTTGCCGTTCTTGCCGGATGCGATCGGCACGTACTACGTTGTGGTTGCGTTTAACGACGATGCGGAAACAAACTACGCGTGGGCAAACAATCAATCGCAGGGTACGATCCAATTTACGGTCGTTCAGGACGGAGACGCGATCGTAAGCATTATCAATCTTAAAATAAGCGGTTGGGTATTCGGTCAGGATGCCAATTCGGCTGAGTTCGATATCTATCCTACGGGAGTGCAGGCAGAGCGCAATTCTGCTTACGCCTATCTCGGTCAGAGAAGCGGATTGACTGCGGGCGGCGTATCCGCGGCGGACGTTACCGGAAAATATCAGTTGCAGGATTCCGACTTTAACGCAGTGCCTTTCCACTCCGGTTGGTATATGCTGCGGGCATCGGCTGTCGGAGCAAACAATACGGCGCAGGCTTATTATCTGTTCTATATTGAAAAAGCGCAGGTGGATGCGCCTACGCTCAACGTCGGTAAAGAAAATAATAACTATCGGTATACGGGACATCAGCTTGTGGTAAACGCAACGTTCCCGACGATCGTACTCATCAACAGCTACTCGGGCAGTTGGGAGGGCGCGGAAGATAACGCAAGGCTGTTTGCAGTCGGGCAGGGAACTTATCAGGCGACGTTCAGTCTCTCCAATACTTCCAATTATCAGTGGAATGAAAACGTTGTAACGAAAAATCTCGTTACGATTGACGGAAACGTACATTTGCGTTTGGTTCGCAACGGCGACACGCTCGTCTATTATTGGACGGTGCGCCCTGCGGCGGATAACACCGTACGTTGGACGAACGGACGCGACACGCTCGAAGTGATCTACGGCGACCCGTTCAGTTTTTCGGCAAACGCGCATTATCCCTCGGCGTCTATCGTTTACGAATACGCGCCGCGGACGGAGAGCGATACGCAGGCTCCTGCGGCAGGCGACGAAAGTTGGACGGCAAACAAACCGCACTACGGCGGATTATATTGGGTACGCGCTCGCGCTTACTCCGTAGACGGCAACTTTAACGAGAGCATCGTAACGCTAAAACTTACGATTGCCAAAAAAGCGTTGTCCTTGCACGTTACGGGTTCGCTCGTATACGGTCAGGCGTTTGACGAAGGCAGATATACGTACGAGATTGTCGATACGCTCACGCGTGACGAACAAATTCGTATCTACGGTGCGCCTGCGGCATATGCGCTTGCAAATTCTGCGTTAAATTGGAACAGATTAAATGTAGATGCTTACGCTTTGACGCTTGCATCGAAAACGGAGAACGGGATCGAAGTGGTAGACGGGTTGAGCTCGGACGATTTCTACTTCCCCGTTGCAAATGTAAGCGGAACGCTTACCGTGAGCAAGGCAAACCTGCTTGTGCAGATCGGTAACGCCGCTTCCGATTACAGCGAAACGATCGATCTTACAAGCGCAATAGACGATTTGGCGATCATCGGCGGAACGCTCGCCGCATGGGAGCGCGATTCTTCGCTCAACAGCTTACTCGATTCTACGATCGTGACAGACGCGACTGCGACAAGCAACGTCGGGAACTATGCGATTAAGTGCTCCGGTTACGATAACGGAAATTATAACGTTACCTTCTATAACGGTATTTACCGAATCGATCAGCTCCGAATCCGCATCGAGATTGCGTCGGGCGGCGGAAAGTACGGCGACGAAACGATCGAGGGCGCGCGCGTGACGGGTATCTTTAAAGAGGCGGACGATACGGCGGTCGAAGATGAGAATCTTACGTTCGGATATATTTATACGGGCGTTTCGAACGACGGTACGTGGCGCTTTGAAAACGGCGCGTCTACGGACGTGTGCCCGACTTTGGCGGGAACTTACACGGCGACGGCAGTCAATCCCGATAACGGAAATTATCTGCTTGTCGGAACTTCCTCCGTACCGTTTGTGGTCGCAAAAATGGAAATCGATGCAAACGAGATTACCGCGCCCAATCAGGCGTATACGGGCAATGCGCTGTCTCCTTCGATTGTAGATAACGCTTATAACGTAGACGGAAAAGAAATTTACAGCGTTCAGCCCGTCGGAAATTGGGTGAATGCAGGTACGTATGAGATCACGCTCGTTATGAAGGACTTTGCCAATATGAAGTGGCTTTCGGTAGACGTTCAGGAGCGCAAAATTCCTTTCGTGATCGAAAAGGCGAAGAATGCGCTTACGTCGGAGATCGAGATCTCGGGTTGGACGTACGGGCAATACGACGCGGAAAAGAATGCGCCGCATGCGACAACTAAGTTCGGTTCGCCTGTGTTCTATTATTCGACGGACGAAAACGGCGAGTTTACGACGGGCGCGCCCCGCAACGAGAACGCGGGAGAGTACTTTGTTCGCGCTTACGTGCAGGGGACGGATAACTACGAAGAACTGAAACTTACGGACGGAAAGGCGGTTTCATTCCGCATTTCTCCCGTCGTAGTTGGTATTCCCAGCCTTGGCATTATTACCGACGGCGAGGGCAAAAACGACACGTACGCGGCGGCAGACCTCAGCGCGGCGATTGCGGGATACGATACGTCGCTCATGAATATCGCCTACGACGGCAATTTAAGCGTTTCGGGCAACGGCGTGGAAATATTCGCCCGCAATGCAGGAAGTTATACGGTACGCATTACGTTTATCGATCCGGTCAACTATGTGTGGGCGGCGGGCGATGAAGCGGCGGACGGCGTGGTCACGCTCGGTTGGACGATCGCCAAGCGACAGCTCGCAAAGCCGACGGCAAACGACAGCTTGTTTATCGTAACGGGTAAAGTGCTCGAATATATACCTGTTGGATTCGATGCCGAAACGATGAATATCAGCGGCAACTTACAGGGATTCGGCGGCAGCTTTATCGTAGAAGTTTCCTTAAAAGATTTGAGCAACTACGAGTGGATTGGCGGGACGGACGAAAAACTTGAATTTACGTGGACTATCGTTGGCGTAAATACAGTCTTTACGGTGATTGTGGGCAGTCTCTCGGGCGGTTGCGCGGTAGCCGCGGCTGTGGCGGTCACGCAGGGCGTGCTTTTGAGAAAACGCCGTCTGGCGGACGAAAAGGCGGCTACGGGCAACGCACAAAAGGGCGACGGTTCGGGCGGGGACGGTTCAAATAAAGAGCAACCCCAACCGGAACAGCAAGAAACATCGAAAAACGAACTGAAAGAGGAGGAGAAATCCAATGATTAATACTAATACGCTTTTGGTGAGCCTGTTCTCACCCGCTCAGATTGTTGCGATGGTGCTTGTTGCCGTTTTGCTTGCTCTGCTTATCTCGCTCAATCTCTATATGATGTATCTCAACCATAAGCGCGGCGAACATAAAATGCATACCAAACAGTTGCAGCAACAACGCGATGCGCTTATGGATAAACTTGCCGCGCTCCGTGCGGGAACGTATGTAAGCGAACCGGAATCGGTTGAAGATAATACGGAAAGCACGGAGGATGAAGCGGATAAAAACCAAGCCGTCCTCCTCGGAGAGGAGTCCGACGAGGCAGAGAGCTTTTCTAACGATACGGACGATGACGATCAGGATTCCGAGATCGAAATCGACGAAACGGGAAATATTATCCGTTATAGCCGCAGTTTTACCGCCCGTATCATACAATCCTCCGACGAAGTGAAGGCGCGCTATTCAGAACTTAAAAATTATCTGTTGTCGTTTGAAAACGTGCGTTCGAGAATCAGTTGGAAACACGAGATTTTCCAGATGGGCAAAAAGACCGTCGGTAAATTCAACGTGCGCGGGAAAACGCTTTGTTTGTGCCTTGCAACCGATCCCAAGATGTTCGACGGAACGAAATACGTCGTCGACGATCTTTCGGTGCGCAACAAAAAGAATCCTATGCCCTGTCTTTATCGGATCAAGAGCGAGCTGAGAGTGCGCTATGCCAAGGACTTGATCGACGTTGTAATGGCGGGATTCGAAGCGGTGCAAAAGGATTCTTACGAAGAGAGCAATTTCGTTATGCCGTATGAGTCGACGCAAGTACTTATAAAGCGTAAGCTTATCAAACTCGCAGGAAACGATTTGGAAGAGGCGGAACGGGAAGAGGCGATTGCGGCATCCAAAGGCATTCGTTACGATCGCAGTTTCGAAGCGCAGCTTTTGCAGGCGGATACTTTGTTAAAGACCAATTACACTAAGTTAAAAAATTATTTGTTGGGTCACGGCGGCGTGTCCGTCCAGATGAGCTGGAAACAGGAATCTTTCCGCCGCGGCAAGACTGCTGTAGCCGATCTTCTGATCCGCGGTAAAGCCATTTGTTTATGCCTTGTCGGGAACGTTAAAAACCTTGAGGGTAAGTTTAAGGTAGAGGATAATTCTATAAAAAATCCGAATACCGATTTGCCCGTGCTCTACCGTATTCAGAACAGTCACCAGCTTTCGGTTGCGTTGCAATTGATCGACCGCGTGTTCGGCGACCTCGGAATCGGTAAAATTCAACGGATCGAAGAAACGTATCCGCTGGATCATGCCTCTACGGAAGAACTTGTAAACAGAGGGTTGATCAAGGTGGAGCAGGATGAAAAAGTCGAAGAGGCGGTAAAAACGCCTGATTCGGAACAATCGGAAGTTTCCGAAAAAACGGAGTAAAAACAGTTTATTAAACAACACCCCCGCAAGTTTTTCTTGCGGGGGTGTTGTTTAATAATGATTGATACAAAGAATATCGTTAGCGTCCAGATCAAGTAAAACGCATAAATTTGCTATAAAATCTATCGGTGGTAATCTGTCACCGTTCATATAACTTGAAAGCGTTGTATAACTGATTCCTAATCTTTATATAATTATAATTATCGAATTATTTATAACTATAATTGTAAGTCAAGTATTTTAATAAAAAAAGTTGTAAAATGAAAAAAAGCTTGAGAGGCTGATATATGATGGATTTTGGAAGGGAAATGAAACAGCATAGAGAATATAACGGATTATCTCAAAGTAAACTTGCCCAATTAACGGGAGTAAAACAACAAAGCATCAGCTATTGGGAGAATAACTTAATGGAGCCGAGTATTGCAAATTGTATTCTGCTTGCGGATTTTTACGGAATCTCAATCGATGAATTAGTTGGTCATGAAGTGAAACCGGTGAAAGAAGATATTCAAAATAAGACGTAAAAAACGCCGCCTTAAAGCGACGTTTTTTATGGAGCTACTGGCCGGACTTGAACCGGCGACCTGCTGATTACGAATCAGCTGCTCTACCGACTGAGCCACAGTAGCGTTTATTTTGCGCACTCAAACACGCTCATTTATTATATTTGAATCCGTTATAAAATGCAAGCATTTTTACGCTTATTTTTCTAATTTTTTAATTTTTCGCTAAATTTCTATGCTATCATTCTTCATAAAATGACTCACCAATGTGTATTATTCTAATTTTATTTGAAATTTTACATAATAATGCAAAAAATATCGTTGACAAAAGAATAAATATGCGATATAATAAATAAAACCGATGAGGCGGAGTAGTAGCGCATATTGTTTCGGATCACAGAGAGCTTTGAAAGGGTGAAATCAAGGTATTCGTCTGTGCGTGAATGGGGCGCCGAGGGCGGATGCGAAGGTGATTCAGTAGTGTCCGACGGGTTCTCCCGTTACAGAGGAGGGCATGTAAGTGCCTGTAATAAGGCGGCGCAGTGAGCCGTAAATTTGGGTGGCAACACGGAGAGATTCGTCCCAAGCGAATCCTTCCGTGTTTTTTTGTCATAATATTAAAACGGAGGATAGACTTATGAAAACCGAAATTCCTTACAAAATGTATTTAACCGAAGAGGAGACCCCTCGTTATTGGTATAACGTAAAGGCGCACATGAAGAATGCGCACGCGCCTTTTATCGACCCTGCTACCCAGCTTCCCTGTACAAAGGAACAGCTTTCGACGGTGTTTTGCGAGGACTGTGTCGATCAGGAGCTGGACGATACCAACGAATACATTCAGATTCCGGAGCCAATCCTTGAGTTTTACCGTATGTTCCGGCCTTCGCCGCTCGTGCGGGCATATTTTCTGGAACGGTTACTCGATACGCCCGCGGAAATATATTATAAGTTTGAGGGAAATAATACCTCGGGTTCACACAAGCTCAATTCGGCGGCGGCGCAGGCGTATTATGCGAAAAAGCAGGGATTAAAATCTATCACAACGGAAACGGGCGCGGGGCAGTGGGGTACGGCGCTTGCCATGGCTGCGGCGTTTTACGGACTCGATCTCGACGTATTCATGGTCAAAGTATCTTCTCAGCAAAAACCTTACCGCAAAGAAGTGATCAGAACTTACGGCGCTAACGTTATTCCGTCTCCGTCGGACACGACGAATGCGGGGAGAAAGATTTTAAAGGAATATCCCGAAACGGGCGGCTCGCTTGGGTGCGCTATTTCAGAGGCGGTGGAAAAGGCGGTAACGAGCGAATCCTGCCGCTACGTGTTGGGGTCGGTGCTCGATCACGTGATACTGCACCAGACGGTGATGGGACTCGAATGCAAAACCGCGCTGGATAAGTATAACGTCACGCCGGATATAATAATCGGGTGCGTAGGGGGCGGATCGAATTTCGGCGGACTCATCGCGCCATATATGGGCGAACGGTTACAGGGCAAAAACGAAGTGGATTTTGTGGGCGTAGAACCCAAAAGCTGTCCTACGTTGACGCGCGGAAAGTTTGTTTACGATTATTGCGATTCTGCAAAAATGACGCCGCTTGCCCAAATGTATACGCTCGGGTGCGGTTTTATGCCCTCGCCCAACCATGCGGGCGGACTCAGATACCACGGTATGAGTCCGATCGTCTCAAAGCTGTATCACGAAGGATTTATGCGCGCGGTCGCTGTGGAGCAGAGCAAGGTTTTTGAGGCGGCGGTTACGTTTGCCAAGTGCGAGGGGATTCTGCCCGCGCCCGAGAGCGCCCATGCCATTCGCGTTGCAGTAGACGAGGCGTTAAAGTGTAAGCGGGAAGGCAAGAAAAAAACGATACTGTTCGGGTTGACGGGCACGGGTTATTTCGATCTCGCCTCATATAAGTTGTATAACGACGGTCAGATGACAGACTATATTCCCACGGACGAAGATTTGCAAAAAGGGTTCGATACCATTCCCAAGTGCGCCGTCAACGAGGGGCTGATGTAAAAGAAACGCCCCGCGTTTGCGGGGCGAAACTTTGGATTAATCGTGTTCGGAAGGATTTTCCGCATGCGCATGCTCTTTTTTTGCCAGAGGGGTAAACTTAAACGTGTGAATACGTTCCGGCTTTTTCAAACACAATATAAGCACGGGAACGAGGAACGCAACCGTACCGCAGAGATTACAGATCATGTCGCTCATGGTGTCGATCAGCGCGGTGCCGCGTTTGTCGGACACGATATATGTTCCGTCGGGAAGCGATTGGATAAGACCTTCCAGCCAACGTTGGTTGTTATATCCCGATATAACGGAGTCAACGGTGTATTCGAAAATTTCCCATAAGTAGCCGACGGCAAGCGAGGCGAGAAAGGCGAATACGACGCACATAACGACGCGGCGTTTTTCCGTCGGCTGTTTTTCGGAGAGCAGTATTGCAAACCCGAGACCGACAATGGAAAAGAGCGGACCGCTGAGCGTATGGAGGATTTTGTCCCAGACGGGGATATGGCTGTAAAGAGTAAATACGGTACCGCCTGCGAGCGCAGCAAACGCGAAAGAGATTAGCGCAATTTCGCAGAAAACGGAGAACCTTACGCGGAAGAGGAGCTGTGCAAGGAAAACCGCCGCCATCATGAGAACGCAGAGCACCGCGTACCAGACTTTGCGGTGAAAGAGCGCCTTGCCCATTTTTCCGTTGCCGTAGGCGATCGAGGCGTAGATGATTCCGCCGAGAATGGCAAGAAGAAACACGCACACGAGAATGGTAACGACAAGGTTTCGCTTTTGTGAGAATAAATTTTTTAGTTTTACGTTCATGTATAGCTCCGAAAGTTTTTTCTTATTATATCGGAAAGCGGCGCGTTCGTCAAATACGTTTTTTGAAAATCGTGAAAATAACGGCAAGACAGTTTACATTTTAAGGAAAAAAGTGTAAAATAGAGAGAGAATCGGGAAAGGAGCGGGCGATGGGATTTTTTGCGAAAATTAAATCGGTGTTTCACCGTAAAAGCCGCGTTTCCAAAAAGCTCGGTATTGCGCTTGGAAGCGGCGGCGCAAAAGGAATGGCGCATCTCGGCGTTTTAAAGGCGTTCGAAGAGGAGCATATCGGTTTTACCGTTGTAACGGGAACGTCTGTCGGATCGATCGTCGGCGCGCTGTATGCAAGAGGATTTACCGCATCCGATATGGCGCAGATCATTCAGAATTTAAATATCAAAGAATTTTCGAAAAACCTGCGTCCCTTTGCGGATATGGGGTTTATGGAAGAATTTTTGGAAACCTATCTCGAAGGGGATATATCCGATTTAAAGATTCCGTTCGCCGCTTGGGCGACGGATGCGGAGACGAACGACGGGGTGCTTTTCGATCAAGGAAAAATCGCGCGCGTCGTTACGGCGAGTTCGGCGATTCCGCCTTTTTTTCGCGCGGTGGAAATCGACGGGAAACGTTATTACGACGGTGCGTATACCAATGCGATTCCTGCCGACGTATGCAAAGAAAAGGGCGCGGATTTTGTAATCGGCGTTGACCTTTCGGCTTTTCCCAAAGCGGACGAAGATAAAAGCAAGCTTTCCCGTCTCGTCGGTATGGCGATCGGTAAATTCGTATCGGTAGAGAAAAAAGATAACAGTATCTCCCGCGGGTATGACGCGGCGGACTACATGCTCCGTCCCAATCTCTATGATTTTCGCGCGACGGACGTATCCCGCACGGCTATGGACGAGATGTTCGAAATCGGTTACCGCGAGGCAAAGTCGCATATGGCTGAAATCAAAGCGGCTTTAAAGGAAACGGGTTTTGCAGTATAACGGTAATAATGCGGGAAGAAAGAGATTGAATTTTCGCGCCGTAAAAAAGATCGTAGCAGTTACGTTGGCTGCCTTGCTGCTTGCGTTTGCGTTCGTTACATATTTTTTCCCGCTTAAATCATTATTGCCACCCTATAAAATACCGCCGCGGCAAGCGGACGAGCTCCGCATTCATTTTCTCGAAGCAGGGCAGGGCGATTGTTCGATCGTAGAATTTCCAAGCGGGAATATACTTGTAATCGACGGCGGCGACGGGTCGTTCACTTCCCGTAATCGTCTGATCCGGTACTTAAAAGGATTGGACGCTTCCTCGCTTTCATTGCTTGTCAGCCATGCCGACCGCGATCATTTCGGCGCGTTTGAAGAGGTATTAAAACTTATTAAAGTTGATACGCTCTATTTACCCGTGATCGGCGCGGAAAACGTTGCTTACCGTACGTTGCTTTTACAGGCGGAGAAGACGGGTTTAAAAACTAAAACTTTGACGCGTTACGGCGTAATTGCCGACGGTTCGGGCGCGTACGTCAACTGTATTTCGCCCTATTCAACGGGTGAAACGGACGAGAACGATTCTTCCGCCGTTCTGTATCTCAGCTATAAGGATGTGAGCGCGGTATTTACGGGCGATATTTCCGCAAAACGCGAAGAGAGGCTGGTAAGAGAATATGCGCTTGACAATACGATTTTCGATCGCGGAGAATACACGGTACGGCTTGACGGGATCGACGTTTTAAAGGCGGCGCATCACGGATCGAAGGATTCTTCGTCAGAGGCGTTTTTGTCGCTGATCGGCGCAGAGGTAGCGGTCGTTTCTGCGGGAAGAGGTAATTCATATTCTCATCCGAACGGAGATGCAATTTCGCGGCTGATTGGTAGCGGCGCGGAAATATATCGGATCGACGAGCTCGGAAACGTCGTTGTTTCCGTAAAGGACGGCACATATTCCGTCCGAACGAATATCACGGAGTAAACATATGAGATTGATAACATCGGGAGAATCGCACGGGAAAGGACTGTTTGCCGTTATCGAAGGGTTGCCTGCGGGAATTTTCGTCGATCCGGACGAAATTAACGCGTGTCTTGCATTGCGGCAGAGCGGTTACGGCAGGGGCGCGCGCCAGAAAATCGAGCGCGACGAAGTGGAAATTTTAACGGGCGTACGAAATTTGAAAACGCTCGGCAGTCCCGTAACCCTCGCCGTGTGGAACCGTGATTACGAAAACTGGAAAGAATACATGGCGGCGGAGGGTTGCGACGAGAGTAAGAGGAAACTTACGAAAGTGCGCCCCGGACACGCCGATCTTACAGGCGTAAAAAAATACGGACAGGAAGACGCGCGCAATATTTTGGAGCGAGCCTCTGCGCGGGAGACGGCGGTACGCGTGGCGGCGGGTACGGTTTGCAGGCAATTTTTGCGCGCGCTCGGCGTGGAGATCACGGGCTATGTAAAACGCGTCGGAAGTATAGCCGAGGAGAAAGGATATTCCTTCAAAGAAATCAAAGAAAGGCGCAGACCGCTCCTTGGAATGATGAGCGAAGAGTGCGAGCG
The DNA here is from genome assembly GCA_910586985.1 of uncultured Christensenellaceae bacterium. GTDB lineage: Bacteria > Bacillota > Clostridia > Christensenellales > Borkfalkiaceae > Gallimonas. Next base: position 100,780 of record CAJUKK010000005.1, on the reverse strand, counting down.
CGCCGCCGTGTCCGAAATCGATAAGGCGGCGGAGTCCGGCGATACGCTCGGCGGCGAAATAGAGATCAGAGTTGAGGGACTCGGGAGCGGATTCGGCAGTTGTATGAGTTATAATCAGAAGTTGGATGCGCGCCTTGCATCTGCAGTGATGAGCGTGCAGGCGATCAAGGGCGTTGCGTTCGGACTTGGATTCGATGCCGCAAAACAATTCGGCAGCGCAGTGCACGACGAAATTTTTTACGATGAAGAGACAGGTTTTTACCGCAAGACAAACCGTGCGGGCGGTATCGAGGGCGGTATGTCCAACGGCGAAGAGATTGTTTTATGTGCCGCAATGAAACCGATTCCTACGCTTATGAAAGGGTTAAATACGGTGGATTATCTTACCAAAGAGGCTTGCCGCGCCGCGACGGAGCGGAGCGACGTGACGGCCATTACCGCCTGCGAGATTATTTTGGAGAGCGCAGTTGCGTGCGAACTTGCGGCAGTCGTGCTCGAACGGCTTGGCGGAGATAACGTTGCCGAAATAAAGGAACGCTATCGGAGGTTGCCGTAATGACGGAAATAAAAATAACCTCAACACCCGCGTGCGAGGAAAGCATTATTATATGCGAAAAGGGCGCGTTCCGTCGTTCACACGGCAATATGGTGTTTACCGACTCCAACGTTTATCGGATTTATAAGAAGGAGATTGACGCGCTTGCTCTTCCCGTACACGTGATGCAAGCGGGAGAATCGAATAAGAACGAAGAAACGCTTTTTGCTTTGCTATCCGCTATGGCAGACGCGGGATTGCACCGCAAAGATACTTTGCTGTGCGTGGGCGGCGGCGTCGTTGGCGACATCGGCGGACTTGCGGCGGCGTTATACATGCGCGGCATAAACTGTGTGCAAGTTCCTACGACACTTTTATCACAAGTAGATTCCTCTGTCGGAGGAAAGACGGCAATCGATTTTAAAGGAATCAAAAATCTTGTCGGCGTATTTCGTCAACCGCGCGAAGTTCTTGTCGACGCAATGTTTTTAAGAACACTCCCCGAGCGGGAGATCGTTTGCGGACTTGGTGAAATTATCAAACACGGCGCGCTGCATGAGCCGCTGTTTGATAAACTCTTTTCGAATGCGGACAGGTTGTTTGATCTTACCTTTTTAGAGGAAATCGTTCCGCAGAATATTGCGTTGAAAGCAGATGTCGTGCAAAAGGACGCGCATGAAACAGATCTGCGCAAGTGTTTAAATATGGGGCACACGACGGGGCACGCATTGGAGCTGTATGAAAAAACGCGATCTCACGGCGAGTATGTGCTGATCGGCATGCTATACGAAATTGAGCTTGCGAAGATGACGGCTGATTGCGACGAGGAATATTTAAACGATTTGAAAGGGTTGATTCTGCGCGTGCTTAAAAACAATCAACTTCCGAGCGCCTGCAAGGCGGCGCGTTTTGCCGCGCTCGATAAAAAGAATGCAACGAGCGATCTGATTTCGTTTGTTGCGCCCGTCGCAAAAGGGCATTATATGTTAAAAGAGATCGCGTATGACGAATACGTTGCATTGTTAAAGCGTGCAGAGGAGAATTTAATATGAAACTTGCCGTTGTGGGAAAGGATGTTTCCCAATCTTCGAGTCCGCGCATGCATACTTTTATTTTAAACGCTATGGGACGGTCGTGTTCGTATGAAACGGTATCGGTTTCTCCCGAAAAGTTTCACGAACGCGCCGAGCATTTGTTTAATACGTACGATGCCTTTAACGTTACCATTCCCTTTAAAGGGGAGATTATCGGTTATTTAAACGAACTTGTCGGAGATGCAAAGTCGTTCGGCGCGGTGAACACCGTGCTTTCGGCAACGCGGGAAGGATATAATACGGACGGCTACGGTTTTTTGCTCATGCTTGAAAACGAGGGGATCGAGCTTGCGGGAAAGACTGTAATCGTATTCGGCGCAGGCGGCGCGGGTCGGAGCTGTATTAAAAAGCTTGGGGAAGCAGGCGCAACGGTGTTTGCGTTCGAGCGAAACGCAGATCGTTTACGGGAGATTTACAGAGAATTCGGCAATTTTACCCCGCTTGAAAGAGTGCCGTATCAACATTTTGATATCGCGCTTAACTGTACGGGGGTCGGAATGCACGACACGGTAGGGAAAACTCCGGAAGTGTTGTGGGAAGATGGCGGCGTTTTGCCCGTCGGAAACGCATTTTTGAGCTTGTGCGATACGGTGATCGATTTGATTTACGTGCCTGAGCAGTCGGAATTTCTGCGTATCGGAGAGGCGTGCGGAAAACGTACGTTGAATGGCGCGGCAATGCTTTTTTATCAGGCGTATATGGCGGATTGTATTTATTTGGAACGCACGCCGAGCGCGGCGGAGGCAAAAACATTGTATAAACGTTATCTGGAGGAGAATATATGAAATTTTTGGTGCTCAACGGTGTTAATCTCAACATGACGGGTGTACGCGAAAAGGGTATATACGGCGGTGAAACGCTGGAACAGATCAACGCGGAACTTAAACAGTTTTGCGAAGGACAGGGCCACGGAGTTGATTTTGCGCAGACAAATCTCGAGGGCGAACTGTGTTCTTTCATTCAGAATGCAAGAGGGAAGTACGACGGTATCGTGCTCAATGCAGGTGCGTTCACCCATTATTCGTATGCAATCCGAGATGCGATTGCGGCGATCGACGTACCCGTTGTCGAAGTGCACATGTCGAACGTCCATGCGCGCGAGGAGTTTCGTAAAAAATCCGTTTTAACCGAGGTTTGCAAGGGCGAAATTCTCGGGTTCGGCAAAAAGAGTTATAAACTTGCATTGGAGAGTTTTTGGTTATGAATATCGTATTGTGCGGTATGATGGGCGTTGGAAAAACCAGCGTCGGTATCAAAATTGCAGAATTGACGCAACGGCGGTGGTTTGACACCGATGTGGTAATTACCGATCGCCACGGGAGGATTTCCGATATTTTCGAATATTACGGCGAATCTCATTTCCGCGCGCTGGAAACGCAGATCGTCGCGGAGCTTGCGGATAAAGACGGGCTTGTTATCTCAACGGGCGGCGGTCTTGTTTTAAAAAACGAAAATGCGGAGATGCTTAAACGAAACGGAAAAATATTTTTCCTGCGTGCTACTTTCGAAACGCTTATCAAACGTGTCCGCGCCGACGAAACGCGTCCGCTCCTCAAAGATATGGGCAAGACAAGTGAAAAACTCAGCGAACTTCTCACCGAGCGTACGCCCGTATACGAACACGTGGCTGATTTTATAATCGATACCGATGAAAAGAACGCAGAGGACGTCGCGCGCGAAGTGATTGCGCGCGTGGAATCGCTGTGATTTTGCATTGTGCCGTTTGGCGGGAGAGTATGTCATGAAACACGTTTTAATAACGGGCGCGTCCCGCGGTATCGGATTGGAAACGGCGCGGTGTTTTCTGGAAAACGGTTATTGCGTAACGGGAGTATGCTTACGCGAAGAGAGCAAATTGCAGGCGCAAAAGTTGCTGCCAAGCGTTAAATTCATCTGCGCCGACGTAGCAAAGGAGAAGGATGCGGAACGTGTTCTCAGCGGGTTTTCTTCGCTCGACGTGCTTGTCAACAATGCGGGAATTGCATATTTTGATCTGGTTCAGGATACTTCCTTTTCGGCGTTTGAGCGGGTAATGAACGTCAACGCAGGCGGCGCGTTTCTGTTTACGAAACATGCCGTCAAAAAAATGTTGGAGCGCGGAGGATCGATCGTAAACGTATCTTCCGTATGGGGAGAGACAGGCGGCAGTTGCGAGAGCGTGTATTCTGCGTCAAAAGGGGCGGTGATTGCTTTTACGAAGGCGATCGCGAAGGAGCTTGCGCCTTCGCGTATTACCGTAAATTGCGTAAGTCCGGGGGTGATCGACACTCAAATGAACGCGCATTTGACCAATGAGGACAGACGAGCTTTGAGCGACGATATTCCGCTCGGCAGGTTCGGTTCCGCGCGGGAGGTTGCCGAGGCAATTTTCTTTTTGGCAAACGCGGAGTATATAACAGGGCAGACGTTAGGGGTAAACGGCGGTTTTCATATTTAAAAAATGCATTTTTTTGAAAAAAAATAAAGAAAAAACAGAAAAATTCCTCAAAAAAAGAGGAGTTTTTTTATTTTTTACGAAATAATTATCGATGAAAGAAAAAACGTATGAAAAAGAAAATGCCTTTCTTTCGCCGCACGCGAAAAAATCTGCGGAGAGCGCGGGGCGATTACGGGAGGAGACTGCGTGTACCATGCGCACTGATTTTCAGCGCGACCGCGACCGTATCATCTATTCCAAATCGTTTTTGCGGCTGAAAAATAAGACGCAGGTTTTTTTTGCGCCCGACGGCGATCACTATATGTCACGGTTGACGCACACGCTCGACGTGAGTCAGATCGCCCGTTCGATCGCCCGCGGACTTTCGCTAAACGAGGATCTTGCCGAGGCGATCGCGCTCGGACACGACCTCGGACATACGCCGTTCGGGCACGTAGGCGAGAGAGTGCTGGCAAAACTTTCCCCGAGCGGGTTTAAACACAGCGATCAGTCGCTCCGCGTGGTAGACGTGCTGGAAAAGGACGGGAAAGGGTTAAACCTAACTTTTGAAGTGCGCGACGGCATTGTCAATCATACGAAAAACGGCAGACCGTCCACCTTAGAGGGCGCGGCAGTGTCGCTTGCAGACCGTATCGCCTATATCAATCACGATATCGAAGATGCGATCCGCGCCGGTTTTTTACAGGAAGAGGAGCTTCCTCGTGATGCGGTGGAAGTGTTCGGAGGGGATACGAGCCAGCGTATCAATTCCGCCATACTCGATATCTTTTATCACTCCAGCGGACAACCTTATGTACGCATGTCGGAAGAGAAAGCGGAGGCGCTCGATCGGTTGCGCTCTTTTATGTTCGAACGCGTTTACGAACGGTCGAACAAGCTGATACAGGAGAGCGCGGAGCGCATGCTCACGCAACTATATACATACTTTACGGATCGCTATGAGGAACTGCCGCCCCTCTATTACGCTGTTTTAGAGCGTGACGGAGTGGATAGAGCCGTGTGCGATTATCTCTCTTCCATGACGGACAAGTATGCGATATCGGTGTTTAAGCGTCTGTTTGTTCCGAGGGAGGGCAGCGTATGAAGGACGCTAATTTTTCCGAATTTATCAATAAATTAAAACTTAAAAACGATATTGCCGAAGTACTCGGTTCGTATCTGAAACTTGAACGCCGCGGAGCGAATTATTGGGCGTGCTGTCCGTTTCATCACGAAAAAACGCCGTCGTTTTCCATCAGTCCCGAGGGGTTTTACCACTGCTTCGGGTGCGGAACTTCGGGCGACGTGATCGGATTTATCAAAGAATATGAAAACGTCGATTTTATGCAGGCGGTTCAGATTCTTGCAAAACGCGCAGGTATGGAAGTTCCCGCTTTCGACGATAAATCCGCAGAGGAGACTGCGCTCAAAAAAAAGAAGAAGGACAGACTTTTATCGCTCATGCATGATACGGCGCGGTTTTACCTCGGGAATCTATATTCGGGAGGGGCGACGGAGCATCTTGATTATCTTGCAAAGCGCGGGATTCCGAATTCTACCGCAAAAAAATTCGGTTTGGGCGCGTCCCTTGATTATGATTCTCTCCCTCAGTTTTTACTCGGCAAAGGATATACGGCAGAGGAGTGCGAGACAAGCGGAGCGTGTTCCAAAACGGAGGAAGGGCGCTTGATCGATTCTCTCGGCGGACGGCTTATTTTTCCCGTAATCAATAATCTGGACGAGGTGATAGCGTTCGGCGGTCGGGTTATGAAAAAGACGGATCGCGCCAAGTATAAAAATACGCGTGAAACGCCTCTTTTTAACAAAAGTAAAAATCTTTATAATATCAATTTACTAAAAAAAGAAAAGCGCGCGGGGTCGCTCTCTTCGTTGATTATGGTAGAGGGATACATGGACGCGATCTCTTTATACGAGGCGGGGTTCAGGAACGTTGTCGCAAGTATGGGAACCTCTCTTACAAAAGAGCAGGCGCGTCTGTGCAAGCGATATTCCGATCAGGTGTTTATCAGTTACGACGGCGATTTTGCAGGACAAAAGGCGAATTTGCGCGGCTTGGACATATTAAAAGACGAGGGGTTGCGTGTGCGCGTCGTGCCAATGCCCGACGGACTCGATCCCGACGACGTGATCAAGACCCGCGGCGCTGACGGATATCGCGCCTGTCTCGATGCGGCGATGCCGCTGATTGATTTCCGCATTCACGCCGCAAAGCTCAAATACGATCTGACAAAGACGGACGAGCGACGGGATTTTGTCAAAGATGCGCTTACTATCGTGCGCGAGGCGGAGAGCGCCACGGAGCGGGAAGAACTACTTAAACGCATTTCCGAACTTTCGAACGTAAGTTATTCTGCGCTCGTACGCGATCTTGACGCATTGCCGCAGAAAAAAGAGCCGAATATTCCTGAGCGTCCTATCCAGAACGGGCAGGAGGACAGAGAGACCAAGGCGGCGTTATTTGTGCTTGCGGCGTGTCTCTTCGACAAGCCGTATGCAAGAAGTTGCGCTGTGGAGAGACTCGGATTCGAAAGCGAGCCGCTTGCGGCAATTGCCGATTTTATTGCGGACGGACGGGACGCAGGCAAGATCTGCGCGAGCGGATTGTTTGATTTGCTGAAACCGGACGGTCCGTTGAGCGAGGAGGATATTTCCAAAGTGCTCAATCTCAATTACGGGGACAATCTCGACGGCGCGCGGGCGGAGCAGTTTTTCTCAGACTGTCTTAAAACATTGGAGCGCAGCTCGCTCGAACGACGGATTGCACGGGCGAGAGAGGAATTTGAAAGGACAAGCTCGCGCGAGGAACGCGCGGAAATACTCGCATGTATCAACGAGTGGATGAAGAAATTGAAAAACGTCAGATAAAGACGGAGGATAAACCATGAACGTAACCGATCAACAACTTGTAGAACTCATTGAAGGGATCGCGACGCAGTATAAAATGAAGGGCAGCATTTCTACCAATGCTCTATGCGACGCGCTTGAAAAGTACGAGCTTAACCCCGTACAGATGGAGCAGGTATATAAAACGCTGCCCGAACTCGGAATTATCATTTTTGACGAAGATGCGCGCGACCGCGAGTTGTTCGAGCAGGCGCTCTCGGATATCGGACTCGACGATCCCGTAAAGATGTATTTAAAGGAAATCGGTAAGGTGCCGCTTCTTTCGGGCGATGAGGAGATCGAGCTTGCGCGTCTTATGCAGGAGGGTGACGAGGCTGCGAAAAAGCGGCTATCGGAGGCCAATTTACGCCTTGTCGTCTCGATCGCAAAACGCTACGTCGGGCGCGGTATGCTGTTTCTCGACCTGATACAAGAGGGAAATTTAGGGCTTATGAAAGCGGTTGAAAAGTTCGACTATCAAAAGGGTTTTAAATTCTCTACGTATGCGACTTGGTGGATTCGACAGTCGATCACGCGCGCGATTGCAGATCAGGCGCGCACGATACGTATTCCCGTGCATATGGTGGAAACGATCAATAAGCTTACGCGAGTATCGCGCATGCTCTTGCAGGAGAACGGCAGAGAACCTACTCCCGAGGAGCTTGCTATCGCTATGGAAGTGCCCGTGGAGCGCGTGCGCGAAATTCAGAAGATTGCGCAGGATCCCGTTTCTTTGGAAACGCCTATCGGCGAGGAAGAAGATTCCCATCTCGGCGATTTTATCGAGGACGATAAGACGCAGACTCCGGGTGATTCCGTAACCTTTATCATGCTCAAAGAACAATTGCTCGGCGTGCTCGATACGCTCACGCCGCGCGAAGAAAAAGTATTGAGATTGCGCTATGGAATCGACGACGGAAAACCCCGTACGCTCGAAGAAGTGGGCAAAGAGTTTAACGTCACGCGCGAACGTATCCGTCAGATCGAGGCAAAGGCTTTGAGAAAACTCCGTCATCCCAGTCGCAGTAAAAAATTACGGGATTTCCTCGATTGATGACAAAGCGGATCGAGACGATCTGTTCTCATATACCTGCGTGCAGAATTTTTGCGGACGTCGGATGCGATCACGGTTATTGTGCAAAGTACGCGCTCGATCGGCATCTTTGCGAAAAGGTGTATATTACGGATATCAGCGCTGCAAGTCTGAAAAAAGCGGAAACGCTTTTAAGTAGCGAAATTGCGGCAAAAAGGTGCATCCCCGTCTGTTGCGACGGACTCGACGGATTAAAAGAAACGCCTGATTGCGTTCTGATTGCGGGAATGGGCGGCGAGGAAATTTTGCATATTCTGCGCAATTTACCTCTCCCGCGCACGTTTGTTTTACAACCCATGAAAAATGCGGATAAAGTACGCGCTTTTTTAGTTGACCGCGGAGCAAAATTAACTGCGGATTATACTTTTTTCGACGGAAAATATTACGATCTGATTGTGGGTGAAAACGAGGGCGGCGGCTCGTATACCGATTGGGAAATCGAATTCGGACGGGACAATTTATTGCGCCCGTCAAATGATTTTGCAGGCAAGCTCTTGCGCGAAAAGACCGAACTTGCAAATCTTTTGCAAAGCAGAAATCTTTCGCGGAAAACACGGGAAGAAATATTGGAGAGAAAAAAACGGACGGAGGCGATTCTCAATGCGATTGAACCAGATATTTGAGGCAATTGACGAAATTGCGCCGTTCTCGCTCAGCAGAGAATATTGCGAAAAATACGGCGCTTACGACAACAGCGGTATTATTCTGGACTGCGGTGGGGAGATAGAAAAGATTGTCTTTTCACTCGACTGTTCCGCAGCGGCAGTCGGACGCGCGAAAGAGATCGGGGCAAACTGCATCGTCACGCATCATCCCGCAATTTTTACGCCGCTTAAAGCGCTTTCGGAGCGGGAAGGAAAAAACGTACTCGCTTGTGCAAGGGAAGGCGTTTCGGTGATCTCCGCGCATCTCAATCTCGACTGCGCGCCGAATGGGATTGACGAATGTCTCATGCGCGGATTGGGCGGTGAACACGCCGTACTCATGCACAAGCTCAGTAGCGGCGGATACGGAAGGGTTTACGACGTGACGGATACGGACGCCGCAGCGTTCGAAGAAAGAACGAGAAATGTTTTTCATTCGGCGCGTACGGTTTTGTACGGAGAAGGGAAAATCAATCGCGTAGCAAGTTTTTGCGGCGCGGGTCTGGACGAAGAAACCGTGGCGTTTGCCGCGGAGCATGGCGCGCAGCTCGTTGTTTCGTCCGACGTCAAACATCACGTCTTGTGCGAGGCGGTCGAGCGCGGGCTTGCCGTTCTCATACTGCCGCATTATGCGGCTGAACAGTACGGATTTCAACAGTTCTTTCAGTCGTTTATTCGAAAAACGGGCGCGAAAGCAGAATATTATGCAGACGCGCGTTTCATATAAAATATTTTAAAGGAGTTAGTTCTATGGCAATGTTGGAGCAATTATTGGAGTATCAAGAGGTGGATTCGCAGCTTCGCAAGATCGAGCAGGAGGTCGCCGCGAGCGAAGAGCGTAAAAAGTACATGCAGGCGAAAAAATTTATGAAGACTGCCGGAGAGAAACTCGATTCTCAGGACAGCCGCGCAGTGGAGCTGAAAAAGGCGGCGCGCAATCTTGCAGTGCGTTTTAAACAGCTCAGCGAGGAACTTTCCGATTATTCCGCGCTTGACGAAATGGTGGAAGAAGGCGGGGAAATTTCCTACTACAAAAAAAGCGTGCAGACGCTTGCGGATAATTTACGCGCAATCAAAAACGAACTTCAAAAGCTTGTCGGAGAGATCGAGAACGCGTGTGAAGAATATAAACGCATGAAAGAACAAACGATATCCATGCAAAAGCAGTATCAGGAGTACAGCGAAAAGTTTAAAGAGGTGAAGGAGTCGCGCTCCGGCGAAGTGAACGAAATTACGAAAAAACTCGATAAGCTCGCCGCAAAGATTCCCGCAGAGACGCTCGAAAAATATAAGGTAAAACGCAGAGACATATTCCCCGTCGTTGCGCCGCTTACGGGCGGCAGATGCGTCTGCGGTATGGAATTTCCCATTGCGCTCCTAGGAAAACTTACGGGCGGGGAAGTGATCGAATGCGAGCATTGCCGGCGTTTTATATACAATAAGTAACCAAATAGAGCGGCGATTGCATAAGATGCAGAATGCAGAATACGCTTGCAGTTGTCGCACTCGGAACAATCAGAAACAATGCAAAAAAGATCATTGAGTATGCGGGGGGAACGCCGCTTTATGCCGTCGTAAAGGACGATGCATACGGACACGGGGCGGCGCACGTAGCGGCCGCGCTTTCGGGCGTTGCCTCCGCTTTTGCCGTATCTACGGTAGACGAGGGGGTTGCGCTCCGTCTGTACGGAAACAGCGAAGAAATTCTCGTATTTACGCCTCCTCTCGATCGGGAAGAAGTATTTCGGGCGGCGGCATACAATCTTACGCTGAGCATTACTTCTCCCGCGTCGCTTTCGTTGATTCTAAAATCAGGCGAACAGGTGAAAGCGCATATTGCGCTCGATACGGGCATGAACCGTTACGGATTTCGGGAAAACACGCTTGCGCGCGCGATTGTGCGGTGCAAGAATGCGGGGATCGATGTTACGGGCGTATACTCTCATTTCTATTGCCCCGAAGACCGTAGCGAAACAAAGATACAGCGCCTGCGATTTGCGGCGGGCGCGGGACTCGTAAGGGAAACTTATCCCGATGCGGTGCGTCACATTGCGGCTACGGGCGGCATTTTGTCAGGCTGTGAAAATTACTTTGACGCGGTGCGTGCGGGAATCGGTCTTTACGGATATTTGCCGCGCGGGTTCGATAACGCGTTCGGCGTTAAACCCGCCATGCGTCTGTATGCGACGGTGTGCCATAACGGAAAATTTTCGGGAGGCGGCGTCGGATACCAAAAGGCGGATCGTGCATTCGGTAATCTTCATACATTGCGTATGGGTTACGGAGACGGATGTTTTCGATCCGAATTGCAGGGCGCGGTCGGAAGGCTTTGTATGGACGCGCATGTTCGGGAGGGGAAGGGCGTTTTCGGCAGGAGAAAACTCATTGTAAAAAATGCGACCGATTATGCGCAGATGACGGGAACAACGGAATACGAGGCGTTGCTTCGCATGGGGCGGAGCGCGGAGAAGAGATATGTACCCATTCTTGAAAGATAAACGGGCGCTCAGAGAACAGTTTCGGGCGTTGCGGGCGGAAAGTAAATCGGAAGCGCGGGATACGGAAATAGCGCGGCGGTTTTTTTCGTCCGCTTTTTTTTGTTGTTTTCGAAGTTTTTTCGTCTACCTTTCCGTCAATACCGAAACCGATACGCGAAGAATTATTCGGGAAATCCAAACTGCGGGTAAAGAGGTTTGCGTGCCGCTTGTAGACGGAAAGACGATGCGCTGCGTGCCCCTTGCCGGCGATTTGGTGCGGGGTGCGTACGGTATCGAACAACCTGCACACGGCGAAGAAACGACTTGCGGCGTGGCGCTTGTGCCGTTGATCGCAGCGGACAGGGCGGGGAATCGTCTCGGTTACGGCGGAGGATATTACGATAAGTATTTTGCCGAACATCCGGAAGTTCTGCGTTTGGGAGTCGGCTATCATGCGCAGCTTACGGAGGAGTTGCCGCAAGAGCGTACGGATGTGCCGCTCGACGCGTATCTCTGTGAAGAGGGTTTCGTATGCTTTTCCGCCCGTGCGGACAAGCTGTTCAAAGAAAACAAGAGTGATTGACTTGACAGAAAGGACGTCGCTCATTATAATAAATATATCGTGCGGGGTTTGAACGGAGGGGATTATCGTGAAAGATAAAAACGCGGAACGAGGAATCGAGGTAAAGGGAGCTAAACTCTTTTGGCGCATTCAAAAAACATGCATGTATCGTGCGGTTACGCCCTATCTTATGTATCTCATTATGAGCCTGATTATGCTCTGTTGTCAGCTGATTCCGCAACCGCCGCTTAAATACATTTTGAGTGTTTTATGCCTGATCGGCGGTATGGCGTATAACGCGCATCTCGCATATCATTACGGAGAAAATCATTACGGCGCGTATGTTGCAGGGTGTCTGCACCGTCAGAACGCGTTGTTCGGGATAGAATCGGGGGGGGATCACCGAGTTGAACGGGAATACCGCGTCTGGAAAGGGTTTCTGATCGGTTTTTACGTGGGATTGCCCGTTATATTGCTCGGAGTGATCGCCGGTTCCGTTCCCGCCTTAGGGACGACGGGCGAGCTGATTCTGGATATGTTTGCGGGTTGGGCGATCATACCTTTCCAATGGATCAGAGACTCGCTTGCAGGCGGTTGGGTGTTATATCTTGCCGCATTCATGTCGGTTATTCCCGTAACGGTGACGGGTATTTTCTATATCGTCGGCGCAATGCGCGAAAAAACCAAGCGGGAAGAAGCAGACGCTCGTGCAGAGCGCGTGAAAGAAATCGGAAAGAAGAATAAGAAACAATGAGAGTGATTGCAGGAAAATATCGCGGGCGTATTCTTGCGGAGTTTAAAGGAAGAGCAGTGCGTCCTACCTCGGATCGTGTAAAGGAGTCGGTTTTTGAAATTCTTTCCCGTCGTTTTCAGGGTGCGCGCGTACTTGATCTCTTTTGCGGAAGCGGTGCGCTCGGGATCGAAAGCCTTTCGCGCGGCGCGGAAGAAGTGATATTCAACGATAGTTCTCGAGAAAGCGTTTTGCTTACGAAAAAAAACTTAGCTGCTTTAAAGTGCGAAGGTAAAGTTTTACAAATGGATTATGCTGCCGCGCTCGGCGCGGTATCGGGAAAGTTCGATCTTATTTTTGTCGATCCGCCATACAGCAGCGGCTTATATACGCGTGTGCTGGAATTGATCGCACAATACGATCGTTTAAATACGGACGGTCGCGTCGTGTGCGAGAGCGAAGAAGAGATTGCCGTTCCCGCTTGTTATCGAATTGCGGATGCGCGCGCCTACGGCAGAACGCGCGTAACGTTTTTGGAGAGGATATGAAAAAGTGCGTCTTTGCGGGCACGTTTGACCCGTTTACCGTAGGACATTCCGATACGGTAGAAAAGTGTTTAAAGATATTCGACGAAGTGATTGTTGCGGTTGCAGAGAACAGAACGAAATCCTGTCTGTTTCCGTCGGACTTGCGTGCGGAAATGATTAAGAGGACGTATGAAAACGAAGACCGCGTCAGGTGCGTCGTATGGGATAAGACAATCGTCGAATTGCTGAAGGAAGAGAATACGCCCTTTTATGTGCGCGGAATCCGAAATGCGATCGACCTCGATTACGAAAATGCGGACTTTTACGCGAGCAGGGATCTGAGCGGGGATATGATTACCGTTTATATACCTTCCGAACAGAAACATCTTCACGTCAGCTCGTCGCTCGTTAAAAACTGCATCGCATTTAATCAGCCGTATGCGCAGTATGTGCCGGAGGCGGTTTACCGTATTATACAAAAGGGAAAAACTTTTTAAAGAAGGAAAAATATATGTTTAAAAAACAAATCGGGATCCCCTCGGCAGAAGAGATTTTAGCGGCGCAGCCGCTCCCTGCATCGTTGCAGAAGGTCAAAGGCGAGCGGGACAGGCTTGCAAAAGACGTAATTGCAGGGCGCGAGGACAAATTGCTCGTGATTGTCGGACCTTGTTCCGCGCACGAATCCCGCCCCGTGCTCGAGTACGTAAAACGGCTGGGAAAACTCAACGAACAGGTAAAGGACAAGCTTGTACTCATTCCCCGCATTTACACCAATAAACCGCGCAGTAAAGGCGTAGGTTACAAGGGCATGTTTTCACAGCCCGATCCCGAGAATAAAGAGGATATTTTAAAGGGGATACGAACCATTCGCGATTTGCATATCCATGCGATCGAGGAGTCGGGACTTTCTGCGGCGGACGAGATGCTCTATCCCGAGAATTACGCATATGTCGAAGACCTTCTTACGTATATTGCGGTCGGCGCGCGGTCGAGCGAAAATCAGATGCACCGCCTCGTTTCGAGCGGAATCGAACTTCCCGTCGGGATGAAAAATCCGACGGGCGGTAGCATACCCGTATTGCTCAATTCCATCTATGCGTCGCAGAGTCCGCAGGTCTTTAAATACCATAATTGGCAGGTGGAGACGGCGGGAAACGAATATGCGCACGCCGTTCTTCGCGGAATGTCGGATAATTACGGGAACGATATCCCCAATTATCACTATGAAACGGTAATGCAGGTGCTGGATGGGTATAAAAAGAGCGGAGGGGAACTCAAAAATCCCGCGATTATCATCGATTCCAATCACGCCAATTCAAACAAGAAATTTCACGAGCAAATCCGTATTGTCGAAGAAGTATTACAAAACAGAAAGTACAGCGCGGATTTCAAGAGCGTTATCAAAGGATTCATGATCGAAAGTTTCCTTGAAGAGGGTTGTCAGAAACACGACGAGATATTCGGTAAGTCGATCACCGATCCGTGCCTCGGTTGGGCGGATACGGAGCGGCTGATTCTCGATATTGCATACAAAGCATAAGTAAAGCAGGGAGGCGCGTTCGGCATGCAGAATACATTGCAAAAAATCGGCTGTCTGGGACCGCAGGGTAGTTATTCGCAACTTGCCGCAATGAAGTTTTGCGATAATTGCGAGATATTGCTCTTTGGCAGTTTTCCCGCCGTTGTCTCCGCGCTTATATCGGGCGAGATCGATTTTGCGGTTTTGCCGATTGAAAATTCTATTCAAGGCGGCGTTTTGCAAAATCTCGATCTTCTCGACGGACAGGAAATATTTGCGGTTAAGGAATGCGTTTTGCCGATCGATCACCGACTTGTAACGCGCGGGCATGTTCCGTATGAACGGATCAAGTGCGTTTACTCGCACGAACAGGCGATCGGACAGTGTTCGGAATTTTTGGAGAGAAATTTACCCGAAGTCCGCCGTATTTTTACGCAGTCTACGGCGGAGTGTCTTGAAAAAATCGGCGCGGATTCCGCAGGAATCGTGGGCGGACACGTGCGCGGCGAAGGACTCGTCCTTTCCGACGAAAATATCGCCAACGAAAAAAATAATTTTACCCGTTTTATGTTGTGTGTGAAAAGAACGGATATTTTACCGCAACATAGCGATATGGTGTTTTTTTGCGCCGTTTGCGCCCATAAACCGGGGGCGCTTGCCGAACTTTTGCGCGTTTTCGAAAAACACGGTCTGAATTTAACGCGTATCGAGAGCCGACCGATTCCCCAATCGTTCGGAGAATACCGATTTTTTATTGAGTTTGCAGGGGATATCGGCTCGGTTACCGTTTCAAAGGCGATTTTAGAAGCGGAAAGTTTGTGCATGCGGTTTCGCATTTTGGGCGCGTATTAAAATCCGAAAGCGCTTACGAGCGCATAGCATACAGTGCCTGCAAGAATTGCCTGTAAAAATTTGACGAAAATAAAGGGCGCGGCTTTTACGCCTGTCGGCAACAGAAAGGATAGCTGCTGCAACAGAACGCACAGACCGCCGAAAGTGATTAAAAAGCAGGAGAGCGCAACGGAAAGCGGAGTTTTTATTGCGGAAAGCTCGGCGCATCCCGTCGTCATCTCCATAAGTCCGCGAAGAACTCCCTCGGCATAGGCGGCGTGCCCGCCGAAAGCGCTTGCAACGGAAAATACTCCGATATCTGTCAGCATATCGGAAAAACAGGAAAAGATAGCAATCAGCCCGCCTACGCAGAGGACGGAAACGACGGACGACCAGATCTTATCAAACAGCGATCCGTTGTTTTGTTTTAAAACGCGGGAAGTTGTTTCCGTTTGTGTACGCGCGGTAAAACGGAGGAGAAAGCAGACGAAAAAGACGGCGATCAGGTGGGATAAAAACATGAGCCAGCCTGCTTTTGCGCTCTTGAACATCATCGATCCGACGACGCCGACGATAAAGCTCGGTCCGGAGGTGGAGGCGAGGCATGAGAGCCGGAAACCTTCGTCACGGGGGTAGGGACTTGTCTCGTAAAGATTTAAAAGAGATCGCGCTCCGACGGGATAACCTGAAAATACGGAAAGAAGAGCGATTGAGCCGCCCATTCCCGAAATGCGGAAAAGTTTTTTTGTGACCGGCGCCATTTTTGCGGAGCACTTTCTAAAAATGTGTTGTTCCGTAATCAGCGAAGTTAAAAACAAAAGCGGAAAGGTGGCGGGAAGAACGCTTACCGCCCAGAGGGATATTCCTTTGGTAATACTCTCCGCATATTTTGCCGGCGCGCTCAAAAAGACCGCAAACGTGAAAATCAAAATAACGGTTAAGATGAAAGACAGAGTTTTTTTTGCAATATGCATATAGAGTATTTACGTATCGGAGGTTCAAAATATGCGTAAAAAATTAGGACTTGCGCTTGGTTCGGGCGGGTCGCGCGGCGTAGCGCATATCGGCTTTTTACAGGCGCTCGAAGAGGCGAAAATCAGAGCGGATTTTGTGAGCGGCTGTTCTATGGGCGCGATCGTGGGCGCATGTTATTGCGCCGGCATTCCGCTTGCCGTGCTGAAAGAACGCGCGCTGAAATTGCGCCTGTCGCGTATTGCCTCGCTCAACGTTTTGCCTTTGAAAGCGAACGGTTTATTGCGCATGAACAAAGCGCGCCAACTGATGGAGGAGTATATCGGTGATAAGACGTTCGACGACTTGGATATTCCGTTCGTTTGCGTTGCCACCGATCTGAATTCCGGACGCGTGGTGCGGTTAAATAAAGGAAACGTTATCGATGCGGCAATTGCTTCCAGCTCCATTCCGGGGGCGTTTACTCCCGCCGTTTTCGACGGTATGACGTTGGTAGACGGCGGTATTTTAGAGCGTGTTCCGACGGAGGAACTAAAAGAAATGGGGGCGGAAGTTGTTGTCGCCGTCGACGTATTGGGCGATCTTACGGTAAAGAAACCGACGGGAAACCTCGTGGATACGCTTCTTCGTTGTATCGATATTATGGATACCCGTTCGACGCAGGGCAAGCGGCGCGCGCGCAGCAAGATCGTCGATCTGTGGCTCGAACCCGATCTAGGCGCAATGGATCAGTATAAAATTAAAAATTTGCAGTTTGCATACGACAAGGGTTATGAGCTCGGTAAAGAGAACGTTGAAAAAATCAAACGGCTGTTGGGAGAATAATGGATTTATTTGACTTTAACGAAAACGAAGAAAAAGCAAAGCCGCTCGCCGAACGCATGCGTGCAAGCACATTGAAGGAATTTGTGGGGCAGGGGCATATAGTTGCGGAAGGGTCTCTTCTTCGACGCGCGATCTCGCTCGATCGCCTCGGAAGTTGCATTTTTTACGGCCCTCCCGGCTGCGGTAAAACGACGCTTGCCAATATCATCGCAGCACAGACAAACGGGGAGTTTATCAAACTCAACGCCGTCAATGCGGGCGTAGCCGACGTAAAAAAAGCGGTGGAACAGGCGCGCGACAATTTAAAAATGTACAATAAGCGAACCTACCTTATGCTTGACGAGTGTCACCGATTTAATAAAACGCAATCCGATTCGCTTCTCCCCGCCATCGAACAGGGGACGATTTTGTTTATCGGTTCGACAACGGAAAATCCGTATGCGTCTATGACGCCCGCAATCGTATCCCGTTGCCGTGTGTTTGAATTTCGTTCTCTTACGGTGAAGGATATCCGCGGCGCTCTCGTGCGCGCGCTTGGCGACAAGCGCAAGGGACTTGGCGTTTATCTTGCGGAGGTGGACGACGACGCGCTGAATCATATCGCACAGACGGCAGGCGGGGATTTAAGAACGGCGTATAACGCCCTCGAACTTGCCGTGCTTACTACGCCGCCCGATGAAAAGGGACATATTCATGTCCGTCTTGCAGATGCGGAACAGTCTATTCAACGCAAAGCGCTCTCTTATAACGAGGATTTATATTACGATATTTTATCGGCATTTTGCAAGTCGCTCCGCGGGAGCGATTCCTCCGCCGCGATTTATTATGCGATGAGACTTATCGAAGGCGGATGCGATCCGCTCTTGGTATTCCGTCGGTTGATTGCACATTCGGCGGAGGACGTAGGTATGGCTGATCCGCAGGCGCTCGTCGTTGCAACGTCCGCGTTGACTGCGTTTAAAAATATGGGCTATCCGGAAGGACTCTTGCCGCTGACCGAGGCGATCATTTACGTTTGCGAGGCGGAAAAAAGCAACAGCGTCGTATGCGCGCTTGACGGAGCGAAAGCAGATGCAAGAAACGCGCGCGACGATAATATCCCGCATTATCTGCGGGACAATTCTTACGGGAGCAAAGAGCAGAAAGCGGAGAGCGGAAAATATCTCTATCCGCACAATTTCGGCGGATGGGTTAAACAGCAATATCTGCCCGATTCTTTAAAAGATAAAGTGTATTATGAACCGTCCGATCACGGGTTTGAACAACAGGTGAAGAAAAATCGCGAAAGAAAAGGACAAAAATAAATTAGTATGTAATTTAAGCAATTATCATGTAAACGCAACCCAAAGTTGACAAAACGCAACGGAAAGACGGTTGCGTTATTTGTTTTGTCACTGTACAATGAGGATATCAAACAAACGGAGGATCGTATGACGACAGGTCAAAAAATTTACGAATGCAGAAAAAATGCGGGTCTTACGCAGGAAGAGCTTGCGGAAAAATTGGGTGTTTCCCGACAAGCGGTTTCGAAATGGGAGTCGGATGCCGCGTTTCCCGAGACGGAAAAAATTTTGGAGCTGTGTAAAATGTTCTCGATTTCTGCCGACGAGCTGCTCTTTGGCACGACGCGGGTTTCCGATCAGGAAGATTTCAAAGAAAAAGCGACAGAAACAAAGGAAGAAACAAGGGAAGAAACAAACGGGATATTTATTCGCCGCGTGGGCAATATGCATTACGAATATATCTCTAAAACAGAGCTGTTCGGATTGCCTCTCGTACATATTAACTTCGGGTTGGGAATGTATCGCGCCAAAGGCATTTTTGCGTTCGGTAACGTTGCGACGGGATTGTGTTCGTTCGGTTTACTGTCGCTCGGGATATTATCTTTCGGATTGCTTTCGTTGGGATTATTGGCGTTCGGTTCGGTTGCGGTCGGACTTTTGTTTGGAGCGGGCGCGGTCGGAATCGGCGCGATTGCGTTTGGCGGCGTTGCAATCGGGATTATGAGTTTTGGAGGACTTTCGATCGGCTATATCGCAGTTGGCGGAGCATCTGTGGGGCAATATGCAATGGGGGATTGGGCAAGCGGATTTATTGCCGTAGGCAGATCTAATGCAATCGGCGAACATGCATTCCGCATGCCGGAAATGATTTTGGAACTTGGCGATTACTGTAACGAGAATATCGGCGGTTGGCTTGGAAGTTTTATTCAAAGCGTTGCGCACACGTTGAGCTGAACTCAAATAAATAATGGAATATTCAAAAAAGATGAGAAGAAATATTTGCTCTATAAGTGCAGATATTTCTTTTATTTTAGATTAAATTGAAATTTTTAAAAATTTCCAGAAATAGTCTTGACGAATTTACGGCGAAGGTGTATAATAATCGTAGATTTGAGGTGTTGTATTATGATCTACCTGAAAGATTTCAGACAAGGGAAACTTTTGTATGAGGCGCTCGATTCAGACGTGCGTTTGGGCATTTTAGAGGAACTGTTAAAAAAAGGGGAACTTAATCTTGCTTATTTTGCCAAGACGTTTAACGTGTCGAACGGCGCGATTACTTCTCACGTTAAAAAATTACACGAGGCGGGTTTAATAGAAATTACGACGCAGTCGGGTATCCGCGGCACGCAAAAAATTTGCA
Organism: uncultured Christensenellaceae bacterium; assembly: GCA_910586985.1. GTDB lineage: Bacteria > Bacillota > Clostridia > Christensenellales > Borkfalkiaceae > Gallimonas. Next base: position 81,005 of record CAJUKK010000005.1, on the reverse strand, counting down.
GTCTTGCGGCGGATAAAATTATTATCGACTTTAACGGTCAGCCGCAGTCGGAAGGGCGCGTAGAGGCGGCGCATATCGATATAGGACACTACGTCGGTTACGATATTCATCCCACTTGCGGACTTGCTACGAGAGATAAAGTTATCGGTCGGTTTGACGATCCCGCATGTTTCTCCTATCCCGAACGCATCAAAGCGGGACTTTTGTGGATGGCATGGGGATACGTAGAATATCTCGTTCCCAATTATTTAACGCCTGAGTCGGAGCTTATAGAATTACAGTTTTCCATGGAAATTGCTTCGGAAGCTCCCGGTTATTCCGCTTATTATCCGAGCGATATTTATTTTTCCGTCAACGGGCAGACGCTTGGCTCGTATATGAGCAAAGGGGAATACAACGATCGTTCCGGCACGTGTAATCCTTCGTGGTGGTTCGGGAATCTGGGTCAGTACGGTAAAAAAATTCTTGTTACCGTCAACGGAGAGGGGACTTTTATCTGCGGGATTAAGGTTTCGGAAACAAAGTTGAGCGAATTGAACGTTGAAGCTGGCGGTCAGATCAAGTTTCGTATTTTCGTCCCCGAGGACGCCGTGCACCGCGGCGGCATTACGCTGTTTGGCAAAGGATTCGGCGATTACGACGAAGGAATTGTTTGCAATTTCGTATGCAAGTGAATATTAATAATAGTAGAGATATACAAAAATTGTCATTGGCTTTCGGAGTCAATGCCGAGGAGCGGAAGGACGGGACTTTTCCCGTCTTTTTTCGCCATGTCCGCGGTAAAAAAGTTTTGTTTCTTACCGACGAATCGACGCTTTGCTTTGCGCGGCAACTGTTTGAGCTTTTTAAAGCGGAAGGCGTTGCGTTTTCGGTTTATACCTGCCCATCAAAAGAGCCGGCGCTTGACGAAGCGACCATTGAAAACTGTGGCGCGCATGTGCAGGATGCGGAATATTTGCTGGCTGTCGGTTCGGGTACGCTCAACGATCTTGCCAAATATGTCGGCAGTCGTTTGAGAATACCGAGCGGCGTTTATGCGACTGCTCCTTCGATGGACGGATATACTTCGGGCGTAACGCCCGTTATTGAAAAAGGAAAAAAAATTACCTATCCCGCACAGGTTGCAAGCGATGTTTTGATCGATTATTCTGTTTTGACCGGCGCGCCGCGCATTATGACGGGCGCGGGCGTTGGGGACATTCTTGCAAAGTATACCGCTTTATCCGATTGGAAGATATCTTCGTTGCTCAAAAACGAACGTTTTGTTACGCAGGCGGCAGCGCTCATGCGCAATGCGGTTGACACCTGTAACGCCGGTATTCCCGCGATCCTCGCGGGGGAACAAGCGGGAGTAAAAACGCTCATGAACGCTTTGCTCATATCGGGTTACGCTATGGTGCTTGCGGGCAATTCCAGACCTGCGTCAGGCGCTGAGCATCATATGAGTCATTACCTTGAAATGGATTTTTTGCGCCGCGGACGGTCTATTCCGTTGCACGGGATTAAAGTGGGTTTGGGAACGGCGGTTTCGCTCTATCTTTATCGCACCGTTAAAGAGCGGAAAGATTTTGCAGGGCGGGAGATCATAATAAAGCAAGCGGAAGAATTGCCTTCTCCCGAGGACGTGTTAAATGTTTTGCGAAAGTTTGATTGTCCGACTCAATTTTCAGAGATCGGAATATCGCGCGATACAATGCGCAACATGTTGTTTGAGGCGCATTTGATCCGCGACCGTTATACAATCCTCGCTTTGTATCATGAAAATAATCTTATGAAGGAGGCAGCGGACGATATTCTTGACCGCTACTATTAAAATGAATGTGGGAATTTCTACGGCTTCGCTCTTTTTGAAAGAGAATAACGAGAACGCCGTAAAGCTTTTTTCGGATTGGGGGATCGACTGCGCGGAAATATTTTTAACTTCGTTTTGCGAGTACGATCCGATATTCGCCGAGACGCTCAGACAGAATATGAGTGATTTGCGTGTTCATTCCGTTCATGTGTTGAGCACGCAGCTGGAGCCGCAGCTCTATGCGGTGCATCCGCGCGTTAAAGCGGATGCGTTTTCTTGGCTGGAAAAAGTAATGTGTTCGGCTCGCGTTTTGGGCGCGGATCACTATACGTTTCACGGGATCGCGCGAATCAAACGTACTTTTCGGGAAAATCTTCCGTTTGCCGCAGAGCGGACGCGCGAAATATTTGAGTTTTGCAAAAATTACGGCGTTCGGCTTTGCTATGAAAACGTCGAATGGTCGCTTTATAGTCGCCCCGAAATTTTTACCGCACTAAAAAAACAGTGTCCGCAACTCGGCGGCGTGCTCGATATTAAACAGGCGCGGATTGCAGGATACGACTATCGGCAATTTCTGGAGGAGATGGGATCGAATTTGACGCACGTGCATGTAAGCGACGTAATGGCGGAGGGAAAAATGTGCCTCCCTGGACGCGGGCAGTTTAATTTTGACGAATTATTTTCACGACTTAAAGAGGTTGGATTTACGGGCGCGGTGCTCATTGAAAATTATGCAGAGGATTTTGGCGACGAAAACGAACTGAAAGAGGCATATCTCTTTTTAAAAGAAAAGGCGTCGCGATTTTTTTAAAAAAAGTAAAATTTTACCGAAAATACCGCAAGAAAAAATTGACAAGACGGTACGCGTTTGTTATAATAGGCGGGTAATCAAATGCCGAGGGCGAAGGAGGGTAGAAAAGAATGTCCACGATTAAAGTCGGAGATAACGAGAATCTCGAAAGCGCGCTTCGCCGTTTTAAAAGAAAGTGCTCGCGCGACGGCATTATCGGCGATCTCAGGAAGAAAGAGTTCTACGAAAAGCCTTCCGTAAAGAAGAGAAAGAAGTCGGAAGCCGCAAGAAAGAGAAACAAAAACTAACGAGGAATCCGTAACTGATATGTTACGGATTTTAAATTTCTGAATTTCCGCTGACGGGCAAGGAGGTCGAACATATGGAGAAAACATTAAAAACACTTGCGAAAGAAGCGAAAATGCGTATGAAAAAAGGTTTTTGGAAACAGTGCGAAGAGGAGCTGAACAGCGAATTGACGCACGCGAAAGAACAGGGAATCAACGAGAGCAAAATGGAACGCTATTTTGCGGAGAAGGTTTCAACGCGTATCCGCGGCGACGAACCCGATGAGTTTTATTTGAAAGTTCGCGATATGTTGCTTGCGGAGGGCGAAGTGTCCGATGCAATCGGTCGTCTCACGGATAAGAGATATTATGAGACGCTATCCTATTCGGAAAAACAACGGTATACGCTCGATTTGTCCGAAAAATATCTGCGTGCGCTCGAACGTTTTAAACGTGAATACGAATTTGAATTTAAAGGAAGAAAAGCGTAAAGAGTCTCCCGATTTTTTCGGGGGATTTTTTTAAATTCAATACATTATTTAAGAAATTTATATCCCGTTAAAAGGCGTTGGACAGAAATAAGCATGCGACGATTCTCCCACTTTTGGACGGCGTTCGGGAAGTATAAAAAATCCCGATTTCCGGAAAGTTTTTGCACGCGCATTTTATGCGGATCGTGCGGGAAGTGCGGGGAAATACTTGATAAAAATAAACCGTTATGATACAATAAAGAGGAAATGAACGAATTACTCAAATACTTAAATGAAGAACAGTTGAAACCCGTCCTCGACACCGAGGGCGCGGTTTTGGTGCTTGCCGGCGCAGGCAGCGGTAAAACGCGTGTTTTGACGACGCGCATTGCCTATCTTATCGAAGAAAAAGGCGTTGCGCCTTCGAATATTCTTTCGATTACGTTTACAAACAAAGCCGCGAACGAGATGAAGGAGAGGCTTTTTTCCATGGCTGAGATCGGCGGCATGTGGGTGTGTACCATTCACTCTATGTGCGTGAAGATTCTCAGAATGTATGCCGAGCGCGTCGGACTCAACGAAAACTTTTCCATCTATTCGGAGCAGGAGCGTTCCGCCGTCATCAAACAGGCGTTTAAAGAGTGCAATTTAGAGGACGAGAAGTTATTGAAGTCCGTTAAATGGCATATTTCCAATGCAAAAATGCTCGCGCTGTCTCCCGACGACTATTTAAAGGAGACCAAGGGCGAACGTAATCTCGAAGAAGCCGTTAAAGTATACCGTAAGTATTGCACACATTTAAAAGCGAATAACGCGCTTGATTTCGACGATCTTTTAATCGAGGCGCACCGTCTTTTGAGCACCGATTCCGAGGCGCGCGAATATCTGGCTGGTAAATTTCGTTACGTGCACGTGGACGAGTTTCAGGACACCAATACCGTGCAATTCGATATCGTTAAAATGCTTGCTTCGGTACACGGTAATTTATTCGTCGTAGGGGACGACGATCAGTCCATTTACGGATGGCGTGGAGCAAAAATCGAAAATATTCTGCATTTCGAACGTTCGTATCCGAACGCAAAGGTCTATAAGTTACAACAAAATTACCGTTCGACAAAGGCAATCTTATCTCTTGCCAACGTTTCGATCGGACACAATGTATTCCGGAAAACGAAAAAACTCTGGACGGAGAACGCCGAGGGAGAAAAACCTGTATTTTATGAGGCGGACGACGAGATGGGGGAAGCGCTCTATGCTGCGCGCTTTATTGTGCAAATGCGCGAGCAGGGTTACCGACTCTCCGATTTTGCCGTGCTTATGCGTATCAACGCGTTGACCCGTTCTTACGAACAGGAGTTTACGAAATACGGAATTTCGTATAAAGTTTTCGGCGGTTTTAAGTTCTTCGAACGAAAGGAAATCAAGGATATTCTCGCTTATCTCCGCGTTGTCGCTAATCCTGCCGACAGCGAAGCGATTGCCCGCATTATCAACGTGCCGCGCCGCGGAATCGGAGATAAGACCATTCAGGTGCTCCGCGACTATGCGGCGGAAGAGGATATCTCTCTCTTTGACGCGGTGCTCGATGCAAAATTTCTGCCGTTCGGCGCAAACGTCAAACAGAAACTGAAAGCCTTTGCCGATTATATCAAAGAAGTTGTGGCGATTGCGCAGACGGGCACGGTTTCGCAGCTTACGGACTATCTCGTAAAGACTTCGGGTATGCTCGAACAGTATGACGGCAATTCGGACGAGATGATCGCAAAGCGCGCAAATATAGAAGAATTCAGAAATTCTGTGGACGAATTTGTTCGGCAGAATAAGGACGCGACACTCTCGGACTATTTGCAGCAAATTACGCTCTACTCGGACACGGATGAAATGGACGATAGCGACTACGTAACGATCGCGACCATTCACGCCGTCAAGGGACTTGAATTTCGCTGCGTTTTCTTATGCGGTCTGGAAGAAAGCATTATGCCGGTATCGCGCGCGATCGATAATCCCTCCGATCTCGAAGAAGAGCGGCGGCTCATGTATGTTGCAATTACCCGTGCGAAAGAAAAGCTATGGCTGACTCGCTCTAAGTGTCGTTATTTATACGGCAAGCGCGAACCGACGATGCGCTCTAAGTTTGTTGAGGAACTCAACAGTCAATTGGATATTCCCGCTGTGCAAAAGCGTTATACGGGCGATTACGATAACGGTTACGACGGTTACGGCGGCGGGCGTTACGGGAGTTCGTACGCATCCTCTTACGCATACGGTTCGCGCGGAGATCGCCGTAACGGCGAAGTCGTTCGGGTCAAACCCTCGGACGAAGGTTATAAAACTTTCGGCGCAACGAAGACTACGGCGGCAACGCCTCGGCAAAGCAGCGCGCCCGTGCGGTTCGGTAATATCGGGAACGGAAAGGCGCAAACTTCGCAAAACGATATTTCAGGTTTTAAAATCGGTGCGCGGGTTCGGCACAAGCGGTTTGGCGAGGGGGTCGTCGTTGCAGTTCGCGGCAGTGCGAATAACCTTATAGTCACGGTTAAATTTATGGAAGCGGGCAATAAAGATTTAGCGGCGGCGCTTGCTCCGCTTGAGATTTTGGAGTGAATATGGACAGACAGAGAGAGCTATGCGATATATTAAATCGTTGGGCTTATGAATATTACGTGCTCGATGATCCGAGCGTGTCCGATCGCGAGTACGATAAACTGTACGACGAACTTAAAACGCTTGAACGGGAAAGCGGCGTCGTGTATCCCGATTCGCCCACGCGGCGGGTCGGCGGCGATCCGGTTGCAGCGTTTACCCGTCATACGCACATTATGCGTTTGTATAGCTTGGACAAGGCGGTTACGGACGATGAGCTTTCCGCGTTTTTTACCCGTGTGCGTAAGGCTGTCGGAGAGACTTCGTACACGGTTGAGTACAAATACGACGGACTTACCGTGTGTCTTACGTACGAAAACGGCGCGTTTGTGCGCGCGACTACGCGCGGGAACGGCGTTGAAGGCGAAGATGTTACCGAACAAGTGCTAACGATACAGAGCTTTCCGCTGAAAATTTCCTATCAGGGCACGCTCGAAGTGCGCGGCGAAGCGGTTATGCGGTTGTCTGTGCTTGAAAAATATAACGAACAGCATCCCGACGAGCCGCTGAAAAACGCTCGCAATGCGGCGGCGGGGGCGGTACGTAATCTTGATCCGAAGGTGACAAAGACGCGCAATCCGGAAATTTTGTTTTACGACGTGAATTATATGTCTCCCAACATACTTTCCTCACAGGAAGAGACGATGGCGTTTCTCAAAAAGGAAGGGTTTAAAACCTTCCCGTTTTTTAGAGTATGCGACAGCGGCGAGAGTGTGAAAGCCGCTATCGACGAGATTGAAATCGGACGTAAAAATCTTGACGTGCTGACTGACGGCGCGGTGATCAAGGTCAACGGACTCTCCGTTCGGGAACAGATGGGATATACCGATAAATTTCCGCGCTATGCGATCGCTTACAAGTTCGAAGCCGAGGAGGCGGAGACGACCGTTTTAAACGTATTTTGGCAAATCGGCAGAACGGGCAAGCTCACGCCGCTTGCCGAAGTGGAGCCGGTCGATCTTGCGGGCGCGACGGTGCGCCGTGCAACGCTTAACAATTACGGAGATTTAACCCGTAAGCGGGTCAAAGTGCATTCGCGCGTTCTCATTCGACGCTCTAACGAAGTCATTCCCGAAATATTGGGCGCAGTCTCAGAGGGAGAGGGCGGGATTCCTGTGGAAAAACCGGTTGTATGTCCTGCATGCGGGAGCACGGTCAAAGAGGTGGGGGCAAATATTTTTTGTACCAACGAAAAATGTCCGCCGCGAGTTGTGCAAAAACTCACCCACTATTGTTCGAAAAATGCAGCGGATGTGGAGGGAATGAGCGAAGCGACGTTGACGGTTTTATACGAACAAAAAAATTTAAGACGCTTTTCCGATCTCTACCGATTAAAAGCAGAAGATTTTCAGGGATTGGAAGGGTTTAAGGAAAAAAAGATAAATAATCTGCTTAGCGCCATTGAAAAGAGTAAACGCATTCCGCTCGACCGATTTTTATATGCGCTCGGCATGGGCGGGATCGGCAGAGTTGCCGCCCGAGATTTGGCGGAGTACGGCAGTATCGATGCGGTAAAGTCGCTCACATTCGACGAGTTAATTGCAATGGAGAATATCGGCGAGATCACCGCAAACGCCATTTGCGCGTATTTTGCCAATCAGGAAAACGCTGCGGAGTTGGATCGTCTGTTCGCGTGCGGCGTAACGCCGTTCGTTCAAAAGCGCACGGCAACGGGAGCGTTTGCGGGACAGATTGTGGTTTTAACGGGCAGTCTCAGTTCCCTTTCGCGTGCGGAAGCGCAAAAGCGCATCGAGGAGGCGGGGGGTGTGTCGGCAAGTTCCGTTACGGGTAAAACGACGCTTGTTATTGCGGGCGAGAGTGCGGGGAGCAAGCTCGAAAAAGCACGAAAGGCGGGAATACCCGTGATCGGGGAAGAGGAATTTTTGCAGTTACTTAACGCCGAAAAGGACGACTAAAAGTTTTTCGGGAATATTTTGCGAATCGCTTGAAAAAATCAGGACGCTGTGGTATAATAAATTGATAAGTATTGGGAGGTGTGCGCCGATGTACAGTATGACGGGTTATGGGAAAGGCGAATACCGCGAAGGCGGAATTGAGCTTACCGTGGAACTCAAATCGGTGAATAACCGTTTTTTGGATATTTCGGTTAAGTCGCCCCGTATTTTTATCGCGTACGAAGAAGATATCCGCGCTCGCTTGCGGCGGGAACTTGCCCGCGGACATGTAGACGTTTTCGTGACGTATGCAGATAAACGCGAACGTATTAAGACGCTTTTCGTAGATTTAAACGCCGCGCGCGCCTATGTTGCGGCAGCCGAAAAGTTGAAGTCGGAGTTCCCCGCGATTGCCGACGATACGACGGTTTCCATGCTATTGCGCTTGCCCGACGTGACCCGTCAGGAAGAGACGCAGGAAGAGGATAACGCCCTCAAAGACGCGCTGTTTTGCGCTCTTGATAAAGCAGTTTCTTCGCTCAAGACGATGCGCTTTTCGGAGGGAGAACGGCTGAAAACGGACGTTCTGTCCCGTTTGAATACGATAGGAGAATTGCGGGAGCAGATTGCTGATCGCGCCCCCATTGTGGCGGAGGAGTATCGGAAGAAACTTACCGAGCGCATGAAGGAATACTTGGGCGGTAAAGTAGACGAAACAAGGATCTTGACCGAAGCGGCGATCTTTGCGGATAAATGTAATATCGACGAAGAGCTGGCGCGGCTCCAATCGCATATTGCCGAATTTCATAACATCTGTGCATGCGACGAAGTGGGGCGACGGCTTGACTTTCTTGTACAGGAATTTAACCGTGAATGCAATACGGTATGCAGTAAATCGAGCGATGCGGGCGTAACAGCCGCCGCATTGAAAATGAAGAACGAGATCGAAAAAATACGGGAACAGATCCAGAATCTGGAATAATTATGAAAGGTGTTTTATTTGTTATTTCCGGACCGTCCGGTGTGGGAAAAGGTACGCTTGTCAAAGAGATATTGAATGAGCGTAACGACTTAAAGCTTTCCGTCTCCTGTACGACCCGCGCTCCGCGCCAAGGGGAAACGGACGGAAAAGAATACTTTTTTATCGATCGTGAAGAGTTTGTCTCCCGCATTCGCGAAAACGGTTTTTTGGAGTACGACGAGCACTTCGGCAATTATTACGGCACGCCGCGCTCGTACGTCGAGCGTCAGCTCAAGGATAATTCGGTAATACTTGAAATCGACGTGGTCGGCGCGCTCAACTGCAAGCGGCTTATGCCGGAGGCAGTGCTGATAATGATCGCGCCTCCTTCCATAGAGGAGCTTTCGCGCCGTCTTGAAAGTCGTGGATCGGAGTCGGACGAGACGATAAAAAAACGCTTGGAACGGGTTAAATATGAGCTCGGACAAAAGCAGTTATATGATTACGTGATTGTAAACGATGCGCTGAATGAGGCGAAGATACGCCTGATCGAAGTGATCGATACAGAAATAAATAAGCGGAATGAAGGAGAATAAATATGATTAACGAACCCTCGGTAGACGCACTCATCAGAAAACTCGGGACGGAAGAAGAACCCGTCAGCAGTTACGAACTCTGCGTTGTAGCAAGCAAGCGTACCCGTCAGATTATCGAGCAAATGCAGTCGATGGGAACGACGGAACTCCCTGGTAAGCAAAAAGAGATTTTGCTTGCTTGTCAGGAGATCGCCGGCGGAAAGGTAAAGAGCGCGAAAGATTAACGGGGCAGAACGCCCGATCAGACGTCCCCACGGTTTTCGGCGGGGGCGGCTTTTTGAAATGCGAGGTCAACACATTGTATTGCGAGGTCATTGTAGACGTTGCGCATAGCGACGTGGACAAGATATTCGATTATGCCTGCGACGACGGCATCGTTGCGGGAATGCGCGTCGCCGTGCCTTTCGGGAACAGGGTAACGACGGGTTTTGTAATGCGTTTAAAACCCGAGACTGATCTGCCGAAGGAAAAAGTCAAACGTGTACTCCGTGCGGAGGATGATTTCCCCGCAGTCAATGCGGAATGTCTTGCCCTGACAGAAAAAATCGCCGCGCGTTACCGTTGCCCCAAGGCGCTTGTGCTCAGGTTGTTTTTGCCGAGCGAAATGCGGACGGGGAAAGTGGGAGAGGTTTACCGTACCTTTGCACGCATTTCAGGCGACGTCTCGCTCATTTCTCCGCGGGCGAAAAGTCAACGCGCCCTTGTGGAATTTTTAGCGGAGAACGGTGAAACGGATACGGCTTTATTGAATCGGAAATTCGGCGGCGCATTAAAACCGTTGGTTGAAAAAGGCGTTGTAACGATTGAAAAACGGCGGGTGTTTCGCGATCCGTATCGCGGCGTTGCGGGGGAGGTTTCCGAACATCGGCTCACGGAGGAGCAGAATTGTGCCGTTGTATCCATAGAAGAAACGGATAAAACCGTTACGTTATTGCACGGCGTTACGGGCAGCGGAAAGACGGAAATATATTTAACGCTGATCGCGCGTCAACTAGCGCTTGGAAAGACGGCGATTTTTTTAGTTCCCGAAATATCTTTAACGCCGCAAATGCTCTCTCAACTTCGCGCGCGTTTTGGCGCGTCCGCCGCTATATTGCACAGCGGACTTTCCGCAGGCGAGCGATTTGACGAATGGCGGCGTCTGCGCGAGGGGACGGCGCGCATAGCAATCGGCGCGCGCTCCGCGGTTTTTGCGCCCGTTGAAAATATCGGAATGATTGTCATTGACGAAGAGCATGACGGAAGTTATTCTTCGGAGACAAGTCCGCGCTACAATACGTTTGACATCGCTCTGCTTCGTGCAAAATATAACGGCTGTAAATTGGTTCTTGGCAGCGCGACTCCCTCGGTAGAGACGTACCGCAGGGCGCAGCAGGGCGAATTTTCGCTTGTAACGCTGCGAAACAGAATCAATCGCCGTCCCATGCCGGACGTAACGATCGTCGATATGCGGCGGGAAGTGCGCAGGGGAAACCCGTCTCCTTTTTCCAATGCGTTGCGCGAAAAACTTACCGCTTGTCTTAACAGCGGCAATCAGGCGATTTTGTTTTTAAATCGCCGTGGATATTCGCAAACCGTCATTTGCCGCGATTGCGGGTATGTTGCAAAGTGTGAGCACTGCGACGTTGCGCTCACCTATCACAGTGAAGAAGATTGTTTAAAATGCCATTATTGCGGGACGAAATATCATATGCTGAGCGCCTGCCCCTCGTGCGGCGGCACGCATTTGAGCTATGTTGGAACGGGTACGCAAAAGGTTGTTGGCGAACTGAAAAAGCTCTATCCTTCCGCGCGTATTTTGCGCATGGATAACGATACGACGAGCGGGAAAGAGGGACATCTGAACATCTTAAAGCAATTTTCCGAACGGAAAGCGGATATTCTCGTGGGTACACAGATGGTTGCAAAGGGGCATGATTTTCCGCTTGTTACGCTTGTTGGGATACTTGACGCGGATATGAGCTTACATTTCCCCGACTATCGCAGCCGAGAACGCACGTTTCAATTGATTACACAGGTAGCGGGTAGGAGCGGACGGGCTCAAGAGCGCGGCGAAGTCGTTTTGCAGACATACGATCCCGAAAATTTTATATTGCGATTTGCCTGCGATTACGATTATGAAGGATTTTATGATTACGAAGTAAATTTGCGTGCGGCAACTGCGTTTCCTCCGTTCGCAAAGATCGTACGCGTAATGGTGACGGGTACGGACGAGCGGGAGGCGATCGACTGTTTAAAAGAGGTGTACACGAATCTCGAAGCGGTCTATGCAAAGTATTCGGACGATTTTTTGTTTTTTCATAAAATGCACGCGCCCATCAAGCGCATACAGAACAAATTCCGTTATCAAGTGTTGATGCGTATTACCGGCGGAAGACCGCTGAAAGAGATATATGCCGCCGCAGAGGCACACTATAAAAACACGCTTGTATACGTGGAAGAAAATCCGAGCAATTTAAGTTGAGGTGATAAAATGATTCGTGAAATCGTGCAAGTAGGAGACGAAGTCCTGAGAACAAAGTGCGAACCCGTGACGGTGTTCGATAAAAATCTCTGGACGCTTCTTGACGACATGAAGGAGACGCTTAGAAAGGAAGAGGGCGCCGGACTTGCCGCGCCGCAGGTCGGCGTTCCGGTAAGAGCCGTTCTTGTAGACGTAGAAGAGGGTTTTTTCGAATTTATCAATCCCGTTTTCGTATGGCAGAAGGGGGAACAGTCGGGCGCGGAGGGTTGCCTCTCCGTGCGCGGGAAAGCGGGCAACGTAACGCGTCCCTCCAAAGTGAAAATTATTTTTCAGGATCGTAAGGGCGAGAAGTATTCGCTCGTTGCGCGCGGGTTCTTTGCGCGGGCGGTTTGTCACGAATGCGATCACCTCGACGGGGTTTTGTATACAGACAAAGCGACGGAAATCCGCGAAGTGGAGGATTAAATGAGGATTGTATTTGCGGGCACACCTACGTTTTCGCTTGCGCCGTTGCGCGCGTTGCATGACGCAGGGATCGAAATCGCTGCCGTACTCACCCAGCCTGACCGCCCGACGGGCAGGAAAGGCGTTCTTACGCCGTCTCCGGTTAAATTGTTGGCGGAAGAGCTCGGGATTCCCGTATTGCAACCGGAAAAACTTCGGAGTGATTTATCGCAGTTAAAAGCGGTGCATGCGGATATTATGGTTACTTGCGCATACGGGCAGATTTTATCTCAGGAGACGCTCGACCTCTTTTCCGGCGGGGTTTGGAATGTGCATGCGAGTTTACTTCCCGCGTACCGCGGAGCGGCGCCGATCGCGCGGGCAATTATAGACGGAGCTCGGGAGACGGGAATAACGATAATGAAAACGGATGTCGGACTAGATACGGGCGATATCTTTTTGCAGAAAGAAATGAATATTACGGAGAGCGATACTTGCGGCAGCCTGACGGAAAGACTTTCCGGTCTCGGCGCGGAACTCATCGTAGACGCAGTCAAAAAAATCGGGCGAGGCGAGGCGGTTTTGCGTCCGCAGGTTGGCGGATTCGTCTGTAAAAAAGTGTCGCGAACGGAGATTGACTTTTCACAGAATGCGCACACGGTCAGCGCGCTTGTACGCGGACTCTCCCCCGCGCCGTTGAGCTTTGGAATTATTAACGGGTTGACGCTCAACTTTTATTTTGCAGAGGTCGTCGAAGGGATGAAGGACGCGCCTTATGGTACGGTGCTTTCGGTAAATCCCAAGCAGGGATTTATCGTTTCCTGCGGAAAGGGCGCGGTGCGTCTTTCGGAGATACAGCCGTCAGGCGGGAAAAGAATGACGGACAGAGACTTTTTAAACGGCAGAAAGGTGTCGGAAGGAATGCGCTTTGAATGCGTTTTATGATCCGTATAAAATTTTAATACGGGTATATTCGGACGGGGCGCACTTAAAGATTGCGCTTGCCGAAGAGAAAACGGACGAAAATTTCCGCGCGCGGACTGTAAAGATCGTTTACGGCGTACTTGAAAACGATGCTTATCTTTCGTTATGTATTAAAACATTTGCGGAGAAAAGTCCCAAACAGAGCGTGCGGGTTGTTTTAAAAATTGCGCTGTACGCAATGCTCTATCTGGAAAAACCGCGTTATGCCGTGACAAACGATGCGGCAGAGCTATTAAAAAAAATCGGCAAGGGCGGAACGGTCGGGTTCGTAAACGCATTTTTGCGAAGGTTCGCGAGGGAAAAAGTTTGTATTCCCGAAGGTGTTGAGGGACTTTCGATAAAATATAATTTTCCGTTGTTTGCGGTGAAAAAACTTGTTGAGCAATACGGTAAGCGGGCGGAGAGTATTCTTGCGGCGAAAAGCTGCGGGGTCTCGGTGCGTTTTATTAAAAATCGGGAAAAATATTTATCCATTCAGCACATCGATACGCCTTTTCCCAATGTACATATTTTTGAAAGGTTTTCGCGTGACGACGGTTTTTTTGCAGGCGATTATACTTTTCAGTCTGTGGGAAGCGTGGCGATTTGTTCGGTGATCGAGCCGTGCAAAGAGCTGCTTGACGCTTGCGCCGCCCCCGGAGGGAAGAGCGTTTTGCTGGCGGAAAAGTGCGGGCGCGTTATGGCGGGGGAAATTCATCCGCACCGCTTGGAACTCATAAAGACCTATGTAAAACGTATGGGCGCGGAAAACGTAGCGCCTGTATTGTCCGACGCGACGCAATTTCGTGCCGATTGGGCGGAAAAGTTCGATGCGACGTTGTGCGACGTACCCTGTTCGGGACTTGGGACGACGGCGGAAAATCCTGATATCGCTCTGAGTAAACAAGAACGCGATATTCCGCAATTAAACGCGGTTCAGCTTGCAATTATAAATAATTGCGCAAAATACGTAAAGACGGGCGGAACGCTCTATTATTCCACTTGTTCGATTTTGCGCGAGGAGAACGACGATATCGTTCAGGCATTTTTAAAGGGAAATTCCTCGTTTACAGCGTGCGGTGCGGATTGTTCGCTTGCGCATGAAAAGACGAAATACGGTTTGCAGTTTTTGCCTGACGCCGCATACGGCGCGGGGTTTTATGTGAGCAAACTCAGGAGAGTGCGATGAAGAGCGTCTTACAAGATTTGAATTTTTCTCAGATTGAAGAACTTGTTCTGGAATACGGAGAAAAGAAGTACCGCACGCAACAGATTTATCTCGGACTCATGCAAGGGAAAAAGATATCCGAACTTCCCGTTTCGTCAGTGTTGCGGGAACGGCTATTGGAACGGTACGAAGACGAGCCAGTGCGTATCTTAAAGACGTTTACGGCGGCGGACGGGACAAAGAAGTTTCTCTTTGCGCTTGCAGACGGGAATATCGTTGAGGGCGTGCTCATGCGCTATAAATATGGCAACACGCAGTGCGTTTCCACACAGGTGGGGTGCAGAATGGGTTGTAAATTTTGCGCGTCCACGTTAAACGGACTTGTGCGCAATCTGACTGCAGGCGAGATCGCGGGGCAGATTCTTGCCGTCAATCGGGCGGAAGGCGGAACGCTTAAAACGCGGGCAGTGACAAACGTCGTGCTCATGGGGAGCGGCGAGCCGTTCGATAATTACGAAAACGTCGTTAAATTTTTAAAGAATATTACCGCCGAAGGCGGACTGAATATCAGCGCAAGGAATATAAGCCTGTCTACCTGCGGACTCGTTCCCGAAATGAAGAGGTTTGCCGAAGAAGGGATATCGCTGAATATGACGGTTTCGCTCCATGCCTCGACCGACGAGGAACGTAGGCGCACGATGCCAATCGCGCGGCGGTACGCGATCAAAGAGATTCTGGAGGCTTGCAACTCGTATTTTCGAAAGACGGGGCGGCGTTATATCTTCGAATACAGCTTGATTGCAGGCGAGAATGCGGACGAGGCGCACGCGCTGTCGTTGGCGGAGTTATTAAAGGGCAAGCCGTGCCACGTCAATCTCATTCGTCTGAACGAAGTGGAAGAGCGGCATTTAAAGACTGTTTCTGAAAAAGACGCTTACCGTTTTTTGGGCGTGCTCGAAAAGAACGGCATCTCTGCGACTTTGCGTCGCAGCATGGGAAATGATATCGGCGGCGCTTGCGGTCAACTTCGCGCAAGTTATATGAAAGAGGGTAATGCCGACGGTTAACCGCGGAAAATTCAGTTATGAGAAAACACTGTGTTTTGAAATTGATATATGGAGCGGTGATTGCCTTTATCGTTTTGTATGCGATAGCCGTATACATTTACCTCGGTGTAATAGGCGGTATGCGCGCGGTCATGTCCAATTTGTTTGGGTTGGCGCTTGTTTGCTTTGCGTTTTGCGCAGTCACGATTTTTTCCTATTTCCTTTCCAAAAACAGTCGAAACCGTAAACAATCGAGAGAAACAAAAGAAAACGACGAAAGCACTGTTCAGGGAGAGAAAACGTTATCAAAACATAGGGGTATCTCTTTTTTAATGTTGGGCGTATGCTTAGCAATTTCGGGCTTTCTTGTTGCGTGGGCGATTACGGGTATTGGAGTGTCGGTTGGACTTAAAGATATTTTGGGCGACGGTTACGTAAAAGTGCAGGCGACCGTTGTGCGATCGGTGCAAATCAACGATGATCTCGAAAATTTAGTATACGAGTATACGGGGGCGGACGGAAAAGTGTATCGGTCTTTCGCAAAAGCCTCGTTTGGCGGAATCGTATTTAAGGCGGGAAAACAAGTCAATCTTTATCACGCATAACGGCAAACTTGTCAGTTCCTGTGTTTATGCTGTTGGGGGCGTTTCTCTTTTTGATCGGCGGAATTGTTGCGGCGGTGCTTTCGGGCAATTCTCAAAAACGTAATAATATCGGCGGGTATTTTGTATTTACCTTTTTTCTTCTTTTCGGAATCGGGTTTTATATTGCGGGAGGATTGGCGAGCGGATTAAACATTTTAGAACTGAGTTTAAGCGGTACGGGTTATTACGCGATAACCGTGTTCATGCTGTTGGGAGGATTGCTCGATCTGCTCGGCTTTTGCTATTTTATAAAAAAACGGTTAGCGAATAAGATGCAAAAAATACAAGTAAATGCCGACGAGGTTCGGTAATCATAATATAATTCGGAGATGGATATGTATCAGGTTAAAATTGCGCCTTCGATTTTGGCGGGCGACTATGCAAAAATGGGAGATACGGTCAGATTGCTCGGGGAGAACGGCGCGGATATGGTTCATTGCGACGTAATGGACGGAAATTTTGTGCCGCCAATTACCTTTGGCGCGCAGATGGTAAAAAGTATTCGCCCTTATACGAATCTTTCGCTCGATTGTCACCTTATGGTAGCGAATCCCGAAAAGCAAATCGAGTTGTTTGCGGCGGCGGGTGCAGACGTAATCAGCGTACACGTAGAGGCTTGCAGTGGCGCACTGTTAAAGACGATGAAGCGCATTCGGGAACTTGGCGTCAAAGCGGCGGCGGTTGTCAATCCCGCGACGGCGATTGAAGAAATATTTCCTGCCGTTGAGTTTGCGGATATGCTGCTCGTTATGAGCGTAGTCCCAGGGTGGGGCGGGCAAAAATTTATTCCCGAGAGCTTAAAAAAGATAGAGACATTGCGTGAATTTTGTTTAAAAAACGGTAAAGGCGAACTTGATATCGAGGTGGACGGCGGTATAAACGAGGGGAACGTAAAAAGCGTGATATCGGCAGGCGCGAACGTTATAGTGGCGGGCAGCGCCGTATTCCGCTCGGAGAATATGGCGGAGACGATTGCGAGGTTGCGCGGCGTATGAGAGGGGTAATTCTTCTCAACGGCGAGCCGTATCGGGGAACAATTTCGTCGGACGGCGCTTACGTTATATGTTGCGACGGCGCTTACGAATGGGCGAAAGGGCGCGTTCGGATCGATGAAAATTTAGGAGATTACGATTCTCTCCCTTACGTTCCGGATCCTCCGCCGCTGTTTACTTATCCCGCCGAGAAAAATGCGACGGACGGGGAGATCGCGCTCGAACGTGCAATTGAGCTTGGCGCGAAGGCTGTGGAAATATACGGGGGCGGCGGCAAGCGCGAAGATCACTTTTTGGGAAATCTTCATCTTTTGTATGCGGCATACAAACAAAACGTACGCGCGTGCATGTACACAAACGGCGCGCATATTTTTATTGGGAACGGCGAAATCGATATCGGAAATTGTATGGGCAAAACGTTGTCGATTATCCCTTTTGGCGGCGACGCGCATATAATAGAAAGTAGAGGACTCAAATATCCGCTCTTTGATTTATGGCTCAGATACGGGTCGACGCGCGGAATCTCGAATATTGCCGTGGAGTCGGATGCGGGCATTCTTTCGGAGGGGATCGTATTGGTTCTTGTAAACGAGGAGGCGTAATGAGAATTATCTGTATCAAGCCGCCCAAAGCGGTGAGAATGGTTTTAAGACTTTTTTACAGGAGCAAATAATGAAGTATTGTGATTTGCATTGCGACGTTTTAACGCAAACGGGCGAAAGACAGGTAACGGCGGAGCGGCTGAAAAGAGGCGATTGCCTCTTACAGTGTTTCGCCGCTTTTCTTGACGTGCGTGAAAACCGATTTGAAACGGTAAACCATCTCATTGATCGTTTTGAAAAAATGTGCGAGAGAGAAAAGTATCGTATCGTAAAAAGCAAGGAAGATATCGAACAGGATAAAATTAATGTGTTGCTCACTGTGGAAGAGGGCGGCGCGATCGAGGGGGATCTTAAAAAACTAGACGCGCTCTTTCAACGCGGAGTGAGAATGATGACGCTTGTTTGGAACTATCCCAACGAGATCGGTTTTCCCAATTTTCCGCGTTACGAAGAATTGTTTACAGGTGGGGCAACGCTTGCGGAACGTGAAACGGTGCGAGGGCTGACTGCGTTTGGGAGAGAAACAGTCGCCCGTATGATGGATATCGGAATGCTCGTTGACGTATCTCATGGGAGCGATAAACTGTTTTATGACGTTGCGGAGATAGCAGACGAAAAAAATAAACCGTTTGTAGCCAGTCACTCGGGCGCGCAGTCCGTCTATGACTGTGCGCGGAATCTGACCGATGCGGAAATAAAGAGACTTGCGGACTTGGGCGGGGTTGTCGGAATTGATTTTTGCGCCGATTTTATTTCGGACGATCAAAGCGCGGAGGGACAGCGCGCGGCGATTTTAGCGCACGCGCGCGCGATCGTAAATGCGGGCGGTGAGGACGCGCTCTGCATCGGCAGCGATTTTGACGGGATACCCGAAAATGCGTATATGAAAAATCCTGCGTCCGTTCCTTTACTCCTTGAAGAGTTTACGCGGGAATTCGGATTTTCAACGGCGGAGAAAATTGCGTGGAAAAATTTTCTGAGAATATTATAAGTAAATGGTGACACCCCCTCGTCTTATCAGACGAGGGGGTGTTTGATTAAAACTAGTTTTGTTTATAGCGCCCGAATCGATTCTACGGGTTTCTTTCTTGCCGCAAAGTAAACGGGCAGGAAAGTGGAGATTAGGGCGACAGCAAGCGCAACACCGATCATAAGTCCCACCGACAGTCCGCCAAATACAAACAGCGCAACGTCTAATCCGACTTCGGTTTTTAGAATGCTGTTAAGCACGCCCGTTAATATTACCGTGCCGACGAGGGAAAGAATCGTACAAATACCTACGATGATACCCGACTCGGCAAAGAATATTTTGAAAACGTCGATGCCTCTTGCGCCGACCGCGCGAAGTATTCCGATTTCTTTCTTCTTGTTGGAAATACTCATGGAAATGAAATTAAAGAGGAGGAGCGACGCAAATAACGCGAGCACGATACCTACCCACAGGAATACGGTCGATAGCGTCTCGACGAGGTTGTTCGCCATGTCTACGCTCGAATAGAGAGCGTTGCTCAGTTCGTAGAATACGTCTGTATCGGGGTTGATATGATTCTCTCCGATACCGCCGAAAAAGGCTTTTAAGCTCGTTTCGTTCTTTTCGAAAGGAACAAATGCGACGTGATAGATCGCATCCTTTTCCTTTTCGTATTTTGTCGTAATCTGTTCGCTATGGTTTACGTCTACCATATCGTAAAATTCCTGCGAGCAGTAAATGCCGTTGCTACCGTTTTCGATTTCGTAATAACCGACTACTTTATAATTTCCTTCAAAACGGTAGTCGCCATTTTTGCTGGAATCGGTGAGCACGCTTACGGTCAGGTCTTGTTTTTTGAGGAAAGAATGGACAGTCGCTTTTGCCGCTGCAAGTTCTTCCTTCGTCGCGGGGCGATAACTTTCTATTTCGTTGTCGTAAATTTCTTTTCTATTCAGAATATCAATTGCTTCACGATAGAGTTTAAGCGATTTGTTCTTTTCCATTGCAAGATGTTCTAAATCGTAAAACGCTTGCGAGCAATAGATGCCGTCCATATAGTCCCCGTCTTCGTTTTGGTAAAAGCCGACTATTTTATAATTGCCTTCGAAAAAGTAATTGCTGTCGCGGGCAGGCTCGGTGAGCGCGCTAATGCTCAGATCTTGTTTGTTTAAGAAAGCGACGACGATTTTTCTTGCTTCGTTGAGTTCCTGTTCCGTTGCAGGGCGCGTTTCATTTAAATCATAGTCATAAATCTGCTTATCTCTCAGAAGGGAAAACGCATCCTGAAACTCAAAGTATTCTCTATCCTCTTCGTCCGTCATATCGCTATTATAGAAACTAAACAAATTGGTGAAACTTTCAATATTCACAATAATTTCGTCGTCCGCAAGCGAAGTTTTTGCGCTGTCAAACATTGTGATCGGCATTTGCGTGTTATCGTTAGCGTCAAATACTTTGATGTGCTCGCAATAATAGTAATTGTAGTCTCCGTTGATAAAGTCTGTTACGTCTTTGCCGCCAACAAGTACGATCGGTGTTTCACTGCGTTCAAAATAGTCTTCCTGAGACGTGTATCTGAAATTTACGTCAGCGTTATTAAAATCAAACATATTTATAATATCGACTAAGGAAAGTATTATTTCTTTGTTTGCAAGAGACGTCTTTGTACTGTCAAACATTGTAATCGGCGCTTGCGAGCCGCTGCCATGGTTATACACTTTCACCATATTATAGTTGTAAAAGCGATGTTCGCCGTTGTTGTTATCGGTTATATCTTTGCCGCCCGTAATTGCAATCTGGCGTTCGCAGTAATCGAAATAATCCACATAAGTAGAATCGCCGAATTGATCCTTGTTTTCTTCGATAAAACTCTCGGAGACAAGCGCAAGACGGTAAAAACCTTCCGAGATGAATTGCGCGAAGGTCATTGTCGTTAAAAAGTCAGCCTCGCCTTCCTTTAACGCGTCGTATTTTGCGGGGATCGCGCCGCTGTCAAATACCGCAGTGATCTTCATAATTTGTCCGCTCAGCTGAATATATTCGCCGATAACGTCCTGTGCGGAATTGATTGTTTTCTCCGCAACGTTTTCGCCTTTTTCGTTGATGGTGCGGAAAGTGGATTTTTTCAGAGAATCGAGAAGGTAGCTGCTGATTGCGATTTCGTTGTTCTTTTGAGGATAATTGCCCGTGAGACTGTCGCGTATGCTGTGGTTAGAGGGGAGCGCGGCAAACATTTCGATAGACAGGCTGTAATAATCGCCGGCTTCGCGAGACAAGGACGCATTGTTTATGTTCGAGTTGAAACTGAACGCACCAAAGGCGTCTTTGTTGCCTTTGGCAAGTTTCTCAATATCGGCCGGAGTAAACTTGGCGGTGTTGCGCGACGTATAGGAATAATCGTCTTGCCCGGGATAGGAGACTCTGTTTATTGTCTGGTAATACTTTTTAACGTTAAAGAACTCATAGTCGCTGTTCATAAACGATTCGGTGAGAACCTGATCTCCGTCGTAAATCATCATTGTGGAGAACAGACCGAACATTACGAAAGAAATAACGGACAGAAGAATTGTCAGCACTAAGCGGAAGGG
The DNA here is from genome assembly GCA_910586985.1 of uncultured Christensenellaceae bacterium. Taxonomy (GTDB): domain Bacteria; phylum Bacillota; class Clostridia; order Christensenellales; family Borkfalkiaceae; genus Gallimonas. The sequence goes on along the minus strand of CAJUKK010000005.1, from coordinate 59,690 downwards.
TTTCAATTTGAGTCCCGATGCGCCGATCTTGATCGCTTTACGCACAGGGAGCTTAGAGCGGATAAACTTTGTTTTTTCTCCCTCGTAGCTCTTAATGTTAAGCTCCGATTCCACAGTGTCAGAAAAGCTTTCGCGCGCGCCGGTCGCATCCATGCGGTTTGCGCGGCGGAAACCTTCGATTTCCCGTTCGCCTTTGGTAAGGATTAGATTGCCGTCCGATTCTTCAATGAATTTTTTAATGGTTTTAAAGTTTTCGTCCGTGAGTTTTGCGCCTTGTTTTACGGCGATGGTGCTTTTTCCGATAAGAGTGATATTTTCGTCAAGCTGTTGCGGAATATCCTTTCTCTTTTTTACGTCGGAAATAATCTGACCGTCTTTAAGCTCGACGATACGGTCTCCGTAAATTTCGGCAAACTCGCGGTCGTGCGAAACGACGATAACAAGTCTCGTTTCGGAAAGTTTTTTCAGCGTGTCGAAAACCTGTTTTCCCGTTGCCGAGTCGAGCGCGCCCGTCGGCTCGTCCGCCATGATGATCTGCGGATCTTTAATGAGCGCGCGGGCAATCGCAATGCGCTGTTTTTGTCCGCCGGAAAGGGTGTTCGGCTTGCGTTTTGCGTATGCGTCGAGTTCGACGTCGTGCAAAAGTTCCGCGATTTTCTGTTTGTCTTTCGGTTTCCCTTGCAGTTCGAGTGCAAGAGCAATGTTGTCTTCAACGGAAAATTCGTTGAGAACATTGTATTCCTGAAAGATAAATCCGACAAACGTATTGCGGTAACTGTCAAAGTCGCTTCCCGTAAAGTTGCGCGAACTCTTGCCCATTACGATCACTTCGCCGCTTGTCGGTTCGTCCAATCCTCCCGCAACGTTGAGGAGGGTTGATTTGCCCGATCCCGATTTTCCGAGCAGGAACACGAGTCCCGTCTCTTCGAAATTGATGGAAACGTTATCGAGCGCCTTGGTGTCCGTTCCGCCCTTGGTCTTATAGACCTTGGTCAGATTGCGTATTTCCAACATAATACTACTCCTTATTATAAAGTTATTTAACACACACGTATAGTATAACGCAGAGTGAGGCATATCCGATCGATTTTCAATATATTTAACGTGCAAGGCAATAAAAAAACCGCTATTGTAAGCGGTTCTGAATCTTATACGCGTTCAACTTTGTCGCTCTTTAAGCACCTTGTGCAAACATAGTCGTTTACGACTTTGCCTTCCTTTACATAGGAGACTTTCTGGACGTTTGCCTGAAACGTTCTTCTTGTTTTGCGGTGGGAATGGCTGACGTTATTTCCCGAAGTCTGACCTTTTCCGCAAACGCTGCATACTCTCGACATATAGACACCTCCGATGGGTAAATTCCGATTATTTTGAATATAATACTATTTGTATTGCAAATTCAACGCGATTATAATACCATTTCCGCTTAAAAAAAGCAATTAAAATGGGGTAAAAAAAGTAATTTTTTTTACAGAATCAGGAAATTTTTTTAAGAAACGCTTGCAAAATATCTGCGTATCGGTTAGAATATAAAGGTAATCGTATTGTTTCGCTGATTGTGCGGAACGATTTCGGTGAAAGGGAGCATTATGTCAGTAAGCACGAGTAACGCATATGGAAAAATTTCGATATCCGATTTGGCGATTGCCAAAGTCGCGTCTCAGGCTGCGGTGGAGAGTTACGGCATCGTGGATACCGTCTCGCGCCGTTTTACGGACTCGCTCGCCGAACTTTTAAAAAAGGATGCAGGCGGAAAGGGCGTTAAAATTACAACGTCGGGCAACCGTATTTTTATCGACGTTTACGTTTTGATAAAATACGGCGTTTCCATTGAGGCGGTCGCGGAATCGTTAAAAGGCGCGATAAAATATAAAGTAGAAAAATTTACGGGCATGATCGTTGACACGGTAAACGTCAACGTTGTCGGGCTCAAGATTTAACGCCTCGCTTCCGGGTTTTTTCTTTCTATTGAATTTTCAAGGAGCGTTTCATGCAGAAAACGATAAATTGCGCTGAGTTTCGGAAAATGGTTTTGGTCGGCGCGAAAATGTTGGAAAATAATCGGGCTAAGGTCGACGCTTTAAACGTCTTTCCCGTACCCGACGGCGATACGGGTACGAATATGTCGCTGACGATTCAGTCGGCGGTAAAAGAGTTGCAGGGATGTGCGTCCAATAATTTTATGGACGTTTGCGATTGCGTTTCAAAGGGCGCTCTCCGCGGCGCTCGCGGAAATTCGGGCGTTATTCTTTCCCAGATATTCCGCGGGATTTGTTCGGTGCTCCGTGAATCGAGCAAACCGGATATAGACACCAAGACGTTCGCTAAGGCAATGGAGGCGGGTACGAAAGTCGCTTACAATGCCGTTGCGATTCCCAAGGAAGGTACCATTCTCACAGTCGTTCGTATGATGAGCGAATACGCGGTCAAGAACGCGGGAAAATTTAAAGATTACATTGCATTTTTAAACGCCGTCATTGAAGAGGGCGATAGAGCGCTTGCCAAAACGCCCGAACTTTTACCCGTTTTGAAAAAGGCGGGGGTTGTGGACTCGGGCGGCGTCGGACTGATGACGATTATACGCGGTTTCCTCGCGGCGCTTACCGGCGAAGAAGTAGTTTCCGAAATTCAGACGGAAGCGACGAGCCAGAATAATGCGGGCGACGAGTTCGGCGACAATTCCGACATTATTAATATGGATCTCGGGGAAATTCAATTTGCTTATTGTACCGAGTTCTTTGTTATCAATTTGAAAAAGAGTACGACGCTTGCCGATATCGATAAACTCAGGGAGCACCTGATGGGCATCGGTGATTCGGTCATCTGTATCGGCGACCTCGAAATGATCAAGGTACACGTTCATACAAACAGTCCGGGCGTTGCGCTCACGTATGCGCTTGAGCTCGGCGAGCTTGACCGCCCGAAGATCGAGAACATGCTTGAACAAAACCGCGCGCTCAAAGCCAAGATCGAGGCGGAGAAAAAAGAGCAGGGAATGCTCGCAATCTGTGCGGGCACGGGACTTGCGGATATTTTCAAAGACCTGTTTGTAGACCGTATTATCGAGGGCGGACAGACGATGAACCCCTCCGCGTCCGATATTGCAAACGCGGTGCAGAAGATCAATGCGGAAAACGTGTTCGTTTTCCCTAATAACAAAAATATTACGCTTGCCGCGGAGCAGGCAAAAGCGCTTGTTGAAAACCGTACCATTCACGTAATCCCCACAAAGAATGTACCGCAGGGATTTGCGGCTGCGCTCTCTTTCAGCCCGGACGAGAGTGTGGAAGAAAATAAGATCAATATGTTGCACGCGCTCGATAACGTGAAGGCAGGGCAGGTGACGCATGCCGTACGTACGACGAACGTAAACGGGTTTAATATCAAAGAGGGCGATATCATAGGTCTTGACGATAAAAAGATACTTGCAAAGAGTAAGTCAATCGACGAGACGGTATTATCCCTTCTCGACCGTTTGAAAGAGGATCACCACGAGGTTATAACGCTCTATTACGGGGAAGGAGTCACGGAAGAGGATGCACAGGCGCTCACTGCGAAAGTAGGAGAGGCTTTCCCCGATTGTGACGTAGACGTGCATTGCGGCGGTCAACCCGTGTATTACTATTTACTGTCGCTTGAATAATTCACATTGAAATTTCGGGAGCGGAGAACCGCTCCTTTTTGTTTTGAACTGGTACATGTTATTCAATATATAATAGGGTAGTATTATGAAAATCATGCAGATTCGGGGTGTGAATGAAAAACGCGCCAAGGACTTTGCAAAACTAAATATCACGGATACGGAATCGCTTGTAAAATATTTTCCGCGCGCTTATCTTGACATGACAAACCGTGTGTCCGTCCGCGAAGTATTGCATAACGATACGGCGCTCATTTGCGCAAGGCTTACGGCTGTCGAACCGATGAGATACACCGGTCGGGTGCGGTATCTCAAAGCATGGCTTGAACAGGACGGCGACGTGTTTTCGGCGATCTGGTTTAACATGCCGTATCTTGCAAAACAGCTTACAGAGGGAACATATCTTTTTTACGGTCGCGTACAGAATAGGTGCGGTCAGGTTTCTATCGTCAACCCTTCTTTCGAAAAAATCGATAAGCGCGAGAGCACGCGTTTAAAGGGACTCGTGCCCGTGTATTCTTTGAAAGGAGGATTGACGCAGCGGGTGATGCGCGCGAGCGTCGCGGAAGCATTAAAAACGGAAACTTTTTTATCGGTTATACCGGAAATGCTGATCAATAAGTATAAAATTTCCTCTTTAAAGGCTGCATATTATCATATTCATGCTCCCGAAACGCAACAAACAATGCAAAAAGCGGCGGAACGCATTGCTCTTGAAGAATACTTTACGCTTGTTTCGGCTTTTAAGCTTATTAAGGGGGATAAAAACGAGGCGCGGATAAACCGATACAAAGTGACGCCGCAGGATATTTTGGTATTTGAAAAGAGGTTTCCATTCTCTTTTACCGAAGGGCAACAGAAAGCCGTGCGCGCGATTTACGACAACGTTACTTCGCCCGTCCGTATGAACAGGCTGTTGCAGGGCGACGTTGGCAGTGGAAAGACGGCGGTAGCGTTGACCGGCATATTCATGGCGGTAAAGAGCGGATATCAGGCAGTCTATCTTTCGCCGACAGAAGTACTTGCCGCGCAGAATTACAAATTGCTGGAAAAAGTGTTTCCCGAGCGACGAATAGGGTATCTTGCCGGCGGATGTTCGGTAAAGGAAAAAAGAGAGATAAAAGCTGCGCTTGCGGCGGGTGAAATTGATATTTTATGCGGAACGCACGCGGTATTGCAAAGCGACGTGCACTTTCAGAATCTTGCTTTCTGCGTGTGCGACGAACAGCACCGTTTCGGCGTCGCACAACGAAATATATTGAGCGAGAAAGGACGGAATATTGACGTTTTGGTTATGTCTGCAACGCCCATTCCGCGAACGCTCTCGCTTGTCGTTTACGGCGATCTTGACGTTACGACGATACCCGATAAACCGACGGCGCGCCGCGAGATAAAGACTTCGATTATTCCAAATTATCGTTACGACGATATGTTAGCTTATATCGGTCGTGAGTGTCGCGCGGGCAAGCAAGCGTATTTCGTTTGCGCGAAGATCGACGATGCGGAGGGGGAAGTTACCTCGGTGACGGAACTGTTCGAAGAGCTGAAAGGAAGAATGCCCGCAACGAGATTTGCTCTTCTTCACGGGCGCATGAAAGATAAGGAAAAGGCGGAAGTGATGACCGCTTTTAAAAATAAGGAATATGACTGTCTCGTTTCAACGACTGTTATCGAAGTTGGGATCGACGTGCCCGACGCGACGGTGATGGTCATTATGAATGCCGAGCGTTTCGGTCTTTCGCAGTTGCACCAATTGCGCGGGCGCGTGGGGCGGGGGAGCGAACAAAGCTATTGTTTTTTGCTCGTCGGCTCGAACAGCGACACGGCTGTCGAGCGGCTGAATATTTTAAAGACGACGACGGACGGTTTTGCTCTTGCAGAGAAGGATCTGGAGCTGAGAGGCAGCGGCGACTTTTTTGGGACGCGCCAAAGCGGAAAATTTTTAAGCGATATTAAAAATTTGCATTATCCGACGGAGGTCATTTATTTTGCGAAAAAACTTTCGGACGAGGCGTTTGAAAATCGGTTGAATTTTGATGAGATCAAAGCGTCGGCGATCAAGAAGTACGAAAGTTTGAAAGACGTTGTATTAAACTGAATTTTAAACACTTTGGAGGGAAAATGCGACTGATATTTATTCGGCACGGCGATCCGAATTATCAATTGGATACTTTGACGGAGCGCGGCTGGAAAGAGGCGGAAGCTCTTTTTGAGCGCGTGAAGAAATGGAAGGTGGACGAATTTTACGTTTCGCCGCTCGGTCGGGCGCGAGATACGGCGAACGTCTCTTTGGAAAAGCTCAACCGAAGCGCGGAAACGCTTGATTGGCTGAAAGAGTTTTTTGTTCCTGTCGTTGATCCTGTCACGGGAGATCGCCGTATTGCATGGGATCTCATGCCGGCATATTGGACGGAGAAATGCGAATTGTACGAGCGCGATTTATGGTTGAAGAGCGATATCATGCAATCGGGTAACGTGGAAGAAGAGTACCGCCGCGTGTGCGATTCGTTTGACGGTTTGCTTTTAAAGCACGGTTATCGCCGTACGGGCGGATATTACAAAGCGGAGAAAGGGAACAATAAGACGCTTGTGTTTTTTTGTCATCTCGGGGTTCAGTTTGTTTTGCTGTCGCATTTGTTCGGTGTGACCGCACCCGTCATGTGGCAAAACTTTTTCGTCGCTCCGACTTCCGTTACCGAGTTGGTGACGGAAGAACGGGAGAAGGGAATTGCCGTGTTCCGCTGTAAGCGCATAGGCGATGTATCGCATCTGGAGGCGGCGGGGATCGAGCCTTCCGATTCGGGATTTTTCAACGAAGTTTATTAAAAAAGACATAAAAACGGCTGCTCGTTCGGTGCAGCCGTTTTTATGTCTTTTTTAAATGGTAGCGTTATGCTTGTTTTATGTTCATACGTGATCATATTCGGGACAAAATAAGATTATTTATCAATATAACGAATGACTATGGACAATTTTTGGGGAGTATGTTATTATGGCACTCAGGAGAGGTGTTATGACTGAATTTCTTGCAATCGATATAGGAGCGTCCTCCGGAAGACACATACTCGGTCGTGAAATAAACGGCAAACTCGTGCTCGAAGAAATCTATCGCTTTTCCAACTCCCCCTTGGAGGCAGGCAATCGCTTGGTATGGAATGCCGAGCGATTGTTTGCCGAAATACTGACGGGACTCAAAAGAGCGAAAGAGATCGGGCGCATTCCACGCTATGTCGGGATAGATACCTGGGCGGTTGATTATGCGCTTATCGACGGCGATGGGAAAATGATCGACGACGTTGTAAGCTATCGCGACGGGCGTACTGCGCGGGTGATCGAAAAAGTTCATGAACGCGTTCCCTTTGAAACGTTGTATGAAAGAACGGGTATTCAGTTTCAGCCTTTTAATACCGTTTATCAGCTTTACGAGGATAAAGATTCAGGGCGACTTGAAAAAGCAAAATATATGCTTATGTTGCCCGATTATCTTCACTATCGTTTGACGGGAAAAATGAGCCGTGAATACACGAATGCGACTTCTACGGGACTTGTCAATGCGAGGTTGCGGGATTGGGACAGTGATATTATACGCGCGTTGGATTTACCCGAGGAGCTATTTCCCGAAACGCAGGCGTCCGGAACAAAACTCGGCGCATTTTCAAAAGAGATAGAAAATATCGTCGGTTACAGCGCGGAAATCATATTGCCCGCTACGCACGATACGGCAAGCGCGGTTATAGCCGCGCCTTTTGGCGGACTATATCTTTCCAGCGGGACATGGTCATTGCTCGGCGCAGAGATGAAACAACCGTATACGGATGAAAAGAGCCGTCGTTACAATTATTCCAACGAAGGGAGTTTGGACGGCGTCCGCTTGCAAAAGAACATAATGGGACTTTGGATGATTCAACAGATTCGCCGTGAGACAAACGACGCTTATTCCTTTGCACAGCTCGCGGATATGGCGCGTCGGTCGGCAAACGATTATCTGGTGGACGTAAACGACAATCGGTTTTTGGCTCCCGCTAACATGCGCGCGGAGATAGAGGCGGCGGTCGGACGCAGTCTTGATACGGGCGAGATTGCGTATTGTATTTTCAGCAGTCTTGCAAAAGGGTATGCGCAGGCGGTTGGAGAGTTTGAAACGATTACAAAGAAAAAGTACGATTCACTCAATATTATCGGCGGAGGCAGCAAGAACGAACTTTTAAACGAGCTGACTGCCAGAGCGACGGGAAAACATATATATACGGGGCCGACGGAAGCTACGGCGATCGGCAACCTTGCCGTGCAGATGGTGTCGGCAGGCGTATTCGACGGCATTGCGTCGGCGCGGAAAGTAATTAAAAATTCATTTGAAATAGGTGAAATATTATGACGAAAGCATTTGAACATGCAAAAGAGACCTTTGAAAAAATCGGCGTAAATGCGGAACAGGCGATTAAAAAGCTAGCTGAAATCCCTGTCTCCGTTCACTGCTGGCAAGGCGACGATGTGCTTGGATTCGAAGGCGCGGATTCGCTCACGGGCGGGATTCAGACAACGGGAAATTACCCCGGTAAAGCGCGCAATTTTGAGGAAGTCAAAGCCGACTTAAAGTTTTGTTTTTCACATATGCCGGGGAAGATCCGCTTGAATGTGCATGCAAGTTACGCCGTGCTCGGCGAGGACTTGGGAAAGATTGACCGCGATGCGTACGGGGCGAAACATTTTGCGCCTTGGGTAGAATTTGCAAAAGAAAACGGATTGGACGGTATAGATTTCAATCCTACGTTTTTTGCGCATCCGATGATGAAAGACGGACTTACGCTGTCTTCGCCCGACGAGAAGGTTCGCAAATTCTGGGTGGAGCACGGCAAACGCTGCATGGAGATTGCCGCGTATCTCGGCAAAGAGTTCGGGAAACCCTGTCTTGTAAATATATGGATTCCGGACGGATTTAAAGACGTTCCCGCAGACAGACTTTCGCCCCGACTTCGGCTGAAAAAATCGCTTGATGAAATTCTTGAAAATTACGACAAGAGCTGGGTGATTCCTGCCGTCGAGAGTAAAGTTTTCGGGATCGGTGTCGAGAGTTACACGGTCGGCAGTAACGAATTTTATCAAAACTATGCGGCAAGCCGTGGAATATGCTGTCTGCTTGACAACGGGCATTATCATCCGCTCGAATACGTCAGCGATAAGATTCCCGCTTTGCTCGCTTTTTACGATAAAGTCGCGCTTCACGTAACGCGCGGTGTGAGATGGGATTCCGATCACGTTGTGACTTACGAGGACGAGTTGAAAGAAATTGCAAAAGAGATCGTCAGAAACAATGCGACTGAGAAAGTGCTTATCGGGCTTGATTATTTCGACGCGAGCATCAATCGCGTGTTTGCCTGGATTACGGGACAGCGTTCTATGCAAAAGGCGCTGTTATACGCGCTTTTGCTTCCGCATGAAAAACTTACCGAGGCGCAGGACGAGGGGAATTTTACCAAGCTCATGTATTTGCAGGAGAGCGTAAAATTGTTGCCCGTAGGCGCGGTTTGGGATGAATATCTCAACCGACTTGGAATGAAAGACAATTATTACGACGACGTAATGGATTATCAAGCAAAAATTTTAAAGGAGAGAGCGTAAATGGCGAACGTACTTAACGCACCTTTTATAAGGTCGTTTGTAAAGACAACTTCGAATATGTATCGTCTCGGTTGGGATGAGAGAAACGGCGGAAACATTTCGTATTTGTTAAAGGAAGAAGAGGTTGCGGAATACCTTGATCTGAACGGGGTAATTCGTACGATTCCGCTGGGATTCGATGCGAAAGCGCTCGCAGGGAAATACTTTCTTGTAACGGGTACCGGTAAATATTTTAAAAATGTGGAAGAGGATCCTGAAACAAACGCAGGGATTTTCCGCATCGCCGCAAACGGCTTAGACGCCGAATTGCTTTGGGGGTATAAGGACGGAGGAAAGTTTACTTCGGAGCTTCCCGCGCATCTGATGAGCCATATCGCGCGGCTGAAAGCCGATCCTGAAAACAGAGTCGTATTGCATTCTCATCCGACGTATACGCTTGCGATGAATTTTGTGCATGAACTTGACGAGAAAAAATTTACGCATACGTTATGGGAAATGTGTACGGAGTGTATTGTTGTTTTCCCCGACGGCGTGGGCATTTTGCCCTGGATGCTATGCGGTACAAATAGTATCGGGGAAGCAACGGCAAAAAAAATGGAAGAGTTTCGGCTTGTCGTATGGGGTATGCACGGCATTTACGGTTCGGGCAAGACGCTGGACGAGACGTTCGGCTTAGTTGAGACGGTGGAAAAGGCGGCGCAAATATATATGCTGACGGCACATCTGCCCCGCTTAAACACGATAAAAGATAGCGAGATGAAAGAGCTTGCGGAGTTTTTCGGTGTAAATTACCGCAAGGACTTTTTAAATTTATAAAATAAGCGCCTGCTCTTATAGGGCAGACGTTCCAAAGTATAGCTGAGTTTGTAAATTCTCGCTGCGATAGCGGATAAAATACGAAAGTATATGCTGAGTTATATTAGTCGTCTTTTTTACATTCTCCTTGTTCATGCTCCGCATTGCACAGCGGTTGGTTCTTTTTTGTTTTTTTGACGACAAGTTCGTGCATGATAAGCATGAGAAGAAAGAAGAATAGGAGAAACACGGGCAGGAGCTTTACGCTCAAGCCGTCCGCAATCAGTCCGAAGAGCGGCGGCATAAAACACGTGCCGATATACGCGCTCGCCATTTGCACGCCGATCATCGCCTGCGAATTGTCCTTGCCGAATACGGAGGGAGTCATATGAATGATACAGGGATAGACGGGCGCGCAACCGAGTCCGACTGTGACGAATCCGACAAACGTCAGGGGTGCGACGGAGGGAATAAAGATCAGGATAAGCCCAATGAGAATAATCGCCTGTCCGGCGCGTATGAGCGTTCTGTCGCTGAATTTAATTGTGAGAAATCCATTGAGCGCGCGTCCGACGGTGATTCCGATGAAAAACATGCTCGCATAGCTTGCGGCGGTTTCTGCGGAAATCTGATTGAAGTCGACCATGTAGCTGCTCGCCCAGAGCATTGTCGTCGATTCAAGCGCGCTGTATGCAAAAAATGCGATAAAACAGGGGACTGCGCCGCGGATTTTTAAAATACTTTTAAAAGGCAGCGGTTTTGCTTTATCAGTCTCGCGCGTAGGGCTTTCCCGCTTTTTCCACAGCGGCAGACTGCAAAACACAATTGCGGAAAGACCGATCTGGATCATCGAAATGATAAAATATCCTTGGTTCCAACCCGTACCTTTGGTAAGCGCAAAACCCATTACGTACGGACTGATCGCCGCGCCGACGCCCCACATGCAGTGTAGCCAACTCATGTGCTTACTCGTATAGTGGAGCGCTACGTAATTATTGAGTGCGGCATCAACGCCGCCTGCGCCGAGTCCGTAGGGTATGGCAAGAACAATCAGCATCCAAAACTGCGTGCTCACGGAAAATCCAAAGAGTGCAACGGCAGTCATTGCAATGCTGACGGCGGTTACAAGTCCCGCACCAAGTTTTTTTGTTAAAAAATCACTAAAAAGGCTTGACGCGATCGTCCCGCCCGCTATGATCATCGAAACGATCCCCGCATACGAAACGGGTACGCCGAATTCAACGTGCATGATCGGCCATGCGGAGCCGAGTAACGAGTCGGGCAGACCTAAGCTGATGAAACTGAGATATATAATGGCAAGTAAAAGTCCGATCACGGCGAACCTCGTATTCTAGCTGGATAAGAATTGAGGGAATTATAGCATAACCGTATGATAAAATCAATAAATTTCAGGAGGAATTTTTAAAATGGCAAGACTTATTTTAAACGAAACAAGCTATCATGGCGCAGGCAGTATTTGCGAGATCGTAGGCGAAGTAAATCGCCGCGCGCTCAACAAAGCGTTTGTCTGTTCCGATCCCGATCTCGTTAAGTTCGGCGTGGCGCAAAAGGTGTTAAACGTTTTGGAAAAAGCGGGATTACCGTATGCGCTTTACAGTGAAATCAAGCCGAATCCTACGATCGAAAACGTTCAGACGGGCGTATCCGCATACAGGCAGAGCGGAGCTGATTACATTATCGCAATCGGCGGCGGTTCTTCTATGGATACGGCTAAGGCGATCGGAATCATCATCAATAACCCCGAGTTTGAAGACGTCCGTTCTCTGGAAGGCGTTGCTCCTACGAAAAAGCCGAGCGTTCCCATTATTGCCGTGCCGACAACGGCGGGCACGGCTGCGGAGGTTACGATAAACTATGTTATAACCGACGTCGAGAAAAAACGTAAATTTGTCTGTGTAGACGTACACGATATTCCCGTGGTTGCGATCGTTGACAGCGATATGATGAGTACGATGCCCAAAGGATTGACTGCCGCTACCGGTATGGACGCGCTCACGCATGCGATCGAGGGGTATATCACAAAGGGCGCGTGGGAGATGACGGATATGTTCCATTTGAAGGCGATCGAAATTATCGCAAAATCTCTCCGTGGCGCGGTTTTGAATGAGAAAGAGGGAAGAGAGGGCATGGCGCTCGGACAGTACATTGCAGGCATGGGATTCTCTAACGTCGGTCTTGGGATCGTGCATTCCATGGCGCATGCGTTGGGCGCGGTGTACGATACGCCGCACGGCGTAGCGAATGCGATTCTTCTTCCTACCGTAATGGCTTATAATGCCGAGGCGACGGGCGAAAAATATCGCGATATCGCTAAGGCAATGGGTGTGCAAGGTACGGAAAATATGACGCAGACGGAGTATCGCAAGGCGGCTTGCGATGCGGTCAGACAGCTTTCCAAAGACGTCGGTATTCCTCAGAATCTCAAAAATATCGTAAAAAAAGAGGACGTTCTTTTCCTTGCAGAAAGCGCGATGGCGGACGCGTGCCGCCCCGGAAATCCCAAAGATCCTACGCTCGAAGATATCGTTTCGCTTTATAATTCATTGCTTTAATGAGATATTTTCGGCGGGTTCTTATCCCTTGCGGCATGCCGCAAGGGATTTTTGATTGTAAAAAACCACGCGGTAGCCGCGTGGTTACTAATTATTTTATGTGCGTTTTCTTTACAAGAATCTGACGGAGTGCGTTTCAGTTTTAATCAAATGGCAATCAACCAATAAATAATTCCGACGGCTGCGCCCGCGCTCACGCCGAATACAATAATCGGTCCTGCAACGATAAACATTTTAGCTGCCATGCCGTAAACGTATCCTTCGGTTTTAAATTCGACGGCAGGGGAACATACGGAATTTGCAAATCCCGTAATCGGAACAATGCTGCCCGCGCCCGCGTTCCGTCCGATACGGTCGTAAACGCCAAGACCCGTTAGCAACGTACCGAGGAAGATAAGGATGACGGAGACCGTTCCTGCAAGCACGTCGCCCGAAAGTCCTGCATATTCGAGCATAAAACGGAAAAATTGTCCGATTGCGCAGATAAATCCCCCGACCATAAACGCATGCAAACAAGTTTTAAAGTGTTTTGTCGGCGGGTCGAAAGAGTTAACATAGCGGATGTAATTCTTATTATAATTTTCTCGTGAACGTCCTGTCATAATTTGGATTTTACCTCCTTTGTGCGTTGTTCGGGGAAACAGCTTTCCCTCTCCTCCCGCGTTTTTTCAAGCGGATTCGGAATGATTCTTTTCATAATAATAATTTGGGAAAATTCCTGTAATTTTATACCGCTAAATAAAGAGATCGGAAAGTCGGATAATTTGTTGCGGGCGTAAGCGAACGGAAATTTTCTTTTTTTGATAAAATCCCTTTACACGGCGGGAATTTTGGTATATAATTAATAGTGGATGGAAGTAGGAGGAAGTATGCGCATTTTGTTCGGCAGCTGGAAATATCTCTTTAAAAACATATGGTATGTGCTTGCTTATGCAATCATACCGGGGATATTCTTTGCGCTATCGCTGGATTTTAAAAGCATTCATGGATTTTTGGAGAGCTTTTTTACGGGGGCGCCGTCGGTTTCGTTCTTGCATATTTTCCGAACGTTCAGTTTTATCCGTACGGATTCTGTTCTCGGCGCGCTGTACGGCGTAGGACTTGTGCTCAGCGTTGCGCTTTTTTCGTCGCTTATGCTGTCCCTTGTCGAAAAACATATGCGTATCGGAAAACGTACGATTTCAGGCGCATTTCGTCAGCTTCCGAATATTTTCGTTTCTTCACTTTTGATCACGGTTTTATATCTCGTTATTTACGAGGTATGGTGCGTAGTTCTAGCAGCGGTTTGCTATGCGTTCGGTTCGATCATTAAAGCGATGCTTGGAATATATCTCGTATGGGTCGCATGCTTTATTTTGCTTATCGGCGTGTTGCTATACATTGTAACGGTCTTTTATCTATGGTTGCCTTGTTTGCAGATCACAGGGTTTAGTCCGTATGAGGCGCTCCGGTATTCGTACCAGCTCGTTGTAAAGGCGCGCGGCAGAATCATTCTTTCCATGGCGATGTCCGTTATCGTGTATTGGATAGCGCTCGCGCTTGTTGCAATCTTTTTCCCTCATTTTCCGTTTATGATTGTTGCGTTTGTTCTATTTGTTTTTCTTTTTCTTAATTTTTGCATTCGTATGGAGACGGTTTATTTCGAAACGGATAAGATCGACCGCGAAGATTTGATTCGCAGTTTCAAACGTCTATAACTTTGGAGAATATTGTATGAGATTCAGGACAGCGATTCATATTTTAATCGATAACTTCGTAAACGTATATAAGTTGTTGCTTTATCGGATTATTACGGGGATTATATTTTTTAGTCTCGGCTACGTAACGCTCAAACTCGGACTAAGCGTGATTACTTCGAGTACGGAAATGGATCAGGTTCTTTCGCTGATTAGCGAATTTTTCCGTGCGCTTACTTCGGGTGACTCCGTTTATTTGCAGGGATTCCAAAGTATTTTTACGGAAGCGCTTAAAGCTTTGCTCGAAGTCGTTGTAGCGCATATCGGGTCGATTGTCGGTTCGGTAATCGGACTCATCGTCATTTATCTTTTATCCCGCTTTTTCAACGGACTTGCGTTGTTTACGGTCGGTTGCGCGTTTAACGACAGAATGCAGACCTATTCGCGGACGAAATTTTCTTCGGCGTTTTTTACGGGATTCGGAAGAGCGGCTCTTTACACCGTGATCTATGTGCCGCTTGCGTTTTTATACGATGCGTTGACTTTGCTCGTAAGCTGGTTTTTCTTCTTTTACGTGCTTTCGTTTTTAGTGGGGCATGCATTCCTTTCGGTGTTGGTTTCGCTTATGCTCACAGTGACGGCGGTCATCTGTTTACAGGCGCTAAAACTTACGCTTGCATCCTCTTGGATGCCGGCGGTTATCAACGGAAAGGGGAATTGCGCGTCTCTTAAAGAAAGCGTATCGCACGGGAAAAATTTCGGGAGCCGTTTTTCGAGTTTTCTTGTCGCTATTTATCTGATTGTCATTTTAAACGTGATATGTGCGGTCTTTACTATCGGAAGCGCGTTATTGCTTACTATTTCAATGAGCTTTATGCTTTTGCTTTCTATTCAGTTCGTGCATTATTATGAGGACGCCGGCAAACGGTACTTTATTTCGTTCGAACAGATCAAAGGCGACGACCATGAGGATATTATCCAGAAATAAGATAGGGAATCAAAGCGCGCGTAGCGCGCTTTCAATATAGGGAGGAAGTTATATGAACTATAGTGAACTTTACAATGCATGGCTGAACGATCCGCGTTTAACGCAAGAAGAGCGTGCGGAGCTCAGAGCGATTGCGGGCGATAAAAAGGAGCAGGAATACCGTTTTGGCGGCGAACTTGAATTCGGTACGGCGGGTATGCGCGGCATTATCGGCTGTGGAGTGAATATGATGAACGTTCGTACGGTCAAGCGCGCAACGCAAGGATTATCCATGTACATAAAAACGCTTACTCAGGAAGAGCAGGCGCGCGGAGTTGTGATATCCTTTGATACGCGCCGCGGCAGTCGCGAGTTTGCAAAAGCGGCGGCCGGCGTGCTTGCAAAAAACGGAATCAAGACGTACCTTTTTGACGAAGTGCATCCTGTTCCCATGCTCTCGTATGCGGTCAGATATCTCAATACGATTGCGGGAATTATGATAACTGCATCGCACAATCCCAAGCAGTATAACGGCTACAAAGTTTACGGCGAGGACGGCGCGCAAATGTCGCCCGAGGCGACGGCGGTCGTCGTCAAATTTATTTCCGAGATCACAGATTACCTCTCGGTGGAAGGAGAGGAGGACAGCTCGCTTATTCATAATGTTCCGGCAGAAGTGGACGATACCTACATAGCGTCGCTTGCAAAACTTACATTATCGGAAAAAGCGGTAGAGGCATGCGGTAAAAATCTTAAACTTGTCTATACGCCCGTGCACGGATCGGGGTATGTGCCCGTTATGCGTATTTTAAAAAGGCTCGGCATCAACGTTACCGTTGTTGAAGAGCAAACAACGGAAGATACCGAATTTTCAACTGTAAAAGTGCCCAATCCCGAATATAAAGAGACGCTTTCTATGGGCATCGCGCTTGCGAATAAAATTCAGGCGGACGTCGTGTTCGGGACGGATCCCGATTCCGATCGTCTTGGCGTTGCCATTAAGGATGAGAAGGGCGAATTTACCGCTCTTTCCGGCAATCAGGTGGGTATTCTGTTGCTTGATTATATCTTAACAAGGCTCAAAGAAGAGAGCACTCTTCCCGCGAACGCCGCCGTCGTTAAGTCGTTTGTTACGACGGGCATGGCAAAGGCGATTTGCGAGGATTTCGGCGTTGCTCTGTTCGAAACGCCCGTTGGATTTAAATTTATCGGCGAAAAGATTAAACAGTGGGAGAAAGACGGATCACATACGTATGTGTTCGGCTTTGAAGAGTCTTGCGGGTATCTGCGCGGTACGCACGCGCGTGATAAGGACGCGGTTGTTGCGTCTATGCTCTGCGCCGAGATGGTTTGTTACTATACGTACGTCGGTAAAACCGTCTACGGCAGATTACAGGAAATCTACGCCAAGTACGGTTACGTGCTCGATAAGAACATTTCGATCGAGTATTCGGGACTCAACGCCATGAAGGAGATGAACGCCGTCGTCGATGCGTTAAAGACGGTCAAGGTTGAACGTTTCGGCGGGTTCGAAGTGGAGGCGGTACGTGATTATTCCGTGTCCGTCCGCCGTGCGAAAGACGGGAGCGAGACGCATATCGATATTCCGAAGTGTAATTGCGTCTACTACGAACTTTCGGGCGGATCGTTTATATGCGTCAGACCTTCGGGGACAGAGCCGAAACTCAAAATTTATTATTCGGTTAAAGCAAAAGACGAGAAAAATGCAGAACTTGCCTTGGCGGACGCAAAAAAAGCGGTGGAAGAACTTTTAGAGAGTGTCAAATCATAAATAATGCAGACGCAGAAGTAATTCTGCGCCTGTAAATTTGGAGGACTTTTGGAAATCATAGAATATAAATCCTGTAAAAATCGGGATGTTTACTTAAATCAAATTAAAAATTATGAGTGGCGCGCCGCGAAGTTTCTTGCGGTTCTCTTAAATGAAGATCGTCTACATGAAACACTTGGCGGCTGGTACAAGTTATTTATGCTCGTGGACGGTGATAGGCTTGTTTCTTTTATTACGCTCTCGGAACGGGATTGTATTGCCGGCGAGCCGGTTTTAACCCCGTGGCTCGGTTTCTTTCATACTGCGCCTGAATATCGAGGCAGGAGACTCGGGAAACTACTCATAGATCACGCATGCCAAGTTGCCCGAGCCAATGGGTACGATACCGTTTATATTGCGACTGATCATGTTGATTTATACGAAAAATACGGGTTCTCTTATATCGAGAATCGTATTGATGTTTGGGGTGAAGACAGTCGTGTTTATCAAAAAAGATTTGATTAAAAATCCCGTTGCAAAAATGCAACGGGATAATTTTTATTTTATGATAATTTACGGAATTTCCTCATAAAGATTTTCGAGGAATTCATGTACAAGTGCCTTTTGTTTTGCCTCGTAGGGCGTGAGTGTTTTGGGGTCCTCCACTTCGTCAAAAACCGTAATTCCCTTTGCTTGCAGTGTTTGAATACAAGCTTTTTCAGAGACGCAGGGCAGAACGGTTACGCCGTCCAGATGTTCGCCGACGAGGGCCTTTAATTCTTCCAACGCAAGCAGGGGTACCGACTTGATTTTGGAAAATCCGTTGGGCAGTACAAATTTGATTTTACTTAAATCGAGACTTGCGTCTACAAAATATTGCAACGTATTGTAGAATCCGTTGACTCCGAGTTTGTTGAGCTGAACGACAAGGATTACCATATCGACAATTTCGAGGACAAGCTCGGACGTGCGGTTGCTCGAAGGGGGAAGATCGAAAAAGACGGCGTCGAACGAATCAATAAGCGTTTGTAACGTTTCAAGAAACTGTTTTTCAAAAGGGCGCTCGAGCGTCAACTTTTTAGAAAGCATGTCCGTATTCAACGTTTTAATCGCATACAGATTATTGCGTAGAGGGATAAGCGTATCTTCGAGCGTGCAAACTTTTGCACAATAATGTTCGAGATAATTGTCGTCCCGTTCAAATACTTTATCCGAACAGCCGAACATTTCGAAAAGGGAGTTTTGGTCGTCGACACTTACAACGAGCACGCGTTTGCCGAGTTGTGCAAGATATGTTGCATGTTCGCCCGTGATCGTAGTCTTACCAACGCCGCCTTTTTTGCAGAAATATGTATACGTCATTTTAAATCACATCCTTTCGCTTTGAGCGACTTTTCAAACGATTCAAACAGTTCGGGATAAGCCGAGAATGCATATGCGAGCATTGCGGCATCGAGCATTTCGCCCGCTTTTTTCCCCGTTTTTGCGATAAGAGAGAGGAGAAGCGTCTTGTTCACTTTGGACATAACGCGCTTTTTCTTAGTTTTTCCGATAATCGTCGTCGGAGCTTTCGCGGGCGCAGGGAGAGGTGCTTCGACGATCTGCGGGCGTTCTTCGAGCGTAAGCGGATTAACGCGTTTTTGCAGTTCTTTCTGTTCGACGGGTTTCACATTATCCGCAGGCGTTGCCGCTTCGACGGGCGTGATCTCCTCTGCGGAAACTGCCGCCTCGGCGGGTTGTTCTGCGGGGGCGTTCTGTGCATCAAGCGGATTACTACGTTTTTGAATCATGTGTTTCTCCTTATTATATCCGTATTCTAAACTATATTCTATCACAACCGTACAAAAATTTCAACAGGATATACAAAATTAATTTTAAAAAATGGCGATTTAATAAAGAATTTGTATAAAAATCGCGGCTAAAACACTTTTTCATGTAACATTTGCACAAAAATCTTTTTAAAAAAATTGCTCTTCGAAAAAAAATCTGACAGAATTTCTTCAATCTGTTGACATTTACATGCCGATAAGGTATAATTAGTGTCGGCTGCGTAATATTTTCCGCTATCTTGTGGTTGAGGTTACGCAAATCAGCAAAAATCAAATCAGCAGGAGGCTATTTATGTCAACGTTTAGCGGCCTGCTCCTTGTCGATACGATATCGATCGTGCTTTTTATACTGTTGCCCATAGTCGGGCTTGCAGTCGGCGCGGTTGCCGTATGGTTGATTCTGAAAAATGTTTCCAAAAAGAAATCCGAGAAGAAGCTTGACGATACGTCAAGACGCGTTGAAGAAATGCTCGAAAGCGCGAAAGCGGAATGTAAGCAAATCAAGAAGGAAGCGATCTTAGAAGCCAAGGAACAGGAACTCAAAAGAAGAAATGAATTCGAACAGGAGATGAAGGAGAAACGCGCGGAACAAGCGCATATCGAATCCCGTCTCAACCGCCAGCAGGACGCGCTCGAGCGCAAGGAAACCGAGCTCAACCGTAAAAACGAATCGCTGGAAGCGCAAAAGAACAATCTCACGCAAAAGATGGAGGAAGTGCAAAAGACGCAGGAGCAGGTGGAGCGCCAGCACGACCTTATGATCGCGGAACTTGAGCGTATTGCTCAACTTTCCAAAGACGAAGCGAAAAAATTGCTCACGGAAGAAATACTCGACGAGACGCGTCGCGATGCTGCCGTTCAGGTGCGCAATATGGAACAGCAGGCGAAGGACGAAGCGGATATGAATGCCAAAAACATTATTTCCCTTGCGATCCAGCGCTGTGCAAGCGATCATGCGTCTGAAACAACCGTTTCCGTCGTACCTCTTCCCAACGACGATATGAAAGCACGTATCATCGGAAGAGAGGGACGCAATATCCGCGCGATTGAAAATGCGACCGGTATCGAACTTATCATTGACGATACGCCCGAGGTTGTCATATTATCGGGATTCGATCCTGTGAGAAGGGAGGTCGCGCGCCTTACGCTCGAGAGGTTGATTACCGACGGAAGAATTCACCCCGCCCGTATAGAAGAGACGGTGGAGAAAGTGACGAAAGAACTCGAACAGCAAATCAAAGCCGCCGGCGAAAACGCGATGTTCGAAGTGGGGATTTTCGGATTGCATCCCGAAATCATCAAGCTTATCGGCAGATTAAAATTCCGTACGAGTTACGGGCAGAACGTCTACCGCCACTCTATCGAAGTTGCACAACTTGCAGGACTCATGGCGCAGGAGCTTGGTCTCGACGTCAACTTTGCAAAACGCGCGGGTCTCTTGCATGATATCGGTAAAGCGGTTGATCATGAGCAGGAAGGCACGCATATCCAGATCGGTGCGGATCTCGCCAAGAAGTTTAAAGAAAACGCGATGATTGTAAACGCGATCATGGCGCACCACGGCGACGTTGAGCCGAAAACGATCGAGGCGGTTCTCGTACAGGCGGCAGACGCTATTTCGGGCGCACGCCCCGGAGCGCGCCGCGAGACGGGATCAAACTACGTTAAGCGTCTTGAAAAGCTCGAATCCATCGCGTCCGGTTTTGCGGGTGTCGATAAGAGCTATGCGATTCAGGCGGGCAGAGAAGTTCGCGTTATCGTTAAGCCTGATCAGGTGGACGATGCAAAAGCTCTCTTCCTTGCGAAGGACATTGCCAAAAAGATCGAGAGCGAACTCGAATACCCCGGACAGATTAAAGTTAACGTTATTCGTGAATTCCGTAGTGTTGAATACGCAAAATAAAGAAAATTCACAACAACCCCGATGCAATTTTGCATCGGGGTTGTTTTAATAGTAAGACAAGCATTGAGCAAAGTATATATAAACGGCGCTTATACTTTATATAAGAATTTCGCAAAGACGATTCTTTATGTTTTTACCTCTAAAAAATGGTATTTTATAAATAGAAATGATATAATATACATAATCTAACCACTCAAACGGCCGAAAATACGGTCAAAGGAGAATTTTATGCAATACGTAGAAAGAGTCCTTGCGGAACTAAAAGAGAAGAATCCGAACGAACCCGAGTTTCATCAGGCAGCAACGGAAATTTTAAACGGATTAAAACCTGTTATCGAAAAACATCCGGAATATGAAAAAGCGGCTCTTCTTGAGCGGTTCGTCGAACCTGAGCGTGTAATTTTATTCCGCGTTCCTTGGGTAGACGACAAAGGCAACGTGCACGTTAATAAGGGTTACCGCGTGCAGTTTAACAGCGCGATCGGTCCTTATAAGGGGGGGCTGAGATTTCATCCGTCCGTCAATCTTTCCATTATTAAGTTTTTAGGTCTCGAACAAATTTTAAAGAACAGTTTGACGGGATTGCCTATCGGCGGCGGAAAAGGCGGCAGTAACTTTGATCCCAAAGGCAAGAGCGATAACGAAATTATGAAGTTCTGCCAAAGCTTTATGACCGAGCTTTACCGTCATATCGGGCAGGATACGGACGTTCCCGCAGGCGATATCGGCGTCGGGGGCAGAGAAATCGGTTTCTTATTCGGGCAATATAAACGAATCCGCGACGAGCACGTCGGCGTGCTTACGGGCAGGGGACTCACCTACGGCGGTAGTCTCGTGCGTACAGAAGCAACGGGGTACGGACTCGTTTATATTACGGCGGAGGCGCTTAAAGCGCGCGGCGATAGTTTTGAGGGAAAAACGGTCGTAATATCAGGGTCGGGGAACGTAGCCATCTATGCCTGCCAGAAAGCGCAGCAACTCGGCGCAAAAGTCGTTGCTATGTATGATTCGAACGGCTATATTTATGATCCGAAAGGCATTCGGCTTGACGTTGTTAAACAGATCAAAGAAGTGGAACGCGCTCGTATTAAAGAATATGCGAACCGTGTCAAGGGCGCGGAATATCACGAGGGTTGTAAGGGAATATGGACGATTCCCTGCGACATTGCGCTCCCCTGTGCGACGCAGAACGAGATTGACGAGGTATCGGCAAAAGCGCTTGTGAAAAACGGAGTCAAGTACGTGGGGGAGGGAGCAAATATGCCCTCCACATTGGAGGCAATCGAGGTTTTCCAAAAAGCCGGCGTTGTGTTCCTTCCCGCGAAAGCGGCGAATGCGGGCGGAGTCGCAACAAGCGCGCTCGAAATGGCGCAATCAAGCGGACGTCTCTTCTGGACGTTCGAAGAAGTTGACGCAAAGCTGAAAAATATCATGGTAAACATTTATCACAATATGGATGCGGCGGCAAAAGAGTACGGCGTAGAGGGCGATTACGTTGCGGGGGCAAATATCGCAGGATTTATAAAAGTAGCGAATGCTATGATGGCGCACGGAATTGTATAATTTTAAAGGGAAACAACGGCGGTAATCATTACCGCCGTTGTTTTTTGCATTTTAGTTTTTCATGTGTTGAGATAATCGATCAGGTTTAATTTAAGGTGCAAATATAAATAAAAGAATATATTAAGTTATGCATTGGAAAAAATTTGTCGAAAAATTTCATTTTCAAACGCTTAAAACATATTGCAAACAGGGCAAAGTCGTGATATAATACAATCGCACAAAAACGTAAGCGAGATTTTTATGAAAAAATTCAAATTACCTACATTGCGAAAACCGACGGGCAAAGAAGTGAAAGGATATATCATTTATTTTGCCATCGTTTTGTTTGGCAATCTGATTGCGGCAGGCGCGTCTGCTTTGTTTATTATTCCCTGCGGTCTTGCGATGGGCGGAACGACGGGTATCGGTATTTTTATCAGTAATTTCTGGGAAAACGAATTTGCGGTTACGATTATCGTATATATAGCAAACTTTTTCCTGTTTATTGTCGGTTCTATATTTCTTGGCGCAAAGTTTGCCGCGGCGACCGCGCTCGGATCGCTCTTATATCCGACTTTTATCGGATTGGTGACTTCTCTCAATAACAGCCTGCATGGCGGCAGACCGCTCACGGAAGATCCGTTACTTGCGTCCATTTGCGGCGCGCTTTTGTTCGGATTCGGAATCGGGATCGTAGTGCGCGTCGGCGCGTCTACAGGCGGTACGGATATTCCGCCGCTGATTCTGCACAAATTTTTTGGATTTCCCGTTTCGGCCGGACTCTGGATTCTCGATATGTCTATTGTCCTTTTACAGTTGATCGCAAAAGATGTTGAAGTAATTTTGTACGGCGTGATCATTACGCTTTTGTCCTCGGTTGTGATCGAAAAGATTTCGCCGATCGGTATGAAACGCACGCAGGTGAAAATCGTCAGTCAGAAATATGAAGAAATTCGCGAAATGATTTTGAGCAAAATTAACCGCGGCGTTACAACGCTTTACGGGCAGACGGGATTCTTAAAAGAAGATTGCCATATGTTGCTTACGATTATTTCTCACCGCGAGCTTGTAAAGCTAAAAACGCTTGTGCAAGAAATTGATCCCGAGGCGTTTATGACTGTCAGCATTGTTTCCGAAGTGCGCGGTCGCGGGTTTACATCCGAAGGGATCAAGCTGACTCGTCCCCAAGCGGAGACAATCGTACTAGACGGAGCGGCAATCGCAGAGGTTGAAGAGCCGTCTGCGGAAACGGATGCGAGATAAAAATGCGAAAAAAAACCGATAGAGAATTTCTATTGGTTTTTTCATTCTCCGGTAATTATTTCTTTCAGAATGGTGATAATCCATTCATATCGGATAATCATATTGTTTGTTTGGAAAATAATGACAGGGCAAATGTAATATTTTGTGTTCAATGCTTGCAATTGGTTTGACGGTATGTTATAATAAGGATAACTTTGGCATTTTATTGCTAATTAAAAAACATTGTGTTCATAAGAGGAAATATGAAAGGAATCGTACTCGCAGGGGGAAGCGGGACAAGACTCTATCCGTTAACCCGTGTCACAAGTAAACAGCTTTTGCCGATTTATGATAAGCCGATGATTTATTATCCGTTATCGGTTTTGATGAATGCAGGCATCAATGAAATTTTGATTATATCTACGCCCGAAGATACTCCGCGTTTTGAGAGATTGTTCGGGAACGGGAATTCGCTTGGTCTTAAACTTTCTTATGCTGTGCAAGAGCAGCCGAACGGATTAGCTCAGGCATTTGTAATCGGAGAAAAGTTTATTGGCGACGATAACGTTGCCATGGTGCTCGGGGATAATATTTTTGCGGGGCACGGCTTAAAAAAGCGTTTGCGTAAGGCGGTTGAAAATGCTGAAAAGGGAAACGGCGCAACGGTTTTTGGCTATTATGTCGAAGATCCCGAGCGGTTTGGCATTGTAGAATTTGATGATTCGGGCAAGGCCGTATCGTTGGTTGAAAAACCTAAAAATCCGAAAAGCAATTATTGCGTAACAGGGTTGTATTTCTATGACAACAGGGTTGTTAAATATGCAAAGGAATTAAAGCCTTCCGAACGCGGTGAATATGAGATCACGGACCTAAACAGGATATATTTAAAGAACGGCGATCTTCACGTGGAGATATTGGGACAAGGTTTTACATGGTTGGATACGGGCACGCATGAAAGTTTAGTGGATGCGACGAATTTCATTAAAACGGTGGAAACGCATCAGCATCGAAAAGTTGCTTGTCTGGAAGAAATTGCTTATCTGAACGGTTGGATTACAAAAGAAAGATTATTTGAAATATACGAACTAATGAAAAATAACGAATACGGTCAGTATCTGAAAGATATTATTGACGGGAAGTTTATGGACGGTTTGTATTAAAGGAGATATTATGACGATTATTGTTACGGGCGGAGCAGGATTTATTGGAAGTAATTTTATTTTCCATATGTTAAAAGAACATCCTGATTACCGTATTGTTTGTATAGATAAATTGACATACGCTGGGAACTTGTCTACACTCAAGAATGTAATGGATCATTCTAATTTTCGTTTTGTGAAAATTGATATCTGTGATCGTACGGCGGTGTATCGTTTATTTGAAGAGGAGACGCCTGATATTGTAGTTAATTTTGCGGCGGAAAGTCACGTTGATCGCAGCATTGAAAATCCCGACGTGTTTTTGCAGACGAATATTATGGGCACAGCTGTTTTGATGGATGCTTGCCGTAAATTCGGGATCAAACGTTATCATCAGGTTTCTACCGACGAAGTCTACGGCGATTTGCCGCTTGACAGACCCGATTTATTTTTTACAGAAAATACGCCTTTGCATACAAGCAGTCCGTATAGCAGTTCTAAAGCTGCTGCGGATTTGCTTGTTCTTGCTTATTTCAGAACTTATCTATTACCCGTTACAATCAGCCGTTGTTCAAACAACTACGGGCCTTATCATTTCCCCGAAAAATTAATCCCGCTTATGATTATCAACGCTTTGGCGGATAAAGATTTGCCGGTGTACGGCGAAGGGTTAAACGTGCGCGATTGGCTGTATGTTGAAGATCACTGTAAGGCGATAGATTTGATTATTCATAAAGGGCGCGTCGGCGAAGTTTACAACATCGGCGGGCATAATGAAATGAAAAATATCGATATCGTCAAAATTATTTGCAAAGCGTTGGGGAAGCCTGAAAGTCTGATCAAGCATGTTGGCGATCGTAAGGGGCACGATATGCGCTACGCGATCGATCCGACGAAAATTCATTCCGAGCTCGGATGGTTGCCTGATACGAAATTTGCCGAAGGAATTCAAAAAACCATCGATTGGTATCTCAAAAATGAAGATTGGTGGAAACCGATCGTTTCGGGTGAGTATCAAAAATATTATGAAGAAATGTACGGTAATCGCACATGAAAGTATTAGTGACGGGCGCCAAAGGACAACTTGGATCGGACGTTGTTTCCGAACTTGAAAAACGCGGGTTTGAAGCGGTTGGTGTGGATATTAACGAGATGGATATAACGGATTCCGGAAACGTAGAACGCGTTTTCGATCGTATTAAGCCGAAGGTTGTTATCCATTGCGCTGCATGGACGGCAGTGGATGCTGCAGAGGAAGAAGTTAATATTCCGAAAGTACGTAATATCAACGCAATCGGCACGGAGTATATTGTAAAAGAATGCAAAAAGCTTGATGCGAAGATGATTTATATTTCGACCGACTATGTGTTCGACGGACAAGGAACAACGCCTTGGTTGCCGGATTGTAATGATTATAAACCTTTAAACGTTTACGGGCAAACGAAACTTGAGGGAGAGTTGGCGGTTGCAAATTTGCTCGATAAATATTTTATTGTCCGAATTGCATGGGTTTTTGGTTTAAACGGTAAAAATTTTATTCAAACTATGCTGAATATCGGTAAGACGCACGATACTGTCCGAGTAGTTAACGATCAGATCGGTACGCCGACTTATACGTATGATTTGGCTCGGTTGCTTGTCGATATGGCGGAAACCGAAAAGTACGGATATTATCATGCCACGAACGAGGGCGGTTATGTGAGCTGGTATGATTTTACGAAAGAAATTTATAGACAAGCGGGGTATAATACGAAAGTCATACCCGTTTCGACTGCAGAATATGGATTATCGAAGGCTGTAAGACCGTTCAATAGTAGACTTGATAAAAGTAAGTTGGTTGAAAATGGTTTTCAACCGTTGCCGACATGGCAAGATGCGCTTGCAAGATATTTGAAGGAAGTTGGTTATGGGGCAAATTAAAGTTACAAATACTCCGATTGAAGGGTTATATATTATCGAACCGACCGTACATGGCGATGACCGCGGATATTTTATGGAGACATACAGCAAGCGCGATATGGCAGAGGCGGGATTAAACCTTGATTTTGTACAGGATAATCAGAGCAGTTCTGTAAAAGGAGTATTGCGTGGACTGCATTTTCAAAAACATTATTCGCAGGGGAAACTCGTTCGCGTTATCAGAGGCAGAGTTTTTGATGTTGCCGTTGATTTGCGCAGAAACAGTAAGACGTACGGAAAGTGGTTTGGCATTGAACTTTCAGAGGAAAATAAAAAACAGTTTTATGTTTCCGAAGGGTTTGCACACGGTTATTTGACATTGAGCGATGTCGCGGAGTTTTGTTATAAAGTCACTGATTTTTATCATCCGGGCGATGAAGGCGGACTTGCTTGGAATGATCCCGAAATCGGAATCGATTGGGGGGTTATAGGTAAATTTACGGGGATGGGTTTGTCTGCGGGTTATACGCTATCGGACGGAACTCCTTTAAATATCTTGGAAAGAGATCAAAAGTGGTTGGGTTTAAAGGATACGTTTAAATTTTAATATGATAAAAGTTGATCTTGTCTGTCCGCTTTTTCATGCGGATAAATTTATAGATAATCTGATTGCAGATATACAAAAGCAGGAAGACGTTATTTTAGAAAAAGTTGTCTTTGCTATTACAGAAGATGGGGATACAAGCAGTGTAAAAGAGAAAATTACTTCTGCGGGTTTTTCTTTTTTTAGCGTTAATAGAAAAGAGTTTTCGCATTCTATTACAAGAGAGCGGGCGGTTTTTGAATACTGTCATAGCGATGTTGTTATTATGCTTTCACAGGACGTAAGATTAATTAACAATAATTCAATTTATGAGTTGGCGAATGTGATTAATCATGAGACGGTATACGCGTACGGTCGACAAATTTGTAAGAAAAGGTCAATTGAATATTATGTTCGCCTGAAGAATTATCCTAAAACGTCTTTATCTGTTTCAAAAGCAGATATTGAACAAATGCAACTTAAAACATTTTTTGCATCCGATGCTTTTTCTGCGTATTATCGGCCGGTATTTTTAACTTTAAACGGATATGACAACGTTCATATGATGATGAGCGAAGACATGTATTATGCGAAAAAAATAATAGACGCAGGGTATCGGAAACAGTACGTAGCAACGGCAGTTGCCGAACATTCGCATAAGTTTTCTTTAAAGCAATTATACAATCGTTATTATGAAACAGGAAAATGGTTTGCAGCTCATCCTGAATTTGACAAATATAAAACGACAGATACGGGTTTAAAGCTTGCTTTTTTTGTATTGGGACAGGCATTGTTGCATTTTAATATTCCTGTCCTGTTTCGTTGGTTGCCCGATATGGCTGCAAGATATCTCGGTATGAAAAAAGGAAAAAAAGAGGTTAAACTGTTTTGAAAATAGCGGCTTGTGTGGTTTTATATAATCCGGATATTAAATGTCTCGATAATATTAATTCATATTACTCACTTGTCGATTGTTTATATGTTTTAGATAATTCCGATTGTTACAATAGTAAATTGATCGAGCTGCTGACAGAGAAAAAGAATGTTGAGTATATAAACTTAGGCGGAAATCAAGGAATCGCTTATGCGTTAAAAGTTGGCTTGCAAAAATCGGTTGAAACTCAATTCGATTTGTGTCTTACAATGGATCAGGATAGTATATTTCCGACAATTTCCCGTACAGATTTAGAAAATAAAATTCTCAAAGTTGATTTGGAGCAATACGGGATTATAGGTTTGAATATTAATTCAAGCGATAAGGAAGATGAGATTGTTGAAGTTAAATATTGGCTGACATCCGGAAACTTTATTGTTTTAAATAATTATAAAAAGATACATGGAGTTCGTGAGGAATTGTTTATTGATTATGTTGATTTTGATTTAAATCAGCAATTCGACCAAATAAATAAAAAAGTGGCATATTGGAGAGATTTATCTCTTATACATCAGATCGGTAATCCTAAAAAATACAACTTTTTTGGTGTTAAGTTTACAGTTTTAAATCATGCTCCGATCAGATATTATTATCGGTTCCGGAATGCCAGATATCTTTATTTGCGCAATAAAAAGTTTTTTCGCAAATTGTATTTCCACGATTTATGTATAGATATTCCAAAAATTATTTTGTTTGAAAAGCAAAAACGATTAAAACTGCGTTTAATTAAAAAAGGTAGAAAAGACGCAAAGAAAGGGATACTCGGAAAGTATGAAACAAACTAATATTTCTGTTGCCATGGCAACATTTAACGGCGAACGATATATTCGAGAACAAATTATGAGTATTTTAACTTGTTTATCATCCGCCGATGAATTGATCATTAGCGACGACGGGTCGACTGACGAAACTTTGTCGATCATACAAAAAATTTGCGCGGTAGATGAGCGAGTTAAGTTGTTTTACGGACCTAAATCGGGTGTGGTGAGAAATTTTGAAAATGCGTTGAATCATTGTACGGGGAAATATATTTTTTTAAGCGATCAAGATGATGTTTGGCATGAAAATAAAGTAAAAGTAGTATTGCCAAAGTTGGAAAAATATTTGCTTGTTTGTCATAATGCCAATATTTTTAATCAGGAGACTGGAGAGATTGAGGGGGATACGCAGAGCAGGATCGGTTGCCACAAAACAGTTTTTAAAAATATAATTAAAAATTCATTTATCGGGTGTTGCATGGCATTTCGTAGAGAACTGTTAAATGTTGCTCTTCCGTTTCCGCCTCCGGAACAAATTCATATTCACGATTGGTGGCTTGGTTTGTTGGCTCTGAAGTACGGTAATGTTTATTTTGAAAAAAACTGTCTGATTAATTATCGGATTCACAATTCTAATACTTTGGGATTTAAAAAAACAAATTTTAGATTCAAAATAAAAAAACGAATTAATATGTTAAAGGTTTTACAAAAAATTAAGAAACAAGAAGTTTTATGAAACAGGCAACAGCGAGATTTTATTATATTTTGGTTTTATGTTTTATTTTACCGTCGGGTAATTTATTTAACATACCAATTAAAATGCTACTTTCCGTAGCATTGATGTTTTCTTTAATTTTTTTAAGAAATAAAATTTTATTAGATAAAATTTCATATCTGTTGGTATTTGTTATAGTAAGTTTATTTTTATGGGCAGCTATATCGCTGGCGAACGGATATGTAGAAACCGCCTTGCAGTGTATTCAGTCGTTTTTATCTATGCTGCTTATTATTTGGTTAACTTGGATATTATATAGTAATAATATTATACAGCTTAAAAAAGTATTTTGTTGTTTTGAAATAGTTGCAATTGGATTAATCGTATTTAAATTTTTATGCGAATTGGTTTTTTTGTCCGGTATTATATCGTATGATGATTTTTTGAGTCTATTTTATAAAATATTCAATACGAAACTGACGTCGTTACACGTTAAATTAGGTAACATTTCTTTGTATCGAATTATGATAACAAACGATGTTTTGGTTTTGTTGTTTTGGTCTTTTTATATGATCATGGACAAAAAATCTTTAAATAAGATTATACTTACTATCGTGATGGCGTTTTTTTGTTTGTTAATTTTTTCGAGAGTGTATTTAGTGCAGTATGTTTTATGCTTATTAGTTGTCGTGGGTATTTCGATTTTGAAAGCGAATAAAAATCGTAAAAAGAAGTTTTCAACCACGAATGTTCTTTCAATAATAATAGGTTTATTGGGTTTAATAGTTGTTGCAATTTTAGTGTTAAATTCGGGAATCGGCAAAGAAATTATTGATGCGCTATACAATAGATTTTTTGGAACAGATGCCGATTATTCAGATAGTTTTAGAAACGAGCAGTACAAATATTTGATGCAAGGATTTCTTTCAAGTCCAATTTGGGGAAATGGGACAGGTTCCTATCCTGTTGAGTATATCAGATCAGAAATTGCTAAATATTCATATGAATTGGAATACTTATCGTTTTTGTATCAGTTTGGAATATTAGGATTTCTATTTATTATCGTTACTATTTTATATGTAGTATATAAAATTTGTTTTGTTTCGGTTAAGAACAAATATATAAAATATATTGTTATATTCAATTTGGCGATTTGGGCAATTAAACCATTTTTTAATCCAGGTTTTTTAACGTCCAATTCCGGAATCCTCATTGCAATGGTATGTATTTGCAGTAAATATTGTCAACAACAGATAGACAAACGAAAATTAATAAATTTTAAGTGAGTAAGATAGCAATCGCAGAAAATAGTGTTAGACAATGTTTTGTTGGAAAATAAGATGGACTATACAATAATTGGAGTCTCTTATGATTTAAAATTAAATAAATTATTTGAATAGTAATAATCAAGGACAAGTTTTGTATGTATTCTATAAAAAAAATAACTTGCATAACGGGCAGGTTAAAGAAAAAAATCAAAAGATTATTAAAGAAGCAGAAATATGAAACTGCATTGGTTACAATATCTGTATGCGCCAGACTTTTGTATAGCGTTAATCAGACATATTATGATGCGGACTTGGAAAATAGTATTCAACAGATATCACAAGAATTTTTCAAAGAAAAGTATGAATTTGTTAAGAAAACAAAATCCAATCTGAAAGACTGTATTTTGTTTTATGACGGATTTGGCTTTGATAATAGAGGTTTAGCTCAAATATACCTTGAAGCGTTGGCAAAAACGAATTATATTATTTATGTAACTAATTCTCGCAGTAAGAATTCAATTCAAAATATAACAAAAATTGTTACTCAATCTGGAGAATTGATATTTTTAGATGAAAAAAGTTATCTTCAAAAAATGGTTGATTTGAAAAAAATTGTCGATGTCTTTTGTCCATCAAAAATGTTTTTATATACAACACCAGACGATGTGGTTGGTATAGGAGTATTTAATTATTATGATAAAAAAATTTTGAGATATCAGATAAATCTTACAGACCATGCTTTTTGGCTTGGAGTAAATGCTTTTGATTATTGTTTAGAATTTAGAAATTATGGTGCTTCAATTTCTTGCTTGTATAGGCATATTGATATTAATAAAATTCGCGTACTTCCATTTTATCCAAAAATTAATTATAATGTGAATTTTCAAGGCTTTCCTTTTTCTTTTGATAAGGATAAGCAAAAGTTAATTTTTTCTGGGGGTTCACTTTATAAAACTCTTGGGGGAGAGAATAGGTATTATCATATTGTAAGATATATTTTGGCGAATTTTATAGATACTGTGTTTTGGTATGCGGGTTCAGGAGATACTACTGAGCTTAATAAACTTATTAAGGAGTATCCGAATCGTGTATTTATTACAGATGAAAGATCTGACTTCTATCAAATTATTTTAAAGTGCTTTTTTTATTTGAGTACTTATCCTATAGTAGGGGGACTAATGTTTCAATATGCTGCTGCGGCAGGAAAAGTTCCTCTAACACTAAAATACGATGATTGTTCAAATGATTTTCTAATTAATCAAAAAGAATTAGGAATCGAGTTCGAATCATTAAATGATTTGTTTAATGAAATTGATTATCTATTTAATTCTCCGGACGAACTAAATTTGCGCGGTGAATGTCTAAAGAAAAGTGTGATATCGAAAGACATTTTTGAGTCTAATATTAAAAAATTATTAAATGAACAGCGCACTGATTTTAAGGTCGTGATTTATGACGTTAATGTGAAGGAATTTCAAGAAAATTATTTAAAAAGATTTAAACTTTTAGATTTTTGCGAAATTTTTCGTAGTAAAGCGTTTTTTTGGTCAATTTTTAAAACTTTTCCAGTAAAAACATGTTTTTCGTGCTTGTATACTCAATTTAAAAGAATGAAATTTCGCCGTACTGTTAGTCGAAATGATAGGAGGAAAGTTTGAACATACTGAAATTTGATTTTAGCTCGCATGGCGACGATAGAGGACAATTGATTGCCTTGGAGGGAAAAAGAGATATTCCTTTCGATATAAAGCGAGTGTATTATATTTATAATACGGCAAAGGGGGTCCGTAGGGGTTATCATGCGCACAAGCGTCTTGAGCAAATTTTAATTTGCGTGAGCGGATCGTGTAAAATTCTTCTTGATAACGGATTCGAAACAGAAGAAGTTTTACTTGATGATCCGACGGTGGGTCTATACATTTCCAATAATATGTGGAGAGAAATGTATGATTTTTCTTCGGATGCGGTACTACTTGTATTGGCATCGGAGCTATATGACGAGAAAGATTATATCAGAGAATATCAGGAATTTATTAAATTTATAAGAGGATAAAATGACAAGGATAATTGTTCCGTTTGCGGATTTAACGCCTATGCACAATGAAATACGCAATGATTTAAATTTGGCTTTTGGACGGGTGATGGACGAGAGCTGTTTTATTCAAGGATCGGAATGCGCGCGGTTCGAACAGGAGTTTGCGCAGTACTGTCAAGCAAAATATTGCGTTGGCGTAGCTACGGGTTTAGATGCATTGTATTTGATTTTAAAAGCGATGGGTATCGGGACGGGCGATGAAGTGATCGTGCCTTCGAATACGTATATTGCTACTGCATTGGCTGTTTCTTACGTAGGTGCGACTCCGATTTTTGTAGAGCCGACAATCGAATCGTTTAATATTGACGTCTCGCGCATTGAAGAGAAGATTACAAGCAGAACTAAAGCGATTATCGCAGTGCATTTACAAGGACGTTCGGCCGATATGGACGGGATAAATGCGATTGCTCGGAAACACGGCTTGAAAGTAATTGAAGATGCGGCGCAAGCGCACGGCGCAACCTATAAAGGAAAAAAAGTGGGCGCATTGTCCGATGCGGCAGGATTCAGCTTTTATCCGGGGAAAAATCTTGGAGCGTTAGGCGATGCGGGTTGCGTGGTGACTAATGATAAGGAACTTTCAGAAAAAGTCAGAGTGCTTGGGAATTATGGCTCGGATTATAAATATCATCATATTTATAAAGGGACAAACAGTCGTTTAGATGAAATGCAATCTGCATTTTTGCGTGTAAAGTTGCCGCATCTTGATAAATGGAACGCAGAAAGAAGATCGATTGCAGAAAAGTATTTTAAAGGTATTAGAAATCCTTTGATAATTTTACCACTTGAAACAGAGAAAGATTACGAGCATATTTATCATGTTTTTGTTATCAGATGCAAAAAACGTGATGAACTTGAAACATATTTGAAGGAGAACGGCATCTGCACAATTAAACATTATCCGATTCCCATGCATATGCAAATTGCTTATAAAGACCTTGGCATTCCCAAGGGAGCTTTGCCCATTGCCGAAGAAATAAGCGACACCGTATTGAGTTTACCAATGTTTTATGGTATGACCGAAGATCAAATTAACCATGTTATTAATACTATAAACATTTTTAGTTAAAAAATGGAGTAAGATTGTGGGAGCACGAAAAGAAAAAAATTTAGGTTCAGTTCAAGTTAAAGCCTCCTTAGCGTATACAATTTGCAGTATTATACAAAAAGGATTATCTTTTTTAACATTGCCGATTTTTACACGCTTGCTTACGTTAGAGCAATACGGGCAATGTAGTATATATTTTTCATGGTCGGCAATTATTGCGATTATCACGACCTTAAATTTGCCGTATGGTACTTTTTCCAAAGCCATGGTCAAATTTGAGGATAGTCGGGAACAATACATTTCTACGGTACAAATGATATGTATTGTCCTTACGTTATTTTTATTGGTTTTGTATATACCTCTGCGTGAGTACATTAACCGTTTTTTAGAACTACCGACGTTTTTGGTTTTGATTTTGTTGGCAGAAATTATCGCCAATCTGGCAATGCAATGTTGGATGGGGAAAGCGAGATTCGAGTATCGTTATAAAAGCGTTATCATATTAACCTTATTAACGTCGTTGCTGATGCCTGCGGTCGGTTTAATTTTTGTTTTGCTTTTTGAAGAAAAAGGATACGCCAGAATCATAGGTTACGCGCTGATTACTGTTTTGGTCGGGACTGTTTTTTTGGTTCGGAACTTTATTAAAGGTAAGTCTTTTTTTCGGAAGGATATGTGGAAATACGCCTTTGGAATGAACGGCGTGTTAATTGTTTATTATTTATCGCAGGTTATTTTTAACCAAAGCGATCGGATTATGATCAGCCATATGCTTGGCATGGATCAAGCGGCTTTATACAGCGTTGCTTACAATCTTGCAATTATTCTTACGTTTGTTGTGGATGCAATAAACAATTCGTATGTTCCTTGGCTATACGGAAAAATAAAAGAGGATAAACAACAGGAAAATAAAAAAATTTCTATTTTGTTATCCATATTAATTGCCTTTTTGTTATTGGGAATTATCGCATTGGCGCCGGAGCTTATCTATGTAATAGCAGGCAAAGAATATATAGAAGCAAAATGGGTTGTTGCTCCGATTGCCATGAGTCTTTTATTATTGTTTTATTCACAACAATTTATCAATATTGAATTTTATTACGAAAAGAAATATTTATTGGTTATTGCGGCGATTTTTGCGGCGGTTTTGAATATCGGATTGAATTTTTGGTTGATCCCGATTTACGGATATGTTGCTGCCGGATACACGACGTTGATCAGTTATTTTGTTTTTGCGGTAAGTAATTATCTGACAGTACTTTTTATGATGAAGAAAAGCAAGATCGAAAATAATATTTTTAATATTCCGTTAATGCTGGCAGTATTGGTTGTGTTTATTGCAATTGGATTCTTAGCAATGTTTTTATATAATTATTCGGTAATCCGTTATATTATCATAGGCGTCGTTTTAATTGCAATATTAGCTGGATCAAAATGGATTATAAAACTTTTCAAAAATATGTTTAAAAAACAAGAAGGACAAAATGAAGTTACGCAAACTGAAAATAAGTGATGCCGAGGGAATGTTGGAATGGATGCATGATAAAGAATTGTGTCTTCACATGCAAGCGGATTTTGCGTCGAAACAATTAAAAGATTGTATTGCATTTATAAATTCGGCAGAAAGCAGCGAAGAATTCTACCACCGTGCAATTGTTGACGATGAAGATCGTTACATGGGGACGGTTTCATTGAAACATATTTCAAAAGAACTTCGTACGGCGGAGTTCGGAATTGTCGTGAGAAGATGTGCGTGCGGAAAAGGATACTCAATTTTTGGTATGCGGGAAATATTAAAAATAGCGTTTCGGGATTTACACTTAGAGCAAGTTATATGGTGCGTCTCCCGTATGAATGTGCGCGCGAATAAATTTTATCAGAAAAATAATTTTAAATTATGTAATTCTGTTCCTGATGAAATGAAAGAACTTTACAACGGTGTTCCTGATTTGCTGTGGTATGGAGTAAATAAAAATGAAATTGATTTCTTTGATTAAAAAACCGTTAAGACCTATTTACAGGCATCATAAAGATGCAAAAGCGATTCGGAATTTTAAGTCTGAAAGAAAAATTAAAAGAAATAGTGAGAAAATTCGCGTCGGCTTTTTGGCTCAGTATCTGCCGGCATGGAATAAATTTAAACCTATCTATGACAAATTGTCCCAAGATAGTCGGTTTGAAGTGTTTTTAATTTGCGTTCCCATCGAAATTCACGACGGAAAGTTGGATGATCCCAATCTTACAGGGAACTCAACGTACAATTATTTTGTGCAAGAGGGTTACCAAGCTGTCAATGCTTTAATCGGCAAAAATAAATGGTTGGATTTAAAATCACTGGCGCTAGATTATATTTTTTATCCGAGACCTTATAATACGATGATGCCGCAAGATTATCATACCCAAAGAGTCAGCCGTTACACAAAAATATGTTGCGTGCTTTACGGTATGGCAATGACGGAAGAGATATTTTCTGTAGCGTTTAGCCGAGACTTTTTTCGGAACGTATATTGCTATTTTGCGGAAAGCGAAACGGCTATGCGGGAGCATATGGGATCGTTTCCTCTTGCACATCGAAAGAATTATCAAAAAACAGTTTATTACGGTATGCCCGTTTTGGAGCATATCTTAAATAGTAAATCGGAAAACTCTACTATATGGAATTTTGCAGACGGCAAATTTAAGATATTATGGACGCCGCGTTGGACGACGGATAAAAAACTCGGCGGCAGTAATTTTTTTCATTATAAAGATTATTTAATTGATCGTGCTCGAAACAATAATAACTCGGCATATATTTTCAGACCGCACCCGTTGATGTTATCTAATTTTATTTCAACAGGGGAACTGTCTCCGCAACAGGCAGAAGTATTTCGCGAAATTTGCAAACGTGAACCCAATATAGAATTGGACGAATCAGAAGATTATGTTTCCACTATGTGGGGATCAGACGTATTGGTGACAGACATTTCAGGGGTCTTACCGGAATATTTTGTTACAGGAAAACCGGTTATATATTGCGCAACTAATATGGTGCTTACCCCTGCCGCCCATACAAAAAAGATACTTGAAGGTTGTTATATCGTTGATAACGAAAAGGAATTAGAAGAATATTTGAGTATGCTTGAAAGCGGTTACGATCCGTTAAAGGTAAAACGCAAAGAGATAATTGCTGCATTGTGGGGAACGGAAATTACGCGCTGTACAGATAGGTTTGTTGAGGAGCTTGCTAAGAGAAATTGAAATTATAATCGCGTAGAAGTTTAATGTAAAAACACGCGTCGTAGCTTAGCAACAAGGTAGAAAACAATCATGAAAATTGTTATTATGTCTGATATACACGGCAATTTAAATGCGTATTGCGCTGTGTTACGGGAAATAAACAAAATAAAGCCTGATAAATGTATTTTATTGGGTGATATAATTGATTACGGAATGCGTTCAAACGAAGTGATTCAAGCATTGAAAAATTTTCCTTGCGAAATTGTTTGCAGTATTTGGGGAAATCATGAAAATGCAATTATCAACGGCGATTTTACACGTTTTTCATCGGCGAGAGGACAAAAAAGCGCTGAGTTTACAAAAAGAAATTTAAGTGCGGAATCTATAGTATACCTGAATAGTCTCTCTAAAACGGGAAAGTGTGAATTTATTTTAGAAGATAAAAAATGTCTTGCAGTGCATGGAAGTTTACAGGACGTTTTTTGGAAGAGTATTCAACCTTCTGATGATTTAGCCGGTTATAGTAATTATGATTATGTTTTTTCAGGGCATTCGCATTTGCCCCATTACTTTGAAAAATTTTATCCTTGCGATGATCCTAGTAGAAGAAACAAAAAAAAGACTGTTTTTGTCAACTCCGGTTCAGTGGGACAACCCAGAAACTTAAACACCTTTGCACAATTTGCTGTTTTAGAATTGGAAAGCGGAAATCTCGAGTTTAAAAAAGTAAAATACGATATCTCGGATGAACAAAGCTATTTTAGTGATGAAGTTGATGAATTTTATAAAATAAGATTGTCGGAGGGAGTGTAAATGGATTTATTTGTAATTAGCGGTGTAACAGGAATGACGGGTAACGAGTTGGCGCGTCAGACTTTGTCGGCAGGAAACAAAGTGATAGGATTTGACAACTTTTTTGCATCGTCCATTCAAACGGTTAAAGATCTTTTATCAAATGAGAATTTTATTTTTCATGAATATGATTTAAACAATTCAACGCATATGCAGTTGCTTGTTAAAGAAGTGGAACGGTTGCGCTTAAGCTGTGAAAAGCTTATTTACGTAAACTGTGCGGCCGTTGTGCATACGGAGCACTTTTACTATATTAACAGAACGTTTCAAACGAACGTTTTAGGAATGAAAATGTTTTTAGACCAAGCCATCGAGCTTGGAGCGGATATATATATAAATTGTTCCACGTCTGAAGTTTATTCCATGAATTCCTGGCGCGAGGGGGGGGGTGTAAGTGAGAACGATTTCCTTACGCTTGCAAATGCGGAACATAGTCAAAGGACAAGTTATGCAACGGGAAAATTACTTACGGAATTTTTTATGAGCGATGCGGTAAAACAAACGAATCGCATTTTAGGCTGTTCGATTCGGTTTGCGAACGTTTACAGTAAAAACGAACTTTATCCAAAACATATTATTCCCCACATCATTAAATCGTTGAAACAAAATGGTGTAGTGGAACTTTTGGAAAATTCAAAAGTCAACAAACGTACATTTTTACACAACTATGACAGTTGCGCGGCCGTATTGGCATTGATTCGCAGCAAAGATGCGTTGGACGGTTCGGTTTATAACGTCGGTACGGAAGAAGAAATTTCGATAGTTGATCTTGTATATCTTTGTGCGTCCAAGTTGGGTATAAATAATCCGAAAATTATTTTTAATGGTTATAGAGCGTCGGATCCCGAGCGCAGACTTTTAAATACGCAAAAAATCAGAACGCGAACAGGTTGGAATCCGATTATTTCACTGGAAAAGGGAATACAAATGTGCGTTGAGGAAGAAACAAAGTGAAAGTATTATTAATAACCGTTGCGGGGTCTTCTACGCGTTTCAGCCGCTCCTTGGGCAAAGATACTTTAAAATGCGTGTATTACGAAAAAGAGTTTCGTCAATGTTTATTATATCAGTTGATTTATAAAAGTTCCTTTGATAAATATGTGATCGTCGGAGGATATAAATTTGATGAACTTACAAGCGCGATCGATAAATATTTTGTTGATATCAAGGAAAAAATCATTTTGGTTGAAAATATAAAGTTTTCAGAGTACGGATCGGGATATAGTTTGTATTTAGGACTAAAAAGCGCGATAGAAACAGATTTCGACGAATTGGTTTTTGCCGAAGGGGATTTGTGGTTCGATAACGATAGTTTTGAACAAGTTCTTGACCATAGTCAGAACGTAATCACTTATAATAACGACGTGATCGATTCGCATAAGTCCGTAGTATTTTATTTTGATCAAAATAATTTTCCGCATTATATTTATGATACCAATCATAATCATTTGCAGATCAAACAGCCGTTTTTATCAATTTATAATTCGGGACAGGTGTGGAAATTTGTTGACAGAGATCGAGTGATCGATTCATTCGATGCAATTTCCGAACGTGAATGGCAGGGAACAAATCTTGTCTATATTCAAAAATATTACGGGGATATGAAAAAAGACAGTATAGCGCTTGTGAATTTTAAGCAATGGCTAAACTGTAATACGGTAGAGGATTTTAGAAAGATACCGGAGGAGTAACATGTATACTTTAAATGAAAAACTTAATTTGCTGAGACAAAGAATTCAAAATAGAAAAGTCAAAGTGCTGATTATGGGATTAGGCAGTGTGGGTAACTATCTGCTTGATTATCTTCTTTCTGAAGGCGATGAAAATATGGAGATTGTCGTCGCCGGAAGAAATTTGGAAAAAATGCAATCTGATGTCAATATTGTAAAAGTGGCTGGACTCATAAGAGGAAAAAATAAAAGCCGTGTTTCCATTTATTGTAATTTGGATCTTAACAGTGAGGAAAGCATTGTTCAATGCTTGAATGAAATTGAACCTGACGTTGTAGTAAACAGCAGCCGTGCATATTCCGGTTTAAAATATGGAAGTATCAGTTGGAACAACATCCGCGCGTACGGGATTTGGACGCCGCTTTCTATTAAATACATTAAAAATATTATGGCGGCGCACGAGAGAGTCGGGAGTAGCGCGATCGTGATTAACACGTCATATTCCGATGCCGTTATACCTTGGTTGAAATCGGCGGGGAAAGCATATCCCGACTTCGGGAGCGGAAATATAAATCACCTTATTCCGAGAATTAAGTTGGCGGTCGCGGAGCAATATCATATCGAGGATTTCT
This sequence comes from uncultured Christensenellaceae bacterium, assembly GCA_910586985.1. Lineage (GTDB taxonomy): Bacteria > Bacillota > Clostridia > Christensenellales > Borkfalkiaceae > Gallimonas. The sequence continues at coordinate 19,321 of CAJUKK010000005.1, read as the reverse complement.
GGAATATCGATATTACTTATGCGACAGCTCATTTTCATGATGTGGTAATCAGTAAAGAGGGGCATACGGAGGGGGTTGATCAGCTCATTTGCATTAAGTATAACGGTAAAGTAATAAAAGCCGATTTAAAAAAGATTTTTGCTGATTGTAAAATCGTTATGCCTGTGGATGCCAAACGAAACATGATGAATGCGTCAAGCAATTTTGAAATAATCAAAGCTGTATTGGATGCGGTGCGCAATGGCAAAAAAGTGAAATTGCACTGCCCCGGAATATTCGGTGAAGTGGGCGGATATCCAGTAATTGTCGACGGTACAAAGGAAAATATTGTTTCGTATATCGAAACCAATGATTTTACCTTAGATCAAATGCGTTCTAAAAATGCGGAATCGATCTATCTGGACGGGATCGAAAAGGTCGAGGCGGGGGCATTATATTATACAGACGAACTTTTGCATAAAGTAAAAAAAGCATTCGGCGTCGAGCTTGTAAAGTGTGTACCGTTTGATAAAATAGAGGAAACTGCACAGTTTATTATAAACGAAATTATCGATAAACAAAGGAATAAATAAAATGAAGAAAGTGTACACCTGTTTTTGCACAGATATAATTCATGAGGGGCATTTAAATATCATTAAAGAAGCCATGAAGTACGGTGAAGTTGTCGTTGGGGTTTTAGCTGACGAGGCGATGATTAAGTTTGGTCGTTTTCCTGTCCGTGACGTAAACGAACGGATAGAGATGGTGAAAAAGATCGACGGCATAAAACAAGTTATCGTACAGGACAGTATCATGTACGATAAAGTCATTTCCGATATTCAACCCGATTACGTTATTCATGGCGATAATTGGAAAACGGGATATTTGAAAGCTGTTCGCGATAACGTTGAAAAATTGTTAAGCGCATACGGCGGTAAAATTATTGACGTTCCTTACACATATAACGAGAATGTAAAACGGCTTGATGCGCAAATCAAAGAAAAATTGTCGATGCCCGAATATAGGAGAAAGAGATTAAAACAGCTTTTACATTTGCGTCCCATTGTAAAAACGATAGAGGTGCATAGCGGGCTTACGGGATTGATAGCAGAAAAGACGGTTGTAGAGCATAACGGAGAATTTGATCAATTTGACGCAATGTGGGTCAGTTCATTATGCGATTCAACGGCAAAAGGTAAGCCTGATATCGAACTTGTCGATATGACTTCTCGTTTCAGAACGATAGACGATGTAATGGAAGTTACAACAAAGCCGATTATATTTGACGGCGACACGGGCGGTTTGACTGAGCACTTTGTATATACGGTACGTTCGTTGGAGCGTATGGGCGTATCTGCGGTTATCATCGAAGATAAAACAGGATTAAAGAAAAACTCGTTGTTTGGCACGGAAGTCGTTCAGACTCAAGACAGTATCGAACATTTTTGCGAAAAAATTAGCGCGGGAAAAAAGGTGCAGCTCACGGATGATTTTATGATTATTGCGCGTATCGAAAGTCTGATCCTAGATCAGGGAATGGAAGACGCGCTCAGGCGCGCTCATGCATACGTCAATGCAGGCGCAGACGGAATCATGATTCACAGCCGTAAAAAAGATCCTGCCGAGATTTTAGAATTCTGCGATAAATTCCGCGTCGATAATAAACATACGCCTATTGTTGTAGTCCCTTCTTCTTTTAATTCGGTTACGGAGGCAGAGTTGTCTGCTCACGGCGTTAATATTGTCATTTACGCAAATCAGTTAACGCGTAGCGCGTTCCCTGCGATGGAGCAGACGGCAAAAGATATTTTAAAATATCATAGAGCGCAGGAGGTGGATTCCCGTCTCATGCCCATTAAGGATATAATTTCACTGATTGAAGAACTGTAAAGGAAAATAAGATGAATGTTGAAAAATTAATAGAGTTTTTGGGAATCGACTTTTATACGGGAGTTCCCGATTCGCAGTTAAAGCAACTGTGCGACTGTCTGTATAATAAATACGGTATCGATGAAAATCACCACATCGTTGCTGCTAACGAGGGGAACTGCGTGGCGCTTGCTGCCGGTTACCATTTGTCTACGGGAAAAATTCCTGCGGTTTATTTACAAAATAGCGGCGAAGGGAATATCATAAATCCCGTTGCATCGCTTTTAAACGATAAAGTGTACGCGATTCCGTGCGTTTTTATTGTCGGTTGGCGCGGCGAACCTGAAGTTCACGACGAGCCGCAACACATCTATCAGGGCGAAGTAACGCTTAAATTACTTGAAGATATGGATATAACGGCGTTCGTAATCGATAAAACGACAACGGACAATGAAGTAAAAAATAAAATAAAAGAGTTTAAACCGTTACTTGCAAACGGAAAGCAAGTTGCCTTTGTTGTGAGACGCGGAGCCCTCGAGTATAACGGGCAAGCTCAATTTCATAACGATAACGAGATGTTGCGGGAAGAAATTTTAGGGCACATTGTAGCAGTGTCCGGTGATGATCCTATTATTTCCACAACGGGTAAAGCGTCTCGCGAGCTTTTTGAAATCAGAGAGGCAAATCATCAGGGACACCAATATGATTTTTTAACCGTTGGTTCCATGGGACACTGTTCTTCGATCGCACTTGGAGTTGCGCTCAATAAAAAGAATACGAAAATTTGGTGTGTGGACGGAGACGGAGCGGCGTTGATGCATCTCGGCGCAATGGCTGTTTTAGGTGCATATCATCCAAGCAATTTGGTTCATATTGTTATCAATAACGGAGCGCATGAAACGGTCGGCGGCATGCCGACTGTGGCGAATAAAATCGATTTTGTCGAAATCGCAAAAGCATGCGGTTACGGCTATGCCGTCAGCGTTGATAATTTTAAGTTGTTGGACAAAGAACTGAAAAAAGCAAAGCTATCGGAAAAACTTACGTTTATAGAAGTGAAGGCATCGTTAGGTGCGCGTCATGATCTTGGCAGACCGACAACGACAGCGTTGCAGAATAAAATAAGCTTTATGAATTATTTAACGTTACTAAAATAAATTATCTTAAAAAGTATTGCGACTAAAAAAACACGGTGTTAAACCGTGTTTTTTTATTTATTTAAATGTTCGATCATCACTGCGTTCTAAAAGATAATCAATAGAAACCTGAAAATAATCGGCGATTGCTATCAATTCCAGATATCCCGCTTCCCGCTCGCCCGTTTCATATCTGCTGATTGTATTTTGATTCATATTTAAGTCAATTGCAAGTTTTAATTGCGATAAATTTTTTTCTTTTCTTAATTGCCTTAATCTCATGGGAAAAACCTTGACAATATTATACCGAATTGGTATAATAAAAATATCCCAATTCGGGATAAAACATACTTTTATTATTGGCAAAAAATTCATTTTGTTTTTACCAAACAGAAAATATCAACTCGAAAAAAGCAAAAGGGGTTACGGATCATGAAAAAAAATTCAATTTTATCAATAATGGGCGGTATTGCTGCGCTGGTATGCGTGGCGGGATTATCGGCTTGCGGAGAAGAAATTTCCAACGGTAAATCCGCTTATGATATTTATGTAGAAACATATATACAGGCGAACGGAACCAGCGAAGGCGTTTTAAGCGAAGATCAGTGGCTTGAAAGTTTAAAGGGAAACGACGGGCAAACAGGACTTTCGGCGTACGAAATTTATTTAAAATATACAAACGACAGTCCTGTGTCGGATGAATCAGAATGGCTTAATAGTTTGCATGGAACAGACGGCAAGGACATTTCCGATATATCAATTATTTGCGGGGATTTTGTAATAACTTACTCGGATAACACAAAGGAAACGCTTCAAAACGTCTTTCCGGAGTTCGGGCATACTTGGAATCAAGGCGAGATTACAACCAATGCAACGTGTACTACTTCCGGAATTATAAAATATACTTGTACTCTCTGTAATGCCGCTAAAAAAGAATTGCTTGACGCTGACGGATCAACGCACGTTTACCGTGAGTATCAGCAGGATTCGGAAAAGCACAGTCATATATGTAATTTTTGTAATCATATCGAAGAGTCGGAACATGCAATGAGCGAGTGGAGCGTTGATTCTTCGGTTTATTATGCAGATACGCATACCGTGATCGGTACAGTTGAAAAACGTGGATGTGAAGAGTGCGGATACAGCCAGCAAAAGCTTTGCCGTCGTTGGGTTATAAGTTTATCGGTTGGGATACGGGCATTAATGATGACGTGATCGGAATCTATAACGGTCAGTTTATCGACCGCGTAGAGGCAATTTTTCAAAAAGAAGTTATGGAACTGCCGATCATGGAGATAAACACAAAAGACGCGGCTGAGATCGTTTCGAAGGACGACTATTTACCATGTACTGTGACGGTTGGCAATGCCGAAGAAAACCATTGCTTTGAGCAGAATAAAGCGAAAATCAAAGGACGGGGCAATTCTACTTGGTCGATGCCTAAAAAGCCGTATAAGTTAAAATTTGATCAGAAAATCGATTTGTTTGGAAACGGTTCTGCAAAGACATGACCCTGATTGCAAATTATTGCGATCCGAGTTTGATAAGAAATTATCTGGCGTATACGGTAGGCGCAGGATTAGAAAATATTCGGGAAACTACGACTTTAGTACAGTTTGTCGACGTATACCTTAACGGACGTTACGACGGCGTTTATTTGATTTGCGAGCAAAACGAGACGGGAAAAACGCGGGTGGATATAGAGGACGATTTTGAAAAAGCGACTACACCGCAGGAAATGGGATATTTGTTAGAGATGGATGCCCGAGCTCCGAGCGAGGGAGAACCGAATTGGGATTATATTGTTGTCAACGGTTTTAATTATGCAATCAAGAGTCCGGATTATGAAGATATCGAAGGTACTGATGTTTCTTTTCTTCCCTATGTAAATTATATCAAAACATATATGCAATATAGCTGGACAGCTCTTGCATCGAATAATTTTGCATTGGTTGAGCAGTATATCAACGTTGAATCTTTTGTGGATTCGTATATTGTTCATGAATTGTTTAATATGATCGACGTCGGATATTCGAGTTATTATGTGTACAAAAAAGAGAATGGACGGTTGTACAGCGGTCCTATTTGGGATTTCGACGTTAGCGCAGGGAATTGTAATTACCACGAGTCGGGAGCAAAAAGTAATTATCTTTGGGCGGCGGATACTAATATTTGGTATGCGAATTTGCTGAAATATCAAGAATTCAAGGAGATGGTGTCAAAGAGATTATTAGAAAAATCTGCCTCCGTTGAAAAGACGTTGATAAATGCGATTCAATCCGTTTATGATTGTAAAAATTCGTTTGAACGCAATTTTGAACGTTGGAATATACTTGGTAGTTACGTGTGGCCGAATACGGAGGAGATCGTTGCAATTAAAACGTGGGAAGGGCAGGTTGAATATGTACGCAAATGGTTGAACGATAGCTTAGATTATATCAATTCTGTCTATTGATTATAGAACACGCTGGAATAAACGGTATAAAAAAACGCTCGATGCAGAAACTGTAATCGGGCATTTTTTTATGAAAAATCAAACGATATATTTCAAAAAACAACCTCGGATTATCGCTACGAGCACGATTGCGGGGACAAAGGAATGCGAAGGCGTTATCGGACGTTATGTCGAAGTGGCGCTTTCCGACGATATGTACGGAGAAACTACCTTCGAAAAAGCGGAGTGTAAGATGCTTTCTAAAGTAATCGACGGTGCAATCACCAATGCAGGACTTAAACGCGATGAAGTGGATATGCTCGTTTCGGGCGATCTTCTCAATCAGATAATTTCCGCAAGCTTTGCGGCGCGCGATTATTCCGTTCCGTTTCTCGGCGTTTACGGCGCATGTTCCACTATGGCGGAAAGTCTTGCCGTTGCGGCGACAATGGTGGACGGCGGTTACTGTAAACGGGTAGTTGCCGCAACGGGCAGTCATTTTGCTTCGGCAGAGCGGCAGTACCGTTATCCGTTGGAACTCGGTTGCACGCGTCCTCCGCAGTCGCAGTGGACGGTTACGGGCGCGGGCGGCGCGCTGGTGGCGGATCGCGGCGAGGGGGTAAAGATAACGGCGGCAACCCTTGGAAAAGTAGTTGACTACGGTATTACGGACGTGAACAACATGGGCGCGGCAATGGCTCCCGCCGCGGCGGACACTATACTCACTCATTTTCGAACGACGGGAGAAGATATTACCGCTTATGACCTTATTGTTACTGGAGATCTGGGTGCGCTCGGCAGTCGGATTTTAAAAGACCTTACATGGGAAAAAGGATTGGATATCGGAGAGAATCACGTTGATTGCGGCGAAATTATTTATAACGTGATCGAAGACGAATATCAGGGCGGTAGCGGAGCGGGTTGTTCCGCAGTGGTACTTAACTCCTATTTGTATTCTAAAATGATGTCGGGCAATTTAAAGCGAATTTTATTTGTGGCTACGGGCGCGCTTTTATCTACCGTCTCGTCGGGACAGGGCGAAAGTATTCCCTGTATTGCGCACGCGGTTGTATTGGAACGTTAAGGGGTGAAATTATGGAATATTTGAATATAGCTTTTATGTTTATTAAGGCGTTTGCCGTAGGCGGTCTCATTTGCGCGATTGCGCAGGTAGTCATCAACTTTACCGAACTGACCGCAGGAAAAATTCTCGTACTCTTTATGTTGGCGGGAATTACGCTCACCGCGCTTGGTCTTTATCAGCCGCTTGTGGAATTTGCAGGCGCGGGTGCAACCGTCCCGATTTCGGGATTCGGATATCTGCTTGCGAACGGCGCTATGCGCGGCGCGCAAGAGGGACTATACCAAGCTTTAACGGGCGCATTGGCGGCGGCGAGCGCGGGGGTATCTGCGGCAGTTATTTTTTCATTCATCATGGCATTGATTTTTAAATCGCACACCAAGCATAATTAAATGATAAACTATTGAATAGTTGTAAGAAAATTTTAGCGAAATGGGAAAATTTTATCATAAGTTGCCGAAATTCTGTTGACAAGATGAATAAGCCGCGTTAAAATAGAGACAACGAAAAAATCATTTAAGGAGTGATTGATTTATGAAGAAGTTAGGTAAATTTTTAATCGTTGCAGGCTGTGCTGCAATGGCATGTGCGGCTTTGGCTGGTTGCGGCAGCGATCCCGTAGACTATAAGGGCGGATACAAATATACGTCCAAGTATGGTGATTATGGCGTAAACGTTACCGTTACGGTTGAAGGGGACAAGATCACGAAGGTTGTTTGCGATCCCGATACGGATACAATGCACAATATTACGCCCACTTGGAAAGAAGATCCTGAAAAAGGACAGCTCGGACACGATAAAACGGTTGCCGCACTTCCCGATTATTTGAAGAAGTTCGAAGGAATGAAGGTTGCTGACGTTAAGGCGCTGAACGTTTCCAAGGATGACAATGGTCAGCCCAACACTGATGAGGCTGGAGATGCTTCGCAGGGCGCGTTACTTCTTACGGGCGCAACGCAGACGAGCGGCAGAATCATTCTTGCTGTTCAGGATGCATTGAAGGACGTTAAGTAAGTTTTAAAGATAATAAAGAGGATTCGGAATTTCCGAATCCTCTTTTTAATTGTTTCAGATAATCATACGGCACAAATCCCACATAAAAAATCGTTGTGTTTTTCGGGGAAATGCGGTATAATCTTATGCGAGGTAAAGGAGTTTCATGCAAAAGATTTTTACACGCATTGTGGCGGCGATTTCGCTTGCCGGTATATTTACATTAACGGCTTGCAAAGACGGTGTTTCCGACTTGCTTGCATACGATACGTTTTATTACTTTAATACGCAGACGCGTTGGGCGTTTGCTCCGAAAAACGGGCAATCAGACGCTACGGACGTTGCAATCTGGAATGAGATCAAAGCGGGTTTAAAGGACGTAGAAAACAGCGTTTCGACCGACGTTGAAACCAGCTCCGTCTCTAAGTTCAATGCGGCGGCGGCAGGGGAGACGGTGGAAATCGATTCCACCGCATTTGCATTGCTTAAAATCGCGCAAGAAGTATTTAATAAGACGGACGGAGCGTATAATCCTGCGGTTGGTCTGCTCGTCGACCTTTGGGGGTTTTCGCCGCGTTTTACCGACGTTGAGCCGAACGGTGAAAAGCAGCCGTACGATCGCGATAAATTTATGGCGGAAATCTCTGATTTTTCGCGCATTGTATCGGAATTGCCCAACGCGGAATATATTGAAAAATTTAAATCGCTCAGCGACTTCTCTGAGGTTAAACTGATCGAAGAGAGCGGCAGATATTATGCGGTGAAACCGGATACGACCGTAGTCATTACCGATGGCGAGGGCAAGGAATATACCTATTCGATGCAGCTTAATTTGGGCGGAATCGGCAAGGGATACGCAGTTGACGGCGGCGCGGAAACAATACGCAAGGCAGGCTTTGACGCAGGCTTTTTGAGCGTTGGCGGGAGCAGTATGTGCGTATTTTCAAACGTGGAGAACGGACAATTGACGGCTTGGGACGTAGGAGTCAACAATCCCCGTTACGGACTGTTTAAAACGGGAGCATCGGGCGAATATCTTTCCGTTAAGGAGCAGAACGTATGCCTGTCCACGAGCGGCGATTACGAAAATTGCTATTATTATGCGGAGAGCGGGCAGCGTTATTGCCACATAATAAATCCGGAAACGGGTTATCCGATCAATGCCGAGCCGGAAAATAAAAAGGGCAGCGGAATTATCTGCGCGTCGGTATTCGGGCTCTCCGCGGTAGAGGGCGACGCGACTTCGACCGCGCTTCTCGTTATGGGCAGGGATAAAGCTATCGATTACGTGCAAAATAATCTGGTCGGGAAAGACGTTGTGTTTGTATATTACGACGGCAATGCAAACGCATATACTATGTATACGAATATGGCGGCGGAGAACTACAAACTGTATGCCGAAATAGCCGTTGAAAAAATCTAACAAGGGGAAGAGGAGCGGGCATGTCGATTACGCGGGTGGAACAAGTAAAAAAACGAAAGCCGTTTGCGCTATGGGATTTGCTCGTTTACGGCGTAATTGCGGCGGTAATCGTGATTCTTTTTGCCGTATTTGTATTTGCCGCGGACAAGACGACGATTACGGGCGTCAGGATCGAACGGGAGGGAACGCTATTATACACCTATACGTTTGGTTCGGGCGGCGAAGTTGTTCCCGCGGGCGAGGGGCTTTTTGAAGAGCAAGAAAAGGACGGGGTCGTATACGTAACGGTATATCAGGATACGCGGCATGAACGGTATAATATTTTGGAAATTAATCCGAATGCGCGAACAGTCAAAATGCACGAAACAAATTGCAGCAGACACAAAGATTGTATGTACATGGAGGAAATATCGACCGTAAGTCAAGTGATAGTCTGCGTGCCTCACGGATTAAAGATTCTTGCCTTAAATGCAAAAGAAAATTATAAGCCGATCATCGGATAAGAGCGTTGCGATAAATATAGCAACGCTCTTAATTTTTTATCGAAAAAAGTAAGCGGTTTTTAAAAATTGTATCAAGTAAACAAAATTATAATATATTGTGCATTGACATCCGGTCATAGGCATGATATAATAACTTTGTTTAATGCAATACAGGTGCACGCGAGGGAAAAAGTGGCGAGTTTCAGGCAGAAAATAAAAAATCTTGCGGTTAAAATATATGTTAGTACGGCAGGGAGCAGTTTAAGACAGGGGGAATCGCTTGCGGCAGAGGGGCGTTCTGCAGAGACGGTCGGTATGGCTCCGCTATTGCGCCGTGCCGCGGCGGAAGGAGCGGTTTTGCTGAAAAACGACGGAACGCTTCCTTTAAAGAAAAAGTGCGCGGTGTTCGGACGGGTTCAGACGGACACTTTTTATACGGGGTACGGTTCGGGCGGCGACGTTGTTAAACCTTACCGCGTAAGCATTCTCGACGGGTTAGAGGCGCATCCGCGGATAGAGGTCGACGCATCGCTCGCACAAGTTTATCGCGCCTGGTCGCGGGATAATCCTGTCGATCACGGCTATTGGGGAAACTGGCCGCAACATTTTCCAGAGATGCCTCTCACGGAAGAGATATTGGACGGAGCGTCGCGCGATTCAGACACAGCCGTTATCGTAATCGGTAGAGCGGCGGGCGAAGAGCGCGAAAACGAACTGAAAAAAGGGAGTTATTATCTGACCGACGACGAGCGGGCAATGCTCGACGCGGTTACTTCGCGTTTTTCGCATACCGTAATCGTATTAAATATCGGTAGCCTTATTGACTTTTCTTGGGTCACCGCCTATCATCAGGCAATATCGGCGATACTTGTCGTATGGCAGGGCGGTATGGAGACGGGCAACGCCGTTGCCGATCTCTTGGCGGGAGACGTTAATCCGTCGGGAAAGCTTACGGACACAGTCGCCGTGCGATACGATTCCTATCCTTCGGCAAAAAATTTCGGCAACGCCGATAAGACGGTGTATGAAGAAGACATCTACGTTGGTTACCGTTGGTTCGAAACGTTCTCTAAGAGCGACGTGCTCTTCCCGTTCGGCTACGGGTTGAGTTACACCAGATTTTCGGTCACGGCGGCGGCGACAGATCTTCCCGACGGTGGAATACGCGTAAATTGGCGCGTTGAGAATATCGGAAACCGTTCGGGACGGGAAGTCGTGCAAATTTATATCAAGAAACCTTGCGGGACGCTCGGTAATCCGTCGCGCGAGCTTGTCGCTTTTTGTAAGACTAAGACGCTTGATAAAGGCGAGTCGCAATCGGGAGAGATGGATATTCCCGTAAGAATGCTCTCTTCCTATGATTCGTCGCTTTCTGCTTTTGTATTACAGGCGGGAGATTACGGGGTTTTTGCGGGCACAAACGTGCGCGGCGCAGTGCGGATCGCAACGCTTATAAGGCATACCCGTATCGTAGAACAGCTTAAAGAACAGTGCGCGCCGAAGTCGGCGTTTAAAGTGATCGCCGCGCAGGAAGAACACGGTCACAACGTTTCGGTAAGCGTACCTGTTCCCGTATCCAAAAAGAACTTAAAAGCGGAAATAATTGACAGTTTGCCGCAAAGCTTTCCGATTACGGAAGATAAGGGGTATTTGTTAAAGGACGTCAAGCAGGGGAAAATCGGCATGGAAGAGTTTGTCGCCCAGTTTTCGCTTGACGAGCTCGAGGCGATTTCGCGCGGCGACTACGTAATGGACAGTCCTTTGGGTGCATCGGGTAACGCGGGGGTATTCGGCGGCGTGTTGCCTTCGCTGAGAAGTAAGGGAATACCGCCTGTCACCGCAACGGACGGGCCTTCGGGAATCCGTTTAAAATGCGCAAGTTCGCTCATTCCGATCGGCACGTTGCTTGCATGTTCTTTTGACGAACAGCTTGTGTCTGAATTGTATGCGGCGATAGGAGAAGAGATGAAAGAGCGCGGTTCGCACGTGTTGCTTGCGCCCGGAATGAATCTTCACCGTGACCCGCTTTGCGGTCGTAATTTCGAGTATTTTTCCGAAGACCCGCTTTTATCGGGTAAAATTGCGGCGGCGGCAGTGCGCGGCGTACAGAGCGTCGGCGTGTCCGCCTGCCCTAAACATTTTGCATGCAACAATCAGGAATTTAACCGCATGCACAATAATTCCTGTGTTTCGGAGCGTGCGCTCAGGGAAATTTATTTGCGCGGTTTTGAAATTTGCGTTAAAGAAGGGAAACCGCAGAATATCATGACCTCGTATAATAAACTCAACGGCGTATGGGCGCATTATCACTTTGAGTTGATACGTGGGATATTGCGCGGCGAATGGGAATATCGCGGGAACGTAATGACCGATTGGTGGATGCGTTCGGCGCGCAGTCCCGAATTTAAAAAGCTTAAAAAGAACGCTTACCGCGTTCGGGCGGGAGTTAATCTTCTGATGCCCGGCGGGAGCTTTTTGGGGCGCAGAAAACCCGATGGATCGTTATTAAAATCGCTTGGAAAAAAGAACGGGATCACGCTTGGCGAATTGCAGCGGAATGCTGCTGAGATTTTACAGTTTATTATGAATTCGGATGCTTTCAGGAGGGAAGAATGAGAACTATCAGAGTGATTGGCAGGGGCGCGGCGACTGCTCCTGCGGACGGTGTAGAGCTTACGTTTACGGTTTGCCGTATCTGCGAAAATACGGAGAATGCCGTAGCAGAGACGGATAAACGTGCGGCGCAGCTCCGCGCGGGACTTGTTGCCGTAGGATTTTCGGGGGAAGATTTAAAAACCGCGAATTTTACCGTCTCCGCCGAGTATGAGAACGAGCACGTCAACGGCGCATACAGCCGTAAATTCAAGGGGTATGCCTGCCGCGAAGGGTTCAAACTTGCGTTCCCGTATGAGTCTAAACGGCTTGCCGAGGCGGTTTCCGCGCTCACTGCGGGCGGTGCGGAAGAAGAGTTTGCCGTTACGTTCACCGTGCAGGATCAGGATGCGCTCAAAAGCGAGGCGGTAAAGAACGCATTTGCGGAGGCGAAACGCCGCGCGGAAGCTTTGGCGGAGGCGAGCGGCGAACGGCTCGGGAACATTGCGGAAATGTCTTGCAATGCGAAAGGGAATCTGCGTGAAGGAACGCATGTTGCGGAAACTGCAGCGATGGCGTTACGCAGTATGCCGCATATCGAACCGGAGGATATCCGCGGTACGGCGGAGGTCGAAGTTGTCTGGGAACTCGCATAATTATAAATTTGTTGAAATAAGGGGCGGCAATTATGCTTTGCCCCTTGTTTTTTTCTTGCAAATGTGTTATGATAGCAAAGCGATTGTTTATTGGGAGTAATATGTATGTGGTTTGACGAAAGTGTGTTTTATCAGATTTATCCGCTCGGATTTTGCGGCGCGGAGCGGGAGAACGATTTTGGAGAGGTGCGCCATCGCCTCGGTAAAATAAGTGCGGAGATCCCTCGCCTGAAAGAGTCGGGCGTGACGGCAGTTCTTTTTAATCCGTTATTCGAGAGCGAACGCCACGGATACGATACGGTGGATTTTTATAAAGTGGATCGTCGTTTAGGGACGAACGCAGAGCTAAAAGAGCTCATTGCGGAATTGCATTCGGCGGGGATTCGCGTTGTACTCGACGGTGTGTTCAATCACGTCGGACGCGCGTTTGCGCCCTTTCAGGAAGTGTTGAAAAAACGGGAGGGCACGGATTACCGTTTTTGGTTCAATATCAATTTTGGAGGTAATTCCAGCTATAACGACGGACTTGATTACGAAAATTGGGAAGGGCATGCTGCGCTCGTTAAACTCCGTCTTGAAAATCATGATCTTCAAAATTATCTGATGGACGCCGTGCGATTCTGGATCAGAGAATTCGGGATCGACGGTTTGCGGCTTGACGTTTGTTATTTGTTGCCCCCTTGGTTTATGGAACTGCTGCGCCGTACCGTCAATGCGGAAAAAAATGATTTTTATCTCGTGGGGGAAGTCATTCACTGCGGAAATTTTCAGAGCAATATTTCACCCGATCGGCTTGATTCGATTACGAATTACGAATGTTATAAGGGCATGATTTCAGCGTTTAATTCGGACAATTTGTTCGAGATCGAGCATTCGCTTACACGATTGTTTTCCGATCAGCCTTGGGCGCTGTATACGGGAAAGCGTATGTTGAATTTTGTCGATAATCACGACGTGATTCGTGCGTTTACTGCATTAAAAAATAAAAACAATCTCTTGAATCTTTATACTTTACTCTTCACGATTCCAGGGGTTCCCTGTATTTATTATGGTTCTGAATTTGGTGCGGAGGGGGATAAAGGCGATAACGATCATCATTTGCGCCCGTGTATTGACAGTCTGGATAAGTTCGCGCATTCTGAGCTTGCCGCTCATATTCGGAAACTCGCCGAAATCAGAACGCAGAGCCGTGCGCTGGCGTATGGAAGTTATCGCAAAGCGACGCTTCAAAACAAAAACATGTCTTTCATTCGCGAGTGCGACGGGGAAAAGCTGATCGTTGCAATTAACATCGGCGATACCGATTGCACTGTCCGCGTTGAAGAGGCTGAGGGCGTTGATTTGCTGACAGGACAGGTTCGGAATTTAAACGATATCTATCTTCCGCCGCATAGTGCGTGTATTTACAAAAAATAAATTATTTGCAAGCAGATTTGCTGATTTTTATTCCCGCTGTGAAAAATTACAGCGGGAAAATTTTTTTAAAAATATATGTTCAAACGCTTGACAAGTGATACTATGTAATGTATAGTATTATGCGAAAGGGGGTATTGCCATGGACGTGCAGATGAAAAAAGGCTTGTTGGACGTATGCGTACTCGCTGTGTTGAAACGCGGCGATTCGTACGGATATCAACTTGTTACCGATCTCTCCGTCGTCGTGGAGATATCTGAGTCTACGTTATACCCCATTTTAAAGCGTCTGGAAGCGGCGGGGCAGTTAGGTACATACAGCATTGCCCACAATGGTCGGTTAAGGCGATATTATCGTATTACGCCGATTGGGCTGCGCCGTTTGAAGGAATTTGAAAGCGAGTGGCGCGAAATGGAAAAAATAGGCGCGTTTATTCGCGGGGAGGTATCAAGATGAACAAAAAGCAATATTTAAAACGTTTAGAGCGCGCGCTCAAAAATGCGCCGCGGCGCGACCGCGAACAGTATTTAGATTATTATTCCGAACTCATCGACGATGCGATCGAGAACGGAAGACGCGAGCGCGATATTGTAGCCGAGCTCGAATCTCCTGAAACCGTAGCCGAGCAATGGCTCATGGAACGGGCAGGAGACGATTACGTCCCGCCTGCGCCCGCAAGACCGTATCGGCGCAGTGAACCGCGTGTAAACAGGCGTGAACGGCGTAGCGGCGGTGGAGGTACGGTGGCAAAGGTCGCCTTTTCTCCGTTATTCCTTTTATTGGGATTTATTGCCTGCATTGTCGGGTTGGTGACAATTATCGTCTGGACGACGCTCATCGTCGCATTTTTTGCGTTGACATTGGGACTCGGCGTCGGCGGCGTGTATATGATCGTAATGTCTTTCGGCTTATTCGGCGAAAACGTCTCGCTTGCATTGTTCCAGATCGGCGCGGGTATCGCCCTGTGCGGAATCGGAACGTTTATGGAAGTTTTCGTTATCCTGCTTGCGAAGAGTTATGCCGCAATGTGGCGATTTATATGGCGTAGAAATCGTAGCGACAGTCGCCGTGAAAGGGGAAAGAGTACGCTCGGAACAGCCATTGTCGGACTTGTTCTCGTTCTCGTAGGCGGCGGCATGGGCACGGTGTTTTTCGGAATGCTTGGTTTCGACTATAGGAATCTTGCGATCGTCGGAGAAGTGAACGAAAAAACGTTGGATATTTCGCTTGAAGAATTAGATTTGCTCACATTGAATGCGGATAATCTTTCGATTACGGTAATACCTTCGGAAGAGGATGGCGCAAAGATTGTATATAATGACTTTGAAAAAAATCCCAGAACGGCGACTTTTGAAAACGGCGTTATAACGATTGACAGCGGTTACGGAGAAAACAGTTTTAAAAATGCAATGTCAAATGCTTGGAATCACGGCGTATTCTATTCTGTGGTTACGCTTTCCTATCAGAATGCAACGTTGTATCTGCCCGAAGACTATCTCGGAGGACTGAAAATTTCCGTTAATAACGGCAGCGTAATCATCAGGGATCATAGTTTCGATAACGTCGAAATCGTCACAGACAACGGCATGGTTAAAGTTAGCGGCGTAACTTGCGATTTGCTTAGCGCAAACGTTAAAAACGGAGCGGTTTCGATTTCGGACGTTACAGTGGAGACTTTATCCGCCAATACGGACAACGGTGCTGTAACGGCTGAACGTATCATAGGAAAAAATATTTCGTTTTTTACCAAAAACGGAGCGACGAGTCTTTTATCGGTCGAAGGTAATCGAATCGAAGTAAAAACGTCAAACGGGTTTGTCAAGGTCAATCGGATCATAAGCAGTGATATCTATCTCGAGGCGAGTAACGGAGCGATTACAGGCATTATTATCGGTCAGATATCCGATTATGCGATCGATGCGCACACTTCTAACGGCACGAACAATTTAAATAACAAGTCGGATGGAGATTATAGCTTATATGCGCATACAAGCAACGGTGCAATCTCGATAGAATTTGTTTCCGCATAATCAAAACGGAGCGCGACGGTCGCGCTCCGTTTAATATTGTCAATTTGTAACGGTTAAAACTCAAATTTTAGAAAAATTGGGGATTGACAAAAATGCAATAAAGTGATAAGATATTAAAATAATACTAAAAATTGAGGCTGAATATGGATCGTATCACAACATTACTACAACATGCGGATATGCGGGACTATGCCCCCGTTCCGTTTTGGAGTTGGAACAACCAACTTGATAGAGAAGAACTCGTTAAACAAATCGATGAGATGAAGAGTGTCGGTTGCGGCGGGTTCGTTTTACATGCGCGCACAGGATTAAAGACGGAATATCTTTCCGACGAATGGTTTTCTCTTGTCGAAACGTGCTTAGATGCTGCCAAAGATCGGAACATGAACGTTTGGATATACGACGAAAACGGTTGGCCGAGCGGGTTTGTCGGCGGCGAGCTTTTAAAGGACAAAGAAAATCTTGCGTCCTATCTGCTTATGGAAGAGCGGGACTCGTTTGACGAGAATGCGTTTGCGGTGTTTATCAAAGAAGACGATCAATTTGTACGCGTGACGGCGGAACGGCAGGGGGTAGATTGTTATTATACGGTTTTAAGGAAGTTGTCGCCGTCTAACACGGACGTGCTCAATCCTGCCGTTGTAGAGAAATTTATCGCAGCAACGCACGAAAAATATTACGAGCGTTTTTCCGAGCGATTCGGGAAAGAACTTGTGGGATTTTTTACGGATGAACCTCAGTTTTTTCGCGGACAAACGCCGTATGCGCCTGCGCTTGATCTTTACTTTCGCGAACATTTCGGTGAGGACGTTAAAGACGGGCTGATCTCACTTTTTTCAGACGGAGAGAATTATTATTCTTATCGAATTCGTTATTACACCGCTTTGAACCAAATCTATGTAGAAACGTTTTATAAGCGACTCTATGAGTGGTGCGAAGGGCACGGCTGTAAACTGACGGGACACAGTATCGAGGAAAATAAGCTTTTTACGCAAATGTGGGGAAGCGCGGGGGTCAGTTCTTCCTATGAATTTGAGCACGTGCCTGCCATTGATAATCTGGGGATGACCGGAACCGCAAAACTTTCGTCAAGGCAAGCGGGATCTGCCGCCGTACAGTTAGGGAAACGGCAGCTTTTAACCGAAACGTTCGGTTGTTGCGGTTATTCGGCTACGCCCAAACAACTATTGGCTGTTTTGGAAAAGCAATATGTACACGGCGTTAATCTTTTGTGCCATCACTTATATGCTTACAGTCTTGCGGGACAGGGAAAGGTTGATCATCCGCCCTGTTTCAGTCGGCATATGACATGGTGGAAACAGTTTCCTAAGTTTAACGAATATGTTACGCGGTTGGGCTATCTTTTGGCAAATTCCGTTCCGCAGGTCAAATGCGTCGTTATTAACCCAATGTCGAGCGTGTATTTGCGTTATGACGTACGGGACGAGTCGCTCTCGATGAAAACGGATAACGCTTTTGACGCATTGCAGCAAATTTTAAACGATTATGCGATCGAATATGAAATTGCAGACGAACGCATTTTAAGCCGATACGGCAGTATCAGCGGAAAGGGACTAATTGTCGGCAAACGAAGATATGATTACGTGATCGTGCCTGACTGTGAAAATCTTTCGTCCGACACGAAGAGAATTTTGGAAGAATACGTAAAGGGCGGCGGAAAAATTTTGGCGGTTAATCGTCCGCATTATACGGACGGAATAAAGGACGATTGGTCGTTTTTGCAGTCAACGTTGACATTGAAAGAGCTGGCAAAGACGAATGCTGTAAAACTGAAAACGGATGGGAAAACAGAATATACTTACCGTAAATCCGAGGAGCTTGGCTTTGAATTTCTTTATCTTGTAAATACCGAGAAAACGGATTCGCAGATTACCGTGCCGAAGGGTTACGCGCGGTTGGATTTAAACGCGCTTACAAGAACAGAACATCCGTCGTCATTTGTTTTACCGGCAGGAGAAGGGATTATATTGGTGCAGGATACGGGTGAGAAGTCTCCGGCGTATACTTCTTCTCGGGAAATGATCCGTCTGTTTTCTTGTGCGGGAATGGACGACAATAATTTGACGCTGGACGTTGTACGTTTGAGTAAAGACGGTAAGAATTACGGAGAGGAAGAGCCGATCGTCGAAGCGTTTGACAGACTTTTACGCGAGGAATATAGCGGCAGGTTGTTTGTGAAATATTTGTTCCACGTAAACGGCGTGGGCAAAAAACTTATTTTACGCCGAGAAAAAGGAAAATACGATAGTACTACGTTAAACGGAATTAAGCTTGATTTCGATGACAGCGCGTTTGATAGCATGTTTGAAGAGGCAGACGTAATGAACGCACTTAAAGAAGGGGATAACGAGTACGTGTGTTCGATGAAATTTGTCGAACGTCCTCAAGTATATTATGCGCTTTTTTCTCCCGATGCGACGGAAAGTATGCGTAATTGTCTTTCTTACGATACCGAAATAGAAAATATTTATCTTTTAGGCGATTTTACGGTAGATGAAAATCGTGCGCTCTGCGCGCCCAGCCTTCCCGATTCTGCGAGGAAGATTGACGGACAGGGATATACTTTTTTTGCGGGGAATGCACGCTTTCATACTATTCTCCGTGCGGAGAGTTCCCGTGCAAAACTTTTCTTCCGCGGAAAATTCAGCGCGGTGGAAGTATTCGTAAACGGTACTTCCGCGGGTTGCTGTTTCCAGAATGAAAGTGTGGAGATTAATTTGGAAAAGGATGAAGACAACGTAATTGAAATCGCTTTTTCTTCCACGTTACGTAATATGTTCGGGCCGTTTCATTGGGCCGGCGAAGAGGGCGGCATAGCGCCGTTCCATTTTACAATGCGCGGCTCGTGGAAAGACGGTAAGTCTGAATGTTTTACCCCTGAATATCGAACGCATGAGTTCGGAATGGATAGCATATTGTTGTCTTATCGAAAGGATTAAACGAAAAAAATCGGATGATTAGCAGATAAAGTCATGAAAAACAAGTAGAAAACGGTTGATTTTTTATTGCGTTTCGTGTAAAATATTCATGGCTTTTGCAGAGATGTCTGAGTGGTTTAAGGAGCACGATTGGAAATCGTGTGACGGGGGTGACTCGTCCGGAGGTTCGAATCCTCTTCTCTGCGCCACATAAAAGCACCACAAAATATTGTGGTGCTTTTTTATTGTATAAAGAATACCACGCGATAGTCGCGTGGTTAAAAATAGGCTTA
>CAJUKK010000004.1 GCA_910586985.1 uncultured Christensenellaceae bacterium | reverse complement strand
CTATGTCTCCATAAATCGAAACTTCCGTTCTTGCTATGCAGTTGTCAATCTTCGGGAATAAGACGACAGTCTTACTTTGTCCGCGGGCTGAAACCAGCCGCCGATAACGGTTTTCACCGTTTGGTGGGCTCAAGTGCGAACCACCAAAAAATGGCTTATGTGAGGTCACCCTCACGCACTCAATCCCCTGTAGCTTGCGCTACTTGGTGGGCTCAAGTGGACTCGAACCACCGACCTCACGCTTATCAGGCGTGTGCTCTAACCAGCTGAGCTATGAGCCCGTGGATGGTGGAGGTAATCGGGATCGAACCGATGACCCCCTGCTTGCAGGGCAGGTGCTCTACCAGCTGAGCTATACCCCCATCTATATTAACGCAACCTTGCGGTGCGGTAATATCAAAAGAAATGCACCCCTTGGGGATGCACATTTTTGTATTAAAAATGAATAAGAAAGAAACTTCAGTTCCTGTATCGACTGAAAATGGATAGCAGATTTATCAGCCACTGCTACCAATTCTCCCTAAAAGGAGGTGATCCAGCCGCACCTTCCGATACGGCTACCTTGTTACGACTTAACCCCAGTCATTGGTATTACCTTAGGCAGCTCCCTCCTTGCGGTTAGGACACTGACTTTGGGCACTCCCAACTCCCATGGCTTGACGGGCGGTGTGTACAAGACCCGGGAACGCATTCACCCCGACATGCTGATTCGGGATTACTAGCAACTCCGACTTCATGTGGGCGGGTTGCAGCCCACAATCCGAACTGAGACTATCTTTATGAGATTAGCTCCGTCTTACGACATTGCGACTCTTTGTAATAGCCATTGTAGCACGGGTGAGGCCCAGAACGTAAGGGCCGTGATGATTTGACGTCATCCCCACCTTCCTCCGTATTAACTACGGCGGTCTGTACAGAGTTCCTAACTTAATATTGGCAACTGTACACAAGGGTTGCGCTCGTTGCAGGACTTAACCTAACATCTCACGACACGAGCTGACGACAACCATGCAACACCTGTCTTCGTGTCCCCGAAGGGAAGTCCTCATTACAAGGATTGTCACTTGATGTCAAGTTCTGGTAAGGTTTTTCGCGTTGCTTCGAATTAATCCCCATGCTCCGCTGCTTGTGCGGGTCCCCGTCAATTTCTTTAGGTTTCAACCTTGCGGCCGTAGTCCCCAGGCGGAATACTTAATGCGTTTGCGACGGCACAGAGGGAGTCGATACCCCCTACACCTAGTATTCATCGTTTACAGCGTGGACTACCAGGGTATCTAATCCTGTTTGCTCCCCACGCTTTCGTGCCTCAGTGTCAGTTACAGTCCAGCAAATCGCCTTCGCCACTGGTGTTCCTCCTAATATCTACGCATTCCACCGCTACACTAGGAATTCCATTTGCCCCTCCTGCACTCAAGTCCAACAGTTTTGGTAGTAGTGCCGAGGTTGAGCCCCGGAGTTACGCTACCAACTTGTCAAACCACCTACGCACCCTTTACGCCCAGTCATTCCGGATAACGCTTGCCTCCTACGTATTACCGCGGCTGCTGGCACGTAGTTAGCCGAGGCTTATTCTTAAGGTACCGTCACTTTCTTCTTCCCTTAGAAAAGAACTTTACAATCCGAAGACCTTCATCACTCACGCGGCGTTGCTGGGTCAGAGTTGCCTCCATTGCCCAATATTCCCCACTGCTGCCTCCCGTAGGAGTTTGGACCGTATCTCAGTTCCAATGTGGCCGATCGCCCTCTAAGGCCGGCTACCCATCGTCGGCTTGGTGGGCCGTTACCTCACCAACTACCTAATGGGACGCGAGCTCATCCATATCCGATAAATCTTTCACCCCTGGGAGATGCCTCCCTGTGGTCATATGCGGTATTAGCAGTCATTTCTAACTGTTATCCCCCAGATATGGGCAGATTGCTCACGCGTTACTCACCCGTCCGCCACTAATGCAAGGAGCAAGCCCCTTGCATCCGTTCGACTTGCATGTGTTAAGCACGCCGCCAGCGTTCATCCTGAGCCAGAATCAAACTCTTAAGTTTAATTGTTTAAAGCCGATACGCGCTAAACGTACCGACGGCTCTAACTTGAATAAATTCTCGTTATCTTTTTGCTGACTTTGTTTTGAGTACTAATTTCTCAAAAAAATTGACAGAAACTGTTTTTGTGTTACAAAAAATCGTTTCTTTCTTATTCTATTTTTAATCTGCGTGAACCGAACAACAGTCCGGCGCTGACCCTTTCAAGAGGTGAGCTTGTCTATTATAACAAATCTGCTCTTCCCCTGTCAAGCATTTTTAACAACTTTTTTCGGTTTTATTCAGAAGTTTTTTCTGTTTTCCGATATTTTGTTGCCTTTCTCTTGGACAGCTTGTTTATTCTATCACATCCGAATTTGTTTGTCAACGATTTTTAACAACTTTTTTTCGAATTTTGAAGAATTTTTTTCTGCCTGTCCGTTCACCTGATCTCTTGAGACAGCTTGCATATCATAGCACTAAGAAAACAAGAAGTCAACCGTTTTTCGTCATTTTTCGTAAAATTTTTCAGACTTTTTTTACATTTTTTTTGCACCACAATATGTTGTGTTTTTTTCTCAAGTATGATACAATAAAGGAAAATTTTACCATTGGGAGAGCCGTTTTGAAAATACTGCGCATAACGTTTTGCATTCTTTCCGCACTTTGTCTTGCAGCCGCAATTCCGATCGGCGCATTCTTCGGATGGATTTGGCTCGTGGGACTTCTGATTGCCGCCGCCCTGTTTGCGTTGCTTATGTTTGGCGCAAAGAACGGGTTTCGCCGCCAAACACCTGCCCCCAAACCCGATTTTATGAACAGCGAAGAGGAAAACGAAAAAATTAACCGTGCAAACAAAGAATAACTTTCTCTATATACATTATTATATATAAGAACCCGTACCCTCGGGCAACTACATTTGCTACTATTAAAAAAGGATTTGAGAGTAAAATCTCAAATCCTTTTGTTTACAGCTTATTGGTACTGACGAGATGAGCCGCCATGCCGGTAGCGCGCCCCATCGCGCTAATCGCTATTCCTGCGGAATCAAGATGCTCGATCCATGCCGGCATAATCACGCCGAGATATTCCTCGCCCCCGATTTCTAATGAAATATAGTTATCTCCGTACAGATACCATCGCCCGCGGTACTCACCTGTAATTAAACCGTCCGACTGCAACAATATGCGTTTTGCATCGATCGACTTAAAATTTTGCGTAAACAACAAAACTTCAAACTTTCCGCCTGAGATATGCAGCAACTCCTCCATTCCGATCGGTTGTATTTCCTCTCCCGCATATCGATTGGCATTCATGACGGGCCAACCGTCCGAATTAAACGCGTATTGCGAAAGATAGAGATAATGAAAATTATTGGAGCGGCTTAATCCCTTATCGATAAAATAGTTTGTGCGGCAATGATAGGAAATCAACCGGACGCCGCCCTCCGTCACAAACATATCGTTATGCCCCGGACAAAAGAAGTCAAAAGGCGCGTCCTCGTAACGGAAAGAGCCGAGCATTTTGTTTCCCGTACCGATATCGGTGGAACAAACAAGCTCGTTTCCGTTGACGTCAACGTACGGACCTTCGGGACGCTCGCTTCTGCCGCAACGCATATTGTACACGGTGGAGAGCGAACCGTACGAACACATTAAGTAATAATAATTCTTTTTCTCCCATTTTCCGTCCGTAAGCACGTTTACGCCCTCGTGATAACGAATGACCCCGCCTTCCAACGAACCGCTCGCAATATGCGCGCCGTAATATTCCCCGAACGAACACTGCTTGCGTGCAAAATCGGAGTACGATCTCCCGTCCTTACGCAACCCCGTTTCGGGATCGAGTTCGATCAGATACAGTCCCAACCCGAACGAGCCGTACACCATAAACATTCTTCCCTCGGCAAAGAACACCTGCGGATCAATTGCATTGGGCGTACGCCATCCCTCCGGAGACTGTACCAAAAGCGATACGCACTCAAATCCGCCCTCGGGAGAATCGGATTTTGCTATCCCGATACAGGATTTCGAACCTCCGAAATGCCCTGTAAGACAAAAATACAGCCAAAATTTTCCGTCCGTACCGCGCACGCAATGGGGCGCCCAAAGCGCAAACGTACCGTCCGTATGCGTACAGACGCCAAACCCGTGATCTCGCTGATCCGTCACGCACCAATCGAACGCCTCTTGTAAATTGCCGTGCCCGACGCCCCCTTGACCGCGCTTATAAAAAGGTGCGGTTCCCTCGAGCGCGAACGCCGACCCGAGATATTCCCAATGTATCAGATCGGTACTCTTACGAATCTGATAGCCGCACGGCGCGCCGAACGTATCGGTCGAATAGGCATAGTATACCCCTTCCCATTCGAGCAGGGACGGATCGTGCGCACAGCCTTCCTGCCAAGCGGTATAATCGGGCGTGCGCATGAGCCGCTTATTAAATTTTGGGTTTTTCGGATACTTCATAAGTTTTTTCCTTAAACGTTTTTACGTTCCGTTATACCCCGTTACACCATAGCGGTCTGCCTGTGTCCGAAGTCGCCGTAATACTGTAAATCCCCTTCTTATTGCCATAATCCTTCCATGAGGGAACGATTACGCCTTTATACGTTACGCCGTCGAGCGTGATCTCTACGTAATAATCCTGTTTTACCGTCCAAGTGCCCGCTTCCGTTCCTTCCTTTAAAACTTTACCGTCCGCGTTTAACGTATGGGTTACGGAATTGATAATGTTCGACGACTTATCCGCCGTATGAACGACGATCTCGTAATCGCCCGCCGCAGTTGCCTGCGAGACAAGTCCCGCCGTTTCCCCGACGTAGCGGTTGGGCGAAAGCACAGGCCAGCCTGCCTCGTTAAAAAACAGCTGGTGCACTTCGAGATGGTGCATTCCCTGAATCGCATTGCGAACGTGCATAACGACGAAATACTTTCCGTCTTTTTTGATCACGGAATTATGCCCGAGCGCAACTTTATTGCCGTCGGTATTGAACTTATAATTTCCGGCAAGCTTGTTGCCCGCCCCGCGGGTCTCGCCTACGTTTTTAGCGGAGATATCCTCATACGGCCCGTCGGGATTTTTACTGCGCGCAACGCGCATATTGTAATCGGAATTAAGATCGCCTTCGGAGGTCATAAGATAATAATAATCATGCGCGGCATTATAGAACACAAAAGGACCTTCGACTCCGCCTCGATCCGCCCAAATGCGCGTACCGAACCCTTCTTCCACGGGAAGTCCCGTCTCGTCAAGTTCCTTAATAAAAATACCGCCGTAGAATGAACCGTATACCATCCAAAGCTTGCCGTCTTTATCATAAAATAACTCGGGATCGATACAGTTGGGTTCGCCGCTCTTGCCTGCGCTCTTTACAATGATTTCTTCATTCGAATACGGACCCAAAACGTCGTTCGCGCGAACTCTGCCGATGACCGACTTCCCGCTGCCGAATTTTTCCGTAACCGAATAATACATATAATACGTTCCGTCGATATATTCCACGTCGGGCGCCCACGTAGAATTGATTCCGCCGCCCGCAGGGACGTATTTATCCGTCTCTTTGAGGACGCTGCGCCAATCGTGCGTGCCGTAGAGCGCCTTGGGATTATTATCCCCGACTTCCTGTTTCCACGTTATGAGATCCTTCGACGAAGAAACCGCAAAATGCGAACCGAACGCATAATACGTGCCTGTAAACGGATCCTGAAAAACGGACGGATCGTGCACGGCAACGCTGCCCGCCGCGGCCGCCTCGGTTGGCAAAACAGCCGTTTCTGTAGGAATCGCGCTCTCTTTATAGAGCCAATCCTCTTTGTTGTTCCACTCCTTTTCCGTTTCGCCGCAACCCGTCATTCCGAAAACGAGAGACGCACCAAGCAATACGGAAACCGCCGCTAAACTTCTCTTTTTCATAAAATCCTCCTTACTGCGCCTGTCGCGCAAAATTTTTGCAGACATAAAAGCAAATTCCGGCGCTTTTATGATTGTTCTGCATATCTTAAAAAGTCCGACTTGATAAAAAACGGAGCGCGGACGCGTTCCGTTTTTGTATCGATATCTTTTCGCCTTATTCCTTCGAACCCGTCAGCATCAACGACTGAATAATCGGTTTTTGGAAGACTGCGAACAGGATAATAACGGGGAGAACGCAAAGCACCGAAGCCGCAATGACGACCGCATAGTTATTTGCATATGCTCCGTTCCCGTCGTTATCGAGCAGCGCAATCGCGTGCGGCAGGTTGATCCATAGCGAATTTCTCGGGATCATAATGAACGATCCCATATAGTTGTTCCAGCATCCCATAAAGGACAGCAGTCCTTGCGCCATGATCGCGGGGAAGGCAAGAGGAAGAATAAATCCGCAGAAAATACGGAAATATCCCGCGCCGTCGATCTTTGCCGCCTCGATGATCGAAGTGGGAAGACCGAACAGGAACTGACGAATAAAGAACGCCGTCATGATCGAACCGAAAAGTCCGGGGATAATGAGAACAAGACCGTTCTCGCGCCAGCCGAGCTCCGTATACATAACGAACTGCGTCGTCATAATGGAGGGTCCGGGAACCATGATTGCCGCAAGCAGGAAATAGAACACGGCATTGCGTCCTACCCAGTTGATCTTTGCGAAAGCGAACGCCGCGGATGCCGACGTGATAACGCCGATGACAACGGGTACGATCGAGTAAATCAAGTTATTCGCAAGCGCACGCCAG
Organism: uncultured Christensenellaceae bacterium; assembly: GCA_910586985.1. GTDB lineage: Bacteria > Bacillota > Clostridia > Christensenellales > Borkfalkiaceae > Gallimonas. The sequence goes on along the minus strand of CAJUKK010000004.1, from coordinate 155,727 downwards.
AAGGTAAGTTCCTTGTTGATCGAAGGAAATGCGTTCGTGAATACCGTCGCATAATTTACAAACGGATTGGAAATGCCCGTCAGCTCGCTCTGGAACGTACTGCGCTCAGGCCACCAAACCATGCGCCTTAAAATCGGCATTCCCGTTCCCTGAATGGACGTATCCGCAAACGAACCCGCTACCATCCACCAGAACGGAAAGAGCATAAGGAACGAACCGAACAGGAGAATGATATAAGTAAAAATATCTCCTACGAGCTTTGCGCGCTTTTTACTTGCGCGGTGCGTCTTGGACGAAAAGCCGAAGAACGCGAGGACTGCGCCGAGTCCGTTACGGAAGGGGGAAATTTCGGATTCTTTCACGGCAATTGTTTCTGTCTGAATATTTTCCATGTTCTCTTCCCTCCTTAGTCCTTATTTCTCGAATCCAGCCAGAACTGGAACATTGTAATGACGAAAATGAGAATCGCGAGCAACATACCGAGCGCCGCCCCCTGCGAAGGTCTTGCCGCCATTGCGTTACCGTTACCGTTGATACCGTAATTCCAGATCAGCGATACGTAACCGGAAGTCATGTAATCTTCACCGACGAGGAGCACGGGTTCCATATAAATCTGCATACCGCCGATGACTGCCGTAACGATATTATAGAAGATAACGGGATAAAGATCGGGCATCGTAACTTTCCAAAAAATCTGCCAACCGTTCGCGCCGTCGATCTGAGCCGCCTCTTTGGTCGCCGCATTCACGCCTGCAAGTCCCGCCGCATACAGGATGATCGTTCCGCCCAGACCTTTCCACACCGCCATGATAATGATTACCAACTTCGTGAAAAGACCTTGGCACCAATAGGGATCGATCATAAATGCCGACGTGCTATTCGAGCCCGTCATCGTTCCCCAAGTAAGCGCGGCGTTGCCCGTCGTCGCCATCCAGATAAACGCGCCCTGTCCCGCCTCGTCTCCCGCAAGTCCGAGCAGCTGATTGATAACGCCCGTCGAATCGAACATGATTTTAAACGTGTACACGATAGCAACCGTACTTGCTACGCAGGGGAGATAATAGATTACTCTGAACAGGTTTCCGCCCTTGATGTCGCGCGACATACAGACCGCAAAAAACATCGAAAGAACCATACCGATCGGAATACCGATCAAATAAACAACCGTATTCAGCAGGTATGCTCCCATCTCGTTCAAATTCGTCAGACTGCCGTCGATCGTCTTTGTAAACGCTTGGGCATACCAGAAAAATGCGCCGCCGTGTCCGGCATGATCTACGCTCGAAGCAAATTTGTCTACTTCCGATGCATAATTTCCGATAACGTCCCACAATCCCTTAGACATCGAGAAATCCGTAAACGACAACATGAGCGCCAAAACAAACGCTATGTAAACGAACCAGACCGTCCCGACGATGAGCGGAATACAGAAAACCCAACCCCAGATGTTATCCATTAACTTTTGCTGATTGATCGGCTTTCTCTGCTTTTTCTGCGGAATCGTCTCTTCGGATACAGCGGCGGAAGGCACAACTTCTACGGCTTCGGCTGTCGTAATATTCTCTTCCATCGAATTCCCTCCTCTCTCTTCATACTCTTCGGAATGCGGACGTATCCCCCCGCAGGGAGATACGTTTTCGCCTCCGTTTTTTCTTAATTATTCGCCCATTGCCGCCTTTTCGTTGGTAATTGCCTGATCGAGCAATCTCTGGGACTCGTCGATAAATCTGTTTACAAACCATCTCGGCGTAACAAACTGACCTGCCGCAGGAGTCGGCGTCGCCGTTGCATCCGTAGCAAGATTTCTGAGCTGGCTGTCTTTGATTGCCGCTTGCATGACGTAAGGCATAACGTACGCTTTACCGCGCGGCTCGAATACGTTGATCCAACCCGTTTCGTACGTATACATCGTTGTATCGCGAACGGCATTCATACCCATCTGCATTCTCAGCGCAAGGTCTCTGTCGCTCTTGTTATAGGTTACAAGATAGAGCACCTTCATTGCATATGCAAGATCGCCGACATCGCTTACTTTATCGCTGCCGTATTGGGGATCGAACGCAACGTTGTTTGCCGTACACCATTCTGCAACCGTACCGTCTTTCGCGGCAACCAACTGACGCGCTTTCTCGTACGTGGACGCCCAAACGTCTTCGCCCGCCGCATTGCCGTCCGGCGTGATCATATTCTTGAACGAACCGGTCTCTTTGTAATCTTCGTGTTGATACAGAAGGAATTCTTCGCATTGGGATTTGAAGTTGGGCAACTGCGATCCTGCATAGGTAAGCGTAACCTGCGTATTCTTATCGATCGTCATAAGCTTGATAAGTTCAGCGGCGCCCTTTGCTTTCCACGAGCTCTTACCCGTCAATTCTTTGAGCGACGCGTTCACGCCGTAGCCGACGGAGTCCATACGCGCACCCCATTGATCCTGACGCGCAACCTGACTGTCGTAGAGCTGTTTTTCCGTCCAAACGGCGGGAGCGTCCTCCGTTCCGAACTCTTCAAGTTCATAGTCCATATTCTTAACGCTGGAATAGAGCGCGAAATCCTCGGAAACAGGCTCGGGCATGCTTCTGAACTGAAGGAAGTTGATGTCCGCTCTGTTACGCGTAGCCGCATCCCACGTACCTGCGCCGTAGAAGATAACCGAACCGCCGCAGAACAAATCCCAACCGGAGTCTTTCGCCGCAGTCGTATCGCCCGCGTTGTTGGAGTTTCCGTTCCAGTCGGAACCGTATGCCCAGAACGCTGCAAGCGCGTCGAGGTACTTCTCGCTGTTTACGCCGTACTGAACCGCTACGTCGACCGCCGCGCCCGTAATATCGATCTTGCTGACATTCTCGGTCGTCGTTCCCGTAGGGTTTTTAACGGTAGTCGACGCCGTATTCAGATAGTTAGCGTCGTTGCCCGCGAGCCAAGGAAGCAAATAGAGAACGCCGTCGTACTGGTCGTTACCGTAAACGTTCTTTTGCGTACCGATCGCGTTCACCATTCCGCCGACGCCGCTCGTCGTATTTCCCGCGCGGTTGGAAGTATTTCTCGCATCCCACGAGAACGTGTTGAAGTAATAGGTGAGCAACCACGTAAGCGCGCCGTACTCTGCATAGGTATAGGTAATATATCCCTGAGACGAATCGTAAACCGCATCGGTGTTGCGTTTATCGGAAGGCATCGTCTTGTGCTCCTCCGCTGTATAGGTTTCGGCAAACGTATCGCCGGGGAATCCGGGAATGGTAACCGTATAGCCTTCTCCGTCCGTAAATTCTTCAACGGAGAGCGCCATCGGATCGCCGTTTTGCGATGCTTGCTCGTAGCTTGCATAACGATAGAAATTATAAGGTTTGATTTTAACAGGCTCGCCGATTACGATGATGGGAGCATCTTCTCCCTCATGCTCGCCTGCGGCGTACGTAATAACGCCCTCGTCGCCTGCGCCCGTATATCTGAGCGAAGCGCCCGCATACTCCGCGCCTGTGACCGCGCGGGACGTCGTCGCCGTCTTGGAGGTGATATCCTCTCTGATCGCTTTTGTAAAGAAGTTTCCGTTGAATCCGAGACCGAAGTTCGAATAATCTTTGGGAAGTCCGTAAATTCCCGCCGTCAGACCGCCTGCCGTTTTAAACGTCTTGCTGCTATCGTCCCACGTAAGACGCGAACCGAAAATATAGCCGGCTTCGTTCGAATAGCCGTAAAATCCGAGGGAATCGTCCCAGACGTCTGCAATGTTCTGCGCATCGTCGGCAAGATACTCCGTAAGATCAAGTACGCGTCCGAGTTTCTGCCATGCTTTTACGTACTTGGGGGAAACGTAAAATACGTCGGGCGCGGTATTCGTCGAAATTTCACGGAGCAAATTCTGGAAATAAGAATCTGTGTTCGTTTCATAACTGAACTTAACCTCAATCTCTTCGTCTGCGCTGAGCGTACCGTCCGCACGGAGCGTCTCCGTGTAGTTCTTCGCCCACTCGTTACAAAGTCTCTCATTCAAGATTCCGTCTTGCTCGTTACAGAAAATGGAAACTTTGAGTTCCAGATCTTTGTTTCCGCATCCTGCAAACGCAACGGCAGTACCGCAGGCAACGACGGCAGAGAGCGCAACGAGAGAAGTTTTCTTAAAAATCTTTCTCATCTTCATTTTAACACCTCTTATAATAAATTTGTTTTTGTACTTCCCGGTATTCGCGCGATTGCTCCGCATCCCCCCTGAGACGGTGCGTTCCGGCGTAAACTGCGTTGAACCGAGCCAAGCGACGTGTTTGACAGACATAAAAAAAAGCATTCGTAATTCACATGCCTTCCTGCCCGAAAGGACAGAAAAAGAGTATGAAAATAATTACGAATGCATCATTTCATGACTTTCCCCCTTTCGTCACTACATGTACTGACAATAATATAACACACAATTTTTACTTTGTCAATGTCATTTAAATAATTTTTTTGTGAAAATGGACACTTTTTTGTCTTTTTTTTGGCAAAATCCATCAATTTTAGGGAGGAAAGAGATTTTTCGTAAAACTTGCCGTCCGTTTTGCCAAAAATCCTTAATTAATCCGTTTTTCCGAAAAAAAACCGGAAAGCTCCGCTGCGTTTAACGGCGTTCGTTTTATTTCAAACGTTATATTAACGGTAAACATTTGTTTTAATATATAAGGATAAAGCAGAGCAAAAACGCTCCGCTTTTCTTTATTTTTGATTTTCGATAATTTCAAGCAATTCGCAGATCCGATCCAGATCGTCTCTTGTATAATAATCGATATAAATGCGTCCTTTTTTCTCCGTCCCGATGAGCGAAACCTTCGTTTTAAACGTTCCGCGCAACCGTTCAACAAGATATTTGAGTTCCGCGCTCGTCTGTGCGTTCTTTTTCTCCTTCTCTTTTGCAAGTACTTCAGGCGGGTTGAGATGCGCTTTGACGGCGCGCTCCATCTCGCGGACAGACCAACCGTTTTTCAGACACTCCTGTGCAAGCTCTTCCTGCGCCTCCTTGGCAACGGGAACAAGCGTGCGCGCATGCCCCGAGGACAGCTTTCCCTCGCGAACAAGTTGGATCACTGCGTCGGAAAGGGTCAAAAGCCGCAACGTATTCGCAATCGCGGGACGGGATTTTCCGAGTCGCTCGGCAAGCACTTCCTGCGTGAGCGCGAATTCTTCCATGAGCCGTTTCATACCGTACGCGGCTTCGATCGGATTCAGATCTTCGCGCTGTAAGTTCTCGATCAGGGAAATTTCTTGAATTTCACGCTCTTCCAATTCCTTGACCACGGCGGGAACCGTTTCGAGTCCCGCCATAATCGCCGCGCGGTACCGCCGTTCGCCCGCAATAATCATATATCGCCCGTCCGGCGCGCGGTTTACGATAAGCGGCATGATCACGCCGTGTTTTTTTACGGAATTGGCGAGATCGCGCATGGCGTTCTCGTCAAACGCTTTACGCGGCTGATCGGGATTGGGGAATATCTCCGAAATCGCGAGTTCAGTCGCTGCGCCACCCTCTGTCTGTGCGTTTGCATAATCGGCTTCCGTTTCGCTGAACAATGCGGAAAGCCCTTTGCCGAGACCTTTTGCCATCGTTTATTCTCCTTTCCCTTCGGATTTTTTCAAAAACTCTTCCGTGAGAGCGGCGTATGCGCGCGCGCCCATGCACTTCGGATCGTGTAACATAATCGGTTTTCCGTGACTCGGCGCCTCCGAAAGGCGGATATTCCGCGGAATGACGATTTCATAGAGCTTTTTTGTAAAATACTTCTTGATTTCCGCCGCAATCTGCTTACTGATGAGCGATCTGCCGTCGTACATCGTAAGCACCACGCCCTCTACTTTCAACCCTTTATTGAGGTGCTGGCGCACGAGCGAAATGGTATTCATAAGCTGCGAAAGTCCCTCAAGCGCGTAGTATTCGCTTTGGATAGGAATAATTGCGCTGTCCGCGGCAGCAAGCGCGTTAATGGTAATCAGACCGAGCGACGGCGGACAGTCGAGCAATATATAATCATAGCTCGAACGCACCTTATCCAACGCGCTTTTTAATACTTTTTCGCGACTTTTTTTATAGACAAGTTCGACTTCCGCCCCCGCAAGATCGATGTTCGAGGGCAACACGGATAACCCCGCGATTTCGGTATCGAGCACGTTGTCTTTAACGTCCTCGTCTTCGATAATAACGTTATAGACGGATTTTTTTAACGTGCTTTTGGAAAATCCCAATCCCGTCGTTGCGTTTCCCTGCGGATCCATATCCACAAGCAACACTCTTTTTCCTGCTTTTGCGATATAAGCCGCCATATTCACGCACGTCGTCGTTTTTCCGACGCCGCCCTTTTGATTTGAGAAAGCGATTACTTTTCCCTTCGCCGTCGCAGTGGTTGCCATAGTTCCAACACCTCACTCGTCAATTTTCGTTATCGTCCGTACTTTCTTTACCCTCTTCCGTTGCCGTCTCCGTAGGCTCAACCGTTTCTTCGGCTTTTTCTTCAGACTTTTCCGCCTCTTCTTTGTTTTCAGACTTCGAAGTTTCCTCGGGCAATACCGAGCCGAACGGATTGTCGGGCGTCTTTTTATCATGCTCTTCCATATAGGCAAGCACTTCGTCGTACGTCGCCCCCTTCATCAACATGTTTACTTCGGAAGTATAAATCGTTTCACGCTCAACAAGCACGCGAGCCATATTGTCAAGTATTTGACGATTTTCGCTGAGTAATTTCGTTGCCCGTTCATATTGTTTGTTAATAATCTTTTTGACTTCTTCGTCAATGACCGCGGCGGTCTCTTCGGAATATACTTTACGTTCCTCGTAGTCTCTTCCGAGGAACACTGGACCGCTGCTCCCGTAAGCAATGGGTCCCAAACGGTCGCTCATACCCCATTCAGTAACCATTTTGCGTGCGCGATTTGTAATATGTTGAATATCGCCCGATGCGCCTGCCGAAAAGTCATGAATCACAAGTTCTTCTGCAACTCTTCCGCCGAGAGCCATACAAATATCATCGTTAAGTTTGTTAACAGTATCGCTGCGATCATCCGTTTCGGGACGTTGCAACGTATATCCTGCCGCCATCCCGCGCGGAATAATAGAAACTTCCTGAACTTCGTCGCAATGCTCGCAGAGCTTAGCAAGTATTGCATGCCCTGCCTCGTGATAAGCCGTACACTTTTTGTCTGCCTCGGTAACCACACGGCTTTTCTTCTGCGGCCCCATAATTACTTTATTGATGCCTTCGTACAATTCAAGATTCCCGATCATACGTTTGCCTGCCCTTGCGGCGAGAATTGCAGCCTCGTTTAACAGGTTGGCGAGATCCGCTCCCGAGAACCCGCTTGTAATGCGGGCAATCACTTTAAAGTTGACGTCCGGAGCGAGCGGCTTATTCCGCGAATGCACTTTCAGAATTGCTTCTCTGCCCTTTACGTCGGGAAGATTGACATATATCTGACGGTCAAAACGACCAGGACGAAGTAACGCACTGTCCAATATATCCGCACGGTTGGTCGCCGCCATAACGATTACGCCTTCGTTGGAATCAAAACCGTCCATCTGAACAAGTATCTGGTTTAACGTCTGCTCGCGTTCGTCGTGACCTCCGCCTAATCCCGCACCGCGTTGACGACCAACTGCATCGATTTCGTCAATAAAAATAATACAAGGTTGATTGCGTTTCGCAAGATCAAACAAATCACGCACACGCGAAGCTCCCACGCCGACGTACATCTCTACAAAGTCCGAACCGCTGACGGAAAAGAACGGCACTCCCGCCTCTCCTGCAACTGCCTTGGCAAAGAGCGTTTTTCCCGTTCCGGGAGGGCCGACAAGCAATACGCCCTTAGGAATACGCGCGCCCAGATCAGAGAACTTTTTAGGACTCTTTAAGAACTCTACAATCTCGGCAAGCTCTTCTTTCTCTTCTTCCGCTCCTGCAACGTCGGTAAAACGAACTTTTAAGTTACTCGAAACCTTTGCCTTTGTCTTGCCAAAGTTCATTACCTTGCCGCCACCGCCGCTCGTCGCGCGAAGAACCAGCCAGAATACGATAATCCCTACGACAAGGATTCCGATATAAATAAAGTTTCCCCAACCCGCCCCTGCATTCGGGTCACGAAATTCAACTTGAATTCCGCCCTCGAGCCAAGTCTTAATCAACTCGGAATTTGCATCGTAGTGACTGGGGCCCGTTGTGGAATAAGTGTAACTACGATCCCCTTTGTTTAAATACCCGTGCATGTTATATCCATCGATAACTACCTTATGGATACGCTCGTTTTCGGGTACAAACGTCCCCTCGATCATCGTACCGTTTTCGTCAAAGCGTCCGCCTTCGACAAGTTCAATGAATTTATCGTAAGATCTGACCTTTTTGGCATCGATTTCAGCAGATACAAAAAAGTATATACCGATCACGAGCACAATACCGATCACAACTCCGATAATCGCCTTAATTGTTTTACTCATTCAAACTCCTTTTTGTTTGTTGTATACGATTTCAGTCTGTGTAATCCGACTGTTATTATTGTATCATATCAAATAAGAATAATCAAGCGGTTGAGACCAAATTTTTCCGATTTTGCTAAATTCTCACTTGTTTATCAAATTACCCCACATTTTACTGCATTTTTAGGAGAAAACAGGCAAAAAAGGCCTTAAAATGCCCTTTTTGACCTCATTTTTGCCTATTTTTGTTTCACATGAAACATTCCCAAGAATTTTTTTGATTTTTGAGTGTTTCACGTGAAACATTAAGCGCGTTAAAAAGCGGCATTTAAACAGCTTTTTTTAACACTAACTTATTCTATTGCTTGTTTTTCTGAAATATGAAAATGGGGAAACGCGTTTTTTACGCATTTCCCCATGACTTATATCAGAATTAAACCAATTCACCCGCTAAAAAATCTTCGTACCACTGAAAAGAGGAGATATATGAAGTCGCATTTTCAAACCAATCGGACACAAAAATCTTCCCTACAACGCCGCTTTCCGCAATAAATGTATGCATCGACTCGCTTGGAATCCATGAAAGGATCATAAAGACGATAAATAACAGAATTAAACCTTTAAAAAGTCCGAGCAAACCGCCCAAAAGCATATTAACCGTTCCTACAATAGGGATACGTTCCACCAAAGCGGTTAAAAGTTTACCGACAAGCCATGTACCGATTTTCATAATCAGAATCAACAAGACGAAAGATATTGCTATTCCGATCCACTTTGCAACAACCGGCGCAACCAACATTGCAGGCGTTGTACCGTCGGGTACTCCCATTCCGTCGAATGCGCCGACGATCGCGTTAGCTATAAAAGACGGAACGCTCGCCTCCTCCAAAGCTTGCGCCAAGTCTCCGGAGCCGATTGGCGTTGACATTGCCTCACTGCCAGAAAATGCGCCCACAAGTCCGTTTGAAATAGCCGTTGTCATGCCAAATAGGTTATCAAGAAAGACTTCAAAGGAGACGCAGAAGAAAAATGCAAAGGCAATTGAAAACAACGTCCCCGCAAGAGAACATATCCCCTTAATAAAACCGCGCTGAACGCCCAGCGCAAGCCCGCCTACAAGAACAAGGAAAAACAGTACGTCCATAATCCAAGACGCTTGGGCGAGTAGTGTTGATGTCATATTAAAACCTCCTGTCTCGGTATTGCCATTATAACATATCTTTAAACTTATGTCGAGCAAAAAAAATCAGTTATATTTTTACCGCATTGCGTCAATCATGTATCTATAAATTTGTTCAGGAGTTATTTATGGAATATACCTTTCACTTCTACAATTCCTTTGCCGAAACAGGCGCTATGATGGCTTTAAGCGGAATTCTCGGCAATTTATCTGCGCCTCCCGTAATTTTATGTATCGGAAGCGATCTGGCGGTCGGCGACAGTCTCGGGCCTATCACGGGAACGCTCGTCAGAAAAAAAATTTCCGGTTTCGAGGCATACGTTTACGGAACGCTTTCAAATCCCGTTACCGCAAAAGAAGTTAAGTATCTTAACGATTTTTTAAGTAAAACACATCCTAAAAGTAAAATTATCGCTATCGATGCAGCTGTCGGCGAGGACGGAGACGTAGGCATTATAAAGATAACCGACGGTTCTCTCCGCCCCGGATCGGGAGCCAACAAACGGCTCGGCAAGGTAGGAGACGTATCCGTGCTCGGAATCGTCGCAAAAAAAAGCGCTTTTTCCTATTCTCTGCTCAATTTAACGCGTTTAAATATGGTTTACGCTATGTCCGAAATTATTTCAGGAGCAATTTCTATGCTCGTGTCGCAAAAAATGTGTTGTTAAGTAACACGCCGTGAGAAGTCTATTAAAAATTTTTAATTAAAAGTGTTAATAATTTTTTTAAAAAAATTTCATATAGCTTTCATTGACAAAATGTTGGAGAAATTTTACAATAATGGCATAAATTTCTGTTAAGGAGAATTAAAGGAATGATTAAGAAGACAAAGACAAAAACTTTCGACACTGCAACTGCTCATATCGTAAAAAAAGTTGTAAACGGCGCATACGGCGATCCCGCGGGATACGAAGTTACGATGTATGTCACTGAGGAAGGGGACTACTTCCTTTACACGAACGGCGGAGAAAATTCGCCCTACAAAAAGGAAGACATTAAGAGCTGCACGAAAAAAGCAGCCGAAGAATGGCTTGCGAATAACTAAATGCAAGAAAGGGGACTTCCCTAAAACATAAGGGCTTTCGGACGATTGTCCGAAAGCCCTTATGTTTTTAGAATATTTATCGGATAAATCCGAAATGTTGTGCAAGAGTAAAAAGTACTTCCTCCCGCGTATCGTCTTCGAAATTCGTACGAAGATACGTAAAAAATCCGCTACTTGCAAATTCGTTGTACTGCTCCATGCTATTTGCCTCCGCAACACAATTTCTAAAATTTTCGTACGTTTTCTCAGGCGTCGGCGACTTTTTAATTTGCTCCAATAAAAAGCGCTTTTCGGGATCGTCTCTCTCAAAAAATCTGTTTGCCGAATCTTGTTGCGGCGACAGCATGACCGCAACGCGATGATAATCGGATATCTCTTTGAGCTCCGATATCGGGATATTCGTATCAACGATGATCTTTCTTCCGCTTGCGGATAGCCGCAACAATTCGGCAATTTCAAATTGCGCCGCTTCGATCGCCGTATCTTTTAGCCATTTTGCATACGCTTTGGGTGTGCGGGAGACAAATTCCTGCCAACCGCTCATCGTCTGAAAATAGCATATGTTCGGCTGAAATTGCGGCGTAGCAATTCTGTCGCTTGCAACGCTATGGTAATTCTCGCCGCAAGCAATCATATCAAAACGCTCTGCGAGCATTTTAACCATCGTAGATTTTCCGGCATATGCCGTGCCTGTAATAAAATAAACATTTTTTAAATAATCTTTTAAAATATTATTTTCTATTTTCATTTCAAAACACCTCTGAATGTTATAAAAAAGCCTCTCGATCGAGAGGCTTTTTCGATTATTCTTCGTCTTTATTCTCGTATGCCGTCAACGAACCCTCGTTTTCGCGGGAGTTGCCGAGATATGTTCCGATAAACCGGCTGAAATTTCCCTTTTGATAACCGCTGCCGGAGGAAGAATCGCGTTTAAAACTCGTTCCCGAAGTCTGCGGCGTCTCTTCTGCAGGCAACTCACGGTGGGGGATAGGCTTTCTCTCTTTGTTGCCCGAAAATTTACCGCCGTTACGATCCTTTCTGTCCCGATCGAATTTTCCTCTTCCGCCGCGCCCGCCTTCGTAACGATCGCGTTTGTCGTTAAATTTCAGATTCTTGGGGATAATGACGACAAAACGCATCGGTTCCTTGCCTTCGCTCTTCGTCGTTACGTTCTCGTTATCGACGAGCGCGGCGTGCACCGTCCGTCTGTCGTAAGGATTCATGGGTTCCAGACGCACTTTTTTTCCGAGACGCACCGCTTTATCTGCAAGCTTTTCGGCAATATGTCTGAGTTTTTCCTCGCGCTCTTTACGGTAACCGCCGCAATCGACGACAACGCGCTTATAATCGTGTCTGCCGATATTTGCGACTGCGCCCGCCAATACCTGAATGGAATCGATCATTTCGCCCCTGCGCCCGATCAGACCCCTTGTAGAGTCTGTATTCAGTTCGATCTCGATTTTTTCTTCCTCGCTCGTCAAAACGGGATCGACTTCGTAGCCGAGTTTGTCAAATAACCCTTTTAAAAACACGACGGCGCGTTCTCCGTCCGTACGGTTATCTTTGACAGTAATCACAACCTGCGCAGGAACGGAATGAAACAACTTTTTCTTTCCTTCTTCCACCGTCTCGATTTCTACTTCTTCACGCGTAACGCCGAGCGATTTCAATCCCGTTTCAATTGCATCCTCAACCGTCTTTCCGCTGAAAATTTCTTTTCTTTCCATATTGAGTACTTTATTCCCCTTAATTATTTGTTTTTCTTATTCTTTTTGTTATTTTTACCGTCGTTTTGCGCTGTTTTCCAAGGAACGGCGCGCGTGTATTTTTGTACGATCATTTCGTCTTCCTTCTTTTTAAAACTTCTGCCAATAAAGAAGTTTGAAAGCACCGTCACAAGAATACCGATAATACTGCTCATCGTCATATAGATCGAGAATGCCGCGCTGTACATAAACGCAAAAATCGCATAGATAAGCGGCATCATAATCAGCATAATCTTTTGGGACATTGCGCCCGTACCGTTCAGCGTCTGATATTGATTGCTCTCTTTGGAACTACGCATTGTAATAAACTGCGAAAGAACCATAAGTCCGATCGAAAGAATAATGAGTACAAAATAACCGTTTGCCTGCGTTTTTTCAACGTCGAGCTTAGACGTAATATTTTCATACATCGCCTGCGTCATTACGGCTTTTACTTTAGGCTTGTCCTCTCCTTCTTTCCAATCCTTTGTAACGACCTCTTCTTCGCCCATTCCGCGCGTGCCGATAAACTCGTCGTACGTCTGGATCGGATGGTTATACGATACGTCGGGATACCAGATATTCTTGATCCAAAGGAAATCAGGCGGATTTTCGTGATAATAATTCGCCGCTGCCGCCGCTCCGATATCACGCACATAATTATAACAAGCCGTCTCGATAGAAATATTTTCTTCCGAAACTAACCCGTCGATATCCGCTTTTTTATAAGAATATAATTTTTCCGTATCGATAAGATAGGAGATGGTGGGATGATTAACGTCTTTATTGTATTCGTAAAATAAAAATTTATCTTCCGCTTTTGCCGATACGATAATAAACGTACCTTCTCCCTCGCGGACTTCTTCGCGCGTAACGACGTCGTCGCCGAGAATAATCGCGCCGTTCTCATCATATTCAGGCAAAACGCAGTTTTCAAGCACGGCCGCGTTATACGCGCTCGTCATTCCTTCGTACATACTCAAATTTGCATATTGAGAATAACTGTTGAGCGAACTGAACGCAACAATCAGGATAACAAGCGACACAATGGCGGGCAAGCATGCCGAAAGGGGACTGTATCCGTTCTTTTTATACAGCTCCATCATTTTCTGCTGATACATTGTCTTGTCATTTGCGTATTGTTTTTGCAGTTTATCAAGATCGTCCTTCATTGTGCGCATAACAAGCGTTTGCTTGCGCATTTTGACGCGCTGATAGATATCGAAGGGGAGAGTAATGGCTTTTAATACGAGCGTGAATATAATAATACCGATGCCCGTAATGCCGACCCCTTCAATAATAATCCTGATAAAATTTTCCAGCCAGTTCAGCGGAATATAAAATCCGTCCTCAAGCAGAGGAAAACTGACTGCCGCAAGCGTTGAGAATATGTTCATTGAATACCTATATCAGATGATCCATCTGACTTTAAAATAATTTTCCGGCGCAGGATCGTAGCCGCCTTTTGAAAGCGGGTTACAGCGTAAAATTCTCCATACGCCCAGAATTATCCCCGAAATTACACCGAGATTGTTGATGCAACGCTTAGTATATTCCGAGCAAGTGGGGGTATAGAGACAGGTGTGTTTTGAAAAATGCCGTTGATAAAACTCGATAAGCCAAATACAGGCCGCCTTCAAATACGGTTTCAGGACGGTTTTTCTTAAAACACGCCAATTTTTCAACGCGATTTCACGCATTCTGAGTTTCAAGGAGTTTTTCCCGCCGCAATAATTTTCCGATATCCCGCCAAAACACGCCGTATTCGTACTTTTCCGCTACTTTGGGAATCAAAAGAATATGACACGGTGACACAATCTCTCCCTCTTGTGTACGGAACGCCTCGCGCAATAGCCTCTTAATTCTGTTCCTTTCCACGCTTTTTCCGTATTTTTTTCCCACACAAACAGCCATTTTCGTCTGTTTTGCAGGAAAAATCACGATCGTCAGCGAAGGAGCATAAATTCTTTTTCCCGATTTTACGATTTTAGAAAAGTCTTTTTTGCGTTTTAACCGCAGATATTTCATAACTTATGCGGAAATGTGTTTTCTGCCCTTATTTCTTCTTCTCTTTAAAACGTTTCTTCCGCCCTTCGTCTTCATTCTCTGACGGAAACCGTGTACCTTACTTCTCTGTCTTTTTTTGGGTTGATAAGTTCTTTTCATTTTATTCTTTCTCCTAAAAGGTTATTTTCTTTTTTGATTATAAATTGTTTATTCTTTTCCGTCAAGTATTTATGCGGCGTTTCTCACAGGTAAAATCAGATAAACGCTGTCTTTTTTCTCCGCATTTTGCAAAATGAAAGGCGCAACCGGTCCGTTGAAGGAAAGTATAATATTTTCTTCGTCAAGCGCGCGCAAACTGTCAAGCAAATATTTTGCATTCATGGAGATAACGATATCTTTGCCATCCGTCTCCGCTTTTACACTCTCCGTAACGTTTCCGATTTCAGAAACGGAAGAAATTCTTACAAGTCCGTTGTGAATATCGAGCGTTACAAGATTATTTTTATCTCCGCGAATGAGAATTGCCGCTCTTTCGACACTTAAAGCAAGTTCGTTTCTGTCAAGCTTTACAACCGTGTTGAATTCACGCGGAAGCACGTTTTCTTTTCTGATAAATTCTCCCTGATAGAGACGGGACACGATCACCATTCCTTCGATCGAAACCATCAACATACCGCCCTGCGTATACAACGTGATCTCGCCGTCGTCGTCCTGCAACATACGCGAAATTTCTCCGAGCGTCCTTGCGGGGCATATGATACTTTCCACCGTTCCTTTGCTTACGATCGGCGCGGTAGAAAGTGCAAGACGGTAACCGTCGAGCGCGGTCATTTCGAGTTTTTCGTTAAATTCCATCAGACAGCCCTTTAATACAGGGCGCGAATCGTCCTGTGCGCAACAAAACACCGTCTCTCCGATAATTTTTTTCAAATCTTTCTGCTTGAGAACAAAATAATTTTCTCCGATCTCAAGATTGATCTGCGGAAATTCCTCGGCATTCAATTGCTGCATATAAGAATTGGATTCCCCGTATCTGATTTCAACGCCTCTCTCTCCCGTAGAAATACAAACTTCCTCTCCCGAAAGTTTGCCCATAAAATCGGCAAACAGTTTTCCGGGGATGCAAACTTCTCCCTCGTCGAATACTTCTGCCTTTACGATTTTCTGAATGGAAAGCTCTCCGTCGGTCGCAAGAAATTTTACCTCATCGTTTTTTGCCGTTATTTTAATACATTCCATAATCGGCGCAGTCGTACGAACGGCGCAAGCTTTGCTTGCTTTAGTAACTGCTTCCGAAAGGGTAAGTCCGTCGCAAACGAATTTCATAATGGTGTTCTCCTCGAGATGTTAATATTACAATATAAAAATAAAATATAATAATAGTAATAATAAGGCGCGTGGAAATGTGGACAAGTTTTTTGATTTATCCAAACGCGGATATTACTTTGAATATTATAGCGGAAAATAAGAAAAATAACAAGCGATTTCCCCCGTTTTCATAAAATCCTTGAAATTTTCACGTTGTTTATAAGTTGTTGAAAACTTGTGGAGAAAAAGAGTTTGTCCACGCAGAAAATAATACTTGTGGAAAGTAAAAAACGAGGTAAATATAAAAATTATATAAAATCAGGAAACAAGAAGAGGTTGTCCACCGAATTATCTACAATGTGGAATTTGTAAGGTGGATGATTTGTAATCGGTTGATAAAGGAATAATTTTATGATATAATAAAAGCATGAAAATCGATGAAAAACGGATAAACGGTTATTTAGATGCGATTAACGGCGAATATAGGGACAAGTTTATACAATTTCGCAATCTGTTGATAACGTATAACCAAAGATACAATCTCACTGCGATTACAGAGAAAAAAGAGGTAACTTATAAACATTTTTTAGATTCAATAGCGGGTGAAAGTTTGTTTTTTAAGGGAGAAAACGTTGCGGAAATCGGTTCGGGCGCGGGATTTCCGAGCATTCCGCTGAAAATATTCCGAAACGATTTAAGATTTACGCTGTTTGAAAGCACGGGAAAAAAGTGCGCTTTTTTAAGAACGGTCGTTGCGGAACTCGGTTTAACGGGCGTGAGCGTTGAAAATATGAGAGCAGAGGACGGAGCGCGCGGAAATTTCCGTGAAAAATTCGACGTAAGCTGCGCCCGCGCGGTGGCGCGCATGAACACGCTGACGGAATATTGTTTGCCCTTTGTCCGCGTCGGCGGCAGAATGATTGCTTACAAAGGAAACGAGGAAGAAATCGAGGAAGCAAAAAATGCGATTAAAACGCTTGGAGGCAGACTCGAAAGCAGCATTTATTACGAATTACCCGAAAATTTCGGATCGCGCGTACTTGCAGTCGTAAAAAAAGAGAAAAAAACGCCTGAAAAGTATCCCCGAGGAAACGGAAAGGAGAGGAGTCTGCCTATTTTATGACGTGCGCTTTGACGGGACACAGAACTTTACCCAAAGATTTTAACGTTAACGCGTTGTACGATACGTTAGAAGAATTGATCAGATCGGGATACGACGTTTTTTTATGCGGAATGGCGCGAGGATTCGATCTTCTGTCGTTGGAATGTCTTGCAGCGCTCAAACAAAAATACCGTATCCGGATCGAGGCTTGTATTCCCTATCGAGGACACGGCGAAAGTTTTAAAAACGCGGAAAGAAAACGGTATTCCGATCTTTTGAGTTGGTGCGACGAAGAACGCGTTTTATACGAATATTATTGCGACGGTTGTTTTCTTGCAAGAGACAGATATATGGTAGACAGAGCGGATATTCTCTTTGCATATTGCATAAAGGACAAGGGAGGAGCCGCGTATACCGTAAATTATGCCCAGAAAAAAGGGGTGGAGATAACGTTTTTCCGTTGATTACTTTTTATCTTTCGGACGGCGGTTTTTTTCCTGTTCGTGATAGTAGTCGAGTTCGCTGTCAAGGCCGTCTTTGCTGCGAAAAGCGAATACGTAATGAACTTTGTCTTTGATTTCGTTTGCCTTTTCGCGTACGCTCTCTTTCAGCGTTTCGTATTTGACGACGACTCCTTTTTTCTTTGCCCAGCTCCGGATTTTGGTAACGACGTGGAAGGAATAGCCGATATCGACAAAGAGGATTCCGTAAAATATTCCGATAAAAAAGGAATAAGCGGGAGCGGATACGATCCAATCGGCAAGATGTACCATATGTTCATGCAAAAAAAAGTAATATAACGCTCCGATTGCGCCCCATGCAAGCGTAAACAACGGACAGATGATTCCCTGAATGTTTGCAAACCGTTCGGAATAATCCCAGAGTTGTACGTGCAGACCCCGAATAAATATAAGTCCCGTAACATATTCGACGGTTGTCATGGCGACGGTAATGAGAAACACGAGAAATACGTGCTGCCATATCGGGGAAGAGATAAACGAACAATCGATCGAACAGATGAGATATAATCCGACGACGCCCGTCCCGTAGAGAGGAAGACACGGACCCGTCAAAAAACCGGGGTTGATCCATTTTTTATGTACGATGCGGCGGAAGAAAAATTCAAGAATCCAACCGCATGTACTTCCGAACAGAAAGAGCAGCGTAAGCTTTAAAAATACCGACATAATATAATACCTGAAAAAATGATTCGATCACTCTGTGGATAATTTATATTATAGCAGGAGAAATATAAAAAGTCCATTGCTTGCGTATTAAGATAGGGAGGATTATCTCATGGAAAAATTTTCTTATGCCGATGGCGATAAAATAGGGTATTTCGACGGTGAAAAGGGAGACGTTTCCGATAGCGAATATATTCTCCGCTATAAACGTTATGCCGAATCGAAAACAAAAAACGACGAATGGAAGTATGGCGGCGATGGCGCGCGCTACCGCGGCGACTACGATACATACCGGAACCGAAAGGAAAAGATTATCGCATACGTCAACGGCGCGCAGATCGAGGAAGAAAAGGTGACGTACGCTTTTACCGTAAACGGTTCTTCGGGAGTATACCGAAAGAATGTATTAAACGTGAAAGATCCGGAAGAACACATATACTCCTCGTCGGATGTGGAAATTTTGTCCGTACAGGGCGGCGGCGCGGAATATGCCGTAACCGTTTGCAGCGACGGCGTTACTTCGAAAATCGGGACGCTTAACCCTGCGAATTCGGAATTAAAGACGCTCACCGACGGAGATTCTCGCGATCAGAACCCAAGCTTTTCACCCGTCGATCCGGACCTTATTTTTTTCGACAGTGCGGGCGTCGGGCGGGATGCGAACGGAAATTTTACCGGTCAATTCGCCCCGTCTGGAATTTACAGCATACGTCTGTCTTCGATGGAGATAAGAGAGGAATTTTCAGACGGGAAATATTCGTATATAAAACCCAGACAGGCGAAGGACGGCGCGCTGTACTGCATCCGTCGCCCGAACAGAGAAAAGCGCAGCGGAAATCCGTTTTTGGAAATACTGCTTATTCCCGTACGGATCGTGCAGGCGCTTGTGATGTTCGTACAATTCTTTGTGACGGTGTTTACGGGTAAAGGACTGACGAGCGAGACGACGGGCGGCGTAAATCCCGCGAAAGGGAGGGATAACGACCGCAAAAAACTGTACGTCGACGGGAATCTGATCGAAGCGGAAAAGGAACTCAAACGCAATAAAAAATTTAAAGACAGAGAATACGGATTTATCCCGCTGACGTGGAAACTCGTCCGGCTCGAAAACGGCAGCGCAACGGTTCTCGAGAGCGGCGTCTGCGATTTTGCGCTCTGTTCCGACGGCGGAATCTATACCACGAACGGACGGCATATCTATTACTGTAAAGACGGTAAGAGCCGAAAAGTTCTCGATACGCAGATGTGCTTAAGTATTTCGACGCAGGCAATGCGCGCACAGAGCGACGATTTGTTCATTTGATTTCAGACTTCCCGTTTCGGGAAGTCTTTTTTTGAGGGAACTGTAACTAAAATTTTAGGAAGTCGCCGAGAAAGGAAATAAACCGACAGAAAAATTGTTTTTTCGTCGCCCGAAAATTCTTATACTGTATATAAACGCGCGCGGCGCGTGGGGAGAATGATATGGCGTACGAAAAGAGACTTTGCGTTTTAAAACAGGTCAAGCGCGGATTTTCCGCCGACGGAAAGACACTGTCGGGAGCGGTTCATGCCGAACGGATGGGAGAGGACATGACGCTCACCGTGCGCATGCTCGATATCGCTCCCGTGCGCGAAGGACGCTATGCGGTTGCGGTATGGGTTGCGGGCAGAATTTTCTGCCATGATTTAACGCCCAAAAACGCGTTTCGTATTTCGGGCGTGCCCACGCTCAAAGACGGATTTTCCGCGTTGATCTGTTTTATCAAGGGAGATGCAGAGCCTGTCGCTTACGGCGCGTGCGGCAGCGCGCCCGTAGATTATACGCCGCTTTTAAAGGCGTTCGGCGATCGCGAAAAAAACAAAAAGCGCACCGCGCCCATTCCCGTACCGCTTTCGCCGAATCAAATTCCGGGGATACCCTCTCCGCAGGTGCCGCTTGCGCCCACCGTGCCCCTGCCCGAATCTGATCCCGAAGAAGAGGAATACCGCGAAGAAAACGCGTATAACGACGAGGCGATCGCCAATGCAGACTATTATCACGGACAACAAAACCAATCTCATGAAGATGCAGACGCTGCTCTATCGGGTGCGGCGCAAAAAGGCGCGGCGCAGAATGGGGATGACGCTGTTAAAGATGAAAAAGTTATCCATCCGTTCCGCCTCTCGCGCGGGACTACATATTACAACCAAATACGCGAAAAGCTCGACCGCGTATTCGAAAAATATCCCCGCGACGTGAGACTGAAGAGTATTTTTCCGCAGTCCGATTGGGTGCTTGCCGAAAAAATGCTCATCGGGATCGTGTACGAGGAGGGAAGACCGCGCTTTTTGTGCGTCGCAGTCGAATCGACGGGCGAGCCGCCCAAGGAGATTTTGGAAGAATGCGTGTTCGTTCCGCGTTCGCACTATACTCGCGACGAAGGGTTTTACGTCGTGTTTCAGGATGCGGACACGGGAGAGACGGTCAAGACTTACCGCGCATAACAAACTAAATGACCACAGAGGGAAAAAAGAGGGCGCACCCCCACAAAAAACGCCCGATTTCCATGAAGTCCGCCGCGCTTCGCAAAAAACGGAGCAAGGCGGGCGATTTTTTTCGTTCCGTTAGTTTACAAACGATAATTTTCGTGGTATAATAAACTTGGAAGAAAAGGGAATTTTTTCTATAAATACCACAAAAACAAATTTTTCGGAGGTTATATATATGTTAAAAAACGCACTGACCGATAACGTTAAGGTTCTTGAGTTCGTTAAGGAAAGCGCAGAACTTGCGCAACCCGACGAAATCGTGTGGATCGACGGCAGCGAGGCTCAGCTTGCAAAACTCCGCGAGGAAGCTTGCAAGACGGGCGAGATCATCAAGCTCAATCAGGAGAAACTCCCCGGCTGTTATTATCACCGCACGGCGGAAAACGACGTTGCACGCGTCGAAGCGCGCACGTTTATCTGTTGCAAGAACAAAGAGGACGCCGGTCCCATCAACTATTGGATGGATCCCAAGGAGGCGTACGCCCTTGCCAATCAAATTGCCAAGGGTAAAATGAAGGGCAGAACAATGTACGTTATCCCCTATTCGATGGGCGTCGTCGGTTCTCCGTTCTCCAAAATCGGTATCGAAGTAACCGATTCCATCTACGTCGTTTTAAATATGGCGATTATGACGCGCGTCGGGCTCGATTGCTATAAGGCGCTCGGCAAGGACGGAGACTTTATTAAGGGATTCCACTGCAAGTGCGACGTTGATCCCGAAAACCGCTATATTATGCACTTCCCCGAAGACAATACGATTATATCCGTCAATTCCGCTTACGGCGGAAATGTTCTGCTCGGTAAAAAATGCTTTGCGTTGCGCATTGCGTCTTACCTCGGCAAGAACGAAGGCTGGATGGCGGAGCATATGCTGATTCTGGGCGTAACCTATCCCGACGGAACAAAGAGATACGTTGCGGCGGCGTTCCCTTCCGCATGCGGAAAGACCAACCTCGCGATGCTCATTCCGCCCAAGCATTACCTCGATATGGGTTATAAAGTAGAGTGCGTAGGCGACGATATCGCTTGGATTCGCGTCGGCAAGGACGGCAGACTCTGGGCGGTCAACCCTGAAAACGGATTCTTCGGCGTTGCCCCCGGCACGAATATGAAGAGCAACCCGAACGCATTGCTTGCGACCAAGAAGAATACGATCTTTACCAACGTTGCCATCAATCCCGAGGACAATACCGTGTGGTGGGAGGGACTTTCCAAACCCGCGCCCGAGCATCTTATCGACTGGCTCGGCAACGAGTGGACGCCCGAAAGCGGCGTAAAAGCGGCGCATCCCAATTCGAGATTTACCGCGCCTGCAACGGGTTGCCCCTGCCTTTCTCCCGAGTTTAACTCCAAGGAAGGCGTGCCGCTCGACGCGATCATCTTCGGCGGCAGACGCGCAACGACGACGCCCCTTTGCTATGAGTCGAGGGATTGGAATCACGGCGTGTTCGTCGGTTCGATCATGAGTTCAGAGACGACGGCGGCGGCTACCGGCGCGGTCGGCGTGCTCCGTCACGACCCGATGGCGATGAAACCTTTCGCGGGATATCATATGGCGGATTACTTCCAACACTGGATCGATATGGGCAAAAAGGTTTCTAACCCGCCTAAGATTTTTAACGTAAACTGGTTCCGTCAGGGCGAGGACGGCGAATTCCTGTGGCCCGGATTCGGCGACAATATGCGCGTGCTCGACTGGATTTTAAAGCGTTGCGCAGGCAAAGTAGACGCGCAGGAAACGGCGATCGGATACGTTCCCTATGCGAAAGATATCGATCTCGAAGGTCTCGATTACAGCGTGGAGACGCTTGAAAGCATTCTCTACGTGGACAAAGCGCGCTGGAGCGCGGAAGCGGACGAGATCGCAGGTTATTACGAACAGTTCGGCGACAGATTGCCCGAGGAGCTTAAAGAGAGCCTCGCAACGCTTAAAAAGAACTGTGATTAAATTTACCCATCCTCTGTTTAATTTATACGGAAGGGGCGGACGAGAAATCGTCCGCCCTTTCTAATGCGCGAAAAGAGCCGCGGCTTAAAAAATCCACGTATTTTTTTCAAAAATGTGTAGGTTTGTCAATGACTTTTTCAAAGATTTTTCGGAAAAATCGAAAAAATTTTTGAAAAATGGGCATTTTTAGCTATTTCGAAAGCGTTTCGAGAGCCGAAGAACAAAAAAACGGGTTGAATCCCACAATGGAATCAACCCCGTTTTTATTTTTTGTATGCCGAAAAAACCGTATTACAACGGTTTATATTCGCTACGTTGTTTCGCGCAGCTTGTTCGCCCAGATCGTTGACTTCGAATTTTGACCGCGGAACTTGCCGCCGGTGCTTCGCGCTGCAAGTTCGCTCAGATCGTTGACCCGCGCTTACTCTTCGATTACGCCCCAATCAAGCAAGAGCAATTCTTTCCGCTTCTCTTTGGGGGTGAGCCACTTGCGCGTTCCGTCGCGGCTTTTGAGTACGCTCATAGGAATTTCATTCGACCGCCGCAAATACGCTTTCATTTGCGTTTTTAAGTCCTCGAAGCTATGAAACCGCAAAAACCGATAAAACCGCTCGTTGTCCGAACGGTGGGAACGTTCTACCTTTCCGTTATGGCGGGGCGTTCGCGGTTTATTGAGCTTGTGAAAAATTTCCTGTTCCTCACAAAACTTCCTGAACGTGTGCTTGCGCCCGTTTTTAACTTCTTGCGTGAACGTAAATTCCGCACCATTATCCGTTTGGATAATCTGCGGCTTATATCCAAAATAGACGATTGCCCGCTTAATACAATCCACCGAATTATCTGCGGTTTGCTCTTGATAGGGATAAATGAACCGTTCGCGCGTAGCTTCGTCTATCACGGTATATTGATAAAACTTCATATCGTCAATGATAGAACTTGCCGCGCACTCTCTCGGAACGTGCTTCACGTCGAATTGCCATTTCACGCCGATTTGTTCAGGCGTATCATAGGGCTTGGGCTTATACGGCTTCCGTTTCCGAACATTCTCATAGAACCCATTGCGCCGCAAATATCGGTAAAGCGTAGCGGGGTTGCGAGAATAGGCATAATTCAGCCGCAATTTTCCGTACAACTCGTTCAAGCCGATATTCGGGTTACGGTGGATTAGATCGCGGATATGCTTTTTCTCTTCTTCCGTCTGCGCGTTCGGGTGAGGAGTGTGCGGACGGTGTGAACCGTTTGCAAGACTTTGCAAAGTGCCGTCGTACTGTCGCCGCCAACGGTAAATTGTCTGAATCGTGCAATGATACCGATGCGCCACAAATTCAATGGTGTTGCGTTTCAACAATCGCAACGCTTTTTCTTTCTCTTTGGGGGAATACGGATTGTTCCACCGTCTTAATTCGTTTGTCATAAATCTTTCGTTATCCTTATGTTAAAATACTCTTGCAGAGTGAATTACCCTACGGGAAATACCCTATAAATGGAAAATTTTACCTGTTGCGACGTCGCAACGACAATTCTCACTTGACATTGCTCTTAAAATCAGCTATTATAATAACGCTACACAAAAGAATATTCAAGCGAAGAATACCGACAAAACTGTATTCTCTTTTTTACATTTCGCTTGAAATTTTTGTGTAGCAACAATAGAGAGAGTACATTTTGGGAAGAGGTACGCTCACTATTGCGTATCTCTTTTTTATTTGTCGGAGGGTTATTATGGGAAAAACTTGCGTAATTTGCGGCAAAGCAGGGTGGTCGTATTATCCATTCTGTCGTGAACACTTACAATTGAAAGCAGACGGAAAAATTACCAAATGCGAAAAATGCGGAACATGGCACTTATCTGCTGATACTTGCCCTAGTTGTAAAAATTCTGCAATTTCAAAACCAACAGATTCTATCGAACACGGAAAAGAAAATTCGGAACTTACATGCATTATTTGCGGTGAACCGTCCAACGGAAAACATTTCTGTCGTTCTTGTTATAGCAAATATAAAGATAAAATTGTATATCTTCAAATCAAAAAATGTACCGAGTTTTTCAAACTTGAAGCAGAGTACCAAAGTGAATTAACTTGCGACGACGGTCATATGGTAAAAAGTCTATCTGAAAAAATCATAGATGATTGGCTGTTCAAAGAAAAAATCAATCATGCTTATGAAACAGTATTAGACATAGACGAAGCTCACGATATTCACCCTGATTTCTATATCCCTGAATATAATGGCATAAATGATATTTACATAGAATTTTGGGGCTTCGATGAAAGCAACGTTAAATATACCGAAATAAAAAAATACAAACAATCTATTTACCCAAAACTTTGTACTGAAAGAAATATAACCGTATTATACCTTTCCAAAGCAGATCTAAACAATGCCAATGCAACACTTAAAAAGAAATTAAAGTACCTAAAACAGGGTATAGTCAACGAATAAATTCCTCAAAAAGAGTATTACGCGCCCCCTTGTCTATACGAGCCGCCGCGCTTCGCGCGGCGGGACAAGGGGGCGCGTTTTTCCCTGCCTGAACAACCTGAACTGCCCCGAAAACGGAACAAAAAAGGCGGTTTTCACGCTATGCCGCTTGTGAAAAACCGCCTTTTATTTTGTGTTCTGTCGTTGTCGGAGTGCGATTTTCACAGGTTTTCCCTTGTTTTTTCGTTCTCGGCAACGCAAAATTGCGCCGTATGCTTTCCATAGGCGCAAGACTTCGGATATATTCGTTTGTTATCGTCGCGGCACTATGCCACTAATCGCAATCGCCGTTGGGTGAGGGGTTTTATATCCCGTTCCCAATCTATTACGTTGTCGAAAACAACGAATTTCGGCACATAGTCGTCCTCGATCGGTGCCGCAAAAGCGTTTTCGTCCATGCGTTTGCAAAATTCCGTGGGGATTCCGCGACTGTATATAACGCGCTCGTCCGTCTTGCGCAAATATTTCAGCAAATATCTGATTGCGTTGCCGTTCCGCATTTCTATCATGTTCAACTCCTCAAAGTCCGTTTTTCCGAACTTTCTTTCAAAAAAATCGTTTGCTTGAACCGTTTCCGTTCTGCCTTTCCGCCTGCTATACTGCCGCCGTTCATAGAGCCGTCCGACCATTTCCCCGTCAGGCACGTACACGAGAAAATGAAAGTGCAATCTTCCCGTTTCGTCGCCACGCTCGGGAACACCCATAAACCGCCACCCGCGCCGTGTATGCAGGTTGGAAAGGCACTTGCGCAACTTCTTCCGAAAGCTCTCTTCTGTGTGTTTCAAATCACTGTATGTAAACGTTACGTAGTAGTTCCACGGGTTCAGATACGCTTTCCGACGAAACCGCTTTTCCCGCTTCCAAATGTTTCGCATTTTGCGGTCTACGTTTTCCGAAACGTACTTTTCAAGATCGGGTTCATTCGGAAAGCTATCTTCCATATTCGTTTTGATAAAGTCTTTTATATCCTTAAAATCTTTCCCGTTCTTTCCGTCCGTATCAAATGTTTCACGGGCGATTGCGAACAGCGATTCAAAAAGTTCGTCCATTTCATTCGTTTGCTTAACTTCCCGTCTAAATACGCGCCCGCGCCGCTTCTTGCGCGCGATAAAATGGCTTCCGTCGTGGTACACGTTGTAATAATCGAAGAAGGGGCAATCGTTCGTGTAATAGTCTTGTGCGACTTGTATATCCATGTTTGTTTACCTCAAATTTAATTACCCTACGGGAGTTAATACCCCTGCGGGGAGTTTTTCCGATAAAGGGAAGTGTTACCGTCTGCCTTTGCTCTTGCGTTCATTGGCACAATCGCGTACGGCACACATAAAACCTTTGGCACATTCGCCCGACGGGGTTTTCTTTTTTGCCTGCTTGCTGTAATCGTCGATTTCCGCAAGAATACGCTTTTTGCCTTCCTTGTCCGCCGTCGGATATGCGCGATAGGCTTTTACGCCCCAACGATACCCGAATGAAAAGGGCGTATTCTTCGCTTGATTGAACTTTACTTTGTCGTCCACCGAATAACTCATGTTGTCTTTCTCCCGTTGATTTTATTTTTTACGCCGAAAAACGGTTGACATACCGCATTCGGCTATGCTATACTAACCACAGTAACGACGATTTCTTTATGAAATCGGGCTTATGCTTATCAGCGTTGGCACGTCGTTACTTTTTTTTGTCCTTTTTTCCGTCCCGATACTTTTGCTTTGCCCGTTCGGCATAAATCTTTGCTTGCTCATAGTCCTTTTTCGTCATGTCGCCGCGCCGCTTTCCCGAATATTCTTTTTTCGGCGCAACCGTTCCTTGCCGACGCATATACGATTGTTTCCCGTCATTTAACGGATCTTTTTCAAGACGATAATTTTTTGAACCTTTTCCTTTCGTCGGTTTTGTACTTAACCCGACCGAAACGTGCTTATCGTCTATATCGCCCATAATGATATGAGGGTGTCCGCCTTTTTTGTCGTTGTGCGTTTTAATCTGCACGGGAACAAGCGGCGCACCGTCCTGTATGTAAGGGGTTTTCTTCGCCGTCTTTTCGGGCGGCTTTTTTGTTTGCTTTTTGCTCATGTTTTTCACCTCGAAATATTTTATTTTTGACCGCGGAACTTGCCGCCGGTGCTTCGCGCTGCAAGTTCACCCAGATCGTTGACCTCGATATTTGACCGCGCTTCATGGCGCAGCTCGTTCACGACGTTCTTTCACCGCCCGTTAAAGCCCGCTATATCGCTCAAATCATAGCCGCGGTCTTGCTCTTCGTCAGTCGGCAGTATCGGTTCGTCCGTCGCGGGTTCGGCGGGTTCTGCCGCAGATTCCGCCGTGTCCGCTTCTTCTTCGCCGTTCCACCGTTCCAAATCTTGAAAGAAATAACTATGTTGCGCTTTCATTTCTTCCCACGTTGCCCGCGCCGTTTCGTATTCCCGCAAATCGTTCAAGCCGACAGGCGAACGCAAGGCACGTTCCAACCAAAACGCCGACATACAATCCGTAGCGAATCGGCGGGAATATATCTTTTTCCATGCAAGGAAATAGTTATGTTCCGAATACGCCCCGTCAAGCGTGCCACTTTCCACCTGTACCCGCAGACGATTGAATCCGAACACGTTGTGTATGCCCTTGTAATATCGCTCTACGCGCGCCGCCAAGCCTTTATAAAGGTGCATGAAAAGGGTGTTATCCCCGCGAATATAGCGATATTGCGAATACATATTTTTGAACTTTCCGAGAAACCACCCGTACAACAATTCACCGAGCGAAAAGAACGGCATGGCAAGTTTGTTTTCGTCTTTGTCTTTGATATAAATAATATCGAAGAGATCCCGCGCATCTGCACCGAAACTTTCAGGGCGTTGTTCGTCCGATATGATTTTGAGGAATGCGAAATTGTCTACCGTCGCCGCCTGTCTGCGCATTTTCAGCCCGTCGTTGAACCCGTCGTTCTTTTGATTCGTATCGTCGTCCGTCGCCTTTACGCCGCGTTCCCGCAGTTCCAACACGTTGCGCCGCTCTTTCCCGATTTCAGATACCGCAATCACGCCGAACTCTAACGCATGACGGTATTTGTTATTTTCAATTACCGTTTTGCCGAGCCGCAGAAAATCGAAATCGAGAATATGCGCATGGCGGGAATAGCTGTCTATCAGGCGGCTGTCCCTGCGGAAAAAATCGCCGTTCCAAAGGGGGAAGTTTCCCAAGTCGGACAAAAGGCAATCGGTGCGAATAGAGTAGTTCGACACGATCAGCGACGATTGAATAACGTAAATAAAATACAACTGCGCATACGTTTCTATCACTTGCCACACATTCACGACTTCGAGTTTGTTATCATGTGTCATGCCGTACCGTTCGTAATCGTAATGGAACAGTTTTTCGCGGCAAGGTTGCTTTTGCCAACGCATGGCTTTCTTTGCAACGAAAACCCTGCACGTTGCAAGGTTAAACACTTCGTGATATTCTATCGCCCGCCGAAGAGCCATTTCAAGGTTGATCCACGGGAAATTCGGAAATTTCAAATCGTTTTCAAGGATCTTTTCAAACGCTTTATACCGAAACAAAACTTCCGTGGAAAGGCACATATCCGTTAGCGTGGTCGTTTTGCCCTTGCCCATTGTGCCGACTACCATAGCAACGAGAGGGCGGGCATTGATAAACCCGCAGTTCTGCCGTTCGAAATGCGCAAGCCGTGCAAAAGCGATTTTCTTGCGGAATCGGTCGAACAACCATAGCCCGATTATTACCCAAACCCACACGGGAATGAACGTAAACGCCGCCGACAAGTCAATGAACAGCTTGTACACCTGCCGATATACGTTTATCATGTCGAACGATACCACGAAATAGAAATAGAACGCAAGAAATTCCAACGCAATCGTAAACACGTTGAAATAGAACAGCCACATACAAACCCAAATCGCAAGATACGCGCGGCGTTTTCGGATAAAATGCCACAATTCCGAAAGCCACGTTCGCACATGACGGTATGTATGCGCTACAAGCCATTTCCATGCACGTAGCGGCTTACTGTCTTTGTCGTGGTCGGTGTTTTCTTTTCGCAGATACCGCCGAAAACAAAAATAAAACACCAATACGAACGGCAATACAATTATTGCCGCCTTACAGAGCGTGTACAGCCCGTTGGCAAGGAACGATAAATAATCCGCGAAGTTTTCCCATGAAGCCCATAGCCGCCAATACGCCGCCCAATTCGCTTGAAAGCCCGTCCACGTATCGGGCAGGGGAATTGACGGGGTGGACGGTTCGGACGGCGCAGATGGCGGGGAAACAGGGAAGAACGGTATTTGCGGCAGGTCGTTCACGGTAGGCGGAATATCATGCTCGATTCCGAAGATTTCGCAAAAATAGTACGCCACCGACAAGCCAATATCCCGCCCGCCCTCGATCAGTCTGCCGAGTGCGTTCGGGAAAATGAATACGCCGCAGGCGATAAAGCCGATAGTCAGCAATATGCAAATGATATGCCGATAATTAAACCGTTTCATTTCCAAATTCCATGCCGAATTAAAACTTTACGGTAGTCATACGCTTTCAGAAACCGCCGAGGGAAAAGCTCGTACAATTTCCCTTTCAGTCCGAGGAATTGCCCGAACGGGGTAACTACCGAACACACGCGCGGTTCTTTCGGTGTTGCGTATATCCAATACACGATAACGCAATCAACGCCGCCGACTTTTCTTTCCTGCATGAACTGCGCCACCGTGTATTTCCGCAACCCGCCGCACCGCGCACGGAACGTTCCACAAAAGGGTAGTTCCGAATACTCTTTCCATTTTTCACCGCAAACCAATTTCATGCCCGTTATTTTATCAATTACCAAATACCTGCAATAACTTTTCATACCTGCACCCCCGTGTAAATGAAATATCCGATCGCTATTAAAACCAATGCCGCAAACAGCACCCATAAAATACGCTTAAATGTTTTCATACTTTTCTTAATTCCCTTGAAACGGAAAAAACGCTTTTTCCGTCCGTTTCCATAAGATACGGGAACTGTCTGCGATAAAGCACACGTACCACCGCATTACCCGATTCAAGGTATTCCGCTTTGTCTATGCGTACTAATCGCCGTACCGTTCCCAATGCGCGGGCAAGCAAAAGTTCCAACCGCACATATTCCGTTTGTGTCATTTTCTCTATTTCTTTCATTCGTTTCAC
This sequence comes from uncultured Christensenellaceae bacterium, assembly GCA_910586985.1. Lineage (GTDB taxonomy): Bacteria > Bacillota > Clostridia > Christensenellales > Borkfalkiaceae > Gallimonas. The sequence continues at coordinate 125,614 of CAJUKK010000004.1, read as the reverse complement.
CTCGATTTTTGACCGCGGAACTTGCGACCGGTGCTTCGCGCTGCAAGTTCACTCAGATCATTGACCCGCGCTATCGCCAGGGACCTTGACGGCGCCGTTTGACCTCGAATTTTGACGACGTTGTTTAACCCCAACTTAACGCCATTGCCGCCGCGACTTCGGGAAATGTCTTGCTTCTGTTCTTTTGCCGATACTTTCCGAACGAGTTCTTGAACTGCGGGAACGTATTAAACGTGTACTGCGGTTCAATCACGTTAGTAGGGCAGAGATACGGCAAGCCTTTCAACCATAAGTACGTTGTTTTACTAACGGGAACACCGAACATATACGGCTCGACTTCCTGCGTTTTTGGCGGCAATCCGAATATCTTCATGGGAACGGGGTTCTCAATAGCAATCTTCGGGCAGTCGGCGTTATAAATCGCTTTGAAAAATTCGGCAGCACGTTGACCCAGCTCGTAACGCGCTTCGTCGATTCCGCCTTTTTTGAATAGATTATTGCTTCCTGCTTTGGATAGATATGTACAAGGCGGGAAAGCGATTATCATATCCCACTTGTCTATATGGTGCGATTGCCCGTTACACGTAAGGAAATCGCAATTCCCGTTCAAGAGCGGCAGAACGTTCGCCCAAATGTGCCATTCGGGGCGATTACCCGAACAAAATTCAATATCGCAACTGTACGCTTCGTGTCCTTTTTCTCGAAATGCAATGCAAACACGTTGACTTTCTTCACACGCAACTAATATTTTCATGTCTTTTTTCCTTTTTGCCTTTATTTTCGTTTGACTTTTTTCTTCGCTTACTTTATACTGTTTTCAAAGAGGCACGGAAACATATAATGTTTCTCATGAATGGGCGGTTATTACTTAGCCCGTGGGGTGCTTCTTTTTTTATGCTCATTGTTTCGGATACTTCCACGGCAACGGTTTCGGTTCAAAATTTTCCTTTTCGTCATGGCGCACCCGTTTGCCTATGTACATGGGATCGGGATCATTTGGATCGGGATTCGGATCAACTTTTTCATTCAAATGCCGCCCGTCCCTATCGTCATGCATAACTTTCCGATAACGATATTCTTCAATTTCCTTTTCGTTTTTTACGCCTTTTTGTTCTCCAACAATAAGAGCAGGGTGTTTTGACTTGCGAAAATACCGAAAATGCGGATAGGGGGCTTCGACACGTTCCGTCTTTTTGGCGGGACTTTTACTTTGCGCCGCTTTCTGCGCGTAGCTACGCCGAATAATTGCCAACTGTTGTTTTGAAAAGTTTTTCTTTTTTCCCATACTGCACCTCTTATTTTATCCAACCGACAAATTCCGCGAGCTGTACGCCGAGCCAAACGAAGAACGCAAGAATAGCAACGCCGATTAGCACCGTTACAGCCCGCAACAACCATTTTATTATCTTCATGCCGTTACCTCTTAAAAATCAGCGATAACACGCCTTTAATAAGCTTGTACACAATGATAACCACGACGACGAAAAGCAACACGGCAACCACGATTTGCCACCACGGCGTATCGTCGGGAATATGCGTCGGCGGGGTAATCGCATTCACAATGTCAATCGGGCTTGAAACGCACGGAATAACCGTCCAATCTTCACCTTTGAGAAACGAAAGCTGAATAACGTCAAAATCGAAAAACACCGTTTCTTTTGCCACATAGGCTTGCCCCGAAGTGTGCTTTGATAAATTCGGAAAAGTTTCATTTATTTTCATAATGTCCGTAGGCATTGAAAGATAATCGGTTACAGCAAAACGGAACAACACAAGCACCTTTTCCTCGTCGTCTTTCCCGCTTACGGTAATTGCTTCGTTATACGTTTTCCGCAATTCGGCAATGTCGGCATAATTGACAAACAATTCGTCCGACAATTCCGTATCGGATAATTTCATAAGCAGGCTATTCTTTTCAATAACTTGTATCGGCGAAATCGTTTTTCCGCTTTCTTCGGGTACTTTACCGAATAACGCATTCCAAAATCCTACCATTGCCGAATTTTCCCAAAACGAATGATCGTTATCGCCCCAACCTTGCCATTCCTGCAAATCAAGCTCGGCATCGAAATCGTAATAGCTATATCCTTTTTGAATTTTTCCACGCTCGTTATCCATTTTACGGCTTTCGTCTATATCGTCCTCGAACAAATCCGCGCTAATTGACTGCATTTTTATCGGTAAAGTTCCTTTTTCAAACGATTTATTATAGGACTTAATATACTCGTATAAACGATTGCTTGATACGCCGCCCGTTGCTTCTACGTTATCAGCGTATGGATCGTATTCCTTTATATCGCACCAATCCGCGGTAGGAAACATATAGTACAAAATATTACAAGCAGGGTGATAAAAGTTTTCTCCCAAATTCCAACCCCACTGCGCAAGCCACATATCGCCAGCGTCTCCCGCTCTTACGCCCAAGCTATAACCGACTTCTTTGTTATATTTATATTGTCCAAAACTGTTTGGATCACCGCTTGATACAGGTTTACCCTCATAGGGCTTCGCGGCATTGTAAAATTCTTGATTGCTCGTAACCAAAATCTCTTTGGTTACATACTCGTACCATTCCGCTTTAATACGTTGCAATCTGCCGTAATCGTCAAAAAGCCGTTTCGGAACGGAAAAATACACGGTGTCAATCTGATTTTGGTGATCAATTTGCGTACTCGTTTTCGTGCGGTAAAAAGTATGTTTTACTTCAAGTTCAACCGTTTCGAGCTTATTTACCGACATATTAAGCGTACTTTCCGCTTCTTCGTCCGCGCCGTAGCCTTTGGCATAGCCTGTAAAGGTAAACGAACCGTAACCCTTATGTGTATCCGAAAGCGCGTATGCGCCCGTCAGCGGGTATTCGTCGGCGGTATCTTTGCCGCGCGTATGTAATTCGATTCCCGATATATCGTAACGCCGCGCCATACTGTTTACACGTTCGGCAATCGTCTTTCCGTCCGCGCTCTTATGATCCATAACTTTGAATTTGTAAAACAAATTCTTGTATTCGCCCGCCGACTTACTGCAAAACTGCAAACGGAACTTTTCGTAATCGGTGGGCTTGCTTTCTTCCGTAACGGGGGAACTGTCATATTTCACGGCAATCTGTACCTTATTGGCGATGCTGTCCGTTAAAATGTCTTGTCCGTTCGGGTTATAAACATAGAGATATAACCCGTAATTCCCGCGCTGATTCGCACGGAACGAATAGCAATATTCGACCACGTTAATAACGTGCATTTGCGGCTTGCTTGTTTCTTGAAAAGGGTAGTTTTGAATGTTAAACTCTTTCGAGCTTTGCAAATCGTCCAATACGCCCGTTTTCTCAAACTGCGTTTCGTTCGTACCCGCCGCGAATACGGTTGCTTGCGGTTGCATGGCGGAAATAAAGACCGTAAGAACCGCCATAAACGCAACCGCAATTACCGATAAAATTCTTTTATGTAATGTTTTCATGTTTCACCTCGATTTTTGACCGCGGAACTTGCCGCTGGTGCTTCGCGCAGCTCGTTCGCTCAGATCGTTGACCCTGAACCTTGACCACGTTATAACGCCAAATTGATTTTGTACGTTGTCTTGCCGTTATACGACGATACTACAAGCGTATAAAGGTACTCCGAACCGATTTCCTGTACGGTAGGGGAATTGACCGTCTTACCCGCATACACGCCCTGTAATATTGTCTGCAAGCTCGTATTTTCGGGAACGTACAACGTAAATGAAGTTGCTTGTTTCGTCAGCCCGAAATACTGCGACAATTCGGGTACGTCGCCTTTCCATGACAGATATTCACCGTCCGCCGTAAAGTCAAAATTATTTTTCGTGTTTGGCATAACACACACCGAATAATCGCGGGGTTTGTCTTTTCCCACGTCGAGAGGATAGCCAACCTCGAAATAGTACAGCTTTCCGCTTTCCAATTTCATTTGCTTTTCGGTATCGGTGGAAAGTATCTTTTCGTTCCCGTATTGCACATAGAACGTTTTGAAACTTTCATTCCCGCCGCTTGTATATTTGAGTATTACGCCGACCGCAACCGCGACCAACAGCGCGACGATCAGAAACGATACAAGCGTTACGATAAAATTGCTTTTCTTATTTGACATATTTTCACCTCAAATCGAAAATAACGGAACGGGAACTATCCCGCCCCGTTATCTCGGTACTTTGTTATTTCCTTTTAACGCTTGCGTTTCCGCTTGCCGCCGCAGACTGCCGCAATAACCGCGATCAGCGCAACGCCGCCCGCAACACCGCCGATAATCGCCCATTTGTTTTGCTTTACCGTGTTAATTGCCTTGTCCGTGTCGCTCATTTCCTGCGCTTCCACCGAACAATTTTCCGTTACGATTACCGCGCCGTTATCGTCGAATGTTGGCACACCGCTTTCCATGCGCACGGACAGCATTTTCAAGTTTGCCGTTTCTGCAACCTTTGCAAGACCTTGCCCGTATTCAACCGTCTTTGTTGAGTACACTTCGCCGTCCACGTAAAACGTTACCGTAAACGTTTGTACTTCCCAATGCGCTGTGAGTGTCATATCGTCCGTTACGGGTTGATTTGTGTACTGCGTTCCGTCCGATAAAAACCAACCCTTGAAAATATAACCGGTTCTTGTAGTCGCGGGCAACGTTACTGAAGAATTTAAGTTGACTTCCATATTGTCAACCCATGTTCCGCCGTTCGTACCAAATGTTACATTAAATACATTCCGTTCCCATTGCGCCGTAAGCGTGGTATTTTCCTTAATCGGTTGATTCGTGTACTGCGTTCCGTTCGGCAAAAACCAACCCTTAAAGGCGTATTTTTCACGGGTTGGGGTGGTAAGCGTTGCCGCCGTGTTCCAATTCACCGATTGATTTGCAACCGCACTCCCGCCATCCGAATTAAACGTTACCGTAAACTTGTGAATTTCAAACTTGGCATAAAGTTGAGTATCCGCATAGATCGGCTGTCCGTCATACGGGCGGGTAAATGCGCTGTCATAATACCACCCAACAAACGTATGACCTTCCTTTACAGGATCAGCGGGAAGAGATACAGGCGACTTTTCACATCGAATACACGCATTTGACGTCATATAAAGACGATCACTAGTTATACCCGTTAATATGTTTAACAATGGAATATAACTTGATGCCAAACTATTATCGGATTGACGGGACAAGGGTACCATAAAAGAATCGGATGCGCCTGAAATTTTTATTTCCGCTTTATAAATTGCATACACATCAAAAAAAACGGATCTTATAGAAGTTACATATACCCACATATATGTAGCGTCCGCCATAATATATAAAGCGGCAGAAATAGCTTCACCTTGTATCGTCGTTATCTGAGTGTCTTCCCAAAAAAAAGAAACAAAATCATTCTTATAACAATAAGCACCAGTCGGCGCACTTATTTCCCTTGTTACAGAAAGCGGCGTAATACCGTCCTCGTTTTTGTTGCTTTCTGCGGCGAACGTTGCCGCCATTGCCTTTACGCGCGTGCGCGCCGTGCCGTTCTTGCCGCCCTCGGCGGGAGGTTGTTCCGTTTGCTCGCTGTCTTGCTGCTTAAACCATTCGGACGGCTTCGTTTTGCCCGTGCCGAATACTTGCAAGATAAGCCCCGCAATCATGATAAACGCAAGAAAAAACATAATGCCCGTAAGCACCCATTTCACCTTGTCGCTTCTCTTGTGCCGCTGTAATTCGTTTCGCATAGCCTTATTTCCTCCCGCGCGTTACCGCCGCTTTTTTATCCAACTGTGCTTTCAAACCATTTCGATACCCATGCAACACAATCGAATAGGGCTTTGAAACGTGTCCTTTCTTTTGCTTGATTTCGGCGCACACCGCCTTATAGTTGTTTTCCGCATGGGTATCGGTATAGCCGTCAAGCCAATTACGAGAATAACACTGTTTGTTTTCGGATACCTTTGTGTTATTAACCCGCCGTTTATGAAAATTTGCCCGTTGCTCAACCGTGTATTTTTTTGACATAATTTTACCTCGCTGTTATTTCTCGTCATCGCCGTTTTTATCCAAATCGGCAACGAAGTCGATCGCCATTCGTGCTTTTGTCTTAATCGCACTACACGTTGCCGCATAGTCGATTTCTGCTTTACCGTCTTTGCCTTGCGCCGTTATCTCGTATTTCAAAATATCTTTCAACGCTTGATAAATGCGCTCGTATTTTGCCGCTTTCAACATTTCGGCAAGAATAACCGTTTCCGTCTTTTTCTTCTTGTTCATACCGATACCGTCCTTTTTAATTTTGACCGCGGAACTTGCCGCCGGTGCTTCGCGCAGCTCGTTCGCTCAGATCGTTGACCCGCAATTAACTTGCCTGTTCAATCTTGCCTTTGATTTCCTCGTAGCTTTCTCGCACATACGCGCCCGCACTTTCGCCTTTTTTGTCAAATCCTGTTTCGATAAACGTATCTCTACCGTCCGATACGACCGCTTGAATTTTAGAAAGAGCATAGAGGACTTTGCAACCGCTTTCGCATTCCGTCAGTTCAATAAAGCCTTTCATTCTACACCCCCGCAATCTTTTAACGGTAGTCCTTCCGCAAGGAAACTTGCTTCCGAAAATTCGTCTACTTCCAAAGATTCCGCCTGCAATGCTTCGATTTTGTCCAAAAGCATTTCCCGTTCCTGTTCAAGCTCAAAGATTTTGTCGCAAAGCTCGTTCTTCGTCCATTTCTCAAAGCGGGCGTATTTGCTCGGCGGCTCTTCCGTTTGGGTCGGTTCTTCGGCTTCCTCTTGCGGAGTTGCCACAAGCGTTTTCTTGTAATCACGTATTTGCTTAATCGTCCATGTCGGGGTTACAGGCTTGCGCTGTTCTGCCGAAAGGGGAAGTAATTCAACCAACTGCGAATAGCTGAATTTATTCCATGACTTTTTGAACCCGCGCAACCCGTCGCCAAACTCGTCCACGATATTCATGAAACGACTTACCTGCGACTTATCCAAACCGAACTTATAAAAGCAATACGCAAAGAAATATGCCGAACAGCAATTACCCGCCCCAACGGGTACACGAAAACCGTCTTTTTCAAGACTGCCGATACTATAACCGTTCATTGCATAAGCGTTGCTTGTGTAAAGGTCAATCAAATGCACGCCGAGATAAAAGAAATTCGTTTTGTTTTCCGACAAGTCTTTTTGAATGGTATCGGAATAAGATTTCAAAACTGTAACAAGTTCCGTATCGTTATCCCGTACACGATCAAATTTTTTTGCATTGAAGTTAATCATATCCGTACCTCTTAAACAAAAATGCCGTTCGGGGAACACGGTTTTCCCCGTAACCCAAACGGCATTCTTTTTTATTTTTTCGTCGCTTTTGCCGTTTGCTCGGCTTCAAAGCGTAAAAGACGGATATAGTTTTCCATAACGGCTTTATCGCTTCCACGCACGGTTTTGAGAGGATAACGCCACTCGAAACCGAACTCGTCCGTATACACGACTTCGTACACCATGTACTTGCGCAAACCCGTATGCTCGTCGTACTGCTTTTCTTCGTGCACCTGTAACTCGATTTTCTTCACGCCGCCGCTGAACAGCTTGTCCAACGCTTCGTAACCGTCCACGTCGGAAGCCTTAAAATGTACTTCCGAAACGCTTCCACGGAACACAGCGGGGAGAATATACTCCCATTGCTTTTTACCGTTCGACTTGTTAATGTACGACCTGCGAACCACATAAATTTTGGGAAGTTGAATTTCTTGCTCTTCTGCCGCCGATTCGTCCATTTCGTCCATTGCCGCGAGTGCTTCCGTCGCTTCCATTGCTTTTGCCGACTGCTTCACAACTTCTTCTGCCGCTTCTGCAATCTTCGCTTCGTTCTTCACTTCTTCTTTCACATTTGCCATTTTGCCTACATTACTCCTTTGCGTATGGTCGCCACCAAATAAAAATTGAGGTGTCAACTCTTCCTTGCGGAAAAATTAACACCTCAATTATACAAACACAAAATCCACGTATTTTTTTCAAAAATGCGTATGGACAAACGTTAATTTTTATGCTATAATGGCAATAATAACCAATTATAGGGAGAAATGCACATGAATAATCTTTTAATGATTATCGTCATGTTCGCAGCGGTACTCGCGCTGGGGTACGCCGCGCTCAATTTCTTTCTCGTGCGTAAGCTCAAAGAGGGCAACGAGCGCATGCAGAAGATTGCGGCGGCGATCCGCGAGGGGGCAAACGCCTTTATCCGCTACGAATACAAAATTGTTGCGATTATCGGAATCGCGATCGCTGCGATCCTTGCGATCGTCATCTCTTGGGAGACGGGGATCGCGTTCGTTCTCGGCGCGCTTATGTCGAGTGCGGCGGGTTTTATCGGTATGAAGATCGCAACTTATGCAAACGTGCGCGTTGCAAATACGGCGAACGAAACGCGTAAAACGGGAAAAACGCTCAAAGTTGCCTTCCGCGGCGGTTCCGTTATGGGACTTTGCGTTGCGGGATTCGCGCTTGCCGGCATTCTCATTGTATATCTGTGTTTCGGACTGTGGGAAGGCATGCTCGACGTAACCGCATCGGGCGGGGTCATGACGAAAATCAACCCCGTTACAAAACAGCCTTACAGCCTTTCGCTTATACTCTCGGGTTACGCGCTCGGTTGCAGTATCATTGCAATGTTCAACCGCGTCGGCGGCGGTATCTATACCAAGGCGGCGGATATGGGCGCAGACCTCGTCGGAAAAACGGAGGCGCATATTCCCGAGGACGACCCGCGCAACCCCGCGACGATCGCGGATAACGTGGGCGACAACGTGGGCGACGTAGCCGGGCTCGGCGCTGACCTCCTCGAAAGCTTCGTCGGCGCAATTGCCTCTACGGCGATTCTTGCAATCGAGATTTTTTCACATCAGGCGGGGTTCAACTCGGCGGCGATTTATCAAAAGCTCGTCGCGTTCCCCATTCTGTTCGCGGCGATCGGCTTGTTAGGCTGTATCATCGGTATCAGTTATCCGCTGATCAAACCCAAGCTCTCCGAAAATCCGCACAGAGAACTCAACTTAGCAACGTGGATTTCCGCAGGGTTTGCCGTTATATTGGGATTCGTCCTATGTTTCCTGTTGTTCAGAGGAGAGGACAGCGATCAGCTCTTCCACGCGGGTTTCCGTGCGGGTGCGGTAACGCCCTGGATCGGCGCGGCGATCGGAATTGTTGCGGGTATCCTGATCGGTATGATTTCCGAGTATTATACGAGTTACGATTTTAAACCCACCAAGGGCATTTCCAATGCAAGCAAAGAGGGCAGCGCGCTTACAATTACGCAGGGGATGGCAACGGGTATGATCTCGTGTATGCTCCCCGTTGTGTGCCTTGGCGCGGCGATCTTCGCCTGCTATTCCGTTGGCGGTATGTACGGTGTAGGGTGCGGCGCAATGGGTATGCTCTCCTTCGTTGCGGCGACGGTCTCCGTCGACACTTACGGACCGATCAGCGACAATGCAGGCGGCATTGCGGAAATGAGCGGACTCGACGAAGAGGTTCGCGGCATTACCGATAAGCTCGACAGCGTAGGTAACACCACCGCGGCAATCGGTAAAGGTTTTGCAATCGGCTCGGCGGCGCTTGCCACGATGTCGATGATGAGCGGATATCTCTATTCGTTTATGGACGATCTGCTCCTGAATATTATCTCGCGCGAGGTGCTCGTAGGGGCGATTCTCGGCGCGGCGCTCCCGTTCCTGTTCAGCGGAATGCTCATTAACGCCGTTGCAAAGGCGGCGCGGCAGATGGTAGAAGAGGTTCGCCGTCAGTTTAACGAAATCCCCGGAATTTTAGAGGGCACGGCAGATCCCGATTATAAACGTTGTATCACCATTTCGTCGCAGGGCGCGCTCAAACAGATGATTTTGCCCGCGGTGGTTGCGATCGCGTTCCCCGTTGTTTGCGGTTTCCTGTTCGGCGCGTATTTTGTGGGCGGTCTTTTGATCGGAGCAACGCTATCCGCAATCATGCTTGCGATATATTCGGGAAATGCGGGCGGCGCGTGGGATAACGCCAAAAAGTATATCGAGGCGGGCGGAGTCGAAGGGCACGGCAAGGGTACGCCCGCGCACGATGCTGCCGTGGTCGGCGATACGGTGGGCGATCCGTTAAAAGATACGGTAGGGCCGTCTCTCGATATTTTAATTAAGATCATGAGTACGGTATCGCTTGTATGCGTCGTTGTGTTTAACGAATTTAATCTGCTCTCCCTTATATCGGGTTGATAAAAAGAAAAACACCCCTCGCGTATTCACGCGCGAGGGGTTATTTTAGTGATTTTGTGTTAAAATATTTTGTCAGGAATATTTTTTGAAAAAGTTTACATGATTTTTTGATGGTTTGAACTTTTATTGATTTCAATGTGTTAAAATCAAAATATCGAATTTGATATAACTATTTCTTATCGTCGGTTCTTCCCAAGAGATAGTCAAGCGATACGTTAAATGTTTCAGACAATTCTATCAAGTTGATAATAGATGGCAGATACTTTTTATTTTTCCAATTGGTGGTATAGCTGGTCGAGATATGAAGTTTTTGAGCGATTGCGTAATCGGTTAAATTATGTTCTTATTTAAGCGCGCTATATCTTTCCCAAAAACTTGCGGGTGTTTCGGCTTTATAAAAATACTCGTGATCGGTTCTTCCCAACAAGTATTCGATAGAAACGTTAAAATAATCTGCGATTCTCATCAATACTACAGGTTTTGGAATTACTCCAAATTCCGAAATCTTCATATAAACATTATAGTCAATATTTAACGTTTTGTGAATTTGAGATTTTTTGCAGTCGATATCCGCCGTTAATTCTAAAAAGCGTTGTTTAAATACTACCGAATATTCATGCTATTTTATAATTATAAAATAGCTATTTTTGTAAAAAATAGTATTAATATGACAATATCATGACAACGTATGGCAAAAAAAATACCGCATAAAAAATTATTGTCGCGTTGACAAATTTGTTTAGCGATTATAAAAATTATTTTCAAGACTCTCGAGTCAAACAGGGACATTACTATAAAAATATGGTAAGATAATATAGATTCAACAGGGGCGGATTGGATCGTTATTTTTTAAAATACATTTTATAAAGGAGTATTACAAATGGAAAAGCAGTGCGGGAACTGTGGTTTTTTTTCGAATTATTATGTAATTTCGATGGCGCATTTATGTAAGACGGTGAGAGGGTATTGCATGTGCAACGAGTCCAAATTAAAGTACAAGACAATGCTGAAAGACGATCGGGGGTGTCCTTTCTGGGCGGCGGGAGACGAAAAAGAGGAGCAGCAAAAGGAAATAATTCAGAATGCGTTGTTAAAAATGGCAAAACAGATCGAAGAGATTGCATTGATTTTAACAGCCGAAAAATAAAAAAACACCGCATTGAAACAATGCGGTGTTTTGATCTCTAATTCAGTTACATAACTACGATATTCTTTTCGGCAAACAGTTCCTTTAAATCGGAAGGGAAATTTTCGTCGGTGATCAAAACGTCGATATCCTCGATATGCGCGAACGTATAGGGCATGATTTTGCCGATTTTCGAACTATCGAGCATCATATACAGAGATTTTGCCTTTTTGCGCGCCTGACGCAAGAGATCCGCCTCTATCTGCGAACTGCACGAAAATCCGTTTTCGGGAGTGAACGCCGTCGAGGAGATAATCGCAAGCTCAAAGTTTGTCGCGTCGAAATACGCCTTGGCAACAGGGGATGCGGTGGAAAGATTTTCCTTCATCACCTGCCCGCCGAGCATACTCACGTTCATATTTTTCTTTTGCGAAAGCTCGATTGCCACGGCGAGCCCGTTGGTAAACACGTGCACGTGCAGATCGGGCAGCTCCTTCGCAAGAGCGAGCGCGGTTGTACCGCCGTCGATAAACAGCGAGCAATTTTCTTCCACAAGTCCCGCCGCCTTCTGCGCAATGGCGATTTTTTCGTTTACGTGAGTCGCCGTCTTTTTCGTGTACGGTTCGCCCGAAACTTTTTGTACTTCTTTAACGGACATTGCGCCGCCGCGCACGCGGATGATGCGCCCCGCCTGTTCGAGTTGTAACAGATCGCGCCGCAGAGTCATTTGCGATACGTGCGGGAAAAATCCGTCGAGTTGTTCGAGCGTAAGTTTTCCGCGCTTGTCTAACAGATCAGCGATTTCTTCGATCCGATCGCGTTTCATAATGCCTTCATACCTCCGATAACCATAACTTCTCATTGCATGTAAAATTCTAACACAACCGTGTAAATTTTGCAAGCAATTTGCAGGCATTTTCGATAAAATTTTTTAAAAAGTGCAATACAATATTGTGAATTATGCCCCTGTTGCTCAATAATGTTAAAATTTTACAGCCAAATCGCCGTTAAAATTCAAAAAAATCCCGCGAAAGACAAAATATTTTTCCAAGGCGCGCAAAAACGGCTTGCCGTTTTTGCGCGCGGATGGTACAATATTCATATGGAACAATCGTATATCAAAGGGTTAGACGAGCATTTTTGCGCGACCTATTCGGACTACGTGCGGATATCCGCGCTCGAAGGGTATAAGCGTCCCGATCTTATCTTTATTTCAAATGACGGAAACGTCGCGCGCCGCAATTCGGAGTTAATGCGCCTTAGCTATCAAAAAGACAGCGCGCAGCTGCTCGAAACGTTTAAGGCGGGATTGTATGATACGGAGTTTACTTTTTCGTTTTCGTTTATTCCGTTTAAAGAGCGCATTCGCGATATGCGCAGGAAGTACACGTTTGCAAAAGTTCTGCCCTCGCTCTTAAAGCGGTACGACGAGACGGTGGAGAGCGCGGGTGAAAAGCTTGCGATCGAGCCGCGGTTTTGGCAGAAGATATGCAAGGGCAAGCTGTATCCCGAAAAGAACGTGCTGCTCGCCTTGGCGCTTGTGTGCAGACTTTCTTCGACCGATTTAAGCAACCTGCTTGCGGTGTGCGGATTCACGCTTAAAGACGACAATGTGCGCGATATCGTGGTGGGGTATCTCGTAGAACAAAAGCTGTTTAACGAGGAAATGCGAGATAACTGCCTCAAAGAATATAAAATTGACTGTTTGCCGATCAAACGCTTGACGGCGTAATATAAAACGTGGTAAAATAATTTCAACTTTATAATATACCGAGAAAAGGGAAGAGTATCCCGACATTTGCGTATTTCAGAGAGAAAAGCCGTCGGCTGAAAGCTTTTTATAACGCAATGCGGGAGAAAGTGCGTCTTTTTCGTTTGAGGTCGGGGCAATGCCCGCGGCGATCCGTCGTTACGGGATACACGAGGGGAGTCGATCCCGAAGTAAAGTGGAACAGCGTTTCAGCCGCCTTTATATAATATATAGAGGCGGTTTTTTAGTTTTGTTGACTCAATTGTTGCGCTTTGGGTTGATTTCGACGCAATCGGAGGCATGCAGACAATCATTTTAAACAAAAAGGAGATTTAATTGTTTTTTTCCGGATTGAGAAAAGATATCGCGGCGGCAAAGCGGAACGATCCTGCCGCCCGTAATAAGTTCGAGATATGGCTCACCTATTCGGGGGTGCGTGCGCTTATCTGGCACCGGCGCGCGAACTTTTTTTACCGGATTCATCTCAAACTGTTTGCAAGAATGCTTTCCCAATGGGCGAAATTCCGGACGGGTATCGAAATTCATCCCGCCGCGAAGATCGCCGCCGGTGTGTTTATCGATCACGGCGCGGGCGTCGTCATCGGCGAAACCGCGGAGGTGGAAGAGGGAGTCGTCATCTATCAGGGCGTAACGCTGGGCGGCACGGGAAAGGAGCGGGGCAAACGGCATCCGACAATCAGAAAAAACGCCGTGATTTCAAGCGGGGCAAAGGTGCTCGGCGGATTTACGGTGGGCGAGGGCGCGCGGATCGGCGCGGGCGCGGTCGTTTTAAAGGAAGTTCCGCCGTACGCAACCGTCGTGGGGATTCCGGCGCGGATCGTGCGGATCAACGGCGAAAAAACGCAGGATCTCATTCCGGAAAAGGAAGATCCGCTTTTAAAGGAAGTATGCGCTTTGCGCGAGCGGGTGTTTGCGCTCGAAGAAAAGCTGAACGCGCTGTCGGCGCAGGAAGAAAAAGTAGAAAAACGGGGTGACGTATGAAAATATATAATTCGCTGACAAGAAAAAAGGAGAACTTCGAACCGCTCGAATCGGGCAAGGTAAAAATGTACGCGTGCGGGATCACCGTCTCAGGCGAGGCGCACGTGGGGCACGGGTATCAGGCGCTCATTTACGATATCTTTCGTAAGTTTCTCGAAAAGCAGGGTTACGAAGTTAAGTATGCCCGCAACTACACCGACGTAGACGATAAGATCATCGCAAAGTCGCGCGAGACGGGCATTCCCGCGGACGTATACGCCGCGCAGATGATTGAGAAAATAGACAGCGTCATGCGGGAAATGGACGTGGACGAGCCGACCGTATGGCTGAAGGCGACGGAAAATATCGGCAATATCATTTCGTTCATTCAAGAACTGATCGCAAAGGGACATGCCTATGCGGCGGCGAACGGCGACGTGTATTTCGACGTAGACGCATTCCCCGCCTACGGTCAGCTTTCGGGGCGGAGCAAGGAGGATGCGCTCGACGGCGTGCGCGTGGAGAACGACTCCGCGAAGAAAAACGCCTACGATTTTGCGCTTTGGAAGCGCGCGAAAGAGGGGGAAATATCTTGGGATTCGCCTTGGGGAAAGGGGCGACCGGGGTGGCACATCGAATGCTCGGCGATGAACCGCGCCGCGTTCGGCGATCAGATCGACGTTCACGGCGGAGGAAGAGACCTTGTGTTCCCCCATCACGAAAACGAGATCGCGCAGTCGGAGGCGCTCACGGGCAAATGTTTCGTCAAATATTGGACGCATAACGGGCTCATCAAGGTCAACGGACAAAAGATGAGCAAGTCGCTTGGCAACAGTCTGCTCCTTGAAGATTTGCTTGCGAAATACTCCAACGAGGCGATTAAATTTGCGTTGCTTTCTACCAATTACCGCGCGGACATCAACATAACCGATCAGCTCTTTCCCGATGCGGAGGCGCACCTCGTAAGATTTTACACGGCGATTGCGGCGGCGGAACAGGCATTCCCGAACGAGAGCGGTACGGAAGAGAGTATCGATAAGGCGTTTGACGCGGCGATGGGCGACGATTTTAATACCGCGCTTGCGCTTGCAGACCTGTTCGGCTACTTCAAAGAGGTTGCGCGGTTGACCGCGGCGAACGATCCTAAGGCGCGCCGCATGACCAATCAGATACGAAAAACGTATTCCCTGCTCGGACTGTTCAAAAAGGACGCGAAAGAGTACCTTGGACAATACGCGCCAAAAGAGGATATCCCCGCCGAGGCGCTAGCGGTCGCGGTCGAGCGGCAACGGGCGCGCGAGGAAAAAAATTGGCAGAAATCGGACGAGCTGAGGGAAAAGCTCAAAGAGATGGGCTATACCGTCAAAGACATGAAGGGCGGCTATGAACTTGCAAAAATATAAAATAATCGGGAGATAAAAATATGAAAATCACGTCGAAAGAATTAAGAGAAAAATGGCTTTCGTTTTACGAGAGCAAAGGGCACGAAAATATCGGCGCGGTGTCGCTGATCGGAGACGGCTCAACGGGCGTCATGTTCAACGTGGCGGGCATGCAGCCGCTCATGCCCTATCTTTTGGGGAAAAAGCACCCGAGCGGAAAGACCCGTCTTTGCAACGTGCAGGGGTGCATGCGCACGGTGGATATCGACTCCGTCGGCGATGCGTCGCACTTTACGTTTTTCGAGATGATGGGGAACTGGTCGCTCGGCGATTACTTCAAAAAAGAAAAAACGGCCTGGACGTTCGAGCTTTTGACAAGCGTTTTCGGACTTGATAAGGACAAGCTTTGCACGACGGTGTTCGAGGGAAACGAGAGCGTTCCGCGCGACACGGAGACGGCGCAGTATCTCGAAAGCTTAGGCATCAGGCGGGAGCATATCTTTTATCTTCCCAAAGAGGACAATTGGTGGGAGCTTGAGGGCACGGTCGGCACGCCGTGCGGGCCGGACAACGAGTGGTTTTATCCGCTCGATGCCGCTAAGGAAAATCCTATATTTCCCGACGATTACGTGGAGATCGGGAACGACGTTTACATGCAATATAAAAAGACGGAGACCGGGTACGAAATTCTCGATCACAAAAACGTGGATACGGGATTCGGATTCGACCGCATGCTCCTGTTTTTAAACGGACTTTCGGACGGCTACAAGACGGACTTGTTTCTTGCGGTGATCAAAAAGCTCGAAGAGATATCGGGCAAGAGTTACGACGGCGACGAATCCGCGCGGAAGGCGATGCGCATAATTGCCGACCATACGCGTACGACGGCGCTGCTCATCGGCGACGAAAACGGAATTTTGCCCTCCAACACGGGTTCGGGATATATCCTGCGCCGCATTATGCGCCGTGCGATCCGCTATTGCAAGCAGCTCGGCATCGAGAGCAAGGCATTGCTTGACGTTGCCAAAATTTTTATCGAGGAAGTGTACAGCGAGGCTTTCCCGTTGCTCTTACAAAAGGAGAGCTATATTTTAGGCGAAATCGCAAAAGAGGCGGATAAGTTCGAGGCTACGCTTGCGCAGGGAATAAAGGAATTTGAAAAATGCGCGCAGGGCATTGCGCGCAAGAACGAGTTTATGAAAAAGAGCAATCCCGATTACACGGACGAGACGGTGATCGGCGGCAAGCAGGCGTTCCGACTGTACGACACGTACGGGTTCCCGCTCGAACTCACCGAAGAGCTTGCTAACGAACGTGGACTCACGGTGGACAAGGCGGGGTTCGATGCGGCGTTTAAAGAGCATCAGGAAAAGAGCCGCGTTTTGCCGACGGGGCAGTTTAAGGGCGGACTCGAAAGTCATTCGGAGATGGCGACCAGATACCATACGGCAACGCACCTTTTAAACGCGGCGCTCAAAGCGGTCGTTTCGCCCGATATCAACCAGAAGGGGAGCAACATTACCGACGAGCGCATGCGCTTTGACTTCAACCTCGCCCGTCCCATGACGGCGGAGGAGATCGCGGCGGTGGAGGCTCTTGTCAACGAGAAGATCAAAGAAGATATCCCCGTCGTGTATAAGGAGATGAGTCTCGACGAGGCGCGCACGGAAAATTTTGTCGGCGTGTTCGACGCGAAATACGGCGATACGGTCAAAACGTATTCGATCGGAGAGTTTTCCAAGGAGATGTGCGGCGGCCCGCACGTGGAGCATACGGGCGTTTTGGGGCGCTTTAAGATCGTGAAAGAGCAATCTTCTTCCTCGGGCGTAAGGAGAATAAAGGCGATTCTTGAATAATTGTTTAAACGCTTTGTTTTATCGGTTAAAACAAAGCGTTTATAAAAATCGGCGTTATTTCTCGGTTATCGTTCAAAGCGATCTGTAAAATGAGGCATATGACGAAGAAATCGTAGTTTTCGCACCGCGTTTTTAGAAAAGTTTGACGTTTCAGGATGGAAACGTTTTAAACGGCATTCTCGGCGGGTTCGGATGTCGTAGAGGAGAACGCGCTCCTTTTTCGCATGGAATAATACAGCGCGGGTGTAAAGCGGCGAAATGAATATTCCGAAACGGAAAAAATTTTTTTTGTGTTTTTCGTAAAAAATCTTAAAATCGCAAGTCAAAACAGCTTGACGGAACTTTTTTCATAGCCTATAATGAAGAAGTAATCGGCGAAAAACCCCGTTTATGGGTGAAATCGAGATAGATAGCACAAAGAAGTAAGGAGACAGGATATGAAAACCTATACGGCAAACGCTCAGACAGTTGAGAGAAAGTGGTATGTGATCGACGCCGCAGGCATCCCCCTTGGCAGACTTGCGTCCAAGGTTGCGGCGATCCTCCGCGGTAAAAACAAGCCTACGTTCACTCCCAATGTTGATACGGGCGATTTTGTAATTATTTTGAACAGCGATAAAGTCGTTCTCACGGGTAAAAAGTTGGAAGATAAATATTATCGCTATCACACCGGCTATATCGGCGGACTCAAGGAAATTGCTTACGGCAAACTCATGGCGGAGCGCAGCGACCTTGCGGTTTACGAGGCGGTCAAGGGTATGCTCCCCAAAAATTCGCTCGGCAGACAAATGATCAAAAAGTTGAGAGTATATAAGGGCGCGGAACACAACCATGCGGCGCAAAAGCCCGAAGAGCTGAAATTATTCTGAGGTGAGATGATATGGCAAAGGTAAATTTGAAAAAGAAATTACAATTCTGGGGCACGGGCAGACGTAAAAAGGCAATTGCGCGCGTACGTTTGATTCCCGGAGGTAGCGGCGCGATCGTCATCAACGACCGCACGCTCGAAGATTACTTTCCCATGGGTACGCTCCAATATATCGTAAAACAGCCCCTTGTTGCGCTCTCCGCAGAGGGAAAGTACGATATCCGCATCAACGTTATCGGCGGCGGATATACGGGGCAGGCGGGTGCAATCCGTCTTGGAATCGCGCGTGCTCTGTTGCAGGCAGAACCCGAGTGCCGTCCCGTCCTTAAAAAGGAAGGTTTCTTAACGCGCGATCCCCGCGTTAAAGAAAGAAAGAAGTACGGTCTCAAAAAGGCGCGCCGTGCTCCTCAGTTCTCCAAGAGATAATTGTTCGAAAATCAAAGAGAGACGCAGTCAAGCGTCTCTTTTTTTGCGCCTCGATCGTCTTTCGATGCAGTGAGCGCAGCGAGCGGAGGCGGTGATCTACGTAAACGCAGTCCGTCGTACTTCGCCTTAGGGGACTCACTCAACCCTTGCGGGGGTTCGGAATGACGACGGTATTCGACGGGGTATTCACTAAATGTCATTCTCAACGGAGTAAAGCGGAGAGATTCTAACACTCCGCTTTATTTTTTGTCGATCTTTTCCGAAATGCGGTTGTGGCGGGAAAGAAACTCTTCAAATGCCTTGGAGGGATCGTTCTGGCGCGGTAACGGATCGGAGTCCGCCGTTTGTTGTTTAGGTGTGTCGGGCGCGTTTTTGTCCTGCGTATATGCAGGCGGGGCAAACGCGGCGTCGTCTTTTTCGGGCGCGGACGGCGGATTTTGTTCGTCTGTGCCTGCGGTTATTTGCGACAGTGCGTCGAGAAGCTCGAAGATACCGAATTTTTCCATAAAAAACCTCCGCTTGGATAAAAAATCCTAAAAAAAGTTAAAGTTCATGGGGTTTTTGATTGCGAAAAACCTTGTTTTAGTATATAATTAAATGCGTATCGTTAGAACAAGGAAAATTTCTTTGTTGAGACAAGGAGCAGAATGTTTATGCGCAAAGGATGCAAAAAACTTACTATACTGTTTGCCGCGGCAATCATGGCGGCGGGCGCGGTTGCCTTTACGGGGTGCGACGCGTCGTTTACGCCGCTGAACGGCGATTATTCCTCCGAGACGGCGGCGGTGTCCAACGGCGGCTTTGTGGTGGAATACGGCAAATACGTTTACTTTATAAACGGCGTGGAGACGATCGAGGCGGACAATACTTACGGAAAGGTGACGAAGGCGGCGCTGATGCGTATTCTTCGTTCCGATCTCGACGCGGGTAAAAACACTGCGGAGACGGTTGTTCCCTCGCTGATGGTCGCTGCGGACTATACTTCGGGACTGTACGTTTACGGAGATCGGATATATTATGCGACGCCCAATAACGTAAAAAATACTTCCGGTAAGATCGAGCGCGATTATCTGGATTTCAAGAGCGCGAAACTTGACGGTTCGGACGTAAAGAGTTATTTCCGTATAAATAAAAACGATTCGGAATATCGCTTTGTCGAGGTGGAAAACGTCGTTTACGTAATGTATGCCGACGGGACGGCGCTGCACTCCTACAATACCGCAACGGATACGGATACGGTGCTTGCGGAGGGGACGGGCACGCATGCTTTTCATAAGACGGACAAGACGAACGGTTTTGTTTATTATACGATGAACGTAGTGGACGGAGCGGACACAGAGAATCCGAACCAACTTTCTTACCAGCAGATTTACCGTGTGCGCGCGGATGCGACCGAAGCGCCGTCCGATTACGATTATGAATGGAACGCGGAATATCTTGAAGAACATGAGGGTAAAGCGCCTTACACCAACCTCGGTACGATCGTACTCGACGGAATCGGAACGGGCAGCATTTATACGAGATTTTCGCATCACGATCAGGCGAACGCGCTTACGAGCAACGGTTATACCTATTCGATCGAGCGGTTTGACAACGAAGGTATTTACTTTACGAGAAAGGAGATCGTAAGCACGGGATCGGTCGGCGAAACCAGCTGGCTTTACTATCTGCCTATTTCCGCAGTCAATGCCGAGGGATGGGATTCGATCAAAGGAAACAAGACGGTAAACGGTACCGACGGTTATCTCGACGTCATTGCGCAGAACACTGATAAGGCGTCTGCTTCCGCAATCTTCTATATTGACGAAACGGACGGCGGAAAGCATCACTATCTCTATGTCGACGGTTCGACGATCAAACGCGCGGACGTTGAAAAGAACGGTACGGGCGCGACGGAAGAACAACGTATTGCGCTCAACGTATCGGGCGCGACGCTCAATTATATCGACAGTACCGACAGTACTTACAAATACGTATATTTTACCCGTGCGAACGGGAACGGCGGTTCGGTGGAACGTGCCGTCTATAACGGCACGGCCGAGCAGTACAGCGCGCTCGGTTACGGCGAAAACGAAAACTTCGTGCCCGTCAAAGTGCTCAATGTGCAGCACACGAACAGCTGGTATCCGTACGAGGTTGTCGGCGGTACGCTGTTCTATTCGGATGCGGAACAGTTCACCTCCACGGCGTACAGTTATATTCATGCGGTCGAAATGAAGAAGGACGGCAAGCTGATGACCAATTCGGAGTTCGAGCTTGTCAACGATAAGTACGAGGAGATCACCGACTACATTGAGGAACTCGGCGAAGATAACGATAAGGTTTCCGATCTGGTCAACAGTTACTTCTATACACAGACGACGAAGTATTACGAGGATAATTTAAAGGATGCCGCCGACGCGGGCAAGAGCGAAACGTATTTGTTCAGCGAAGAAGATAAAGCGGCGTTCAAGGCGTTTGCGGACGGTACGAGCGAGGACGCGAAGAAGTTTATGGACGGTGAAAAGTCTTATCGTACGCGCGACTACTTTATTACCGTGCTTGGCGCAATGAGCGAGGCGGACGAGGAGCTTTGGGATATCTATTGGCATGCGGCAATCGGGCATTATACGCCTCCCGAAGAGACGGATGCAGGGCTCGCATGGTGGGCATGGACGCTCATCGGCGTCGGGATCGGCGCGGTCGTTGTCGGTACGGG
This sequence comes from uncultured Christensenellaceae bacterium, assembly GCA_910586985.1. GTDB lineage: Bacteria > Bacillota > Clostridia > Christensenellales > Borkfalkiaceae > Gallimonas. Next base: position 104,305 of record CAJUKK010000004.1, on the reverse strand, counting down.
GCTTGCGATTTACTATGTTTACCGCTCGAAAAAGTACGGCGCAGCGGAAAACAAGCCGGTTAAGATGGTTGTCGATACGACGGACGACGAAGATATCGACGTTTATGCGGAGAACGTGGAAACGCTCCAGGCGAAGGAAAACGACGGGGTAGAGGATGGCAACGATTCAACGGAAGAGTCGGTTGCGCCCGTAGAAGAACCCGCAGAAACGCCTGCGGAAGAGACGGATACGGCGTCTGCGCCCGTAGAGGAGCTGCCTGAAAACGGTCAGGAGTAACCGTAAATTAATAATAAAATCGTCCCCGTCCGGAAAGGACGGGGCTTTTTTTACAAAAAACAAAAAATTTTTCTTATTTTTTGCCAAAACGTATAAAAAAACGGTTTACAAAAAAAATAAATACTAATATAATTTATTAGCCTGTATTGATCGCAAAGATATTCGGGTTGCGATCGGGTAAGGAGGATTACGGTATGGTGCGTTATGTAAAATGTCCGCGTTGCGAACTTAACTATATTGACGGAGAGAAACAGGAATACTGCGATATCTGCTTAAAGGAGATGAAAGGGATTCCGACGGATACGGATGAGATCGAAGAGGATGAAGAAGAGATCGTAACCGAACTCTGTCCTGTATGCGGCGAGAATATGATGCGCCTTGGCGATAAGATGTGCGAGAGTTGCCGCAAAAAGACGGAGTATGAAGAGGACGACGAACCCGATCCCGAAGAGGACGACGAATGGCGCGAATATCTCGACGACGATTCCGACGTGGAACTCGACGAGGAGATCGGCGAAATCGACGAGAGCTTTGACGAGGAGTTCGACGAAGAATTTGACGAGGAAGAATCGGAAGAGGAATATGCCGACGAGGAAGAGGATCTCGAATACGTGACGGGCGACGAAATATACTCGCTTGCGGGAGAAGAGGACGACGATGATGACGAAAAGGGCGAGGACGACGATTTTTAACAGATGATTCCGAGACGGCGGCTACTTTGTAGCCGCCTTTTTTATGAGTAAAGGAAAATATGGGGAAAATTACCAATTTGATATCGGCGTTAAAGCTGCGGATAAAACGTTACGACGATACGCATAATTTCACGTGCGACGTGTGCGGAAAGGAAGTGTTCGGCAACGAGCGCGTCTGTTTACCGTGCAATAAAATTCTGCCTTGGAATCTCGGCAATATCTGTCCGTTTTGCGGCAGAAAAGTATTGGAAGAGGGAACGTGTCTCGAATGTAAAGAGAAACCTCTTGCGGTCAGATATGCGCGTTCCTGTTTTACATATGAGGGCGATGCCATGCGGCTTGTTCTGCGTTTCAAGAAGGGAGAAAAATATTTATTCCGCACGTTTGCCGATATTTTGCTCCCGTTGTTCGAAAAAGCTTTTCCCGAGGAGTGCGCGGTTACGTTTGTGCCGATGACGAAACGGGCTGAAAAGCGGCGCGGTTTTAATCAGTCGCGCTTACTCGCGGAAGAGATTGCCGCTCGTTGCGGCCGTGAATTTTTAAACGTTGCCGAAAAGTGCAGGGAGACCGAACAGCAGAAGTCGCTCGGCAGGCGGGAGCGGGAAAAGAACTTGGAAGGAGTATTTCGTGTAATTGACCGTAAGAGCGTCAAGAACAAATGTATTGTAATCGTTGACGACACGCTTACGACGGGCGCAACCGCATCGGAATTGGCGCGCGCATTGCTCCGCGCAGGCGCGAAGGATACGTACCTGTTGACGATAACGAGCGTCGAGAGAAAAAATCCTTACGGAAAACCGCCCGCAAAGAAAAAGAAATAAAAGTATGTTTTTCGTTCTTGCCCGTTGTAAGGCGGTTCGGACGGACGGCTCATTCTTTTGCCGACGTCTGTATAAAAACAGCGTTTCCGTGAACGTATTACGGAAACGCTGTTTTGTTTGATTTGTAAAATTTTACGAACGGGAGGGCACCGTCTTTCCTGCGGAAACCCGCTCCGAAGCGGGAGAGAGGTTGCGGCGGTCTTCGCCCGTAAAGAAGAGGGCAATCGTTCCGGGGCCTACGTGCGTGCCGGTGCAGAGATCGTAGTATTCCACGATTACGTCGCGCGCGCCGTGCTCTTTCAGTGTTTCGGCAAGAGCGTTTGCCTCCTCCTCGCAATCTGCGTGCGTGATGGCGACGGTTTGGCATTCGGGATGAACCGCATGTTCGTCGAACGCGCGCACAAGCGCGGAGATCGCTTTCTTCCTGCCGTGTTCCTTGCTCAAAAAACTGATTTTGGCGTTTTCGCCGCCGTCGGCGCGGAGAACGGGTTTGATGCTGAGAATCGAGCCGGCGATTGCCGCCACGGCGGAAATTCTGCCGCCTTTTCTCAGATACTTCAGATCGTTTACCGTAAAATAGCTGTGAATCTTATAGGCGGATTCGGTCAGCCGTTTTTCGCACGTCTCGATATCCTCGCCCATATCGCGCAGATCGGCCGCTCTGAGCGCTTGCAGCCCCTCTCCGAGCGACGCGTTGGCGCTGTCGATTACTACGACCTTGCGGCTCGGGAAAGCCTTTTCAAGCTCTTTTTTCGCCTCGTTTGCCTGTGCGTACGTGCCGCTGATTCCCGACGATATGGTGATCATCAGAGCGTCCTTGCCTGCTTTGAGGGAGGGGGTCATCGCGTCGATAATGCGTTGCATGCTAACGAGCGAAGTCGTCGTGTTTACGCCTGCCCGCATATCGTTATAAAATTGTTTCGCCAGCTCTTCGAACGGCATACCGTCCTCAAAACAAAGTCTGTCGAATCCGTTTACATTGCAAATGTAAGGGATGACCTTGATATTTTTTTCTTTTGTCGTTTGAGTCGGAATATTGGCGGAAGAGTCTACAAAAATGTCAAACGTATTCATAAATAGTTATCCCCTTATCGGCGCTTTGTATGAACGCCTTATTTTTGTCCGGTGTTTTCCGGTTACGATAATAGTTTACCACGCAAAAGGCGCTTTTACAACCTACTCCGTTGATTTTCTCTTCTATTGTTTGTAAAGCGATTTCCACCCCGAACAAAAGTTGCTCTACTGCAAAAAAAGCCGCTCTACTGCGAGTAGAACTTATAATTTCGAGCATATTTTAAGGTGTTCGCCCATATGATACATTGACCGAAGGGCGGAAAAGACGTTTTCGACGAAAACTATCGTATTTCGCGAATATTTGGCAAATTCTCCCAACGGTACTATGATAGTATAAAGGTGCTATATGCGTTTTATCACTTTTCGTTTGAAGTACGCGGTGATGGCGATCGCGCTCGTGCTGCTTATCACGCTGAGCGCGTTTACTGCGGCGGCAGCGGACGCGGCTGCGGTGTATTGGAGCGGCGCGCGTTCGTTGCCCATTTACAGCGTGGAGAGAAAGGACAACAAGGTTGCGATTTCGTTTGACTGCGCATGGGGCGTGGATTACACGGATCAGATTCTCGGACATTTAGAGGATGCGCACGTCAGGGCGACCTTTTTTACCGTCGAATTCTGGGCGAAGAAATATCCCGATTATTTAAAAAAGATCGATGCGGCGGGGCATGAAATCGGCACGCACAGCGCGACGCACGAGTACATGTCAAAGCAGAATGAGACGGAGATCAGAAACGAGCTTACGACTTCTTCTGCAGCGATCAAAGAGATCACGGGAAAGGATGTAACGCTCTTCCGCGCTCCCTTCGGGGATTATGACGACTTGCTTGTGGATACGGCGAAGTCCATGGGACTTTACACCATTCAATGGGACGTGGATTCGCTTGATTGGAAAGATCTTACGGCGGCGGACATCGCGTCGCGTATTGTCGAACGGGTGAAAAGCGGATCGATTATTCTTTGCCACAACAACGGGTTGCACACGGCAGAGGCGCTTCCGATCGTATTCGATACATTGCGTGCGCGCGGGTTTGAATTTGTGCCTATCGGCGAGCTTATTTACAAGGACAATTACACGATCGACGCGACGGGGCGGCAGTTTCCGAGCGATGTGAATTAAACGGCGGAAGCCGCAAAGAACAGGTCAGGAAAAACCGGAGGTATATATGGATTACAGTACAGAAAAAAACAACAAGGTCTACTTTATGGGCGAAATCATCTCGGATGCGACGTTCTCGCACGAGGTGTACGGAGAGGGGTTCTACGAGTTTTACGTGAGAGTGATGCGTCTTTCGGGACAGGCGGACGTGCTGCCCGTTACGATATCCGAACGGCTGATCCGCGACAGCGATTTAAAAGTCGGCAGCGTTATATGCGCGCTTGGTCAGTTCCGCAGTTATAATAAGCTCGAAAACGGCAGATCGCGCCTGATGCTTACCGTATTCGTGCGGGAGCTTGTCGAAGGTGCGGCGGCAATGAATCCCAATTCGATCGTTCTCTCGGGATATATCTGCAAGCCGCCCATCTATCGCACAACGCCGTTTAACCGTGAAATTGCCGATCTGCTCGTGGCGGTCAACCGCGCCTATAATAAGTCGGATTATATACCCTGCATTGCGTGGGGCAGAAACGCGCGGTTTGTGCAGAATCTGAAGGTGGGAGATAAGATCGCTCTTTCGGGAAGAATTCAAAGCCGCGAATATCAGAAAAAGCTGAGTGATTCCGAAACGGTTACAATGACGGCATACGAAGTGTCTGTTTCCAAGCTGGCGGCGTTCGATGCGGGCGAAACGTTCGATCTGGACGGGGAGTTCGATATCTATGCCGCGCCGTCCGATAGCGCGGGCACTTACAGGAACGGTTAAAATAAATCAATTTAAAGTTTTCGGCGGAGAGCAACTCCGCCGTTTTTTATTGAATGCGTTTGCGTAAGAGGTTGACAACTTCTTTGCAATCAAGTAAAATGACTATATGAAAACATTGCGGACAAAACTTGAAAAACGGGAATCGATACAGGCGACGCTCGAGCGCTGCCGTCGCTTTGATTACGACTATATCCCGTTCGGAGACAAATGGGTAATGCCGACCGATAAGTATCCTTACCGGCAAAAGTTTTTCGGAAAAATTGCACAGGGATTTCTCCGTACCGTAATGTGCATATTCGGCCCTGTTCTATTGAAAGTTGTTTACGGGGCAAAAGTCACGGGAAAAAAGAATCGCCGCGCGATCAAAGGGCAAGGGGCGATCAGCGTCTGCAATCACTTTTCCTATCTGGATACGCTCATGATCCGACAGGCGATCGGACACATGAAATCATATCACACAATGGGGCCGCGCAACAATAAAAAGGGATTTGGCGGAGCATTTTTGCGTCATGGCGGCATGTGGGCGTTCAGTTCGAATTTGGCGGCAATGCGCGCCCTGCACAGCGAGATGGAACTGCGCTTAAATGCGGGTTCGATCGTCAATTTTTATGCGGAGCAGGCAATGTGGGTCAATTATCAAAAACCGCGTCCAATGTTAGACGGTGCGTTTTTCTATGCCGTCAAATACAGAGTACCGGTTTTGCCCGTGTTCTGCACCTTTCATAAGAACAGGAAGGGACATATAAAACGTCTCAGGATAAATATTCTACCCGCCGTTTATGCGGATGAGACGCTCAAAAAGAGCGAACGCATCGCCGATATAAAGCGTCGCGCCGAGGCAGAGTGGCAAAAGTGCTACGAAGAGTATTACGGCGTAAAGCTTGCGTATTTGGAGAAAAAGAGCGGCGATAAACAATGATTTTAAGGGAGTAAGCGTGGAACACGAAAAGTATATAAAGCGTTGTTATGAACTCGCAGTAAGCGCAGGAAAAAAAGGATATGATACCTTCGGCGCGTTGATCGTATACAATGAAAAAATTTTGGAAGAAGCAGAGAATACCGCCGACTATAAGCAAGGAATTTTCGGTCACGCGGAATTTAATCTGGTTCATAAATGTGCCGATAAGTATTCGGACAAAATATTAAGCGAAAGCGTATTTTACACAAGCTGCGCTCCTTGCGAACGCTGTCTGTCGGCAATCGCCTCTCTGGGAATCAGGACAATCGTTTACGGTGTATCTTATAAGTCGTTTTCTTTATTAACGCCAAGCGATTATATTCCGATAGATTATGAAAGGCTGTTGGACGAAATGAATATACATATCAAAATGGTCGGTCCGATTTTAGAAGATGAGGGGATGCGCGTTTTTGAATATTGGGGCGGCGCATATCGTTCGTTAGAAGAATTGCTTGCTGAAATGGACGAAATTAAGAAAAGTTATAACGCAAGCAAGTAAGATGAATTTCGTTTTATCCGCTTAAATCGTTTAAACCATGAAAAAATCCCTGCGGCAAGCAGGGATTTTTTATGTAGTCTTATTTGCAATTTCTTATTGCTCTTCACTGTTATTCTTGTCTTTCTCGCGTTCTGCTTTTGCCTTCTGAGCCGCCGCGCCTTTCACATACTCCACGCGGGCGGTTTGTTCCCAGGCGAGGCTTGTACGGGCAAATACGCGGCTCTGAATGAATATGGGAAAGTATTCGAGCATAAAAATAGGGGCAAAGAGCAGCGTGCCGAGTTTTTCGCCAAAGGAAAGAGGTTTGAATACGTCCCGATAGGCGAGCATTGCAAGTACGCAGTATAAAAATTCCAATCCGTACATAAGCGCAAGCGGCATTGCCGTCAGCGCGATGAGTGAATTTATCCACAGCGAGCTATCGTGAACGGCGTACCAGATTGCCAAGCCGCCGCCGATACAAGCGGTTAATATTGTGCCGATAATAAAGATAAAAAGCGGATACAAAGAGAAGAAGTATTCATATTCTCCCGCAGTGTAAAAACCGCGGAGTTTTGCCTGTTCTCGGATCTTTTTTTTGTACATGCGGTCGCATTGCGAAAAGCCCGTTACCCAGCGCAGACGCCGGCTGTAACAATCGCGGTGTTTTACGACTTCTTCCGTATAAATGATCGCGTACGGATAGTACATAGAGGTAAAGCCTTTTAAAATGCAATCCATTTTCAGCTCGTAGTCCTCGGTAAGCGTGCGGTAAGGCCATCCTCCGAGTTCTTGAATTACTTCGCGCCGCAACATCATGCCCTGTCCGCACATCATCAGAGGAATTCCGTGTTTTGTGCGGTAGTTGTTTCCCAAATCGTCCAGCATTGGATAATTGAGCGCGGAACAATTGGATATGAGGGAGCGGGATTTTTTATCGCCCAAATAATTTTTGATGAATTTACGCGTAAGATAAATTTGATAGTTGTGTTCGAGGGCGTTGTTGAGTTCGGAAACGTAATCGGGCGCAAGCACGGCGTCCGCGTCGATGATGACGAACGATTCATAGGCGTTGAATTCTTCTTCGGAGAGCGCTTTAAAATATCCGTCGAGCGCCGCGCCTTTGCACGTTTGATCTTTGACAATATATACTTTTGCCCCGATCGCTTTGGCGAGCTCGATGGTTGGATCGTCGGATTCTTTGACGATTACGTTTATGTCGAAATAAGTTCTGTCGTAATCCTGTTTTAATATGGAATCGAACAAATCGTCGATAACTTTACTTTCGCCGCGGGCAGGAATGACAAGAGAAATTTTACGCTTATGCGTCGCCTTTTTGTAGGCGGGACGCTTAAACGCGTAAAAAAACTGTAAAAGTTTAGGGATATAGAGTATGACCGATAATACGGCGATAACACCGTATGCGATAAGAACAGACCTGATCAAAATTTCACCCGCACTGCTAACTTCTTTTTTATTATAAAATTTTTACGTTTTTTTGTCAACGCTTTGAGCCGATATCATATTTTTTTATGACAAATTTAAGATTTGGTAAAGATTTTTATAATAGAGAGATTGTTATATCGGCAAAAATTTTTATTTTGGCGTAAAAATGTGATTGAAATTCACGGAATTTTAACGTTCGGCATAGAATAGATATATGATCTAAAAAGCGATTTGGAAAAAAATCAGGAAAAATTTTAAAAATCAGGAAAAAACGCTTGATTTCTTTTTTAGTATATGTTATATTATTCAAGCAGTTCGGAAGCTTAGCTCAGCTGGGAGAGCATCTGCCTTACAAGCAGAGGGTCATAGGTTCGATCCCTATAGCTTCCACCATACAGTGCGGATGATTGATTATGCGGGAATAGCTCAGTGGTAGAGCGTCACCTTGCCAAGGTGAATGTCGCGGGTTCGAGTCTCGTTTCCCGCTCCAGACATACGTCCGCACTGTTTTTTTGGCGCTATAGCCAAGTGGTAAGGCAAGGGTCTGCAAAACCCTCACTCCCCGGTTCAAATCCGGGTGGCGCCTCCAACATAAGCCTTGGCGCAAGCCGAGGCTTTTTATTTTTATCTAACGTGTAAAAATGTTGGATTGTCAATTAAATATGCCCGAATGGTGGAATAGGCAGACGCAAGGGACTTAAAATCCCTCGGTAGAAATACCGTGCCGGTTCAAGTCCGGCTTCGGGCACCAAAGACGAGAAAGGTTGAACCTTTAATTCGTCAATAGCCTTGTCGTTATCGGCAAGGCTATTTTTTGTGTAAACGAAAACCTCTTTTATTGTTCGGTATTCAATGCCGCTTATTCATCATTGGTGCATATCACCGTCGGAATCGGCGGTAATTCGTTCTTTCAGGGCTTTAAGCTCTTTTGCCTGTTCGTCGATTTTGGCTTGCATTTTGTTGATTTTTTCTTCCAAACGCTTAGCGTTAAAGTTTGCCGCGCCCTCTGCTCTCGCGGCGCTGTTTTCAACGGATATGATCCAACAAATAATGGCAATGTTAATCGCCCCGACGATAAATCCGAAAATTTTGGCAAATGAACTTAATTTCTCCATAAATCACCTATGTACATTTTCTATTATTATATTACATGAAAAAGAATATGTCAATCGCTTGATCGTAATACCCGCGAAAAAAGCGGACGGTACAAAATCAAGTAGCGTAGCGAGAGAATCCCAAAAACAAAGTTCAATTACGCCTTTGTGAGTTTTACGGTGAGCACGGTCATATCGTCGTCGGCCCTGCCGCCGTACCGTTTGAGCGCATCCGATAAAATTTCTTCTGCAAGAGATTGCGGATTTAAAGGATGCAATGCGCTCAGATATGCGCATATATCTGCGGTAGAACCGTACGCGCCCGATACGCCGTCGCTCATAAAAATCAAGAAGTCGTTCTCTTTAAGGTTTACGCGCATGGTTGCGGGATGAACGGCTTCAAGCATACCCATTGGCAGCGATTCTCCTTCTAAGACGCGTAATTGCTCGCCGTCTAAAACAAATCCTGCGGGCGAACCGATTTTTACGATATCGGCGCACCCCGTATCGAGGTTGACTGCGGCGAGATCGAGGCAGGCAAACATTTCTTCTGCAGAATAGGAAATGAGGCGGTTGACGGTGGAAAGAATTGTCTCGGAGGGCATTTTTGCCTTATAAAAGCTTTCGATAAGCGAAAGCGCGTTATCCGATACGGTTCTTGCCCCGCTTCCGCTACCCATGCCGTCTGATAGCGCGACAAGAAATCTTCGTTCGTCGATTTTCATAAGCGAATGAGTATCCCCGCTTGCCGAAACGCCCGCTTTGACGGCGGCGGCAATGCCGAATGCGGCATCGAAATTAGCTTTGCGTCGGAGCACGTATACAAATCCGTTATGTGTTAGCGGTAACTTTTCGGAGAGGGTGAGCGGTACGCCGAGCGCATCTCCTGCAATGCGGCACAGCGTTTTTGTCTCGACGTCGCGGAAAAGCGTCATGCTGACCGTAAAGCGGTCGCCCTCGCCGTAAAGAAAGAGTTCGCTGCTCAGAATGCCTTCGGATGCAAGCGCGCGGGAGAGTGTTTCCTCCTCGTCCGAAAAGGCAAATTCCTCGCTTTGTTCAAGCGCAAGGTCTTTTAATATTTCGCTTACGCCGCGCGCCTGTTCTGCAAGCATATGACGACCGGCTCTCGCGCTCTCCATTTCTTCATAAAGCCGACGGTATTCCGCAAGTTGTTTATTGAGAGCGAATAATAATCCTGCGGAGTTTGCGCATACGGCGGTGAGATCGGCGGGAAGGTCGATGAGGCTCACCCGTCCTTTGGCGCAACCTACGGCAATGAGTTTATCAAGGTTTTCCTGTACGTTATTGCCTGCGCATTTGCGGCGGTTGGGGCATTTGGAACACAGCGTTCCCGTCAATTTTTCGCGAATTTCCGTCTGCGATACGTTTTCGCGTTCCCCCGCTTCAAAGGCGCACTCAATTTCGCGAAAGAGCGCGGAAACTTCGTAGAGCCGTTCGCCTACGGCGCGTCGGTTGCGGTTGACGGCAATGCGCGGCAGATTGCGTTCGCGGTAGAAGAGTAAACTGCGTTTTAATCGGGCATAGCCTTTGTCGGGGATAAAAACGGCGATCAGCGCAGGAACAAAAAATGCTGTCAACGTTAAAAAAACTTGGGAGAGCGGCGCATTATACAACCCGTAGAAGTATTGTGCGGCGAGATACCCGAGTCCTGCCGACAGCACGGCCGCGCCTCTGCCGTAAGGGGATAACAGCAGCGCGAGGCATGCGTAAACTGCAAATTCCGCAATGGGAACGACGCTGACCCGAGCAACGGCAAGCGGCAGCGCGAGCACGATTGCAAGAACGACGGACGTGGAATTTTTGAGGAGCAGAACGCCGACGAGCAGTGCAAGAATGGCAATGGCGCAAAATACCGTTTCGCCGAAAGCGCCGATAGCGCCCATACCGACGGCAACGAAAACGAGCGCAAGCTCGGCGCGCGCTCCCGCCGAGAGCCGACAGCGGAAAGCGCGATTGAGCAAGGCGTTGAGACCGCCTTCGAATAAAAGAGAGGCGAGGAAAAAAAATGCGGATATCACCGTTTTCTGTAAGACGGGAGAAAGCGCGGAGAAGGCATAGCCGTCGTGCGGGAACAGAAAAATAAATGGGATCTGTGCGGCGGCGGCAAGAAACGCGCCCTCGTATCCGATTTTTCTACCGAGACGGTTATAGACGACGGCGGCAAGCGCGAGCAGCGTTGCTTGCAGTGCGCAGGCAAGCGTTGCGTAGAGAGAAAGCGCGGCTACGGATGAAAGCAGGTATCCCGCGCCGATCGCGAAGACGTTCAAGTTTGCGACGATTGCCGCATAGAAGAGAGCAAACGCTAGCGGCTCATGGCGGGGCAGGGCAAAGTTTAAAATCGCCATGCATGCGATCAGCGCGATATGTAGGACGGCGGATGCAGGAGAGATTTGCGGTAAATTTTTTATGCGTCTGCGCGCAGGCTTTGTTTTGGCGATTTTTCGGTTCATGATTGGTACCTCGTGTTTTTTTTCTATTATAAGGGAACGCGCGGGACGGACGGGGACGCGTTCTGCCGAATTTCGTCGAATACGGTCAGTCGCAGTGTTTTGCACGCAAAAACCCGATGCGAATTTTATTCCGCATCGGGTTTTTGAGACCGTCGATTATTGCGCTTTCTTAGAGGGTTTGACTTTTACGCTTCCGCAAAGTACTTCTGCGTAAGAGTAGGCGGTTTTGCCCAAAAAATTCTTGTCGTTCGGTTCAACCGTGAAGAGCGCGGGGTATATGCCAGACAGCTCGCCGCAAAATTTGATAATTTTGTTTCTGCCGAGATTGACCGTTACGTCCACCTGTTGTTTAAAATAATCGGCAATTGTCTTTTTTACCGTCACGATATCGTTGTTGCGTTTAATCATATTCCGATTGTGGACATATATGCCGAAAATTATACTTTGCCGGTATTTTTTAAAAATGCGCATAACCGAAGAACCGCGCTCATACGATAAGAGGAAAACATATCGGGGAGTATAAATTATGGCAATTAAAACGCAAATGGAAACGTTCCGTACACTCGGCAAAGTATGCGAACTCAATCCGCAGACGGCGGTCGAATGCAAATTCGGCTCCGAGGCGGTAAACGTACTTTCGGCGTATGCGTCTGCGTCGCTCTCGGGTGCGGAGGCGGGTAACGGCGAGGTTCGTTATTTTGGGAAAGCGCTCTTTTCGCTCGTCTACGAGGATTCGGAAAAGCGCGTTTGCCGCGCTGAAAAAGGAGTGGAGTTTACCGCGAAAGTGCAGGACGAACGCGTCTATCCCGCGCTCACCGCCCGCGCGTGTATTGCGGTGGAAAACGTCTCCGTTCGTCGCGAAGGTGCAAGCGTATATTTAACCGCATTGCTCGGCGCGGACATTTCTCTGTTCGGAGAGTACAGTATCGAGTATATGGCAGACGGAGATTTTATCGTAAAGCACGAACCGTTTACGGCAATCACCGCGCATCTTTGCGGCGGGGCAACGGAAGCGGAGGATGAGTTTGAAACAGACTGCATCGGCGACATTCTTTTGCACAGCGAATCCGTGAACGTAACGGACGTCGTATGCGAAACGGGCACGCTCCGCGCCGAAGGAGAGATCAATCTCGGTATTCTTGCGTTGAAAGGGGAGAACGATCTTGTTTCGTTCGAGCGTCTCGTTCCTTTCCGCGTAGAGATTCCCTGCGAAGAGGCGGCTTTTAATATGAGCGGGACGGCGCACGTTTCGGTTGGCGGCGTCGCGCTCCGTGCTGAGGCGGACGAATCGCGCGGCAAGTGTAAAATCACCGCGGAATTTTCGCTCAACGTCGAAGGCTGCGTTTATGAAGAATCGTCGGTGGACGGGATTGCGGACGCTTATTCCAAAGAGTGTAAATTAAAGCTGTTGCGCGGCGGAGCGGATTATTGCGGCGCGGGAGAAATCGTGCGTATGACGGAGCGCATTTCGGGCAGGGCTGCGCTTTCCTCTTCTCTTGATTTTTCCGACGTTTTGCAGGCGGTCACGTTACAGCGCGCGGAGGCGAATCTTGTAAAGGGCGCCGACGGCGCGCGTCTGGAGGGAATAGAGCTTGCTACGCTTTTGGTTCGCGGGGCGGACGGTTCTCACCGCGGGATCGAAATCAGCCTTCCCTTTTCCGTACCCGTACAGGTCGACGGCGATTGCAAAGTCAACGTCTTTGCGTGCGGGACTTCCGCGCGTCAGCGGCAGGAAGGCGAGATCGAAGTAGAGGCGACGCTTAAAATTACAATGCAAAAAACGCGTGCCGTTCACGCGGAATTTTTAGTCGGCGCAGAGGAGGGGGAGCCTGTCGTCGAAAGCGACAGCGCGATCAGCGTATATATTCCCCGCGCGGGAGACGGACTTTGGGAACTTTCCAAGCAGTTGAATAAATCTCCCGAGGAAGTCGCCGAGAATAATCCCGATATCGAGTTCCCCGTAAAAGAGGGGCAGCGCGTTATTATCTATCGGAAAAAGAGCTTAACGAAATAATTAAGTAAATAACAAAAACAAACTCTCCGCGCAACCGCACGGAGAGGATTTTTGTATTTATTCAGTTGTCCGAGTGGTTTCCCTCTGCGGCTCTGCGAGTTTTCTTAAACTTATCTTCTTGCGCGTCAATGTATTTGCCCGCGTAGCAATACGTTGATTCCGCGCCGTAACTCAGCCGACTATTTTTCCACCCTTATCACATGCTGGTACATCGGTCTACCCTCCTTTTAATTGAGCTTAAAGCTCGGGTAAGAAAAGATTTTTAACATATCGTCGTACCTCCCCGATATGAATTTTTTGAAGACGCTACGACCTCCCACGGTCTCCCTGTAATGGCGGACTTTCCTGTCCGTGTTTCAGTCTGTTGTCCGAAGAACTTACTTGTGCATCGGAGTAAACCTGCCTTCAAGTGTTTGAGAATAACATTTCATGAAAGTTACTTTCTTTTTGTACCTTTATTATAGCACGTAATTTTCGTTTGTCAAGGGGTTTTTTAAAAATTTTTCCGAATTTTTTAAAAAATTTTTTTCTGAACGGATTATACGGAAACGCCCCTTAATTAAAGGGGCGTTTTTCAGGTGATTCCTCGGGCGGTGACTTTTAGTTCGGGCGTCACAGCCTGAAGGAGCGTTTGTTCCCATTCTCTGTATTTTTTTAACGAAGAGCGGTATAGGCTGCGCTTCAATAAGAGTACGTCGCAGTCGCTTTCCACGCACTTTTGTACCAGCAATGCAAGACAGTTGTTTAAATACGCGTTTGCATTTTCAAGGTCGTAGACGGTAGGGGTTGAAGCGGAGATGTCTTCCACGGGGGACGCGGAACAGCGGTTGTACAGTCGGAGCCTCACGTTTACTGAGAGGGTTGCTTTTGGCGCGCCCTCCATATTCAGTTCAACGGAGCCTTTATCTTCAATGACAGTCATCGAGGTTGATTTGCCCTCTTTTTGAACGGTGAACGTACCGGCGACGATTTTACTTTCGAGCAGACTGAACGCAAACGTTTCTTGCGCGTTTAAGAGCGCGACCATTACGCCGCCGCGGAACAGTGCGGTTTCCTGCGCAGAGAACACTTTTTCCTGCGTCTGCTGTCCGCCGCTTGAGCCTCCGCCGCCGTTTCCGCCCGTATTGCCGCCCGTGCTTTCTCCTGACGACGCGCTTTGTTCGATTGCCCGTACGTACGGCATATAGCTGCTGTGCGACGGACCGTAATAAGCGATGGAAAAATCTTTGAGAGAGTTTTTCATAACTTTACCGGATTTTTCGGAAGCGTCGGAAAAAAGTTTTTCTACGGCAAGGGAAGAAGTGTCGTCGATTGCGCTCGTTGACGAGAGCAGTTCCGAGGCCTTCCCTTCGCAGACGGCGAGCAGACAGTTGTCCGACATATATTCGTTGCGCAAAAAGTAGTCGAGACAGCAAAACACGTCTTTTTTCGCCGTTTCTTCGCCGACGACGATCAGATTGCAGAATACGAGCTTGGGCACCCAGCCGGTTTTGGCATAAATCTGCCCGAATCCGTCCGCTACGGTTCTCCCTTCGCCCGTGATTTCCACGCTCGAAGTTCCGCCTGTTGTCCTGTCCGATCCCTTAGGTACGGCGATTTGTGCCGTTACGGTATAATTCTCGTCTTCTTTATCCAGACCGACGGCAAGAATCACCGCCGTTTTCTGAATGTCTACAAGTCCGAAATCATTGGAAAAAAAGGCGATAAGAACAATTGCCGCGAGCAGTACGAACAGCTTTAACGGAACCGTTTTATAAAAATTACGAAACTTTTCGCTTTTCACGCGGAGACCTCCTTAAAAGCAAACAAAGCGCCGGAATGAGAACGCAGAAGAGCGGGAAGAGCCAGAACAGCGTTTTGGTGATCAGATTGTTTGCGCCCTGAAAGTTATTGTCGAGCAAAAACATAAGAAACAGCATAACCAGATTGATTCCCGCCGAATAGAGCGGCGTTGCGACCTTATTGCCGCCGAGAGCGCGGTTGAGGCAGTCTACTCCCGCATGTAGCGGAAGCGTGCAAAAGTAAGCCATTACCAGCGATAATGCATAGATAAAAATATAGTCGATTCTGCCGAGCGCGGTAATTGCCGAAAAATATTTGCTCATTTTTGAAAAGGCAAAAGACTGGCGCAGTGCGAGTCCTTCGAAAATTCCGTAAAAAACGGCGAGAAAGAGTAAGATCGCAAATCCGCCCAAGAGATAAAACAGAGAGGATTTCCATGCCATATTTTTTTTGTATTCAAATTTTCCGACGAGAGATAAGAGAAGCGCGGAATCAAAAAACCAGCTCATCGTATATGCGCCCGCGGAAACGATCGCCCGCGTTCCGGCTGCTCCGAAAGGGAGCAGCGCGCCGAAGTCCGCGCTTCCGATCGAAAACGCCATAATGCCGATAAACCCGACGATCGAGATGGGCGCAAGCAAATCCCATACCCGCCCGAAAGACGAAATAGGCGTTGCGCAGATGTAGATCGAGAAGATGAAAAAGGGCGAAAAGACGAGCAGGGACGGGAGCGTGTCGTAAAAAACGCTCTGTACGAGCTGCTTTTGTTCGAGCAGCGGAAAAAGAGCGGCAAAAAACAAAAAGAGCGAGAAAAGCAAGGTAAGGACTTTTGCGACGACGCGTCCGAAAGTGTATTCGAGCATGTCGTAGAGCTGTTTGTTCGAGCGGGAAAGAAGCATAACGAGGAAGATCATTCCTGCCTGAATGAGAATATTGACTGCGGCAGGGATGAGCAGATCGTTTTTTGCCTCGTAGACCAAGTGCGTCGGCATGAGAATGAGTTTGCCGACGGGCATGATGCATGCGAGCAAAAAGTAAAGTTGCCGCGAAGAAATTTTAGCCATTTTTATACCTCCGTTTGTTTTTGCTTTTGAGAGTGCGGGGACGCATATCGAGAGAACCGAGGTTGTATTTAACGATCGAGTCGCGCAGATCGCGTTTGACGAGGGGCGAGAAGGGCGCGAGCACGGGCGTATCGAAGTTGTCGCTCGTTACCATATAGAACAAAATAAACGCAGTGGCGAGGATGATGCCATACGTACCGACGCTTCCCGCGATCAGGAGCATGGCAAGCCGTAAAACGCTTGTGATTTCGATGAGGTTGGGTACTGCGTACAATCCGATTCCGCTGAACGCAATAATGATAATGGCGGGCGTAGACACGAATCCCGCGCTCACCGCCGTTTCGCCCAGGACGAGCGCGCCGACGACGGACAGCGCCATTCCGACGTATTTCGGCATGCGGATGCTTGCCTCGTTTAAGACCTCGAGCACGAACAGCACGAGTAGCATTTCGAGCGACGGCGAAAAGGGTATGTCCCGTATACTTCCCGCAATCGTAAGCAGTAATTTTACGGGAAAAAGTTGCAGTTTAAACAATTGCGCGGCTACGTAAAACGCAGGCAGGTAAATTGCTACGAGCAGTGCAAGCAGTCGCAGAATGCGCGTAAAGGTCGCGCGGTAGGCGGGAACGAAGTAATCCTCGCTCGATTGAAAATCTTCGACGATCAGGTAGGGCACGGTGAGCGCAATCGGCGTTCCGTCCACAATAATGCCGACGCGTCCTTCCGCGATTTTGGCGCAGAAAATATCCGGTTTTTCCGTTGTCCCCACTTGTTTTAAAAGGGAATAGGGACGGGAGGAGAGAAAGTGCGTCAGATACGAGCTGTCGGGAATGATATCGATATCGATTTCCTGTAACTTTTTTTTGACTTCTTCCACCGTCTTTTTCGGAGTCGTACCTTCGAGCCAACAGACCGCGACGCTCGTCGTCGATCTCCGTCCCACGGTCATCATGTGAAATCTGAGATCGGGCGTTTTCAGCCGTCTGCGTACGAGCGAGGTGTTGATTTTAATGTCTTCGATAAATCCTTCGCGCGGGCCCTTTACGGCGACGTCGGTAGACGGTTCGGCAATGGCGCGCACAAACACCTTTTTTACGCCCGTTATGATCGCCTCGTCCATTCCGTCGAATAGGACGACGGGATTTCCGCCGAGAATCTCTTCCGCGAGCTTATCAATATCTCCGTTCTTTCTCAGTTCGGCGGACGTAATGCTCTTACCGATATCTTCCGCCGTCGCTTTTCCGTCGTAGCGAAGCAAAGGACGGATCACCTGTTCGCCAAGCAGTTCTTTGTCAGAAATCGGATCGGCGTAAACGACGGTAAAGGCAATTCCGTTTTTTGATTGGAAAGAAAACGTGAGAATATCTTCTGCCGGAAGAATATTTTTCAGCGTCTTTAAGTCTTTTTCGAGCGTTCCCGTAAGTTTCATAAAAAGAGTATGGGAGTGCGCGGTTTTTTTATGCGTTTTATGGCGTATGAGCGCCAGCGTTTCCGTTGCGGCGTTCGTCAATTTGTGCCGAAGAGCGAATGATATAAAAAAACCGCGCGGCGTGAGCCGTGCGGAAAACGGTAAAAAATTATTTGTTTCTGAGGGATACGATAAGCTCGCCGAGAATTTTTACGTAAGCTTTGCGTTCGATTCCGGTAAGTTCTGCAGTGCAGTATTCGGTGAGCCGTTGCGTCAGATACGCGGTAAGCGCATCGTCCGAAAGATCTTTTGCTCCCTCGTACAGTGCATTGGCGATTTCCTCCGCTTTTCCCTCTGCTACGAGCGGTTCGAGCACAGGCAATAAGGGCGAAACGGAGGGAACGGTTGTTTTTTTTCGTATAAATTGCTCGTAAATATTGTAGTAGAGCGTCGCTGCGCAACCGCTTGCAAACCCTCCCTCCATGATTTTCGACAACTCGTCCGGAAACACCATATCTCCTCCCGTTTTGACCGTTCGATAGGCGGCAAAGAATGCAACGCCGAGCACGAACGGCAAAAATACGAACAGTCGCTTTGGTACGTTTTTAAAAACCGTTTTTTTAAGCAGTGATGCGGCAAGCATCACCCCGAATGCGAGGAGAAGCGTGTCCGCATGAAAGAGACGGAACGCGCTGAAATATTGTGATATTGTCATGTTTGTATGTTCCTTCCCCGCCGCCGTTCTATTGTACCACATTTCAGTCGCCTTATGGGAGTCGTCTGCCGAAAAGATGGCAATATACATTGACAAAAACCGCGCGCGTGGAGTATCATATAAGATATGGATATCTATTCGATCGTCGTTGTTTGTCTCTGTTCGTTCGTTTTATTTATTGCCTTTCTTGCCGTGTTTGTCGACAATAAAAATATCGATTACGAACCTTATACCGTGGGCGACGGAGCGCGCCGTATCCGCGTTGCGCATCTGTCCGATTTGCATTTCCCGAAACAGGCGGTAAACACGTTGCGGTTTTTGGAAGAACTGAGATCACTCGGCATTGATTTTGTCGCGATTACGGGTGATCTTATGGGGCGGCACAGCGATATTTTTACCTGCGGCGCGCTTGAATTTGCCCGCGCTCTCTCTGCGGAGTATCCGGTATATTACGTGCGGGGAAATCACGAAACGGAGCATAAGCGCGGGGAGATTTTTACGGAAGAGCTTAAAAAACTCGGCGTGCGTATTGTGGAAAATCGCGCGGAACTGTTTAAAAAGGATGATGTTAAAATCGCCGTTGCGGGAGTGGGATCGAGAGCTGCGTTTCATAGCGAACAAGTCCCCGATGCTTGGAATGCGGATTTTACGCTGTTGCTTGCGCATCACCCTGAAAAAAGGCGGTGGAAAGGATATGTGGGCGGCGGGGGCAAAGCTCCCGATCTGACGCTTGCGGGGCACGCGCACGGCGGGCAGTTCCGTATATTCGGAATGGGCGTATATGCGCCCGATCAGGGGTTGTTTCCGCGCGTGACGTACGGTCGGTATAAAATCGGGGAAAATGCGGAACTGATCGTCTCCCGCGGGATCGGTAAAAGCGAGTTTCCGATCCGCTTGAATAATCCCCCGCATGTTCCGGTGATTGACATATTCGTTTGATCCGACGGTGATAAAAGCGCCCCTTTGCGAATCTCGCAAAGGGGCGCTTTTTAATTTGTATTACGTTTTATTCCGTGCTGTTCATCAGATCGCATACCCTTATGAGGAAGTTCGACACGGGGAACGCCGTCAGGATAATGCAGACGATATATAAAATCTGCGTCAGATTAAATTCAACGTCTCCCCAGCCCGTGTATACGATTTCGCCGAGAACGGGAATACAGAGCACAAGGATACAGATGGCGGCAGAGCCGGCGTATACCGCGCCGCGCAACAGGTTGAACGGCTGCATAATGCGGAAGAGCATTACAAGGCCGCCGAACGTCAGCGCAAGCAACAACAGCGCGTTAAAGTTCTCTTCGAATCCCTCTTCGATCGGCAGGAACGTTCGTCCGAGATATACCGTCATAACGCACATAATCAGCGTGAGCGCGGCGGGAATAGATCGCGACAGAACGTATAGAATAAACTTGCCTTTTACGCGGTTGGTGTTCGGTTGCAAAGAGATGACCATGGAAGGAATCGCCGCAACGAATATCTCGAATAGCAACATATTGTTTGTCTTAAAGAAGTATGTCGTCCGCAGCGCGCAGCAGATCACGGCGAGGATCGTGGTAAACAGCGTCTTCATAATATACAGCGACGCGCTGTTTTTAATATTGTTGATAACCCGCCGCCCTTCGTATACAACGTTGGGAAGGGAGAGGAAGTTATTGTCCATGAGCACGAGGTGCGATACGTTTCTCGCCGCCTCGCTGCCCGATGCTACGGAGATCGCGCAGTCCGCCTCTTTCAGCGCGAGAATGTCGTTTACGCCGTCTCCCGTCATAGCGACGGTATTTCCCTGCTTTTTAAGCGTTTTTACAAGAATTGCTTTTTGTTCGGGCGTGACCCGTCCGAACACCGTATATTGCGTGGCGACGTTTTCGACCTCGAGATCGGTCAATCCGTCGAGCGAAATAAATCTTCCCGCATTCTTCACGCCTACGCGCCGCGCAACTTCCGCAACGGTAACGGGGTTGTCGCCCGAAATGATTTTAATGTCGACGTCGTTGTCTCTGAACCATTTAATGGTGTCAACGGCGTCGCTGCGGATATTGTCCGCAAGGGTGATGAGCGCGACGGGTCGCAGGATCGAGGGCAGTCTGTCTCCCGAAATCTGATTGGGGGAGTAGGCGAGGATGAGCACGCGCAGTCCCATTTGCGCATATTGTTTTACGATTCTGTCGATTCTGGGCGGCATGGGCCTTAAAACGAACTCGGGCGCGCCGAAACAGAACGTACCCGTTTCGCCGAAGGAAACTGCAGAGAGCTTACGTTTGCTCGAAAAGGGAATAATCGCCGACGGCTGCAATGCCGAAGAATGTCCGAACCGGTTATAGAGCGCTATGCTCGTCTGGTTGTTGTCGTCGAGCGCGGTGAGCATACTTCCCATAATATCGTCGAGCGAATAGTCGGTATAGTTATTTAATATCATGCAGTCGTTTACCGTCATTCTGCCGTCCGTGATGGTGCCCGTCTTATCGAGACAGAGCACGTTGACGCGGGCGAGCATTTCGAGCGAGTACAAATCCTGCACGAGCGTGTGCCGCTTTGCGAGCCGTCTCACGCCGACCGCCATTGCAAGGGAAGTCAACAGGAGCAGTCCCGAGGGAATCATACCGATGATGATCGCGCCCGTGAGCTGGATCGCCTCGGAGATGCGTTCATACTGCGTAAGTCCTTCTTCGGGAATCGCGTGCATATTCGTAAAGAACATTGCTACGCCGATGACGACGATGAGTACGCCGATGACGCGGATAAACGTCTGGATGGAGTTCATGATTTCCGAACGGGGACGCTTATACTTCTTTGCGCGGGAGGTAAGTTTATTGAGGTAAGTCGCGCTACCGACTTTGTCCGCGCGTACGCGGCACGAGCCGCTCGATACGAACGAACCGGCGTAAAGCGTTTCGCCTTCCGCTTTTTTAATGGGTACGGATTCGCCCGTTAAGAGCGATTCGTTCACTTCCACGAACCCGTCGGCAAGTTTACAGTCGGCGGGAACCTGTTGCCCCGCTTCGAGCAAAATCACGTCGTCCAGCACGATATCGTTTACGGGTATTTCCATTCGTTCCCCGTTCCGCATGACCTTGGTGTTTGCCGAAACAAGCACGGATAGTCGGTCGATCTGCTTTTTGGCAAGAATTTCTTGCACGACGCCTATCGTGAGGTTCGCCGCAAAAATTCCGACGAAGAGGAATTGCGAAATCGGCGCCTGCGCGTAGACGAGCGCGCCTGCAACGAGAATACACAGCAGGTTGAAGAACGTGCAGATGTTGCCGATAAAGATGGTTTTGTACGACTTTGAATAACGCTTATTGACGTCGTTGAATAAAAATTGTCCGTAGCGCGTCTCCACCTGTTCGGCGGTAAGTCCCTTTTCGAGAGGCGGCGTAAACCGCTCCACTTCCGACTCGGAGGGAATTTTTTTCGCTCTGCGGAATTTTTTCATGAGCTTTTTCCGATCGTGTTTCGGGCGCTCCGCTGTTTTATCCGTTTCGAGTACGCGGGATGAAAAACTCGGTTTTTTATCCGTTTCTTCGCTCGTGATCGGCTCGTCAAAGAGCTCTTCTTCGGGTGCGGATTGCGTTTGCGTCTTATTTGCTTTTTTCAAAAGCTACACCTCGCTTCGGCGCGAAAAATATCATGCGCCTTGACCATTATAACACAATCAAAGTAAAATGACAAAAGAATCATGCTCGGAAAGCAAAAAAATTTTACTCCCGATTGCTCAGAAGAGGACATATGCTTGCAATTGAAGGGAAAAAGTTGTATAATTGGCAGGAACAGGTAGAAAAGAGGTACACGGATATGATCGATATCACATTGCTGCGCAGCGAGCCGGAACTCGTGCGCGATAACATCAAAAAGAAATTTCAGGACAAAAAATTGCCGCTTGTAGACGAGGCGATTGCACTCGACGCGAAAAAGCGCGCTTTGCAAACGGAGGGGGACGAGCTTCGCGCCGCGCGCAATTCGCTCTCCAAACAGATCGGACAGCTCATGCGTGAAAAGAGGACGGACGAAGCGGAAAAAATCAAAGCGCAGGTTAATGCCGATGCGGAGCGTTTAAAGTGCATCGAGGCGGAATCGGAAGACGTGGGCGCGCGTTTGAAACAGGTGATGATGAGTATTCCGAATATCATTTCGCCCGAAACTCCGATCGGCAGGAACGATATGGAAAACGTCGAGCGCGAGCGGTTTCTGGAGCCGCGGGTGCCTGATTTCGAAATCCCCTATCACGTGGATATTTTGGAAAAATTGGGGGGCGCGGATATCGATAGCGCAAGAAAAACGAGCGGACAGGGATTTTATTACCTGATCGGCAACGTGGCGCGTCTGCATTCCGCCGTACTCGCCTATGCCCGCGATTTTATGATCAATAAGGGATTTACCTACTGCATTCCGCCCTTTATGATTCGTTCTTCCGTCGTTTCGGGAGTGATGAGCTTTGAAGAAATGGAAGGCATGATGTACAAGATCGAGGGCGAGGATTTATTCCTCATCGGCACGAGCGAGCACTCCATGATCGGGCGGTTCGCGGGTACGACGATCGAGGAAAGCAAACTGCCTTTGACGCTCACGAGTTATTCCCCCTGTTTCCGCAAGGAAAAAGGCGCGCACGGCATAGAGGAGCGCGGCGTGTATCGTATTCATCAATTCGAAAAGCAGGAGATGATCGTCGTCTGCAAACCGGAAGAGAGCTGCGAATGGTACGAAAAGATGTGGAAGTATACGGTGGAGCTGTTCGTTTCCATGGGTATTCCCGTCCGTACGCTCGAATGCTGTTCGGGCGACCTTGCGGATCTCAAATACAGGAGCGTAGACGTTGAGGCATGGTCTCCCCGTCAGAAGAAGTATTTCGAAGTTGGCTCTTGTTCGAATCTGACCGACGCGCAGGCGCGCCGTCTCGGTATCCGTTACAAGGGAGAAAAGGGAACGGCCTATGCGCATACGCTGAACAATACCGTCGTTGCGCCGCCGAGAATGCTGATCGCATTTCTTGAAAACCATCTGAATGCCGACGGCAGCGTGGATATACCCGAAGTACTTCGTCCTTATATGGGCGGTCTCGAAAAAATTTTACCGGTCAGTTGACGCATGAAATACGTTTTTTTTGATATCGAATGCGCGTGCGTCTATAAAAACGTCGCAAAAATTTGCGTATTCGGCTACGTTGTCACAAACGAGCGGTTTGAGGTGACGGAGCGCGAGGACGTGCTTATCAATCCGAACGGCAAATTCCACCTGACCGACCGAAAGGGGAACGCAGGACTTGTTTTGCCTTATAACTATGCGGATTTTAAAAATTATCCCGATTTTCGCGCCGTGTATCCCAAGATCAAGACTTTGCTCGAAGATAAAGATACGCTCGTATTCGGGCATGCGACCGTAAACGACGTCAATTATCTTCGGCTGGAGACAAAGCGTTACCGTCTGCCGTCTTTTAAGTTTAAATTTTACGACACGCAGTTTTTTTATATGAATTGCGAAAACGTGTTTTCGCGGCAGATCGGGTTGCAGGCGATGGCAGAGGAGCTTGGCGTAGATTATACGCCCCACCGCGCGGTGGACGATTCGTATGCGACTATGCGCGTGTGCGAGGCGCTGTGCAAGCGTGAAAATACCGACGTGGAGGGGTTAATCGCGCGGTACGGAATTGCGGCGGGATCGCTCGAAAAGTATAATATCGTGTTGCAGACCTCCGCGCGTCTCAGCGCATATCAGACGGAGCGCGAGGAAGTCAGGGCGGCGCATGCAAAGGCGCACGAACAGTTTTACCGTTTTGTCAACAAGTACATGAACAGGCGCAAAAAGGGCGGTTCGCTCGAAGGCAAGACCTTTTGTTTTGCCAAGGAGATAGAGGAGGATACCGAGCTTTCGCAACGGCTCGCAGGCGCGATTTTTTCTTCGGGCGGCACGTATACGTCCCGTCCGTCCGAATGCAACGTGTACATTGCGCGCGACGAGAGCGGCATGCGCTGCGAACGTGCTCTTTCCGCAGGCGCGGCGTTTATTCCGCTTGATAAATTGCAGGCGGCGTTAAAGGAATTATGAATCTACCCGAAGAATTTTTAAAGAGAATGGAGAAAAAGCTGGGATCGGAATTCCCCGCTTTTTTGCTCTCGTACAACCGTCCGCCCGAGCGCGGCATTCGCGTGAATACGTTAAAAGTCGCAGACGCAGAAATTCTCGCTCCCTTTTTGGGGGAGTCCGTTCCGTGGTCGGAGCACGGCTATTATTTAAAGGACGGTAACGCAGGCGGACATCCCTTTCATGCGGCGGGGCTGTATTATCTTCAGGAGCCTTCCGCCATGTGCGCCGCGCCTCTTCTTAGCGCGGAGAGGGGGGAGCGCGTACTTGATCTGTGCGCCGCCCCCGGAGGTAAAAGTACCGCTTTGGCGGCGGATATGGCGGGCGAGGGACTGCTCGTCGCCAACGAGTACGATCCCTCGCGCGCCCGTACTTTGCTTTCTAACGTTGAGCGAATGGGGATAAAAAATTGCGTCGTCACCAATGCGGAACCGTCGGTTTTGGCTGCGGCGTTCCCTGCTTATTTCGATAAAGTATTGGTGGACGCGCCTTGTTCGGGCGAGGGCATGTTTAAAAAAGAGGATGCGGCAATCGAAAATTGGAGCGAACAGAACGTCCGCGGCTGCGCCGTTCGTCAGGCGCAGATTTTGGAGAGCGCGGCGAAAATGCTACGCGTCGGCGGGAAAATGGTTTATTCCACCTGTACGTTTTCGGAAGAAGAAAACGAGTTACAGATAGAAGATTTTTTACGGCATCATAAAGAGTTTTCGCTGATCAGAGAGGAGAAACTTTCTCCGCACAGAGTGCGCGGAGAGGGGCATTTTGCGGCATTGTTGCAAAAAACGGCGGGGGAGCGCGGAAACGCCGCGGCGTTTCGCGCCAGATGCGATTCGTCGGCGTTGCGGGCATGGCATGCGTTTGAAAAATGCTTTTTTATCGCAGGGGAGAGCGGTTTGTCCGGTACGCCGCATCTGCTTGCGGACGGCAGACTCTGCATGATTCCGGAGGGTATGCCGGATATGCGCGGAGTGCGTATTCTTCGCGCGGGAACAGAGCTTGGCGAATGGGACGGGCGCGTTTTCAAACCTGCCCACGCGCTCGCTATGTGCGTGAAAGGGGCTACTGTGCGGCATACCGAGCTTTCAGATGATGCGTGCGAAAGATATCTGCGCGGAGAGACGTTGTTTTACGAGGCGGAAAACGGCTGGCTTGCCGCCTGTTACCGCGGCTATCCGCTCGGACTGTGCAAGTGCGTAAACGGTACTCTCAAAAACCATCTTCCCAAGGGATTGCGGAAAATGAGTAAAAGATAAGAGAGAGTGCCGCGGCTTTCTCCCTTATCGTTACGTACGGTATTTGCTTATGAATGATTTTCGCTTGTTTCGCAGTCTGAACGAGGCGTGTTTGTTTGCCGTTTGTGCATCTTCGACCAACTGTAAAGCCCGTAAATGTCGTTAACGAGGAAGACGGAAAAGCACACGATAAGCGCGATATATTCGCTGTTCTCCATTGCGGCAAGCGACCAGAGTACAATGAGAACGATATCGTTAAGGGCATAGCACAGAGCGTAGTAAGGGCTTCGGCGCAGGGTGAGTGAGACTGCGGCAAAACTTGTCAATACGGAGACGGTGCTCATGATCAGATTGTTCGTGCCGAGCGCATCGAGGATAAAGTAAAATACAACCGTAACTACCGCCGTTGCAAGCGAGATCAAAAGATAATCGCGCCATTTGAGGGTGTTTACCTTTACTTCCCGAACTTCGCCGTGATAGGGGTTTTTAATCCAGTTTACAAGCGTTGCAAAGCCCATGGGCGCGGTCATGCCGAGATAGGTGATCATCTCTCCGTAATAGTGGAACGTGAAGGATACGTATCCGTAAAAAGCCGCAAAAAATATGCCGAGGATCTGACCCGAAATGCGTCCTCTTGCAATGAGAATCAGGGAAGTTGCGCCGACGAGCGACCCTGCAAGATTGAGATAATCGGTGTTCCCGCAGAGGAAAAAGGAAAGTATGATCGCCAAAACGGAACATCCCCAAAGCAGATATTCGAACGGGGTAAAACTCCTGAAAAACCGTATGACTTTGTTCATATTTCCTCCTTTGAAAAAAGGCACCCCGTTTGCGACTGCTAAGACCTATCGTCGCAAATCGGAATGCCGTAACATTCTTTGTACCCGGTGGCACTTTATTTGTTTTTCTTATTTTAGCATATATACAAAAAAATTGCAAGTGTTTTAGAAAAATATTTTGTGCAAAACGAGAATCGAGCGTGTACTATTTTTCGCTTTTATAAAAGTGACAATTAATTCGGCTGGCGTAATTTCATAGTAATCGGCAAGTTGAACGCAAAAATCAATATTGGCAGATAATGATTGTTTTCCCATGCACTGATGCTCTTTGACTGATTTCGGTTGACTTAATTTTTTAATTTGCGTTGATATTTTATCATCGTCGTAGTTTATCGTTTTGTCCCATAGAAAAAAATATATTAAGAATTATCGTCCAAGCCCAACAACCTGAATGCGGAGGTTATGGCGCGCGTTATCGGAAAAAATTAAGGAGGTTTAAGATATTATGATTGGCGTTTATTTCAGCGGAACCGGCAACACAAAATATTGTGTCGAATATATATTAAAACGACTTGACTGTAGCGGAGAGTCTTATGCGATTGAGAGCGACGGAGCAACTTTCGCCGTAAAATCTAATAATGAAATAGTTTTTGCGTATCCCGTCTATTATTCTAATTTACCGAAGATATGCAGAGAGTTTATTGTAAACAATGCCGAGTTATGGCGCGGCAAGAAAATATTTATAATTGCGACTATGGGCTTGTTCAGCGGCGACGGCGCGGGATGTTCGGCACGATTATTCAAAAAGTACGGGGCGGAAATTTTAGGCGGGTTACATCTAAAAATGCCGGATTGTATAGGGGACGTTAAGTTACTGAAAAAGTCACTTGACGAAAACCGTAAAATTATATCGGAAACCGAACATAAAATGGACTTGGCTACCGATATAATCAAGAACGGCAAATATCCGAAAGAAGGATTGAATTTCTTTTACCGTATTGCGGGGGTGTTCGGGCAGAGATTGTACTTCAGCGGAAAAACAAAGCATTATTATATTAAAATCAGAACGGATGAAAGTAAATGCGTAAAATGCGGTTTATGTGTTTCGTTATGTCCAATGTCGAACATAGGAATAGAAGGCAGGATAGTTTATCGCGATAAGTGTACTATGTGTTATCGTTGTTTTGCAAATTGCCCGACACAAGCGATTACGATTTTAGGTAAACATGTTTATGAACAATGTAAGTTTGATAACTACAAGGAAAAATGCTTGTACGATTAATCACAATGTAGAGGTAAAACACTTATGAAAAAACTTATTGCATATTGCGGACTTGATTGTGAAAAATGTGATGCGAGAATTGCTACGCTTAATAACGATAATGCATTGCGCGAAAAAGTTGCGAAACTTTGGTCAGAGATGAATGGAGTGGAGATTACTCCCGAAATGATAAACTGCGAGGGTTGCCGTATGAACGGCGTAAAAACACCGTTTTGCAATAGTTTATGCCCGATTAGACAATGTGCGCTTGGCAAAGGATGTGAAACCTGCGGCAAATGTTCGGCAATAAACGGCTGCCGAACTGTCGGTATGATAATATCAAACAATGCAGAAGCATTCGATAATCTTAAAAACAATCAATAGATTTCAATTTATCTTTCTATTAATGTATAGTTAAAAGCTCTCGAACAATATGTTCGAGAGCTTTCTGTCATTGCTTGAAAGTGCAACTTTATGTTTTATTCGCCTTTTATTTGTTGTAAGGATTGTTCTCGTCAATCGGTTCAACGGGCTTAGGAGCTTTAACGGGTTTCGGCGCCTTTTCTTTCTTTTCGCGTTTTACGATCGCCTTGGCGTATTTATCTTTCGCACGTTGTTTGCCTTGTTGCAGAAAAAATGTATTAAGATTTATCGTCCAATCCCAACAAATAATCGGCGGAAACGCCGAAGATTTTACAGAGTAAACGGATATCCGTTACGCTCGGTTCGGAAAGTCCTTGTTCCCAGCTGGCAAGTCCTGTTTCCGATTTGTTTAACATGGCGGCCAACTGCTTTTGCGTGTAACCGCATTCTTTTCTTAATGCTTTTATCCTATGTCTGATTTCGTAAGCCATATGAATTTATACCAAACAATTTCCGTTTTTACTGAAGTGACGACCAATTAATTCATCTAGCGAAATATCATAGTAATCGGCAAGTTGAACGCAAAAATCAATATTCGGCAGATAAGTATTGTTTTCCCATGCACTGATGTTCTGTTGACTGATTCCCGTCGCCTTGGCAAGCTGTGTTTGACTTAATTTTTTTAGTTCACGTTGATATTTTAATGATTCTCCATAGTTTAACATGTTTTTACCTCATAACTAATATTTTACAAGAATTATTGTAACAATGCTTGACATACAAGATTTCTTGTGTTAAAATACAAGAAATCTTGTACCATGGAGTGTTATTATGTCGGAAAAGCAATGCGGGAATTGCAAATATTTTTGTAATTATTATCTGATAAACAAATCGCATCTTCGCAAATCAGTGCGCGGAATGTGTAG
The DNA here is from genome assembly GCA_910586985.1 of uncultured Christensenellaceae bacterium. Classification (GTDB taxonomy): domain Bacteria; phylum Bacillota; class Clostridia; order Christensenellales; family Borkfalkiaceae; genus Gallimonas. The sequence continues at coordinate 75,513 of CAJUKK010000004.1, read as the reverse complement.
TTACTGCGACGTCTTGTATAAAAAGAAATACAACAAGATAGAAACGGATTCGGCATGCGGGTATTGGGAATCAAACGAGCAGGCGGAAGAAGAGCCGGAAAACGACGTTCAGGTTGCGCTGTTTAAAATAGCTAAGCGGGTGGAGGAGCTTGCGATCATTTTAAAAAAAGAGTAGATAAAAAACATATAAAACCCCCGCTCGCTATACCGAGCGGGGGTTCGTTCATCTTTTATTTGTTGTAAGGATCGTTCTCGTCGATCGGTTCAACAGGTTTGGGTTCTTTCGCGGGTTTCGGCGCCTTTTCTTTCTTTTCGCGCTTCACAACCGCCTTAGCGTATTTGTCTTTCGCGCGTTTCTTCATGGCTCTGCGAATGAACACGAGTGCGATTACAAGCACGAGCACGAACGCCATCGATCCGGAGGCTATGAGCAGAAGTACGTTGCCCGAAAGTCCGCTGTCTTCTTCCGCGTCGTCCTCAACGGGCGGCTCTTCCGTATCGTTCGTCGCATCGGGCGTTACGGTCACGTCGGTCGCGGAAAAGTCGATAAACTTGCGGTAAACGTATTCGTTGTCCGTTACCTGCTCTTCGAAGTAGAGGTAGGCGAGCTGCTCGGTCTTTGTCGACTGTTTGTACGACCGCCAAGGGTTGCCCGCGTTGTCTTCGTCCGTCGTCTCGTCATATCTGAGATAGGTATTCGAATCGAAGAAAGTGAACGTGTGGTAGATGGCTACGTTCGTATCAAGGATCTTGCCGTCCTCGTCTACAGAGGTTTCGGGAAGAATATCCTTGAGCTTTTTCACGGCTTCGCTCGTGAGGTTGTTGAAACTCGAACTGTCCGAACTTGCGGAAACGTTGCTGTCGAAGAACACATAAGAATCTGCAGGATTCTTGGTTGCGCCGTCGCGGCTGCCGCTCCAGACTTCCAAACGGTAGTTTTTCGCATTGCTGCCCGTGTGGATATAGAAGGACACCGTCACCCAACCGCCGTTTGTTTTACTGCCGTCCACGGTGATCTGCGCCGCAGGCTTTTCCGTGTGGTGATAGCGGAGATTGGTCTTTTCGAGGTCGTTTACAACCGTCGAATAGCTGTTTTTATCTTCGTCGTAGTATGCGTAATATTTTCCGTCCGCTTCGTTGTAGTAGAACGCCGTCGAGGAGGAGGCTGTCAAAAGATTTCCCGTTGTTTCGTCCTTTTCGAATGCGGATAGATTCGCGTAATACGTGTTTGCGTCGCCGTCCTTTTTCGTATACAGTCCGTTGGCTTGCTTGTAATAAGCAATATCCGTCTTTTTGTTGTAATCGTCGGAGGCGGGATCCTTCGTGCAGATATTGCCCTCGTCGTCGTACCAATAGGTATATTCGGGCAATTCGTAAACGAGCGTATTGTTTAAGTCGTCCGCGTCTACGAGGTAGATATTCGCGATCGCGTTGGGAGAAACTTTTACGCGGGTGGAAATTCTCTGATAGGAAGAGGAGCTAACGGTGGGGCGGCTCTCCGCGATAAATCCGTAAGCCGCTTCTTTTTCGTTGACGATTACAAGGGGTTGTTTGGTATCCGTACCGAGAATATCGTTCCACCAATCGTCCGTATCGCCGTGCGCCTTTACAAGCGCATTTTGCCAATCTTTGCCGCTGTAAGCGTTTTTATAGCTTGCGTTCACAAGTCCTGCGTAAACGCCTTCGGCAGGGTTGTTGAATCCGTCTTCTCCCGTGCCGCCGACGAGCTTATCGCCGCCGTTTACCCCCCAATAGTTCGCGGGGGTTGCGATGTCCGTTTCGATCGAAGAGGGGTTGTTCTGAATGGCATCGTCAAACTTTCTGTCCGATTCCGCCGCACCCGTCAGAGTCACGCTCTTCGCTCTGTCGCCCGTCGATGCATATTTCATTTCCGCGTTGGAAAGTTCGTACGTTTCGAAGGCCGCAAATGCCGCGTAGCCTTCGATATAGTCGTTTTTGGTCGTGCCGACGATGCTCGTCGGACCGTAAGTGAATTCGAGATGGAACGTCTTATCTTCATCCGTGTCATTCTTAACGAAGAAGAAACACTGCGCCCAACCGTCGTAGATATCTTCTTTAACGCCCTCGATGTCCACTTTGGCAAGCGTCGTCGTATCGACGGAGGAGATGCTCGTGCGGCTGTCGCCGTCGACAAGCGTCGCGCCGGCGCCCGTAAATCCGTTCATTTTGTTCGTCTTTACAAAGAAGGAGATAAGTCTGTTTTTGTGCGCCTCGAGCGTGAATTTGCCCGACTTTGCGGTAAAAGGCGCGCCGTTGTCCGAAAGGAGCATAAGGACGTTATCGTTCTCGCCGAAAGGGAAGTCGGTAAAGTCGTTGTCGAACACCTTTTTCAGATAAGGGGAGGTCGATTCGGGTATCGCCTTCATGTCGTTTAAAGGCAGATAACCGTAAAAACTCGTTCCGCTCTTTGCGAGGTTGACTCCGGGATAATCGGCGGTCGTGTAAGTTTTGCCGTTGTAGATTTCTTTCGTGAGGTCTGCCTCTACGTTTGCGCCTGCGCCGAGGTCGAGCGGTTCGAATCCGCTGTAAAGGTCGATGGCAAACGCCGTTTGGTCGCCGTATTTGTTCGAAGCGTCGAACTTTTTGTCTTTTGCAAGCGTCTTAGGCGAGCAGACCGTCTCGGCGGGGAGATCTTTCGTCTTTTCTTCAAAGTCAGCTCCGTCGAAGATATTGCACGTAAGATCGTCGAAGAAGGCAAATCCGTTCACCGTTTCGTACATGTCCGTCGTGCTGCCGAATCCGAGTCCGAGCACAATACGGAACGTACTCGTTGCAAACGTGCTTGCCCGCACGTAAACCGTGTATTCTTTCCAGCCGTTGTTGTCGGTAACGTTTTTGGTGTTGATGTTTTTGATCTGCATCTGATCGAGCGTCGTACCGCCGACGGTATGCGTCACGCCGATGTAAGCGCCGTTGATGCCCGTTGCGTCCGCCTCGTCGAAGTTATAAGTGAGATCCTGCGTCTTGACCCATACGGAAAGTTCCGCCGCAGTGCCCGCCGCAAGCGTAACCGTCGTCGAAGAGGTATAGTACTGCGCCGTGCCCGAAACGCTGTTCGTCGTACGGCGGTTGTGGATCATAAGTACGCTCGTATCCGTTTCCGATCCGTCGTGCGTGAGGGGGTTGGGGGTTGCCGCAACCGTTTTTTTATTGTCGCCCTCGCCCGTCTCGAAACCGGAGAAGTATTTCAGATCGTCGTAATCGACCGTATACTTATAATCGTCGTAATATTCGAAATCGTCCTTCGAATTGATATCGTAATCGCGGTAGAATTTTACGCGGTCGTAAGCGGTAACGTTTTCGTCCTCCCAGTGCGCGAGCGCGTCCTCTTTGGAAGAAAATGCACGGCCGGTGCGGGAGAAATAATCCCACTCCGCCGTATTGATAATACCCGAGGTCACGTCGGAGGACGGCGCGCTGTTGCCGTTTCCGTCCGTACCCGTCGAGCGCGACCAGCTGTCGGGCGTGTTGATAAGGTTAAGCTTGTCCTTTTTATCCGTCTGGTTGTTATCGGAATAAAATTCGAAGTTGCCGTTTTTGATGAGTTGCGTATCCGCTTTGGAGGCGGGCGTCTCCTTTTCCTCTTCCTTCGGCTCGGTGCAGGCGGAAAAGAGCCCAAGCGAAAGCGTCGCGGTGAGTGCGAGCGCAACGATCGCCGCCCCGCGTCTTTTGCCTTTATTTGTGAAAAATTTTGACATATAACACCCTTTGTTTCTTGATGTTGTACGCGTTTACGGCAAAAGCCGCGCACGATACTTATCTATTTTAATATAAAACCGTAAGAGAATCAAGCATTTCCGCATGAAAACGCACAAAAAAACGCAAATTTTTTTTCATTTGACACAAACTTTTAACATTCGGCTTGCGCGAATCGCCGCGCATTTTCCCGCGCTACATATGAACGTGAAAAACTTTTTCGCCGCTTTGGGCGGCGCGGCGGTCGGGCTGATCAACGGATTGCTCGGGGGAGGCGGCGGAATGCTTGCCGTGCCGCTCTTGCAGAAAACGGGTTACGCCCCGCGGAGCGCGCACGCAACGGCAATCGCCGTCATTGCGCCTGTCTCTCTTCTCAGCGGAATCATCTATCTTGCAGGAGGTTTTGTGCCGGCGGATATGTTGGTTCCCACACTCCTCGGCGTACTTGCGGGCGGTTTTCTCGGCGCAAAGCTGCTTGCGATCGCTCCGCCGCGTCTTGTTACGTTCGCGTTTGCCGCGTTTATGCTCTTTGCGGGCGGGAGGATGCTCTTTTAATGTCGTTCTATCTCTTAGTTTTGTGCGGTTTTGCAGGAGGCGTGCTCGGCGGTATGGGAATGGGCGGAGGAACCGCGCTCATTCCGCTGCTGACGATTTTTCTCGGGCTTCCGCAGACGGTTGCGCAGGGAATTAATCTCATTTCCTTTTTGCCCATGTCCCTTCTTGCGCTTTCGGTGCACTTTAAAAACGGACTTTTAAAGGGCGGCGGGCTCAAATGGATTATTCCGTCCGCCATGATTTTTGCAGGCGGCGGAGCGTTGCTTGCCGTCGTTTTACCTGCGGTTATTCTCCGTAAAACGTTTGCCGTTTTTTTGATCATTCTTTCATTTTTTGAGTTTTCGGCGGCGTGGAAAATGAATCCGTCGGAGAAAAAGTTTCAAAAGTATCAAAAATAAACAAAAACGCAGTGAAAATCCCGTAAGAAATTTCCAAAATTTTAAATTTTTTTCAAAAAGGGTATAGACAAATTTAAAAACCTGTGCTAAAATTGGGACGGATAATATTTGTTAGGATTTCGCGCGGCAACGGGGTTGCCGGAGTAAGCGGAGCAATGAGGAAAAAGAAATGGAAAAAATAGGGATTATCGATTTAGGATCGAATTCGGCGCGGCTCGTGATCGTCAACTTGTTTCAGGACGGTTACTATATGGTTGAGGACGAGCTGAAAGAGAGCGTTCGTCTCGGGCACGACATGGATCGCGACGGCTTTTTAAAGCCGCAGCGCGTTGCCGAAACGATAAAGACTTTAAAAATGTTTAAACGCTTGTGCGACGCGAGCGGCGTTACGCGCATTATTGCGGTTGCAACGGCTGCGGTGCGGCGCGCAAAAAATCAGCGTTTTTTTCTCGACGGGATTCAGGCGACCTGCGGGATTCGCGTCAGCGTGCTTTCGGAAGAAGAGGAGGCGACGCTCGTTTACCGCGGCGTTATCAATTCGATGGATATTCCCAAGGGAATTATTCTCGAAATCGGCGGCGGCAGTACCAAGATCGTCTATTATAACCGCCGTACGATTTTAAACTATGCGACTCTGCCATTCGGCGCCGTTACGCTCACCGATCTTTTCAACGACGACGGCGTTTCTCCCAAAGAACAGACGGCGAAAATCGAGGAGTTTTTCACCGAGCAATTTAAAAAAATCGAATGGCTCTCTGAAATCGACGTCGATATTCAGATGATCGGCGTCGGCGGATCGTTCCGCAGTCTCTATAAGATGAACAAGCTCGTACGCAAGTATCCGCTCAATACCGTGCATAACTACAGTTTCACGGTGGAGGACTTTACGGCGGTGTACGAGATGGTGCGCGTGCTCGATGTGGAAAAGCGCAAGCGCATTCGCGGACTTTCGCCCGAACGCGCGGATATAATGCCCGCGGCGATGGCGATCATCAAGTCGTTTACCAATTATCTGCATATCGATTCGTTTGTCACGGGCGGGTGCGGACTTCGCGAAGGAATCATGATCAATCAGGCGTTGCCGATTACGGTCGAGCGTCCGCTCTCCGACGTCATGGGTTATTCGCTGAATACGTTGGTTAAGTATTACGGCTGCGACGAAAAGCACGTGGAACACGTCGTCCGGCTGTCCGTGCAGCTGTTTAAGCAATTGCGCGTATTGCATAAGTTCCCGCGTACGTTCCTGAAAGTTTTAAAAATCGCGGCGAGCTTGCACGACTGCGGCATGCGCGTACGCTATTATAATCATCAGAAACATAGCCGTTACATTGTGCTCAACGCGAGCATATACGGCGCGACGCACCGCGAAATCGTGCTTGCGGCGTTTGTGGCGGGTTGTCACAGAAAAGAAGATATTACGCCTGCGGAATGGTCGCAGTTTAAAGATATCATTTCGGACGAGGATCTCGATATCGTGAAAAAACTCGGGGTTCTGCTCCGCATTGCCGAAAGTCTCGATCGGAGCGGCATGGGCGTGGTCACGGGGATCAATTGCGACGTATTGGGAGATTCCGTGATTATGAAAACGGAAATTACGGGCGATGCCGCATTGGAGATTCGTCAGGCAATGCTTGCCGGCGGCGAATTTAAGCGATCGTTCAAGAAAAATCTCGAAATACTCTGATTTTATAAAAAACCGTTTATGAAGTTACTGCTTGCAAGCGCGTCGCCGCGACGGCGCGAATTGCTGATAAAACTCGGCGTATCTTTTGAAATAGTTCCCTCTGCGTTTGAAGAGACTGCGGAGGGACTTTCCGCATATGACACGGCTAAGCGTTTTGCGGAAGGCAAGGCAAAAGAGGTATACGGTCGTTATGCCGATTGTTTCGTACTCGGCGCGGACACGGTTGTTTCGCTCGACGGACGCATTTTCGGCAAGCCGGAGTCCGAGGCGGACGCAGCGCGCATGTTGCGCCGTCTGAGCGGAAAAACGCACAGCGTCTATACGGGGGTGTGTCTGATCGGAAAAGATTTTTTCGCCTCCGGCGTCGCGGAGACAAAGGTCTCGTTTTATCCGCTTGAAGAGCGGACGATATCGCAATATGTTGCAAGCGGTTTGCCGATGGACAAGGCGGGAGCATACGGCATACAGGACGATTTCCCGCTTGTGAAAGGTTACGAGGGAAGTTATACAAACGTTGTGGGATTGCCCACGGAGCGCGTGCGCGCGCTATTTAAGGAGGCTGGAATATGTTGAAACTTGCCGTGGACTTCGGCACTTCGATGACGAAGATTTATAAACTCGGGAGCGGGATTGTGCTTGCGGAGGCCACCTGTTGCGCGAAATCGGAAATCGGAGGTATCCGTGCGTTCGGCAACGAGGCGAAGAGATTGCTCGGGAAAACCGCATCGGAGACGGACGTCATATTTCCCGTATATGAGGGAGAGATCACCGACGAAAGGGCGGCTGCCGCTCTTCTCGAATATTTTTTGGAAAAAGTGACGGGACGGGGACTTTCGCGTATCGAGATACTTTTTTGCGTGCCCTGCGGCTGTCGGCGGGAGTCGCTCGATAAATATTACCGTATGGCGGAATCGGTGGGCGTGGCGCGCGTCGGATTTGCAGAAGTTCCCTATCTTTCCGCGCTCGGACAGGACGTTCCGCTTTCGGAATCCAATCCTGTGTTTACGGTCGATATCGGCGCGGGCGTATCGAGCATTGCGGCGTTTTCGCTCGACGGTATGATTGCAGGACTTTCAATGAATGTCGGCGGCAATAATATGGATATCCATATTATCGACCATATTGCCGAAATGTTTAATTTAAAGATCGGCGCGCAGACGAGCGAGAAGTTAAAAAATACGATCGGCAGTCTTGCCGAATACGACAATCAAAGTATGATCGTCAACGGACGGGATATCACAACCGGGAAACCCCGTTCGGTGTCGGTGTCTTCTCCGGATATCACGCTTCCGATTCGCATCTACGTTGATAAAATAATCGAGTATGCGGAACTCGTGCTTAAAAAATTACCTGCAGAGGTGTCGGCGGCGATGTGCAAGAACGGAGTTTATCTTTCGGGCGGAATATGCTCGCTTGCTGGTTTTGCGGAATACGTGGGGAATAAATTGCAAATGGAAGCGCACGTTGCGGGCGATCCGCAGATGTCGGTCGTGCTTGGCGGCGGCAGAGCTATCGGCAATCAGGCTCTGTTGAGAAGGTTTCAGATAGAGTAAATCGCTTGTGTTTTATCAGTTATAAAATGGCGAAGAGGAACGGATAAAAATCCGTTCCTTATCTTATATAGTCTATACGGTTTGATATTGATATGGAATAGCACATATTTGTTAAAAAATATTTAACATCTCTATTGACAAAAGTAAATTTAGTGTTATAATAAGAATATAAATATATTGAAGGAGGTGTCTTTATGTACGGAAAAAAGAAGTTTATAGCTTTATCAACGGTTTCTATGGCGTTTGTCGTATCTGCGGTGCTGTGCGGAAACGCGTTGATTGCCAATGCGGATGAGTACTATACGCCTCAACTCCGCGCCGCGCTCAACGAAGTCGGATGGTCGGCAGACGGAGTATTGTTAAAGCCGGCAAGAGATTTTGCGGGGAATGAGTATGTTATCGGCGAGGCGAAAGACGGAAACGGACACTTCATTTATAATGTGGCGGAGGAGGTTTTAACGGAATTTACCTTTAAGGGGGAGTCGCCCTATCACGGATTGTATACGAATCTGATCTACGGCGGTGCGGGGAGCTTTTTTGTACAGCGTGGAGACACGTATGTTTCTGTTATAGAATCCGACGTTACATATCAGTCGAGTGAAGTTTTGCCGTATGCGGCGTATCGTGAAGTAGCAGAGGAAGAGAGCGCGGAGACTGCATATTCTTCGGTTTCCGCCTACGCTAACGAGACGATTAATGTTCAGCATCCTGAGTTTTTTTCTGACAATTTGGATATGCATTGCGGATATTTTGAAAAAGATAACTATGGGCAGTGTGGATTTATCGCGTTGGGAATGCTCATTGCTTATGCGGATCAATATGTATATGGGCGCATTTTAAATGACAGTTTATATTATACTACTTACAATAATAAACTTGGTTTGATAAGCTCATTAGATAGAGATTTAATAAATAAGGGCTATATTCCGGTTGGAGAATATTTGAGCAACTTACATCCAAAAAATTCTACAACATCTACACACATTAAAGAGACGATGAATATTTTCGTCGAAAAGCGTAATAGCGAATTTAGAAACGGTGAGTATTTTAAAATTGATTATTACAGTAAGTGGACGCCGTTTTACAGTAACAATGCGATAGTAGAGGCTTTAAAAAATAACAATCCGGTAATTTTATTCGGTGGGTACGATTTTTCTACCGAACCCAACGGTGCTCTTGTGGAAAGTATCGGGTCTCATGCAATCGTATGTTACGGTGCGGTAAAAACAAATAAATACTATTGGAGATGCCATACGGGTTGGAATAAAAGCGGGCATAGCGACTATTATGTAATTGACGGAACAATCGGGAGCGTCTATTATTTTAAAATAACTGAAACGGGGTTTTAATATGAAAAAATTACTCGGAATTATATCGCTTGTTGTATGTGTAACAATGATACTCTGCGGTTGCGGTGTTAAATGGAAAACTTATAAATCCCTGCAAATTTGTTCTATTCAGTCCGATTCAACAATTACGTTTAAAATGGACGGTATCAGCGGGGATGCTTGTAACAAAGGCACAGACGGGTGGATTTATTATCGTTCAGACGAAAAAAACAGAGAGCAAATGCTGAGCGATCTTAAAGAGAAGAACGATCTTGAATTTTTTACCGAAAGCGGGTTTGATTTTATCCGTGTGTCGGGCATAAGCGGAGTATACTTTCTAAATGTATTTGAAGAACGGGTCGAATTACCAGATAAAGTTGTTGATCGGACTTCCGTGCGAATCGACGATATGAGTTGTTGTATATATGACTTCGATGAAGGACGAACGGAAAATGCAATAGCTCGATTTCCTTTTCCATATTATTCTTTAACAGAGGATACGGGGTATGGCATATGTTCTGACGGTTTCTGGTTGCCGCAGCTTGGATATAATAAAGTCTACTATTGCGATGGCGAAGAGCTTTTAAGCCTTGTAAAAACGCTTGGAATATGGGAAGTAGAGGAAAAAGAAAATTCTTTTATTATGTCGTTTAAGGAGGATAAAGTCGAAGTTGTCTACGGCGACGGAACAGTAACATTGCAACCTGTTGCAAAATAGCAAAAGAGGAGGGTTTTAATATGAAAAAATTACTCGGAATTATATCGCTTGTTGTATGTGTAACAATGCTACTCTGCGGTTGCGGCGGAATGATAAACGTTAAATCGCTTACATTTAACTCGATTCAAAGTGATTCGGAAGTGACTGTAAAAATTTCAGGCAAGACCGAGCGCAGCAGTCCGAATCCATCAATGGGCATGGCGGACTGTGAAGTAAGTGGGAAGTCAGAAAAAGACGTGATTAAAGAGTTTGAAGAAAAAAACGACGTCACGCTTTTTACAGTACAGGATTTTAGCTTTGTGAAAATTAATGGCATAAAAGGCGTTTACCGCATATTTACTGCGGTAAAAGATGATGTGACGATCTTTTCTATTAACGATATGAGTTGCAGCATTGAATCGGACGGAGAACTTTGGGTAGAGCGGTTTCCTTTTCCCTATTTTATGTTGGGGACTTCACTGTATTTACAGACGGATTACGTATTTAATTGCGACGGATTAAATCTTTTAAGCCTTGTAAAAACGCTTGGAATATGGGAAGTAGAAGAAAAAGAAAATTCTTTTATTATGTCGTTTAAGGAGGATAAAGTCGAAGTTGTCTACGGCGACGGAACAGTAACATTGCAACCTGTTGCAAAATAGCAAAAGAAGATGGGTTATTAATATGAAAAAATTACTCGGTATTATATCGCTTGTTGTATGTGTAACAATGCTACTCTGCGGTTGCGGAAATTGGAAAAACTACAAGTCCGTGCAAGTATGTTCCATTCAGTCCGATTCAACAATTACGATCAAAATGGACGGTATCAGCGGAGATAATAAAAACAAAGGTACAGACGGATGGACTTATTATTGTTCAGACGAAAAGAGCAAAGAGCAAATGCTGTGCGAGCTTAAAGAGAAGAATGATTTCGAGTTCTTTACGGAAAACGGGTTTGATTTTATTCGAGTGCCGGATGTAAAGGGAGTATATTTTCTGAATATTTTTGAGAAAGAAGTAAAACTACAAGATAAAGTCGTTAATCGGACTTCTGTGCGAATTGACGATATGAGTTGTACCATCTCCGTTTTCAATGAAACAGATACGAGTAATGAGCTAAATCGTTTTCCGTTTCCTTATTTTATTTTTACACAGGAAACGGGTGACGGTATGCATATCGACGGCTGGTGGTTGTCGCAACTTGAATATTATAAAGCCTACGATTGCAATGTTTCCGAACTTTTAAGTCTTGTAAAAACGCTTGGAATATGGGAAGTAGAAGAAAAAGAAAATTCTTTTATTATGTCGTTTAAGGAGGATAAAGTCGAAGTTGTCTACGGCGACGGAACAGTAACATTGCAACCTGTTGCAAAATAGCAAAAGAGGAGGGTTTTAATATGAAAAAATTACTCGGAATTATATCGCTTGTTGTATGTGTAACAATGCTACTCTGCGGTTGCGGAAATTGGGAAAACTACAAATCCGTGCAAGTATGTTCCATTCAGTCCGATTCAACAATTACGTTCAAAATGGACGGTATCAGCGGGGATGGTTGTAACAAAGGCACAGACGGGTGGACTTATTATTGTTCGGATGAAAAGAACAAAGAGCAAATGCTGAGCGAACTTAAAGAGAAGAACGATCTTGAATTTTTTACCGAAAGCGGGTTTGATTTTATCCGTGTGTCGGGCATAAGCGGAGTATACTTTCTAAATGTATTTGAAGAACGGGTCGAATTACCAGATAAAGTTGTTGATCGGACTTCCGTGCGAATCGACGATATGAGTTGTTGTATATATGACTTCGATGAAGGACGAACGGAAAATGCAATAGCTCGATTTCCTTTTCCATATTATTCTTTAACAGAGGATACGGGGTATGGCATATGTTCTGACGGTTTCTGGTTGCCGCAGCTTGGATATAATAAAGTCTACTATTGCGATGGCGAAGAGCTTTTAAGCCTTGTAAAAACGCTTGGAATATGGGAAGTAGAGGAAAAAGAAAATTCTTTTATTATGTCGTTTAAGGAGGATAAAGTCGAAGTTGTCTACGGCGACAGCACGGTTACGTTACTGTCTGTTGAATAATCATTCTTATGCAAAAAAGAACGGATGTCTATCCGTTCTTTTTAATTTACGAATTATCGATTGTACGATCAACCGCCCAATTCAATCATTTTGTCGATACACTTTTTCGCCGAAAGACGGGTTTCTTCTTTTAAGTTAATTTCCTCGCCTTCGCCGCGGCAACAGGCAAGCACGTTTTGTATGGTCGTTAATTTCATGTCGCGGCAGATAAATTTTTCAGAAAGGGGATAAAACTTTTTATCCGGACATTCAAATTGCAGATGTTCGACGATCGCGGTTTCCGTTCCGATAATAAATTCCTGTTTTTCGCTGTTTTTTGCATAATCCATAATGCCGGTAGTAGAGCCGACAAAATCCGCTTGCAATGCGACTTCGGGCAAACATTCGGGATGCGCGAGGAAAAGCGCGTTCGGGTGCGCTAGCTTAGCTTGTATAACGTCTGTTTTTAACGCAGTCATATGTATCGGACAACCGCCTTTGACGAACCGAAACGTTTTATCGGGCATTTTAGATGCAAGATATTGTCCGAGGTTGATATCGGGGATAAATAAAATTTCCTTTTCGGCAATTGCAGTTAAAATGCGTTCCGCCGAGGAGGACGTAACGCAAACGTCGCAAAGCGTTTTAAGATTTGCTGTTGTGTTGATATATGCTACCGTTACGGCGTTCGGATATTTTGCTTTAAGCTCGGCTAAATCCTCTCTTGTGAGCTGTTCCGCCATCGGACAGCCGGCGTCCGCATGAGAGAGCAGCACCCGTTTTTCGGGGGCAAGGATTTTTACCGTTTCCGCCATAAAGCGTACTCCGCACATGAGCACGGTTTTATTTTTTGCGGCGGCGGCGTGCTTTGCGAGCGCGTACGAATCCCCCGTAAAGTCTGCAATTTCGCAGATATCTCTTGTTTGGTAAGAATGCGCGAGAATGAGAACGTCGTTCTGATTTTTCAGCCGCAAAATTTCTTTTTTTATTTCGGGTGTGCTCATAGTTTCCTCTTGCGGCAAGCATTGCCGCACAAACGTTGATATAGATTTTAACAAACGAAACGGGAAAAGTCAAACAAACGTAAAAGATTTCGACATATTTTCACGGAAAAGCGTTTGACAACGCTGTACCGCGTCCATAGAATGAAGATAATGCAAGAGGAGGTTCAGCGATGCAAATAAGCGAAAAAGACCGTCTGGCTTGGGTTGATTTGGAGTTCCGCACAATGAAAAGGAATAAAAAAGCGGACAGGATACTTTGGTGGATTCTGGTCGTTGCGACCGCGCTCGTATTTTTATCGGCGATTGCTTCCGTTATTATGTTTTTAGTGCAAAAGGACGCGTCGAGTCTGGAAACGACGGTAAATCAGTTGCTCATGTCCTTTCTCGCGCTGTTATGTTTCTTTATTCCCGTATTTTTCCAGAAGAAACTGAAAATTTATATACCGTCCTTTTTTCTCATTATCATATATCTGTTCATTTACACGCATTTTATTCTCGGCGAGATTTACCGCATATATGACAGCAGCATAGTTTTTGATAAAATTTTACATACGACGGCAGGGATCGTCATTGCGCTGATCGGAATTTCGGTCGTATATTCGCTTGCCAATATGAAGAGCGAAAAGGTGCGTCTTTCTCCCTTTTTCGTGGTGCTGTTTGCGTTTTGTTTTTCGCTTACGATCGAGTATCTTTGGGAGCTTTTCGAATATGCGATCGACCGCCTTACGGACATGAATATGCAGCGCTGGAAGGACGGCGTGATCGCGTATGATCCCGAAGGTTATCCGGAAGGCAGCGTTGTATCGTCGGTGGCGTTTGGGAGCGGACTCAAAGACAGTATGGGCGACATGTTCGTCAACGTTCTCGGCGCGCTCGGCGTATGCGTTATATCGTTTTTTATTCTTGTTAAAAAGCCGCAGTGGTTCGAGGGTAGAATTATTATTTCCGAAAAGAAACTGCGTCGCATCGCGGAAGAACGGGTGGAGGCGTATATTGCTGCGGAATCGCCGTTGCCCGATTTTAGCGCGTTGCTCGGCGAAGAGGATAAAAAACGCCGTGTGCGTCGGGTAAAACGGCGTAAATCTGACGGCGATTTTGAAAAGCCGCAGAAAGAAGAAAAGTTCGATAAAAACGATTGACAAAAAGTTCTCATATGCCTATAATAAAATGAAAGAGGCGTTTTACGCGGAAGAGACGTGAGCAAGTTCTGAAAGACAGGGAAGAAAACCCGCAGACTGAGAGGTTTTCGTGTTCGGAAATTCACGGTATTCCCCCGCGAGCCGTTTCTCCGAACAGAACTTTAAGAGAGACCGTATCCCGCGTTAAGGGAGTAAGAGCCGCACGATTTTTATGTGCGGGAAGATAGGTGGTACCGCGCAGTCCGCGCCCTATGCAATTACGGCATAGGGCGCGTTTTTTTTAACTGATCGTATAAAAGAAACTTTAAAAAAGGAGACGTTTATGGAACAGGATACGCAGGCAATCGTATTGGAGGCGGAAGCCGAGGCGCAGACGGCGGCGGACAGCCGCGCGCTCTATGAAGTCAAAATGAAGTTTTTGGGGCGGACGGGTAAGGTTACCGCGCTCCTCAAAGGCATGCGCGACGTGGCGGCGGAACTGCGTCCCGCATTCGGTAAAAAGGTGAACGAACTCCGCGAGACGCTCGAAAGTAAATTTGCCGCGCTGGAAGAGAAGATGAAAAAGAAAGAGATGGCGGCAAAACTCAGCGGCGAACAGGTGGATATCACCATGCCGGGGCGCCGCAGGAAACAGGGTACGCTCCATCCCGTGACGAGGGTGAGAAACGAGCTTATCGATATTTTCGCCGGTATGGGATTCGAAATTTACGAGGGGCCTGAAATCGAAAGCGATTACTATAATTTTACCGCGCTCAACACGCCCGCCGATCATCCTGCGCGCGATATGCAGGATACCTTCTATCTTGGCGACGGATTGCTTTTACGCACGCAGACGAGCGCTGGGCAGATCCGCGTTATGGAGAACAAACAGCCGCCCATCAAGATTCTGTCGCCGGGCAGAGTATTCCGCTCGGACGACGATGCAACGCATTCGCCCATGTTCCACCAGATGGAAGGACTCGTTGTGGATAAACATATCACGCTGTGCGATCTGCAGGGCATGCTCGACGAGTTCGCACGTACCATGTTTTCGCAGAATAGTAAAACGCGCCTGCGTCCTTCGTACTTTCCGTTTACGGAGCCGTCGGTCGAAGTGGACGTATCGTGCGCAAGCTGCGGCGGCAAGGGATGCCCTCTTTGTAAGGGCACGGGTTGGATCGAGGTGCTCGGCGCGGGCATGGTCAACCGCCGCGTGCTCGAAAATTGCGGGATAGACCCCGACGAGTATACCGGATTTGCTTTCGGTATGGGCATCGAGCGTATCGCGATGCTTAAATACGGTATCAACAATATCAAGCTGCTCACCGAGAACGACGTGCGCTTTTTGGAGCAATTCAAAGATTGAGTTTGCGTGATCTGTTGATTTTTCGAATTTTCGTGAAAAAAAAGCCGATCGATTAAATAAAACTTTATTATGTGTCAAACGGCGATAAGCCGCAAGAGTGCGGCAAATTGAGCGCGCAAAGCAAAAGGCGATTTTGCTGCGCGCAAAGATCGGAATTAACCGTTCGTTGCGGGAAACAGTCCGCAGCGGAAAAACAAAAATACGGGAGAATTTTAATATGTTAGTACCTTTCAGTTGGCTCAAAGATTATGTTGAGATCGACGTTTCCGCCGAAGAACTTCAAAGCAAACTCTTCTCCTGCGGGTTCGAAGTAGAGGAGCTTACCCGTCTCGGGAAAGACGTGACGAACGTCGTCGTCGGACTCATAACAGAGACGAAGAAACACCCCGATGCGGATCGCCTTACCGTGTGTACGGTGGATTGCGGCGAGCACGGAGTAAAGCAGATTTGTACGGCGGCGACCAATGTGTTCGTCGGTGCGAAAGTGCCCTGCGCGCTCGACGGCGCGACCGTTTTGCACGAGGGCGGGATTCAGAAGATCAAAAGCGGTAAATTGCGCGGCGAGCTGTCCGAGGGCATGTTCTGCTCGGGCGAGGAACTCGGAATCAACGACGACTTTTACGAGGGCGCCGAAGTTTACGGTATTTTGATTCTCGGCGACGAGGCAAAGATCGGCGAGGATATCCGTCCCGTTGTAGGGATCGACGATTATCTCTTCGATATCGCCGTAACCGCCAATCGTCCTGACTGTCAGAGTATTTTCGGCATCGCACGCGAAGTTGCGGCGGTGCTCAAAAAACCGTTAAAACAACCTGATGTTTCGTATGCGCCTGTGCAAACGGACGTCGTTATTCCCGTTCGGGTGCACGAGAAAAATCTCTGTCCGCGCTATATCGGTCATTACGTAAAGGATGTTAAAATCGGCAAAGCGCCGCAGTGGATGCGTCGCCGTCTGGCGCTGTGCGGAATCCGCTCTATTTCGGATATCGTCGATATCACCAACTTTGTATTGTTGGAACTCGGTCAGCCCATGCACGCGTTCGACCGTAACTTCCTGCGCGGCGGCGAGGTGAACGTGCGACGCGCAGAGGAAGGCGAAAAGATCGTTACGCTCGATAAAAAGGAATTTATGCTCCATAAAGACAATCTGCTCATTTGCGACGGCGAAGGCGGCGTTGCGCTTGCGGGGATCATGGGCGGTCTTGACAGCGAAATAAAGGAGAATACGAAAGAAGTATTTTTCGAGGCGGCAAAATTCGCGCGCGACAGCGTAAGAAAAACTTCCCGCGCGCTCGGACAACGCAGCGATTCCTCCTCCCGTTTCGAAAAGGGATTGGATGCATTCACGCCTGAGTTTGCTATGGACAGAGCGCTGCATTTAACGCAGATGCTCGGTTGCGGCGTGCCCACGACCTATCGCGCGGACGTAAACGCCGCCGATATGACGCCTAAGACGATAGTAACGACTCCCGAAAAGATCAATTCCCTGCTCGGAATTACCGTGCCCACAGAGGAGATCAAAGCGATATTAACGCGACTCTTTTTTACCGTGAAAGAAAAGGACGGTACGCTTGAAGTAACCGTTCCGCTCTGGCGCGACGACGTGGACGGCTATCCCGATCTCGCGGAGGAAGTCATTCGCATGTACGGTTACGAGCATATCGCGCCCACGTTTCTGGAGTGCGCCAAGGTCACGCACGGAGGGCTGGACGAAGAACAAAAGCGCGAGCTTAAAGTCAAGCGCACGTTGCAAAGCGAAGGTTTTATGGAGGCTTGCAATTACTCATTCTATTCTCCCAAAGACTTCGATCTTTTGCGTCTGCCCGCAGATGCGCCCGAGCGTAAGGCGATCAGGATTCTCAATCCGATCGGCGAGGATCTCTCGGTGATGAGAACGATCCTTGTCCCGACGATGATTGCAAACGTCGTTCGTAACGTCCGCCGCGGCAACGAGAGCGGAAAATTATTCGAGCTTGCGAACGTGTATATAGCGGAGAGCCTGCCGCTCAAAGAATTGCCGAAAGAGCAAAAGCATATCGTGCTCGGTATGTGGGGTAAGGGAGATTTCTTCGACTTAAAGGGCGCGTTGTGCGCGTTGGAAGAGGCGTTCGACTGCAAGTTTACGTATGAGCGCGGCGAAAAGACCTATCTGCATACCGGAGTTTCGGCTGTTATCAAATGCGGGGAGCGCGAGGTCGGTTGGGTCGGAGAATTGCACCCCGAGATCGCGGACACGCTTGCGCTTGAAAAGAAGGTGTATCTTGCGGAGATCGATTACGATATGGCAAAGCGAAAGTTTGCAAAGGAGATAACGTACCGCAATTTACCCAAGTTTCCCGAGGCGGAGCGCGATCTTGCCGTTGTCGTCGAGGAAAAGGTGACCTGCGCCGAAATCGAAACATGTATTCTTCGTGCAGTCAAGGCAGTCAAACGCGCGGAATTGTTCGACGTATACCGCGGGAAACAACTCGGCGAAAATAAAAAGAGCATGGCGTTCCGCTTAACGTTCGCGTGCGATGAGAAGGCGGAAAAACCGCTCTCGCCCGAAGATATCGATAAACTTTTTAACAAGATCGTCGGCAATTTAAAGCATAACCTTGGCGCGGAGCTAAGATAAAATCTCACCCGCAAGCGAGGCGTTGATCTGAATTTGTAAAAACGTATTGCAAACGTCGGCATTAAAAAATAATTTATAAAAACCTTGAAAAAATGTTTTTTGTGTTTTATAATAACTGTATACAAAAATACGAGGGATAATTATGGCAAAGAAAACTGTATACGATTTTTACGGAATCATTGAAGACAACGTTGTACTCGGGCACAGGACTCCCGTTAAGGGCAGTCCTAACATCGCCGTGCCCGAGGGCGTGGTGAAGATAGGGACGCACGCATTCGAGGGCGAGTACTGTGAATCTGTAATATTTCCCTCCACCTTAAAAACGGTGGGGAAGGAAGCGTTTAACCATTGCAGTGAATTGCGTGAAGTAATCATTCCCGATGGCGTGGAAGAACTCGGTTCGTGGGCGTTTAATCATTGCGGCTCGCTTGAAAAAATTCATTTGCCCGCCTCGCTTGTCAGGATGGATAAAAAAAATCAGCCCTTTAACAACTGTTTCGGTTTAAAGGAAATTACCGTTGACGAGGCAAACCCCGTCTATCGCGCGGCAAACAACTGTCTGATAGAAAAGGCGACGGGAATTGTCATTGCCGGTTGCCGGAACTCCGTTATACCCGACGACGGCAGTATTAAGGCAATCAACGAGGGCGCGTTTTGCCGGCAGTACTATTTAAAAGAGATCAATATTCCCGAAGGAATTAAGAGTATAGGCACGTATGCGTTTCTTAATTGCAGATCGTTAAAAGAGATCGTTTTGCCCAAGAGTGTTAAAAAATTAGGCGTAAGCACGTTCGAAGGCTGTGACAGGCTGGAAAAAATCAATCTGGAACACGTTGAGCGCATTGAAAGAAATGTGTTTGAAGGCTGCAATAATTTAAAGGGCGATATCGTAATATCGGACTGTACTACGA
Organism: uncultured Christensenellaceae bacterium; assembly: GCA_910586985.1. Lineage (GTDB taxonomy): Bacteria > Bacillota > Clostridia > Christensenellales > Borkfalkiaceae > Gallimonas. The sequence goes on along the minus strand of CAJUKK010000004.1, from coordinate 56,499 downwards.
AAATAGGAACAAGCGCGTTTGAATTGACAGGAATAACTTCGGTAACCATAGGGCGTGGAGTAACGGCGATAGAGTCCGGCACGTTTCGCTCCTGCCACAGTCTCAAAAAGGTTGTTTTGCCCGAGGGTCTTATTAAAATAGATAAGTATGCGTTTACCCACTGTGAAAATCTCGACGACGCGGTTATACCCTCTACGGTTAAATACATAGGCGGAGCGGCGTTCTGGGGCTGTAAGCTGAAAAACGTGGTTTTGCCGCCCGAACCCGATTTTATAAGCAAGGACGCGTTCGTGGGGTGTACGTTGGCGGCGAAAATTGCGCGAAAGACCTCTAACCCCGACTTCGAGATGGACGGCGCCACCATTCGCAAATACCGCGGGAAGGACGTTAACGTCGTTATTCCGGACGGGGTTACGGCAATAAAGGCAAAGGCATTCAAGGGTAAAAAGAAGATAGAGAGCGTTGTTATATCCTCTTCGGTTACGGCGATCGCCTCCAGCGCATTCGAAGGATGCGATAACCTTAATTCGATAACCGTTGACGAGGGAAATAAGAAATACCGCAGCGTAAACAACTGCATTGTAGATTTTAAGAGTAAAACGCTTATACTCGGATGCAATTCTTCGGTGATGCCCGAAAGCGGAATAGAAAAGATAGGAAACGGGGCGTTTTTTCATTGCGACAAGATAGAGAGCGCTGTCATTCCCCGGGGAGTAAAGTCGATCGGGAAAAAGGCGTTCGAAGGTTGTACGGGACTTAAAACAGTCGCTTTTCCCGAAGGTCTGGAATCGGTCGGCGACGCGGCGTTCAACGAATGTATTCATTTGGATTCCGCCGTGTTCGGAGCCGGATTAAAAGAAATAGGCGAACAAGCCTTTAACAGATGCGAAAATATTGCCGAACTGAAAATGCCCGAGGGGTTAAAAAGTATCGGAGCTTTTTCTTTCGAACACTGTAAAAAGCTGAAAGTTCTCGATATACCCGAAGGCGTGGAAACAATAGATATGAATGCTTTCCACGACTGCGACGAAGTGAAGGTTATCTCCTTGCCGTCTACGCTAAACTATTGTTATAACGCGGGGTTCAGACTCAAGCCGAAACTGGAAAAAATTACCGTTGCGGAAGGCAATAAAGGTTATAAGTCCGAGGGGAATTGCCTTATATATTTAAAGGAAAATGAGCTTTGGGCGGGTTGCCCTACGACCGTGATACCTTCCGACGTCATACGGATCAGTTGGGATGCTTTTGCGTATTCCGACCTCGAGAGCATCGTTATACCGGAAGGGGTTATTTACATCATGAATTCAGCGTTTAAAGGGTGTAAAAAGCTCAAACACCTCACTCTTCCACAAACGCTGAAATCACCGGAAGGATGTTTCGACGATTGTGTTAATCTTGAAACGGTGAGCTCACCCGCAAGATTTCGCGATTACTTTGTAAAATTGAACGCGAAGATAAAATTTATTGCAACCGAATTTAAAATTTAAGATCGAGATGTCGGGAAAAAGAAGTCGGAAATTGTATATCGATGTTTCCGCCGACGATATTTTGGAGATCAAAAAAGTTTAAAGAGAAAACCCCGATCGGTTTTGGTTACCGTCGGGGTCTGAATTTGTGTGTCTTAAAAAAGACGGTTAGCCTTCGTAGCGGTTCAGGTTGGCGCGAATTGCTTCGATGAGGCGTTTTTCTGCGGCAACTTTCGCGTCTCTTGCGACCTTTGTGCAAACGAACGTGCCGTAAAGCTTGGAAAGGTCGTCTACAAGGTTTTTAAGATGTACGGTGTCGAGAATGTTTGCCGAGCCGCACAGTTCTTCTCCCGTAGGCGCTGTTACAGGCGCTGTCATAGGCGTTGGTGTGTTCTTTTCCATAAAACATATCTCCTATTATATTTTCTTTGTCCTTGAATATATGGAAACGCAACGGAAACCCAACGATATAAACTTGCGCTTATATCCTTTCGATTGCGTTATCATATCATACGTTACAAACGCCTTAAAAATGCATAATTCTTTTGCAAATTACAACGAAAATATTTTTAATATATATTCACGCCGATAGTGTTAACGGAATGTTTGGTTTAACGGTAATGTCGATATATGACGCAAGTAAGTATCGGCGCGTGATTTTATCGATCTGTAACAATAAGGTAATTTCTATTCAATTGTTTCAAATAACAATATATTGCGCAAACAAAAACAATCAAACACAAAATATAGTGTTAAAGAAAAAAATTCCCAAAGAACTTTCGGATTTCGCTTGACAATCATTGAGCTTCATGGTATGATAATAGCAACTTCAAGCCGTTGCGGCGACTGACGAGTAAACGCGGACAACCGCGGTGGAGCCGCAAACGTATGTTAAGCCGTTCGTCTGGGCAGTTTCGTTCATTGTATTGAAAGGAGCTGCTTTTTTGTTGCCTGAAAGTAAAATCGCAGGGGGACGTATGACGGGGAAAATTCATTCATTCGAATCATTCGGCACGGTCGACGGGCCGGGGATACGCTTTGTCGTATTCATGCAGGGATGTCCGATGCGGTGTAAGTACTGCCACAATCCCGATACGTGGAATTTTACGGGCGGACGGGAAAAGACGGCGGAAGAGGTCGCCGCCGAGGTTTTAAAATATAAAAACTATTTTGGCGAACGCGGCGGGGTAACCGTTTCGGGCGGCGAGCCGCTCATGCAGATTGATTTTCTTATCCGACTGTTTACGATCTTAAAAAGTAAGAATATTCACACCTGCGTCGATACTTCGGGTATCTGTTTCCCGCTTACGGGGAGCGAAAAATACGAAAAGCTTTTGTCGCTTACCGATCTGTTTCTTCTCGATATCAAGCATATCGATGCAGCGGCGCATATCGGTCTTACGGGACAAAAAAACGACGCGCCGCTTGCATTTGCTAAGTATCTGAGCGATCGCAAAAAGCCGATGTGGATACGTCACGTGCTTGTGTCCGGTCTGACGGACGACGACGGCGCGCTCATGCGGCTCAGGGCGTTTCTCGATACGCTCGACACGGTGGAAAAGGTGGAGGTTCTGCCCTATCATTCGATGGGTGAGATTAAGTACGAAAAGCTGAATTCAGACTATTGCTTAAAGGGAACGGCGCCGCCCGCGCGCGAGCGGATCGAAAATGCAAAGCGTATTCTCGGCGCGGGAAAATAAGGGGGCGGAAATGAACGGATTTGAGTTGCTCGAAGTAAGCGGTGAATCGTGCGCCAATTGCTTTACGCTTATGCCGATATTAAACAGGCTTGCCGCCGAGCGGAATATTCCGCTCAAACATATCGAGGCGGGCGCAGATACGCGGGAGTTGATTGATTCTCTTAATATCGAGCGCGTGCCGACGGTGATTGTATTCAAAGACGGAAAAGAGATGGCGCGGTGCACGGGATTCCAGCCCGAGGAAATTTTATCCGTCTGGCTGGACGCGAAATTGGAAGAATAAATGACGGAGAATGACTGAAAATAACTTACGGGAGAAGAGGTATGAACGAAATTTTTGAACATGCATGGCGCGGGTTCGAACAGGGAAAATGGAGCGGCGAGGTGGACGTACGCGACTTTATCCAGCGTAATTATACGCCGTACGAAGGGGACGAGAGCTTTCTTGCTCCCGCGACGGACGCCACAAAAAAACTGTGGGAGATCGTTCTTGATTACACCAAAAAAGAACGCGAAAAAGGCGGCGTGTACGATGCCGATACCGACGTCGTGTCGCAGATCAACAGCCATAAGGCGGGATACTTTGACAGAGACCTCGAAAAAATCGTAGGTCTTCAGACGGACGAACCGTTTAAGCGCGCGTTGCAACCGTTCGGCGGGATTCGCATGGCGGAAGAAGCGCTGAATATGTACGGTTACGAGATTTCTCCCCGCGTCAAGGAGATTTTTACCAAGTACCGTAAGACGCACAACGACGGGGTATACGACGCGTATACGCCCGAAATGCGCCGCGCGCGCAGCGCGCATATTCTGACGGGACTTCCCGATACGTACGGGAGAGGACGCATTATCGGCGATTATCGCCGCGTTGCGCTCTACGGCGTAGATTTCCTCATTCGGAAGAAAGAGGAGGATAAACTGATTATGGACGGGGATATGTTCCCCGATAAGATTCGCGATCGCGAGGAGCTGTCGGAACAGATCAAGGCGCTCAAAGCGCTCAAAGCAATGGCGCTCGAGTACGGATTTGATATCTCTCAACCCGCGAAAAACGCGAAAGAGGCGATCCAGTGGCTGTATTTCGGATATCTTGCGGCGGTCAAGGATCAGAACGGCGCGGCAATGAGTATCGGCAGAAACTCGACTTTCCTCGACGTTTATATCCAGCGCGATCTCGACGAGGGAACGCTCGCCGAGCAGGAGGCGCAGGAGCTTATGGATCATTTCGTCATGAAACTGCGCGTTGTCAAATTCATGCGAATCCGCGAATACAACGAGCTGTTCAGCGGCGATCCCACGTGGGTGACGGAGAGTATCGGTGGCATGGGCATGGACGGCAGAACGCTCGTTACAAAAAACAGTTTCCGCATTCTGCACACGCTCGTCAACTTAGGGCCTGCGCCCGAGCCGAACCTGACTGTGCTCTGGTCGAAAAAACTCCCCAAAGCGTTTAAAAAATTCTGTGCGGAGATATCCATCAAGACCTCCGCGATCCAATATGAGAGCGACGATCTGATGCGTCCCGACATGGGCGACGACTATTGCATCGCTTGCTGTGTGTCGAGTATGCGTCAGGGCAAGGACATGCAGTTCTTCGGTGCGCGCGCAAATCTTGCAAAGTGCCTTCTCTATGCCATCAACGGCGGGAAAGACGAGCTTGTTAAGGACAAAAAGACGGGGAAACCTTTGCAGGTCTCACCCGAATTTGCGGCGATCACGGGCGACGGCGCGCTTGATTTTAAAGAGGTGCTTGCAAAGTACGAACAAATGATGACGTGGCTTGCGCGTCTGTACGTCAACGTGCTTAACCTTATTCACTATATGCACGATAAGTATTCGTACGAGGCGCTCGAAATGGCGCTGCACGATACCAAGGTTCGCAGGTTTTTTGCAACGGGCATCGCGGGACTTTCGTGCGCGGCAGACAGTCTGTCCGCCATCAAGTATGCCAAGGTGTATCCCGTGAGAAATGCCGACGGTATCGTCACAGACTTTAAGATCGAGGGCGAATATCCGCAGTACGGCAATAACGACGACAGGGCGGACGAAATCGCGGTGTGGATCGTAAAAACGTTTATGGATAAGATTAAAGGCTGCTTTACCTATCGGGAGTCGGTGCCGACGATGAGCATTCTTACGATCACAAGCAACGTTGTGTACGGAAAGAACACGGGCAACACGCCCGACGGAAGAAGAGCGGGCGAACCGCTTGCTCCGGGGGCGAATCCGATGCACGGAAGAGATAAAAACGGCGCGCTTGCGTCGCTCGAATCGGTCGCAAAGTTGCCCTACGATCATGCGCGCGACGGAATATCGAACACGTTTTCGGTAACGCCGCAGTCGTTGGGAAAGGACGAGTAAAGGAGTTTCGAATGATATGTTTTAAAGCGACAAAACAAATCATTCGAGCGTAGAGGCGATTATGTTCTGAACGGCTCTTAGCCGCACGCTCTTGATCGCTTTGAAAGACAATAAGTCAAAGGAGTTTGACAAATTGAGTCTCGCAGCGGAGGGAAATTTTCCTCGCGAATATATTTTTGGTAATGCCGTTCCCATATTCTCAAACGGGAAAAGCGAAATATACCAATCAAGGCAAGGCGAATTTCCTACGCCGTCACGCCTTTTAAAAACAGTATAATCGCGTCATTTTGTTTCTGACTGTAAGAAGCCGACAAAGCGTAGAGCAACAAAATGCGTGAGATAAGGAGATTTTATGAGTGAACAACAGAAAGAAAATTTAGTTACTATGCTCGATGCCTACGTTTCCGACGGAGGACATCATCTCAACGTCAACGTATTCAATCGCGAGACGTTGCTTGATGCGCAGGCTCATCCCGAAAAATATCCGCAGCTTACCGTGCGGGTCAGCGGGTATGCGGTGAATTTTAATAAGCTCACCCGCGAACAGCAAAACGACGTAATCTCCCGTACCATTCACGAAAGTATGTGAAAAGTATCTTTCGGCGAATGATTTTAAATCGCTAAAATTACGGGCGACAGGTAAAAAACGATACGGGACAAAAGATATATGACGTTGACGCCGGAGCAATTGTATGAATGGATCGAACTTCCTTCAGCCGTTTTAAAAAGGCTGAAGGAGCTTGATATTACGGGAGGTTATCGTATAATGCCCGATATCAGAAATATGCTTTTATCACGGGGCGAGTGGGATGAAGGAATAAAAATACTTCGCGATGAACTCGGCGACGATCCGGACGGCTTTAAAATTTTGCGCGCAATTTTGCAAATGGCTTGCGAAACGTATGAACGGTATAAAGAGATTGGGATCGAAAAAGAGATTTTTATATCAACCATGAAGTTTTGCACGCGTTTTATCAATGCGCATTACGATCTTTACGGAGATTATCGATTCGATTGGGCATGGTGGTTTCCGCGGCAATTGGCGTGCAAGGAGTTTCGTATCGGCTGTCTCGAATACGAATTTGTCGAAGGGATTGAAGATTTGATATCCGTTCATATTCCGTCCGACGCCGATTTAAAGCGGGATACCGTCGTGCATTCCTTGCTTTCATTTTTCGCGTTCCGAGAGAAATATTTCCCCGATTGGTCAAAGGCAAAATTATATTGCGAATCCTGGCTTTTGTCTCCTGCCTTAAAGGAGTTGCTGCCGGAAAACTCGAATATTATAAAGTTTCAGGAATTATTTTCCGTGGAGCATACCGACTATCAAAGTTTGGCGGTAATGGATTGGGTTTTTCCGGGGCATAAAGAGGTTTCGCATTGTTTGCCCGAGAATACTTCTCTTCAAAAACACATGAAAGAATTTTTGCTGAAAGGCGGAAAAGTGGGTTGGTCGAAGGGGTATTTGAACGAAGATAAGCTGTTTTGATCGTGAAATTGAAATTTCTGCAAAGCAATGCGAAAGTCATGGGAAGTATTGCAATATGCATAAATTTGTGCTATAATTCAGACATCACTTTCGATCGGGGCAGGTATCGACATGACTTGGGAACAAATAATTAAAGAACTATGGTTGCTGATTCCGTTACTTCTTTCGGCAGTGCTCGGGTTTCTGATCGGTTTCGAGCGTAAACTGCGCTTTAAAGAGGCGGGCATCCGCACGCACGCGATCGTGTGTATCGGGTCGGCGCTCATGATGGTCGTCAGTAAATATGCGTTCGGGGAAATGCAGTCGGACGCCGCGCGCGTAGCCGCGCAGATCGTGTCGGGCGTAGGTTTCCTCGGGGCGGGGATCATCGTTTATCGTAAGCAGGAGATTCACGGACTTACGACTGCGGCGGGCGTATGGGCGACCGCGGGAGTCGGTATGGCTTGCGGCGGCGGATTATATATCGTCGCAATCGGAGCAACGGCGGTGCTCATCGGCATGCAGTGTATTCTGCATCTCAACTTTAAGCCGTTCCGCAACAAAAAATTCTTTTCGGTCAACGTGCATTTTCACCGCGTCGACGGCGCGGCAAATAAAGTAAAAGAAATTTTCGGCGTAGACCGCTTTAACCATCTCACAATTGTGAGAAAGGGTGAGGACGTACTGTACAGCGCAACGCTGTTTACCGACGTGGAATTTTCTTCCACGGAGCTGGATCGGATCATAATCGACAATTCTTTTATCGATTCCATAGAGCGTTGCGACGATATGTAACGCGGAGGCGGGTATGAAAAAAAGGAATACCGTTTACGAGGATCGGGCGGAAAAGGAAGAAAAACGCAGGCAAAACCGCGAGGCGTATAACGAGAAACATACGGTTTTATGTCCGCATTGCGGCAAGATTGTGCTCGACCATATGACAAAGTGTCCGCATTGCGAAAAAGAATTAAAGCCTGCGGGATATCAGCCCATGGATTTAAAGAAAATTCGAAAAATAAAGCTGATCGGATATGGCGTTTGTATTGCGGCCGCGGCAATCGTAATTGTTTGTATCTTGATTTTTAAGTAAATACGACAAAAAAAGAGGGCTCTATTGGCGTTAGAGTCCCCTGATTTTTTTGAGCATAATATAATCGGTTTGTTGGGGTGGTAAATAATGAATGATACGATAAAAGAATGGTATGAGAAAAAGGATAACGTTGCCGAAATGAGACAACGGAAATGTTGTCATCATCTGGACGCAGACGTTTGGATTGCTCCACGGACATGAATATAAGCAGGAATTTTTGAAAGAATGTAAGCGAGTGTTGAAAAAAGACGGGCTGTTGAGTTTTTCGGGGCATGATTACGAGTTTCAGATTGAGCATTACAAGACTTGTCTGCAAGACAAAAAATTTTATGCTTATGCCGATGCTGATGTTTATTGGGAGTCGTTTTATCCCGATGAATTGAAAACGTTTGCAGGAAAAGCTGGATTTTCGGTCATTCTTTGCGAAAAAGGCGTTGTTTACAATCCGTCGGACGGAACAATATTACACTGTTTGTGTAAAAACGAGAAAAAATGATTCATGATGATCGGGAGAGAACTATGTTTGATAAGAACAAGTTAGCGGTCATAGCGAGAGAAGAGGCAGAAAAACTTTACAATGGAATACTCAATCATTGCGCGCCGAATATACAAGAGCTCGTTGCCCGATTCCCAAAGCGGTCTGTGGATGAGGCGAATGGGCTTTGGTGTGCGGCGTTTGTATATCACTGTGTCGTATTGGCGGGATTGAAAATTCCTGTTCGTCCGAAAGAATCTTCATGTTCTCTTGCCGGTTGTATCGCTTGGGAGGAATGGGCGCGTGCGGATAACCGAATCGAGTATTATCGTGGGAATAACAACGATTTTCAGCCCGCAGCGGGGGATATCGTTCTCTTCGATCGGGTATTCAACGACACGGAACATGACCATATTGGTATTGTGCTTGAAAATTATGACGATTATATCATAACTTCAGAAGGAAATGTTGAGAACTTCTCCCGTGTTTTAAAACGCAGGAAGGACGATCATATTCGCGCATATATTCGTATTCCGGATGAATTTTCGTATTAAGGTTGCGGTAATTATAGGTATCTGGATTTTAAAACGGGGACTCTACGTTACGTAGAGTCCCCGTTTTTTGCGGTAGAACGGGTATTTTTCGGCGTAGAATCGCCATAATTAACGGTAGTGCGGCGTCGTATATGAGTAGGTTTACTTTTTTGCCTGAAACGGGTAAGATATAATTGATGATAATTTGAAAGGTTCGAAGCGGACGCATAAACGGCGTGAAAGGAGATTTTTATGGAAAAAGCAATGAAAACAAAACTTCCCGACCTGCAGGAAACGCAAGCCGCGGACGGATTGCAGAAAAAACGCGGTTTCCGTTCTTTTTATACAAAGGGTGAAGAAATATTCAATGCGGTGTCGCACATTGTCGGCGGGGCGTTCGGGCTCGTCGTGCTTATCATAGGACTTGTTTACGGGTATCCAAGCGCCGTCGATATGGCGGCAATGTCCGTCTTTGCGCTGAGCATTATCGTGCTGTATACTATGAGTGCGCTGTATCACTTTCTGCCGAGCGGCAGGGCAAAGGGCGTGTTTCGTATTTTTGATCACTGTACCATTTACTTACTAATTGCGGGAACATATACGCCCTATTGTCTGATTGCGCTCGGCGGTACGAAATTAGGGCTTGCAACGTTGCTGATCCAATGGGCGTGCGCGGCTGGCGGTATCACGATGAATGCAATCGCCATGAAAAATAAGGCGATAAAAATTCTTTCGATGATCCTGTATCTCGTTATGGGCTGGATGGCGCTTTTGGGATTTGGCGTGCTGGCGCCGATTATTTCTTCGGCGAGTATGTGGTTGCTGCTTGCCGGCGGGATCGCCTATACTTCAGGCATCGTATTTTTTGCGCTCGGGAAAAAAGTGCGTTACTTTCATTCCGTTTGGCATTTGTTCGACTTGGCGGGCACGGCGTTGCATTTTGCAAGCATCCTGTTGATGATTATATAATTTCAGGCAATATAAACTCTCCCCGAGACAGTTTCTCGGGGAGAGTTTTATACATGAGCGTCAATGATCGAAGAATCGTCCGTCGGTTGAAAAAAATCAACTGCCGGATAACTTTTCAGCTTGAAAAAAACTGCTCGTATTTCCTTGAAAATATTTTTAAAGTGTGATATGATAGTAACCGCATTTATCAGGAAATAAATTTTCCGCACAAGGAGTTTATATGCAGACGATCGTACAAATTCTTGCAACCGAGCTCGACAAAAACGAAGAGCACGTTCAAAACGTCATCAATCTTTTAGACGAGGGAAACACGGTTCCGTTTATCGCCCGTTACCGTAAAGAAATGCACGGTACGATGGACGATCAGACCATCCGTACCCTTGCCGACAGACTTACCTATCTGCGCAATCTCGACGCGCGCCGCACCGAAGTGAAAACGTCCATTTCCAATCAGGGAAAACTGACGGACGAACTTGCGCAAAAAATCGACGAGGCGGCGACTCTTGCCGAAGTGGAAGATTTATACCGTCCTTATAAGCAAAAACGCCGTACCCGCGCAACGGTGGCGCGGGAAAAAGGTCTGGAACCGCTTGCCGAATTGCTGTATGCACAGAACGCGGGGTGTCCCGCGCCGACGATCGCCGCCCGCGACTATATCGACGAAGAAAAAGGCGTAGAAAGTATCGAAGCCGCATTGCAGGGCGCAAGCGATATCATTGCCGAATGGATTTCGGACGATGCGGATATCCGTAAGCGCCTGCGCGATTTTTATTTTAAACGCGCGCATCTTCAATCGGCGGCGGCAAATAAAAATCCCGAGGACACGGTGTACCGCAATTATTATGAATTCGACTCTCCTGTTTCGAAAATTCAGGGGCATCAGGTGCTTGCGGTCAATCGCGGAGAGCGGGAAGAGGTGTTAAAAGTGAGCATTACGGTGGGGCGCGAGGAGACGGTGGAGATCATTGCCCGCCGCGTTATCAAAAAGCCTGTCTGCGCCTCGGCGGCGTTCGTGCATACCGCGGTGGAGGATGCTTACGATCGTTTGATCGCGCCGTCTATGGAGCGGGAGATCCGCGCTGCGCTTACGGAAACGGCGAGCGAGGGCGCGATCGGGCAGTTTGCGCTCAACTTAAAACCGCTCTTAATGCAACCGCCCGTTAAAGGATTTGTCACGATGGGACTCGACCCGGGTTACCGCATGGGTTGTAAAGTCGCGATAGTGGACGCTACGGGAAAAGTGCTCGATACGACCGTCGTTTACCCGACGTACGGCGAGCGGCAGAAACAGGAGTGCATCCAGAAACTTGCAACACTCATCAAAAAGCATAAAGTACAGCATATCGCAATCGGAAACGGAACTGCGAGCCGCGAAACGGAGGCGATGACGGTGGAGTTGATCGCAACTCTCGGAAAAGGCGCGGGCGTATCCTATATGATCGTAAACGAGGCGGGCGCGTCGGTATATTCCGCGTCCAAGCTTGCTGCGGAAGAATTTCCCGAATACGACGTCAACCTCAGGTCTGCGGTATCGATTGCAAGAAGGTTGCAGGACCCGCTTGCCGAGCTTGTGAAAATCGATCCCAAGAGCATCGGCGTCGGTCAGTATCAGCACGACATGCCGCAAAACCGCCTTGGAGAGGCTTTGGACGGCGTGGTGGAAGATTGCGTGAACGCGGTCGGAGTAGACGTTAACACGGCGTCTGCGCCTCTTCTTGCGCGCGTGGCGGGATTGAATGCGGGCGTAGCGGCAAATATCGTAAAATACCGCGAGGAAAACGGTTCGTTTTCTTCACGCAAACAGCTGATGAAAGTGCCTAAGCTCGGCGCAAAGGCGTTCGAGCAGTGCGCGGGATTTTTACGCGTGCCCGAAAGTAAAACGGTACTCGATAATACGGCGGTGCATCCGGAATCGTATGCGGCTGCGGAGCGGCTTTTGGAGCTTTGCGGCTATACGATGAAAGAGGTAAAGGAAGGGAAATTAGCGCAGCTCAGAACGCGCGTCGGAGATTACGGGACGGAGAAAGCCGCCGCGGCGTGCGGGGTCGGCGTACCGACTTTAAGCGACGTTGTAGGCGAGCTTATGAAACCCGGTCGCGATCCGAGAGACGAATTGCCCGCGCCCGTGCTCAGAACGGACGTATTGGAAATCAAGGACTTAAAACACGGAATGGAGCTGAAAGGCACGGTGCGGAACGTAATCGATTTCGGCGCGTTTATCGACATCGGAGTGCATCAGGACGGACTTGTGCACGTTTCGCAGATTTCCGACCGATTTATCCGTCATCCTTCGGAGGCGCTGTCCGTCGGCGACGTGGTAACGGTATGGGTGAAGGAAGTGGACGAAAAGAAAAAGCGGATTTCGCTCACAATGCGCAAAGAGAAATTGGATTTATAAAAAACAGTTGCAAAACGCCTCGGAATATGCTATAATAATACGGAAAAGGATATCGGAGGAAAGGATTATGGCTAAAAAATGGACGGATATTGAAAGATCTCTGAGAGCGGAACAGCGCGAACTCGATAAACTTGAAAAGAAACGGCTCAGATCGATGGCGACGATTTTTGCCGCGCAGCTTGAAAATCAGGAACCGCCCGCATCCGAGGTAGAGTTTTTTAAGGTGTATACCAATCTGATCGACTTAAAGCGTCAGGAAGTACAGTATTTAAAAAGCAAGAGGAACGAAGAAAAGACGGGGGATAAAAATTCGGAAGAAGTTTCCGAGTAACCGTTCGGTTTCTCAAAAATAAGTTAAAATCAGAGTCCCCGAGGGAATAAAATTTTATTCCCTCGGGGTTTTATGTTTTTAATCCGGACATTAATTTTAGAGCAATTAAATTTTCACCCATAAAGACGGTCGCGCGTTGTGAAAATTTATTCGATTCCGCACGTTTTCAGTTGTTTAAATCGTAGCTATTTTAATAAAAGTATGATAAAATAAACGAGACCGAGAACGGTATCAAAAACCGTAAAAAAATAAAAAAGAGAGATGAAGTATGAGCAATTTGAAACACACGCAATCTTACCGCAAGGGACATCCGGATCCGCAGAAATTCCGCGAGGAATACGAGCTTTTAAACGGCGAATGGAAGTTTGTATTCGATCAAGACGATACAGGATTGTTAAAGCATTACGAGCGGGAATTTCCTAAGGAGCATCTTAAAATCAACGCCCCCTATCCTTACCAATGCGAAAAGAGCGGGATCAATCTTCCCGAGAAACAGTGTAACGTGATATGGTACGAGCGGGAGTTTCATTTGAACGCGGACGATAAAAAACATGTAATCGTGTTCCACGGCGTGGACTATAAGACGGCGGTGTTCGTAAACGGACAATACGCGCTCACGCACGAGGGCGGCTACGATATGTTCCGCGTGGACGTAACGCCTTATGCGATTGCGGGAGAGAACAAAATCACGCTGCGGATCGAGGATACGATGGCAATCGATCAGCCGCGCGGGAAACAGCGTTGGCGCAAAGATTCTTTTACCTGTTTCTATACCGAAACGAGCGGGATCGTGCGCGACGTATATATGGAACATTTAAATAAATTGCATATCGAAGATTTTACGCTTCGCGCGGACTATGCTACAAAGACGTTGACTGTCGATGCGGTTGCGCCTCGCGGAACGGAGCTTTGCGTCGCGATTGCGGCGATAGACGGAAAACCGGTAAAAACACAGTGTTTTTCGGTCAAGGAAGAAAAGGGAAGATATGCGGTTAAGCTGGACGAGGTAATAGGATGGTCGTGCGAGAATGCGTACCTCTACAATGTAGAGTTGACCCTGAAAAAGGACGGTGAAACTGCCGACCGCATTTTGAGCTATTGCGGCTTTATAACGATCGAATCGAAGGGAAAGCGGTTTTATCTCAACGGCAAGGACACATACCTCAAACTCGTGCTCAACCAAGGTTATTGGGTAGACACGATCACGACGCCGACGGAAGAGGAGATGATCGGGGATATCGAGCTTACGCTTGCGTGCGGGTTCAACGGGGCGCGGATGCACGAGCACACGCCTTCGCCGCTCAACTTTTACTATATGGACTTGTACGGATTGTACGCATGGCAGGAGTGTGCGAGCGCGAATGCTTACAGTTATGCGGCGTATAAACGGTATCGCGCGGAATTTCCGCGGATGATACACGATCATTATTCGCACCCGTGTATTTTGGCGTACGTGTTGTTTAACGAGTCGTGGGGAATAAACGAAATCGGCGAGAGCGAAGAGGAGCAACAGCTTACGGCGGATATGTATCGCGAGATAAAGGAAATTGCCGGAGGAAGATTTGTAATCTCCAACGACGGTTGGGAACATACCGTGTCGGATATCGTCACGTTCCATAATTACATTGACAATTACGAAGGTCTGAAAACGTTCCTCGATAAAAGTCTCGAAAAGGTATATGCGGGCGAAAATGCGGAGTGCGTAGAAAACTATAAAAAATTCTTTGCGGGGCAATACCGCTACGAGGGACAACCTGTGGTATTCTCCGAGTTTGCGGGGATTGCGTTCGAGAAGGACAGCGAGAGCGGCTGGGGATACGGAAAGAGCGTGAGAACGGAGTCGGATTTTATAAAGCGGTACGGAGACATGTTGCGCTTTATCAAAGAGCACGAAGAGATCCGCGGATTCTGCATGACGCAGCTGACCGACGTATATCAGGAAAAGAACGGACTCGTTACCATGGACAGAAGGGAAAAGGTGTCTGCGGACGCACTGAAAAAATTGCACGATCAATTTGAATGAGAATAAACGAGGAATTAAATATGGGTAAAATTTATTTAGGAGCAGCGTATTATCCGGAGCTGTGGGACGAGAGCGAAGTTGAAAAGGACGTAAAGCGTTGCAAAGAGCTTGGAATAAACTGTCTGCGCATAGGTGAATTTGCGTGGGGAAAAATGGAACCGCGCGAAGGCGAATACAGTTTTGATTGGCTGATAAAAGTTGTGGATGTATTGCACGAAAACGGAATTTCTACCGTAATGTGCACGCCGACCTGCACGCCGCCGCGCTGGATGCTGAACAAATATCCCGATATGCGGCGGGTCATGGGCGATCTGAAAAAGTCCGACGTATCCTCTCGCTGTCATATATGTAAATCTTCAAAGACGGCGCGGGAAAAGAACGTAAAGATCGTAACCGAAATGGCAAAGGCGTTTTCAAAGCACAGCGGGATTATCGGTTGGCAGATCGATAACGAGCTGTTTCCCTACGGCGACGGTTGCTATTGCGAGAGTTGTAAACAAGGATTCCGTTCTTACTTAAAAGAAAGATACGGCAGCACGGAAAAGCTCAATAAGGCATGGGGTATGGCGCGGTGGTCGCTCGAATACGATACGTTCGATGCGGTAGAACCGCCGTATCCCGCGCAGTGGCGGCACCCGTCGCTGAGAAAAGCATGGTGGGATTATCAGTGCGGTCTCATTAAATCTTTTACCGACGAGCAGGCGGATATTTTACACCGTTACGGCTGTAAAAACGTCGGCACTGACATGATGAGCAACAATTTTCTCAGCTATTACGACGTCAACGAAAAACTCGACGTCGTACAGTACAATCATTACGAGCCGTGCGCTCGCATTCCGCAGACTGCGTTTTCCTACGATTTTTTGCGCTGTGTCAAAGACAAGCCGTTCTGGGTAACGGAGACGCAGGTCGGCTGGAACGGAAGCGAATTTGCAGAGGGCGGTTACCGTCCCGAAGGCGCGTGTTACGTTAACACCTTTTTGCCGATCGCCAAAGGCGCGGAGATGAATTTATATTGGCTGTACCGCACGCATCCGAACGGGCACGAGATGGGACACGGCGCGCTGTATTCTTCGGCGGGAAGAAGCTACCGCGTCGCCGAAGAGGTCAAACGCGCAAGCGGGGATTTTTTAAAGTGCGCCGAGTTTTTAACGGAGACCAAAATACAAAGTAAAATTGCGCTACATTATTCCGGCACGGCGAAAAATTCTTTTTTGGTCGCGCCGCTCGTAAAAAATTTCGATTACCGCGAGCGGCTGATAGAGATATATTCCGCTTTTAAGCATTACAACGTGGACGTGATCGATACGGCGCACGCACTCGACGGTTACGAGGTGTTGGTTTCGCCCTTCCTTGCAACGCTCGAAGAGCACGGTCTCAAAGAGCGTATTATCGATTGGGTAAAAGCAGGCGGGACGTGGATCGTCGGCCCGATGAGCGATATCATGGATGCGGACGTGAGCAAATATACGCAAGCTCCGTATTCGTTTCTCGAGGATTTTGCGGGGGTTTATACCAAGTATCAGAAACCCGTTTCCAACGACGAGTTTAAGGCAAAATGGCAGGACGGCGCGCAGTGCGAAATCGGACTTTGTTACGATGCCTATGAATGCAAAGCGGGGACGACTGCGCTTGCCCTATATACGGCGGGAGAGTTCGGCGGGCTTTCCGTGGCGGCGGAGCGCGTTGTCGGGAAAGGAAAAGTCATTTTGCTCGGGAGCATGCTAAGCGGCGAAAATTTATTGCGGCTTATTGACTGTGCGCCCGTTGCTCAGGCGACGAACAACGTCGTGCTTGTGGAGCGTAGCGGTACGCAACACGGAATTATTGCGGTCGAGACGGAAAACAAAGCGGGAAGAATAACGCTCGACGGGGAATATACCGATTTGCTTACGGGAAATAAACTTACGGGCGGCGTGGAGATTCCGCCGTACGGCGCATTGGTGCTGCGTAAGATGGGGAAGGCTGTATAAATTTACGGGACTTCCGTAAACGGCGTCTTTCGGTTAAAAAGTAAGATATTGTATTAGCGCAAAATCGCCGCCGATATACGGGCGGCGTTTTTTCTTCCTTTGGAAATAACCGTTTATGGGGATTTTCGGATCAGTTACCGTTTAAAAATTTAAGGAATTATTAAAGATTTTTTATCTGTAAACTGCTATAATAAATACGGAGGTGATTATTGTGAATGTTCAATGCCTGATCGTTGACGACGAAAAAGTTCTTGCCGACAGTACAGCGGAATATTTTAATATTTTCGGCGTAAATACCGCCGCCGTTTACAGCGCGGACGATTGTCTGAAATTTTTGCTGAAAAGCACCGTCGAATTAATTCTTCTCGATATCAATCTGGGAGACGGCAGCGGGTTTGATTTGTGCAGAAAATTGCGTGAAACGACGGATATTCCCATTCTTTTTATTTCCGCAAGAACGAGCGACGACGATAAAATTATCGCTCTGAATATCGGAGGGGACGATTATATTCAAAAACCTTATACGCTCGGCGTGTTGCTTGCAAAGGTCAAGGCGGTTTTAAAACGCTACGGCGCGAACAGGAAAGCAGAATTTTCAGACGGAAATCTGACGGTGAATCTGGAAACGAGACAAATCGAGGTAAACGGAAACGCCGTAAAGTTGACTGCGCTCGAATTTAAACTGCTCGCATATCTCATCGAAAACCGCGGCAAAGTTATCCCGAAAAGTCAATTGTTCGAAAAGATCTGGGGGGATCGGTTTACGGGCGACGGAACTTTAAACGTACACATCCGTAAAATCAGGGAAGCGATCGAGACCAATCCGAACGAACCGGAATACATCGTTACGGTCTGGGGCGAGGGGTACAAATTTTGCGAGAGGGCGAAAGTTTGAACGCGTAAACCGTTCCGTTGAAAAGGAGATAAAATATGAAGAAATCGCTGTTTCTGACCGATATGTTTTTCGTAATCATCAGCGAATTGTTGGCATTGATTCTGTTTGCCGTGCAAACGCCCGATTTAGCGCAGGATACAGTGGCCGTAAATGAGGCGGTGCAGGGGGTCAGTCGGGATTTTCGCACGATGGACAGGCACGTGAACACTTCCGGACTCGATTACGTTGTTCTGGACGTTGACGGGAAGAAAATATTCAGTACGAAATCGGGACTGTCGGAGAGTATTAACGCCGCGATTGCGCACAGAGATACCATCATCGATATCAAAGAAAACGGCGAAACGTGCGGAAAACTTATTGTGTATAACGACGGCGTGCAAACGGTACGAGCGCAAAAACAAACGGCGGTTATCGTCTTTTCGGTAGCCGTTACCGTCGAGTGCGTCGTATGCGTCGGATATGCAGTTTATTTATATCTATCGGTATTCAGACCGTTTTATAAGCTTAAAAGCTTTGCCGAGCGCATTTCAAACGGGAATCTCGATATTCCGCTTGAAATGGACAGGCATAATCTTTTCGGTGCGTTTACCGAAAGTTTTGACATCATGCGTTCGGAACTCAAAAAAGCGCGGGCGGCAGAGGCGCAGGCACAGCTGAGCAAAAAAGAGCTTGTGGCAAAGCTTTCGCACGATATTAAAACGCCTGTGGCAAGCATTAAAGCCGTTTCCGAAGTCGGACTTGCTCTTTCTCCGCATTCGAAAGATAAAGAAAATTATACGCGTATTATAGGTAAAGCCGATCAGATCAACACGCTTGTAACAAATCTTTTTACGGCAACGCTCGAAGAACTTCAACAGCTTACCGTTACGCCCGTCGCTTTTGAAAGCTCGAAGATCGGACTGCTGCTCGAAAACGCCGATTATCTGCGCCACGCGGCGATCCCCGATATTCCCAATTGTCTGGTACTTGCCGACAGACTTCGCTTGCAACAGGTTTTTGATAACGTTTTTTCCAATTCATACAAATATGCGGATACGGAGATATCGGTTGCCGCCCTTGTATCGGACTGTCATTTAAACATTGTAATCGAGGATTTCGGGGGCGGCGTTGCACAAGACGAAATATCCGTGATCAAAGAAAAATTCAAGCGCGGGAGCAACAGCGCCAATATCGAGGGCGCGGGTTTGGGACTTTATATTTCCGACTATTTTATGAAGGAAATGCACGGCGTACTCGGTGTGGAAAACGGGGAGCACGGATTAAAAGTAACCGTTACCGTCGCTCTGTGCTGAAAGATGAGAGTTTTCATATAAGGTTTAAGAAATAGTTAAGAATTGTTTAAAGACATTTAAGAATTAAAAGGATAAAATGGAGCGTGTATAAAGGAGGTTTTTGTATGTCGGAAATTTTACTCAAAACCGAAAAGTTATGTAAAACGTTTTCAAACGGCGGAGTACAGCAGCACGTTCTGAAAAATATCGACTTAGAATTATACCGAGGCGATTTTACCGTAATTATGGGCGCAAGCGGCGCAGGTAAATCAACGCTTTTATACGCCCTTTCGGGAATGGATACGCCGTCGCTCGGTACTATCACTTTCGGCGATAAAGTCATATCCGATTTGTCGCAGGACGGTCTTGCGATATTCCGCCGCGATCACTGCGGATTTGTGTTTCAGCAAATTTATCTTATCGACGGAATGAGTGTTATTGATAATGTGCTTTCCGCAGGACTGCTTGTAAGCAAAGACAAAAAGGCTGTCGTATCACGCGCCAAAGAATTGTTTGCGGCGGTTGATATATCCGAAGAAACGCAAAAGAAATTTCCTACGCAAATATCGGGCGGCGAAGCGCAAAGAGTCGGTATTGTTCGTGCGCTTATTAACTCGCCCGAAATACTGTTTGCCGACGAGCCTACGGGCGCGCTCAATTCAAAAACCGGACTCGACGTTCTCGATACTCTCACGAAGTTTAACGAACAAGGTCAAAGCGTTGTAATGGTTACGCACGATATGCGTTCCGCGCGTCGCGGCAACCGTATTCTATATCTGAAAGACGGCGTTATTTTAGGCGAATGTAATTTAGGCAAGTATTCGCACGGCGATACGGCAAGGCACGAAAAACTTACTGCCTTTTTGAAAGATATGGGGTGGTAAAATGAGAAAGCTATTTCTTATCGCACGTTCAAATATGCGAAAAGCAAAAGGACAGACTGTGGCTATCGCCGTACTGATTTTGCTGGCGGCTATGCTGTTAAATCTTTGGCTTATGCTGTCTATGGACTATAAAGCCAACTTTTTGAGATACCACGATAAACTCAATGCCGAACACGTTACGCTTGCGGTAGACGATGCCGACGGAACGGTTTACGGGTTTTTAACCGAAACACTTGCAAAAGACACCGCCGTTAAAGAATACCGTTTAGATAAATGTATGCATATGGTCGGCACGTTCCCTTATAACGGCGGAATGATGAGCAGCGAGTTTGTTTTTATGGATAAGCAAACGGCTATATCGCGCACAATCGGCAAAGCCGAAATTGTTGAGGAAAGCAATTTAACGAGCGGAGTTTATTTGCCCGTGCTGTATAAGTCGGACGATTACAGCATAGGCAAAACGATTGAATTAACTATCGGAAGCCACCCCGTAACTTACCCTGTATGCGGCTTCTTCAACAGTGTAATGATGGGTTCGCACAATTGCGCTTTAACGCAAATCATACTTACGGCAGATAAGTATGCCGAGCTTGAAGAATTGAATTACGCATCCAAGACAACAATGTGTTCGGTACGTTTGAACGACAAATCAACTAACCTTACCTATGAGGCCAAGATAAAGGCAATCGTTTCGGAGAGTTTCCCTAATACGCAAATGGCGAGCAACTGTTATGACATAGTTACACAATCGCGATATATTTCGCAAGGAATTTGCTCGGCAATTATGAGCGTTATGGCGTTTTTCGTACTTTTAATTGCGCTTGTAGTAATAGTATCTAATATCATTAACTATATACAGGTCAATATTAAAAATCTCGGCGCACTCAAAGCCGTTGGCTATACTTCCGGACAGCTCGTTTTATCTCTCTTGTTGCAGTTTTTAGGGTTGACTGTCTTAACGGCAATCGTGGGTGCAGCGCTCTCTTATGCGCTTTTTCCTGCCATAAACGCAATGATGATAGCGCAGACGGGAATACCGTATGCAATTCATTTTTTACCGTTGCCCGTTAAAATCTCACTTATAATATTGGGAGGTACGGTTGCTCTCTCCGTTTGGCTTTCCGCCCGTAGGATAAAAAAGATAGAGCCTATCGTTGCATTGCGCTCAGGCGTGCGAACACACAATTTTAAGAAAAACCGCGTTCCGCTTGAAAAAACGAGAGCCCCTTTAAATTTTGCGCTTGCGCTCAAAACTACGCTCTCGGGCGTTAAACATAATATAACGGTTTGTATAACAATGCTCGTTCTCTCGCTCGTGGTTGTGTTTTCGGAACTTATGACTGAAAACATAATTGTCGATATGACGCCGTTTCTTAATTTAATCGTCGGAGAAACGGCAGATAGCGCAATTAACGTACAAACAGAAGTTGAGGACGATTTTCTTGAAATATTGAATTCTGACAGCCGCACGGAAAAGGTATATTTGTATAATTCTTTGAACGTATCGCACGTCGGCGGAGTGGAACTTATGGCAACGCTTTGCGACGATTTTTCAAAAGTAAATAATCAAAGCGTGGTATTCAAAGGTAGGTTTCCCAAATTCGATAACGAAATTGCAATCGCCGCAAAATACGCAAAAGAGAAAGGATTTGCAATCGGCAATGAAATAGAAATAACGGCGAACGGCAAAACCGAAAAATATCTTATAAGCGGTTTTACGCAAATTACAAACAATCTCGGCAGGGATTGCCTTCTGACAAGACAGGGTTACGAGCGATTGGGAGCGTTGCAGAGCGTTACTTATTATATCAATCTCGTGGAAGGTACGGATATAGACACTTTCAATGAAGAAATGAAAGGAAAATTTTCGGATAGCGTAAACGGCGTAATAAACGTTTTAGCTACGATTGAAGGCGTAGGCAGCGTTTATGTTTCTCTTATGACTATAATCGTAATTGCAATACTGGTGCTTTCGGCGATTATCATAGCGTATGTGCTGTATTTGTTGGTGCGCACGTTGCTCAATAACAAAAAGCGCGATTACGGTATACTTAAATCTTTAGGATTTACAACCGGGCAACTCATTTTGCAGACGGCGCTTTCGTGTATGCCTGCTATTATTATTTCAACCGTAATAGGAGTTATTATAAGTTGTCTTACCATCAATCCGCTTTTGTCGCTGTTTTTCAGTTCGCTCGGCATTGTAAAGTGTACGTTTAATATTCCTATCGTGTTTGCTACGATTGCAGGATTCTTACTCATTCTTTTTTCGTTCGGGATTGCGTGTTTACTGTCCCTCAAAGTAAAAAAAATATCGCCGCGGTCATTGCTTGTCGGCGAATAAAGAATGTTAATAAACCGATCGGGATTTTGTTAAGAAACTATGAAAATGATTGTTCAAAAGAGCAATAAACATTTCAGGCATGTGAAATAGGTTTGAAACTCAGTTCGGGAAAATAAATGCAGCGTGTTTTAAACCTCAACTTGTCGGTGCAACGTACTTTATACCGCAGTGCAAAATACGATAACAAGAAGGGTATGAACTTCTGCAAGATAAATAAGAAATGACGGTGTTCACCGTCATTTCTTATAGTAGATATAGACCAGCTTACATACCGGATAGACATGGCAAGCGGCAGAGCCCAATTGTTGGCTTTGCCGCTATTTTTATTTGCAGAAGTTTTCATATTCTTCCATATAAACAAATAATCCGTAAGGAGGGGCAATGCCCCGACGGAATAGCGATTGTTGCGCTAAGCGCCAAACGCGTCGCGTCTTATAAATTTTATTCGTTTAATAAAAAAATAATCCGAACGTCTTTTCCATAATTTCGTTTCTTATACGTAAAAAAAGCGTTCTATATCTTTACTTCAGATTTTGGTTTGCTCTTATTACGACGAGCACGTGCGCCACAATCAAAGGGAGATACAAAACAATCAGCGGGATTGGCTGAAATTTTTACGGTAAGTGCGGTAAAAGCTCGAAGCGCTGTTAAAGCCGCAGGCGAGAGCAAGCTCCAAAAGCGTCTTATCGCTGTGCGCAGGGTCGGCTTTCATTTCAAGCACCTTTTCCGCGCGGACACTATTGATAAAGTTCCGAATATCCATTTTTACGTATTTGCCGAACATATGCCCCAAAGAACGGGGTGCATAGCCGAATTGCTCGGCAAGGCTTGTTAGTGAAAGATCCTCTTTATAGTGGTCGTAGATATACTGAATGATTTCCGAAAAAATAAATTTTTTGGAAGCTTTTTTTGTCGGCTCGGTGCCGTAAGCCTTTACGATATGATGAATCAATAAATTGGTATACCCCATTCCTTCGAAGGTGTCGAAGTCGTCGTATTGGGTAGCGATATCGTCGATGAGTTTCAAAATGGGGCGGTTGGCTTTGGGATCGGACAAGAATTCGGGGAGCGTACGTTTGGGATAAACGGAATTGAACAGCTGTAAGAAGCTTGAACCGATCAACAGGAAGGAGACGATCGTCCCTTCGCTGTTTTTATAGGAATGAACCTGCAAACTGTTAATAACGACGGCTTGTCCTGCAGTGAGATCGTATTCCCGTTCGTTGATCGTAACGTGCGAATTGCCTTTTACAACGCAATAAATTTCGGCGTTGCGGTGAAGGTGTGCGGTGTACCCGATCGATTCGTATTTTTCGGCGTGGAAATAAATGGGAAAGTCACGCGTCGATTCGTTGATATCACGCACCCAAGTGCGCGTAATATAATTTTCCATATTTTGATTATATAATATCTTTTACATACAGTCAACCAAAGTGATAAAATTAATGGGATAAAATGTACGCTTATGGCACAAAATTATGCCTTTTAGCGTTGAAAAAGCAATTGTTCTGAGATATAATAAAATCACTAACAAAAAATGTAAATTTTTCACAAAGGGATATCCCTTTGTTTTTGTTACGGATAACCGTAACAAAAGACAATTGACAGAAAAGAAAGCAACGCCGAAAAATGCGAAGCCCATACGTTTCGGAAGGGCAGAAATAAATATTTTCCCCCCAACCAATTTACTCTTCCGAAATCCGAATGAATGCGCGGAAACGTTATTGATAGATAAGGAGGATTTATGAAGAAATTTTGTAAACTTGCAGCCCTAGCTCTTCTCGTATTGACGGGAACCATGTTCGCGGCGTGCGGAGAGGAGGACGGATCGGACGCCTACGGGGAACTGTCGATCGGGGACGTAAAGGTATATATCAACGAAGACAAGAACTATACCTTTGCCGAGATCGAGCCCGTATTCACAAAGCCCGAAAAGGCTGAAACGCTCACCTTTACTTACGACACGACGAAGCTGAATATCGAGAACAACGTGGTGACGCCGAAAGGGCGCACGAACGAGACTTATCCCGTTACCGCGAAGAGCGAGCATTTCAAGGCGAATTTTAACGTGGAAGTGGAATATCTACGTTGGACGGGTGCGGATGCGAAGTACGGGGAACGCTATGACGTATCCGATTATCCCGTCGATCATCGTGCGCAGACGTGCCAAGCGGTCAACGACAATACGACGTTGTTCCTCGGCGACAGTTTTATGGATGATAATTTTATCGGTGAATACATGACGGAGTTCAAGGAAGGCAAGGAGGTATTAAACGCCGGAATGAGCTCCACGACTTCCTATCACTGGGAGCGGGCGTATGAGACGATTATCGGAGACACCGCGCCCAAGAATATCGTGTTCCATATCGGCACGAACAACTTCTACGACCTGCACGACGACGTAGAGGAAACGGAGGCGAGCCTATGCCGCTTGATGATGTATCTGCACACGAGCTATCCGACCGCGAAGATCTATTGGTTCAACATTACGCAGAGAAAGGATACGGGTTATGCGGGGCGCGTGACAGAAACAAACGCGTATATGACGGAATGGTGCGAAAAATACGACTGGATCACCTGTGTGGACACTTGCTCGAAAGTCGGTACGGCGATGCTTCGTGACGATGGGGTTCACCCGAAAAAGGATACGTATCAGGTGTTTATCGACTCGCTCGCGGAAGCGGGTTGCGTGATCGAAACAAAATAAGGAGGAAAAAATGAATAAAGGAAAAAAAATTGCGTCCTTTCTGATTGCGGGCTTACTCGGGGTTTCGTCGCTTGCCGCATTAGCGGGCTGCGATAAGGAATACGAGCTATCCGCCTACAAGGGCGACGCGAAGGACGAAAACGGCAATATGGTGTATAACACGGAGCTGTTTTACAGCAATTCCGTGCAGCAGGGTTATCCCGATCCGCAGGTTTTGGACGATACGGCGCAATCCGGCTACTATTATCTGTTCGGCACAACCGGAAACTTTTATACCATGCGTTCTAAAAACTTAGCCGAATGGGAGAGCGTAGGACCTACGTTTAAGAATATGACGAACGAAGTGAAGCGGGCAACGGCTTCCAATCTTTGGGCGCCCGAAGTCATCTACGACGCCGCGGCGAACGGGGGCAAGGGGCTTTATTACCTGTTTTTCAGCGCTACGCCCGAAGCGGACATAAGCGTTACGACGGGCAAAGGCGTTGTGAACGACTGTACGCTCTACAATATGTATGTTGCAACGAGCGAGAATCCGGCAGGACCGTATACCATAGTTGATTTTTCGGGCAAACACAGTTACAACAAGACGGGGAACAAAAAGCTTACCGATATGACCGCGGAGGACGAACAGACGGACAAATACGCTTGGGTCAAAGAGGACGGAGAATATTACGAGGCGGCGTTCCCGCACTATTATGCAAAGTACTGCTTGTTCAGTCCCGACGAGCTCTATAAGTTTAATCAAAGGCAGGGAATCACGCATTCTGAGGGCATGATTTGGGACTCGGGCTATTTCGGCAATATCGATCCGCACCCGTTTGTGGATCAAAACGGCAAAAAGTGGTTGTATTGCAATATATCGCGCCCGACGGGAATCATGGCGATCGAAATGACCGATTGGCTCACGCCCAACTGGGACAGCGCGGAGCTTCTCACGATCGATCAATACTATACGATCGAGGAGTGGCGCGAGGACAGGAAAAACGGTACCGCGAATGACGACCCCGTTACTTACGAGGAGCAGTCCTGTAACGAAGGCCCTCACGTCATCTATCACGAGGACAAAAACGGAAAAGGGCTTTACTATCTCACCTTCTCGGTCAACGATTACTCGACGAGTAAATATTCGGTCGCAACGGCGATTTCGGAGAATCCCGACGGACCTTTCCGCAAACTTCGCGAGGAAGAAGGGGGCTTGCTTCTTTGTTCCACGACGACGGAGAGTTCGACGGTCTCGGGCGCGGGGCACCATTCGTTCATCACGCGCGAGGGGATCTCCTATATTATCTATCACCGACATAACGACTATTTAACGGGCGGCGGCGCCCGCTATACGGCGATGGACGAAATGCAGTGGATCACCGTGAAGGACAAAGACGGGAACGATATGGATATCCCCTACACGAACGGTCCCACGGACTCCATGCAGCCGCTTCCCTATTGGTACAGCGGATACAAGAATATCGCGGGCGAGGCGGAAGTCGGCATGGAAAAGGAAACGGACGTGGAGCTCGAATATCTCACGGACGGACTTTTATCCGTACACAAGACGGCGAACGAGGAGTTTATGAGCTATATCGGCGAAACGGTGATTTCCGAGACGACGACGTTCGTTTTCAATTTTGAAACGGCTCAAACGCTTCGCGCGGTGCTGGTGTACAATTCGGCGTTTGAGGACAGGGTATTTTTGAACATCCCGAAAATAGAATTCACGTTGGAAGACGGAAGCGTAAGAGTCATTCGCGACGTAAAATTCGACGTGGAAGCATATTGCGAAGTTTCGGGAGACAACAACGAAATCATAGACTACGTCATGTCGGGCGCGGCGGCGTTTGCGGAGTTCTACGACGTGAAAGTGAAATCGCTAAAAATCACGGTTGAAGTTCCCGAAGAACAGGACGAAGTCGGCATTTCCGAGATTAAAATTCTCGGAAAAGCGGGAGGTGTGCAATGAAAAAGATGAAGATCGCCGCGCTCTTGGGCGCGGGAGTACTCACTCTTAGCATGGCAGGCTGTTCGGACATTGTAAAGGATCCCAATCCCTATCCCGTTCCGACGAAGCGCGTTGCCCAGCTGGACGCGGATATGACGATCGACGGTAAGTTCGACGAAGCGCGTTGGAAAGAATCGCGCTGGCTGAACGGCGTGGATAAAATCAACTCGAAACAGTTTGCCGATATCACGTTTACAACTTCTTACGGCACGAAGGGCGTTTACTTCGGCATGAAGGTGGAAGAGCACGGCACGAATATTTGGGTAAATCCCGACAGGGCTTCCTATATGAACAGCTGTATCGAAATGTATATGGGACCGAGCGAAGATACCAACGAGCACCGTCTTTTCGAATTCGACTTTCTTGCGAACGGCTCGTACACCTCCAAGTTCCGTTATAGCGATTGGACGGAGGTAAAGGCGCCTGTCAATATTTTGCCCATTGTTGCCTCCGAGACGATCGGGGGAGAAGTGAACACGCCCGAATGCACGGGATATATTGTCGAAGGATTTCTTCCGTTCGCATATCTCGACTTTGTGGGCTATGACGTAAGCGATCCCCAAAACTTGATTCTCGGCATTGCGCCCGTGCATATCTTTTCGTTTAACTACAACGGGACGAATACGGAAACAGACAGACTTTGGTCGCCTTGGCCGGGCGAATATCTGCCAAACTTCAACATGTGGGATCCTTCCACGTTCTTCCGTTTCGGCAAGAGCGGACTTATAAGTCATAAGATTATCGTCAACCAAACGGGCTCGGGTACGGGCACGGTGCAGGAGAAATCAGGGCTCGACTATGTTCTTTCGGGCGTGGATACGACGTTCGTCGTGCAGACGGTAAACAATGCAAAGGTGAAGGCGATTACGGTAAACGGCGTCGACTATATGGATAAACTGGGCGAAGTGCAGGGCGAATACCGTTTTACGGTGGAGAAGCCCTCGCAGGATATCGTAATCGACATTGAAATCGGATAGAGTGCAGAAATTGCATTTTTGTGAAATGATAAGGAGGAAAAAATGAAAAAGAAAAAACTTTTATTGCCGCTTGCCGTGACGACGCTCTCGTGCGGGCTTTGCGCGGGGATATTAACGGGTTGCGGCGGTGGACACGAACACAGTTACTCCGAGTGGGGCTCCGACGAAACGGGGCATTGGCAGATCTGTGTGGAGGACAACGAAACGACGGAGAAAGAGCCGCACGTATGGCGCGAGGACGATACATGCGAGTGCGGTGCGGAAAAACCCGCATACGGCACCGCCTCGGGCAACGTAAAGCTTTTGAAACTCGGCGAGAACGTAACCGATTATGCGGGCGTCACCATCGACTCGGGCGAGGACGACGGCATCGAAATCGACTACAATTCTCAGACGGGAGCATTTACCGTTACGAACGCGCGGGTCGGCAATATCTATAAGTTCAGCATTTCCAAAGCGGGGTATTTGACGACTTACGTGAATATGCAAGCGGTCAAGAATCAAAACGTTGCGCTCGGCGACTGCGTTTTGCAATATGATGCATTCACGCATGGCTCGCATACGGGCAGCGATTGGAACGGAAGTTACGGCAATCCTTCCAAAATCGATAAATTGCACGTCAACGATGCGGAAAATGCCCACTTTACGATCGGCGAAGGCACGGGCGACTTCTACGTCTATTCCAAGGAGTCTTACGGCAGCGTATCGGCGAGCGTTACCTATAAAGAGAACGTAACGTGGGGCGTAGACGATACGGAGAGAGGCAATCAGGGCTTGCGCCTTGTATTCGAGGATGGTAAAGCCGTGATGATCCGTATCGAAAAAATGTCGGACGGCAAATTCAAAGCGCAGTGGATCGGCGGTAACGACTGGGAAGAAACGCCTATTTTAAATAATTGGGATTTCGGTTCGGGCGAAGCATATTTCAATCCGTTTAGCGCAGAGGCGGAAACGCAATACAAGGAAACGGGCATCGAGCTCAAACTCGTTCGCAACGGCGGCGTTGTTCGCGCGTATGTAAATGGGCAGTTCATGGGCGAACAGATTCTTCCCGAAGAATATGCAACGCAAAAATGCCGTGTGGCGCTTGCGGCGGCACACGTGAACGGCGGGGTAAAGATTCCTTTCTCCATTTCCCAAACGCTTCCCGAAGTTGAATTCGACAGTGCTCTTACTTTGGAAACGGGAACCCTTCCTCAAGGGGTGGAAGTGTCTCTCGACAAAACCGAAGGGTATAAGCTCGGCGATCTCGTGACGCTTTCAGTGAATCTTCCGGAGCAAGGCGACTTCATGATCGGTACGATCAACCTCGGAGATACTTCTTTGTTTGATCGGCTTGCAGAAGGCAAGGTATCGTTTATGTTGACCGAGCAGACAAACGTCCTCACGGTTGCGGTAAAACAGATAGAGTATGCTAACCTCACCGACGTTGCCGTTACGGGCAAGAAGTACGATGTTACGGGAAATTCCCTTGCGGATGGGACGACGGTCACGCTCAAAGGACAGGGCGGCTTGGAGGACGTGGAAATTACCGTAACGAACGGAACGTTCTCCAAAGAGAACGTCGCGCAGGGGACTTATACAGCGGAGCTTACGGGATATAAACCCGCAACGGTAGTCGTCGGCGCAGACGGAATCCCGAACGGAATCACCCTCGAATACGACGGATTTACGTTCCTTGAAAATTTCGATACGAATGTTCATGATTTTACGAATGCAAATGCGGAAAATTCTTCTGTTCAACTAACGGGTAACGGTACGTTAAATATTCTCACAAAAGACAGTTTTACGGATGTTGCCGTAAGTTTGCGCATCAAATACAACAACAGCTCAAATGGAATGCGCACGCAGGGTATTGTGCTTAAATTCGAGGACGGAAAGCACGTGATTGTCCGTTATCATAACGGTGATCAGCCCAACGGCAACATTCAGTATGTGAACAACGCATGGAACGGATGTCCGGAGGGTAACAGCTTGTTCGGCGCGGACGCCGGTTTGAACCAATGGGGCGAAGCGCCGATCCACACATTGCTCGACGACGAAACCACGGCAATCAAGGCAGACGGGCTGTATCTTACCTGCGTTCTGAAAGACGGTAAACTCTATACGTTCTTTAACGAAAAGTGGGTGGCAACGTATAACCTGCCGAATGGCTACGACGGGAAGAACGTGCAAATCGGGTTCTTTACGTGGGATATGGTTGCAAATTCAGTTGCGGAATTTAAAATTACCGAAACGCTTCCTTCCATTTCGAGTGCGGTAGAGCTTACAAAAAACATTCCCGAAGGAGCGGAAGGAGTTGAGGTTACGATTGATAAAACCTCTTGCGCGCTCGGCGATAGGGTCACCCTTACGGTTACGTTACCCGAAAGCGGTTACGTTGTAAGCGAAATCACGTTGAACGGGCAATCCGTGCTCAGTCAGTTGAACAACGGTTCGTTCACGTTTGCCGCAACGCAGGCGCAAAACGCAGTCGTCGTAACGGTTTTGGAAAATCGGCAGGCAGACATAGACGTTGCCGTTACAGGCAAGAAATATGACGTGACGGGCAACTCCATTAAAGACGGCACGCAGGTCACGCTCAAAGGGCTAGGCGGTTTAGAGGACGTTACAATCACCGTTGCGGGCGGCAAACTCTTGCAGGAAAACGTTGCGCAGGGAAACTATACGGCACAGGTCGCAGGATATAAGCCTGTCAACGTCACCGTCGGCGCAAACGGAATCGAAACGCCGATCGTATTCGAATACGAGGATGCGTTCGATTTGGTTCAAGGCTGGGGTTCGAAGAATCTCGATCGGCAAAACGACGGTTATTTGAAGGGCGGCAACGAAATGGAATCGCTCCTCACGAAGGCGCTTTACAACAACGTTGCGTTTACCGTTTATCTGAGCGGCGCTTACGGCGACGGCAAAATCGACGGCGGCAATCAGGGCATCGCGTTCCGTTTTGACGGCGGCGGATACGTCCTTATTCGTATGGAAGGGAAACAAAAAGTCCAGTTTGCAAAGCCCGAAACCTGGTGGCAGGTGGATGATGCGGCGGAAGGTGCAGACTGGAACGATTTGATCTTTTTCCAAGACAGCGACGAATATCTTAGGGCTTATGCCGAAGGCGCGTTAAAACTCACGCTCGTACGCGAAGGCGCTACGTTCTACGCGTTCCTGAACGACAAGTATATCGGTCGCCAAGCGGTGAACAGCAAGTACGAAAACGTCGGCGCGCACGTCGGAATTTATTGGAGTGGAACGGATAACGGCGCAGAAAAGACTTGGAAATTCGAGATGAGCGAAACTCTGCCTAATCTTTCGGCCTCGGTTACGACCGGCACGACGGCAAACGGCACGGTCGTACTCTCTACTGCAACTCCCAAATACGGCGATGCAGTCACAGTCACGCTTACGCCCGCCGAGGGATACATACTCAAATCGCTCACGGTAGGCGGCAAGGACGTGACGAATTCGGTTACGTTTAACGAAAACAAGGTCGGAACGTATACTTTTACTGTAACTGCCGATGCAGAGATCGTCGCCGAATTCGAGGCTGCGACTTACGGAAACATAGAAACGACCATTTCCGGTTTGAAGGGAACGGAAGCGATTGTCTTAAACGGCACAAAGGTAACCCTTACGAACGCTAAGGCGGAATACGAGTACACGATTGCAGACGGCAAGCTCACGCTTAATAACGTTCTGACGGGTACTTATATGCTCACGGCGGACGGGTATGTATCTCAAACGGTCACTGTGACGGACAGCGGCATTGCAGATGCAATCGTACTTGTGTACAATATCTTCGCTTCCGCGCCCGATTCTGCCGATCTTACGAAACTGGGCGAGGGCAAGGTCACCGCAACGGGTAACGGCGGCGTCGATCTTGAAACGAAAGAGAAGTATACCGACGTTACCGTAGAAGCTCATTTCGATGTACCCGATTACAACAGTAGGCGTTACAGTGTTGCGCTCGTATTTGGAGACGGCAAAAATTTCCGCGTGGATTTTGCGGTTCAGGACAACGGCAATAACATTTTGCAACAGACCAACTGGGAAAGCATGATGTTTAACTGGGAGCGGGTGGATTTTCCCGAAGAATATTTCGCGGCAGGAACGAACAACTACACCGAAGAGGAAATCAAGAGTGAGTTTATCGCCAAGGGGCTTACTTATAAGCTTGAAAGAAGCGGTGCAACGGTGAAACTGTTTATCAACAACGTGCTCATGAAGACCTATACGCTTCCCGACGACTACAAAGATCAAGAGGCGCAACTCAAATTTATCTTCGACAGCAACGGTACGGACGGCACAAAGGGGTTCACGTTCGATATTACCGTTCCCGAAACGGGCGGCGGAGAGGCATAACCGGGCAGATGTTCTCCGCAAGGGTACGCCCTTGCGGAGAAGATCCTAAATCAAGGAGGAAAAATATGAAAGGTAAAAAAACAGCGTTAATTTCAACGGGGCTTGCGTCCATGCTTTCCCTCGGCGTGTTTGCGGGCTGCGGAGGCGGCGGAACGGGAGATAACCTCGGCGAAAAGGAAATCGGTGACCGTACCGTAATCAAATTTTACTGCGACGCGAACGCAACGAGCGAAAAGGCATGGACCGACCTCATCACCGCCTACAACGACGGCGCGGGCTATGATACCGATAAAGTCTACGTCCAGGCAAAAATGCAGAAAGGGGCTTCGAGTCCCGCGGCAAGCTACTTTACAAAGAGCGTGAATTACGCGTACAACGTGGTCGCCATGAACGATTCGCAGGAGACTTTCCAGACGCTTGCAATCAAGCGTGACGCGACCAAGGCGCCGAACGGTTACTTCCTCGACCTCACGGACTATGCGGCGGCGGACGAGGATTTTCAAAAGAATACGATCTCCGAGAGTACGCTCAACTGGTGGCGAATGACCTACAACAAGGACGCAAAGCAGGGTGCGGGACAGCAAAAGCACGTCGTGGGCGCGGGGCAGAGACTCCTCGGCGTTCCTTACGGCACGAACGCGCACTTTAACTGGTACAATAAAACGCTTTTTACGGAGCAGGGAATCAATCTCATTTCCGTTCCCGAAGAGGAGCTTGACGCCTACAACGCCGAGCACGGCTCGTCGATTAAACCTCACGGCTATGCCGAATATAAAAATGCGCCGTTCACGGGGGCAACGTCGTCTCAGACTTTGGACGGCAGAACGGTGTATAAAGTATTCAACGACTGCATCGGCATGAACTGGGAAGAGCAGCGTTATCTCTTCAAATATTTCACCAAGGAATACAATTCTTCCTCGACCTCGACGTACGGCTTTTGTTCGGAGTACTGGTTCAACTACGGATGGTCGGTCGGCGGCGACGTCATGGGTTTCAACGGCGCCGATTACGACTTTACGCTCATGGATGAGCGTCCGAATTATATCGTCACGGAAGACAATACTCTCATCAACGGCGTCATTTACAATGCAGGAGAGATCGTCCGCTACGAGGACAGAGTGAATGGAATCGAAAACGCAAACCCGAAGCCCGAAAACATTTACGCGATTGAATCGCAGTACAACGCCGTGAAAGAATATGTTTCGTTGCAGGTGACAACGGATAAGACGGTGGACGGCGATTTCAAGGGCTACGGCGTGGCTACGCCCGAAACGGGTTCGGCGGATAACTTCTTTAACACCTCGCAGATTGCCATGGTGCGCGGTACGCCCGAAAGTATTGTCAACAAAGAGAATAAGTCCGAATTTAACATTTGCTTGCCCGAGACCTACCGCGAATACGAGGGCGGCAGCGTCTATTACGATGGCGGAAACGGATTCGGCAACGAATATCTCAAGGTCATCGGTGAAACGTACGACGGCGAGGTGTATACGGGCGATATAAAAGTTGTAGGCAGCGCGAAGATCATCGGAAACAGTTCTACGGCGAGCATTTCGCAGGGGCTTGTGATTCCCGCCTGCTCCGATCCCGAAAAGTATCAAGCGGCTTGGAACTTCATCAGTTGGGTGGCAACCGAAGGGCAAAAGTATATCGCCTATACCAAAACGCTTGCGCCCGTAGCGGCAAAAACGCTGTTCAGCAACGATTATATTGGCAACGAGGACGTCGCCCACGGCAAGAATCTGTATGCTGTCGCCAAAATGTCCGTGAACGCCGGCAGAGGCGACTGGGGTTATTTCGAAGGCGGCAAGTGGGTAAGAGATTGGTCCAACGACTTTAACGGCAGCGTGCGCAAGGGAACCATGACGTTAAGCGCGTTTACAGAGGCAAACGGCGCAACCGCGAAAACCGCACTCAATAATATGTACTGTGTGATCAAGGGGATACGTTAATGGAAGAGATCCTTACGAAAGAGGCAACGTCGCCGCAAAACGCGGCGGCGGTCTCCGTAAAGAACGGGAAACCCAAAAAGAAGAAGTGGAAGCCCGTCCATTGGATGTGTTTCGGAATCGCGCTTATTCCGATCGTTGCGTTCTTCATCTTTAACGGTATGCCCGTCGTGCTGTCGTTTATCTCCATGTTCACGGAAATGGACGACAATATGCTCGATACCATGCGTTGGAACAACTTTCTCAATTTCGGCACGGTGTTTACCGACAAGTCTTTTTGGAAAGCGTGGGGCATCACGATTTGGCTTGCAAGCGCGCAGTTCGTAACGCTTGCGATCGCGCTCGTCATTGCGGTGCTACTCGAAAAAAAGACCAAGGGCGCAAAGGCGATGCAGGTGCTGTTCTTTATACCGTATATCTGCTCCACCGTTGCAATCGCAATCATGTGGTCGTGGATATTCCACGGGGATAAGCTCGGCGTTCTCAATTCGATTTTCGGCTCGAATATCAAATGGCTCAACGACGAAAGTCACCCGTATCGCTTAACGTGGTGTATTTATATCACCATTTTGTGGCAGGCGCCCGCGTACGGTATCGTCATGTTCAAAGCGGCGCTCAAAAATATCAGTCCCACGCTCTACGAGGCGGCGGATCTGGACGGCGCGAACGGCTTTCAGAAATTTTGGTATATCACGCTGCCGGGCATCAAATCGGTTACGCTCTTTCTTGTGCTTGCCGGCATTACAACGGGTCTCGGCGTGTTCGATTCGGTGCTCGTCCTCGCGCCTGTGCAGTGGACGGGTGTTGCAGGACCCGAAAATGCGGGGCTAACCGTAAACTACTTCATCTACCTGAGGGGCGTTTCGGACGGCGATATGGAGATCGCGGCGGTCGCAAGTTGGTTCTTGTTTGCCGTGACCTTTGCAATCACTTACCCCATTATCAAATGGCGCAATAAAGTTTCGGAGGAGGGCTAAAATGGAAGAAGTTTTACAGCAAGAGATTTCACAAACGAATCCCGGAACGAAAGCGCCTGTCGCGCAAAAGCAGAAAAACAGCAAAGGAGTAATCATCTCGCGAATTGCAGTTTATGCCATACTCATTTTGTACAGCTTATGGATTTTGGCGCCCTTCCTCGTAATTATCGTTACTTCCCTTACAACGAATGCAGAATACGGCGCGGCAGAAGGGTATATCTGGTTCCCGTCGAGCCCGTCCTTTGAAGGGTATAAAAGACTGTTCACGGACGACCCGTTCATGTATAACGGCGTTTCGTCCCTTCTTCGCGGATTCTTTAACACCATGTGGATCACGCTCATTCCGCTGTTCTCCATGCTGATCCAGTCGCTCCTCGTAGCGTACGTCTATGCACGCTATAACTTCCCGTGCAAAAATCTGCTGTTTATTATCACCGTGTCCCTCATGTTTATTCCCTTGGGCGCGTTCGGATTCGTGGGATACATGTTCTATCAGAATATCGGCTGGACGGAGGGCGGAGCCGCAGTACTGCCGTTGATTGTTCCGGGGCTGTTTGCAGGCGCGGGTACGGTGTTTTTCCTGCGCCCCTACGTCGAGGGGATCAACAAGGAAATCATCGAAGCCGCCGAAATCGACGGCATGGGATTCTGGCGGGTGTTCTTCTCGATCATTATTCCGCTTTCGAAGCCCGCGCTCGTGGCGCAGTTTATCTTCGGATTCGTCGGCGGCTACAACAACTATTCGGGCGCTTTGTTGTACTTGAACGATAACGACGAATTGTGGACGTTGCAGCTTTCTTTGCAACAACTGATTGCGTATCTGTCCACGTCCGAAGAGGGGGATTACAATTTCCAGTGCGCGACGGCACTTATGTCTATGCTTCCGTTGGTTGCACTGTATATCGGCTGTCAGAAATTCTTCATCGAGGGCATTTCTTTCGGCGGCGGAAAAGAATAAAAACTTTATTAAAAAAAGCGGAATCCGCACCGTTTTTTCAGTGAACGGTGCGGAACTTCTATAAATGGACGGAGAAAACAAAATGAAAAAGACACTCAAAGACTTAACGACGGAAGAAAAATTGCGCCTCATCTGCGGCAAAGACTGTTGGCACACCTGCGATTTTGACGGCAAGCTGCCTTTCGTGCGCGTGACGGATGCAAGCATGGGCGTGAGGATGCCCGTAAATCCCGAAAGCTGGGACGGCGTAAAACCGTCCGTTTCCTACCCCTCGCTTCAAATGCTCGGTAACACTTGGGATTTGGAGACGGTGCGTACTTACGCCGAATGCGTGGCGGATGACTGCCTCGATTACGGAGCGGATATTTTGCTCGGACCGGGAGTGAATATTAAGCGTTCGCCTCTGTGCGGGCGCAACTTCGAATATCTCTCGGAAGATCCCTATTTAGCGGGCGTCATGGCAAGAGAATATATTTCGGCATTGCAATCGCAGGGCGCGGGCGCGTGCGTCAAGCACTTCTGTTGCAACAACCTTGAATACAACCGCTTACAGCAGTCGAGCGAGGTGGACGAACGCACTTTGCGCGAAATCTATTATAAGCCGTTCGAAATCGCTATGGAAGCAAAGCCCGTTTCTTTGATGTCAAGCTACAACCGTATCAACGGCATTTACGGCTCGGAGTACAAAAAGGGCTACGACGTTTTAAGGAAAGAATACGGGTTCGACGGACTGATTATGTCCGATTGGGATGCGGTGAGGGACAGAACGGCGGCGGCAAAAGCGGGGTGCGATCTCGAAATGCCGTATCACCCCGAACATTACGAGACTTTGATTGCGGACTACAAGGCGGGCAAAATCACGGACGAAGAAATCGACGTCTGCGCTCAGCGCGTCCTCGATTTAGTCTACCGCTGTAAAGATATGCAAAAGGGCAAGAAGCGCAAGTTTACGCAGGCAGAGCGCATTGCCTTTACGAAAAAAGCAGAGGAAGAGGGCATCGTTCTCTTAAAGAATAACGGCGTTTTGCCGCTTGAAAATGGGCAGAGCCTCTCCATGTGCGGTTGGTTCGCCCGCCCGTGCGCTTATAACCGCAAGAAACCCGAGTTGATCTGTGGCGGCGGATCAGGCTGGGTAGAGCGTATCACGCCCATGTTCGATATGCTTGAAATCATGAAGCGCGTACACGGCGGGGCGGTTTGCTATGAGCCTGCTTTTTCCGAGGACGGGGTGGATAGTTCGTTCATGATTCCCGGAAACGCCGTAGACAACGCGGCAATGAGTGACGTAAACCTCGTGTTTGCGGGCACGGGCGCGCACCTCGAAAGCGAGGGTGGCGATAAACAGACTATGCGGCTTTACGATGCGCAGGAGCGCACCATTCTCGATACGGCGGCAGTCAATAAAAACACGGTGGTCGTGCTGTTTGCTGGCTCGCCCGTCGATATGAGCGAATGGGTCGACGAGGTCGCGGCGGTCGTATACGTCGGTTTCCCCGGAGAAATGGGCGGAGAGGCGATCGCAAACGTGCTTACGGGCAAGGTCAACCCGAGCGGAAAACTTTCCGAAACATTTCCGCTTTGTTACGAAGACACCCCTGTTTCAAAGGGTTATGCCGATACCAAAATTACGCGTTACGAAGAGGGGCTTGATGTGGGGTACAGATATTACGATACATACGGCGTGCCCGTCCTGTTCCCGTTCGGGCACGGAATGAGTTATTCGGAGTTTGCTTATAAAAATCTTACTCTGAAAAAATCGGGAGACAAAGTAGAAGTGAACTTCGGGATCGAAAATACCTCGGAAATCGACGGAAAAGAGGTTTCGCAAATTTACGTGCGGGCAATGAGCTCTTACGTCTACCGCCCGTATAAGGAGCTGAAAGGCTTTGCGAAAATGCTTGTTAAGGCGGGCAAAACGGAAAATGTTTGTGTAAAACTTGACCGTCACGCGTTTGAATATTGGTCAACGGCGACGAATGGGTGGAAAATCGAGGACGGCGTTTACGAAATTATTATCGGTGCGTCGTGTGCAGACGAACGGCTTTCCGCAAAAGTAAAAATAAAGAACGAAGAACTCACCGTTTTGTAAGGAGAAAGCATGGAACAAGTCATTTACGGCAATATCCGCGTGCAGCTTTTAAGCGAAAATATTGTCCGAATCGAGTACGGGAAGAACGGAAAATTCTGCGATGAAAACACGTTTTTCATTCCAAGCAGAACAGATTACACAGGCGGCGTTTCTTATACGCAAGAAACGGATGTAGTTTGTTTCGGGGATTACGAATTATATCTTCCCGAGAACGCGAAGAGCTTGAAGGGCGTGCGACTCGAAAAGAACGGCAGAAAAGTTTATACATACAGAAAGCAACAAAATAGCGGAGAATTACCGCCGCTCGGTAAAACGCCCGAGGTGTTCGCGCTTTCGGATACGCCGAGAATTATCGTTCCCGAGGGCGGCTATTCGGTGGAAAGAAAGGGCGAATATGTCGTCGAAGAGAACGTCGAAGATATCTATTTATTACTCTGCGGCGGCGACGTGAAACGGTTGCGCAAGCTCTATGTGGAGCTTACGGGAAGGAACGAACTCGTGCGTCTTTCCGTGCTCGGCGGATGGAACAGCAAATACTATGCTTATTCGGAAAAAGAGGCGAAACAGTTGATTCTCGACTATGAAAAATACGACGTACCTTTGGACGTTATGGTAATCGATACCGATTGGCGGGATTGTAAAGATGGTTGGGGATACGATATCAATACAAAGCTGTTCCCCGATATGAAACGTTTTTTGGATTTTGCGCACGAACACGGGGTAGAGGTTTGCTTTAACGATCACCCCGAACCTGTTGACGGCGCGCCCGTTTTCGCGCCCGAAGAAATCGAATACCGTGAAAGAAACCTGCAAGCCTTAATGGAAATAGGACTTGATATATG
Organism: uncultured Christensenellaceae bacterium; assembly: GCA_910586985.1. Lineage (GTDB taxonomy): Bacteria > Bacillota > Clostridia > Christensenellales > Borkfalkiaceae > Gallimonas. The sequence continues at coordinate 17,470 of CAJUKK010000004.1, read as the reverse complement.
GTGGTATGATCGGAACTGGACGACGCACCTTGTTTCGCCCTCGAAAAATATCTATTGGGAAACGTTGGGATTGTATTTATATCAAGACACAACGCGGAATTTTAATCAAAAACAGGCGGGCAGTAAAGAAGTTTACCGCCGTCCCGTCATCATGGGGAATGCGGTGAACGTGATCAACGGAAATTATATGTGCATTACGGACAGCGCGTCGCACCGCTATTCCGTGCAATGGACGGGGGATATTGTCAGCGAACCCGACGCGCTTGCACAGGAAGTCGATACGCTTATCAAATGCACGAATAACTGCGTTCCATATGTCAATTCCGATTGCGGCGGACATCTGGGCAATCCCGATAAGGAGGGCTTTATCCGTTGGATGCAGTACGGAACGCTTTCGCCCGTGTTTCGCCCGCACTGCACTAACACCGTAGAGCGTACGCGTGAGCCGTGGGTGTACGACGGGGAAACCTTGGATATCGTGCGCGAGTATAACAATCTGCGCTATCGCTTGCTTCCGATTATCTATAAGAACGCGTACAACGCATATGAAACGGGAGAACCGATATTTAAATCGCTCGGTTTCGAATACCCGAAAGATAAAAAAGCGACCGCACTGAACGACGAGTATATGCTCGGGAATAATCTGCTGATTGCGCCGATCGGGGGCACTTATCCCGCGCTTGTTGCAAGCGAAAATTATAAATCTTCGGTACAGGCGACTTTCTACGACGGAACCGAGTTGAAAGGGGAGCCGATCAAGCGGACAACGTGGAAAACGCTTGAAATGATACTCAACCACGTATCGCCCGAAAACGGGGTGCCCGTCTACAATTTTTCCGCGAGATTTGAAACGACTTTACGGTTTCACAAAACAACGCGGCTTTACATCAAGTGCGACGATGGCGCAACCGTTTGGGTGGACGGAAAAAAAGTCTTAGAGGATAAAACTCTGCACTCCATGTTGCTTTTCCCGCTCTGCGAAGTGAGCGCGAACGAAGAACATAAAATCAAGATCGAATACTTTCAGGCGGGCGGAGAAGCAAGCTGTGTATTGTGCGCCAAGGAAGTGCAAAGCGAAACGGAAAGGAAGGTGTATCTTCCCAAAGGCAAATGGCTCGACGCGTTTACGGGCAAAATCTATTCGGGCGGAAAGATGGTCGCACGCGAATATGCTTTGCGTAAAATGCCCTTGTTCGTGCGTTTGGGCGCGCTTCTGCCGCTTGCGCACGAGGCAAGAAATACCAAATGGCAAAAATGGGATAAGCTCGTCTACGATTTTTATCCCGATAAGGACGCCTCGGATGAAGGGTATTTATACGAGGACGACACCGAAACGACGGCATATCAGTTGGGGCAATTCCGAAAGAGCGCTTATGAGGCATACTATTGTGAAAATTGCAACGCCTTTATTGTAAAACTCCACGCCGCGCAAGGGTCTTTTCATGGCGAGAAATGTTTAGACCATCGCGATATTATGCTCAAATATCACTTATTGAAGGGCGCGGAAAGCGTTCGGAAAGTCACGGTCAACGGCGCAGAATTCGGATTTATGAAGACACAGAAGAACGGATTTTCGTTCCCTTTGAATGCAGACACCGACGCGTCCGACGGCGATGTGATTTGTGTACCAATTAAAACCGATGTAAACAAAGAGTACGAAATCAAGTTCTATTTGTAAAACAAAAAACCGAATACTCCCGTCCGCAGTTTTGAAGAGAGCATTGGCTTAGCTTAAACGGCGAACGGGATTTTGCATTTGACGATAAAAATGTAAGCTCGGTGTATGGTTGGTGGCGTGGAGATAAAGAACTCGACAAAAAGATTATCGTGCCCTTTTGTATGAGTATCCCGCAAGCGGGATAAACGATATAGCGGTGCGCGATATTATTTGGTATCGCCGCACGTTTTGATCGAAAAGGCAAATGCGGGCAAGCGTGCTTTACTTTGCTTTAACGTCTCGGACTATGAAACGGACGTGTGGGTAAACGGGATTCGCGCGGTTACGCACAAGGGCGGGGTTGCGCCGTTCTCGATCGATATTACCGACTATTTGATTCGCGAAAAGAACGTGCCCGTCGTGCGCTGTTTCGATATTATGGAGACGGCGGTACCACGTGGCAAGCAGAGCCGGATGGGAGAGCAGTTCGCCTGTTATTATTACCCAAATTCGGGAATATAGGGCAGCGTATGGATAAAGTCTTTCGACGAGGACTATATAGAGAATTATTCATTGTAGTCCGACGTGATTAACCGTAGCATATACGGCTATATTGAAACGCTGTATGTAAAAGCGGACAAGCCGGAAATTACGCTGAAATTCAAGGATAAAATAATAAAAAAACAGAGTTTGAACTTGAATTTTTATTACTATGCTGAGGAGCTGGGCTTTCTCACCTGGTGCGAAATGCCGTCCGCTTATAACATCTGTGACGGGGAAGTTGCTACAATTACAAATGTGAGACAGTGATAGTAAATTACGCAAAGAGCTTTACGAACGTAATCGTTTATGTTCCTTTAAATGAAAGTTGGGGGTAAAGGAAATCGGCACAAGCAAAGAGCAGCAGAACGTTGAAAGAAGACTGTATTACCTTACAAAATCGCTTCTCTGTTGCACTTGATTATAATTCACCGAGCAAAAAAAGATTGATAAGAGAGTGCTCTTATCAATCTCAATTGGATGGGGTAGCTGGATTTGGACCAACGAATGACGGAGTCAGAGGCTTAAAAACAAATTATTCAACCACAATATATAGTGGTTAGCAAACAAATAATACCACAATATCCGCTAATTTCGATGATTTTCAATTTTTAACTCCCATATTGCTCCCAAATGATTTTATGTCATTTGGGGGCATTTTTTACCTCGATTTTGGAAGTTCAACCGCGCAAATTTTGAATGACGGACTACAACCCACTTTTGTCCGTCATTCAATGCCAATTTGGGAGCAACTCCCAATTTCCACAACGCATTGTTGCTGATTTTTGGGAGTATAACTCCCAAATTTAGCGTAGCTCCCAAAATTACGTAATAAAGATAATAGCAGAGATAAATTACTCGCTTACTGCTATTAAAGAAAAACCAATTTCTCCTTGTTTTAAAATCTTGTAATAAAAAAACTTTGTAGCCATTGAAAAATTAAACGTGTTTAACTCTATCTCACGGACTTCATAATTATTCTTCAAAACCCAGTTGTAATAATTTTTCAAATGCTTAACAATATCACGTGCAGCTTGTATTCTTGCTTGCTTACGATTATCGCTTAAAGCTATATCCTGAGCTGGTTGCTTTGTAACATAAATAATTACGTTTAAAATTTGAAGTAAAGAGAACTTCCTTACATAGTTGTCAAATATTTGATCAATTTCTTCAATATTGTAATTTGTAATATAGTATTTCTCGAAAATAGACAAAAGAAAATTTAAAGCTTCATCTTTATTAATTTTTAACCACAATTCACTTATTTCTTCATTGGAAAGATTAAAATTACTGTTTTTTAAAATTTCCAAGTCATTTTCACTTAGCCAAATATCATAAAAAACTTTTTCGCCCCAATGCGAACTTAATTCAAATTCAGTGCCATTATTTCTGAAACTAAAATTATTTATAGAATTTGCCTTAGATAGTACTAAATAACTGTTATCTTTAAAATAATTGATTAATTCTTCAGTTTCATCATTATTGGCAAGCAGCTGCAAGTTACAATGATACCCAGACAAAGAAATTACATTACCGCCATCTGCTCCATAATGAATAAGTGCACCTAATAATAATTTGCCCCATACGCTTAATTCATCAATCGATTTTTTTTGTACAGTTCTCTGTTCAGTTATATAGTTCTCAATCATCTTATTGCGTTTATCTATACAGCCAGAGCAGTTACAGTTATCGTACGAATTGCGGTAAAATCTATGTCCACATAATGGGCAATATAAATCTTTCTCAGTATTTGACCTTGTGGGGGGCTCATGTTGCATTAGAGTTCCGCAATATTCACATTTTACATCTGTTATGACATCATCAAAAAGATATGTAATTTGAGATGAACGCAATCCGCTCAAACCAAACTCTTTTATTAATTCAGTAGTAGGCTTATCGCTATTATAATATTGGTTAAACAAATCAGCTTTTTGTTCGTCTGTCAAAATAAATGTTTTACGAGCTAATTCTTTATTCATAACTATTTATTAATTGCTTATTTCTTAAAATCAGTAATGTGAAAATATTTTTTTGCAAGGGAATTAATTTCAGATAATAACCTGTCTTCTAATCCACGCCTATCTTTATAATCATCTTTTTCAATTTCAATAAGAGGAATATCATGTTCTTTATATGATTTTCTTTTTCTATCTTTATTTTCTAAATATTCTTTTGTGTTCATTCCCCAATATTCAATATAAATACCGTGTCTGCTATCAGTAACAGGAATAAACCAATCCGCAGTTATAGTTTGTTCTTCCGCACTAATAGGAACTTTCTTTTCATAGCAATGAACAATTCTTAAATCGTATAAAATATCATCTATTACGCTTTCAGGGTAGCTTTTTACATAATGACCGTCAGCGGTTCTGTTTACTTCTTCTCTGCGAGCATCTTGAATTTTAGTATATTCTGAACTAGTCTGTTTTTCTTTTGGTGATTTTTTCTCTATAATATCTTTAATATCTGTTACAACTCTATCGGTTAAAGATTGCTCGCCAAATAAATCCTTTGTCAGCACCGCTAATGCCATAAGTTTATTGCAATTGGACTGAACATAGTCAAAATTTTTCATTCGGTAAATGTTAGAGCGCAAATTGAAATAGTAATCTTTTAATTCAAATATCTTTGCATTTTTATCGAACGTATCTTTATAATCAAGCATTTCATAATAACATTCACGGCATAAAGAACCGTTTGGAGCTTCTTCACCGCAAACTATACAATTGCCATCTTCTTGCCTTTGGCGTTCAATTGGCGTTTCGTCAAAATCAATATAATCTTTTTCATCGGCGATACTTATAAATTTAAAATCTGCCTTATTTAAAATTTCAAGCATTTCGTCTTCGTCATATTTTTTAAAACATTTTCTGCAAAATGCATATCCAGTAGTTTCAGCACCACACGCTACGCATTTATTAAAGCCCTCTGTAGGTAATTCAGTAAAAGTATATCTACCACATTGGCAAAGAGTGCCGACATTATGCCACTTACCACAATTATCACATTGAATAATATTGCCATTTTTAAATTCAGTTGCGTGTTTTTTACAAAGTCTATCTTTTCTGTAATTTCCCATATATGAACTTGTAGGTTCACCGCAAACTGGGCATATCATTTTTTCAGCCATAGTATAATTCCTCTTGTTATTATTTATTGTCTTAATTAATAGAAAGAAAGTACTAAATTGCGATTCCTTTTTTTCTTAATATTTCACAGTTGATCGCATCTTCTATATCATTTTTTAGCATACGCATATTGGGATATTTTCCTTGATAAATGGCATTTTTAAATGCCTTTATTATTCGATCATCTTTAATAAATTCCTCATCAGTAACTTTAAGTTTGATAACTAGATTGCTATAACAAAGCTCTGCAATTTTTAATTTATCTTCTAAACTTATTTCATTAAATTTTATAATCTTTGAGAATCTGGAAAAGATGGGAGACCCAAGATTTTTTTCTGCCTCATCTTCAGATAAATAATTTGATGTACAAATAATAATACATTTTGAGATGTCAACCTCGTAATTCGCATCGACAAATTTACCTTCGTCAAACATTTGATAAAAAGCATTATAAAATGAAGGGTGAACCTTGTCAAATTCATCTAATAATATCACGTTTGATTTTCGTCTTATTAGTTCGCGAGCAAAACTATCTTCGCCGTGTTTTGAGCCAAAAATATATTGATGTGCACTTGTTGTTTGTTGCATCGAAAACTGAATTCGAACCATCTCGCCGCCAATGCACTCGCTTATGAATTTTGCGGTTTCAGTTTTACCTATACCAGAATTTCCTAAGAAAAGCAAAGTTGCGGGACGTCGGTTATTAGTATTAGTAAGTCGATAAATTGTTGGTAACGCTAATTTAATGACATGAGGTTGTCCAATAACATTATCATCAAATTTTTCTGACATCAGTTTAAGTGATGAAAATTGAAGAGCGGGATATTCAGTGGATTTTTCTGAAATAATGGCTTCATCATAATTTCTGCGTATATCATTATAAATTTGCAGTGGGGGATTACATAGCCAAAGAGTTTCTATATCTACTTTGAGATTTCTTAAGACATTATTTGTAAAGCCCAGTATTGCCCATTCAGCAAGACCTCCATAGTCGTCTGTATGAACTATCAAATTTTTCACAACTAAAGGATTGTCGCTGTCTTTTTTTTCTAATCCTTTAATTGTAACTTCTTTTGTAGAAATATGGTCAACTATATCAATTAGGAAACTTACTGGAGATAAATCTTGTGTTAAATAATTGAAATCATCATCTGTTCCCCAGAATATATGTATTTTATCCATTTTATCTTAAAACTCCGGCAAGTACTACGTCATAGACATCTAATTGATTAGATGATGTTTCGATATTTCCACTGTAATCGATGCGTTGAGAGGCTTTTTGTGTGCCAAACTCAAATTCTTTTTCAACGCTTAAATCTTGCTTATTTATCTTGCCAACTTTGATAGCGAAATAAGTTAACTGCATTTTGGGTAAGTCAGACATAGTATAATTATTTCTAAAAGCATCTAGATTAAATCTCAAAATCTTTTCATTGCCGACAATAGTTGTTAAGAATTCATAATAACCACGCCCTTTATTAATAGAATCTTCGAGTTTAGAGATATCGAGATTATATTGACTATTATCTATTTTGACGGGCATTTGACCTTTTAGGATACTTAGAAAAGGTGCAACTAACATTAAATATGTGAAAGAATTAACTTGTGGATAAACTGATGCGTTATGAAAAATTTCAATTCCTTCACATCGTTTGTTTTTTGTACGCTTATTATCATTTTCTAAAAGAGCAATAAAATCTGCTAATAAAGTATTTTCTAAAATATTTTTTGCTATTCTATCGCTTTTTCTATTCGCAGATGATTTGATTTCCGTTTCTGCTTTAAATGATACTCCGCTTAGGAAACTAAATATTTTGGCTAATCCTTTTTTTTCTGTACTTAAACCAAAGCCAGCATCGGCAGACGCATTTAAATCAGTACTAACATCCGTAACAAATTCTGTTGTCTTTTTTAATTCTCCGCCTGCAATTATTTGCATGTAGTCAGCAACAAAAGTTTCATCAAAATAAATTATCTTTAGAATATCACTTTTTTCCATTTGATTGCTCCGATTATTTTTGTTTGTGTGTCTCTTAATCTATTAATTTGGTTGTTAGATAATATTTATTAAAGCATTAATTAGAACTGAAAAAATTGTCAAGATTTTTATTGCCTAATTGTTTTCTCGATAATTTCATCAATTTTATTGCGTAATGATTGAATTTTCTCTTTAATTGCTGTTTGCTTATCAATTTCCTCTTGAATCAAATCTACTATTTCTTGCTGTACTTCCATAGAATTATCGGGAAGAGGGAATTCGCGCACTACAATAGGGAAGATATTTGTATTGTTTCCCAATCCTTTTTTGTAGATTTCAATAAGATATTGGAAATAGGTGCTACGCATATAATAATAGGCAAATTTAGGATTGTAGTTTTTTAATCGAATTCTCATAGTAAAATCCGCAAATATTGCATCTACATCATCTTCAATTAAGGCTACTTTGCCTATGGTGCCCTCGCCAGAACGCGCAAGCAAAATATCATCCCGCTTAATGCGCTTTTCTGATATTGAATCCGAATAATGTTTTGAAACCGTTTGCGCTTCATCGACATCGAACTTCCAATCTTTAATGGTTGCCATAGATAAATAGTAAAAAGTTCCGGAGCTATCGTAATCTTCAGGTGAAACACTAGCACCTAAAATAATTGGTTCTGCAAGAAAATGCTTAAACTTTTTATCGGTTATCCTTTGCAATTCACTTTCTACAAACTGTCCAGTTGGTCTATGAAATTTTGCACTAAATCGAAGATCGGGGTTGTTCGCAAAACAATTTAATGAAGAGGTATAATCCGAAAGCTGTTTAAGTTCGTTAAATTTATCGTAATTAAACTTAAATTTTTGATGAAAAATGGAATCTATAATTTGTTGTATAGGGGTAATACAATTATTCAATTTCTCAATCTGACTTTCGAAATAAAGAATTTGATCAGTAAGACCTTCTTGATGTTTACATAGAGTATCAATTATAAATTTATTAAATTTTAATTCTACAATATCTTTTTCGTTGATAGTTGGATATCCTTTACCTTGCCGAGAAATCGACATTATTGCATTAAAAAATCTGCTTCGTAAACAGTAATACATAATTACTGGTATTTTTTTTGGTTTTAGTATTATGAATGCGGAAGTAAAGTATGTTTTGGAATTGGACTCTGTAATACGAACGTACTTCTTAAGATTTGGACGAACTTTTGATAATAATATCTCATCTTTCTCAACCGAGATAATATCGCCTTTTTCAATTTTAGAAAAATAATTTTCGTTTAAAAGATTCCTGTCTTTTTTGCTTAACTGTTGAGCATAAGCAAAACCGTTTTTGTCCACGTCGCCGATCTCGCAATATAGAAAGCTTTCTCCTATACAATCCAAATTAATCTTGGGCGATGACTTGATTTCAAATAAATCATTAAAAGAATAGCAATCAAGGTCAGTAGTTTGCTTATAAAAATGATAGTCAAAATCCTGCCTTAAGCTTTTTTCTTTCGATAACTTATTAAGATTTGTTTTTAATACTAACATAAAGTTCCTCAATCCCAGTGCAAATCACGCATATAGTCAAGAATGGTTGTTTTTATTCCGTCGTCCACTAAAATTTGTCCAGTATTGTCAATACGATATAAATCATTTGGCATTGCTTTCTCGCCACGTTTTGAGCGTTTATATCCAATATTTTCAGCTTCTGCCATAAAAATATCATAGTTGAGTCTATCGGAAACTTCTCCGAATACCCACCAAGTGTTAACATAGCCATACAAATCTTTTGTATCATTATCGATGGAGCATAGGGTTGTTAACTCTTCCCTGTATTTTTTTATAATGTCATTTTTGGAGAGCGATTGATCAGTTTCTGCAAGATATGATTTTAACATCTTTCGAAGTAATTCAGCTTCCTCAAGTTCTGTTAAATCTTTAATGGAAGGGAGCTTTGCTTTTATCTTTTTCCCATCATGCACATCTAAAATGTTTTCCACTCTGGTCTTCAAAGTAGCAAAAGTCTTAGAGGCATTAGTCCAAAGCTGATTCCAATGCTCGATCTCTGCTTTGGTCTTTTTTTGCATAAAAAGAATACTTGTTTTGGTAGAGGTGTAAGGTTCAAATGTTAATTGAGGTAACGAAACGATTGCTTTAATCTTGAAGTATTTGAAGATGAACAAACGAATGTATTTATTTTCCGTTGTATCAAATACGCTTTCTGGCAAAACGGCAGCACAACGACCGTTTTCTCTTAATAACTGATACCAACGCTCAATAAAAAGGTTCTCTGAATTTTTCTTGTCTCCGAAGATAAAATCCTTTTTTACAGTTTTCTTCGTTTCGTTATCTAACTCCACACTAAAAGGAGGATTGGTCAAAATCAAATCAAATTGTTCATTTACTTCTCTTTCTGCATATAGGTTCTGAGTAGTATATTGATTTAATGCATTTGGCTCAGTGGCTTTTTCGTATTTTCTAAAAGGCGACAAACCGTCTTTTACGAAAATATTTGTTGACCCGTCACCGTGCAAAATCATATTAACTTTAGTTGCCGTACCAAGATTAAAGTTAATTTCTGAGCCATAAATATAGGTTTTTGCCCATCTATTTTCTCGGTGATCCGGATAAAACCATTCTGTGCTTACTTTATCTATAACCTCACGTGAAGTACCTAGTTCTTGATTATAAGTTCCTCCTGTTTTACGATTTCTATATTTCATCGAATAAGTGATGAACTTCATATATTCTATTAAGAATGTGCCGCTTCCTGCAGAAGGGTCTATCATATAAGGGATTACTTTATCTTCTTTGATCCTTTTAATGGCAAGCTTATCTGCCTGTAAAGCCCACAGCATAAATTTAACTACATTGATATGAGTAAAAAATTGCCCTTTGCTTTGTTTAAATCCGCTTCGAATAATACCTTCAAAGAAATCGCCTAATATATCTTTACCATTTAAACTGTTTTTACCATCAACAAAAGATAACCCTTCAAGTTTTTGTACCGTATATTTCAATTTTGACAGTGAAAATTTTTTTGTATCAACTACATACGATTTGTCTAACTCGGTTTGGTCAGTCAAATTAAGTCTATCGCGTAAAGCTTTGCGATAAAGTTTATTAATGCGTTCGAACAGTTCCTCGTTGGACTCGAATAGCTCGTCACCATCTTTTTCAAAAGTTAAAGATTGGAAGTCATAAATATCGCCGTCTTCTTTTTCACTTTCATCTTGTATTTTTGCTAATATAAGATTAGTAAGTGAAGAGAAAACCTCATTATCATCTGTTCCGCCACCTCCCCAAAGAACATTGTGCAAGTCTTTTTGTAATTGTATAAGCATTTCATAAGAGAAATTCGTTTCTAAATCTTTTTCGGAAGCTTTTACATAGGGGGCCTTCTGGGCTTTCCCATATCGGGCAGGAATAGTATTTGTACTATCTCTTAAAGTTTCCCAATCAGAATATGTTTTAAATTTTTTGTTATCTATTATTATACATTCATCTGATATTGCACTAATACTACTATTTGCAGTGTACAGAATGAGATATTTAACTTGATGACCTTCTGACTTTTCCATACCCGCAACTTTAAAGAGTTGTTCTTCAATAACGCTATCTTTATCTATTGTAGCATATTCTTCTGGATTTTTAACTTCGATGAACAGGAAAGCATCCTCATTGGCATCGCGAACAACAATATCAATTCGGCTTGTATTTGTATGAGGTCTTCCGGCAGTGTAAGTGTGTTCAATCTCAATTCTTTCGGGTTTATAGCCCAATTCATTAACTAATTTCGTTAGCAAATAAGCACGCACTAATTCCTCTGGATCGGCTTTTGTTCTAACTTGACATTGTTTAATACCGATATAGGAAAGAGTGTTAGTCTCCCAATTAATGTTAACAATCTTTTGCGGTTGGGTGTCAATATATTGTTTTATTAAGTCCTTATTCATTTGTTGCTCCTGTAATCATCAAAAAATTATTTATCAGTTTTATTATAACATATAAATCTTGACAGATATAGTCATAATAGAAACTTATTTTCTATAAATTTCGTCCAGAGTTTTACCATCTTTGTTTTTCCATTCAGTCCAGCCGTTAACGCTTCCGCCAAGGACGAAGCTTGCTGCTCCGCTCGGTGTAGCAAACTCTATCGATGAAGTCAGTATGTATTTCCCTTTAATTAATTTAATATCGCCGTTTTTGAGCGCAGTATCGCGTTGTTTTTTCAAAGTTTCAAAAGGACAAGCACGTGACATATCGATTTCGGAATCTTCAAGTACTTCAAACTTGTCTCCGTTATAAACACCCTGCGCTTGAATGCCGTTGCGTGTTGTATGGAAAACTTCTCGTTTCTCTTTGTTTTCCTTTGCGTTATTCATCTTATATCCAAGTGTTGCCATAACGAATTGAATTTCATCATATACTTCTTCGATAGAGGGAAGGTCGTATTCGTCAATCTCATATTTAGGCTTAACTGAATTTTCAACCTTATAACGCTTTGCTTCGTGAGCTTTAATGATGGCGTATTCTTCAAGTCCGCTTATCATATCAAGCGAAAAAGTCTTGTTGTCGGCAAGAAACATAATCGCTTTATTCCAGAAATCTTTGGAACGGTTATGGTCGTCAAGGCGTGTTACGCCGTTGCGCGTCTGTCCGATATAGATTTGTGCAATCTTATTTTCATCGTTCTCGTTAATCAAATAGTAGATGCCAGGTCTTGTAATACCCGAAATCTTCTTTGCTTCCGATAGCAAAGGACGCGGTATAACATAGGTAGTAATTGTAGACAGATGACGACGGACTGAGCGAATACCATCGGGTTGTCCGTTGTAGTATATAATTTCAAGTTTTTTACTCGTAGCCATAGTAATTTTCTCCTATGTATTAAAGATTTTTAAACCGTCAAGTTTGTGACAAATTCTATACCGTTTTCTTCGCAGAACTTTTCAAAACGGTATAGGGTCAGTTTCTGTGGAAGGGCTTTGCCGTTCTCCCAGCGGTTGACTGTTGCAAAAGAAACATCGAGCTTTCTTGCCAACATTTCCTGACTTAAATTGAGTTTTAGCCTTGTTTCAAGGCAGAATTTTGAGAATTCCATAATACACCTATCAAATTATAACATATTATAGCATAATCAGATAATATTGTCAATAAATCCAGAAAAACATCTTCTGTGGAAATGCGTTTGAACAGATTGCAAGAATCTATTTTTTGTGGTAGAATAGAGAAAAAGCACACGGATTGAATTAGCATGATAAAGACGTCTATCAGATTTTTTGAAGATATTCCCGTGAGAGCTGTTTGGGATGACGATACTTCCAAATGGTGGTTTTGCGCTATGGATATTGCCGAAGCCTTGACGAAAAGCAGTAATCCACGTGTTTATTGGGCAACGATGAAACGCCGAAATACTCAGTTGATTGCAATTTGCAAACAACTGAAATTGAAGGCAACCGACGGGAAGTCTTACCTTACCGACGTAGTGGACGAAAACGGCGTTACACTTATTACGGCGCTTATCCCCGCAAAAAATAAAGAGAACTTTTCCAGATGGGTAAAAGGAATCGGAAGCACGTTAGACGAAAAAAGCAAACAGAAGGCTTACGAACTCTTTGAAAACGGGTTGATAGACGAAATCGAAGTAGGTACAACAAAAGGTTTACAACAGATTCACGGATATATTTTCGGCGGTCTGTACGACTTTGCAGGACAGATTCGCGGTTGCAATATTGCCAAAGGCGGATTTGCATTTGCCCCTTCAATGTATCTGAAAGAGAACCTTGCGCTCATTGATAAGATGCCAGAAGATACGGTTGAGAACATCGTTAAAAAATATGTGGAAATGAACGTCGCGCACCCCTTCAGGGAAGGCAACGGCAGAAGCACAAGGATTTGGCTTGACCTGATATTGAAAAGAAATTTACGGCAATGTGTGGATTGGAGCAAGATAGACAAGAGGGCGTATCTTTCCGCAATGCAGAAAAGTCCTGCGGATTATACGGACATACTTGCACTTATTCGCGGAGCGCTTACGGACGAAATTAATAACCGTGAAATGTTTATGAAGGGAATAGATTATTCCTACTACTATGAAACAGAAGATTAAATGCGATAAAAAGCATTAGCCGCCGACGGTATTCCGTCGGCGGTTTACTTATTTGAAATTCGACATTTTAATTATAAAACAGACATTATTATACAAAAAAACAATATAAACAAATGTTTGTTTTCTCTTGACATCTGCAAAATTCATGATATAATAAACTTAAACGATAGAGTTCGTATGATACCCTTAAAATAGGGTAAGAGTTCTGCGGTGGACGTACGGGGCATTGTCCATTAAGCGCAGAAAGTTTTTTGAACGGAAAAAAGACCGTTCCTGCCTTAGCTTGCGATTTTGAACGCGAGGTGTTTTTGTTGTACGCAAAAATCGTGAGCCGTGATAGGCTTTTGTTGTTGTACAATTTTTTACGACAACAAACTATGTGCAGCCGGAGTTATCCGAGATTCCCATGAGGATGCGAAAGTCGGATAATGTTGAGGGTTAATTTTGTTATACAATTTTTTAGGAGTTTTATGGAGTATATGAACTAAAATCTAATATTAAAAAACGGCGTTTTCAAATCACGCAACGCCTTTATATTCCCCTTTGAAGTCGGTGATTCGTTAAGAGGTCAACGACTTTTTTATGTCCTTTTTTCGGCTATCGTGCCGCGCTGTTTTGCGTGGACGAAGATATAAATTATTTTGGAGGTAACTATGGATACAAGCTAACGAACATTTAGAAAGACTTATGCCGCAAGTCGGTAAACAAGCGGCAAAATAAAAATTATCGGAGGAAATTATTTGATTAAACAATTCAACTTTTACAGGTCCTATATGGACAACATCAGCAACTTAACCCACACCGAAGCAGGACAATATCTTAAAAAACTGCTTGAATTTATGTTCCGCGACAAGGAATTTGACGAGCTTGCTACCGACAAAATAACGAGTATGTTATTACTACTCTCGGACGATTTGAAAGCCGATAAAGAGCGTGAACTTGCGGGTAATCATACCCCCACAAGTAATGAACGCCGCTTTGCTTTCCGTTCAATTTACGCCAACATTTTCTCCTGTCTGAAAGATGCCGATGCAGGAATTTTAATTAAGCAAATCTGTGATTATATGTTCGGCGGAAGCCTTGTTACAGCAGAAGAGACCAAGTCTGTAAAAAGTTATTTTTCGGCAATCAAGATACCGCTTTCAAAAAGCAAAGTGCAATCAGAAAGAGCAAAAAGAAACACTAAAAAGCCGATAAACGAGCCTGTTACGCTTGATAAAATCCGTACAGATTTTCCGTTTGTAACAGGTTATTTGCGGGTAGAAAACCCTATTTTGGAAGGCGTAAATCTTAACAAACTTTACGCTTTTATTAAAGACAAACAGTCAGAACTGCAAGGGCAAAATATGTATTCGGTAGTTTTAAAATTCAAGGAACATTGCAACGCCGAAGTTGCACCGAACTAATACCGAAGCCCCGCAGGGCGAACGGAACTTTTGAAAAAAGTGTAGTGAGCTACACTTTCGCAGAAAGTTAGCTAAAATAAAATCTACAATATTTGGAGGAAAAATTATTTATATCATTTGTAATTTAAAAAAATTTCACAAGAACGACGTTGCCGACATCGAAAAGGAAAACGAACGCGACGAAACTTACGTAGGCGATAACCCGAACATCGACCACAAAAGAACCAACCTGAATTATCACGTAGTTAAGCCTGAAGCAAGTTATTGGGGCAAAATCAACAAGGAACTTGCTACTCTTCAAACTAACAGAAAAATACGCAAGGACGCCGTTTATATTTGCAGTTGCGTTCTCGGAGCAAGCTCAGAATTTTTTGAGGGCAAAACACTTTCCGAACAGCGGCAATTCTTTACGGACTATGCAAAATTCTTTGCAGATAAGTACGGTGTAGAAAATATTGTTTCGGCTGTCGTTCACATGGACGAAACAACGCCGCACATGCATCTGAATTTTATTCCCATAACAGAAGGTCGGCTGTGCGCAAAAGAATTGTGCAACAGAAAGCTTGCGCAGTTGCAGACTGAAGTCTGGAAGAAAGTCGGGGAAAAATACGGACTTGACAGAGGCAAGCCAAACAGTCAGGCAGTACATCTTGATACGGCAGAATACAAGGCAAAAAAGATTGTTGAAGCCGCCAAACAGCGCGGTGCGGAAATCGACGAACAGACGCAACGCAAGCAGGCCGAACTTACAGAACTTACGCAAGCGGTTGAGCAAGCAACGGACAAGCCTATTCCCAAAAAGAAAAAGGACGTTGAAAAAGAGATTACCGCTTTACGCGCTAAGACCGCTATGCAGGAACAAGAAATTAAAATCAGGGGGCGCGACCAGTCAGACCTGTTCAAACAGTTGCAGGAAGCTAAAAAGACGGACAGTCGACAAGAAACGGCGTATAAAGTCGTTGTAGATATGATGTCTGCCTATCCAGACGAGTTCGACGAGCTGCTTAAAAAATCGCGCGATAAGAAAGCCGGAATAAACCATACTCCCGTCCGTAAAAATAATAGCGGTTGGAGTAAATAAATTTTAATGAATCTATTGCAAAACATAAAAGATTGTGCTAATATTTTACGCACAGTTAAACAAAAGGAGGAACATGCGATGGAAAGAGAACATAGTATTCAAAGCTTAAAGGACGCGGAATAATTCCGTACTATAAGTCCGAATAAGGATACTTGAAACAACAAACTAACACAATTCAAACGGACGATTCTGTACAGCAGTTGCTTGAAGCTTTGAAAAAGCAAAATGAGCTTTACAAGCAGGTGTTGGCGGGGTTAGGTCCCATAGCAGAAAAGAGTAAAGTTGAAAATCGTCGGGGTGTGCTGAAATTTTCAAAAAAGGAGATTTTACAGATGCCGACTAATTACAGAAACGTTTTTGCGACGAACGATATGATTATTCACTACCGTTTAAGAAAGGACGGTGTGTATGAAGCCAGATTCCACAGACAGGGAATCGACATAGAGGTTTCGTCCAAAGACTTAACAAAACTCAAACAAAAATTTATTGAAAAACTGAATAATTATGACGGAAGTCCAAAGCGTAAGAAACGCAACCATAACGAAAAGACATTTGGAGAGTATGCCGAAGAATGGCTTAACATTAAAAGGGTTACGACAAAACAATCGACCTATAAGGAGTATGTGCGAATGTTAGAGCACGACATATTGCCTACTTTCGGTAAAATGGGCGCAACCGAGATTGACAGAAGTATGTTGCAGAACTATTTGCTGGTATACGTCGATAAGGGAACGCTACGAATGGCGCATAAACTGTTCCTGATACTCAGATGTATCTTTGATATGGTTGCGGACGATTACAACATTTCTTCGCCGATGAAAAAGGTTGTCGTACCAAACTACCAAAGCAAGAGCGGAACGGCGTTCACTTATGAAGAAGAAAAGACGCTTGTACACCATTGCCTTGCAAATCTCAAAAAAGATACCTCTCACGCCTTTCTCGTGTTGTTGTACGCAGGGCTCAGACGTAGCGAACTTGCAAGCCTGAAAATCATTGACGGAACGTGGCTCGAATGCGAAACGAGTAAAGAGCGTATGGGGAAAAACGTTGTCAAGCGTAAGATACCGTTTACACCTATGATGAAGCGTATGTTGCCGTATATCGATTTTAAGAAGGCAAAGAACGTAAATTTGAACACTTTGCAAACGACTATGAAGCGGTTATTCCAGAATCATCATTCGCACGAGTTAAGGCATACGTTTATCAGCAGGTGCAAAGAGAGCGGCGTTTCGGGTGAAGTTGTAAGCATTTGGGCAGGGCATTCATTGACAGGAACGATAACGACAACCGTATATACGCATTATTCAGATGAATTTCACTTAAAGGAAGCTCAAAAAGTTGATTACTTGCAGTTTGATTTAAATACATAAATCCACTGACAATTCCCAAATAACTCCCAAATCGGGTTAAAAATGACCTAAAATCGGGCATTTTTGAGGCTCAGCCAAAACTCGGTCAAAAAATAAAACACTATATATTGTGTTCTCGTTTTAAGAACCTACAATATATAGTGTCTATGGCTGGGGTAGCTGGATTTGAACCAACGAATGACGGAGTCAGAGTCCGTTGCCT
>CAJUKK010000003.1:58209-173254 GCA_910586985.1 uncultured Christensenellaceae bacterium | reverse complement strand
CCCGATACATTTGCAGAAGTACCCAAGTGGCTCAAGGGGCTCCCCTGCTAAGGGAAATAAGCTAAAATTTGGGGATTAGCTTATTTTGCAATATTTTGAAACGTATTGCAACGATTTGAAAGGTTTTTTAGGTGTTCCCCAAAAGGACAAAAATATTGCAAAATATGCCGTTCTGTTGCAAATTGTTTCAGAATTATGGACAATTTGCGGACAATGGATAATGTGGAAGTACTCAAGTGGCTCAAGAGGACGCCCTGCTAAGGCGTTAGCACGGATTTCCGTGGCGAGGGTTCAAATCCCTCCTTCCACGCCAAGACACCCCCGAGAATGCTCGGGGGTGTCTTCTTTATATTTTTATGTAGAGCCTTGCGTTGGTTATTACCGCGCCCGGGGCTGTGGGTGCATCTGCGTTCGGCAGTTCTTCGGTGGTCGGGATGTTCTCCGTCTTTAAGCTCTGCACTACCTCATTGAATTTGGTCTGCGTTACAAAAAGGTTACTGCTCGAAACTACGAACTCGATTTTGTCGCAGCCCTCAATGTCGATGGGTATCGTTATAACCTTTTCCACGACTTCAGCTTCAAGGGGCGGTATGTACTGACTCTCGTTCTTCGAAGTGTAGGTGTATGCATACAGCACCTCTTCCTTGGTATCGGGATCTTCCGCAAAGATTCCGCACTCCGTCCAATTAAAGCCGACCGTTACCATATTATTATAAAAAGTGCATTGAAGGTTAGCTACGCCTTCTACTAATGCGTGGGTGGCAGACGTGCAGTCCATACTTACCGTTTCGTTTTTAAGTGCCGTAAAAACGGAAGGGTTGTCGGATGCCTCCACTATGCCGCTTCCCATTCTAATGGTAGTGAATTTTAAAATCTTCCCGGTTAATGCTTTTAAGTGAAGGGTTTTCCCTTGCGAAGTGATAATTGGCGTTTTGAACATCTTATTCTCCTATCGTTTTGTTTTAGCAAATTGCGAGACTCGAACTCGCTATTTCCTTATTTGCATATCATTCCACCCAACCCCAAAGGGTGGGGCGGAACTTATTATTTAATTGTTGTTGTCGCTTGCAGTATCTCCGGCTGAAAGGTTTTTAAGTAATTCAGCCTTATACTTTTCAACGAGTTTACGGTGCGCCGCTTCTTTGGCTTGCCGTTCCTCCGCTTCCGCTGCCTTGACAGCTTCCTGCTCCTTGGCGGTCTGCTCTTGCAGAAGCTCCGCTTGGGCTTCTGCTAACGCTCTCTTTTGTTCTTCCTCTTCTTCGGCTTTCGCTTCGGCTTCAGCTTTGAGGCGTTCGTTTTCGAGCTTCTGCGCTTCTTTCTCAGCCTTCAGCTCCTCCTGCTTCTCGCTGTAAGTTTCGGGGGATTCCCACCCTCTGCTTACTGCCGCCACGATGTTCCAAATAGTGAAGATAAGGCCTACGATAAGCCCGACAATCGGTGCTATGTCAAAGCCTTTAATTTTAAGAGCTTGCAGCCACGCCAATTCCGTGATGTGGTTCGTCAGAAGCTCGGTCAAGTTGACCGTATAGCCGAGGACACAGACTGAAACCGAAAGCGTACCGCTTACTGCACTGCTAATGATGCCGCCGAGCGTTCTTTTGTTGGCTTTTATGTACCGCCCGAGACGGACGAAGAAAGCCCCTACTTTCTGAAAAAATTTCTTCATGGTTGTCCTCTTTTTTGATTGAATGATTTTCCTAATGATGAGGCGAGCTATCACAGTGATAAGGGATACGACTATGGAAGAAGCCGTTTTTACGAGCATTGTGTCCAGCGCCCACGCAATAACCCCATCCGTAACGAATACGAGTAGATCAATCCCTGCGCCCGCCGCCACAAATCCGAAGATGAACGACTTTATCCAATGTGGCCCTTTTGGTTTCTGCCGTTCTTCCTTCTTTTGTGTTTGCCCGCCTCCGCCTATACTGTCTCGCTTCCGCATCTACGCTTCCTCGCTTACTGCTACTGCGGTCGCATCCGCATCCGTGTGGTTTACCGTTTCGGTATTACCTTCGGTGTTGGCTCTGCGCTCTTCCTCAGCCGCCTTGAGTTCCGCCTGCTTCTGCGCTTCGGCATCAATAACATACTGAATACCGAGCTTCATACCGTTGAGCTTGTCGATTTCGACAGCCTTGGCTTTTGCGTATTCGGCGCGGACGGTTTCCTCATAAGCAGCGACCTTAGCTTTAATCTCGGCTTCGTTATCTGCGGATTTCGCCGCTTCAATCTTGGCGTTGATTTCGTTAAGGTGTTTGTTGAGAATTTCTAACATAACCTTTTACCTCCTTATTTTATTTTATATCGGGGATTGAACGATAACTAAATCATTAAGGCGTAGTTGACTCCGTCATCTGCGGGGGTTACGCCTTTTACCTTTTGCAATACCCAATATGAGTGGCCGTTGTAGCTCACGATATCCATCTCGTCATATTCGGTATTGATTGACCACGTGCCTTTGTGCTGCGGTTTAACCCTTCCTACATTTAAAGTCGGCATTCCTTCCTCCTTGGGTATTGCTATTAGGCATCTACCTTCAATTTTATAAGTGTAATTTTTTCCTTCGGATATTATCAGTTCTCCGGCTGCGTTAATCCTTGCTATGGCTTCCACCGTTTTGAACTCGATTGTGTCATCGGCGTTGCGGCTTAGGATTAAGTCTGCCGTTGGCGTTCCGCTTGTAATGATAATCTCTTCCGCTATTTCACTCTCCGGCGAAATAACCAGCTCTATATCGTATAAGTCGGAATTGTTGTTGTCTTCCATCTTCACGCCCGAGAAGTCGTTGCCATCAAGCATGAAAAGCGTTAGCTCGTCCTGCGAGATGGTCGGCACAAAATTCGGGTTCGGTGGTTCGCCTTCGGGAACGCCGAGCTTTTTCTTTTCCGAGGTTATCATAACCGCCGCCATCCCCTCATGCACGGTAAAGGGTTCAATGTGAACCGTCAGCGTGTCAAGCACCGATGACTTACGCTTTATGGATTCTATTAAAACTCGGAAGGTATCCAAGTTCTTTGTGAGGATAATTTCTCCGCCTTCGCCCAAAATGTCAACCTTGAAATGTCCCGGCTCTCCGTGTTCTTGCGTTTCGGTATCGTAACCGTCTTCGAACCACTCTTTTATTGTTGCCGAGCCTCCGAAGATTGCCCTTATCATTTCCTTAGTTGACTTAACCGAACCGGCTATGTAGTGGAAGGCTAAGGTGTTCTTTATCAAGGAACGCTTCGTTGCTGTTCCGTAGCTCTGCGTGTAGTTCGGGGTTTGCAGTTCGATGGCGAGAATGTCCAGCAGTTCGTCTGAAAGGTTGTCAATGTTCGAATACGTCGTTGTCCTGTCGGCTTTTTCGAGCATATCAACGAATACATCTTTAATCGCCAATGCGAGGGCTTGCACCCACGGCTCTTTCCTTAAAAAGTCGGGGAGCAAGTCGCATATTGTGGCATCCTTTAATAAAATAGCCATCGTTTATTCTTCCTCGAGTCCCTTATACTCTACCGCCGCATCCGTCAGCTTTGCGAGTTCGCTCTTCTGTAATTTCTTAAACGCCGGCGAACGAAGCTCGACACGCTTCGCCCCTGCTGCGACCATTCTGTAAATAAGCTCCGAAGGGTTGATGTCTCTTCCGAGTTTGCGTTGCCACTTCTTGTATTCCTCGACCGCCGCCGTAACCGCCTTCTGAATGGAAACGGCAAGCCCAGCATCGCTCTCGGCTATGTAATAATCGGCTTCGATTTTGTACTCGATTTCATCGGGCGTTACCACCTCCACATTGTCCGTTAAGGGGCGGATTGTTTCGGAGTTAAGGTAGCCCTTGATTTCGTCTAATACCGTCTGCGGTGGTATCCCCCCATCCGCCATCAAGATGTAAACCTTCACGTTGCAAGCTGAAGGGGTAGTTACCAAAACATCCCCAATATCGGGACGAGCCGCCTTTGTGTGATAGATGTACGCCGCCTCGGGGCCTGCGGTTGAATAACCGCCGGGGGCTTGGTAGATGCGGAGCGTTAAATCGTCATCGCTTTCAATGTCTGCTCCGCCCGAGGTTATGTCTATATTCTCTACTGCATCAATGTAGGCATTGTTTGCGGTATCTACGAGCCTATTTATTCCGCCTTTCTCTATTCCGTTGCCCTCAACCCCTGCGGTCGAGCAAGTAGCATTTACCTCTACGCTTAATTCGCCGGCGGGGATCTCTGCGTATTCGCTTGTCGCAAAAAATATGTTCTTCAATGCTGCCCTTACTCTCGTCCCGGCGGCTATGGAAACCGCAAAAGTTTGAACCTCCGAAAGCGTGAATTTCAATCTGCAAGTTGCAGATGTCGCCGGCTTTCTCTCTATGCTTCTCAATGCACCGAGATTATCGAGGGCGGCGCCTGTCGAGTATTTCAGCATATCTTGTCGCCCTGCTTGCTCTACATATTGGAAGCCTTGTCCGAGAAGAACGGCCACAGCACTCAATATCATTGATGCCGTTTCGCCTTCGGCGAGGTTCGCTTCCTCGCCGGTCAGTTCAAAGTATCTCTGTTCGTAGTTGCTTTTTAAAAGCGCTTCCACGCTCTCTGTGGTCATACCGTCAATAAAGGAAATATCGGGGACTTTGTTCAGTTCATCAATCTTCGACAATTTCAATTACCATCCTTATGCTTATTTTTCCGTGCATACCGTCTCTTTGGCACTTTACGCTTTTTACCTCTGCTCGGCTTTCAAACTTCTTTGTTTTGATATAAATTTCTTGAATAAGCAAGGCCTCCGCTGTCTTTATAGGTTTATCAAGACAGCTTTGGTCAATGCCGAATTCCCTATTCCCGGCTTGCGTTCCCGCCTTCGTGCTTATAAGGTTTGTAAGCGATTCAAGCACTCTTTTTTCTTTGGTCGGGAACCGCCCTGCATTCTGAACGATGATCTCTGCTTTCATAAGCACCTCTATTCGTAGTCTTTAAGGGTTATACTTACCGTAGCCCTTACGAGTTCGCCGTTGGAATACACCTCGTCCCAAGTATCGGACACACCTGTTATCTTTTGGTATAGCGAGGACGAGAGGGGCTTGTCTCCAATGATGCAAGCCGCCACGATTCCCTTCTCTACCATTCGCATAAGGTTGTCTATTTCCTGTCGAGGCTTAACCCCGAACCGCGCATCAAGCGTTATCTCGAATGAGTTTTGACGGTTTTCGGGGGCTACGAATTCCGACTTTGGTTTCTGCCCCATTATGGCGTGGTCTGTCCACTTTGCCGAAGCAGAGCGTTTTATTTTGTTGGGGGTTCTTATCGCTTTATCGGAGACTTCAAAAACGATACTCCCGAGCGTTCCTATCATGGCTTGTAACCCTCCAATTTAATTGTGTCTGCGTGGAAGGTTAAGGTCCTGCTCTTCTCGTCATACCGCATAAATGCGGTGCAGTCGATTGCAAAATCCTTTCTGTAAATTCCGCTTCCACTCTCGGGCGGAAGTTGTCCGCCGCCCCATATCTTTCCGAGGACTATTCCTGTGCCATCGTTGGCGTTTTCAACCATCGCTACGGCTACCACGTCCCCTACTTTTGGCATGTTGTATTCGAAGGCGAGGCACGGAATGAGCTTTGAAACGGAATGCCCTCTATCCGTGTAAACGACCGAGAGCTTTCCGGTTTTGTAGTCTATTTTTGAAACTTTCGCTATTCTGATTCCCGACATTCTGTCCTCCGTTTATAGTGCGCTTGCCGATTTCATCACAAGCTCTGTTAGCTCCGTGGAGTTGGCGCATGCTCTTATGATGACTAAATACTTAAGAAGTGTAATCACGCCGCTTCTCCACAGCTTTATCAAGGCTACGTCGAGGCGGTCTATGGTCTGTGTCGGGCCGTGCGTTACTCGGCTTGCCACCGACATAATGAGTTGGTCTGCGTAGTCTATCTTTGCGTAGTTATCAAGCCACCACTCACGGTCTTTTAAAATGCCGAAATTGCAGAGCTTGTTTATCGCATCGCTTATTACGCCGAACGCCGCCGAAGGTTCGCACAGCGACAATTTGTAGGAGCATTTGTAACCTGTGTTGAGTTTGTGGGTTACGCTGTCGATGTAGTACTTTCCGTCCCTTTTGCTTCCCCAGCCGGAAAGCGTTACGCATTGCCCGGCGACAAGCTCGGGATCTCCCATCATCTCTATTGTCATGGTTGTTGAACCGTGATTCTCTTTGTTGAGGGCTGCGTTGAGCTTCAGTTCTGCATCAAACGCATTCGCTACTTCGGTATTAACCTTCAAGATGCGGTCGCCGCCTCCGACCGTGATTTCGAACTCGTCTCCGTCCTCGTTGGAGTATGTAAGCGTTCCGCCTGTGTATGTGCCGAGTAGTGAACTATTCCAATTCCACGAGGTGGCTTGCTTTTTTGTTATCGTTTTAACCGGGGCTTTTGCTTTGTACACCTCTCTGTCGAAGATGACAATTTTCTTTGCGTAAATCTTCAGCGAGAGTCCGTATGTATCACATAGGCTTAAAAGGAAGGAGCTGTCCTCTTTGTCGGACTGCTCTATGGCTGCGATGTTTATCGACCTTGCATCGTAAACTACGGAGATTCTGTTCCTTTGCGCTATTGTGTTAGCAATCTCTTTGATGGTCGTATTTTCCCATGTGGCTGAATTCTTCGTGGTTGTGAAGCCTGTATTGGCTGGGGCTGAAATCGCCCCCACGGTCAAAGTATCGCCACTTGAACCGCCCGAGCAAGATAAATCATCCAATACAAACGAACCGCATTGCAAGGATTTTGTTTCTCCGTCCTTCGTCCAATTCTCCACAATTATCTTTGCAGAAAGCGTGTCCCCCTTTGTCGGAAGCCACGCATTGCCCCAGCGACCGTCTCTGTCATTAATCGCTACCGATATGGAGTCCGAAGAACCCGAAGCATTGTCTGTGTAGCTGAAGGAAGTTTGATAATCCGCAAGGTCTTTTGCGATGTTCTTTCCGTTATAGAAAATTACCGCTTTACTTCTTCTTGCCGATTTTGTATTATCCATCTTCCCTTCTCCAAGGCGGCAGACTTTCGAATTCCGTCTCATCCGTTGAAATGTCCGGTACGGTTAAGATTACTCCGCTGTCAAATTGTAGGATGTTTAAATGCTCCACATTCGCTTGCATCAGCGTGTCAGCGTACTTCTCGCTTCCGTACATATCCTTCGCTATTCCGTCCCAACGGTCGCCGCTTTTTGTTTTATAAGTCCTCGCCATAGGTTAGCCCACCACGCTTGTTAAGACCACCCAATCCGCACCGTCATATTCCGCCGAAAGTCTCAGCTTTGAGTTTGGGCGGAGAGCGTTAAACCCTGCGCCGGCAATAACGACTTTCTCGCTGTCAAAACTTATCTCGGGCAGTTCCTCGCCTATACCGATGCGTATGCTTGCTTGGTCGCCAACTTTGGGTTCGGGCGGAAGTTGTATCAACCACTTTCCGCTTGCCCTTACGATGAAGGTTTTTGTCTGTGCTTCAACCTTTAAAAGATAAGTGCCATCGGGCTGGATACACTCGGCGGCGATTCTTTCAATCATCTTTACCTTATCCTCTTTTTCGAGAAGAGCCTTTATGAATTCGTCATATCCGGTCATCCGTGCTTCGTTAAGGTATTTCCCTTTCGCCCCTTCGAATACCGGAATAGGCTTGCTGAAGGCGGAGGCTCTGCTTCCCTTTTCAAGGCTTAAGCCCCGCACACCGATTTCTAATGTGCCGGGGTAGTCAATTAAAGGAATATTGCATTCCTTATTGTTGTCGAGTAAAACCGCCTCCGTGCGGATCTCGCCGAAGCGAGACACCATCTTGAAGACCGCGCTTACCGTGTAGCCGTTCCAGCTCTCGTCAAGCGAAACCCCGATTTTGTAGGTATCGTTCCCGGTTACGAGCTTTTCGACCGCTATCAAGTCTATGTCTCTGTCTTTCACAATTACGTTCATAGATAGTCCTTCCTTTAAAATGCAATGCTTATAAATGAACTCATCCCTGCTCTCGCATGACCGTTCACACCGCCCTTGCCTTTCGCATCCTTCGCAGAATGTCTCAATCCTCGATTCCATAGCTCGCTTTTACTTTTGCGACTACTTCCTCGCAGTAGGCGTTGTATTCCTCGAACTTGGCGCGGTATTTGTCGGGATCTGCGGTGTAGTGCCTTATAAGGGCTTCTATATCGTCCGGCGAATACTTCTGATGGATAATGTCCCGAATTATTAGACGGTAGTCCTTTTTGGGCTTTTCCATCAAGCTATCTTTTTCTTCCTTGGGTTCGTTGGGGTTGGTTTGTTTGACCATGATAAAATTGCCTCCGTATGTAATTTATTAAAATAGTTTTGCATTGTGGAAACCGTCCGATGAGAGTCTTTGTGTGCCATGTGCGATTTCCAGCTTTCAAAGTTTTGTTTAATCGTTTCAAACGAAACTTCGCCGGTTGCGTATTTTTTAAAGAGCTTCTTCAGCTTCTGTCGTTCTCGGGTAACCGCATCCCTCACGGGCTTTTTGATAACCTTTCCGGTCTCGGTTAAGATGAAGAATGTTTTTAAAAATTTGAAGCCTCTTTTAAGGGCCACGACCTGCGTTTTCTTTTTGTTGAGCGTAATCCCAAGCTCGGCGTATTCTGCGCCTACGACCGCTAAGTTTGCGTGTAGGTCGACTTTGTTCTTGCCAATAAAATAACTATCGTCATTGTATCGGGCGTACTGCTTGTAGTGCTTTACCTCTTTGATGAGGTGGTCTATGTGGCTTGGATATCTGCTTCCCGAAAGTTGCGATATCTGACTGCCTATTCCTACCGATACTCCGTCTCCGAACGCTTCAATATAAAATTTTGAAATTCGGAGAAGGTCGGGATCGTGTATCTCTTTTCGGAAGATATCAAGTAGCGGTTTATGCAGAATGTGGTCGTAGTAGCCCTTCAAATCAAGAACCGCCACCGCCCCTTCGTTAGAGTATCCGTTCTGCCTATAAAATCGGTGTAGGTGGGCCTCCACTCGCTTCAAGCACCAATGGTTACCCTTACCCTTTATGGATGCTCCGTTGTCGTATATGAGATTCCGTTCCAATACGTGAACCAGCACCTCATCGTTGAGTGTTCTTTGTGAGACTCGCTCTCGGAAACTTACGGCTCTGATGTTTCTCTTTTTGCCTCGTTCCGTGAGTGTAAATTCCTTGAAACCGTCCGACAGATGTTTCCCTGTCCGATAGTTCTTCTTCTGTGCATTGAGTTCCTTTAAAAGGTTTATTCTATAGTTTTGTTGTGCCTCTTTGTACCTTACGCCCTTACTGCACTTTTTGTATGCGGAGTAGGTATTGTTGGCATTGAGAAGACGGTCGAACGAGTCAAACCGTTCACACCGTTCATCTCGCTTTTGGATTCGCTTCGCTTTTCTCCTTTGATACCTTGCTTCTTTTCGGCGTTCAGTACTTGTCATATTCTCCGGCTGTCGCACCTTGTATGAATTTTTGATACTTACCTATCCACATAACGGTAATGGGCCTGTAAAAGCCTATAAGTAACAATTCGGCTTCCAAGCACGAAAGCGTCCGCCCAACCGTATCAAGCCGTAGGGTTCGTGTTAAGATATTCCCCCTCCGTTATTGCCGAGTGGAGAATGGCAGTCCTCAGCAATAATGCATATTTACCCTTTCGGGAAGGTCAATATCTCCTACGCACTTAACCATTGATTCTCTTAACCTTGGTTAGTTCGTATCCACAAACCGGGAAGCCAACCCACGAGGAGGAAGCGTTGTTGTAGTTCGCATACCCGTTGTTGTTCACATAGCAGACGTTGGAAGACGAGCCGGAATGCACCGAAGCAGACCACCAATTGTCCAGACTAACGAAATCAGATATTAACCTATGAATTATTCAGTTCTTCTTCTTTTCAATATCGGCTCTTATTTTGTTTCCCGCTTTTCTCCAGCCTTTCAAGTACTGTATTTCGTTACAGATTTTCTCGACGTAAGGTAAAAGTTTATCCACGTTTACTCGCTTCCCTGTGAAAAGGTTGTAGGGGTTTTCGTTAAACAATTCAAGGGCGAATTGAAAGTGTTGTAGTAACTTCTCGCAGTTGCCTATTGCTGCGGTCTGATAATCTCGCCGCACTTCCCATTCGTTAATGGTCGTAGGATAGATTGAATAGGCATCCGTGATGTTGTTTATCAGCTCTACGAGCTGTTGCATTACGGCTTCTCTGATTGTCGTTACTACCCACTTCTGATGGCTCTTGACTATCTCTGTTGCCGGCGTGTATTCTTGGGTTTTATGCTCGATATCCTCAACGCATAATTGGTTGAGGAATATGGAGGTTACCTGCAATCGGATGTCAAGTGCGGTATTATAAAATTCTAATTTTGAAAGATTGCGGTCTTTTAAGAGTATCAAGCGTTAGCTCCTTTACCACCGCCCACCGCACACGGCGGTGGGGGTTAGGGTTATAGGTTAAGTGCGGCCACAAACCGGGAAGCCAACCCACGAGGAGGAAGCGTTGTCGTAGTCCGCACACCCGCTGCTGCGCACATAGCAGACGTAGGAAGACGAGCCGGAATGCACCGAAGCAGACCACCAATTGACCAGACTATTGTTATCTACGCACCGTTTAGCGATTGCGCCATTCCTCTTAAAGATGGGGTACTGCGTACCGTAAAGTGCGCCGTAAGTTTTATCTCCCCATATAGCACGTCCCCAAATCTCCACTTCGGTCGGAAGCCATAATTTACCTATATTACAATCCGTCCAACTGCTGTCCTCCGTAAGTGCGCCCGAGTCAGACCATCTCTGCTCCATTTGGCAGTATTTGGTTTTAAGGTGGCTTGCCCATGCTTGAGCGTTAGGATCGGTTGATGCTTGTATTCTCGCCAAGAAGCCATCCGATGTATAATTTACAGCCTTACCGTCAGCTGTTGTTCCGCTCTCTGCGTTTAGATACATTTTAATATTTGAAAGCATATAAGGAGTTTCATCGTTTTCGCAGCCGTTATTGAAATTTGTTTTATTCCAAGGCACATATTCGTCTGCGAGTTCCTTTGAAATCCAATCTATATGATGTCCCACATCTCCGTACATAGTGTCGGTGTAGTGGTCTATTCCTGCTATCTGCATAGTGTAGCTACGCAGAACGCCGGATTTGTTCAGCACTTGCATTATGAAGTAATCGCCTATGCCTAATCCGTGTTCAAGGACTGTCCCCTGTTCTCCGAAGGTGCAGACCTCATCGACTGTGAAGCCGAGTTCCGTTACAAAATTCCTACCGTTAAAAACCCCGGCTTCAGCTGCCTTTAATTCGTTTAAAAACGCAACGCCTTTATAATTTGACATTTGCTACTCCTTTTTTAAATAAAGTCTCTCGTTAAGGATAACCACCATCGGGCTGTCCGCTGTCGGAGCTGGAAGCTCATCGACCACGGGAATATCCACTTTTATTTGGATATCTTCCGTCATGTACTTTCCTTCCGTGTTGAGCGTTTGATTCTCGGTTATTTCCGTTTTCCCCGAGTAGGTTTCGATTGCCCCTTCTTGGGGTTCTCCGTTGCTGTTATGGAATGTCTCATCCTTCAGCACTTTGTTGGGTGATACCGTGTCCGATGTGATATCGAACACGGTTTCTCCGTCCACTACTATCTTTTTGGCAAAGTTCATATTTACCTTCCTTTAAAACGCATAACGCTTTTCGTTCTTTACCTTCTCGTTCCACCACGCTTCTATTGCCCGAACTACTATCTCTTGGATTTCCTCCTGCGTTAAATTCGAACCGTTGAACGTGAAGTTGAATATCGGGTTGAACGATGCGTTATTGTCTTGGCTGTTGTCCGTATTGTTGTAAGTGTCGCCGTAGCCGTTTCCTGCCATAATGTCGGCGAGTTTAGAAAGCGGTAAAATCGCCTCCTGTTCGCTGCCTTCGCCTATCTCCGCCAATGTGGGGCCTGTTGTTATGCCGCCTTCGGCTAATGCCGGGATACGCCCCAATGAGACGAGCGGTATTGCCGGGATTGCGGGGATGCCGAGCCACGTCCAACTCTTCGACACCGTGCTTGTAAGGGCGTTTATTGCTTTTACTATAAAGTTAATCATCGCCTCGAAGCCGCCGATTATACTGTTAAGAAAAGCTATGGGAATATTTGCAAGGGATTTCCACGCACCCTCCCAATTGCCCTTGAATACGTTACCTAAAAACTCGACTATGTATTTGAGGAAGTTTACCACATAGGACAGCGGCCCTTCTACGAAGAAGTTTATTATTTCTCCGACCATTCCAAACGACTGCCCGAGACTTTCCGTAATCATACTTGCCACCCATTGAATTATGGGGACAAGGGCGTTTAAAATAGGAGCTAACACGTCCGTCAAAAGCATTGTTACCGGCTCTAATACCGTGTTAAGGATATCTACCAGCGGATTGAGAATGCTTGTAACGATATCAAGTATCGGCATTAAAAGGTTTAAAATTGCCTCAAGCGAAGGTGTTAACGATAAAAGCAATTTTGCCGCCGCTTTTAGTACGCCGTTTACGAAAGGGGTTACCGCCGCTATTATTCTGCTTACCAATTTTAAAAGTGGCGTAATCGCAACGATAATCGAACCGAGGGCTTCAAGTACTCCGTCCAGCAGTTCACAAACACTCGGGAGCAATTCGCTTAAAATCGGCATAACTGTGCCGACTGCTTTTATTAAAGTACCAAACACGGGAATTAGACCTTTCATTGTTGCCCCGATACTCGGGAGAAGATTGGTCATCTCATCGAAGAACTCCATAATTTGGGGTTCAAGTGCTACCTTCATTTGGTTTTTTAATATCTGCCATTTTTCCGCAAAGTCCCACGTTTCTTCTGAAACGCCGAGTATGGTTTCTTCGTTGGCTTGGAGTGCTGCGGTTAAGTCCTCTATATTTAAAGTCCCATCTCTGATGGCGTATGCCATGGTTGTGGCTGATTTTGAACCGAATATTTCGGTCGCCATTGCTATAGCTTCCGTCTCGGTCTCCGCCATGCATATTGCTTTGTAGTAAATCTCCAACCCTTCAGCGGCATCTATCCCGGCTTTTGAAAGCGTTGTAGTGGCTATCGTCATACCGCTAAATATTTTCGATACGTCGTAGCCGTGCTTTTCGATATTGCCGATTAGAGCCGCCGCTGAGTCGAAGTCGTATCCCAGCTCTTTTAATTGGGCTGAGTATGTTTTAAGGCTGTCTGTGATACTCGAAAATTCCGCCCCGGTGGACTGCGAAACTTTAAATATGTAGTCCATCTTTTCGGGCATATCTTCAGCCGCTATATTCCAAGCATTAAACGCTTCCGCTGAACTTGAAACGACATCCTCTAATCCATCCCCGAGCAACGCTTCGACTTGGATGGCTTGCTTCGATAACTTTTCCAACACCTCGCCCGAAACTCCGAGCAAGGTGTTGTAGTTAGCTATGGCGGTAGAAGCCTTGTCCATATCGGTAGGAAGCGAAGCAAAAACATTACGCATCGATCCCTTTAATTCTTCTAAGGCTTCCCCTGTCGCGCCTGTGCCGATTCTTATTTTATCGTAGGCATCGTCAAATTCTTGAGCTACATTATAAGTGGCTTTACCGACTGCTATTGCTGTTGATATAGCAATTTCCGCAACGATAAGTAAACCTTTACCGACCGCCCCGGCGACCTTGCTTGTCTTTGCGAGTTCGTTTTGGGCTGTCCCCATTGACTTGTTAAACGATTTTTGAACCTTGCCCGAAAGATTGAAAGCGAGGTTATATATGCTTGATTTTGCCATACTTTCTCCTCCGCTTATCTAAATCCTCCTTAGCTATGTCCGCAAAGTCCGACAAGTCCGCAATCGTCATATTTAAAAAATCGAGTGCGCTTGATTTCGTTACCTGTGCGAGGTAGTAGCAGAGCGTTTTTATTTCTCTTGCTGTGATAACGCCTTTCTGCGATATCAGCCTTCCCCGAAAAAAGCACGAGTTACCACCGTTCTGATTTTTACGCATTCACGCGCCGGGAGCTGTTCGAAGAACTCGTAGGGGAGCTTGGTTGCTTTCTGTGCAATTATAAGCGTGTATCTTATATCCACTTCGGGCATTGCGTTCGGGGCGAAGTTGCCCTTACCGTATTCCTTCTGCGCCTCTATCATGTCCTTTCCGGTTAAGTTTTCAACACCCGAAAGGTCGACTTCTTTATACTCCGTCCCCTCAAAATTAAAGGGCTTGCTGAACTTCACGATGTTGGAAAGTTCCTCGGTTTCTTCGGTGGTTTCGGTTATAGTATCCTTCTGCATCTGCATTTCCTCCTTTTAGCACTGCTCTCTGATTTTTTTAAGTCTGTCCACGCCGTTGACCTTGTAAATCATATTGAGGCGGTCGATTTCGAGCCTCTCCTTTCCGTCAATCTCGATTTTGAGATATGTTAAGTTGATGGTTACGGTTGAACCCATAACATCGGCGTTTTTGATTTCGCCGGGCGAAAAGCCTTTGACCGAGCCACGCTCGGTTATCTTGATGGCTTTTGTGTCGAGCGTTTGCGTGGCTGCATCTTTAAACTGAAGAGCCGCACGGATTGTTATATCCGCGCCGTTGTTAATCTTTTCGATAAAGTCGAAGTATTCGGGAGACATCGTGTTGAACGGTATCTCCTGCTCCATACTGTCCACGTGTCCTTCTGCGGGGGATTCGTATTCGCCCAAAATTCCGGCGCCGCTTACGGTAACCGTTTTATTGTCAACGGAAGGCAAGGAGAGCGAGTCTCCCGCACCTACCGCTTCCCCTGCGGAATAAACCCTGTATGAATGAATTTTCTCGTAGATGTTTCTGTCCATTTTTAGCCTCCTAACGCTCCCTTAAGAGCTTCCACGTCATATTCGACTGTGTTCTCGATGTGCTCTGCCGGCGTGAAGGGTGCATAGTATGTATGTAACTTCAATCTGCCGTTGAGCAAGTCTGTGGTCGGGTTCTCGGATTCGATGTACTGAATTTTTCCGCCGGCGATAATGTTTCTCGCTACCAAGCTGTTGAACTTGATGTTCTCGCTGTCGCATATCGATTCAATGAGGCGGGAGTTCATCGGGTTATCTACTTTTTGGCGGTAGGTGTTTATGAACGAATTTTCAAAGTAAATAAACATCCTACGAACCATAATGTATCTGTCCTTCACGTCCGTTAAATTTGGATATGCCGAGGTGTTGTTGCCCCACGCAACGAAGGAAACGCCGTTGTTAATTGCCGTTAAAACGCCGGCGGCGTTTATCTCGTTGGCTTGTTCTTCGTCAAGCAAAAGCTCCGTTCCGTCCTCAAGGACTACCGCCGTAGCCTTCAATGAAAGGTTGGAAGGGCCGCTGTAGGGAATGTCGCCGTTGTTCGCATCTGTTGACTGCATCAACGCCGCCACCGCTTCCGAAAGTGTGAAGGTGTCATCATCGACCTTGATTTTGGGCCAGCACACAATCGTGTTTGCCTCTACTATGAACTTCGCTTTCGCTTCCCTTACATCCGTATAATTTGTTACGGTGTCGCAGTTGAGGTCAACGATAGCCATCGCCTTAAAACTGCCGTTGATTTTTGTTGCAGTCGATTGCAATTTTACAGCTACCGTTTTATTGTGCGACCAGCCGGGGGCGAGAATTAAGGAAGGCACAAGCCCTGTCTTCGGGAATACCTTTCTTACTGCACCGATACCCTTTTCTGCGCCCACAGTACCTACCCCGATTATGTCGGTTGCGGTTACCTCCGAAGGCTTGAGTGTGGTATAAGCGACTTGTACTTTGGTTGAAGCCGTCATCGGAGGGAATGTAACCGAGATTACACCCGCATCCGAAACCTCAACGCTGTAATCCGTCCCTTCGTTCAGCGTTGCTCCGCCCGAGGTTACCACGATACTCGAAAGAACCGTAGTGTTGGGAAGCGTTGCTACCGTTTCCGCCGTAGTTGAAACGGATATATCCTCGTTGTTGTCCGCCTTAATGTGAGCCGAATTCTGCGGATCAAGCACATTGATAAAAACTATCGGGCTGTTATTAAAAACGCCGAAGTTCATATATGCTGCTCTGCAAAGCGAGTACTTGCCCCATTCGGAAGCATCGACATAACCGAACTCTTTTACGAATTCGGCAAAGTTATGGATTACAACGGGTTTGTTTACGTTGCCGGGATTACCCAAGTTAATAGGGGCTACGCCGATAATAACTTGAACCGTCCCCGATTCTATGGGGGTGGTCATTGAGGTTGCCGCCTCCACAGTTGTTATGCCGTGTTTGTATGACATAAAAATTTCTCCTTAAATTTGATTATTTATTCTTAAAAAAGCGGGGGCGAGGAATGTCATTTTTAATCCGGCGAAATAGTACGGATGGTTGTCTTCGTCCGATATTTGCCATGTCCACTCTTTTTCCGCTTCAAATTTGCCCAGCAGAGGATTCGTTGCGAACCGCTCTACTATCCTGTTTTTTATGCGGATGCAGTCTTTGTAGCCGCTTTTCGTTTTATCGTCATCGTAGATGCCAATAACGAAAATTACCGAGATGCTCGACTTCCCCTCGCCCCCACTTGAGTCATAGACTTCTACTATCACATAGGGGGCTTGACTGATCGTCTCGTCTTCGTCTTCTTCGTCTTTCCCTTCGGGAATGGGGAGGTCTTGAATAAACACCGACAGCTTCTTGTATGTTCCGCCCTGCATAGGGTTCGGATTCTTCAAGTGCATGTCGGATGTTATTTTTTCAATTTCAGCTTTTAGCTGTTCTTGCAGTTCGAGTTCCATTACTTACCTTTACTTTGTGCGGATGCTAATGTCTTCTTAACCGCTTCCGATATTGCTTTATCAAGCTCTGCGTTATAGGTTTTAGTCATCTTCTCCGCTACCTCTTTTCTGCCGTAAATATGGGCATTTGACGGGCCGAGCAATTTCTCTAAAGCCGGCGTTTTACCGTCTCGCATGGTCTTTGTTAAGCTCCTAACTACCAAGGCTTGGTGTCCGCTACGAAAGCTAACCCAAAAGGGCTTATTTTTATACTGATTGAGAGGGTGTAAGCCTCCGCTGTCCTTTCGCACCTGCGCCTTATAGAATTTCGGGCGTTTTAAGCCCGGAATATTAGCCGGAATGCGAGGCGAAACCTTAAACCGCCCTAATTCGTTCATAGGCCCATTCGTTTTTAACCGTGCCGTGAGGTTTTGTGTTGATGCCCTATAAAGCGTGAAGGTTTTACTTGTTGAAGCCACCGGGGTGGTTGATTTGCTACTATCTTGCGAAGATGAAGCGACCGCATAAGTTGACTTCGCATCGCTGATTAGATTCTTCTTTGTCTGAACCGCCGCCTTGTTGATTGCGCTTCGAAGCACCGAAGGAGCTTTTGTTTTTAAGTTACCGAGTTCCTTACGAATGCGCTTCAGCAGTTTATCTGTCGAACCTAAATCCGCCGATGCAAACGAGCCTTTTGCCGTTTGCGTTATGTTAATGTCAACCATAGAGACTGTTAAACCCTTTTCCTTTCTATCGGTATCGTATAGAGACCGTCCTCGGATATTACTTCGCCAACCACTGTATAGCGTGTTTTACCGTTGACTATTATCTCCGAGCCGGGTTTCGGTTTACCACCGAACTCTTCGGCGGAAACGAACATCACTTTGTGGGATGAATATATCCCCGGCGTTTCGCTCGTTCCGCCTCCGCTTGTTTTGTCGGTGTCGAAGATTACGCTCATCTGCTTTCCATTGATAAGCATCCGCTCCCCGAATTCTTCCGTGTTAAGGAAACCTTTTATATCTGCTTTTAGCTGTTCCTTGAAGCTCATCCGAGTTTCTTTGCCGCCTCCGCTATCTGCTCGGCGGTAAAGCCTGTCTTTTCGGGTTCTTTGCCCTGCCCTTCGCCTTCGCCGTTATTCTGCGAATTCTCGCTTTCTCCGCCCTTCTGTTCTCTGTTGGGGGATTTGTCGGGGTTCGGGGTTTCTGCTCCCTTACCGCCGTTTTCCTGCGGTTTGTCGGGGTTTAAGGGTATAAGCTGATTTGCATTGACTTCTTCTTCGAATTTACCGTCAAGCGACAGCACCTCGCCGGGGTAATGTTTAACGCCTTTAATTTCTATAACGGCGTTAACCGTGTATTTTTTTGCCATACTGCTCTCCCCCTTTTTAATATGCGAGCTTTACTGCGACTTCCGTATCCAAAGCCGAAGCAGCCGAAACAGCATAGCCGACTTTAACTTTGGCTTTGCCTTCGGCTACCGTTTTAACTACCTTTCCGGTCTCGGCATCGTAGTATAAGTCCTCGCCGATGGAGACCGCCACGCCCGCCTTAGGGAACTTGTAAACGCCTTCAACAGCTACTGCGATAAGCTCGCCCTCTTTTCCCGAGCAAGCCGCAACGCCGGCTTTGCTACCGAGGACTACCACGTCCTCAGCTTTGGTGTCGGCGGTTGCCTTAATGTCGATAGTTTCGCCTTTCTGAATATAGGTTGCCATACTGATTATTCCTCCTTATTATTCTTCCGAGATGGGTGCGCCGTTGTTGCGGTAGATACCCTTGTAGTCTGCTACGAATACGCCCCAATCGTGATAAATGTCCCACGAGAAGCCCAATGTGCCGGGAGTTGCCTCGTTGCGGCGAATGGTGGGCGTTTCCTTTCCGTCCAAGTAGTCAACCTGAATTCCCTTGCAATACAAAGGATCGGAAGCCATGAACCACGGCACGTTCTTTGCGGTAGAGCCGGTAATAGCATCCGCAAGCGTGTTGAGATAAGGCTCTTCGATGATGTTCTTACTTAAGGGATTATCGAACAAGGGGTTGATATCGTTGTTCGCTGAGCCGGGAACGTAACGGCTTCCGAAAAGCGTTGCAAGCGCAAACTGATAGCCTACGCCGGTAATAAGGAACTTTGGCTTGTTCATGATGCGCTTGCCCGAGACGGGGTGTGTCTGTCTTCCCATGAGCAGTATCATGCTCTGAATAGAAGTCTGCGAGGGCTTCGCATCGGTTGTCGCAAGGTTTTTGTGGTTCGTCTTATCGAACAGCACCTTACCGTCGTAAATTTTGCCGTTGTTGAAGAGAATGTCGTAAACCTGTTCGTTAATCGTTTCTTTCGCTATTCTTGCGTAAGTCGTAGGAATTGTAAGAACGAGACCGATATCATCGTTGATGAATGCTTGGCGCGTGAGGGAGAACTGTCTGCCGTAGGTATCCAATTTCCTTGTAGGCAGCACCTTGGTGTCAATCGTACTCTGCTTCAATTCGCCGTTCTCGGGAACTTTAAGCAGACGGTCGCCGCTTCCGTAGATATAGGTTCTGTCCTTGTCTTCCTTGAAATCGTGAAGCGTTCCTTTCGTAGTGAAAAGCTGAAAAGTGGTAGGCACTTCCTTGTATGCTTCTTCGAGGGACTTCTTGACTGCGCTGTCCATAATCGCCGAGAACGCCGAGGTGGGCTGATATGCTCTTTGGGTTATCTCATCGAATACTTCGCTTGCGCTCATATGGCGTAAGGTTGCGGAGTCGAACTGACCACCACGTTCTAAGCACTCGGCGGCAAGGTCTTTAAGGGACATATTCGCCATCTGCCTTGCACCCTCTGCGGGTTTCTCCAGCTCGAGACCGCCCTTAATTACAAGCGCATCCGCCGCCGCCGCTCTGTACTTATCTTCGCCGGAGTCTCCGATTGTGATGCGGCTTGACGAGGGCGCACCCGATTTTGTGATTAAATCGAGGACTGCACTCTTTGCTTCCTCAATCGTGAAGTTTTCCCTCTTGAGGAACTCTTCACCCTCTTTTTCAAATCCGTGAGATTTAAAAATGTCTCTTACCGTGGCGGTACGCTGCAACAGAGCCTCCGCTGCTTTGCGTGTTTCTTCGGCTTTCGTTTCTTCGTCAAGGGCTTTCTGATGGTAATCGTACTCGCTCTGATACGTGCGAAGAATAGCTTGCTCTTCTGCCGTTAAATCTCTCCCCTCGCTTCTTGCACGGGAGGTAATTTCCGACATTGCCTTCAGTAATCTTTCGATTTCTTTCTTGTGCATTTTAGATATTACTCCTTTTTTTAAATTGATTTATTTTATCTTCCCACTCGGCCACAGAGGGGAGAGATTTCTTGTTTTTGTCACCTTCTTCGGACTTTGGTTCGGACTCCTTGGGCTTCTTGTTTTTAGGCTCTTCGTCCTCGGTCTCGTCTTCCGTATCGTCCTCGGTCTCTTCTTCATCCAGCTTTCTGCCAACGCCGACTGTCGAGTCCGCCGGAACGGATACAATGCTAACCTCGAAGGGTATCCACCTCGTTGCGACTACACAAGGCCCTGTAAACCTCCCATTCGAAGAAGTTTTATTTGCTTGCACTTCCTCTTTTACTGTTATCATGTATCCAACCGAGACAGCCTTCAGCGTTCCGCTGCGTACTTTGTCGGCTATAATCTGACTTGCTTCGTCTCCGTCAAATTCGATAGTAGCGTGGCATTTGTTGCCTTCCACCCACGCTCTGATGATTCTACCGATAACCGCATCTCTGTTGTGATTGTAAAGCACAACGCCGATTGTGTTCAGTCTTTCTAAATCCACCGCCGATTCTTCGCAGCAGAGAATTTCCATTCCGAACCATCTTTCGTAAGGCTCTTCGCTTGCAAACGATAATTCGAAGGTGTTTTTGCTGTCGCCTTCAAGCGCCTTTATTTCAGCGTTGAAACTGCGAAGCAAGGTCTTATTTGTTTTGGGCTTTTTATTCTTCATTGCCGCCTCCGTCTTTAATTATTTTTTTTAATGCGCCGCCTTCAAGGTCATATCCTTTACTGTTGAGATATTCCTTGACTGCGATCATATCGTCTATTTTGTCTTGCCAATCTTCGCCGGCTTCCGCCGAGATATCGATTAAGGACTTTTGACCGCTGTCAAGGGCGGTCTTGTTTGCTGTAGCTTCTTTTGATGGATCTATCCACGGCTTGGGCGATTTTATCCATTCGTGCTTCAAATATTTGCGCTTGTTTTCCCAAAAGTCGGGAATAAGCACGGCGTTGGCAAGAACGGCTGAAATTACGAATGTTTCGTAAATCTCCGACATTATCGCCTTTAATTCGTCTATATCGTCTGAAAAGGTCATCTCGTCCTCGATGATGCCTTGTCTTGCAGACGAATAGTTCGACTGCGACATATCCCTGCTGACCGCCTCGTAACTTAAACCTTGCCCGGCTGCAATCAATTGCAAAAGCAATTTTGAGAACGCATTGGCATCTGCCCCTCGTCCTTTTGGATCGATTACGGAGGCTTGGTCGCCCACGTTGCCTTCAAGGATAAGCCCGGGCGTGAGATGCTTGTCTTCGTAGGTTTTTCTTTCCGAACCTCCCGAGGAAGGCACACGCCCCACGCCGCCGCTCGTCTGCGGATTCTGTCGGGATATAAACACACCGAACGCCGCCTCTACTCGCTTGCCGATTTGTACGGCGTTCATAAACTCGTTTGTATCTCTTATTCTCGTCATGGACGGTGTCATATCCGACATTTCACGGATTTGCGAGGGCCTGCGTTTCGTCCAATAGAAGATTACTCGGGAAGCCGGAAAGAACTTTGAGTCCGCTTCCGTGAGACCGTCAATCGAATATTGTTTTATCCAATACCCTACGGCTCTCTTTGTGGAGTCGTACTCAATACCGCCCTTGACGATATCGCCTTGCGTGTTCGGCGTGAGCCTTCCCTCGTCCAGCTCGTCCACCTCGATAGCTTGAAGCTGGAACGGAATTCTCTTGCCTTTCGTGAAGCATTTTAAAAGAATAATTCCACCGTCAACCTTCTTTCTGATTAAGCACATTTTGATTAAGGCTTTAAAGGATTGGCTTCCGGTTACATCGCAGTTTTCTTTCTTGCACCACTCCGCCCACTCACTCTCGATTGCCCCCTCAAGCTCTTTGTTGGGGGTGTTTTCGGCTTCGTATATCTTCGCTTGAAGTGTCATCCCCTTTCCGATTACGTTCCTCATAAAGGCTGACACAAGCGAATTCATAATGTCTGAATTCCTTTCGAGGTCTCTCGCCCGGGCGCGTATAATTTCACGGTGGGGACTGTCGGTCTCTTCGGCGGATATGTTTCTCAGTCGCCAATCCCTATTGCGCAGATTCTCTCCGGCATCATAGCTCTTCTGCATCGCTTCGAGCTGTTGGCGGTTCGCTTCTCTCTCTACGCCCCTTCGAGGGCTAATAAACGCTATAAACTTATCAAGCCAATTCATCCCTACCCCCTCGGCCCGCCGAAGCGAGCAACGGAAGCACCGCTTATCAGCCCTTTATCGTTGGCTGCGTCTATCTCGGCTTGAAGCTCGGCGCGTAACGCTCTTAATTCGGGAAGGCTTGCTCTGTTGAGCTGTCTGTTGCCTATGCGGTAGCTCTGCCCTGTTGTAAGGATGGCTTTAATCGCCTTGTTGACTTCAATTAAAAGGCTTTCGCTGTCAAGCCCTTGGTCTTTTAAATCTTCCATTTTACCTCCGTTGCCTACTCATAAGTAGCCTACTTGTGAGTAGGTTAGAATTTGCCGCCTCCGTTTATCCAATCCGAGCTTTGTTCATCCGTTCCGCGCTTCTGCGGTTCGGGCAGAGGCGTTGTCTGCTCGGGTTCTTCCGCTCTTAAATGGATGTATCGAACATTCAGAATGTCGGCAGCGCAGAACGCATAAACCTCGGCATCGAGATAGTGGTTGTCGCCGTGCGAGTGCTTCAAACGCCACTTATAAACCGGCTTTCCGTTCTGCTCTTTGACCTTTACCTTATGCTCGGCGGTTACTTGCTTTGCGTACTCTTCATCGCACCCTTCGTGAACATTCCACGAGCCGGGATGGTCTTTCGGCTTCCGCATACGGTTGGCTATCATGTCTTTGTACTTTCCGCCATCTACCAATACAAGCCTTAATCCGTTCACTCGGCTTCCCGGGCGGTTGACGGAGCTTATCTTGTAGTGGTTGAGCATTGTATCCGTGCCTTTGCATGGAAGTATCCACTCTGAACCTTCAAGCCCTGTCTCGTCAGCGCAGAAGCCGTACACATCGTCCGTTTGGTCGCCCGAGTCAATAAGGCATAAATCAACGAGCCGTTTATCGCCATTTTCGGTAGCGAACTCCGTTTGCATAATGTTGTGGATTTCGTCAAAATTGAGGGCTTGACCGTGGGCGACATTGTGGCTCTTCGCATAATCGCCCCACGCTCTGATAGTCCAAAATAGAGACTTCTCCTGCACGTCCACACCGGCAGTAAGGAGCTTCGTCCAGCTCGGCAGTACACCCTCTTTTATTCCGTCTTGCTTCTCAAGCACAAGCTCGTAGTTGGTTTTGAGCGCCGTATCTTCCCACGGTTCGGCAAGCCACGAGTTGATGAAATTGTGTAGCTCGTCCGTATCCTTCTTAGCGTTGATGAATGCCCTTGCTATTTCCGCAAAAGCTGTGAACGGCGAGTAGAGCGTATTAATCCAAAAGCATACGCTCTTGACTGTTTGTCCGGTCTTTCTTATCGTTTGCCATCTGCCGTTAAGGTTCATCTGCACCTTGTCCGCATCCGTTATGATGCCTCCGCATTCTTGGCAGACGTAGTAAGCATATTCGACTCTGTCGGCTATCTCAAGTCCCGACTCGTCATCGGGCCATTTGAGATTTTGAAACTTAAACTCTATGTATTCTCCGCAGTGAGGGCAAGGTACGAAGTAATGTTTCTCCTCGTCTGCGTGGGTTTTGAGTTGCCATATCTTTCCGGTGGAAAGCGTAGGGGTTGAGCATGTGTAAATCTTTCTACTTTGGAAGGTCTTTGTTCTTTCCTTTGCCAGCGAATAGGGATCTGCTTCCTTTGCGGTTGCGCCCGGGTACTTGTCTATCTCATCGCAGAATAGGTATTTTATCGGCTTTGATGCAAGCGCGCTCGGCGAATTCGAACCCGCAACCGAGATGTACATATTGTCGAACTGAAGCTCTATGTCGGTAGATTCTCTCGGGCGGTAATGCTTGCGAAGCGTTGGCGACCTTTCAAGCATCGGTTGAAGTCTGTTGACCGAGGTTGCCTTTCCGAGTTGGTCTGTCG
The DNA here is from genome assembly GCA_910586985.1 of uncultured Christensenellaceae bacterium. Classification (GTDB taxonomy): domain Bacteria; phylum Bacillota; class Clostridia; order Christensenellales; family Borkfalkiaceae; genus Gallimonas. The sequence goes on along the minus strand of CAJUKK010000003.1, from coordinate 149,295 downwards.
GATAGACAATCATCGTAGGTGCGGGATCTTGGTCGATAATGTACCCGAGCATATTCTGCATCGCTTCCGTTCCGCCTACCTGCGTGGGCTTAACGAATATAATTTCCTCGGTGTCGAAGTTTGAAAACTCGTCCATTATGCCTACCAAGTAGGGAGCGGTCGAGTTACTCCATCTGCCGGGAATTGCTGAAGACTTTTCATCAAGCTGTCGGTGGGCTGCGGCCCACTCGCTGACTGTTAATTCTTCGGGCGGTTTTAGTGATTGAAGGGCGGTTCGGATATAGCTCGGTATGCCGAATTTTCGGAAGTGATAATTCTTTGATACCCTCTTACTCATCGGGTGTGTCCTTCTTCTTTTTTGTCTTTGCCGCCTCCGCCTCCGATACGCCAGCAATAACAAAGCTCCGCAGAACCGCTTTCATCTCTTTGTCTATCTCTTTCTCTATGGCGCGTATCTCCAGCGGTTCGAGCTTTCCAGTGAGCTTGGCTGCGGTGCGAGGCGCAAGTGCGCTTACCATCTTTTTCAAATAAACGAAGAACCGCTTATAATCAAGCTCGACTTCCTCTATCGGGAGGTATTCGCCGAGCGCGATTGAGGTCTTAAAACGGTGCAATTCAACCTGTGAAGCTCGAAGTTCCGTGTCAACCTCAATCTTTTTGCGTTTTGCCTCGTCCACCTCATTGTTCGCTCCGCTTCGACCATAGGCCTTGGCTTGCAAATAGTCTATGTATGCTTGAATTGTTGGAACGAGGTCATATTTGCGCTTCCCCTTGTCGGTGGGATCTGCGACTGTTTTTAGTATTCCTTCTTGCGTTAGCTGTTGAACCCTGCGGACGGTGAGCTTGAAAAGTGATGCGATGGTGTCGGTTTTGACGAGGTTTGTTTGGTTCATAAGCTCATCCTCGCACGGTAGTATAATTTCGGCACGGTTTCTCTTGCTGGGGGGGGGCGTTGTCATACATTCAGCAAAATTGCCTTTTGCCCGGTATAACTTTCCCACCGCTCTATGATTGCATCACAGAATACCTCGTCATATTCCATTACCCTCGCCTTGCGGTGGAGCTGTTCCGCCGCCATTATTAATGTGCCGCTTCCGCCGAAGAAGTCGGCTACTATTTCTCCGCTCCGGCTGCTGTTAAGCATCAATTTTCCGTAAAGTCCTATCGGCTTCATAGTCGGATGCATTGCACTCCGAAGGGGTTTGTTTTCGTAGATTACACTCGTTCTGTCCTTGTAGGCTTGGCGGAATTCCTCAATTATGGCGATGAGTTCTTCCTTAGTCTTGCTGTTCAAGTCCAGCTCGTCTTGCAGAAGCACGGTGTCTTGGCTGCGGTCATCAACAAAATAATGAGCTTCGCCGAGCTTCCATCCGTAAAGGATAGGTTCGTGTCTCCAATGGTAATCTTGGCGACCGAGAACAAAGGTGTTTTTCTCCCAAATCAAGCACTCTGATAGCTTGAAGTTGGCGGAAATGAATTCTTGTCTGAAAGGTAGTCCTTGCGTGTCTGCGTGGAAGACGTAGATTGCGGCGCCTTCACGCATCGCTCCGTACATGGCTCTGTATGCCTCTCTTATGAATTTGCGAAAAGCCGCATCCGAAAGGTTGTCGTTTTTAATGTCAGACTTCTTCCTCGTTACGCAAGTGGTTAAGCGTTCGGCTAAATCTTGCACCTTCTCGCCGTAGTTCACGTTGTAAGGCGGATCTGTGATGATAAGGTCTGCAACCTCGCCGTTCATCAGCTTTGCTACGTCTGCGGAGTCTGTGCTGTCTCCGCACATAAGGCGATGTTCACCAAGTATCCAAATATCGCCCCGCTTGGTTCTCGGGCTGCCTTCGGCGGTCTTTACAGCCGCCTCCATATCGAAGTTATCCTCGTTTGCTTCGCTCGGAACGATGAGGTCTTTAAGGTTCTGAAGCTCGTCATCCTTGATGCCGGCTGCACGGATTAATTCTTGTAAGTCCTTCTCTTCGAAGTTCGCAAGTAAAGCGTATAATTTTTCGTTGTCCCGCTCGCCCTTGATTCTATCCAAGGCGATGGCGAGAGCCTTCTTTTTCTCTTCGTCCTCGATATCCACAACGATTACTTCTATCTCGGTGTATCCCAAGTCGATGAGTGTTTTATAGCGTTGGTTTCCATCAATAATCACTCCGGCTTCGTCAACGATTAAAGGCGAATTGTAGCCGAGGATTTCTATCGAGCGTTTTATATCATCGTAGGCTTCATCCCCCGCTTGCAAGTCCTTTCTTGGGTTGTAAGGGGCGGGGGTTAATTCTTCAATTTTTCTTTTCTCAAGTCTCATTGAATTTTTGTCCTACCTGTTAAATTTTCTTTAAAACCGCCGAGCTGTATTTTGCCGTTTTTGGTCGTTGCCAGCCCTCGTATCCCTGAATACAAATCGACCGCCGCCTCCGTACTCTCTTGCGGTTTTTGGCGTTTTTGGCATTTCGTTTTTGCCTTGCGTAACGAAATGCGAAATTAATTTTTTATTTTTTGGAGCGAAATATCGGGCCTCTTCTGCCCCGCATTAGATTTTTTTTCGGGGTAGTACCTACTCGCTTTCTGTCGGGCGCGTGTGCGACCTTTAATAGGCGACTTCTTCCCCCAAAATTGCGGCGATTCCCGCCGAAACTGCACTCAATTTCGCTTAAACGATAAAAATACCACGTTTTATGGGCGAAATTACCCACTTTTTCTTCTAAAAAATCGTGCAGTCGATTGCAAAAACAAAGCGGACAGCATAGGCTTTCGTCTCGCTGTCCACCTACGGTTAAAATTATAACCGTAAAAATGTATGCTTTTGTATGCTCTTTTAAATGCGCCCTATTTGAGCCTTTACCGCATCCACCTTTAACAGCTCGTCAAGGGCATAGCCCTCTATCTCCGCCGCCCTGTCTCGCTCTAAGTGAACGGTCGCACAGACCTTCCTCCAGCTGCACCTCGTTATGTATCGAAGCTCTAAGATTTGGCGCGGTGTGCTTCCAAGCGGAAGGTATGCAATAATGGCTTTTATCTCGTTGGCTGTTTCAAGCGCATGCACCTTTTCTTCTTCAAGTCTTGCCTCGAATTCTTCGAGCTTTCGCTTACCCTTCTCTGACCGCAATACCCCAACGCTCGACATTACGGATGAGAGCTGTATTGCGAGTCTGTCCTTGCTTTTGACTATCGTGTCGTATCGGGAGAGGTATTCTCTTAACTGCTTCCTTTCTTCTTTATTTCCGCTTCCTTTCTTCATTCGGTTTCCTCCTCGATTAGTTGTCTGAAAATTGCACACAAGACCGGAACTACTATGCTGTTCCCTGCTTGCTTGTAGATTTGTGTTTTTGAATTGACCGCCGCCATCTTGTAGTAATCGTCATCGGTAAAACCCATTAATCTCAAGCACTCTTTTTCTGTGAGCTGTCGGATTCTGCACTTGCGACCGTTGATGGTTACCCATCCCTTCTCGCTTGGCTCGACTTCCGAACTCTCCGCTTCCGCTTCGATTATCTTGTAGTTGTTTTTTGGCGCAAGGTTGCCGGCGCATGGGGTTATCGTTCCTACGGTGTCTTGGTCTTCCCGAACTCTGCCGTTGTAGTCATCGTAAACGATAGGTTCAACCACCTTGAAGCCGTTTCGGGTTGCTCTGATGGTTGGCGAGACTCCCTCGAATTGTCGAGGTTCTCGCACTCGGTATGTATCGTCAAGAATTATCGGCTCGGCTACGAGGTTATCCTTCTGTACCGTTGTTAGCGTGTTGGTCGTTCCTTGCGTGTTAGGCTCTAACCGCTGAACCATTGGACTGCCCTTCTTGCGGTCGCTCGGGTTCTCGGGATTTCTTCCTCTACTCGCCACAATAAAAGGCTCTGCTATCTTCGGCATTCTGTTTCCGCCCGAGCAAGTGTCCAGCGTGGGCGATATTCCTTCAGCATCGTAAACTCTCCCGGCTTGCGGATTAGGCTCTTTTGAAAAGCCGTAGATTTGGGCTACTTGTTTTATCTCACTCATTTTTCAACCTCGACATAATCCCATCCGTGCTTGAAGTCGAAACTTCCTCGCCCTCCGCATCGTATAGTACGACACACGTCGGCTCTTTGGAGTCGTGGGCAGTCAATGTCCGCATTACCCCCCCCCCGACAATTGCGTTTCTCCGCTGCGTGAAGGCTGACTGCATTATGCTTCGGATTTGTTTTTCGGAAAGGTAGTATTTTTCGTCAACCTCGGGTTCGAGTAAATCTTTCAGTTTGACCGTCAATTCTTTTGGCTTCGGGAATTTATATCCGCCGCCCCCGAGGATGCTAACCATAAAGCACCGTATTCGGTTCTGCGGTATCTCGAAACCTGTTGCGTTTAAATCTTGCCAATAATTTGAGTATCCGAGTTCTTCGAGGCGGTTTATCCACGCTTTGAAGACCTCGATATTCTTTTCTGAATGTACTTGCTTCACGTTCTCCATAATGAGTACGGCCGGCAAATACCCCCCCCCATTTACACACTCGGTCAAAAGCCTTTCGACCTCCCATAAAAGACCGCTTCGAGTTCCGCCGCCCTTCGTCATCCCTCTTTGCTTGCCGGCGACCGATAAATCTTGACAAGGGAAGGAATACGTCAGAATGTAGCAGTACTTGTCTGTGTCTGTTACGCCGAGGTCGCTCCACCGCAAGTCTCGGATGTCGGTCGGATGAAAGTGTGTGCCGTGAATTGTGTTGTAGGATGCGACTGCGTATTTGTCGAACTCGCAGATTCTGTAATGTTCGAACTTTACGCCGAGCATTTCAAGGGCTTTTGCCTGTGCGCCTATCCCGGCGAATAGCTCTATAAGGCGGATCGGCTTGTTGATTTTAAATTCCATAAATGCCCCCGAATATTGAGAACGCCTTTGCGAAGGTTTCGGTTAGCCTTTTTACCTTCTCCGCCGCCTCGTTTACGGTTTCCGCAAATTCGCTGAATTTCTCGCTGGCAGTTACGCCGTCATAATGGGATTTGTACTGTTTGACCGCCTCGGCTCGGTCGTAGTCATAAAAGACGATGCTTCCGACCGCTCCGTGAATGGTTATCTTGTTTCCGGTGGTCTCTATTTTAAAAATCGGGAATTTCTCCACGTTGTCTCCTTGGTTCAAGCGGTTGTTGATGTGCGCCAACCGCCCGAAAACCTATAAATTCAAATTGTTTGCTGTTTCTTAGGTCAGCGACCGTTATTTACAAACCTTCGCACATAAGGGTTGCATCGTTTTAAATCTGCCTCCGCATTCGGGTGTAGATGTAATATCCGCCGTATTGGTCATTCACATAGACCTGCGGTTCTTCGAGCAGTTCAAAATCGGGATATAGTTTCGTTATCTTCGCTACGGCTTGGTCGGGAATAAGCATCTTCTCTACTTGGCGAACCGAGCGGAATTTGCTATCTGCTGTGATAACCTTCGGCTTTGTGAGGTTCAGCGATGCACTCCATCTCCGCTTTCCGCAAGGATCTTTTGCTAAATACCGCCCGAGTCCTTCAAGGTGGAAATCGTCCGGTTGAAGTCGGCGCGTGTTCTTTCTGCCTCCGGCTTTCCATAAATCCTCGACCTTGTCTCTGTCTTTGAAGTTCATTATCAAGTGATGGTGGACTCTGACCTTCTTTTTGTTGGTGTCATCCTCGTTGAATTCCATTATGTGGATGTATTTCAGCTCGGGAAGGTTGTTGCGTTTTATGTACGCTTGCAGTCGCTTTATGTATCGCTGGACTTCTTGCAGAGCTTCTTCTTCGGTGTGGGGGCGGTGCTTCTCGTCATAAGTGAAGGTCGCCCATATATCGTTTTCCGTGAAGTTGGCATTGATGAGTCTGACTAACTTCTTTCGGGCATTTTTATCGTTAAGGTTTTTCTGTGCCTTGCTTGAACCCTTCTTTTTAGGTGGCTTCGGGGGAGCATAACGCTTCGCTTCCCATATCGGGTAAATCTCCGATTCTACTATCGGGCCGGAGATGATGGTCTTTACTCTGTATCTGACTATCTTTGAATTCGGGCGGAGAGCTTGTTCGATTTTCTCTTCCCGAGTATCTTCGTATGGTTGAGTGTATATTTCGTCTGCGTAATTTCCTATGTTATAGGGTTTTCTTTTCATCGTGTGTCTCCTTTGACTGTTCTCGCTCTTAGGGGCTGCGCCCCTGCCGCTGGGCATACCCTGCTTTCTCTTTCGCCTTCGGCAATACGCTCTTAGGGGCTGCGCCCCTGCCGCTTGGCATACCCTGCTTTAGCTGGTCGGTTATCAAAAACAAAACCGAGAGATGTTACTATCCATTACAAGGACGGTATAACCCTTTTTATCGGGCAATTTCATTGACAAGTTAGGCACACTTTGATATAATTAATATGTAGGTTGTAGGTGTGCTTCGGCTCGTCTGCATTGAAGCTCGGCAGTGAAATCTGCCGAGCTTTTTCCATATATTAATAAGGTTATGTAGTGGTAACGAGGCCCTTCTTGCTTTCGAGCTTCATTTCCAGCTGCTTGTCCTTGAACAAGGACAGCTTAACCTTAACCTCTTTTACGCTGAGCGTGAGCTTCTCCGCCTTTCCGTCTATTACGGCGAAGCAAGCGGTTTTAATAAACTCTGTGGCGGCTTTGGCTTGGGTTGCCGCTTCCGAACTTTCGCCGAATTGACAAAACTCTATGAAGCTGTCAAGAAGGGCGGGGACGTTGTCCTTGCTCTTCTTTTTGTTTTGGAATATCCGTGCTTCTCCGCATCCGCACTCTAACGCGCCGAGTGCTGCCAGCTCTTCGGGCGTATTCTCAATGGTTGCGGAATGTGTGAGTATCCTCGCTTGCTTGCAGAAGGGACATATGATGCTGTCGCCTTCATTGAATGTAGTCTTTTTAGCCATCTCTTTGATTCTCCTTATTCTTAATAAATTTTCCCGGCGGATCTGCCGGATGCAAGTCTGAATAATTTTCTGTTCTTGGCGTTCTCGCCGTTTTTGTATTACTGCCTTCATTTGATAATCCCTGTTAGTCTTGGTAGTTCTCTTCTTCGATTTTTTGGGGTAATCGTCCGCAAAGTTCACGCAAAGCCGCCTCCGCCTCGGAGACAGTAGCGCACTTTTTGTAAACCGTGCCGTAGTTGGTCAGCTCTACCGAACCGTCCCAATACTCAATAATGAAATAACGTTTATTGCCTTTCTCATAGACTATCCATTTCTTATATTTTGAAAAGCCGTTCAGCTCCATCAAGTCTTGACAATGCGGTTGGGGGCCGCATCCGACCTCCCAGCATTCTCTCCACCATGAGCAATGGTTACAACAGATTAAAGGTTCGACTTGGTTATGTTCGAGCCATTCGTTATAATCTTTTAAGGTCTTCATTCCGCCGCCCTCAGCTCGTCCAGCTTGGCTTCTGCCTCCGCTTCCGTCAAGAACCACGTTTCGCCGAGAGAGCTGTCCACCTGCGTATCCATTAAGTCGCAAGTCTTTAAGTACCAGCCCCTTCTTGTAATTCGCACCTCATCGATTACCTGCTTGTAGATGCGGTTGTTCTTTTCGAGTTTGTGAAGGATGTTGAGACCATAGACCGCTTTACTTGGAACGACATAAATCGTATCACCGATTTTGCAAGGGATTTCAACCATCCGTCTGCACTCAATTGCATCTTCAAGCTCTGCGAGGCGGTCGATTGGTGTTCCCGTGTAGTAGTCTCCCTCCGGCGAACAGACGAGTATTATCCCATCGGGATATTTGTTTTTTATACTCCATTCGCCCTTCTTATTTTTGCGAGTTAATCTGTTCATTTTGCCGCCTCCGTTAATTTTACGATGCACCGTTCGGCGCTTTCCCGACTGTCGCACATTTCCACGTTTCGCATATGTACGGTCGGCTTGATAACCTTGTACTTGAAGGGTATCTCGTTTTTTATCTCTAAGATGTATGGCGTGGTATCGACCAGCTGTCCGCCCTCGAGCTTGTCTTCAAGTTCACATAGGTAGTTGCAAGCCTTTTTAAACTGCTCTTTTAAAATTGCCGCCGCCTCCGCTTGAGTTCTCGGTTCGCCTAATATAAGGCTTGCGCCGTTGGGGGTGCGCTGCGTGAACCGCTCACGGCTTTTGTTGGTGTTGTTAAAACAGTCTTTGCATCGCACCTCTACGGTGTTGCAAGTTACGCAAGGATTCACATTCGCTTCCGTCTTACACCGTTCTTCTATTTCTTTGATGCTTCTCTCTGTTATTTTGATGCAGTAATCGATTGCGGCTATCGAAACATCTTTGAAGGCAATGTTGGCAGTTTCATAAAAACGCCTCTGCTCTTTAAATTCCTTTAATAATTGACTTGCAAACTCTACAGTGGCTTGTCTTGTTTTGCTTTCTTTCATTGCTTTGCTCCTCCGCCTTAACTAAAAATTGAAAATTGCTAAATCGGGGTTTTCCCTACGGTAAAATCAAAATTGTATAAAGCACACACTTTACGCCGCCTCCGACTTATATTCAATAATGGGTAAGCTCTTTCTGTCCTTTTCTAATTCCTTTCCGAATAGAGCTTTTGTTCCATCTGGATGGAGTATAAATTCAAGCCCTACTGCATCTTCTTCCGGGAAGTTGGAAGCAAGACTCTCTATGTTTGTATAAAAGCCACCATCCGTAAACATAGTAATTCCTTGCGTTTTACAAATATTTAAAAATGAAATCACGTCATCAATTGTCGAACAGCGATAGATGGTTTTATGTTGGATTTTTATCTTGCTTTGACTGGCGGCGGGCTTGTTAATTTTTTCCTCTACCCATTTTTCAAGGAATGCATCCACCTCGGGTGTACTGCTTGAATTGCGAATTCCTCGGCATTGAACGATTCTGCGATCCCGACTGAGTTCAAGCATATAAAAGGCTTGGTCGGGTTCTTCGGTTCGCCGTATCTTAAAAATCACACAGCTTCCCTGTATAATGCGGTCAATGTATCCAGCCGAGCAGTTATGCATTTGGATAGCCTCACGCTTAAGCTCCGATGCTGTTCTGATGACCTCTATTGAAAGTCCGCCATCTTCGAAGTTCATTTTTAGCCATTTCTTTATGGCTTTGAGAAATTTTGCATCCTTGGCTTTTGCTGCCTCGAGTTCCTTTTCTTCCCGAATTTTATTCTCCAAATCGTTAAGCTCGTCATGCGTTTGCTTGTAGCTTTTCGGGTAGAGCAGATTCTCTGTAATGTTGAAATTAAGCCGTTTGTACTGCTCTATAAGGTCGAGGTAATCTTGAAAGGAAATATTTTGCTTTATTAAATAGTTGACCGTCCTCTGCGGATGTCCTATTTTCAGAACCTCTATGATTTTGTCCACGTCAAGGGAAGACCGCAGAGGATCTGAACCCTTCGAGTATCTACTGATGCCTATCTCTTTGATTTGGTTGTAAACCTTGACCGCATCCGGCTGTGTTTTTAGGAAGGACTGCACTCTCCATTGGTTGTATGTCATCTCGGCTATATTGCCGAATTTTGCCCAATAGCTTGCATCTGCCCCCAACACCTCCGAGGCGGTTCTGCCTTTACAATTCATCCCTATGGGCCTCGCTCCGGCGGCGAATTCGTCCGCAAGCTCCGTGTAGCCCTTTTGGTATAAAAGCATTATGTATTTGTTCTTCGGCTTCACTCGGGATAGCAGTTCCATTACCGAATGAAAGTCCCTTTTCTTTTTGGCTTTGGCGAGTTTATCCATAATGAAAGGTACATCAAATCTTGTAAATTTCAGAGCTTGAATTGAAGGCTCGAAAAGGTATCCGATATCAAGATTCCATATGCTCGTCTTGCTGTACTGCTCCCATGTCGGGTTATAGTACCGTTTGTTGTACCAATCGTAGGAATAGGTTACTCGCCAATGCTTATTGGCGGTGGGTGTCATAATAAAGCGGTTGCATTCCGTGAGCGTTGCTTCATCGTCCCTGTTGATGTGAAAAATTCGAAGGATGAGGGCATCACCTATTTTTTGGAAGATGGAGATATTCTCTGCGTAGTTGACTCTGTAGTCGTTTGCGTTGAAATAAATCAGCTTAATTTCCTTTCCGCAGTTCGGGCAGAAGTGGGTTGTCTTCGTGTTCCAATCGGGGATGGTTATTGTCGGTTTTTTTGCCGATACTGAATACCCCCATTCGTACTCTCTGTATGCGTAGAATTTCTCTCCACACGCCTTGCAAGTACAAGGGTATCTGTGGTGGCTCTTCTTCTGCATAATCGCTACGAGGTCGAGGTTTTCCTTGATGTACTTTGCTCTTTCCGCCAAGCCTTCCGGCAAGGGGAGCATATCTATTGCTTCCATCGATATGCCGCACCCTTTGACCGCTCTTACGGTGCATCTGTTCGTTGACAAGTGCTGTCTGAAAAAATAAAGCGTTTTTTGTGTAGGGTTGTATCCTATCTTGAAATACCGCTTGACTGTCTGAATTGTTGTATCGTCCGCCTTGGGAGTGTAATAGTAGCAATCCTTCCGAAGCGGAACGGGTGTCGTTCCTTTTTTGAGTTTCGGCTCGGTTATGCTGTCCTGCTGATAGTAATTGTTGAGGTCGAAGTAAAATTCCCGGCAGTAAAACTCATTGTTTCTGAAGTAGTCGATTTCGAGGAAGAGTTTGCCCTCGAATTTCTTTTTCTTTGCGTAAGCGTATATCTGATAACCGTCATGTGTAGGTTGCGGTTCTTTTATCGGGAGAGCGGTTAAGCTCTCCCTCTGCTTCTTCGTCAATAACATAGCCGCCTCCACTTATAAATCGTCAAGGTCTATCTTGCTTCTTCTCGGCGTGGGTGCGTTGCCCTCAAGCATTCCCATACACATATTGTAGAGCCTTGCCGTACCGTCATTTTTGGTTTTGAGGTGGTTGGCTATGAGCTTGGCTGCTTCGAACGGCCCCACGCATTTGGCGGCTGAACTTCTCGCTTTCTGCTCTATGAGCTTGAACAAGCTGTCCGCTGTAACGGTGGCATCTATCTCGAAATCCGGCGCCTCGTCTATAAGGGCTATAATTGTGCAGTCGATAACCTGCGCGTGAAGAGTTTTCTTGGGTTCGGTCTGCGTTTCGTTATCCTGCTGAAGCATCTTGATAAATTCAATCTTATTCATTACTGTAATTCCTCCACGCTGTTCTTTACGTTGTCTGCAAATGCGGCAAGTTTACCGAGGCATTTCTTTGCAAGGTCGGCATCGACCGCTTTTATCTGCTTGACCGCCGACAGTACGGTTTCGAAGGTCTCGAAAAGGTTTCCGGCGTGAACCTTAAAGGTTGCGACCGCTTCCTGCGTTTTCTTGTATGCGGTCAGCTCCGCTTCTGCGGTCTTTGCCTTCTCTTCGGCTTCGGCTTTTTCGGCTTTTGCCTTTTCCACCGCCGCCTCCGCTTCCGTGAGGTCTTTCTTTGCTTGTTCGAGCTGTTCTGCGGTCTCGGGGTTTTCAACCTCGACCTTCTCGGGTTCTCTCTCCTTCAGTTCTTTAACCTTGGCTTTTTCCGCCTTCAGCTTGTCCTCAGTCTTACCGAGCTTCTCGTTGGCATCTGCCAGCTTTTCTGTAAGCTCCTTGATTCTCTCGTCATAAGCTGAGGTGTCCACTTCGGGAGCTTCTGTGGCGGTCGGGGTTTCTTCGAGCTGTTCCGTTAAAAAGCTGATTTGCTTCTGCTTGTCTTCAAGCTCTGCATCCTTTTCTTTGATGATGGCTTGTAACTCTCTAACCGATTTCTCGGCGGTGGTTTCGTCTGCCATTAAGTCTTCCGCTACCTTCTCCGAAGCCGAAGCAATAAGGGCGAGTTTTGTTACACCCATTCCGGCGTTCTTCGTCAAGTACACCTCGGGAAGGTCGAGAACGCTTATCCAATTGTAGGCTTGGCGTTCTTTGATGTTAAGAGCCGTTTCTACGTAGTCCTTGAAGGTCTCGAAACCTGCGGCTTCGTAGAGTCTCTCGTCTCTCATTCTCCGCATGTCGGTTGCCATAATAAGGAGGCATTCGGCGGCTTTCTGTCCGGCTTGTACCATCTCGGTATGTACGGAAAGAAAGACTTTCTGCGGTTCGGTCAGCTCATCGTTAGGAATGAGCATAAGCTGTTGGTAGGTTGCATTGTTGTTCATAGGTTTTCTCCTTTTTGCAGTTGACTGCAATTTTAATTTTTTTGATGGCGGTGGTCGGCGGAATTGAACCGCCCTTCAACGAAGCAAGCACTATGTATTCGCTCCGCCGCTTCCGTTAAGCAGGCCACCGTGTTACCGCCTTTATTGGCGGTGTTTTCTGATTCTTTTAAGGGTTACATATTCGCTTATAATCTTGAAGGCGTTGTCTAAAGTTTGAGCTTCGGCTCTTATCCTCCGCTTCATGGCTTCGGCTTCATAACCTTGGTGTATTTCGTTTAAGGCGGTGGAAGCCATCCTTATAATGTCTAAAAGTCCGCAGTTCTCGGGGTTGTACCTTACTACTGCTTTTTTGTTTCCCATTCTTTCTGTTTGGCTTCGGCGTATGCCTTAGCCGCCTCCGGCGTTGAGAATACTTCGTTTAGCTTACAAAATCTAAAGCTGTGGTTTTTCTCTTGGCGCATCGATATTTCAATGTCGGTCTCGCCCCTTATTAAGTAATGGGATACCGTACACTTTTCAATGCCCCAGCTTCCCATGTGGCTGCACGTTGGCGTATATACGGTGTCGCCGGGGCGGTAAGGTAATTCTAATTTCCACATAACCGCCTCCGAGCTTTGCTTTCAGCTTGGAGAGCTTTCAGCTTTTCGACCGTCTTCATTGCGTTGATGAGTTCTGCATCCGCTATACTTCCGATAGGTCTATCCCCGAAAATACTTGAAAGGATATGAAGGGTATTTGAGACCTCTTTAAACGATCCGATTAAAACGATTTTGCGGTGTTTCTGAACCTCGACCTTGACCGTGTTCCTGCCACCGAATAAGCATCTTTCCATCAGTCCTTCTTTGCCTCCCAATAGTAGTTATCTTCGCACTTCTTTTTGATGAGCTTCAGAGAGCCGAACGGCATTCTGAAAAACTTTACTCCGTTGTGGGATGAATAGTGTCCTGTCCACTGCCGACCGCTTTTGAATAAATAGAACTTGCCGTTCTTTCCTTCGGCTTCCCAATCTCCGTTTTTAAGTTGTTTCCATTCCATAGCTACTTCCCCTTTATAATTTTCTTTTCGCACTCTTCTTTATATTTTTGCTTTGCTTGGGCCTTGGTGTATCCGTAATATTGCCGAACGCCGAGTTCTCCGTAAATTACCCAAGCACCCCGAATATTGCGTTCTACCGCCCATATAGAGCCTTTTGGCATTACCGCTTCCGTCCTTTTTTGATTTCCTCACAGTCGGTGCGTGAAAGCCTTACTTGCAGTTTTCCTTCTTCGACTTCGATATAGATGTATCTTGCGTTCTCTCGCACCGCTTCGTAAACCGTCCCGGCTGCAAGCGTTTTATATCCCATGAGAGGAATGTCCTTTTTTAACTTGAACCTCTTTCTCGGCATCAGTCTTCCTCCTTCAGCTCCGGCGGTCTTATCTTTATAAGGTCGGGGTTGTCATAAATGTTGCCGATGATTTCCACGTCAGCCATATAACGGAACTCGCACTCTCCGTTGTCTTCGGTTATGCCAATGAACCACCCTTCCCGAAAAACGACCACGCAGAGGGTTTCGGTCTTTCGGGATTTAACCCTTAGAATGTCGCCTTCGAATATCTTTTTGTCGTTCTTGTCTTCAAACCCTGTGTACTCTCCGACTGTTTCGCTTTTTACTCTCCAGCTGAATAATCCGCAAACGATGAGGTCTTCGGTCAAACCGAATACAAAATATCCTTCTTGCCACTCTCCATCTTTCTCTCTCTTTCCTCTAAATTTAATTTCTCTCATGCTTCCTCCGTAATAATCTCTACCGTTCTTTCCCCGATAGCTTTAAGCATTCGGGTTATAAGGTTCTTCCGCATTATCGGCATACAAGGTATGCAGTGTTTTGCCCACCGAAGGGGGCAGTCCTTACAAGCATTCTTGCCCGACCTTCCGGTATTTTGCTTGGCGCAGATGCTGTCCTGCTCTGCTGTCGTTAAATCCTTGACCTGCTTATTCATCGTCCGCCTCCGTTTGATTCTATTACTCTGCACCACGACTGCGGCGGACGGTTAATCGACTCTACCGATTGCCACTGCATCAATGGGTTAACGGGTATTTTTATGTACCTAAACTCTCCCAGCTCCTTCGGCTTGTCGTACTTTTTGACCGCACATAAAAGATTGGCGTAGAGTGGTTTACCCTTTGCGTATGCGTTAAGGAATTCTTCTTTTACTTGCCCCATAGTTATTAAAACCGGAGCTATCTCATCAACCGAAGGGTATTCTGTGCAGTCGCATACCTTAAACTCTCCGATAACCTTTCCGCATCCACCGCCGCGCTTCGTTTCATAAACCGCATACCTGCCGAGCGGAAGGGGGCGTTTGCGCCACTCAATTAGTTTTAAATGCTCATCAAAAATCTTGACCGTGTGGGGTTTATTGATGCTGATTAAACCCATCACTCCCGGCTCTAATGTTTTAGCCATTACCGCCTCCGAGCTGAAGTTGTTTATTTGCGAAAAGCTGATAAACGGTTTCGCCTTGGGGGTTTACCATATACGGCAAGAATATTTGGTCTATGGTTACCATCCGACTCTCGAGAATTGCCATCTGTGCGGCTATCCAATCCTTTACAATGCGCCAAGCTGTCCGCTCTGCTTGTTCTCTGTCTGCTTTTACTTTCTGCCGTTCGAGTGTTTTTTGCACCGCCTCCACATTGGCGGGAAGCAGTACGGCGTGAGTGCCTATCGGCGTTTCAATTACGAAGGCGACTGATAGAACCTTGCCTTCCTCATCGTATTTGTTTAAGATCTGCCTCGCTCCATGCTTTACGAGCATTTCGTGAATTTCGCCTAATGTTTTAAACACGCCGATTGTGGTCGTATAATCTTTAAGTGGCATCTGTATTCTCCTTTTCGTATTGTTTCATAAGCTCTGCCAGCCCTCTGTCCGTCTTTGCGATTTCCGCAGCCTGTACCGCCGTATAAACCTTTTTGACGTGGTTTGCGTATTGCCTTCCTTTCGGGTTTAAAGTGGCAAGGATCGCCTTTTTACTGTTTGCTACACCGCTTCTCCAAAAACCGATGTGGTTTCCGATAAGACCTATATTGTGGGTATCGTAATAGAAGTAATATCTTTGCGGTGTTTTAACCGTCTTTTTAGGGCTGATAACCTCTACTATGTTGTCGCCTTGATTTATGTAAACGTCGCAGTTCAGCTCGTTTGCAAGCCGTTGAGCTTCGCTTCTTGCATCTCTTATGTAGTACCAACTCTTCCCTACTCCGTCTTCTCCGCTTTCCTCGGTACTCAGCCAATAAATTTGATGTTCTCTCGCCATGGGGCCGCCTCCGTTAGTTGTAAATTCCTATCTTGGTGCGCTTGCTTTCAAGCCATCTTTTGAGGTCTGAAAGTTTTACCTTTCTTCTATCCCCGAAGCTGTAAAACGCCAGCTCTCCGCCGTTGATTGCGTTATCTATTTGGTGTCGGGATATTCCGCAAGCCTTAGCCGCTTCCACTATGGAAAGGACGGGTTCTATTTCGGCTTGGGCAGTTTTCTCTCGACTCACTCTCGCCATCCTTTGAGGGGTGGTCGGGACAATGCTCCCGGTGCGATTCAGAAGGTCGTTAAAAAGAGCTTCCGTTGTGCTTAAATCTGTTGTTTTATCCATTAGTTTCGTTCTCCCCATTCCTTGTTCGTTAGAACCTTGTAGGGTAGTTCCATCTGCGAGGAAACACCCCAAAATCTAACCTTTCCGTCTGTGCCAAGCTCCGCATCAAGGAAGCCCTTTGAATTCGTTATTTCTGCGTTTGCAAATTTCTTGAGGTCTGCGTAGAAGAAGAATTTTTGATATCCAAGCCCCCACTCGTTAAAATCGATTTGAAGGCACATATCGTGAATTCCCGCTAACGCTCTCTGCATCTGAAAAAATCGTCTGAAGTTCACGCTTGTCCCCCTTGAGTCTTAATCAATGATTCCGCTGTTCTCGGCTATGTGGTCGATATAGACGACTTCATATTTGCCCGATTTAATTGCTTCCGCTTTTGCTTTTTCGGCTTGCTTACGTGTCTTGTGATGGGTTGTACCGCTTCCGTCATCATTGCCGTTGCTGCCTTTCAGATATCGTTTAACTTCGTACCAATCAGCCTCACGCTGCCCCCATTGGTTAATGTACATTTTTATTCCTCCGCTTTTACCTGCGCCCATACACCCGACTTGATGTATCTCTTTTTGATTGCTCCTGCTAAAACCCCCGAGATGCCCCTTGCGACCGTCTCGTATTTTCCACTTTCGCCTATAATAAAAACCGCATATTTCATTCGTCCACCTCGATTAAAACTACGTTTACGTTCGTACCGGGTAATCCTTGTAATCTTGCCATATCGGGGGCGATTCTGTTTATTAGGTCGTTGCGTTCACTTTCGCTGACCGTATCCCTTGAGGATACTGTAAAACAGCTTTCTACCCATTCCCCGTTATGGTCGGGTGCTTGAAATGTTGCGGTTATCTTTATTATCTTTGCTTCGGTCGTCATTGCATTCTCCTTTTTTGTAGGTTGAGGGTTTGGTGCATTTATGCAACTTTTTAGCCAAAAAAAATGTCCCTTGCTTCGTCAGACGTTAATTTCAGCTCGGTAGTAATCTTTTCGACTTCCATCAATGAGAAGGACTTTTTGGACAGCTTTCTATAAAATGTAGTCGCATTCATACCTATTTTTTGTGAAATAGTCGCTATCGTTAATCCCTTCTCGCATATCTTACCTTTGAGTTTGTTGGCCTGAAACATTTTAAACCTCCTTTTTACTTTGGTGCATTTCTGCAACTTTTCTCAATCTTACCACGTGTCGTTTTATTTGTCAACGCATTTTTGCAACTTTTTTTGCGATTTTTAAAAATTTAATTGCAAAATTGCAACTATTATGTTATTATGGGGGTGTTGGAGGACTTTTTTATGAATGTTGGCGAAAGAATAAAGCTCCGCAGAGAGCAATTGAATATGTCTGCTGAGGAGCTTGGTCGCAAGATTGGCAAAGCAAAAACGACCGTTTATCGGTATGAATTAGGGCAGATTGAGAAGTTGCCTACCTCTGTTTTAGAGGATGTCGCTGCAGCCCTTTTTACTACCCCTTCTTATCTTATGGGGTGGACGGACGAACCTTCGGATTCTTCTTCCGATGCATTCCGTTTTGAAAATATCCATCCTATTGTAACAAAGCGAATTCCTATGCTTGGCGAAATCGCTTGCGGTAATCCCATCTTTGCTAACGAAGATAGGGAGTCTTATGTTAAAGCCGGAACGAATATAAATGCTGATTTTTGCTTAACTGCGCGCGGAGATAGTATGACGGGGGCGAGAATTTTTGATGGCGATATTGTCTTCTGTCGTTCGCAGTCTGAGGTTGAGAATGGCGAAATTGCGGTAGTTATTATTGGAGACGAGGCAACGCTTAAAAGGGTTTATTTCTATCCCGAAAAAAAGAAGCTCGTCCTTCAAGCCGAGAACCCCAAATACGAGCCTTTCGTTTATGTTGGCGATGAGCTATCCGAAATCAGAATAATGGGAAAAGCTATCGCTTTTCAAAGTGATATAAAATAGAGGTTCTTTATGAAGTGGTATTCTAATCTTTCAAAAACGGTTCGGACCGTTCTGCTTGTCGGGGCGTGGATTCTTGCTATTGTTGTTATTGTGGTAGTCGCAAGTATCGCCAACGGCGAAACCCTCCCTTGGTGGGCTGCGTTGGTTATGCTTTTAGCCGTTATCCCAGCTCTTACCCTTACTGTTTGTGAGGTTCGCTTACACGCCCCTAAAACGGCGCGACAAGGCGAACCTCAAGCCGGCGCCGCCTCCGCTTCCACCGAAGGTAAGCGACCGCTTGAGGGATTATCTTTCTGTCTTGCCGGCGAGTACAATTGGGCGAATAAGGATATCTATTCTCTTATTCGGGACTGCGGCGGAACGGTCGAAACTCAGCCCCATAAATACCTTAACTTTATGCTTGACGATGATGGTGTGGATTCGCTTAATAATAAAACCTTGACCGCCCTTCGCTTGCAGAGGAACGGCTCTCGGGTGCAGATTGTCCCTCTCGGCGTTCTGCTTGTTTATCTCTCGAGCTGTCTTGATGTTGATGGGTGG
Source organism: uncultured Christensenellaceae bacterium (assembly GCA_910586985.1). GTDB lineage: Bacteria > Bacillota > Clostridia > Christensenellales > Borkfalkiaceae > Gallimonas. The sequence goes on along the minus strand of CAJUKK010000003.1, from coordinate 131,166 downwards.
TTCTTGGCGCATGGGTACTTCGGCACTTTTGCGGAGTGCTATTATCCTGCCGACTTCAAAAAGTACGAACGTGAAGCGAAGCGGTTTCCGCAGTTGATTGCAAAAGCCGAAAAAATAAAAGGAGGCACTTCTGAATGATTATCGAAATTGAAAAAGGGAAGAAGTATGCCGCTCGGTTTCGTTATACCGATTGCTTTGGCAAGCAGCACCGCCCATATAAAGGTGGCTTCCCTTCTCGCAAAGCCGCCATGCTTTGGGAACAGCAAGAAAAGGCCAAGCTCGAAGGTAGCGTTGTATCTTCCGAAACTATGAACTATGGGAAGCTGTACAAGGAGTGGTTTTCGGCTCTCGTTAAAAAACCCGCATCCCCAAAGACCTTGGAGAAGTACGAGCGGTATCATTCCTATATTGCCGAATATATCGACCATCTTCCGCTTCGGAAGATAGACGAGCGAGTCTGTCAAAAAATTATTGATATGAACCTCGCCTCGCCTTCGAACTGCGTTGAAATTCGGAAGCTGTTATCCGCTTCCTTTAACTACGCAAGGAAGAAGCGTTGGATGAAAGAGAACCCGACCGATTTTGTCGATATGCCTTCTTACCGTCCAAAAAAAATTGAAGCCTATAATTTTGACGATATCCAGCTTTTGTTTGAACTGCTGAAAAGTCAGAACTCGAAGCTATATAGCCCGATTCTCTGCGCTTGCTTCTTCGCTGCCACCCGAGAGGAAGTCTGCGCTTTGCAGGAAACGGACATCACAAAAACGAAGGATGGCAAGTATCGGGTGTGCCTCGATAAAGCTATGATAACCGTCAAGGGGCGGACTATCATCAAAGGACAGAAAACCGAGAACCGCCGCCGTGTCTTTATTTTCTCGGAGTCGCTCTATAATGAAATCCACTCATTTAAAACCGAAAACGGTATTTTAAGTCCTTTTGTCTGCTGTAATCGGAACGGCAAGAATATTCAACCGAATACTGTTTCAAATACTTTTGCTCGTTTCCTTCAGCAAAACGGCTTGAAACCTACCACGTTTCATAAGCTGAGGGATGCGTTCGCTAACGCTTGCAAGCGCTTGGGCGTGGATCTTGATACTACCTTCCGAATGATGGGACACGCCTCTTATAAAACGACCGCTGAGCATTACGCTACCGCTGACGAAGTCCTTATTGATGATGCTGTAACCCGTATCGAGAACGCCCTTTTTAATTAATTTTTCGCCCGAAGCGGACAATTTGCGGACAATGGACAATCCCTGTATCGTGCAAAACCACAAAATGTAGTGTCTATCGGCTTTCGGTAGGCACTACATTTGAAAATGGACAAAAAATAACACTCCCCTGCTAAGGGAGTAGCACTGTTAAAGGTGGCACGAGTTCAAATCTCGTCTTCTGCGCCACATCAAACCCAACTGAACCCGTGAAAGGGATTGGTTGGGCTTGTTTTATATTAAGAGAAAGATATGATAGGTAAGTTTTAACGGCTCTGCTCCGAATTTCGTTCTTTCGATTTCAAACGATTTCTCACATTCGTAGAAAATAAAAGTCCGACGGTCATCACCGTCGGACTTTTTACTGTCTGTGTAGTTGTAGTAGATTTCTATTTTGTCGTTGTAGAGGACGACCTCTTTCACAAGTGCGCTTATCAGTTGTCGCGGTTCTTTCTTGATTGCCGTTTCAAAGTACTCGACGATTTCTTCTTTACTTATCAATAGTTTCGTCTTTGATTTTTCTAATGCGATTTTATTGGACAGCTCTGTTTTTTGTTCCTCTAACCGTTCCAACCTCTCTTTGGTGGAATTGGTGAAGATGCCTTGCTCCATTGCATTTAACAGATTGTTGATCGCCTTTTCCGTTGCCGCATATTCGGACAACAGGATATTCAACAGCGAACCGTCGTTTATTTTTTGCTTTTGGTATTCTATCAGCTGTTCAGCAATATAATTGAGATTTTCTTCGGTTGCCAATGCTTCGTAAGTGGTATCGACGACAATGCTTTCAAGCAATTCCTTTCTCACGGGATTGAGCGGACAGTTTTTATTTGCACGTTTCCCCGAGCATTTATAGTATCTCATAACCGTTCCGTTATGGGAAGTTCCTGCGTCCGAGTTGACGGGCTTTCCGCAGTAGCCGCAGGTGCACTTATTTTTTAAGAGATAGTAAACGTTCGGCTTGTGCTTTCCGTATTTGTTGTTATCCTTCTTCGTCTTTACGATGGCAAACAGCTCGGTTGATACGATTTGCGGATAGATATTCGTAAACACTTCCCCGTCGTGCCGATAGATACCGACGTACCGCTCTTGCGATAGCATCTGATACAGCGCATTCCTCCCGAACGGTTTCCCTCGGTTGAGAATGCCTTGCTCGCGTATTTCCTCTAAAATCGTTTTGATGAGCTTTCCGGATGCACATTCCTCGAACACTCTCCGGACGATTTTTGCTTCATCCTCGTGGATCACGACCTTTTTGTTTACCACGCGATAGCCGAATAGAACGTACCCGCCCGTAAAGTTTCCCTTGCTGCGCGATTCCCGCATACCGCGCCGTACCTTCTGGGAAAGCTCTGCGCTGAAGTACTGACTCATGCCTTCAAGTAAGCTCTCCAAGATGATCCCTTCGGGTGTATCGGGAATATTCTCTATTGCAGACAACACCTTCACGCCGTTGTCTCGCAACGTCTTTTTGTGAATCGCGGTTTCGTACTTATTACGGCTAAATCTGTCCAGCTTATAAACGAGGCAATAATCCCAAGCCTGTTTCTCGCTGTCTTTGATCATCTTGCGGAATGCGGGGCGGTTGTCGTTCGTTCCCGTCATGGCACGGTCTATATAGGTATCCACGATTACGATATCGTTCCTTTCCGCGTATTCGTTACAAACACGCAACTGTCCTTCAATGGACTGCTCCGATTGACTGTCGCTCGAATATCGAGCATAAATGATAGCTGTTTTCATTTGCGCTTCTCCTTTCTGAAATTACTAAATAATTCTAAAATATCAATATCGTTTTCATCGCAACCGATAGTAAAAATCCGTTTACCGTACTTTGCCAAAGTAGCACGAAGCTTTGCATGGTAATGAAAGTCTCTGCTCAACCGGTCGACTGAAGTGACAATAACAGCTTCCCACGGTTGCGTTTTGCTGTTTGAAAGCAACCGTGCTTGCTCAATCCGTTCTGACGTTTCGCCTAATATCTCACGCTCGATATAGGTATCGACTACCGTAAAACCTTTTTTACGCGCATATTTCAAGCAAGCATCAAGCTGATACCGGATAGATTCGTTTTGCGCTTCATTTGCGTTTATAGAATTTCTTGCTCTTACGTAGACAACTGCCCTTTTCATAAAACGCCTCCCGCTTTTTGAAATAAGCATACCGCTAACCAAACGAGATTGTTAGAAACCCCATGCTGACGCTTTCCGAACACACCCAAACAACATGCAATTTTTCCTTTGATTGACCTATACATAACCTTATCTCCTTTGCCGAACTTTTCTCTTTCGACAACCAAACCGAAATTCGAAAAAAGACAAGCAGTCAAGGAAAAAGAAAAATATTGCATTTTTGTCTAATTGCTTCAACACCAAAGCAATATTTTTCCCTTGTCGTATCGAGAGTATTGCGAAGCATACTCTACGGCGCAGACTTTTTTCGATACGACCACCCGTCGAAAGAGAAAAGGTATTAAGGTAACTGTTCATATTCCCCTAATCGCTTTTGAAGCTTTTTCACCTCATTATAAAATAGTCCCGCACCGTATAAGTGCCGAGACCCATTTTTTCGCCGATTGCTCGGAACGGTAATCCTTCCGACACATACAACTCAAATACGATTCTTTGTTTTTCCGTTAAAGTATCCAACGCTTTATGTATTTCGTCCGATAATTCCCGTCGCTCTGTCATTTCCGCAATATCAACAGTTAGATCCGGAATATCGAATCCGTGTTCCAAAGACTTGTCCAACGACTGATGCCGTCGCTTTTCTTTCCGCTCAATTAAGGCATCCTTATGTTCCATCTCCGCATACTTCTTCGCAAATTCCTCCGTTACTTCGATTTCTTTCCTCGTACCGTCAGCAAATCGGTATAAAATAAATGCCATAGTTTCTGCCTCCTTGAAGATTTGAATTCGTTTCGTTCAAATCAGCAAAGAGCGGACTACGGCATTCCCTTATATTACTTTTTTCAAAATAATAAAAAGGGCGTTCGTAGACACGGTGTTTTCCATATCTTACAAATGCCCTTCTTGGCTGTTCAATTTTAATTCTTATAGGTTGTTCTTTCTTACTTATAATCCTCTATTTTGTTATGCACATGAATCACCACTGCGGGGGCGGATTTATCGTCTGTTTTCCATATTTTGTTGATTTGTTCCGCATTGATATAAAAGCGGTTACCTTCCTTCGAAAGCGGTATTTCGATCTCGTTCCCGCCGAGCAGGCCTACAGCCGTAACGCTCTCCACTTTTCCCTCTTTCCAACTGATTTCAAACCCTTCAGCACAGCCAAACAGTGCAATTTGTTCGGGCATTCTTTGCAGAGTACAGACGACCTTGCCCCCGACGTAAGCCCGCTTCCCGTTTAACGTACGCGGAAGCACAGCGACGGAATAAGCGCCGCTTTGATTAAGGGAACAAACGACGAACGGCTTTGCCCCTGTTTGCCCTGCCGAAACCTCAGGCAACGAAGCGTTGCGCGATACGGCTGCGGGCGCGCCCTGATGGATCGTCCGCCCGTTTATCGGTTGATACCAAAACTCGTTTTCTTGGAACGTCCACTCGTCCGCAAGAATTTCTTTGCTGATTTCCACGTTTCCGCCCGTAAAAGGCGGCGCGATTCTCTGCCAGAACAGCGCGGCGTCCGCTTCCTTTAACCTGTCGCTGTCGTCCCAGTCGTCCAATCCTTTTCCGTAAACCGAACGCATAATGCCCATCTGACAGCCAAGCGCCGCCGCAAGATACAACTCGTCCTCCACGTTCAAATAGCCTTTCGCATACGGTAATAAATATGCGGCTCTGTCCAACGTACTCGCCACGGAAAACTGCGGCGTTACGTCGTACGTGCGGAATACTTCGCTGAACGATACGGCTTGCTTGGAAAGCCCGCTGATTTTTTCATCGTCTTGAAATCTTCCTACTTCTCCGCGCTGCAACCGCTCGGTCACACCGTTGACGGGCGGACAGCAAATTGCCTGTTCGATCGTAAGCTCGGGATATAGCTCCTGTGCAGTATCGGTTAAAAACTTTCGGAAAGCGACGTCATGTTCCAAGATCCCCCAGTCCACTTTCCAATACGTTACGCCCGCCTGTTTGCACCAAAGAACCCGCTCCCGCCAATATTCCTCGTCCGCTTCGGAAAACGGCAACTTGTAATCTTTCCCGCACCTTTGCGCCGCGACCCAGATTCCGATCCCTTTCCAGCCGAGGCTCTTCGTACGCTCGTTCAGCGCTTTCAATCGTTCGGCAGGGTTTCCCTTTGCACAGGGAAAGCGTTGTTCGTTTACTTCGAGCGAGCCGAAATAGTCCTTATGCGCATAGGGATCGAAATCAAAGGGTACGTCCCAGCCGTCGTCGAGTATAAGATAGAGATCGCCACGTTGTTTTACGGGGTTTTCCGCCATGCCGCCTTTCCCGAACACAGTATGTTCGTTCACCTTGTCGCGCGCACAGTTCGCGCCCTGATCGCCCGTAAATTGGGGGCGCACGGCGGCGCGCTTTTCACCCTCATCCGCCGCAATAAAATTCTGTGCTAACCATGTACAATAATAACTTTTTTGTTGATTGTTCCGAAATTCTTTCATGCTATAAAATTCCTTATCTTACTTTTTTCAAATGCCATGCCCAACTGCCGAAATCGCCCGTCTTGGGCAGAGGAATTCCCGCCTCCATCAAAGCGCCGCCGCTTAACACCGTTTTCAGTTCTTCGATTTCATAGAAAGCGTTATTATCAAGCCCCCGTAAACGAATACGCGGATAAAATTTATCGCTCCAAAAGGGAATACATAAACCCCGTTCTCCCACAACGTAGGCTTCGCTCTTGTCCTTGCTTACAACGAGCATACAAAAATAATTACTTTCCAACGGGTTTGAGCGTTCAAATGGACATAATCAAATAACTGTAAAATCAAAGCAATATAATCAAGATAAAACAAAGCCGAGACATCATCTTGACGTTTCTGCTTTCTGTGTATCAGTTTCATTTTGTTATATTTAATAACTCTGAAAGCAAAGCTAAGTTTCCATTCAATAATCGTTTTCGTTTAACAGTCATAATAGTATCATACGTCCGCCATATATTAAATGCTTTTCCCTAAAATCTTAGTAAAATATATTTCAGCAATTTTAATTGCCCTATCGTTAATATTGTCTTTTGAAAAGGTAGGATATTCGTCTATAAATTGTTTAATCCATTCATACTTTGATGTCTTATAAAAATCAATTTTATCGCAATACTCCCTTTCACCTGCATCATTATTAATTCTTACTTCTAATAATATTAGATTCCCTATTGAAATGGTATCATCATTTTCCGGATTAATGTGCTCAACACTGCCTTCATCATCAAATAATTCATTTTTAGAAAAATAGCAATTAAGCATATTGATCGCATATTTAGTTTTAATACTTTTGGAATCTGTTTTTTTCTGATAAGTTAATGCAACAAAATTTGTACGAAAATCATCCCAAGAAGGATAAATTTTGTTTAATGGTTCGATTAGTTTTGTATTTATAATCCTTTCAACGGATGCTTTATCCGTGCACTTTCTGACCTCTATTGCAAAGTTTGAATAAATTTTTTCAAACTTGTTTGCTCTTTCAGACAGCACGGCACTATAAGCAAAATGAAATCCCTCTAGATATTTTACTGTAGTCTTGAATTTATTCGCACTGATTAAATCACGATTTTTTAAATCAAATAAAGCCAGAAGTGCAATTCTTGTTTGAACTATTCCAAAATAATTGTTAATAACATTCAAACTTTGAACAAGCCAATAGTATTCTTTTCTATTTGAGTAATCATCTCTATTGGGACATGTAATCTGCTTATAATATGTGGCATTTATAATCATATCATCGAGAAAGTTTTTACATTTTTCTTTGGTTGCACAAATTTTCATTGAAAGAAAATCATCATACAATTTTCCCTCACTACTTTTTTTGTATTTAGATATCCAATAGTGGCGATAGAATGTAGCTAGCCCTATCGATTCACGTCTGGAATACAAAATGGCTTTGAGTTTCTTCCATTGTTCCTCAGCCAAATCTGCCGGCTCAGTTTCTGATAACACTTCAAATATTCTATTCTTTACCAAATCGATATGGGCTAATTTTTTTCCTTTTGCATTTAAAATTTCAAAAATTCTATTAGCTTGATCTTCATTGCTTGTTGAAATTGAAATAAATATAGTATTAAGTATTTGATCTCTTAACGCTTTAATTATTTCAATTATAGACAAGCCATCTACAAACTCTTTTCCTAATGTTTTTTGTAATAATAATTTTAGTTTTTTCTCCGTCAATACAGAAATGAAATAATCATAAGTTTCTTTAATGCAAATTTCTTCTTCGCTAGAAGGCTCCTGTTTTACAGCTTTATTTTTATCCTGAATAAAATATGCAAAATATGGATAATGTGTTTTACTTTTTAATATCCGAATTTCTTTATTGTTGTCATCTTTGGTCATTATATATCTAAACAACAAGTCAGAAAGTGTATCTTCGCCTAATTCTTTTAAAACATCTGACATCGCAGAAAATAATATTGTAATTGTAGTTAACCTTTGTTGTCCGTCTACAACTTGGATTTCTGCCTCTGTGCCTTCCGTAAAATTCCCAATAAAAAGCATTGTTCCTAAGAAATAAGGATTAGCAACAATATTACCGTTTTTTTCAGAAAGATTACCAACCATATCTTCAAAGAATTCTTTATAATTCTTTTTATCCCAAGAATATTCTCGTTGAAATCTCGGAATAACAAATTGACGCTTTGAGTTTAATAAATCTCTAATAGTTTTGTCATAAGGTTTAATGTCCATTTTGAAGCCTCATTTTTAAATTTTTGATTATTTCTTGTTCAGACCACATATTCGGCAGAGCAACAGATGCCAATAATATTAAATAAGACACTCCGAGAATTTTTTGCCGTTTCGTTGTGGCAAGTATAGCACAGGTTTCGCGGAAAGTCAACGGAAAAAAGATTGCTTAAAACTGAAAGAAATATCAAGCCGAATAGAATTACTCCGTTCGGCTTTTTTTGATGCAATCTTTTTTCTTGGTCGTTGACTTCCGTAATGATTTGTATTGTATTAGTCCGCCATCTCAACCCGTGCATCTTTGCCCCTGCCGAACGGCAAATCAAAAATCTCGGAGGTAAAAGAAAATGGCAAGAGACGGCGAAAAAGGATTCAAGGTATTGAGAGAGATTATCTCTCCCGAAAACGTGCAGGCGATGGCAGAGCTGATAACCATCAAGCAGACGAAATGCTTGATTGGCTACATAGGCGAGAATGCCATATCAGCGCACGAAAAGGTCTATATCGACGTGATGCACAAGAAAGATGAGAGTTACGTTATGAGCGATTATTACGATCTCGTTCAAGACGTAGCTCTTTTCTTATGCGAGCATTACGGTAAATATTTAGACGATTATCTCTACACGTCCAAAAAAGGAAAATCGGTAACAGTCAAAACGGAATGTTATTACATGATCAAGCGGGAGCTATATAAACGGTACTACATTAATGCAAACAATGTTTCACTGGGAATGTTCCATTACATGAACGATCGGAAAAACTATTATTCGGACGAAGAGATAGAAGCGAGCTATGACAGGGTAGATAAAATCATATCGCTCATGAATTTAGGTGAAAAACATCTTATCGTCTTAAATGGCAGATTGCGAGGCGATACTTACGCACAGCTTGCCGCGATTCTGCACTGTACCACCGGAGGCATTCAAGGGTTCAGGCTCGTAATGAAGAAACGGTATATCAAAATCATGCGAAACCATGCACATGAAATTTATGATATGATATAAATATGACGAATTTTACAGGAAACATATAAATAAACAAAAATTTAAATGGCACGCAATGCGTGCCATTTTTAATGCTGATTATTTCATTTGAATATTCACGGTTACGCCACTATTACACCGCGTTAATCGGGTGCAGAAACGCCGCTACGCTCATCATCGAAAGAATACCCGTCCGAGACAAAACCCGTCTAACGGCGCATTAAAAGCGTTATTATGCCACCAAGAAAACATAAAATTTTTTTGCTTTTGAGAACACTAAAAACCGTGCTTTTTTGCCGATAAAAACATATTCGCTTGCAATGGGATAACGTTTAGATAGCGTTGGGGGCGTGAGCTTGCGGCGTGTGCTGGTTACGACACAGTTTTATGGGTACTCATAATTTAAGATATTAGGCATGAAAAAAGCGTATGAGCGGGTTAAAACTCATACGCTGAAATGCAATTATCTGAATTTGTAACGGATAACGGACGAAATATCTACCTTATAGACGATATCTATGATACGATCTTCTCCCTGTGTTTTGGGAACACCTCCGATCACAATGCGGTCAATCAGTTCATAGCACATTTCTCTCGTAAGCTCGGGCGCGTTCAGATATTTCTTGATACTCTGTATAAATTCGTCCGCGTTCTGCTGTTTGCTTTCCGTTTCTGTAAGCCGCGCTTCAAGTGCCGTTATTTCTTCTGCGAGCGTCTTTTTCTCGTCAGAATATTTCCGTATAAACTCCACGCAGATATCTTCTGGCATTTTACCCTTCATTCTGTCCTCGTAAGCAATCTGCATCAAACGGGAAAGTTCCTCAATACGCTTCTTTTTCGTCTGCAATGCCTTCTTCGCCGTCTTAACAGCGTTTTCCGTAAGCTCTGCAGTGTGTCTCATAAACTCTTTGCGTATGGCTTCCTCGTCCAATACGATCCTCTGCGCCATAGTCCGTATATCGCCGAGAATTACTTCTTCCAAATCCTTTGCCGATATATAATGCGAAGAACACATTGCTTTTCCGTAACGGGAATAATACCCGCAGTTAAAGTTGTAGCTGAGCGAGCCTTTTTTCGTTCTGTGCGTAGCCATCTTTAATTTCTGCCCGCAATCGGCGCAAACGAGGAATCCGGACAGCGCATGCGTATACCCCGACTTGGTTCTTCTGCCCGTTGCTACGGACTTCATGCGTTCATGAACCTTATCCCAGAGCTCCTGCGAAATAATGGGCTCGTGCGTGTTGTAAATGATTGTCCATTCGCTCTCGTCTTTTCTGTAACGCTTCTTATTTTTATAAGATAGCGACGTCCACCGAAGCTGCGGCATGTGTCCTAAATAGATGATGCTGTTCAGCATTTCCCGTATCCTGCTCGTATGCCATATATTGAGGGCATTGGGCTTGCTCTTTTGTCCGTATTTCTCGTAGGCATACACGGCGGGCGACGGGATACCTTCTTCGATAAAGATTTCTGCGATTTTTCTCGGACTCACTCCCGAAGCGTACAGCTCGAATATCCGTCTGACTACGAGTGCGGTTTCCTCGTCGATAGTAGGCGCTCTCTTTTTATCCGTTCCCATAATATAACCGTAAATGGCTTTCTTTGCGGTATATATCCCTTCGACGGCGTTGGCTCTTTTAACCGCTCTAATCTTCTTGCTTGTATTCGCTGCGTGCCACTCGTTAAAGAGATTTACGATCGGCATCATTTCCATAGCGTTGCTTTCACGGTTTGCCGAATCCACGTTATCCTGAATAGCAATAAAGCGAATACCGAAGGCGGGGAACACGTAATCGACGTACTGACCGACCTCGATATAGTTTCTTCCGAAACGGGACAAATCTTTGACGATAATGGTATTGATTACACCCGTCTTTGCGTCGTCCAATAAACGCTGTACTTCGGGGCGATCGAAGGTCGTGCCCGAAACGCCGTCGTCTATGTATTCGTCATGGATTTCAAAGCCGTTGTCCTCGGCATACTTCCGCAAAACACGTCGCTGGTTCTCGATAGACAGCGATTCGCCTTGGCGTTCGTCCTCTTGGGAAAGTCTGAAATACAATCCTGCAATATAGTTTTTCGTTTTCATGTTCTCACCCCGCGTCCTTCATGTAAGACTGTTTGACTGCAAGCCGTTCCATAGTCTTCTCGAAATCCTGTCCGCCACGGAAATATCTGCGGACAAAATAGGATTTCCCGCCGACGCTTCTCCGTTTGCTGATAGACGGGGAAAAGAGATAGCAATTTTCCTCGTACTCCTCGATACTGCCGTAAGTTTCACGTTGTTTTGTTGTTTTCAATGTTTACACTCCTTTAATAATTTTTTGTTTGTCTTTCGGCAAGGACGAAACAAAACGGAAACGCATAGGCAAGCATATTCATTCTCTAATTTCTTGCTTTCCGTCAAGGGCAACGAAGTTGCTCTGTACTACCCTTGACGGAAAGTGCGTTTTCGTTTAAGCTCCGCAGACGAAAGACAAAAATTGGTCAGTTACATTTAGGCATTTGGGCGATAACCTCGGGACTAACCGTTCCCAAGATCTCGCCGTCTGTAATACAAGTAAAGTTCGGGGAAAGAATATACTTGTTCTCGTACTCGCCGTCCAAGTGATACGGACAGAGAATATCTTCGTCCAAAATATCCGCCACGAGATACGTTTTCAATCCCCGTGAATACACAACCTTCTCGTCGCTTTTCGATAGATATTTCAGCATATAGTTCACGCTGTCCGATACCGATCTACTGCAAACGATAGCGTCAAAATCGCTACGCCCGAACCGTTCGTTAAAAAAGCTGTTCTGCACGCTCTTTTCCCACTTGTGCCGTTTGGTGCTGTAATCGTTGTGCTCTTCCAATTCGCCCACCATAGCCCCTTGCGGTATGTGCATGAGCGCATGGAAGTGTAACCGCTTTCCAAGCTCGCCTCGTTCCCATACACCGATATACCGCCAGCCTTTCCGGTTAGAGAGGTGATACAGACAATTCATAAGTTGCTTTCTAAAACTCTCTTCCGTATGTTTTTCTGAATCAAAAGTAAACGTTACAAAATAATCCCACGCTTGCAGATACGCCCGCCGTATCATGCGCTTATACCGTTCCCAACGGTTGCGGCTCAACCTGTTGAACTGTTCTTCCACAAACTCGCTTGCCTGCTGTTCGCTCTTAAAAAGCGGTGCAAACTCTTTGACAAGCATTTCTTTCCGCTTTCGCCGTTTGCCTTTGGCTTTCTTAAATGCTTGCTCGAACTCGGCAACCGCTTCGCTCTCATTCGGTTTATCTCTTGCCTTTCCGCGTTTCCGATACGGTCGTTCCGTGTGTGGAATGGCGATCCATTGGCTTCCGTCAAAATAGACCTTCGCGCCGATCAGATTCCTGCCTGTGTTTGGTGTCTTGTTTTCCTGCAAATTTCTCTCCTCCGATGAAAAAATTTACACGAAAAAAGGCGGTGTACAAAATCTTACGAGAACTTGATCTCATAAAACTTTGTACACCGCCCGTCGAATAAGAGCGTAGATTAACTACACTTCTCTCTTATCAAAACGCAACGCTGCACCTTTTCTGTGTTGGGGGTGAACCTGCTTTTCGCTATACGCTACTTTGCTTCTACTCTAATACCGGTCTGCTGTTTTAGCTGCACAATAGATTTCCTATTGACACAGTTCTGCTATGAAATTGTTACGCACTTTTACCGTGCTTGCCTATTATATACACAAAAAACAGGAATGTCAAACGTTAAAGGTGTACTTCGGGGGAACTTTACGGGAATATTTTCGGTAGTCATAGGAACAAAAGCGGAAGGAAAGGGAAACTGCGGACAGCTTTTCCCCATAAAAAGAAAAATCAACTCACCGTATAAAAGCATAAGAAGATGAACGGGCCGCCGCGAGGAGAACGGGCGGATCGCCAAGCGGATTAGCGGCGACCGCCCGTCCTCGTCGGCGTTCATTTCTTTCTTTTAATTGAGTTGTTTTCTTTTTAGGCGTGAGCTTGTCCGCGGCGGCGCGAAGCGCCGCCGCGCTCGTCATAGACAAGCTCACGCCTAACTGCCATTAAACATAACAAATGTCTTCTTTAATTACGCTAATTTCTTCTTTTGCTAAAATTTTAACATAGAGTGTTTTGGAAAATTTTTACAAATGGTATTGACAAGACTAAAAATGTATGATAAGATAAGAGTATCAAAGAATAGATTAGGCAGGAAGTAGTTTTAGAAGTTAGGTATTATTTGAAAATAAAAGACGGAGGTGTCCGCCGATGCAATATTTCATTTATTAAGCATATAGACAAAGAATAGTGTTGTCATATGCTTTTTATTTTTCTTACGATAAAGACACTGTTAAAAATCAGAAATTGAATCTTAATTGATTGCCGCGTGAAATATGAGTCCCTCTCGATCAAATATTGGAATTATAATTTTTTTGTCGATAAATTAAATAAGGAGAATTAATTATGAAAAAGTGTACACGAAAATCTATATTAACTTTATGTATTGTGGCTTATGCTTTACTGTTTGGTTTTATATGCCTATTGAACATTATGAATCCCTTATTTAGCTATGCTGATGCAACGGCAGATACTTTATCTGAAATTAAAGATGAAGATACATACTATCATCAACAACCAACAGAAGTTGATATAGAGCTGTCAAAATATAATATAGTAGAAATATAATGTTGCCTAAGTATGCTGATTGGGAATTAAATGAAGGTGAATACATCTATTATAGGATAACCGTTCCCGATTTAACGACCGGAAGTTATAAAATGTCGGCGTTTGCACGCACAGGTAGCACACAAGACACTTATTTAACATTATTGGATAATAATTTTAATTATATAACGCATAACGACGATAAAAGCAGTTCAGATCGTAGTTCTGAAATAGTCTACACTCTTGAAGCGGGAAAAACATACTACCTTCAATTAAGACTGTATAGCACAACGACGAATGCAGAAGGTATGATTCAAATAGCGAAAGTTTAACGGAGATGAGCATGGGTAAAGTTAAAAAAATCATACTTGCGTGTGTTTCGTTATTGTTTACGGCGGTATCCTTGCTTTCGTTTGCGGCTTGTAATCAGCCTCCCGAAGAAAAGGAGAAGGTAAAATTTTCTTGGGATATGAGCGCGTTGACGGTGGCGATCGAGCGTTCATACGCCAAGGCGACGGGCGGAAAATCGGAGTCCGTGCTCGACGGGGCGGTGTTAAACGACATTATTCCCTCGGTCGATTACGAGGAAATAAAATTCTCCCTGCCCTTCTCTCGCACATATTTATATTCCGTTGAAATTGAAAGCGTTTCGGAATTTTACGTCGAGGGTAGCTACGTCGACGTAATCGGCGAATATTGCGGGAACGGACCTTACCGTGTTTTGCTGGTTGAATATACGCAAACGTTCCATCAGCTGTATGTTTCGCATTCTTCGGACTACGGCTTCCGTGAAAGGTATTTTACAGGTAGCGATAATGAACAATATATTGTTGTGGAAGGAGCGAACCGACAGTTATTGTTTTGCCGTGTCAACTCAGGGTCTTATCACGATAATGTCGAAATCTCTAAGTGTGCCCTATTCGATTATGCGGTCGGATTGGAGCGTAAACAAATTCCTTACCGTGATATGAAAGAGGATTCGGCAGATTATGAAAATTTGCGCAGCTATATTGAAATTAAGAACGACGGGGATTGGAGTTTTGCGTATGTTTATCCCGGCAAAAACGAGTTCGACGAAAAAGCTTATCGGAATGAATACACCGTTCGGCAGGATAGTGTTAAAACATACGATATGCACGACGAATATCTCGTAACCGATTTGGTTATACCTGCTTGGTATAACAAAGCGGACTACGTGAATCCAGAAGCGTAGACAAATAGTATTATAAGAACAACGGTCGATTCTTCGACCGTTGTTCTTTAATTTCGCAATATAAATATCTTAATTAGTTACATATATTTTAGAAAAATAGTGGCATTTCTCTATTTCATATAATATATGCCTTTTTTAGCAGTTATAACTTCACATTACCCGTAAATCGCCGTGTACCTCATCCGCATTTTTATAAAATACTCATAAACGGTTGCTTGCGCTCTTTCAAGGATTCTTCCGATTTCGGGATAGCTCAATCCCGCTATTCTGCATTCGAGCGCGATTCGCATATTTTCCGTTAAATTCAAGCTCTCTACGATTTTATCGCATTGCTCATAATCTTGCTTGACTTCTTCCTTCATTTCGACTGTCGGTTCGCTTTTCCGTGTTAATGCTTCGAGGCTGATGTTACGGTAACGGTCTCTCGTCTTTCTGTTTATCAGTTTGTTCATCTTTCTGATGCACGCCATTTGTACGGTGATCTTCTTGCCTTTCTTGGTATAACTTATAATATCGCTCAAATGCTTTCCGTAGTGCTCGCAAAGACACAACGCGCATTCCTGCACCAAATCATATCCGTCGCTTAATACGCGGGTTACGTCGTTTTTGTTCAAGATGTCCTTATACAATTCGATATACGTCTTTTGCATCTGCGTTCCCATATAGCTTATGAGATACCGCGTTTCCGCAAACGCTATGATTTCCGCCATAGCGAATACGTTGTCGGGTGAGATTTCCTCTTTCATTACTTCGTAATTGAGGAATGTGCTTTTGTTGTTCATTTTGGATTTCCTCCGATTGTTTTATTTGCCTTTTCGGCAACCACAACGGAAGCACGAAGAAAAGTTAAAAAACATATTCTTCGAGAACGGCAACACGGAAGTCAACGACCAAGAAAAAAGTTTTGCATAAAAATAACGCCTAACGGTTTTGTTCCGTTAAGCGTTTCTTTTTAATATTCAAATCATGCGCAAAAGTTTTTTCCGTTTACTTCCGCTTTTCTTTGTGCTACCGCCTATACCCGAAAAGGCAAATAATTGGAGTATCCATAAAAATGTGTTACAGTCTTGATACAAGCGCGGCGGCTTCGCCGCCGCGGACCAGCACACGCCGTAACGCAACTGAAACAACCGCTAAAAATACGAAAATCGGGCGCCGACGGAGCGGGCGTTCGCCGCTAATCCGCTTGGCGATCCGCCCGCGCTTACCGTCGCGCGATATCCCGATTTTGAACCGTATTTGAATGCCGTTATTTTTTAGTTAATAGTTCCGTTTGCTTATTGCTTTTTCGATGCTGTTCCGTCGGGAGCGCCGTCCTCCGTGCTATCGGGAATGGACGATTGGATTTCAAGTGCAGGCTTATCGCTTGCATTTAACGGAGATATTACCGATTGCCCTAATTGGCTCTCAATGTCTGCTCTTGCATTTTTTGCAACACTACCGCCGCGGCGAGCAATCCTTTTACTTTCGTCAAAAGTTTCCGGCTGTTCTTGCCGTGAAATTGCCGTCGTAGTTACTTCTGCGAGCATATTCAAAACAAGTTCGATGTTCGTCATGTTATCGCGCAAATTCTCTTTCTTTAAGCCTTTGAGTTGCTTATATTCCTGAACGGTAAGACCGCTCCAAGCCTTTGTCATTTCGCTTGTTAAAATCGCGTAGTCCTTATCTCGTTCGATACCGCGCGCTTTCCATTCGTCGGTAAGCTCTTTCCGCATTTCAATCGTCTGCAAGCGTTGGTTGATCCAGCCTTCCGTATAGCCCTTTGCACGGTAATAATCCGCGCCGCGAAGGATTGCCTTTTCGGGATCAGCTATTTCGTCCAAACGTTCGCTGCCGACCTGCGCCAGCCACATTTTGAACGGTTCGGCTTTGGGTGAAGGGATAGATTGTACAAGTCGTAATACACCTTTCGTATCAAGCACATCTGTTTTATAATATTTCCCATCGGAAGATTGTAATTTCAGTTGGTAACAAAATGATACCAACTCACTCCCCTCGGCTTTCAACCTGCCTTTTAACACTTTCCAATACTTACGCGCACCATCATAATCTTTATCTATTAAAACAGCGACTATATCCACGACCGAAAAATACCATTCTTCGGCTTCGGCATCCCATACGGTACGCACCTGTTTGCTTTCAAAAACTTTGATCTTATTTTGCATGTATTTTTCTCCAATATACTTACAAAAACAATTATAACATATCACAAACCTTTTTTCAAGCCCTTGAAATACATTATCGTGTCACTTGACAAAATCAGTTGCTTTTCCGCATTTGCTTAATTGTAATTTTGCTCACCGTGCCGATATATTCTCCTTCGTCCCAGCAGGTAAAATCATCGAATAGTAAGAGCTTTTTATCTTCCAAGCCAATCGTCGTTACGACGTCGTCATCCATGATATCCGAGATAAAGTATTGCGGCAGTCCTTTACTGTAAACAATCTTCTCTCCCGTCTTTTCGAGATACTTCATGAGATAGGCAACCGAATTGCCGAGCATGGTATAGTCCTCTATCTTCTCAAAATCGGAACGCCCGAACCGTTCGTTGAAATAAGTATTCTGCACCGTAATCTGTCTGCGGCGGCTTTTGAAGCTGTAATCGTTCTTTTCAATCAATAACTCCGGCATCGTTCCTTCGGGAATATAGAATAAGCCGTGGAAGTGTAACCGTTGCTTTTCGGGAGATCGTTCCCATACGCCGACGTACTTCCAGCCTTTCCGTGAGGCGAAATTTGCAAGCGTCTTTTTCAAGCCTTTACGAAAACTTTCCTCAGTATGAAGTTTTCCGTTGAAGGTAAACGTTACGAAGTAATTGAATGCCTGTAAATTGACTTTCCTCGTCAAACGAATATGCCGCATAATCAGATTGCGCCGTTTGCGTTCGATATTACTGTCTACACAGTTCTTCACCGCATTGTCCGTCTTAAAGTACGGACGCAAAGCTGTCATGATCTTTTCCCGCCGTTCGCCTTTCTTCAAATAGAGATATTGCTGATATAGCTCATTAAACAGTTCTTTCTTTGTCATAAGCCGCTCGTTCGGTTGCAAGATATGCGCGGGCTGTTCGGGTTCTTCCCGTATACCAGATACCGCGATTTTTTCAAGCGGTAATAGCGTATCGCCATTCTGCGGTGCGCTTGCTTCGTCTATTAACTGTTCGCCTTTACATGGTGATTCGGCAACGCTTACATTTCCGTCCCTGACCGTAATAATTTCTTCCTTTTTCTTCGGACGGGGACGGTAACGCTTTTCCGTATGCGGAATAGCGATATAATGACTTCCGTCAAAATAAATTTTACATTCCGGATAAGGCATAGTATTTTAGTTTTCCCTCTTGAAGTATTCTAAAAGAAAGATGCACAGCTGTTTATTGAGCCGCCTGATATACTCCACGCAACAGTCCCAATCAAAGGATACCGTTTCCTGCGTGTTGTTATGAACGTACAGTCCGACGTACACCTCATACAGTTTCAAAGGCGCGTTTGTAACGGCTTGGTTATACCGCTCGACCGTTTCCGTGACCTTGCTTGTCCCGATCGTTTCCGCCGCTTTCTCGAACTCCTTCTGCTTGGAATAATAGTAACGAATCGTCCGCAAATCTCTCCGTATTTCTTGAAGCGTCATACTTGTTCCTCCGACATCGTTTTCTGCAAGAACAGCAGCAGCCGCTTATTGAGTATCTGGATATACTCGGGCGTGTAGCATAGCTCGATCGACAGAGCTTCCTGCGTAAGATTGCGCGCATACAGACCGACGTAGATATCGTACAGTCTTGTGGGCGCGGACTGCATCACGGTATTGTAGCGTTTGGCTTTGCCTACGATATCGTTTGAGCCCACCACGCGGAAACCTTGCTCGAAGGCTTCCTTGCGTGAATAGTAGTAGCGGATGTCTTTCAGATCATCCCGAATTTGTTTTAACGTCAACATAGTTGACCTCCCGTTTATTAAGATAGAGTTTACACCCTTCACCTAATAGCCACGGAAACGTCCATTTTGGGGTATGTCACGATAAAATATTTTTTAATTTTTTCACCGCATTATAAAAATAGTCCCGCACTGTATACGTGCCGAGACCTAATTTTTCTCCGATTTCGCGGAAGGACATTCCGTCCGATATTCTTAATAATACAACCCTTCGTTGCTTGTCCGTTAATTTATGTAATGCATTCCGTATTTCTTCGGACAACTCTCTCCTCTCGATTTCTTCCGAAACTTTTGCTTGCGGATCGGGAACGTCGAACCCGTGTTCCAAGGACTTGTCCAACGACTGATGCCGCCGCGTTTCCTTCCGCTCAATTAAAGCGTCTTTGTGTTCCATTTCTTCATATTCCGCCGCAAATTCTTCCGTTACTTCGATATCTTCACAATGTCCGTCCACAAATCGGTATGTAATAAATGCCATGAAACCCTCCGATATTGATTTTTGTTAAAAATCGCTATCGGCGGATTTCGCCTTATATATAAAAACGCCCCCGACAGCGTTGCAATACGCCGCCGAGGCACGGAACGGTTAAAAAGCCGAGCAAAGCAAATTAACCTTCCGTTAAGGAAGGCATATTGCTCTGCTGCCGGCTTGTATCTTTTTTTCGGATTTTAGCTCTTAACAGTAGAATCAGCCTCTTCCGATTATGGATGTCGTCACACCCCGTGGGGGCTAAATTCATACTATCATTTTTATTATCGCAAAAAATGAATTTTTTTGCCGAAATTACGCTAATAACCGCGAAAATATTAAATTTTATTACTATGAATTTTTACGTTCGACAAGTACGGTATCGTCCTTGATCTCCACATGAAGAAAATTGCCGCATTTCGAGCATTTGATAAACGTATCCGTCCCGTTTTTCCCATGCACCAAAGTCGTCTTGCAATGAGGACAACAGGCATAATAATATCCTTCAATGATCGATTTATGTTTTTCTCTCAATTCCGACATTTTATTGCTCCTTACATTACATTATTTTTACTGTAAAAACAACCTATTTGCCCGCTGCAACATATCTGGAAAGTCAGATAGCTTCATCTTCTTTTCCGAATCTCGAAACCACGCCATAAAGCCGAGCGTTTTGGGCTCGTTCTTCATCCAGGCGATTTCGCTGCCTGTAAATATTCCGCCGAACACCTCGTTGAACGCCTTTACCGCTTTCGGGTTGTCGAACACCTCCGTCACGTAGCTTTCGGGCGTAAACGGCTCACCGTCCAAGTTCTCCCAATCACGCTCGTATTCGTACTTCCCGCCCGTTACGGGAATCGGCTGTTCGTTCGGCAGAATGATTTCCGCCTGTACCCCTTCGGGAATTTCCGCCGTGAATTTGATTTGTCCGTCCTTTTGCTCGTAGCCCGAAACGATTTTGCCGCGCACACTCTCATACTCCGCTTTGAACTCCGCAAGCCCCTTACAGGGGTTAGGCGCGATTCTGATTTTTGCAAATCCCGCTTCCGTTGCCTCTATCCCCGCGATACGGCGGTAGACAAACTCCATGACAGAACCGTAGGCATAATGATTGTAACTGTTCATGCCGTCGGGATTGGGCGTGCCGTCGGGCATTAAACTGTTCCAACGCTCCCACATCGTGGTCGCGCCCATATCCACCTCGAACAACCACCCGGGGTAGCCGTTGTTCATGAGAACCCTTTGCGCCGTCTGCATATGCCCGTTGTCCGCAAGCGCATATAAAAAATACGTCGTGCCGATAAAACCCGTTATGATTTTGTATCCGTGCCGTTTGACGTTCTCGTTTAACGCCTCCGCCAATTTTTTGCGGTGCCGTTCGGGCACGATTCCGAAGTATAGCGCAAGCGTCTGCGCCGTGACCGTATCCAAGCAAAGCCGTCCGCCTGCCGTAAAATACTCGCTCCGCACCCTTTCGAGCATTTCTCCGTGTTTTTCCAGATATAGCTTTTCATCCGCCCTTTCGCCCAAAATCTTCGCCGTATCGGCTACGATTTTCAGCGAACGCACCTGAAACACGTTGGTAATATAGTATAAATCCGTTCTGCCGATAAACGTTTCGTTGCTCGTCTTTTCCTGATCGAGCGCAAGCCAGTCGCCGAACTCGTGCCCCTTGCTCACAAGCCCGTCCGTCATCGTTCGCTCGCGTGCGGAAATAAACTTTTTCATCGCCCCGAAGTTCTCCGAAAGAAAACTCTTATCGCCGTACATTTGATAGAGCTTCCACGGCACCATGGTGACCGCATCGCACCACATCGCCGCCGTGGATCTGTCGCTCTCTCCGCGCAATGCGTTCGGCGCAACGTGCGGAATTCTTCCGTCCTCCGTTTGATCGTTTCGTAAATCGGCAAGCCACTTTTTCATAAAGGCGCGGATATCGTAGTTATATGCCGCCGTCGTGCAGAAAGCGTTGATGTCCCCCGTCCAGCCCAGCCGTTCGTCCCTTTGCGGGCAGTCGGTGGGAATATCCACAAAATTCCCCTTTAGCCCCCATATCACGTTGTCCATTAAACGGTTGAAGCGGTCGTTACTCGTGTGTATATGCCCCGTGCGCTTCATGTCCGTATACCGCACGATCGCCGTCACATTCTCTTGGGGCAACTCCGCGCCCGTCAGCTTCATATAGCGGAAGCCGTGGAAGGTAAATTCGGGAGAAAGCGTTCTTGCGCCCTTCACTGTGAACGTATCCGTCGCCTTTGCGCTTCTTAAATTATCGGTATAGAAATTCCCGTTCACCAAAATTTCTGCAAACTGCAACGTAAGCGTGCCGTTGAAATTTTCGGGCGTTCTGATTTCCACTACGCCCGCCATGTTTTGCCCGAAATCGTAAACAAGCTCACCCGCGGGCGTATGTATCACTTCTTTTACGGGCAATCTTTCGACATTGCGCACAGGCTCGGAAATCTGCGGCACAAGCACGCTCTTATCAAAGGCGACCTCGCACACGGTGAGCGGTTTGCACTCCGCCGTAAAGTCTTGCGTTTCGCCGTCGTAAATGCCGCTTGCGCGAATTACACTCTCCCGCGCCGTCCAACTTTCGTCCGTACTTACCGTTCTGTCCGCAAAAATCAAATCGGCGCAGACGGCGGATTGTTTTCCGTAAAAACTTCTCTTGCGCTCCCAAGTGAGCGGACCGCAATACCAGCCTTCGCCCACGGTGAGCGACAACACGTTTTCACCCTCTTTTAAGAGCGCCGTAACGTCGTACTCCTGCACCTGCAACATTTTATTGTACGAGGTCCAGCCGGGGGTTAAGTAAGCATCGCCCACGCGCACGCCGTTGATTTCGGCAAAATATAAGCCGAGCGCCGTTACCTTTAAAACCGCACGTTCGCCCGCATGCGCCGTGAACCTCTTTTCAACGACGAACACGCCAACATTTTCTTTGACCCCGATAAAGTTACCTTTTAACATATTCATTCCTTTTTAACAACAAAATAAAGCAGCCGCCCTGCACGCTGCGGGCACGAAAATGAAGATATGCACCCGTATCCGTTTGATACCAATCGGAAAACGGCACGCGGTCGGGCGATTCTTTTAAAAATTTTGCAATGGGTGCCAACAGCTTTTCCCTTTTCGACTCGTCATCCGTAAGGAATGCGACCCAGCACAGCCAATCGCTCTTTGTGTACGTTTCGCGGTTGTCGAGCGGGGTGCCGAACCCGTTTACTCTTTGCAGATAGCAGTCGATTTCCCTCTCGAAAATTTCCTGCGAGAACAGATTTAAGTCCAGCAGTTTATCGAACGCAAAATTATATTTTAACGAGAACGTGCTATCGTCCTCATCCCACGAAATGGGCATATGCGAAAACTTCTTTGCAAACGCCGTGATCTCTTCCGCAAACGCTTCCGCCGTGTTGCGGTATTTTTCCGCAAGCCCCGCTTTCCCCGCCGCTTTTACAAGCTCTGCGTAGCATGCAATGCCTACGGTAGCTTTGATCGCAAGATTGAGATTGTTTTTCATGTGTCCCGCAAAGTCGTCTGTGCAGAGCTGTTCTTCGGGCTTCAAGCCGTATTTGACGAGATACTCCACCCACTTCTCCGCCAAATCGAAGTTCTCCGCAAAGAAAGAACTATCGCCGTCGCGCTCATAGCAAGCGTACTGCATAATGAGCAAGTTGGCGCATTCTTCAACGGGCATCTGGTCTTTCAAATCGTAAACGTCGTAATCGGCAGGTAAAAGGTAAAACGGAAACCAGGTCTCTTCGTTTTCTTTCTGAATGAGATTGCCCAAAAACTTACTCTTATCCTGATTAAATCCGTACACGTGCCCGCAGCAATGCGGATAAGTGCCCGCGTCGTGCGGGGCAAAATCGTATTTCCAGACGGGCATCCGCGCAAACTTTATAATCGGGCGCATCATGCCCTTGATAAGCTCCGTGTTATAGAGCAAGAACAGCGGCACGGACGGATAGCTGACGTCTACCGTGGCGATACAACCGTTGGAGCCGCACTCCTTGGAAAGAAACAAAAGGTTCCCCGCACCGTCTTTTACGATTTTATGCGCAGACATGGTCTGCCGCAAAGCGGCGCAGAGAATATCGTAATAATCTTTTCCGAAAGGCTTCGCCCGTTCCTTCAAGTCCTCGTTAAAGGAAAAAAGCCGTTCGTCTATTATTTTGTATTCGCGCCACACCGTTTGCAACGCTTGCAAAATCGTATGATCCTGCAAGTAATATCCCTTACGGAAATCGCCGAAATAATCGATGGAAACGATATCGTCGAAGCCGAGTAAAACAACGCCCTTTTGCGCGTGATTAAAAGTGCCGAGATACCGTTCTTCTTTTGCATTCGTAAACTGTTTATTCCCGCCCGCGAGATAGGCGGCAAGGTCTGTTTCGTCGAGAATGAAGCTCTCTTCGCCCGCCAGATACCAATACCCCCAATCGGCGCCGATGAGATCGCCGTTGTTCGAAAGCGGCTTTTGCCGTCTCAATCCGAAAAACGCGCTCTCGAAACCGTTGCCTTTTACAACGCCGCCGCGCACGCCGCGCTCTTGATTGCACGCATTGCTCGCGACGTCGTAGCTTATAAAGAGCGAAAGCTCGGCGTGTTCGTCGCCCTCGATCTCGTATTCCATATAGCACACGGGCATCGCGGTCAGCGTTAAATCGTCGGGCGGCAAAGGAGAAACGAATTTTACCGATAGCCTTGTTTGCCCCGCGCGGAATATGTAATCGGTCGTAAACGCCGTGACCTCCAGCCCCGTCTGTTCGGCGTTCAAAACTCCGCAGGCGGAAAAATCTGCGCCATTCCCTAAAAAGCAATACGTCTTGCCGTGCGTTTTCAAAAAGCCGTAGATCCGTTTTTCTTCGCCCCACCACGTTTGGGGAGTACTCTTATTCAGCTCTTCCGTAACGCTCCACAGCGAATAATTCGGGTCTTTTACGAATAACGGATAAGCAGGCAGCTTTCTTTCATTGCTCATTCTTCACCTCAATCAACAAGCTCAAAGTTCATTTTCAGACAGTCGCGGGAATTGCCGCCGACAAACAGCTCGAACGCGCCCGTTTCCGCTGCGTACTCCCCGCCGTCCGTATAATATTTCAGCATTTCTTCGGTAATTTCAAAGGAGATACGTCTCTCTTCTCCCGCTTTCAAAAAGACTTTTTCGTACCCTTTCAGTTCCTTTACGGGACGCACGACGGAAGCGAACAGGTCGCGGATATACCACTGTACCGTTTCATATCCGTCGCTGCTCCCGACGTTTTTCAAGTTCACGCTCGCCGTAATTTTCCCGCCGCGCTTCATCTTCGCAGCAGACAGTTTCAAATCGGAATACAAAAATTCGGTATACGACAGTCCGTAGCCGAACGGATAGATCGGAGAATTATATTCGTCGTCGTAACCCGTGCGCCATTCTTCGCCGCTCAACGCCGAAGGCTTATCCTTCTTTTTCGGTCTGCCCGTCGAAAAACAGTTGTAATAAATCGGACACTGCCCCGACGAGCGCGGAAAACTCATCACCGTCTTTCCGCAGGGAATTGCTTTGCCGTAGAGCAGGTTTGCGATCCCGTTGCCGCCTTCCGTCCCCGGTTGCCAGACATATAAAATTGCATTGGCAAACTCTTCGATTTCGCTCAATACAAGCGGTCTTCCGCCGAATACGACGAGCACGAGCGGTTTTTTGAGTTTATGCAACTTTGCAATCAACTTACGCTGTATTTCGGGAATGCGGATGTCGGCGCGGGAATGTGCCTCGCCCGAGTTCATCATGTGTTCGCCCACGCAAGCCACGATACAATCGGCTTGCGCGCAAATACGCTCCGCCTCTTCGAATCCGCCCTCGTCCGTATCGAACAGCTTCCACGAACAGCCGTTCGCATACGGCACGGCGCGCTTTATGAGCTTTTCTACGCCCTCTTTTACGGTAACGCACTCCTCGATCCGCCCTTTCCCCGCCCAGTTCCCGATGATCTCGCGGGTAGACGCAAACGGACCGACAAGCGCAATCTTTGCATTTTCCTTTAACGGCAACACGCCGTTATTTTTCAACAACACGCTACCCTCTTCCACGGCTCTGCGAGAAAGAGCTCGCCCGCTTTCCGAAAGCGTCACTTCGGCCCGTTTTTGAAGATCGGTACTCCGCTCGGGATTTTCGTACATGCCCAGCTTGTTTTTGAGTTCCAAGACCCGCAAAACCGATTCGTCGAGCTTCTCTTCCGAAATCGCGCCCGTGCGGACAAGCTCGGGAAGATAGCTTGCATAAACCGACGAACCCATTTCGATATCGAGCCCGCTCTCGATTGCAATGCGTGCGCAGTCCCTGCCCGTCTCGCAATAGCCGTGCTCATGCAGCTCCTCCACCGCGCCGAAATCGGAAATGACCACGCCGTCAAATCCCCACTCCTTGCGCAACAGATCGAGCATGATTTCTTTATGCCCCAAAATCGGCTTGCCGTTCAAGAGGTTAAACGAACTCATGAACAATTCGGGTCGTTCTTCGAGGCACGCACGGTACGCCCGCAGATAATACTCGCGTAAATTTCGCTCGGAAATATCCGTCGTGTTGTATTCTCTGCCCGCCTCGGCGGCGCCGTAACCCGCAAAATGTTTGACGCAGCAGGCAATTCCGCCCTTATGATAACCGCGGATCATCGCCTTACCGACCTCCCCGATCCAATAAGAGTCCTCGCCCGCGCCTTCCATCACTCTGCCCCAGCGCGCGTCCCGTCCCAAATCGACCATAGGAGAGAAGGTAACGTCCACGCCGTCGCAGCTCGCCTCGGTTGCGGCAAATTCCGCACAGTCCTCGATAAGCGCCGTGTTAAATGTACACGCCATAGCAAGCGGCACGGGATAAATCGTACGGTATCCGTGAATCACGTCGAGCATGAACGGGAAAGGGTCGCTTATCCCCTTTTCCCGACGCGTCTTACGAATCGATTGCACCGTTTCGCCGTTCGGTGCATTTAAAATCGTGCCCGTGTGCCAAAGCGCCTCGCGGTCTATCCCGCCCAAATCGCACAACCCCGTTACCACCGCTTCCGCGCTCTCGTCGAGCTCATACACGGGATACTGCGTCAACTGCAATGCCTTCTCTTCGAGGCTCATCGCCGATACTAACTTTCTCAACTCTTTCTGTTCCATAAATCAGGATTCCCTTTTCAACACCAAAACCCCGTAGGGTGAAATGTGCGTTTTTCCCGAATAAGTCTTGCCCGTGATAAGGTCGGTATAATCGCCGTTCAAGATAATATATCCGCTTTTATTCTCGGTTTCTACGGCGATGATGCCGTGCTCTTTTCCCGTGCGCTCGGTGAGAATGACGTTCGCGCTCGCCTCGGCAATGGGGGCGCGGTTTACGAGCCGCAACAGATCTCCGTGAGAAATTACGCTGCCGACTAAAATGACCTTGCCCTTGCCAACCTTGCGCTCGGTAATCACCGAAAGCGGCGCGAACTCGCCCGCCGTATAGTGCGCAAGACTGTTTGTGCCGTCGTTGCATTCGTAGGCGTCATAGCACGTTGAAATGCCGCACTCGCCGTCGTTCGTCCACTGTGCCCTGAACACGTCGTTGTCGAGCGGCTTCTGGTATTTCGTGTATACGCCCGCAAGCTCCTCCAAAAAGCTGTAAGGCGCGTGCGTGTACCGCTTTACGTTTTCGTCCATGATGTCGGACATAGGTCCTACGATCCACGTGCCGCCCGCCTTCACCCATTCCGTGATGCGCTCTTTGAACCCGTTTTCGTCGGCGGTGGCAAGGAAGGGCGACACGATCACTTCGTACCCTTCTAAGCCGTGTTGCGTGTCTATAACGTCCACGTTATGATGACGGAACGCCGCGTAATATTTCTGCATGAGCGTTTCGCGGTAATTAAAATTTTTTAAGAGCGGCGCGCACTCCAAGTCGTTATACGCCGTGCTCGAATAGTGTAGCGCAATTTTGCTTTGAATGCAAGTACCTGTTAAAAATTCTTCGCACTTTTTAAAATCTTCGCTTGCGCGTTTCACTTCTTCGCTCACGCGGTAGCTTCTCCCCGCCGCAGAATACAGCGCGCCGTGCCCGATCTCATGTCCGTTGGGGTGTGCGCGGAACAGCCAATATAAGTTCATTTCCGCGCCCTTGGCAACGGGAAGCCATGTATTCGCATAGCAATTCCCCGCGGGGCGGTAGCCGCTCTCCGCATACTCGCTCCCGTTCCAGCCCACCTGCGTTTCCATGATCCGGAACGGTTTGTTTTTGATGCTCCGCACGAAATCGTAGGCGAACGCCGTGTCGGGCAGCCGTTCGGCGGTATCGTAATGGTTGTACTGCGCAACATCCAGCTTCTCGTTCAGTTTATAATAGCTCAGCGAATTGTGCTGCATCATATTCGTGCCTATGTTTTCGCAGCCGTAGTTATGTAAAATCTGCAACTGCTCTTCCGCGTAGCTCTTAATTTGCGCACACTGAAAATCCCGCCATGCCTTGCGCAAAGAGGGATGCCGCCACTGACGGGGATACGGCGGTTCCACTTCGTTAAACGAATCATAGCAAAGCGACCAGCGCGCCATACCCCATGCTTTGTTGAGGTTTTCCGTCGTCCCGAATTTTTCTTTTAAGTAGGCGCGGAAAGCGCGTTTGCAGTTCTCGCAATAGCACCCATCGGAATACGGAAACAATTCGTTATCGAGCTGCCAGCCGACGACGCCCTTATGCCCCGCGAACGTCTTTGCAAGCTCGGTGACGATACCGCGGTTCTTCTCGCGCGCGACGGTAGATGTCTTGCAGACGTGGCAACGAGACGATACGTCCGCCCGCACTAAATCGTGCATGATCATGCGCATTTCGGGATACTTGTTCAGCATCCATCGGGGCGGGGTTGCCGTGGGCGTGCAGAGCACCGTGAAAATGCCGTTTTCATAGAGCCTGTCTACAATGCGCACAAGCCACGATAAATCGAACTTGCCCTCTTCGGGTTCCATTTTACCCCAAGCAAATTCGCCGATCCGCAAGCAGTTCACGCCGACTTCTTTGCACCGCGCAATATCCTTTTCTAGTTCATCTTCGTCCCATAATTCGGGATAATACGCCGCGCCCAAATAAACTTTATCCATATTCCTTTCCTTTTTGATTTTGTCTTGTTGTCCTTTAACGAAAAGATTCTTCGACTCGCCGCAAGGTCGCGGCGGCTCAAAATGACAGGCTCTGCTTCTTTCCTTTTTAAAAACAGGGCAGCAGAAAGCCGCCCTGCAATTTGCATCCCGTTTTTTCCGTTTTATTCGGAAACCGTGTCGGAAACCGTTACAATCGACATATCCGAATAGACGTACGTTCCGCCCGCCGCGCTGAACCCGAGCTGCGCCGTGCTACCGTCTGCAAGACTTACCGTATAAACAGATTGCCATTTCCCGTCTATTTTTGCATACATCGTGGCACTGTTACCGTTACGGATAATTTGAATATCCACTCCTGCCGCAAACATTGCCTCGGTCAGAACCGTTTTATCCGAAGGTCCTCCGCCGCCAAAATCGGGATAATTAGCCAAATTTCCGAAACAGATTCCGTCGCCGCCTTTATCCCAAATCAAGAAACCCGCATTGGCGTTGTTATCGTTTTCTTTGGAAACCACGCGAATCCCAAAGCGCTCCGTCCAATTTCCTGCCAAAGTAGCCGTAATTTTGAAACGAACGATATAATTCGTGCTGTCGCCCAAAACATCGCCGACGTTCACATAGACTTCATCGCGTTTCCAATCATTATTATCCCACGTCGCCGCAACGGTAACGGATGTTTCGTCGTGCGATATGACGACGTTGCCTTGATCCGCAATTTTATGTTCGGTAACCTCGCCCTCTTTGCCCGTATACGTCCAAGCCGTGCTTATCGACTTGCTTACCGTAAGCGAATCGGCGGAGAAATTGACGACGAACATCGTACCGTTCACTTCTACGATAAAATCGCCGAAATAAGGAGATTCCAACGTAACATTACCCTGCGCGTCCGTCGTTTTGGAAACCGTTTCTCCGCGGGGATTGGTGAGGAGAACCGTCGTGCCCTCCGAAAGCGCGTTTCCTTCGCCGTCTTTCAGCGTAAGCGAGAACGTCTGATCTTCCGCCGGCTTTATGTCTAGCGCAACGTCCGTATATTCGAAGGTCCCCTGCGACGCCGAGAAGCCGAGCGCACCGTAGCCGCCCGAGAGCGTCACTTCGGCGGAAACTTTTTCCCATTTCCCGCCGATCTTTGCATACAGCGTCACTTTATTCTGCTCGCGCACTGCCTTCATTTCAAGACCGTTTACAAACATGCTTGCATTTAAGGTGCTCGCGGCTTCTCCGCCGTTAGTGTTAAAATCGATCTTTCCGCGCAACGCGCCCACTTTAATCGCACCCTGATCCTGTTGGAAGAAGTAGAATCCGACCACGCTCTCGCCCGTTCCTTCCGTCAAACGAATACCGAAACGGTTTTCCCAACCGTTCGTACCCGTCATTTTCAGATTGAAATACAACGTATAGTTAACCGACCCGCCGAATGACGTGCCCGTATTTACGACGACCTCTTTCGACACGGGAAACGCTGCGGTGAAAGCGATCTTATCGTCGGTCGAGTCGTCCGTAAGTGTGCCGTTTGCCCAATTGCCGCCGCCTGCACAGCCCTCAATGAACAAATCGGGAAATTCGTCCAATAATCGCTGCGCCAAGTCGTACACGCCCAAGATATAGCGGTGCATGACCTCGCCCTGTCGGTGATAAGGCAACGAAGCGGAGTAGCATTCGCTTACGTATCGGTTCATATCCCATTTAATATAAGATATATCGTTTTCTTTTATAATCTTGCTTACCGCGCCGAAGATATAGTCCACAACTTCTTTGCGCGTAAAATCCAACACCAGTTGCTGACGGCTGCGCATGGGTTCCACGCCCTCTTTGCACAGCGCCCAGTCGGGATGCGCGCGGAAAAGTTCGCTGTCCTCGTTCACCATTTCGGGCTCGAACCACAATCCGAACTTCATACCGTGCTCTTTGCAACATGCGGAAACTTTTTTCAACCCGCCCTTTAATTTTTCCTCGTTGACAAACCAATCGCCGAGCCCCGCAAAATCGTTCGTACGTTTCCCGAACCAACCGTCGTCTAACACAAAGGTGTCGATACCGAGCTTTGCCGCCTCGGTAATGATCGCGCAGAGCTTTTCGTTATCGAAATCAAAATATGTTGCCTCCCAATTATTGATAACTACGGGACGGCGTTTGAACGCATAGGCAGGGTTGATAATTCTCTCGCGCAGAAAGTCGTGTATCTCGCGCGACATACCGCCCATACCCGCATTTGAATAGGTCAAAAGCACTTGCGGCGTTACAAAGCTTTCGCCGCCACGAAGCTCCCAGCAAAAGCCCGTTTCGTTGATCCCGCCCTGCAAAGTAAGCGCGCCGTACTTGCTCCACTCCGCCGTTAAAGCGAACGAACCGCTGTACACGAGTTGTACGCCGTAGCACTCGCCGCTCTCTTCCCCGCAGTCCTTGCGCAATATCCCCATAAAAGGATTGGTCTGATGCGACGACGAGCCGCGCAGCGAATGGATGCGCGTTAACCCATGGGCAACGGGCGCAATTTCGGGTATACGTTCCTGCCCCCATCTGCCTGCGAGACGCAATAACTGATATTCCCCGTTTGCAAGCTCCACATGAAAAGAGAACGCCCTTTTTAACATGACAGGCTCTTTCCCGACGTTACGGATAATAGCGTTGCGCACGAGCACGTCCGAACTGTCGCACACGGTATAATACAGATCGACTTCGATATCCGAAAAGTCGTCTTTAAGCGTGATGACGAGCGTTTCGTCGCCGCTTCGCACATGCGGCATACCGACAATTTTAGGGGCGTCTTTTTCAACACGATAGGAATCATAGCGCAGTCTGCTCATGCTCGCGCCGTCTTGCCGCTCGAAAATCGCGGTAGGTTCTTTATAATCCCCCTTGGCGTAGAAACCGTATTCAGAAGGCAAGGAATCAAACGCTTCATCCTTATTAATCCAATGATTGGGCACGGTCGATAAATAAGTATCGGCAAGAAAGCCGATATCTTCTTTTTCCATTTTTCCACCGTAGTGGAGCTGTTGCAAAAATCCGTCGCCGTTCACGAACATGGCGTAGCTGTAATTTTTGCCTTCGAGCAAAAACTGCTTTCCGTCTGTGTAAATCATTTTATTTCTCTCACTCAAATTATTTTTCACTGTAAAAACAGTTCGTTCGCATGCCGCAACATTTCGGGAAAGTCCGATAGTTTCATCTTCCCCTCTTTGTCGCGGAACCACGCCATAAAGCCGAGTGTCTTTGGCTCGTCCTTCATCCAGGCAATTTCGCTGCCCGTGAAGATTCCGCCAAACACCTCGTTAAACGCCTTTACCGCTTTCGGGCTGTCGAACACTTCCGTGACGTAGCAATTAGGCGTAAAGGGCGTATAATGAAAATCTTTGCAAGTTCGTTCAAACACGTGCTTGCCGCTGCAAACCTTTACGGGCGCCTCGTTCGGCAAAACGATCTCCGCTTCCGCGCCTGAGGGAAGTTCGATTTCATATATAATTTTACCGTTCTTCTGCTCATACTTAGAAACAATTTTGCCTTTGACGCTGTCATACTCCCCTTGAAAATTCTTTAATGCCAAGCACGGGTTGGGCGCAACTCTTATTTTGTTAAAACCCGCTTCCGTTGCTTCGATTCCCGCGATTCTACGGTATACGAATTCCATGACGGAACCGTAGGCATAATGGTTGTAGCTGTTCATGCCGTCGGGATTGGGCGTGCCGTCGGGAAGCAGGCTATCCCACCGCTCCCAAATCGTCGTTGCGCCCATATCCACTTCATAAAGCCAACCGGGAAAACTGCCGTTTAATAAAATTTTGAATGCCGTTTCAATAAATCCGTTATCCGCCAAAGCAAACAACAGATACGGCGTACCCGCAAAGCCTGTAGTCACTTTGTAGCTGTGCGCCCGCGCATTGTCGCTAAGTACCTTGGCGCTGTTCTTTGCGTTTTCCGCAGGCACGATCCCAAAGCACAACGCCAACGCTTGCGCCGTCATCGTATCGACCGCCACCCGACCGTTTGGTGTGATATATTCCGCACGCAGTCTTCCCAACGTTATCTGATACTTCGCTCGGTATTCGTTTTCCGCTTGATCGCCGAGCAATCTTGCCGTTTCTGCCATTATGTGCAGACATTCCAAATAGAACGCGCTTGCAAGAAATACGCTTTCCGTTCTGCCGTTAATGCTTTGCTTGAATTTTTCGCCGTCCTGCGCCAGCCAATCGCCGTAATTGAACCCGCGCACCACAAGCCCGTTATCCACGTTCTTCTCATACGCATTCATATACTTTTGCATGGCGGCGTAATTGTCCGAAAGGAAAGAGATATCGCCGTACATTTGATAGAGCTTCCACGGGATCATTACGACGGCGTCGCTCCACAGCGCGGCAGTAGATCTGTCACCCGCTCCGAGTAAGGCATCGGGGATGACGTGCGGGATTTCGCCGTCCTCGGCTTGATCGTTGCGTAAGTCTGCAAGCCATTTTTTCATGAACATGCGGATATCGTAGTTATACGCCGCCGTGGTGCAGAAGGCATTGATATCCCCCGTCCAGCCCAAGCGTTCGTCGCGTTGCGGGCAGTCGGTGGGAATATCCACGAAGTTCCCCCTCTGTCCCCATACCACGTTCTCCATTAAACGGTTAAAACGCGCATTGCTCGTGCATACATGCCCTGTCCGTTTCATGTCGGTATGCCGCACGATTGCAGTGATATTTTCTTTGGGCAATTCCGCGCCCGTCAGTTTCATATAGCGGAATCCATGAAAGGTAAATTCGGGG
This sequence comes from uncultured Christensenellaceae bacterium, assembly GCA_910586985.1. GTDB lineage: Bacteria > Bacillota > Clostridia > Christensenellales > Borkfalkiaceae > Gallimonas. Next base: position 98,049 of record CAJUKK010000003.1, on the reverse strand, counting down.
CAGAGCGTTTTTGCGCCCTTTACGATAAAGGTATCCGTCGCCCTTGCCGTACGCAGATTGTCCGTATAGAAATTCCCGTTTACCAAAATTTCGGCGAATTGTAACGTTATTGTTCCGTTGAAATCCTCGGGCGTTTTCACTTCCGCGACGCCCGCCATGTTCTGCCCGAAATCGTAAACCAATTCGCCATTCGGCGTTCTGATAACTTCCGTTACCGCAAGCCGCTCGATGTTGCGCACAGGTTCGCAGATTTGCGGTACAAGCACGTTTTTGTTAAAGACAACCTCACAAACAGTGAGCGGTTTCAAGTCCGCCGTAAAATCCTGCGTTTCGCCGTCGTAAATGCCGCTTGCACGGATGTAACTTTCATGCGCTACCCACGTTTCGTCCGTGAAAATCATCTTATCGGTCAAAATCAAATCGGCGCAGACGGCGGACTGCTCCCCATATAAATCGCGCTTTTTCTCCCAGGTAACGCCGCCGCAAAACCAACCCTCGCCGACGGTGAGCGTTAAAACGTTTTCACCCTCTTTGAGCATTGATGAAACGTCGTATTCCTGCACCTGCAACATTTTGTTGTACGATGTCCAGCCGGGCGTTAAATACCGATCGCCCACGCGTACGCCGTTAATCTCGGCATAATACAAACCGAGCGCCGTTGCTTTCAAAACAGCTTTCTCATTCGCGTGCGCCGTAAACTTCTTTTCAACGGCGAACACGCCCGCTTTTTCTTTGACCCCGATAAAGTTACCTTTTAACATTTTCTATTTCCTATTTCAAAAATGGATTTCAATTTCTGCACATCGAACTTCGGCGTATGGTCGGCGCGTAACAGCCCGTTGATTTCCTGTTGGACGTCGGTGAGCTGTGTATAGCAGTACCCTTGAAATTCCGTCTGCGCAATGCCCCGCAACAGCTCTTCGAGGTGATTATAAAAGCTCTCTTCGCTCGCCTCGCCCTCGTTATAACCCCAGGTGTCGCTCTTCTGCTCGGCTTTGAGTGCCATGCCGCCGAACTCGGTCAACAGCACGGGCTGCCCTTCGTATTTGTTTCCTTCGGCAAACAGCCGCCAGCTCTGCGGATACAGTCCGTCGTACTCGCCCGATTTGTACTTTTCGGGGAACTGTTCGGCTTTGGCAATCTCGTAGTCGTGAATGGTTACGATATCCGTAGGGTTCACGTTTTCAAATCCGTCGTTCGTCGATACGAGCTTTTCGCCGTCTAAACTCTTTGTAAGATAATATAAACTCCGCGCAAAGTCTTGTTGCGCTTTGTCTGTTCCGATCGACAGAGTGCCCCAGCTTTCATTTAAGGGAACGTAACAAATATTACTCGTAAAGTTTTTGGCGACGGTAAGAATTTCCTGCCATTCGCGTGTGACAGAGGCAACCTCTTCCTCGCAGAACGTGAGTGCGCTCGGCATCTCGCACCAAGTGAGAAAGCCCAACTCCTCGGCATAGTAATAAAAATACGGATCCTCGAACTTTTGGTGCTTGCGCGCTCCGTTAAAGCCCATGGCTTTGGCAAGCTCGATATCCTTTTTCAACGCTTCCGCGCTCGGCGGCGTTAAGCCGCTCTCTTCCCAATAGCCTTGATCGAGAATCAACCGCTGATACAACGGCTTATTATTCAAACAGATTGTTCCCTTTTCGTCGATATGAATCTTGCGCATACCCAACCGCGTATGCGCAACGTCGACCGCCATGCTCTTTGCATATAATGTGAAATCGACTGAAATCAAATTCGGATTTTCTACCGACCAGAGCATGCAGTTGAAATCAAACGCGTTGTCCGACAAATCCACCGTAAAACGCGTGCGCTTGTGCGGAAGCATGAACCGCTGCTTTTGCAAAATCTTCCCTTGAAAGGTTAAAACGATTTCCGCCTCGTCCGCTCTTGCGTACATGGTATGGATCTCGCCCCTGATACAGCGGTTGTCGATATCGGGCTTTAACGCATAGCTTTCGATGCAGTCCCTTCCAAAAAATTCCAACCAAACACTCTGCCAGATGCCCGAGTTCGGATAATAGAAACAACCGTATGTAATACCTTCCCAGTGCTGCTTTCCGCGCGGGACAGCCGTTTCCAAACTATCGAAACAGCGTACGACGAGCACGTTTTCTTCCCCGTTCAGATAGTCGGTAATATCGACCGAGAACGGAGCAAACCCGCCCTTGTGGTTGATTGCGTGAATCCCATTCACCCATACGTCCGTTTCGTAGTCTGCGGCGTTAAAGCACAGCAACGCGCGCTTGTCCGCGTTCTCTTTTGCGATCAAGAACGTGCGGCGGTACCAAGTGATGTCGTGAATCGCTTTGTCGTTTATCCCGCTTGCGGGATACTGATAGGAAAACGGAACGTTGATGATTTTATCTAGCTTTTTATCGCCCCGCCACCAGCCTTGCGCCTTGCCCTCGCTTTGATCGTCAAACGCAAATTCCCATGCGCCGTTTAAATTTTGCCAACTATCCCGCCGAAACTGCGGGCGCGGATATTCTTTTCTTTCCATCATAGCTTTCCTTGTTTACAAAACAGTTATTTTGCCGTCTTTGATTTTAATCTTTATTTTGAGTTTTTCGTCTGCAACGGACGCGGCTACGATGATTTCGTAAATGCCGTCCTCCACTTCCCAACGATCGTGCCCGACCGACCAATATTCGAACGCGCGCAAATTGAGCTTCGCCGTCACCTTTTCCTTCTTGCCTGCCTTTACAAGCGTCTTTGCAAAGCCCTTTAATTCCTTATACGGGCGGTAGACGTAAGAGCTCGCGGCGCGAACGTAAATTTGCGACACTTCCTTTCCGTCGATTGCCGAAACGTTTTCGATTTCGAAGTTTACTTCGAGTTTATCGTCCGCCGTTTTCAAAGCCAAATTTTTATATTCGAACGTTGAATAACTCAGCCCGTACCCAAACGGGAACAACACGGGAACATTGTAGGTATCGTAGTAGCGATAGCCTACGTCGAGCCCCTCTTCGTACCGCGTCACCGCGCCGTCCAAATAGCCGTTTGCCACAGGCGAATCCTCATAGCACAGCGGGAACGTTTCCGTGAGCTTTCCGCTCGGATTGATCTTTCCCGTTAAAACGTTCGCAACCGCTTCATCGCCCCTTTCGCCGGGGAAGCCCGCCAAAACGACTGCCGCAACTTCGTTTATCCACGCACTCATGTCGATGGGTGCGCCTGCGAACAGCACCACTACCGTGTTGGAATTGACCGCCGCGGTATCTAATATTGCACGTTCCTGAACGTCGGAAAGTCTCATGTGTTTGCGGTCGTTTCCCTCGTGTTCGATCTCGCCGCCCGTGCCTGCAAACACGATATTCACGTCGCTTTCCGCCGCGTTCCCGATTGCCTCCCGCGGATTCATTCCAACCCAGTTGTTGATCCCGTTATCGTCAAACCCGCCGTTAAAAAGCACTGTAAAGCCCTGCTTGCGCAGCGCTTCCGGGATATCGAATTCCTTTGTCAGGCGGACAACCCTGCTCGAACCGCCGCCCGAAAGATAACGCGAATAATCGCTGTTTGCGCTGTACGGCGCGCCGTATATTCCGCATGCCGAAAGCGATTGCCCCTTTTTGAGCGGCAACACGCCCTCGTTCTTTAACAGCACGATGCCCTCTTCCGCCGCTTCCCGCGATACATTTATGCGATCCTCCCGGATGCGTTTTCTCGTTTTTCCATTTTGCAATTCTTTGCAACGGGCAACCATATCCAACACGCGATGCGCGCAAGCGTCGATCTCTGCTTCCGTAATTTTGCCCGCCTTGTAATCTTCGAGCAATTTGTCGTAATTGCTCTGCGAAAAGGGCATTTCGAGATCCAAGCCCGCTTTCGCGGCTTTCGCGCGATCGTACACCGCGTCCCAATCGGAAATGACTGCGCCGTTAAAGCCGTATTCCTCACGCAAAACGGAAAAGCCCTTTTTGTATTCCGAGCCCTGCACGCCGTTGATTTTGTTATACGAGCACATGAGAGAAACGGGCTTAGCCTCGCATGCAATCTCGAACGGCTTATAGTAGATTTCCCGAAGCGTGCGCTCGTCTACCTCGCTCGACTGCAATTTTCGGTTGTATTCGAGATTGTTACAACAAAAATGCTTTAAGCATGCGCCCGCACCCTCTTGCTGCATGGCGGCAATATATTCGCGTGCGATCGTGCCCGCAAGATACGGGTCTTCCGAATAATATTCGAAGTTTCTGCCGCACAGCGGATTGCGCTTGATATTCACGCCCGGCCCGAGCAAAATATCCGCGCCGTAATCAAGACAGTCGTCCGCCACGCATTCGGCGTAGGCGCGCACCGTTTCCAAATTCCACGTATTCGCCAGCATCTGCGATGAGGGATAGGACACGGACGGAATCTCGTCTTTGTCGTAATGTAAAAACATTCTCACGCCCATGCTTGCGTCCGTCACTTTCACGGACGGAAACTTTCCGTTCAAATCGCAGGTATTCCAGGCGTCTTTGCCGCAGATCAACCGCAGTTTTTCTTCGATCGTTAGTTGGTGTATTTTCATATTTTACTCCGCAATTAAAATTTTGGGGGCGGCGGCAGTCGCCGCCACCCCCTTCGTAGTCTTTCTGAAAAAACTCAGTTTCAGGCTTCGGGAAGTTCTTCCGAAATCTCGAAGTTCCAGCTTGCGTCCTCCGCAGCGTCCCAAGCAAAGAACCCGACCTGCACTTTGTCGTCGGCATATTCTTCGTTCAATTCGTTTGTGCGGTAAAGCACTCCGTCTAAATATACTTTCAGCGTTCTCCCTTCACGAACGAGCTGCAGCTTCATCTCCTGACCGGAAGTCCACCTTTGCGTTTGGGTTTCATCCATCAAATGAATGTCGTCCCAGCCCCAATCCTGCACGCGGGGCAAATCCCAGGTATCGCCGCCCATCCAAGCGATTTTATAGCTTCCGTTGAAGAAATCGAAACGAAGGAACATATATTTTCCGTCTTCGAACTTGATGAAGATACCCTGCGACTTGCTGCTGTAAGTACTATTATTGAACTTGCCGCCAAGCGTAACCGAAACGTTTCCGTACGTATCCGTAGAAAGCACGTTGAACCGTTCGACCGCATCGTTTACCGCAATCGTTGGATTATCGCCCTCGACGTGCGAGAAGTCGTAACGGTCATAACTTCCGCTGTTCACAACGATCGTGAATTTCTTGTAATCGAATGCAAGCGTAGCAACGTCCGCAGAAATAAGAATTTTCTTTTGGAACACGGCATACGAATTTCCCGAAACCGTAACGGTATACTCGCCCGCCGGCAATTTCTCATTCACATCGCCGATTGTTCCGTTCGCACCTACCGTAAACGTTTTGTCGTATCCGAGAAGGTTCGTAAAGCGCACCGTTGCGCCCTCGTCGAGAATGGTCGTAACTCCCGCCTTGGTGCCCGTAACGGTTGCATTGAGAACATATTCGGTATTATCCGCCGCGCTGACGGACATTTCCGAAAACTCCCAACCGCACCCGACACCGTAAAGCGCGATCTTCGTTTTATCCTCTGCACCGCAAGTGATACCGCCGAGTCCTACCCACTCCGAACCGTTATATGCATACAGGGCAATGTTGCCTCCGCGTCTTATTACGCGCAGTTTCAAGCCGTCGTTGCTTCTGATAAGCGGAACGATCCAGCCTCTTCCGATCTCACCCCAATCGTTGATGTCAAGTTCTGAACCGCCTTCCGTCCTGTAATTCGTCAAGCTGTTGATTGCTTTGATATTCGCCTTATCACCATCGCTACTGAATACCCAGAAGAAGAAACCTTTGCCACCTTCCGTCATTTGGATCATGAAACGCTGCATGGTGGATTTTTCCGTCCAACCGTCTTCGAAGTTGTTCGCTTTTACCGTCGTTTCAAATACGACGTTCGTTTCATCGGATTGTGTTACAAGTGTATTCCCTGCATACGTATTATCGGCAGGCAAGCCTTCCGCAATTACGAATACCGCACGCATGGTAAGCGTTACCGCACCGCTTGCTTCCACCGTAAGCGTTGCATCGCTATATCCGTTAAGACTTGCCGTATACGTTCCCACATAAAGCGTACCGCTTAACAAACCGTTTGTGCCCGCCGTGAGCGTCGTATTGTGATATTGAGATTTAACAGTCACCACCGTGCCTTCGGCAACCGCAACGTTATTGCCGTCTAACCCTTTCAAAGCAAGCGTTACCGTCGCATCGGACGCTACCACTTCCGTCTTTATTGCTTCTGCGGTTGTGGGCGTGCCGTCGGGCAGATAGTATTTGTTTCCGTTTACGTAGTGCGCAATATGTCCGGGCGTTCCGGGAACGGGAAGCTTTTCTTCAACATACGTTCCCAAATCTGTCACGTTCATTTCGGAGAATTCCCAGCCGCAGCCTGTTCCGTAAAGCACAATCTTCGTTTGATCGTCTTCTCCGCATTCCACGCTGCCGAAGTAAACCCATTCCGTTCCGTTGTTAGCATACAGCGCGAGCGAACCGCCGTTTCTCACGACGCGCAACTTCAAGCCGTCTTCGCTCTTGATAAGCGGAACGATCCAGCCTCTTCCGATCTCACCCCAATCGTTGATGTCAAGCTCCTTTTCGCCTTCGTTTTCGCGATTGTTCAAATCGTTAATCGCTTTCACGTTCGCCTTATCACCACCGCTACTGAATACCCAGAAGAAGAGACCCTTGCCGCTTTCCGTCATTTGGATCATGAAACGCTGCATGGTGGATTTTCCCGTCCAGCCGTCTTCGAAGTTGTTCGCTTTTACCGTCGTTTCAAACAAGACGTTAGCCGATTTCAGCGAAGCGTCGGTCACGTATTCCGCATTGCCGGTATAAGATTTATCCGCAGGCAGTCCTTCGACAATCGTAATCGTTTTTTCCGTATTGTTCACGACAACGTTTTGGTTATTTGCATGCGCGATCGTCGCATTCATGGTGAGCGTGACTGCGCCGTTTTCCTCAACTGTAAGCGTAGCATCTTTATAGCCGTAGAGGCTCGCCGTGTATTCACCCGCGTACAGCGTGCCGCTTAATACGCCGTTTGAGTCCGCCGTGAGTTCCCCGTTATGGAACTGAGATTTTACCGTCACTTTCGTGCCGTTGGCAACCGTTATGTTATTTCCGTCCAAACCCTTCAACACAAGCGTCACCGTCGCTTGGGAAACAATCAATTCCGTCTTTACTTCTTCCGCAGTGGTGGGCGTGCCGTCGGGCAGATAGTATTTGTTTCCGTTTACGTAGTGCGCGATATGTCCGGGCGTTCCGACTACGGGAAGTTTTTCTTCCACAAAAGTACCGAGGTCAGTCAGCGCATTTTGCGAGAATTCCCAGCCGCAGCCCGTGCCGTAAAGCACGATCTTCGTTTGGTCGTCTTCTTCGCATTCCGTCTTGCCGAAATAAACCCACTCCACGCCGTCGTATGCGTACAATGAAATCGTGCCGCCGTCTCTCAGAACGCGCAGTTTTAAGCCGTCGTCGCTTCTAATGAACGGAACGATCCATCCTCTTTCTTCCTCCGTCCAATCGTTGATGTCAAGTTCTGAACCGCCTTCGTTTTCGCGATTGTTCAAATCGTTAATCGCTTTCACGTTCGCCTTATTTTCGCCTGCTGTCCATACCCAGAAGAAGAGACCCTTGCCGCTCTCCGTCATTTGTATCATAAAGCGCTGCATGTTGGATTTTCCCGTCCAGCCGTCTTCGAAGTTCTCCGCTTTTACCGTCGTTTCAAACAAGACGTTCGCATTCTTCAACGTGCTATCCGTTACGACTTCCGCTGTACCGGTATATGTTTTATCGGGATTCAACGCCTCCACGATCGAAACGGTCTTTTCCAAATCGCTCACGATAACGTTGTCGTTGCTCGCGATCGCGAAAATTTTGATCAACTCGGATTCCGCCGTACCCGTACCCTTTGTTACGACAACCGTCTTTTGCGGATAACCTTCCACCGTAAGCGTGTAGGTCGTGCACAGAAGATCGTTAAAGGTTACAACGCCGCTTGCATCCGTCGTTGCCGTAATCGGATCGCCGAAGCCGTCCGTTAAGGAAACGTTCGTATTTGCAAGCGGGGTAAGCCCCTCTTTCGCCTTATCCTTGAGCGTAAGCGTAACCGACTGCGTTTCGTTTTTTATAACAACGGGAGTTACGGTAATCTCCGCCGTGTTCCAGGGAAGGTTCAATTCGTCCAGCGAAACGCTGAACGCACCCGCATTTGCCTGAACGGTTTTGCCGTTGATATTCAACCCGCGGAACACGTAGCCTTCCTTCACGGTAACCGTTCCTTCGAGCGATCCGTTTGCCGCAACCTTTTCGGACAAGCCGCTGATCGTTGCATTTTCATCCGTGGCGGCGGTCACCTTGTACTGCGTTGCCACGGTTTGGAAGTCCTCCGAGAATCCCTCGTGCGTGACGATCATATATTTATGTTCCGCACCGCTGTCGGAATAGCCCGATTTCTCCCAAAGATACCATGCCTTTTCCACGTCGCCGTCGCCGATATCTCTGCAAACGCTCGTTCCGTTGTTGGCGAACTTGTCGGCTTCATTCTTGTTCACGATACAACCGACCGTCGTCACCAAAATGTTGTAACCGTTTTTGAGAACGGTTTTGCCGTCCTGCTTTTCAAATGCATAGGCAAGAACGGCTTTATTGGTTTCGGCAAGCTTTTCGAACGAGCAGTAAATTTCCCAAGTCGTCGTAAACTTTGTGAGCGCGTCATCCCCGTTCGTTTCGGTTTTGAACGCCTTTACGGTATGGGCGTCGTGCGTGCCGATATTGCCGTTAAGACCGAGGTTCATACAGATCGTCTGCGCTTCACTGACCGCCGCGTTCCCCGGCAAGTGTTTATCCTCGGTATTGCGAGCGTTAATATAAATTTTAACGCTGCCCCATTTGCTCTGTTCTGCCGCAGGCGTATTATGGTTGGTTACCAAGTGGAAATAAACGCCGTCACTTGCAAGCGTTGCGTTTAACACCATGCCCAGACCGCCGTCGCGTACGTTTGCCTCACCGATGACGAACGCATTTTCGGAATGATAGAAATCCCCCGTCGCCGTGCCGTCGATTGTTTCCTGAATTTTATCGATTTTCAAATCCTCTTCGGTAACGACTTTATCACCGTATTCGTCGCCGAACATCGTTCCGCACATATTGCACGTCCACGAAGGCTTTCTGCCGAATGCGTCCTTGGTGGGATCTTCGGCGGGACGGGTATTGGGAACACCGTCCTTTTCACCCGTAAAATCATGTTCGACGGTTACGCCGATCTCTTCGAGCGTCTGCGTGCCTGCCTCGTTGGCATAATACACGCCCGCCTCGCGCGAACAGGTGTAATATTCCACGTTGCCCGGCTTGGTGCAGGTTGCCTGATTGCCGTCATGCTTCGACATATCATGCCCGAGCGCATCTTTTACGACGGGCGCGGCAATTTCGTGTTTGCCCGCCTCATCTGAATACATCTTATCGCAGTGCGTGCAAAGGTAATACTGTTCGTATCCTGCCTCCGTACAAGTGGGATCTTTCCCCGCGACAAGCGTCGGATTATGCGCGCCCCCGCCGCAACCGGCAAGCGCGGCGCCAAACGACAGCGTAAACAACGCGCTGAGCGCAATGAGTCCTTTCTTTTTTCCTTTCATGTTTTTACCTCTTAACATATATTTTTTGAAACAAAATGTTTCATTGATCCTGTTTTTCGGCAAACGTTGCCGTAATTTCGATATTGCCGCTGCAACGGACGGAAAGAGCGCCTCTTTTCACTTCGCTTTTTCTTTCGATTCCGTTGACTACGATCGAAGTCAGTTCTTTTCCTGCGTCGGGCTTTATGTTAAAATTCACGGTATCGCCCGTTAAACACCAATCGTATCCCCATTCTTCGCTTACGCTTCCGCCGCCCGACGTTTGAATCGTGATTTTATTGCTTACAAATCCGTCTTTATCGAACGAGTAGCCTTGATTATAATTCTGCCAAACGGAAATTTCGGGCGATTGATTGTAGCCGAAATTGTACCAGATTCTGTAAGAGCCGTTAACGAGCAAGCCTTCCTCGTCTAATGTAGCCGAAACCATGGTGGAATTGAGATAGACGAGCTCGGGACGCGTCTGCGTTCCGAACAACGACCAGGGAATAAAATATTCCACGTCGTAACCGAAGCACTCGCCCTTCGATACGTCCCCGTACCGCACGACGGCGGAATAAATTTCGTATCCGTCCGTTTCAACGGCTTTGACGCCGAAACCCGTCATAACGCCGATATTGAACACGTTGCCCGCCGAGCACTCGATTTCGTAAACGTTATAGTTCGGCGTATCCTTGGATACAATGGAAAAATAACAGTTGAAGCAGCTGCTGTTCCCGGGAGCGACATGTTCGCTGTAAACTACGGGTCGGCTGTCGCGCAGCTTTGCCGCGACTACGATTCCCGATTTGGAAAAATAGGTCGTCACCTCCAGCGTGCCCTCTTCGTTGTTTAAGACCTTGTGTCCCTGAAACCAATTGCGCGACGTGTAAAAACTCTCGTCAAACTTTCCGTCGATCTTTACGTTTCCGTCGATGACGGGAATTTCCTTATCAAAACTGTAATCTTTATCCGATTCGATCACCGTGTACTCGTACTGCGGACCCTTTGCCTGCAATCCGCCGCAGCCAGCAAGCAAGCCGATTGCGGAAACCGCCGTGACCGCGCCGAGCGCGATAGCCGCCAATTTCTTCGCTTTCATCTTTTTTCCTCCTTAATATTTTCCGAGAACGACGACCTCGCCGACAGCCGCCCGCTCCTGCCCTTCGGGCAATTCCACCGTAAAGCGGATTTTCTTCACCTTAATCGGATCGAACTCCGCATAGACGTTACTGCAACGTTGAATCCCGTCGTAACGGTTATTGCGAACGTCGAAGAAATAACTTGCCGCTTTGTCGACTTCGAGCTCCTTGATATAATTGATCCGTTCCGCGCCGTTGTTTTCCGAGATAAACGCGATATCCTTAATTTTCACAAACGCCTTTTCGGTGTTTTTGGAATTGTAGATCATGAGCGCGCGGAGCTCCTGCTCGCTTTCGAATTCCAACTCGAACGTGGAGGTTACGGAAATTTCCGTTTCCTTAACGTACTTATTCTCGAACGCCTGATTCATTTTCACGAAAGTGGGAATGAGCCCGTCGATAAGGTTATCGGCACTGCCCTCCTTTACCGTTCCGCGTACGAGCGTTGCGCTCTTCACGCGCGAGGTGATATCGCCCACCTCTCTACCCACGCCGAACGTAGGCTGCACGGTAATCGTGGGACCATTTAAGTGCATCACGTCGAACGTTTCGCCGTCTATCCCCTGCGTTTCCACCCATTTGATTTCGTCGAAGCGCATACATCTTCCCCAGCTCTCCGAATACACGCTCTTTTGCGCGTGATAGCACATTAGTAGCTTTTCATCGCCCTTGCCGTCCTTCGTGCGGATAAAGGAATGGTGACCGGGGCCGCTGACCCCGCGATTCGAGCCAAGGTCGCTACTCACGATAAATCCGTTTTCCTCGTCCGTGAGCTTGCGGAACGGTCCCAACGGGCTGTCGCCGATTGCCTGCATCACGCTGTAATTGCCCGTTTCGCCCGATCCGATCGAGAACGTAAGATAATATTTCCCGCTATGCTTATAGACGAACGGTCCTTCGTTACAATAGGCGCCCAGCGTTTCGTAGTAGACCTTTTCAACCGAGGCATCCCCGTTCGTCGCTTTTACGTAGTCGTCCACCGTGTAATAAAGCGCCGCTGCGACCACTTGGAACGTATCCCAATCGGGCGTCGTCCAATCGATCATCTCCACTGCCGCCGTGCCGCCCGGCGACTGGCTCCAATACAGATATTTCTTGCCCGTTTCGGGATCTTCAAACGGACTGAAATCGAACGCGCGCATCCAGCCCGCGTCGACGATCCCCCCGTCGATCGTGTATATCTTTTCCCATGCAGACGGATCGCTTACGGGAAGATCCAATCTTTCATACGCCGCCCGATATTCCGCCATATCGAGGAAACAGTATTTGGCATACCACTGCGGATAGGAAGTGTTTCTATCCTCGAAAATGAGCGGCTTAAAGGGACCGCGCGGATCTTTCGAAGTTGCTATGATAGGCATGTGTTCGGGTGCGGTAAACGCCTCGACCTCTTTATCGGGCGTGGGCTGTACCGCCAAAAACGCATAATACGTTTCGTCCTCTTCGCTGTAAATCACCTCGGGCGCCCACAATCTGTCGCAGCCCGCTAATCCTTCCGGGGAAAAGAAGCTCGCCCCGTAGCTCCAATGCTCGAGATCCTTCGAGTAATAATAATTATAACCCGTGGAATAGGCGTAATAATAACCCGTCCGCGCCGTGTCGTCCAAAATCTGAACGTCGGCGCCCTCCTTCAAACTCGAATTTCTACGCCAAAGCTCGGTGTTAAAATAGGGCTTATCCTGCGTGTCGAAATCTCTGCGCGTCGTTCCGTCGTAATACGGCAACTCGTATGCAACTTTTTTTACCGTTTCGCCCCCGCAAGAACACAACATTACCGTCGACATAACCGCAACAACCGCCAATGTCGCTAACTTTATTTTTTTCATCTTTTCCTCCTCTAATAGGTTTCCGTTTTATTCCTTTCCGCCGCCGATCGTGATGCCTTCGATAAAGTACTTTTGTACTCCGACGTATAGCGCCAACAGCGGAAGTAGCGCCGCGATCGACGCCGCGCATTGCATATTCACATATCCGCCTTCCGATTGCGAACCGATCGTCACCAATTCGGACACCGCGAGCTGCAAGCTCCACATACTTTTATCGCGGTACAGATACATTAGCGCCGAAGCATAGTTGTTGTATCCGCCGACAAAACCAAATAAAAATTGCGAGATCAGCGCAGGCTTCGCAAGCGGCAAAATCATCATAAAAAAGATTTTAATATCATTCGCGCCGTCGATCTTCGCCGCCTCCAAAACCTCGTTTGAAATCGCGCTGTCGAAATACGCCCTCAAAAAGAACACCGTACCCGCGCCGCCGAATAACCCCGGAATGAGAATGGCGAGCACGCCCTTGTTCCCCACCCAGCCGATGCTTGCATAAAAGAGATAACTGACAAACCCAAACGCGCCGAGCGGCAGCATCATCGTAAGCACCGTGATCATAAACAGCGTCTTTCGACCGGGGAAACGGTACTTCGAATACATAAACGCCGCGAACGCCGAAACGAAAAGTCCGCCGGTCAAGGGAATCAAGGTCTGCCACAGGCTATTAAAAAAGCCGATAATAAGCGACGGAACGCCGTTTACCGCGTTGTATTCCGCGCTCGTCGAAAGCGCCATGCCGAACCCTTCTAAACTCCATTTTTTCGGAAATAGGCTGTAACCGTTTATCTTACCCATTTCCACGATCTCGGCGTCCGTTTTGAACGCCGTGCATAATACGATGAGAAATGGCAAAAACAACAATACGGTGTAAAGAATCAGTACGGTGTATGTTACGATTTTTCCGACAGGAACTTTTCTCACTTTTGTCGCAGAGGAAACTTCGTTGGTGTTTTCCATTCTCAATTATCCTCCATCGATAAAATTCTTTTCTTGACGAGAAACACGGAAGGAATCATCATTACAACAAAGAGCATCCAACTCAAAATCGAAGCATAGCCCATTTCCGCATTTTTCACGCCCGTGTTGTAGATATAATACATGATGGTCAAACCCGAGTCTTCGGGACCCGCAAAGTTATCCCAACTCATCGGCGCCAATACTTTTGCGGCGTCGAACGTGGTAAGTCCCGCTGTGATTCCCGCCAAAATCAGGAAAAACGTAATGGACGAAATCCCGGGTAGCGTGATATGACGGAATTTGTGCCAGGCGTTTGCGCCGTCGAGGTCTGCTGCCTCGTAAAGCGACGGACTGATCGCCTTAAACGCCGAACAGTACATGACGATGCCGTATCCCGGCGCTTGCCAAACAATCGAGATAAAGATCGCCCAGGTTAGCGTGGAGGGATTTTCGAGGTTGTTCAGCCACTCGATGCGCGTTCCCAATATCGCGTTCAAAACGCCGTTTAAGTCGAAGATATTGCCCCACATGATCGAAATTGCCACCGTGGAACAGATATAAGGCACAAAGTACAGCGTTTGAAAAACTCTCGTACCTTTTACGTTCTGGCTTAAAAAAGCAGCCATCAACAGGGCGATGCCGAGCGATACGAACTGCGCGCAAGCCAATATCAAGGTAACTTTGATCGAGGCAATCAACTTCGCGTCGCCGACCAGCATTTTGAAATTGGCAAAGTTGTTCCATTTCATGGTTTCGAGCTTGCCGAATTTCATCGAAGAAAACATTGCCTGCAACGACACGATGATCGGATAGCCGTTGAATACGAGAAACCCGACAAGCGGGATCGCCACGCCGATCCAGCACATGATCCAGCTTTTACGGAATTTCCTCTTTTTCTTTTCGGGCGGCAGGGCTACGGAAGAACTCGATTGATCCGTTTGCAAAACGGCAGTCTTTTCTTCCATGTTTACCACCTCCCGTTCATGACGATGGAAACTTTCCCGATATCCGTATTGGCAATGCCGGCAAAATCCTGCATAAACTTTTCGGGCGTGGTATAGCCGAGTCGCAAAGCCTGATTGAAGTTACCCGACCATTTGTCAACCCAAGCGCCGTTGTTGAAATACGCCCAATCGCCGATTTCAGCGCCCTGCGCCGCGATCGCCGCCGCCCGATAATTAAGACCGGATCCGATCGCCGCATATTCATCACTCAATGCAAGCGCGCTTTGATTGGGCACGTTACCCGTCTTTATGTAAATTCTCTGACCTTCTTCGCTTGCCGCCCAACGAATGAACTTCCAAGCCGCCTCGTAATTCGAAGAATCGGAATTGACAGGAATCATGAGTGCGGAAAACGATCCGTATCCCGTTTGACGCCCGACGAACGGAACGCCGCTTTCGGCGTCTTTATCGAGTTCGCCCGTGTAAACCGTTCCGGCGTATTGTTTGCCAATGACTTTGAGATATTCGTTTCCAAACGTTTCTTCGCCTTTGTAATAAACGCTTCCGCCCTTATATTCGCGCCATTGCGTGGGCAGAGCAATATCGTATTGTCCTTTGTAGGCAACCTCCAACGTTGTTGTCTGTACGATTCTGCCCGATACCATGGCAACCTTGTTCGATGCGCTGTACAAGGCGTCCACGCTCTCGTTGATTGCCGTCGCCACGCCGTAACCCGTAGCAACCATTCCGCCCGTTTTATCGCGCGGAACGCTCAGATTGATAAATTCTTGCATAGCGGTTTGCTGCGAAGGAAGCGGATGCAATCCCTGCATGGTAGCAATATCTGCCTGTTTTACTTTATCCTCATACCGCACAACCTCGCCCGCCGCATAATGCTTTCCGTTTACGGTAACGCCGTCCTTTGCCGTTACGAGATAGTTAGCGGAACTGTCGAGCGCCGTAAAAGAATATTTTTCGCCGTCGTAGCCCACGCAGTCGCCGCCGACCGACCAGCCGAAAGAGAACCAGTGGTGCGTTGCGCTGCCGTAATCCGTGGTCGAATCGTTGTCGGTATACGATTTTGTAAAACATTTGCTCAAATAGCGAAATTCTTCAAAATTCATGGGAATCAGGTTGTTAAAAATTTTATACACCGATTCCCCGGCAAGGTTCTCGCTTACGGTCGCACCCTCCACGGGAGGTTTTGCGCCGTTTTCCGCCGTATATTCCGCATAACCGTGCGGTTGTAATCCGGGATACTTTTTTTCAAGATCCTTTTCTTCGCAGGAAATAATTTTAATTCCCGCCTCTTCGAAGACGTCGATACTGTAATAGTAAATCATGGGATCTACGCCGAACGGAATTCCCTGAATCGCCGCGCCTTCCCCCGCCATGCGTTTTCCGTTCGCGTCGTCTTTCGTATCAATTCGGAACGCCCGCGTAAACGAAGTCGGAATTTCCTCTTCTTTATAATTACCGGGCATTTCTTCGTAATATTGCGTTAAATCGAGATAGTAATCCTCCACCGCAAACTGCTTGAACTGTTCGTCCGACAGCATGATGACGTTGGGTGAATTGACCATCAGGTCGGTTCTGGAAACAGAACCGCGATTATCGCCCGTAACGTGTACGCCGTCCTCTTTGCCCTGTCCGTTGTTATAGGCATCTATCATCTCACTGATAATTCTGCCGTCCGGAACGGAAGCCGAATACCAAAAATCGATTTCACCCGATCCACCCGATCCACCGCACGCGCCGAGCGACGCAACCGCGCCGAATCCCATAATTGCCGCAAGAGCGATCGCCGCCTTTTTCCCTTTCATATATGTCCTCCGATTTTTTATTTTCCGATTGTTTGCACTAAATTGCCGCGTATAAATTCTTTTCAAAAATTACTTTTTCTTCTTTTTCACAAGCACGACCGTGACGACGCCCGCGGCGACCAAAACCACGGCGCAACCGCCGACCGTCCACCCGATCCACGCCTTGTTCTCTTTTTGAGGATCATCGTCCTTATCGCCTAGGTCGGGCACCGTCGCACTCTTTTCGTAACCGCATACATTGCACTTCCCGTCAACGAAATCATGCTCCGCTTCGTCGCCCTTTACGTCGTGTCCGCAAGCCGCGGCATGCCAATGCGACGTTTCGTCGCTCACCCACCCCTGTTCGTAATAATGCTCGTTACCTCCTGTTCGAAGCATAAGCAAGAGAATGTCTTTCACGTTCTTTTCGAGCGTTTCGCGCGAAAGAAATCCCGCTTCGTACGCTCTTAAAGCCTGCGCATAATCCGCATTGTCGCACTTAATGTTGTTGCCGGCGCCGAGCATAGCGGCATGATCGCTGAAACAAAACCAATCAGAAAAGACAGCGCCGTCGAATCCCCATTCCTCGCGCAGAACGTCGGTAATGAGCTCGGGCGTCGCAGCGACGTATTCGCCGTTCAGGCGGTTATAAGAACTCATGATCGCCCAAGGCTTGCTTTCTTTTACGATAATTTCGAACGCCTTTAAGTAGATTTCACGAATCGCGCGGTTTGATACGCAGGAATTGCTCGTGAATCTCGTCGTTTCCTGATTATTGACGGCAAAATGCTTCACACAAACAGCCACATGCTGCGTTTGCGCGCCTCTGACGGCAGCCGCTCCGATCTTACCCGCCACAACGGGATCTTCGGAATAATATTCGAAATTTCTGCCGCAACGGGGATTCCGATGAATATTAACGGAAGGCGCAAGCCAAACGTTGAACCCAAAACTCGCCGCCTCTTCGGCTACCGCCCGACCGTATTGTTGCGCCAACTCCTCGTCGAACGTCGAGGCAATCAGCGTCGCGCAAGGAAACCAAACAACGTTGCCCTTACTGCTCAGCCCCACGCCTGCGCCCGCGTCGGTCGTATAAACCCGCGGAACGCCTCTGTCTAATTTTCCGTTCCACGCGCCGTTCCCCAATGCGCCCGCACCGCCATAGCTGAACCCGAGCGGCCGTTCCAAGCCCGTAAACGCGATCAGTTCTTGCGCAGACAGAGCGCCGACAAATGCATCCATATCGATTTTGCCGCTTGCAAGCTGTGAATATGTTACCGTCGCGTCATACGAATCGTTTTCGACGGGACTGTGCGCACCGTCTGTATTATCCGAAAAAGCATATTCGGGCGCGCCGCATTCCGCAGGATTGATTTCAATCGTATCCAAAGCGTAAAGATTGGCATCCTTCGTTTCAATCAAAAGTTCTGTTTCCCCTGCGGGAAGCGTAACGCTAACCGAGTTGGTATAGGTAAACCGATACTTATTCGCCTCCTGCGAGTAATCATCCAAAAACGAGGTGCGCATCAACGAAAACGCCCCGATCTCTGTTCCGCCGACGGAAAGAGCCGCCGTCTGTTCCGAAGCATTCTTTACGTTGGAAGCCTTTAATCTTACGTAATATTCGCCGGCTTTTTCCACATTAACGGGAACGGCAATCTTCTTATTTGCAGCGTTTACTACCACCGCGCCGTTATCGCCGTAGCATACGGATTCCGCACCGAGGGTTTCCGCCTCGATCACCGTGGTCGCATCGGGAGAAACGGCGTTATTATATATCGTGAAAAAGTCGAGATTCGAAAATTGTCCGCTTTTATTTTCCAGCCGAACGGTAACCTCGCCCGCAGGCAGGGAGAGCACCCCTTCCGCGGTCGCGTAAGTAAAGTTAAGCCAATCGCGGGAAACATAAGTATACTTCACGCTCTGCTTTACGCCGTTTACGTAAAACGTGACCGCGTCGACAAACCGTCCGCCGCCGTTGTTTGCATTCGCCATTGCAAGCCCCACGGAATAATCACCGGCCTTCTCGACGCTCACCTTATAATCGAGCCACTCCCCCGCATGACCCTGCAACTGTCCGACGAAATAGAAATTATTTACGCCGAGATTTGCCTCGTTTGTGGAAACGTCGCCATTACGTACTTCATAAAGGTGCGCTTTTTGATTAAAATTTTCGCCTTGAATCGTAGTAGAACCGTAGGGCGCGATTTTTTTCATCCCTACCGTTTCCTTCTCTCCGTTTGAAAGCAAGCGTTCATCAAGCTGTGAGGCGGGAAGCGCCGTTAGTTTTTCGGAAACAGCCGTCGTTTGCGCCACTGTATATGGTTGATATCCTGCAAACGCATTATCGGCGTCCCTCACATTCGTACCTAAATAAAATTGATAATCACCCGCAAGTAATTGATAGGTATCCGCCTCGATTTTTCCCATATCATCATACACCGCCATATCGTTCACGGAAAATTTGATACTGACCGTTTCGCTTTCGTTCGGTTTCAGCGAACGGGTTTTTTGAAAACCGCCCAGCTCGCGCGCAGGCGCGCCGAAAAAGACGTTTTCCTCTCCGATTTGTACGGAATCGGGCGATTGATAATAAAGTTGTACGACCTCTCTGCCTTCAACTCCGCCCACGTTCGTCACTTTTACACGCGCCGTCACGTCATCACCCTCAATGGAGATTGCCTGTTCGCTTAAAGTAAATTGCGTATAACTCAATCCATAGCCGAACGGATAATTGACTTTTTCGTAATCGGGATCGAAGGTGGAAAAATAGCGGTAGCCCACATAAATATCTTCCGTGTATTGCACATTATTCTGTACGCCGAACTCGCCGACGGATGCAGAAGGATAATCCGAATAACTCGCCGCCCATGTATCGACCGTTTTCCCCGAGAAATTGCTTTGCCCCGTAAGGCAGTCGGCAAGCGCCGCGCCCGCCGTGTTTCCGCCGTAATACGCAAGAACGATTGCGCCCAAATTCAGATTTTTCAAATACGTCGTGTCCATCACGCTGCCGACGTTCAACACCACGATCACGTTTTCCGCGCCGAACGTTCCGCACGCCTCAGTCAGCCTGCTTCTTTCGGCAGACGAAAGATTAAACGTGCTCGCAGCAATATCTGTGTCCTCTTGCGATGCACGCGATATAAATATAATACATTTATTACCGTCGCCACGAATGTCGTCTGTATAAGAGGCAATCAGATTTTTTTGCGCGGCTTCCTTCAAAGCGTCGGAATATGAGATATGTCGGCGCGACGAAGAAACAAGCCCCGAGCCCGATCCGCCGTAAACGATCTGTCCGAGACTGTTCCCCACGACGCGGTCGGTAGATGTCAAAGGCAGCGCGCCGCGGTTTTCCAATAAAACCATACCGTTTCTTGCGATTTCCTGCGCCAATTCCTCGTGTTGAACGAGCGCCGTTTCGCTAAGCGCGGCAGACGCCGTAACTTTGTTTGCCCCCGCCATGCCCGTTAACAGCACTGCAACCGCTAACGAAATAGAACAAACTTTTTCTGCTTTCCCTTTTATCACAATTTCCCTCCAAATCTATTAGCATGGTTTCCGTTGCGGAACGCAACGGAAAGGGGCATGCCCCTTTCCCAACACATAAAAATTATACCATTACAAAATCCCAATTTCTACACAAATAGTCCGATCTTTTCACTAAATAGTCATATTTCATTGTAAATTTTAGAAAATCATGTTATAATTTCCAAGCTATGGAAAATTTGTTCTTTTGTTTTTTCAAACATGAAAAGCTACCCGTTACGGAATATACGCACCCGTATACCAACCCCGCTCCAATGCACACCCATAATTTTTTCGAATTTTTAGTTCCGATCGAAGGAAATATAGAAAATATTTATAAAGGAACAACGCAAACACTATCGCCGGGCGAACTTCTTCTGTTGCGTCCGAACGATGAGCACGCGCTATCGATCCCGAACAACACAAAGCATCTGCATCGGGACGTTTACGTCTGGCCCGAAAAAATGCAAAAAATCTGCGCTACCCTTTCCGCTGATCTTTACGATAAAATCATGTCTGCCGACGAGCCGCTATATTTCAACATTGGTATGAAAAAACTGCAAATCCTGCAAGAGCAACTCAATCAATTCGATTCAGAAAAGGCGGATATCATTGACTACGAAAGTTATCACACCTGTATCGTGTTCGAATTACTCGGCTTTTATATCGACCACCAGATTCAACATATATCCTCTCTGCCTGAATGGCTGCAAACCCTTCTTTCCCTGCTCAATCAACCCGAAGTCATGGCGTTGCCGATCGACGATATCATCGCCCTGACAAATTACAGCCGCGGCTACGTTTACGATTCATTCAAGCACTACACGGGAAAATCAATCGGAAGATATCTTACGGAAAACAGAATGAACTATTCCGTGATTTTGCTTGCCGATACCGATATGCCGATATCGAGGATCGCCACAAAGCTCGGATACGATTCGCAAAACAGTTTTACCCGTAACTTTCAGGAACAATTCGGCATCACTCCCGCAAGCTGGCGCAAACGCAACCGTTCCAAATCGTCCAACGATAAAAATATTTTTTCATGACGGAATTCAAAATTTATTTCGAGTATTAGAACAAACATAGTTCCGCACATA
Source organism: uncultured Christensenellaceae bacterium (assembly GCA_910586985.1). Classification (GTDB taxonomy): domain Bacteria; phylum Bacillota; class Clostridia; order Christensenellales; family Borkfalkiaceae; genus Gallimonas. The sequence continues at coordinate 77,156 of CAJUKK010000003.1, read as the reverse complement.
TACAGTGCGGGACTATGTTTATAATGCGTTGAAAAAATTGCAAAAACTTTTATCGTAGCATACCCCAAAAATGGTTTTCCCGTGGCTATTAGGTGAAGGGCGTAAATGCTCTAACTTAATCAAGGGAGGTCAACCATGTTGACGTTAAAACAAATTCGGAATGATCTGAAAAACATTCGCTACTACTATTCGCGCAAGGAAGCCTTCGAGCAGGGTTTCCGCGTGGTAGGCACAAACGATATCGTAGGCAAAACCAAACGCTACAATACTGTGATACAGTCCGCGCCTACCAGAATGTACGATATCTATGTCGGTTTGTACGCGCGCAATCTTACGCAGGAGGCTCTGTCCGTTGAGCTGTGCTACACGCCCGAGTATATCCAGATCCTCAATAAACGGCTGTTGCTGTACTTGCAGAAAGCGCTTTCGGAGGAACGGGCATGACAATTCAAGAGTTACGGAGTGATTTGCGGGCGATCAAATACTATTATTCCAAGCAGAAAGAGTTCGAGAAAGCGGCTGAGACGGTCGGAGAGAGCAAGATCGTGGAAACAGTCAAGCGGTTACAAACGCCCCTCCGCGGCTCTATAAGGTGTACGTCGAGCTGTACGTTCATAACAACACGCAGGAGACGGTATCCTTTGATTGGGATTGTTGCGTGGAGTATATCAGGCGGCTCAATAAGCAGTTGTGCATCTTTCTTTTAGAATACTTCAAAGGGGAAAGCTGACATGGAAAAGGATTACGATTTTTTATACGAAGCAAACAACGTTTACAGGACGAAGAACTATATCGTCAAGCATATTATCGGCGTGCGGTGCAGCGAGCAGGAGAACAACGTGATGTTCAGCTTTGATACGTACTACCGCCGCACGGCGAAGCGGAATAGGATTTACGAGAAACATTTCCGTGAGCGCAAGAACAAGGACGGGCGGCGTTTGCCCACCACCATGTATGCCCGTACCTAAGTGGAATAGCCATGCCTTTCCCCGAATGTAAAGTATATTTTGACGGAAGTCATTATATTGCCATTCCGCATACGGAAAAACGTTACCGTCCCTGTCCGAAGAAGCGGGAAGAAGTTATTATCGTTAAGGACGGGAATGCAAGCGACTTTCCCGTCGAATCTACCGAAGTAATACCGAATGTAAATAGCGCACCGCAGAATGGCAATGCGCTTTCGCCGTTGGAACAAATAGAGGTATCGGGCATACGGGAAGAACCCGAACAACCCGCTAATATCTTGCAGTCGAACGAGCGGCTTATGACGAAGAAAGAGTTGTTCAACGAGCTGTATCAGCAGTATCTCCATTTGAAGAAAAGCGAACGGCGGGAAAAGCTCATGACGGCTTTACGTCCGCATTTTAAGACGGACAATGCGGTGAAGAACTATGTAGACAGTAATATCGAACGCAAACGGCGCAATCTGATCATGCGGCGTATCCGTTTAACGAGGAAAGTCAATTTACAGACGTTTAACTACTTCGTAACTTTTACCTTCAACGGAAAACTTCATACCGAGGAAAGTTTCCGCAAAGGCTTGAAAAAGACGCTTGCTAACTTCGCCTCTCGGAAGGGTTGGAAGTACGTCGGCGTATGGGAGCGTTCCCCCGAAAAGCAACGGTTGCACTTTCACGGATTGTTTTACATTCCCGAAGGAACAATGCCGGGGCTGTTGTTAGAAAAGAGCGATTACAGTTTCAAAAGCCACCGCAGACAGATCACGGTGCAGAACACCTATTTCAACGAACGGTTCGGTCGTTCCGATTTCGAGAAGATAGATGATTATACTATGCTTGGTAATTCGGTTGCATATCTTATGAAGTATCTTGAAAAGACGGGAGAGAAGATTGTTTATAGTAAGGGGCTGCCGCAATACTTTATCTCGGACATCATGGAGGACGACATTGTAACGACAATCGGCTTGGAGGATAAAAAGCTGCTGCTTTTTGACGATTTCACCTGCTGGGACGAGGAAGAATATATCGGGACAGTAAACGCCGATACGATTGCACAACTGCGAAAAAGCAACTGACAAAAAAGCATTGACAAGAAAACATAATTATGCTATAATAATGACACGAATGGAATATAATATATTTGGAGGTGGTTTTATGCCGCAGATTATTCCGATCAGAGATTTAAGAGATACGACGAAGTTATCCGAAATGTGCAATGCAACCAACGAGCCGATTTACGTTACGAAGAACGGTTACGGCGATATGGTGATCATGAGCATGGCGGCTTACGAACAACAGCTTGCGCGCATCGATATGTATTCCAAAATCATGGAAGGAAAGGCGCAGGCTGATAACGGGCAATTATCGGACGGTCCCTCGGTGATGGCAAAATTGAGAGGAAAGTATGTCAAATAAGTTTTCATACTATCTGACACCTCTTGCCGAACAGGATCTCGCTTTTCCGCGTCAGAGCTTCGAGGCTGATATTGCGGTAACGGTCTCTCGTCTTTCTGTTTATCAGCTTATTCATTCTTCTGATGCAAGCCATCTGTACGGTGATCTTCTTGCCTTTCTTGGTGTAACCTATTATGTCGCTCAAATGCTTTCCGTAGTGCTCGCAGAGGCACAAGGCGCATTCCTGTACCAAATCGTAACTGTCGCTCAATACACGGGTTACGTCGTTTTTGTTCAAGATGTCCTTGTACAAATCAACGTACATCTTCTGCATCTGCGTTCCCATGTAGCCTATGAGATAGCGCGTTTCCGCAAACGTTATGATTTCCGCCATAGCGAATGCGTTGTCGGGTGAGATTTCCTCTTTCATAACGTTGTAATTGAGGAACATGCTTTTGTTGTTCATTTTGGATTTCCTCCGATTGTTTTATTTGCCTTTTCGGCAACCACAACGGAAGCACGAAGAAAAGTTAAAAAACATATTCTTCGAGAACGGCAACACGGAAGTCAACGACCAAGAAAAAAGTTTTGCATAAAAATAACGCCTAACGGTTTTGTTCCGTTAAGCGTTTCTTTTTAATATTCAAATCATGCGCAAAAGTTTTTTCCGTTTACTTCCGCTTTTCTTTGTGCTACCGCCTATACCCGAAAAGGCAATTCAATCGGAGAATTAAATTTTCAATAAAAAATAATTTATCTGTTATATGTTATTAAGTCGAAACACTACGAATCAAATATTCGGTAACGTCAAATTTATCCGATTTAATATGTCCGATTATTTCAACTTTTTCATGCTTGAAAAATCTTTGATTGTTTTCAAAAATCACAAGCTCATTTGAATTCGTTAATTCCTTTAATCTCAAAACAGATTTTTTGAAGTTTCGCTTTTCGTCGAATATAAACCGATTAAATAGTTTGTCCAACTCCCAATATTTCAAAACCGCTACTGTTCTTTCCGGACACGCCTTCGTCCAAAGATAGCAATTTTCTTTACCATACTCTTTTGCCTTTTCTACTAAAACCGAATTCAAGAGGGTTCTGCAAGACAACCATTCTTGCGTAAAATAGTATTGTTTTGCCCGAATGATTTTATTTAGTGCCACAGCAGGAATAAAATTCAGCTTATCTCTCGTTAATCTTTCATCCGTAGTTATCCGACGGTATCCGTACTTCTCCAAAGCATAATTATAAGCATCGTTATTTAACGCGGCAGAGGATACGAGCGTATCGTCTAAATCAAAAATATATTTCATGAAAAGCTATTTAACACGTTATTCGTTATAACGTTTGCACCGTCGGCAATCAAGTCTTCATTCAGAGCAAGCATCGGATTCCCGCCGTCGATTTCCGCACGAAACATAACGAATCGTTCTTTTCCATATTCCTTTGCCTTTGCCATCGCATGCCGCGATCCGCTGTCGCCGTTCCCTTGTCTGTAACTTGCAATCAGAACGATTCTGTCTGCAAACATTGCCTGCAATCTGTCGCGCTCGATTAATCGCTTCACGTTTTCGTACCTATTTTTCGGCTCGGTGACGTATTCGGTAATCACCAAACCGCCGTTCGCCATGATCTTTTTCGCGAGGGAAGAATTTTGTTTGGGATATATATTTGTAAGCGTCGAGGGCAAAAATGCGATCGTTTTGCCGCTCTGCTCTAAACATGTGCCGTGCGCAACGGTATCACATCCTATTGCAAGCCCGCTTACGACACGATAGCCTTTTGCGACAAGGCGTTCAATGACGTTTCGCTCCCGTATTAAAAATTCTTCATTCGGCGTCAACACACCCACGACGGCAACGTTTATTTCTGGATTACGGAGCAAAGAAAAATCGCCTTTGTACGCGAACAAAAAAGGGCGTTCGCTTGACTTCAAAGACATTGGCAGCGCGGGGAAATCCTCGTCGAAACAGCACGACAGACAAATATTTGCATCCCACAATTCTTGCGCATAATTTTCGGCTTCGATTGCAAGAGCTTCTATTTTTGAAGAATCGCTGAACTCCCTCCAAAATTGAGCGTTCGTTTTGATTATGTCTTCCCTTAATGCGGCGTATATTTTCAGAGCAGTGTGTGAATACATTTTATTTCCTCGTTTTTGCTATTACGTATAGTATAACATTTTTTGCGCCGAAATCCAACAATGTTTGAATACAATCTTCCGCAACGTTTAACCTGACAAGTTTTTTATACTTGCCATAACGAAACGGCAAAAGGTTCGACGTTTTATTTGGTTCAGTTGAGGTCTGATGCTCTGCGCCAATAAAGACGTAAGTTGAACACTACAATTTACGTCTTGATTTTTTATAGTTACGTAAAACACGACTATTGGGGTAGCCGCTAAATAAAGCAGGGAGTTTGAAACTTCCTGCTTTTTATTATAACGACATATGCTAAATGTTCAAATTTTGCTCTTCAAATAATGGACTGACAGTCACACCAAAACCGCTTACTATTAATATTGTAATCGAAAGTAAATTGTCTGTAACTGTTTCGTGCATTATGACGCTTGCCCCGATCGGATTTGATTGTCCTCTTTGCTCTTATTCAAAGAGTGAAACTTACGAAAAAAAATTTTGCCACTCATTGAACGAAAAGAGCAGACTTGAAAAAATAGAAGCGGACATCATGTCCGCTTTTTCATTATCTGTTGTCGATTTTTTCGGGATACATATCGTGGCGCGAAAGCCTGTCCCAGGCTACCTGTTCCCACTTTGTCCCTTTTTTTCCATAATTGCAATAGGGGTCTATAGAAATTCCTCCGCGGGGCAAAAACTTGCCCCATACTTCGATATATGCAGGATCCATTAAATCAATAAGGTCGTTCATAATTATGTTCACGCAGTCTTCGTGAAAATCGCCGCGGTTTCTAAACCCGAAAAGATACAATTTTAAAGACTTACTTTCAACCATCTTTTCGCGCGGTACGTACGAAATATAGACAGTGGCAAAATCGGGCTGACCCGTAATCGGGCAAAGGCTTGTGAATTCGGGACAGTTAAACTTTACGAAATAGTCCCTTTGGGGATGTTTGTTTGCAAACGTTTCCAAAACGGACGGATCGTAAGTCTGCGGATATTTCGTATTATTGTTACCGAGCAGGGTTATATCTTCGTTTTGTTTTTCTCTTGGCATATTATTCTCCTTTAATTGCAGGATCTTCTATTCCGTTGACTTTAAATGCCGCGGCGCGGTCGCGGCAGGTAGCGCATACGCCGCAAGGTTTTCCGCCGCCTGAATAACAGCTCCAGGTATATTTATACGGAACGCCGAGTTCAAGCCCCTTTTTTACAACCTGAGATTTGTTTAAGCTTACAAAAGGCGCAAAAATTTTAAGCTGTCCGCCGCTGCCCGTATAAATAGCTTCGCCCATAGCGGAATTGAACTTTTCGCTGCAATCCGGATAGGCGTTGCCCGCCGCGTCGTCGCTGTGCGCGCCGTAATATATCACCTCGCACCCGTGAGAAAGCGCCACGCTTGCCGCCGCCGAAAGAAATAGTCCGTTCCTGAAAGGGACGTAGGTCGAAACGGGCTTGCCACCCGTTACCGAAAGCTGTTCGGCATAACTTTGCAGAGGTATATCATTGAGAGAATCCGCCAAAAGCGAACAGTCCGAACCTTCGAATATGACCGAAAGGTCAAGCCGCTTTAATTCTACGCCGTAAAAGTCGGCTACATTTTGCGCGGCGTCGAGTTCTTTACTGTGGGTTTGACCATAGTAAACGGAAAGTGCAAAAACTTCCGACGCGCCGTATTTTTGAACCGCCAGTCCAAGACAGGTTGCGCTGTCCACGCCGCCGCTTAATAGAACAAGTGCCTTCATACTCTGTCCCCCAAAAGATTTTGCAGGGAAACGTCGTCTTTGAACGCGCCGAAGTAAGTTTTTGTAACCGTTTTTGACGATACGTTTTTTATCCCGCGCGAAGTCATACAACTGTGGCATCCTTCTATCCTGACTCCGACGTCGGGCGATAAAGCCGCAAGCGAAATTATCTCGGCAATGTCTCGTCCCAGACGCTCCTGCAATTGCAACCGCTTTGCCGCCATATCGCAGATGCGCGCGATTTTGCTAAGCCCCAGGACTCTTCCGCGCGGGACGTACGCCACGTCGACTTTCATATCGTACATAAGCGCCATATGATGCTCGCAATAGCTGAACACGCTTATGTCCTTTATGACTACTGCGCCGCCTGAATTCGGGTCGGACGGAATTTCGAAAGTTTTTCCGAACATTTCCGCAATTTCGCGGTTGGTATATTTCATTCCTTCAAACGCCTCTTCGTACATCCGCGCCACGCGGGCGGGCGTTTCGCGCAGACCTTCCCTGTCGGGGTCTTCACCTATAGCGACTAATAACCCGCGGATATGTTTTTCTATCTCTCTAATATCCATACTTCCCTCTATACCCCGCGCTCTTCGGGTTTCCAAATAATTTTATGTAGCTGTAATTGCAAACGTACGCCGTTAAGCTTACGCTCTTTCATAAACTCCGTTATTTCTACGGGCTTGATTTTTCCGAACACGGGGCTGAAATAAACGCGGCACCTGTCTGTAAGTCCGTACCCGTTTATAATCTCTTCCGCACGCAACAAATCGCACTTATCCCCGACTACAAACTTGACCGCGTCCCGTAACGTAAGGTAAGAAAAGTTTTCGGTCAGCATATATTTTTCCATCCCGCTTGAAGGAAGTTTATAATCGGCGGTAACGGAGGGACGGGGCGAAAGGAAAACGATATTTTTCAACGGCACGCTTCCGTTGGTTTCTATTTCGACTTCTGCGCCCGACGCGCCCAGCAGTTCTATAAGATACGCAATATCCGCTTGCAAAAGCGGTTCGCCGCCCGTCAGGGTAACGTTTTGTACACCCGTCGATTTCACATATTCAACAAGCTCTTCCGCAGAAACAAATTCGCATTTTACGTCGGCGGTATTTGCCCAGCGCGTGTCGCAGTAGCCGCAATTAAGATTGCAGCCGCAAAACCGCAGAAATACGGCAAGTTCGCCCGCGCGCGGACCTTCGCCGTTTATGCTTACAAACTTTTCGGCAACTTTAAAACAGCGCATATCACTCACCGTACACCGCGCAGTTTTCGGGCGACTCGTGCACTGTCACGCTGAAAACGGGCAACCCCTTGTTACAAAGAGAGGCGTAAATGTGCGCGGCAAAGTTTTCGGCAGTGGGTCTGAAATCCGTTTCAAACAATGAAAACCCTTCTTCTTTAAGCGCGGCAAGGGTCGCCGATTTAAGGGTGTTTTTTTCGTAAATAAGCGTATGGTCAAACCCTTCCGCAAGCTCTTTTACTGCCTTCTTAAAATCGCCGAAGTCTAAAAGCATACCGCGTTTTTCGCCGTTTCCCTGCAATTTCCCGCCGCTTATCTTAACTTCCACAACCCAGTGGTGACCGTGGATATTGGCACACTTGCCGTTGTATCCGTAAAGAAAGTGTGCACTGTCAAAACAAGCCGAAGTTTTTAAATAATACATATCTCTCCCTTTGCGCAAAAAAATACAGCCGCGACAAAACGACTGCACCTAAAAAGACTTTTCCATTTAGATGCCCTGGTTTTGTTTAAAGACAGGATGGCGCAAACGAACTGTCCGTTTAATTGGCTATATAATACCACGTCGCTACGCTTATGTCAACTCAACCGAAGTGCTTATACGCTACTTATTTTAAATGGCGGTAAAATGTTAAGAGTTCAATCCCTGTGTCTGTCTGCTATCATTTTCGGCATTTCGATACGCTACTTATCATTCATCATTGACATATGAGAATAAAAGAAGATTTTCATTTAACGGATATTGTATCTATATTTGAATATTCGATTATTGTAAACATTATATAACAAATATCATATATAGAGTAAGATAGAAAACAACTTACAATTAAATAACTCTACATAATATTAATTTTTACTCACTACATATTTCATTCCCACCACGGGAACAAGTATGTAGTATTTTTATTTAGGAGCAAGTATATTATGAAAATACCCAATCAATCGAACGTTACTTACAATGCCGTAATACCGGGAAAACCAGGAACCCCAGGAACCCCCGCAAGTCTTGCAAGCAACACTGTAAATACGGAAATTTTATCTTACGCTGTATCGAAAGTAAGCAGCTGTGACAAAACGTTGGTTAAAGAAGGCGAAACCGTTCATAATACGGTGACAATCACAAATAATTCAACAACAAAGTTAACGCACAATTTTATTTCTAATCCAACGCCTAACGGCGCAAACTACGTTGCAGGAAGTATTAAAGTAAACGGTGTCGTACAACCGACTCACGATATTATAACCGGATTCTTTCTTCCAGATCTGAATCCAGGCGAAACGCTTACAATCGAATACGACATGCAAATAACTACCCCGACGACGACAACGTCTGTAACCGATCTTTCCGAATTCCAATATACCGTAAACGATCCGGTGAGAGGCAATGTAAATTACTCCGAAAATACAGATATGCTTTCGCTAAACGTGATCTCTGATAAACTAAACAATGCGATTCAAACCGTTATATGGGTTCCATATAATAACGACAGAAATGTTACGCATGAACTTATTTGCTGTTGTGATTGTTGCAACTGCTTTGATTGTAATGACTATTGTAACTGCTGTAACGATTGTAGTGACAATTAAAATCAATGCTGCATGAAAGTATTCCAAGCGTCAATGCCATTTGAGAAACCAATTCACTCTTCAGGCACCCTAAATGCCTTTATCGTTCGTAATTACACTGTAAAAACACACGTAAAGAAGTTATTCCTTTTACGTGTGTTTTTCTATATGACAAAATAATAATCTAATGCCTTTACAAAAATTCCGAATTTATCTCAAAGTTTTTCTAAAACGCCCAATAATTTTTCGGCGATAAGCGCATGCCCCGCGGCATTGGGATGCAATCCGTCGGGACAGTATATAAACTCTCCTGCGTCGTTTGCTTTTAAAATATCCACATCCTTATATAAATCTACAACACGAAAAGAAAAGTTCTCTGCGCTTTTTTTAAGCGTTTCCACATACTGTACAAGCGGCAATTGCTCCCGTTGTAGCGTATTCTCTCGCGAAACAATACAATCAACGCGTTGCAACGGCAACATGACGACGATCTTTGCTTCGGGATACAGTTCCGCGAGTCTACGAAAAAGCAGGCGGCAAGCGCCTGAAAAGGCAAACTCATCCTCTCCTTCAATCGGAGCGCAAAATCCGAAATCATTCGTACCGCCGAAAACAACGACAAGCTGAGCGTTCTTTTCCATATGTTCGCAGCGATATAAAAAGTCACGCCTTAACTCATCGCCTTTCGTACGCGTAATCCTTGTGCCGCCGACGCCGTACCCAAACGCGCGCATGCCCGTCCTATTTGCAATTTGATTAAAGTAAGTATCCTCGTAGCGCTCTGCGCCCCACCCTTCGGTGACACTGTCGCCAAGGAAAACTCCCGTTACGTTTTGAATATTCACTGTCTACAACTCCTTTACAAACAGACTGATCGTCTCATACGGAGCGAGCGCAAGCACAAACGGATTTTCCATTTCTGCACCGTATATCCGCTCAAAGTTGTCGATCCTCTTTGCCGTAACGCCGCTTATCTTTGCCTCCGTGCGTTTCCCCGTTTCGTTCTTGATACGGACGATAACGCCTTCTTTCAGCCGCTTAACTGCAGAAATACATCCGCCTTCGACATGAAGCTTGCCTAGGCGATCCTCCGCTTTCGCCCGAGCAGTTCGCACGCAAAAAGAAAATTCAAACTCCCCTTCGAGATACTGCGGGAAATTCGTTCCCCACATATTATTAAACAAGTTAAAATAAAACAAATTATCAAGCGGTACATAATCCGACTCGAAACGGCAGAGTAAATCACCTCCGCACGCTACAAGCGGTGAAGTTTCCGCAACGATCTCCGCATTCCCGCAAACAATATTCTCAACACAATTTGTAACCTTGTTGGCGTTTTTAATGATCTCTTCATATCGGACGCCGCCTCCCGTTTTATACAGAACGGGATTCTTGCCGAATAGTTTTACAGGCAGCGAACAACTTTCCAGATAGGGCGTCGCACTTTTTTTCATAGAAACGGCAATCTGCACACCCTTTTTATTCCGCACACGAATTAAGACCTTTTCCGCCATACCGAACTTTTCCGCAGCAATTTTATCGTAAACAAGCTCAAGTATGCCTCCATCTTTTTCCGCTTTCCACAAACGGGAAACGGGAGCATACCATCCCGATTCAATTTCAGGATAGGAGAGCCGTCCGAAGTCCGCAATCGCCCAGAAATACAGCCGCCTGAGATATGCGCGTTCAAAATCCGTTACCTCGTCTTTCCCCGCAACGTGATATACCGGCGGCAAGATTTCGGCAAGCGTTTTATCTCCGCACGTCACCGTAATTTTTTTGCCGTCGAATTCGGCTCGGCAATCGGGATATACCGTACCGGCCTCTTCTCCGTCGTATTTATCCGCAAGCGCGACGGAAATCCGATAGGCGCGCTCGGCCCTCTCCCGCTGTTCGTCCCACGAGCGTTCGAGGCGCACATACCGCTCTTCGCTCCGCTCCCGCTCAAACGCCTCTTTTTCATAGGAACGGTTTTCGCCAAGCGTTGTCTTAACGTCCAACCCCCACGTATGCTCGCCAAAGAGGAGCGACTGTTCGTATGCCTCCTCGAATAAACTCTGCGTATTTTCGTCGTACGAAGAAAGCGCATAACCGCGCTCTGCCGCCAGCAATTTATTCCGCGCGGATTTGAGTAAAGCGACTTCCCGCGGATACGTTCCTACGCCGTGGATCCAACTATCGGACATCTCGCCTTTGACAACGGGAACGTCGCTTAAATCGCATGCGGAAAGTTCGCGGTAAAAATCGTCCATACTGCCGACAATCATTTCCGCGCCCGCGCAGGCTTTCGCCGCCTCGTCGATCGCCTCCGCAGTCTGCGGACCTAAATTGTCGTTGGTAAGACACATGTTGAGCCAAACGGGATACTTCCATTCTTTGGGCGGCAACGGCGTTGACCCGTATGTCTTATTGTAAAAGACAAGAACGCGTTCCCCGTCCGTATGCTCATAGAAAAAGAGCATCGGCACGCTCGGCGGCGTGGATGCGGGATTGCATCCGAGGTGCAAAAATTTAACCCCCGCCTTTGCAAGCAGACTCGCTAAATAGCGCGTATGTCCGGGGACGTCCGTCATCTTTGCGGAGAGCGGCAGAGGACGATTATAGCGCTCGGAGAGTTCCTTTGAGAAACGCAACCCCCTTATAAGTTCTTCCTCCGAACAAAATTCCGTATGCGTGGTAAACGGCAACGCATGCCACAAAAGCTGTCCGCGCGCAATAAGTTTTTCTGCCCGTGTTCTTAAATCGGGATCCGCAGTTTGAAGCGCCTTGTAGAGCGGCCATGCCGCCATCGTCCACTTATATTCGCGGGTCTCTCCCCTGCATTGCGTCTCCTCGCATACGGCAACGGCGCGCTCCAACATACTGCCGCCGTATTCTTTGATGATCTCGCCAGCAAGCTTCGTATACCCGATATCAAAATGTGTTTTAAAGACTGTAATGACTTTCATATTCGCTCAATCCTATTTCCGCGCGCCCCGCTTTAAGCCGCGCGCCCTCCGCGGTCGCGCTCACCGCGCCGTTTCCGTCTGCAATCACCCAGAATGTGTACATGCCGCCTTGCAATGCAATTTCCGATCGCCCGACAAGTCTTCCGCCGTTTACGCGGATCGAAACGATTTCGTCAAAATATTTCATCACATTTCCCTTGTGATCGAGCGCACGCACCGTAAAGCGCACGCTGTCGCCCTTTGCCGCTTTTTTTGTCGCACAGGTAAGTTCGAGCCGATCGGGCAAAGGATTCGAAGAGTATTCCCGCCGCACAACTTCTTTTCCGCCGATTTTGCCGATCAGTGTCCCGTCCTGCCATGTGCATCCCCATGTTTCGGGCATCTTGTCGATAATGACGGGCGGATGCGGCAGGTGCGGGAACTTGTCCTTTGCGGGATAGTACGTCATGCTCTCCCGCCCTGCTATTTCCAACACGACCTCCTCAACGTTTGTGTAAATATAGAGCGGAACAACGCCGCCGATATCGCGTTCGCCGAACGCCCAGATTGTGGCAGGTTCGAACACAAGACCTTCTTTCACGCTCCTCTGACTTGCGTATACAAACGCCGCATATTTTGGATTACGATAAATATCCATGACTCCGTGATAGCATATCTTGTCGTTTGTGCCGAAGTGGCGGTGCGTGTGATAATCGAACGCGCACCAACCGATCGCGCCGCTGATTTTACGATTGCTCCGCGCTAAATTCTGCACCTCGGCATGCCGCAGCGCATGGCGGGCAAGCCGCTCCTCGTTATCGGTGATTTTAGTGGGGAACATATGCCCCATGTACTCGGTAACGAGATAAGGCACGTCGCAGTCGAGTCCTGTCTCCAGATGCGGATCGCGAAGAGGCGGCTCTTCATAGAGCGGTACAAAATCGTTAATCGCAAACACGTCCTCAAGAAACTCCGAATGCGGTTTCCACCGTACACCTGCCGTCTGACGACTATCGATCGAATGCGCCAATGCGTTGGTACGGGTATAAAAGTCGTGATCGTCCTCCGACTCGTTGATGCGCACGCCCCATAGCACGACTGACGGACGATTGCGATCGCGGATTATCATATCATACAGGTTTTTGAGCGTCTGCTCTTTCCACGCATCATCGCCGATATGATTCCAGCCGGGGATCTCCTCGAATACGAGCAATCCGATTTCGTCGCACCGATCAAGGAAGTGTCGGGACTGCGGATAGTGCGACGTTCTGACGATATTAACTCCAAGCGTATATTTTAAAATATCCGCGTCCTCGATCTGCGCATTTCGCGGCATGGCATAACCGACGTACGGGAATGATTGGTGACGGTTGAGTCCCATGAGAAACAACCGTTCGCCGTTCAAATAAAACCCTTCCGCCGTGAACTTGGCTTCGCGGAACCCGTAAAAAAGCGTGTACTCATCCTCTCCTGCGTAAACGCGCACAGTATAACGCTTGGGCGAAGAAACCGACCACAACTCCACGGGGAGGCGCAAAAATCTCGTCCGCGCTCTTCCATCCTTCGACTGCGATCCGGCAGTTGCGATTTTGTGATCTCCGTCTAAGAGAATTACCTTTACTTCCGCGTTCCCGCCCGCAAGCGCGATCTCCACCGTAAGATCGCGTTCCCGCACAGGCGAAACGGAATAACAATATACGTTTTGAATATACACGCAATCGGTAACGATCAGCCAAGCATCACGGTAAATTCCACCGTAACACAGATAGTCCACGACGCCGCCGAACGGGGGTATATCCGCCCGTTCGGTGCTGTCGACAATAACGAGAATCTCGTTTTCGCCGTTTTTTACAAAGTTCGTGATATCCGCGTAAAAATCGGTATAGGCGCACTTATGCTCGCAGACGTATCTCCCGTTCACATACAGTTTCGCATACGAAGATATTCCCTCGAAACAGAGACGGTACACTTTCCCCTCCTGTTTGTCGAGATAAAGCGTACGCCGATATCGGGAAACAAATGAACAGATGCCGTCGTCGAAATATCCGCTCGGAATCTCCCTGTTCGTATGCGGCAAAGAGATATCTTCCCAACGATCGCCGCTCTCCTCCGGGCTGTACTGCCAACCGAAATTCAAATTACACTGCCTGCGCATACGCGTACCTCCGATATTACAGATCAATGCTGAGAAGCGCTAAATCTTCGGCTTTGAGTTTGAGCGTCACGTTAAGTCCGTTGCTCTCCTTTATTTCCAGCTGATTGTAACCCTCTCCTCCCGAAATTTCAAGTACGATTTTATCCTTGTCGATGTCGAGGAACTCGTTGAAATCTATCGTTGCGTAACCGTCCTTCGTTCCGTAATGCGATAACAAAACCAGCATCTGGCGCGTACCGTCCGCATTCATACGGTAGGACACCTGATAGGAGAAGTCGCCTGTGCCGTCGACCGCCGATGCGTGCGCGTAAACGTCGGGCGAAGAATTGAGGATGACGGAGCGGATCGTATCGGCATAAAAATCCATCATATTGCCCTTTTCGTCCATCATCCACTCGGTGAGCCCAAGATACACTTTGCCCCTGCCGTATTCGTTTGCAACGAGCACGGGCTGATTTTTGCTCGATTCGACAGCGAGCACGTCCGCCGTTCCGACAACGCCGAGAAGCGCCCAGAACTGCTCGGAGGTATACGTATCCTGCACATAATTCAAAGACGTATCCTGAGAAGAGATAAGTTTACGAATCGTTGTGGAATAGGTAAGACGGTCGGAATAGTTCATGCCTTTAAAGTCCTGAAAGGTATAGCCGTAAAATTCGGGATCTTCGTAGAACGTGCCGTTTGCCATGCTCTGATATGCCGTCATCACAAGATTTCCTCCGCCGCGGACGAACTTTTTCAAATTTCCGTTGAGCGTATCGTTCATTTTAATTTCACCGAGCATCACAACGTTGTCGTACTTTTCGAGGCTCTCCGCCGAAGCGTCGCTTGCAACCATATCGAACGAACCGAGCGGCGTAGACGCAAAATAACCGGGGTAAAGATCGGTTCTGTTTTGTACCTGCTGCACCGTTCTGCCGTAGCCGGGGAGCAACACGTTCAGATACTGTGCAAGCATGTTGTTGCCCGTCGTCTGCGCAAGCTTGCCCCAATTCGTATCCTGCGTGTACCAATTCTGCCAAAGACGCGCCACTTCCCAGCCGTTGTCGCGGTCGATCATAACGGCGGTCTTATTTGCGGATTCCACTTTGGAATTTTGATATTTTTCTACGTATTCCCAAAAGTTTTTGAGTTCCGTACCCCACAGCACGTCTTTATATTCGCCCGTTATGAGATCGCGTGCAATGAGCGGCTCCGTTTCCTGATTGGTGATGATCTGCGCGCCCGAAACGTACGATTCGTATACGGCATGACGATAGGACGCCGTCTTGTGTCCGCCTGTAAGCGAAGCGTATTCGTTTGCAAACAATCCCGTATCCGCCGCGGGGACTTCGCCGAAATACCACGGAGAAATCCAAACGCCCCAACTATTGCCGAACATGTTGCGTCCGCCGCGCAGATAGGCAAGCTGCAATTCTGTGTTTACGCCGTGTTCCATCAGTTCCGCGATCACAACGTCGTTATTGGCGCGGAAAGCGTTCAGATGGTGCGTGACGAGTTGGTTGGAAATAAAGTTCCCCTTCATGTCGTTGGCAATTTTTTGCAGACGAATGAGTTCGTTTTCATAGCTGATCCTCCCGCCGAGTTCGTCGGTAAAGTCGTAAATTTTGGGGAGACGCGCGCCGAACGCGAGGCGGGCATTCTGCACGAGATCCGCGTCGAGCTCCTCCGCATGCCAACCGACAAAACGATTTCTGCCGCCTTCGTCCGCCCCTGCGGAAACGACCCGATCAATAATTTCGGGATCTCGGGGCGTAACGGCATGCGTATCGCCGCCCGCAGTGAATCCGCCCTTTTTAAACGCATCGCCGAGACCTCTTGCATGCGACGCCATGTAGTACATACCGCGGCTAACCGCATACTCCGCGTCCGTCGCATAATCTTCGTTTTTCCAGTCGGTATTTCCGAGCGAATACCCCTGCTTGGGAATCCATACGAAGTTACCCATCTTAAGGTCGGCAAACGCGCCGATAAATTCCTTACCGTGCGCCATGCCGCCGACGAGCAACGGGTAGTCGTCTAAAACACCCTTCTCGCGGCGCGTTGCCTCCTTGAACTCTGCGACCGCAGACGCATAGTCCGAGCTCGGCGAAAACTCGGGGACTTTAACCGTTTCTCCGCAGCCTGCTAAAATAAAACTTGTTCCGAGCACAGCTGCCATGGGGAATAATATTTTTTTGCTTTTTTTCATGTTTATTTCCTCTTTTTAGAATTGATTGTCAAACCAAATAACACGGCTATGCCGACGAGCGCAAACGCGAAGATACACGCGCAGACGGTAAGCGCAACCGATACCCCGTCCGTTTCTTCGACGTATATAAACGTAGCGTCCGAAGGTTCCCGCGTAAATTTTTCGCCGTAGCTTCCGTTTGCGCTTTCTCCGGTATTTTTTTCGGGCACATACACGCCGGACGCAGTCGGTCCCCTGTTCTCGGTAACGTCACTCGTCTGTTTGATATCGCTGAGCGAAAAGTCCTCGTGATTGAAAATCTCAATCTCGTAAATAGTCGACATCCCCGTCTTGGTTTCCCTGACGTTGAACCGAAGCGCCCGTAAGTTCCATTCTCCCGAAATTTCAAGCACGCTCTGACTGCGGATGTTTGTAAACGTTGTGATCCGTTCGTACGTACCGTCCGTCTTTTTACCGAGCACCTCGATTTCGCGCGGAGTGCTCACGGCTACGTGGATCGCCACTTTACCGAACTTGATCTCCTGATTAAAATCACATTCCATAAAGTATTCTTCTACGCCGGCAACCGGCTGCACCCAATTATCGAAAGTCGAAGTCACGCCGTCGAACGCCATCTGCGGTCGCCAATAATACCCCACGTTTGCATAGCCGAGCGTGCCTGCCGGCGCAATATTCGTAACCGGCTTAACGTATATTGCAATCTCGTCCGAATATTCTTTGCCGTCAGGCGAAACTACCTTTGCCGTTACCGTAAAACAAGGCTGAATACCGCCGCGCAATACGGTTACTCTGCCGAATTCGTCCACCGCAATCATCGCGGTGTTCTTGCTTGTCCAAACGACCTTTTCAATGGAATCTGGATTTGTCTGCACCGCATTCAGCATAAACGTATCTCCGATATCGCAAGCCGTTTGCGCCGTATTGTACGCGCCGTCTACTCTCTTCTCCGCAATAAAAAGTCCTTCGGGATCGACCCGCTCGGGCGTGTACTGTGCGCCGTAGAGACTGAAATCACGTGCCGCGACCGCCTCTTGCGGTCCGCCCGTAACGTTTACGAGAATAAATTTAGCCTGCGCCTCGCCGCTGTAATTCATCACGAATCCTGCGCCGTATACGGGATCAACGACGTATTCAAACGCAAAGTCCGCCCACTTTGTAAACGAGCCGCCATTGAGCGAAACCGAAACTTCCCCGTAAGGATAAAATCCCTCTAAAGCGTACCAACGGAATCCTGTAAGACGGTAATAGCCGTCGAGCTCGATCTTGAGCGTATACGTCTTGGTCGTCGGATTCATATACGTTGCATCGTTTCCGTCAATTAAATTCTCGACTCCTTCGCCTTCCCAACACTCGACGGAACAGACTGCGGACTTGACGACCGCCTTGACTGTTCCCTTCTCAGCTGACACGGTTAAAGAGCAGATCGGCAACGTTACCGCAAAAAAAAGTAAAAGAATCGGCAGCAGAATTTTTATTTTACAAATTCGTTGTTTCATGAATTCCCCTTCCGCTTTTTAATGATGAAAAACGTTGCAATCCCTGCCGCGACAACGACGCACCCCGAACATACCGCAATCGCCGCGATAGCGCCTGCGGAGAGTCCGTCATCCTGAGACTCAATCTGATCACCGATAGCGCTGAATACAACCTCGACCGTAACCGCGCCGCTCACAGTAATATTGAGAGCCAGTCCCTTTATTTCCGCCTCTGTACCGTTCACCTTGACGCTCTCGATCTCGTATCCGTCTTCGGGGACGAAAGTGAGCGTAATAACCGTACCCTCGTCGACGTCGCCGTAGGGTACGCCGAGCACTGCGCCAGACCCCGTCTTGTTAACCGTAAATGCATAGGCGGGCAGAGCCGTCTCCCACTTAGCATAGAGCGTAATATTAGAAGTAATTCCAACTGTAAAATCAAATTTTTCCGTACAGTCTTCGTCCGTAAACCATCCCTTAAATGCAAACCCGTCCTTTACAGGATTTTCGGGCCTTGCGAGCGTACTGCCGTTTTCCACCTTAACCGCCACAATTTCGCTGCCGCCGTCCGTATCGAACGCAACCGTAAAGAGAGCGTTCCACTTGGCATAGACCGTCGCGTTTTGAGTAACCGCCGCAGCAAAATCGTATACGGTTGTCAATTCGGAGTCGGCAAACCAGCCTTTGAAAACAAACCCGTCCTTTACAGGATCTTCGGGCTTTACAACCGCATTTCCGCTTTCAACCGTCGCCTCAGCGACGGCTGACCCGCCGTTTGCGACAAACGTAACCGTGTATTTGACGACGTTCCACTTTGCATAAACAGTCGTGTTTGCGGTGATCGGCAGACTGAAGTCAAACGCCGTCGTCAAACTTTCATCCGCAAACCAGCCGCCGAAGGTATGCCCCTCTTTGGTCGGAGCGGCAGGTTGAGTCGCCGTATTCCCGTTTTCGACAGGCTGCGGCGCAACTGCCGAACCGCCGTTCGTTTCAAACGTAACAGTGAACGCAGCATTCCACTTAGCATACAGCGTCATGTTCCCTGTAACCGTCGCCGTAAAATCGTATGCCTTTGTCAATTCTTCGTCCGCATACCACCCATTAAACGCAAACCCGTCTTTTATCGGAACTTGCGGCTCTGCAAGCGCGTTGCCGT
>CAJUKK010000003.1:0-58109 GCA_910586985.1 uncultured Christensenellaceae bacterium | reverse complement strand
GTTCGTTTCAAACGTGACCGTGTAAAGCGCGTTCCACTTCGCGTACAGCGTCGTACTCTTTGTAACCGTCGCCGTAAAATCGTATGCTTTTGTCAATTCTTCGTTCGCATACCACCCTTTAAACGCAAACCCGTCTTTTATCGGAACTTGCGGCTCTGCAAGCGCGTTGCCGTTTTCCACCGTCTCCGCCGCAACCGCAGAACCGCCGTTCGTTTCAAACGTGACCGTGTAAAGCGCGTTCCACTTCGCGTACAGCGTCGTATCTTCGAATAAAGGCGCGGAAAAATCAAATTCTTCTTCGCAATCTCCGTCCTTATACCAACCCTTGAAAACGTAATCTTTACGAACAGGAGACGCGGGCGTTTCGAGGAGCGCGCCGAATGCAATTTTGCCGCCTAGCGGCATACCCGTTACTTCGTCCGTTGCGTTAGCGTTGTAGGCGATTGCAACGTCGGGCATTTTTTCACCGTAAGCGTTAAACTCTCTTACCGCCGCAAACGTTTGCGACGTACTCTTGCCCGTAATGTTGAGACGCACATACTTTGCCGCAACCGTACCTGCGGGAACCGCGATATCCATATACTCCGAGCGGTCGTCTCCGAGCTGACATGCAACATAGCGGAAATTCAAATCCGTCTTTCCCGTAAAAGTTTCACCGTCCAGCGAATAGGAAATAAATCCGCTTGCAACGGAATTCCACATCGAGAACACGCGCACGGCGTTGATCCGGTAATAGCCGTCAAGCTCGATCGTGATACTGCCAAGCACGTCGCCCTCGCCGAGCAGATTCCCGTTCGGCGTCTGCGCCGAGGTAAGCAGGTCTCCGTCCTTGATATTTTCCAACGGGTTGGAAGGGAAGAACCCGTTTATATCTTCGCTCGCAACTCCCGCAACGGGAAGCGCGTCAGAAACGCCGTAAAGCGCAAAATCATTATCCGTCTTAATGTATCTTGCCGTAACGGGAGACGAAAGTTTTTCGTTCGTTGTAAAGGGAACATACGTCGTCCCGTCTATGGAATACTCCATATCCCCTTTGCCGAATACGCGCGCCATATCAAGCGACACATAGTCGAGAAGATCGTACGTTTCGCTTATCTTATAATAGGTCGAATACATTGCAAGCTCCTCTTCGAGGATAACAAACTTCATACTCGCCGTATACGGCGCGTCTGCATCTCCCGGATTGGGAACGGATGCAGTAACGGTGTATTCCGTCGTGCCGTCGCCGGCAGCGCCGATTGTAAGCAATCCTGTTTCCGAGAGCGTAACCCCGCCGGTCTCTTCTGCGAGAGCATAACTGATCTCTCCCTCGCCCGTCAGATTTTTCATTTGCGCATTAAGCTGAAACGTGTCGCCCTTGACCATGGGATATACCATGTCCGTTTCGACGCCTACAAGCGTCAATCCCTCCGGATCGGTATTCGGAGCAAGCTCTCCCGCATAACCGTAAAAAGAAAACGGATTATCTCCCCAAAACGTTGCCCATGCGTCCGTTGCCGTGATTTTCACATACCGCGCATTGACTTCCGAAGAAAAATTTTCTGATTTCCATCCGCCCGTAAGTCCCGTTGAATTCAGCACCTCAATATACTTATTGTCGTCGACGGAAACTTCTACCTTAATAGGATTGGAAATATTTGCCGTGCTCGCCACCTGAATTTTGGACAGGACGTAACATTGATCAATTTCATCCGTTCCGTCGCCGTTTCTGCCGAGATCGACAACAACCGATTTCTGATGCGCGTTGTTACCCGTATTAAAGACGAACGGACTCTGTGCTCCGCTTGCGTCCACCGTATACACGTACTTCGAAGTCGCCGTGATTTTGATCCAGTCGGGCGACGCTTCCGCGTCTGCATGCAGCTGTACGATCCCGCCGCACAACATACCGATTGTTCCAAGCAACAACGCCGCGCCCATCACTTTTCCCGTGTGTTTCATTTTTCTTTTCTCCCTTTGCGTTTGATTAAAAGAAATCCCCCTGCAGAAAGTATCAATATTCCTCCTGATACACCAGAACACACGTACAGTACCGTGCGATCAGGTATTTTTGCCGTCTCAGTCAATAGCTCTTTGGGCGTATACTCCGCAGTCACGCGGTCGCTCTCCTTTACCTCTTCGCTCACCGCGCCGCCGCCTGCAGGAATCTCCGTGTCGAAAGGAAGTTTCTTGGTGGAAACCTTCGTCACCGTTTGACTTCGGTCGGGCGTAAACGCCTGAAACTCGCACAGCGCGTACGAATACGTGTCGTTACCGTTCATGATTGTCCCCGTCGGTTCGAATCTGATCTTGCGCGTTGTGACCGTCTCGCCGGTGATATAGTACTTGCCGATCTGATCTGCAACCGTACAGCGCATCACTTCGCCGCCCAAGTTTTTTTCCTCTTCCCACAGCGTCTCCCACTCGTTGTAAGTAGAATTATAATAGGAAATTTTAAATCCCGAAGGATAAATATCCTTATGCGTTTTGACAACGACGCCGGCAATTTCTACCTCAAAGCGGAAATCAACCGTCATCGACCAAAATTCGGAGAGTCCCTGCGCATACGTATCGAAATTATTATCGACCGCCTGATAAAAGTACTCGCTGAACGCATAGACGGTATCGGTATACGCGAGCGCGCCCGCCGCCACGTTGGTATTCCCGAGCACGACGACCCTTTCGCTACCCTGCTCGCGCAATTCCTCGGGCACATCGTCCATTAGGATAAGCGTATTCCAACCCGCAGGCGCGCCTACGCCCGAACTCCAAGTGTAAGTATCCTCGCGCGTCGTAGCGTCGATTGCGTTATTGAGCATCAGATCGTAACCGATCGAGCCGCGATTGTCCTTTGCTCCTTCGGAGCGATCGAAACCGACGCTGTACGTTACTCCGTCGGGCGCGACGATTGACGTCGGTATGGCGATCTCCACGCTGTAACCGCTCGCATCCTCCCATACCTTTGCCGCGGAACGCGCGGCTCTTCCCTCAAAGTTATTTTCTCTGCCCGCCCAGATAACGCCGCCGACCATACCCGAGAGATTATTGTCGGTATCGACGCGTATCTGCGCATTGCCGTAGGGCATGTTGTTGTCGGTTGAGCGGGAAAGCGTACGGTCGATAAAAATCTCGAGGCTGTCCGAATACCAAGGCGTATTGGGAAAAATCGCGGGATCGATATGGGAGACCGTCCGATCCCAGACGTCTGCATACACGTAAATATGATCGTAGTCCCAAAGCGCGTATACTTCTACGCGAGCCGTCTTGTCCGTACCTAATTCGACGAACATCGTTTCGTTATAACGTTCGTCTTTCTCCGCATCGACCGTCGCGGTACCGTATGCCGCGTACGTCGTACCGCCCGCGGCGTCCGCTTTCAACGTAGCCGGCAACAATGCGGCAACCGACGATACGGTAAGCGCCGCCGCAAGCATTCCGCTAAAGACTGCGCTTGTTCTTTTACTTTTAAATAACACTGTTTCCTCCTTATCGTTTCGATTGAATACTACCGATTATTCCGCAAAAGGATCGCCGAACTGCGCGATATTTTTTGCGTATTGCTCCGTCCAATACCGTTCGAGATCGGCAAGTCCGAGCGCGTTCATTTCGCCGATCGCATTTGAAAGCGCCCTTTTTGCATCCTCTTCCGTCTTTGCCGTTACCATCTGCGGCCAGAGCGTATTATACTTTGCCCAGACCTTCGCGGATATTCCGCCGAGACGCGTCGTCGAACTCGGCGACATATGATAGCTGAACACCGTACTGTCGTAGCAATATTTACAGGACATTTCGACGTTATTTTGCGTCCGTTCATCCTGCGTCTCAGCCTCGTCGTAATAAGGATAGTTAAAGAGCCGTTGCGTGAATATCCCCGTCTCTTTTTCAAATTTCGTAAGGTTCTCCGCACGCTGTTTTACAACGTCGTCCGTACGCTTAACCTTGTTGTCCTCCGTAATCGTATAGTGCTCGTTTTCATGACCGTAACAGACGAGCATATTTCCGTCCTTACTGAACATGTAGAGCACGAACTTGATCGCCGCCTCGGGATCGGCGCATTTCTTGCTGATAAGCGTGGTCGTCCAACCGCGGCGGGACGTACCCTGAAAACGAACGTTGTCGCCCACGTCGTTCCCTCGGAGCGGCTCGACGCACACGAACCCCTTTCCGTCGCCGAGCGACGCGTTGACCGTATCCAATCCCCAATAAGTAACGGGATAACAGAAAATTTTTCCGGCGGCAAGATCGGTCGTCTTGTCCGCCTTGATGAACACGTCCGGATCAAGGAGTTTTTCCTCATACAATTGGCGTAAGAATAAGAGCGCCTTTTCGAACTTGGGATCTTTAATGCGCATCTGCACGCCGCCATCCGTCACGTAATAGGGCAGTACGCCGAACGCCTCTTCAAATATCCAATAATACCATGATTCGGGAATGGATAGCGGATACATATCGGGATACGCCTCCTTCACCTTACGGAGAGCCGCAACGAATCCCTCCTCGGTGCTCATATCCGGACTGCCGATCGCCTTGTAAACGTCCTCTTTTACGTTAAAAGTGAGCTGTCCCAAATCGGAAACGTCGGGATAATAAAAACTGTTAAGTCCGTATATCTTTCCGTCGTATTCCGATTTGTCGCTCTGCCAGGCTGTATAATTCCAATAACTGTCGTCGCACCACGATTTAAACTCGTCCATTGATACGTAATCTTTGCAGTACTTTTCAATCAGCTCCCCATAAGAATATACGTAATCGCCCTCGATAAGCTCTTCGAGTAATTCGCTGTCCACGCCGACGGAGATAAGGTCGGGCAGGTTGTTGTTCGCCATGCGGAGTTTGAGCGCCGTATTGTCGTTGTCCTGCGCGATCGAGGTCTTGGGGATGACGCCCGTGATCTGAGAGACCTCTTTTAAAACGGGATAGCTTACCCAGTCTTCCGTGTACGACCACCAGTTAATTCCGATATACCACGAAAGTTTTTTGTTCTGCCCGATATACCATTTCTCGCGCTGTTCCTGTACGAACGGGGACAGATCGGAATCAAGGTCGATATCGTCCTTGCACCCCGCAAAAGGAACGAGCATCGCCGTACCAAGCAGTACGCTCATACCGAGCGCCGCCGCCTTTTTGCCAAAATGTTTCATCAAAGAGATCCTCCTTCTCATTTTTTTATTTTGATCATTTTTTTATTTTGATCATTCTTTTACCGAACCTACGAGCATGCCCTTGACAAAGTATTTTTGAACGAAGGGATACACGCAAAGAATGGGCACCGTGGACACGACGATCGTTGCGAGCTTGATCGCATCTGCGGTCACGGTGATCGTGCCGCCCGTGTTTCCTCCGCCGACAATATCCCCGCCCGAGATCGCGCTTCCGTTGATGATGCGCATCAGAATCGTCTGCATGGGATACATCCAATCGGCGTCGAGCACGTAGATATAGGCATCGAACCATGCGCTCCACTGCCCCACCGCAAAAAAGAGACACACGGTTGCAATCGCCGGCGCGGAGAGCGGGAACACGATGGAGAAAAAGATACGGTACCAGCCGGCTCCGTCCAAGCGCGCGGATTCTTCGAGACTGACGGGAATATTTTCGAAAAACGTCCGCAAAACAATCATGTTCCAGACGTTGACCGCGCACGGAAGAATAAATACAAGAAAATTATCGATAAGTCCGAGCTGACTGATAACGAGATACGTGGGAATCATCCCGCCGGAAAAAAACATGGTTGCAAGGCACATGAGCGAAAAGAATCTGCGGCCTTTGAGCGCGGGTTTTGAAAGCGCGTATGCAAGCAATCCCGTTACGATAATGGAGACGACCGTTCCCGCGACCGTGCGGGCAACCGAGATAAAAAACGCGGTCACGAGCTTTGAATTTTCAAACACCGTTTTATATGCAATGAGACTGAACTCACGCGGAAAAAAATAAATTCCTCCCTTCATAGCGTCAAGCGGCTCATTGAACGACTCCGCAACAATCTGCCAGAACGGATAAAGCGACACAAACCCGATAAAAAGGAGCGCGATGAGATTGCATACGTCGAAGATGCGCTCCCCTATCGTGTTTTTCTTTTTCCAGCGCAGATAGCGTTCGGCAATCCGCCGCCCGATCGCTGCGACTATGCTTTTTAGTTTTTGTAAGAGTATTATTATGATATTTTGCTGCATGACCGTCCCTCCTCAGTACAACCCGCTACCCGTCATTTTTTTGCATGCCGTATTCGCCGAAATCAAAATGGTGAAGTTGACAAGAGACTGTACGAGTCCTGCAGCAGTTGCGTACGAGTACATCCGGTTGGAAAGTCCGAACTTGTAGATATACGTATCGAGCACTTCCGCCACGCCGAGAATGAGCGGGTTCTGGAAAAGATAAATCTGATCGAATCCCGCATTGAACAGCCCGGCAACCGATAGCAGCAGGGTAATCCTGAGCGTCGGCATGAGCGCGGGAAAAGTGATGTAGCGAATCTTTGCAAATCGCCCCGCCCCATCGATCTCCGAAGCCTCGTACAGCTCGGGATTGACGTTGGAGAGCGCCGCAATATAGATGATCGCATTCCAGCCGCCCTCCTTCCACGTGCCCGTAATTACCATGAGCGGCCAGAAAAACCAATCTTCCGTTGAGAACTGCACAGGCTCTACGCCGAATAAGCCGAGAATCGCATTGATCGTGCCGTCCGACGCAAGCAGGTCACCGAAAATTCCCGCTACGATGACCCAAGTAAAAAAGTGCGGTAAATAAGAAAGCGTCTGAATACCTTTTTTGATCCCGACAATGCGTAGCTCGCTGAGCATAATGGCAAATAAAATGGGCGCGGGGAAACAGAAAACAAGTTTTAAAAGGTTTATTGCAACTGTATTGCGGATCGCGATTGCGAAGTCATGATCCCGAAAAAGCGTTGCAAACTGTTCGAATCCCACCCACGGACTGCCGAAGACGCCCGTGGAAATTTTATAATCCTGAAAGGCGATCAAAATTCCGTAAAGAGGCAGGTAGCTGAATAAAATCAGACATATGATACCGGGCAGCAACATGGAATACAGCGCCCGATGCGCCCAAATTGACCTCAGTAACTTTTTTTCTTTTAAACGTCCCTTCATGGCAGCCTCCCCGCTTCTTTAAATCATCTGTATTTCTAAAAAAATTTTGATTAAGATATATTTTAATTCCGGAAATTTGTTTACAATGCGAATATGAACTGATATAATGCACGTATGGAAAAGTATAAACGTATTTACAAGGAATTGTATTATCGCATAAAGAGCGGCGATATCCCCGCAGGAACGGTACTCCCGACGGAGGCGCAACTTGCCGCGCAATACGGCGTAAGTAAGATTACGGCAAAAACCGCGCTCAACCTTTTAAAAGCGGACGGACTCGTACTCCGAAAAAAACGGCTCGGCACCGTCGTTTTAAACGGTATTGTCAATTTTTCGGGAGACAAGCTCATTGCCATCGTATTTTCGGGGTTCGATCATCTCGACATCCGTTTTACAAACAGTCTCACGCAAGTTGCCAAATCGAAAAACGTTAAACTAGCTTTCTTTGATTCCAAACTCAGTTCGGAAAAAGAACGGGAAATTTTACTCTACCTCATTTCCGAAAACATTGCGGGACTCATTCTGATGCCCCTCTCGCAAGGAGGCAATCTCGACGTTATCAGTCTATTTGCCATCCAAAAAATACCCGTCGTGTATATGGATTTCCCTTCGCACGCGCTATTTGCGCCCACCGTCACTTCCGATAACTTCGGAGGCATGTATATGATGGTTAAATACCTCATTGACTGCGGGCACCGCAGTATCGGATTCTTTCCCTATTCCGATCACTTTTATCCGACGGAAAACGACCGTTTCGAAGGTTATTGCCGCGCGCTCATCGATAACGGCATTCCTATCGGCAACGATTTTCTTTTCTCCGCCTCGGCGATCAGCACTTATTCCCTGATGTCGTCCGTCTCTACTGCAGATATGAACGTTGCGGAAGAATTTTTCGACAGTTATTTAAAACTCAATCCCAAGCCGACTGCGCTCGTCTGCGTAAACGATCTCAGCGCGCACGCCGTAATTGCGGCGGCGAAAGAACGCGGCGTGCGCGTCCCCGAAGACCTCTCCGTCACAGGATTTGACAATCTCACAGTTTCTGCAAAACGTGAGATCACCACGGTGGCGCAAAACTTTGCAGAGATCGCCAAAACCGCGCTTTTAACGCTCATTCGTAAGATCGACGGCGTAAACAACGAACCGCCCGTCATTCGCCTGCACACCGTGCTCATAAAACGCGATTCCGTGCAAAAACTTGCCCTGCCCGATCAAGCGGGATGATACGAAAACAGAGCGATCGCACGCTTTACGTCATCTTTCATCGCCCGCATTGCGGCGTACTCCACGTCGTGCAAATACTTGATCTTTCCCGATGAGACCGCCCGCTGCGCGCCTTCGCAACCGGCTTTCGACATGTAAGAATAATAATTGATTTTACGGATTCCGCACTCAATCGCTCTGCGGAATCCTTGTTCGTTAACGCCGCTCCCGCCGTGCATGACAAGAGGAAGACGCGTACTTTCGGCGCATGCTTTTACCACGCCGAAATCAAGTTTCGGCTGAGCATCATAAAACCCGTGCGCCGTGCCGAACGCGACGGCAAGCGCATCGATTCCCGTCTCCTTGACAAACATTGCTGCTTCGTCGGGAGACGTATAGAATTCTTCGGCTTTTACGTCCGTGTTCTCGCCGTTCTCCCCCGTGGGAAGTCGCCCGAGTTCCGCCTCTACGCTTACGCCCATGTCGTGCGCCGTTGCGGTCACCTGTTTCGTCAGCTGCAAATTCTTCTCATACGGCAGAGCCGAGGCGTCGATCATTACTGACGTAAATCCCAACCGCAACGCCCTGTGAATCATCGAAAGCGACACGCCGTGATCGAGATGTACGCACACGGGTACCTTTGCATTTTTTGCCGCCGCCAACATTGCCGGCCCGACAAACGAAATATCGTTATATACATTATGGACTTCTGCATGCGCTAATATGACAGGACGGTTAAGCTCCTCGGCTGCGGAAACAATCGCCTGCAAACTGTCAAACCCCGTCGCGTTGAACATACCGACCGCATTTTTCTCCGCTTCTGCGATTGCAAGTATTTCTTTTAAGTTTACAAGCATATCTTTTCCACCTCCGGAATACGACGGATGCGCGCATCCTCGAAATCATCCGTTTCGTCGTTACTGTGGGTGGAAAACTCGCTGATAACGGCTCCCTCCGCGCCCGCCTGAAACCAATGCCGCGTATTGGGATACATCGTATATTGCTCTCCCTCGCGCAAAACAATCTCGTGAAAAACGGTGACCGCCGTCTCGGGCAATTTCGCTTTGATCGTCGCCTTGTCTCCCTCGCCGTCTACATAGAGATAGCAGAGTCCGCGGCGCACGCGGAAAGTCTCCTCCTTTCCCTGAACAAGCGCGCCGTCTTCCCGCCCGTCCCGATGGGTATGTTCGGGACAGGTCTGAAAGGGTCGGAGCACCATTTCCTTTGCGCAGCACCTGTCGGTATTGACGTATGTAAATAGCTGCAAACCGATTTCCTTTACCTTGCCAAGTCCGAAATCGGCGACTTCAATGCGTTCTTTCTCCTCTTCAGTCAAATAAAATCCCGCGTCGGCAAGACTTTTTAACATGTAGCGCACGCCGTCTGCGTATTCTTCTTTCGTCAACATTGCAAATTCCGCCTTTTGAAAGTTTTTTCGATCTTTAACGTTTCTTCGAGCGGCTTTGCGCCGCTTACCGAATCGGATACGGACAGATTTTTCGCCGCCATACACGAGGCAAGCCGCATGCCCTCTTCCAGCGTCATATTTTTTAAAAAGGAGTAGATCATACCCGCGCAAAAGGCGTCTCCCGCCCCAACCGAGCCGACAATGTATCCTTCGGGAAGTTGTAGCGACGGCAGGATGAAAAACGCTCCCGATTCGTCGATTCCGCAACTCAGTTCGGGACAATGTAATACGACCTCTTTTTTCACGCCGAACGATTTTATTCTGCGGCAAATATGCTCTAAAATTTTTAAGTCCGGCGCACCGTTTTTATCTCTTGGCGACAGTTCGGCAAGCCGTCCGCCTTCAATCTCGTTGATAACGACGTAATCGCAATATCTGAGCGCCGGCACAACCACCGATGCAAAACGATCGGATTGCTCGCTTACAAGATCGATCCCCGTTCTGATTCCGCGCGACTGCACGTCGTGCAGAAGCCGCGCCGCACGCGTGCCGTACTCCTCGTCCGCACCGTCCATTCCGTCTAAAAGAAGCAAATAACCAAGATGAAACAATTCACAGTCAAGCGCCTCCGCATTGACGTCCTGCGGAAGAAATTCTGCATTTGCTCCGCGACTCTGAAAAAACGTACGCTCGCCCGTCGACTGCACCGTCATAACGTCGGTAAACGATGTAGAGAACCGCGCATCCTTTACAACGGCAGAAACGTCGATTCCCTCCCGCCGCATGAACTCGAGTACAAATTCGCCGTATTCATCCTTGCCGATACGTCCGTATGCGGAAACATTCAAAGAAGTATCTAAACGCTTTAAATCAATTGCCGTATTGCATACGCAGCCGCCCGCCGAACGCGACACGCCGCAAATATTTGCAAGCATACCTTTTTGCGGATAAACATCGATCTGTTTTACAAGATCGAGGATAATATTTCCCGCAATCGCTACTTTCATCGATTTTCTCCCGCATGTCTATTGTGTGTTCAGTATAGCACACTCAAACTTACGTTTCAATGTGTTTTTTAATTTTTATTATATCTTTAATTTGATTTTAATCGTTTTATTTTTTATTATAATATGTTTTATCTTTATAAATTTCATTTTTATAGATTTTATTTTAATTTCACAATTCATATGGCATACGTCAAATTTTAAAAAAATAATCACAGACGATTTTTATTTTTGATCATGTAACAAAAACTCATAACTTTTTGCAATCCGGTTAAAATTTATTTTAATAAAAAAATTATAAATTTTTAAAAAGCAATGATCTTTGGCTTTGCACAATACAAAAAATATGATATAATATTTTAGAAATAATTTATTATTTTCATAATATAAAATGTCAATCTTATCACTTAAGGATGTTTAATAATGAACAGTTTAACAAAGGAAGAAAAGGAAAAACAAGACAGCAAAAGAAATAAGTATCGATATATATCACTATTTTTAAAATGGGAAATAGGAATTTTTTGTACCGTTGCAATTTTGATTGCAATATACTTTTTGGTCGATTTTTTTGACGGAATTACTAAATATCAAAATGCTATCAGCCACGTAAAAAGCAAATATCATGAACGCGCTGTTCATTTAACCTTTACAGCCATTGCTTTTTTCGCAATGCTCTACGTCGCAACATCGATCTTTATCCTCCTTTCACACCGATCTGTTGAAGACAGCCGAATGCATTGTCTCCCAATTATTATTTCTCCTATATTTTTAGTTATAGAAAACGGCTTTTTGCATCTTTTCAACAATCTCTATTATGAAATTATGATGACAATTTTTTCAGCAATGGTTGTTGGAGTTATTACTTTCGCAAGTTTAAAATTTTCGTTTGAGCTTTCCTCCCAACGAAAAAGATTATTCGATACCTCTTCGATTAAGCCCGATATCAATATTTTAAAAACAGATTCCGATACTTATTATGCCGAAATTAAACAAAACGGATGCTATTTTTGCGGCGCATTCATAGGTAATATAAAGAAAATATTTTATAGTGACATTAAAAAAACCGGAAATCGATTCGAACTTCATAATCTGTTTTTTCCAAACCATAAAGTATTTTTTGAAAAAAACACTCAGGAATTATCTGCGCATCCGATTAATTTTACGTTAGCCAAAGATGAGCTCATAAACGAACAATATGATAAATTATTAAAAGATTATAAGGGAAATAATGACGCATATAAAAATCTTTATTGGATTTTTCGTGATACGCAAAATTTTTATTATTTTGCCCAAATGCCGCGCGATAACACAAAATATAACGTTATCGGAGTAAACGAGCATATGATGACGAGACTGGTTTATTTATATAACCGTGAAATATTTTATAATCGTAATCAAAATACTTATGGATTTCAATATAAGTTTTGCAAAGCCCTTTATAATTTTAAAAAACGTTTTTTTAAACTGATATATCGCCGTGATAACAGCGCTATCGTTTATCGTGCTATGGACTGGTTTAAAATACCCTATAATTTTTACGCTAACATAGAAACTAATCAAACGGAAAGCGGCGGATAAAATTATCCGCCGCTTTCCGTTTTCATGCAACCTGTCTTATTTGTATTTCACACTCGCATTGATACTTACTGTCGTCCGTATAAATCAGCTCGTCGATCCCGTCGCATACGATCCTGCCCGATCGTGGATTTTTGACGGATTGTATGCTGCCTTTTACCGTTGCGTTCACGTCCGAATATTCGAACGAAAAATCGGTTTTCTCCATTTCGCAATCGATGAGCGTTAACCCCTTACAATAACAAAGCGGCTGTGTGCCGATAATCTTACAATTGATAAACGTAAGGTTTTCCGCATACCAAGCGAGATATTCTCCCTTCACAACCGAATTTTTGACGGTCACGTTTTTTGCGTGCCAAAACGCATCCTTTGTATCCAGCACACTGTCTTCAATCGTAAGATTTTCCACGTACTGAAAAGAATACTTCCCACGAAAACGCACGTTATTCAGCCTTATATCCTTCGCCATAAAAAACATGTATTCGCTCTCCGCTTCGCTATCCCGCATACGGATACCGCAACTTCTCCAACCAAACTCGGGAGATACGATCTTCGTTCCGGCGATATCGGCATCGCAACATTCGCGCAACGCTTTGATCCCGAGAATCTTTGAGTTTCTGATCGAAATATGCTGCGAATACCAGAGCGCGGCACGGCAAAATTCCGTCATCGTCACTTCCGTTAGCTCCACGCCTTCGTCATGCCAAAGCGGATAGCGCAAATTCATATAACAACGTTCCAATTTGAGGTTCTTCCCCTCTTTCAGCGCAGATTCTCCGTCCTCCGCCCCGTCGAACGTACAGTTCTTTAAATATAGACCGTCCGCTCCGTAAAGATCCCGCTCATGGGGGAAATTTTGATTTTCAATAATCTTCATTTTTGTAATTTTCTTTGGTGTATTTCGTTAAATTTTTTGTCCCATCTCGTATGCTTGCTGCGGGAACGCCGTATCCTTGATCTCACCCTTTGCACCGACGCCTATAGCGCGCAGAACGCCTTTTAGCGTTACGCCGTCAAAACACGCCGCCCAGCCTTCGATATCCGACGCGCTGCCGTCCATCGCCGCCTCCTCGTCCTCTGCGGCGGTAGCGAGAAGATACACCTCCTTAAACGCGTTCGTGCGCGGATAGAGCGGATTCAGGCGGTCGAGGAACGTTTTTAACTGTCCCGATACCGCATAGTAGTAAACCGGCGTTGCAAAAACAATCACGTCGGCATGCTCGATCTCCGAATAAAGCGCGTTCATGCCGTCGTTCAAAACGCATTTATCGTGCGTCTGGCAATACATGCACCCCGTACAAAACTGCAGCCCGAGATCGCGCACGGCAACGTACTTAACTTCGTGACCCGCCGCTTTCGCGCCTTCCGCAAAATTTTTTGCAAGCGTCTCCGAATTGCCGTCTTTCCTCGGAGACGAAGTCACCACGATTACTTTTTTCATTGATTTTACCCCGCTTTTTATTGGATATTTTAATTATACCACATTTTCGTACGTTTGTAACATACTTATTTTTTATTGCTCCGATAACTTATAAATTATGATAAACTCGGATCGGAGTGTACCTTACTTGCCAATACGCAATAAATCTGATATAATTAACAGAATAAGTTACGGAGAATACGATGACCGATAAATTTGTCGCTACGATTTTCAAAAACAAGACTGCAGACAGACAAAAACTTTTGGACTACGGTTTTGTTTTAAAAGACGGGGAACTACAATTACAAACCAATATTTTAAACGGGCAATTCGCACTTACGGTATGCGTCTGCAAAAACGGAACAATCCGAACGTCGCTCACCGACCGCGACACGGGCGAACCTTACACTTTGTTTTTGGTAGGCTCTGCAGAAGGAAACTTCGTGGGCGAAGTTCGCGCCGCTTACTCCGCCGCACTCGAAGACATTGCAGTTCGTTGCTTTTTACCCGAAGTATATCACAGCAGTCCGGCAAAACAAATTATTGCCTATGCCGAAGAAAAATTTGGCGACAAACTCGAATTTTTATGGAAAAACGACGCGGATACTTCCGCTCTGCGCAGAAAGGATACAAAAAAATGGTACGCCGTCTTTTTAAAAATCCCGCGCCGCAAACTCGGTGTCGACAGCGATGAAATTGTAGAGATTATCGATCTGAGACGGGACAAAAGAGACCGAACTTCCGCCGCGGACGGAAAGACGACCTTTCCCGCATACCATATGAACAAAGAGAGCTGGATTACGGTTTGTTTGGACGGTTCTCTTTCCGATCAACAACTGCGCGATCTGCTAGATATCAGCTATATGCTTGCGGTTAAATAACAAAGATTAAAAAACGTTTTGCACAGCAATGCAAAACGTTTTTTTGTTTATTTCTCGTAAGGGTCTTTCCCGTAAAGCGCGTTCACGTTATCCGCAAATTTTTTCGATTTCTCAAACTGCTTGATATCAAACATACCCGCCGCTTCTTCCAAGCGTTTCCGTTGATCGCGCGTCAGTTTGCTCGGCACCTCGACAATCACGCGGAGATACATGTTTCCCGTCCCGCTACGCGCCCTGATCCCTTTTCCGCGAATAAGAAAGGTCGTACCCGATTGCGTGCCCTCGGGAATGGTATAGTTAAACGTATTGTCGAGATCGGGCACTTTGACCGTACCGCCAAGCAACGCCGTCATAAACGGGATCGGCAGATCGACGTACAGATCCATCTCTTTGCGCTGAAAAATTTTATGTGGCTCGACGCGAAAGACAACGATCAGATCCCCCGCAGGCCCTCCGTTGATCCCCGCCATGCCCGCGCCGCGTTTACGGATATAAGAATTTGTATTCACGCCTGCAGGAATATCGAGACGGACGCGCGTTTCCCGCCGTTGCGTACCTTTTCCGCGGCACGTGGGACACTTTTCGGTAATCATTCTCCCGCTGCCGCCGCATGAAGGGCATGCGCCGACGCGTACCGTTCTGCCGAACATCGTATCCTGTGAAAAACGAACCTGACCGCTGCCGCCGCATTTTGTACATTTGGTAAACGCCGTGCCGTTCTTTGCGCCCGTGCCGCTACATGCGGAGCACGACTCTTCGCGCACGTATGCGATCTCCTTTACGCAGCCTTTTGCCGCATCCATAAAGGAAAGCGACATCTCCCGCTGTACGTCTTCGCCCGTGGTATCGCGTTGAACTGCGCCGCCCGCGCCGCCGAACCCCTGAAAAATGGAGTCGAAAATATCCCCGAATCCGCCGAAACCACCGCCGCCGAACCCGCCGAAACCACCGCCGCCCATACCCGGATTCGCCTGCTGATAGTCGTATGCGGCGCGTTTCTGCTTATCGGAGAGCGTTTCGTTCGCCTCGTTGATCTCCTTAAATTTCTCTGCGGCAGTCGGATCGCCGGGGTGAAGATCCGGATGGTATTGCTTGACGAGCTTTTTATAAGCCGCCTTGATCTCCTCCTCCGTTGCGGTCTTGGAGACGCCGAGAATCTCGTAATAATTTTTTTTATCTGCCATAAACTTTCCTCTTTGTCCGACCGCGCATACAGATCAGATGACAACCGTCGGATAATCCGCCAAACATGCCGAAAGCGGCTTTACGCCGCTTGGACATTTTATGCTGTTTGAAAACCGGCTCCGCCGCAATTATTGGTGAAACTCGGTGTCGCCGTCCGTACCCGCATCGGGCGCGCCCTGCGCCGCGCCGGACTGCTGATACATCTTTTGGAATATCGGCTGAATCTCGCCGGAAAGTTTTTCGTAAGCCGCCTTATAACGCTCCTCGTCGTCCGATTCAAGCTCCTTCTTTGCCGCCTCGGCAGCTGCGGTGAGCGCTGCCTTGTCTTCCTCGGAAAGTTTATCGCCGGAGTCTCTGACCGCCTGCTCCACGCTGAAAATAAGTCCGTCGAGCTTGTTGTGCTCTTCTACTTTCTGCTTGCGTCTTTTATCCTCTTCCGCATACTGTTCCGCGTCCTTAACCGCTTTGTTGATCTCGTCCTCGGAGAGATTGGTCGAAGAGGTAATCGTGATATCCGTGCTCTTGCCTGTATTTAAGTCTTTCGCCTCTACGTGCACAATACCGTTTGCGTCGACGTCGAACGTCACCTCGATCTGCGGAATGCCGCGGGGCGCCGGCGCAATGCCGTTGAGCATAAATCTGCCCATCGTCTTATTGTCGCGGCAGAACTCGCGCTCGCCCTGCAAAATATGCACTTCCACGCTCGTTTGATTGTCTGCAGCCGTAGAGAATACCTGACTCTTTTTTACGGGGATCGTCGTGTTGCGGTCGATCAGACGGGTAAATACCCCTCCCAACGTTTCGATTCCGAGCGAAAGAGGCATTACGTCGAGGAGAAGTACGTCCTTAACCTCGCCCGTAAGCACGCCGCCCTGAATTGCCGCGCCGATCGCAACGCATTCGTCGGGATTGATTCCCTTGAACGGTTCCTTGCCCGTGATCGATTTCACTTTTGCCACAACTGCGGGAACGCGCGTCGAGCCGCCGACAAGAATTACTTTATCGATATCATTATAGGATAACCCTGCGTCCCTCATGGAAAGGCGCATCGGTTCAGCGGTCTTTTCCACAAGATCGGCAATCAGAGCCTCGAACTTCTGACGGGAAATTTCAAGATCAAGGTGAACCGCGCCTCCGTCCGTCATTGCAATAAAGGGAAGGTTGACGTTTGTCGTCGTCATTCCGGAAAGTTCGATCTTTGCTTTTTCCGCAGCCTCTTTTAACCGCTGCATTGCAACTTTATCTTTGGTCAGATCGACTCCGTTGGACTTTCTGAATTCGTCTGCCATATAGTCCATAAGGCGTTTGTCAAAATCGTCGCCGCCAAGCATGTTGTTTCCGTTGGTTGCAAGCACTTCGAATACGCCGTCGGAAATCTCGAGGATGGATACGTCGAACGTGCCGCCGCCGAGATCGTAAATCATGACCTTGCTGTTTTCCTTTTCCTTATCAAGTCCGTAGGAAAGAGCCGCCGCCGTAGGCTCGTTGATGATACGCAAAACATTGAGTCCCGCAATCTTGCCCGCGTCCTTGGTCGCCTGACGCTGTGCGTCAGTGAAGTATGCGGGGCAGGTGATAACCGCGTCCGTCACCTTCGTGCCGAGATAAGCCTCCGCATCCGCCTTCAGCTTGCTGAGCGTCATTGCGGAAATCTCCTGCGGCGAATAAGACTTATCGTCGATCTTTACTTTATAATCCGAACCCATGTGACGCTTGATGGAGCTGACCGTCTTATCGGGATTGGCAACCGCCTGATGCTTTGCCACCTGTCCGACGACGCGCGAACCGTCTTTCTGGAACGCAACGACCGAAGGAGTCGTACGCGATCCCTCCGCGTTGGTAATGACGACAGGCTCGCCGCCTTCCATAACCGCCACGCATGAATTTGTTGTTCCTAAATCAATACCGATTACCTTTGACATAATATTCTTCTCTCCTTAAATGATCTTGTTATTTTGTAACGATAACCTGCGCAAACCGCAATATTTTACCGTTTTGTTCATACCCTTTCAAATACACCTGTCTGACGATTCCGCTTTCTTCGCCGTCCGCAGGATCAACCGCCATAATCGCTTCGCACTTCTCCGCGTCAAACACTTCGCCGACGGGATCGATCGCAACGATTTTTTCCTCTTCGAGAATCTTCTCAAAACTCTTTAAAACCATTGCAAGCCCCTGCGCCGTCTTCTCATCCGCACAACTGTGGAGCGCCCGTTCGAGATTATCGCCTACTGGGAAAAGCTTTGAAACGACGTCCGCGCGTCCTTCCGCATACGACTGCGTACGGGTAAGCGCGGTGCGTTTGCGGTAATTTTCGTACTCCGCCGTCACCGAATACCATTTGCGCTTATAGTCTTCCGCAAGAGCCGCCGCCTCGGCAAGCGCGCGTTCTTCGGGAGAAGGGACGTTTTCGACCTCCTCGGGAATTAACTCCTCTTCGGAAACGGTCTTTTTCGCTTCGGCATTTTTCTGTTCGCTCTTCTTTGACATGTTCTTAACCACCGCATTTATATTTGTTTTTCAAAAATCACATCTTTAATATAATGCAATCTTAGCCGCCTTAAACGCATAGAAGAAAATTTTCCGCACAAATCTACAAAAATTTTTTACTTTACTATTTACTTTCGCCTCGTTTTATATTAAAATAGAAAGAAAGGAGCTTTACGGATATGGAAAAGAGAGCAGTCGAGCTTGCCTCAACAATCAACAGAGGCGTAACCATTCAAGTGATACACGGGCATTTTGCCACAAAACACTCACACGTTTCGCACTGTATCGATATGACGAAAATCAAGTCGGAAATGAATATGGCGCGCACTACGGCAAAATTGTTTGCGGAGCAGTTCCGCTATACGCCCGTCGATACGATTATCAGCCTAGAACGAATGAAAATGGTAGGCGCTTTTCTCGCGAGCGATTTAGCGGCTACCGGCATCAACGTAGACCGCAATATCGCCGTTATTTCACCCGAAATCACCAACGACCTTTTATTGTTGCGCGATAATTTTCTCCCCTACGTCAAAGGTCAGCACGTGTTACTGCTCACCGCATCGGCAACGACAGGACAAACGATTATGAGCGCGCTCGAGGGAATCCGTTATTATGGAGGCGAAGCAGTTGGCGCGGCAACAGTTTTCGGCGGCGATTTTAAAGCGGTGGACGTACCCGTTGCCAGACTGTTCAACGTAGACGATATCCCCCGTTATCAATCGCACGCGCCCGTCTCCTGTCCGCTCTGCAAATCAGGCGTAAAGGTCGACGCGCTCGTCAATTCTTACGGTTACAGTAAAATCTGAAACTTTGATATTGACATTGCTTAAAAACGACAAGAGCCGTTTAAACGGCTCTTGTCGTTTTATTCTTGCTTTGCGCATAAGTTTTTCGCTATTATTAATATTAAAAAAACTTAAAAAAGAAATCAAACAAATACGATTATCTGATCAAGTTCTTATTTTAATAGGCAGAAGTAAATCTATTTTGCCATCCGAACCGTTTTCAGTCCACCCGCGATGACTTGCATACACCCAATTTAAATGCTCTTCCAGACAACCGGCCATAATTTCTCCACCTTCAGGCGCATAATCCGCTTCCCATTTTTGGTTCTTTTCTACCCAATCGGTAATAAGTTTCCACTCGTGAAAATTAGGAAAGTCAATCGTAAGCGCCGCATACATATCTCCTTTTACTTTCTTTTTAACAAGCGGAGCGGGAACCTCCATATCTTCGGGAATTGTTACCCAATCTTCATAACCGTAAGGTTTATCCGGCGAAGGATTCGGATGATTAAAACCAAATAAACGCGAGTCCGGTTTTTTCTCATAAAGTTTGAAGTCCCGAACAAACTTGTCGATAACGTCGCCCACACTTTCCTCGGGATTCCCCGACAAAATGATAAGCCGCTACCGTCATGGGCGGAAGAATCACGATTCTGATTCTTAAATCACGGCTGAAAGTTCCTTCTGCGCCGACTAAATCCATTGTGCACATTTGCGTCTCCTTTAATGTTGATTTCAGAGGAATTAACATATTTACAATTTCTGTAATTGACTTATCTTCCAGCAAATCCACACTGTTTGCGACTGTATTCCTCGCATGAAGTCGCGATACAAATTGTTGCAGAACAGAGCGAACCGTTTCCAATGCAGAAATTTCCCATTCAACCTCTTTCAACCGTTCCTGCATACAGACATACGTCTGCTGTATATCCTCATCAATAAGTATTTGGGCGATTTGTTTGAGTGGAATCCGCAGTTTCCGAAACACGAGTATCTGTTGTACGCGCCGTACGGTAAATTCGTCGTAACAACGATAGGCATATTCCCTTTGCACACAGGAGAAATTAACCCGATTTTTTCGTAATATCTGAGCATTCTCGTTGAAATGTTCAGCGTTCTGGAAACCACGTCACAGTTTGTATTGACATATATATCCTCCGTATTCTTATTTTAAAGTACGACACGATGTCCATGTCAAGAGTTTTAATGAAAATAATTTTTATGAACTATAGAAATAAAATCCCCCGTTCAAACGGAGGATTTTACTTATTTGCGATAAATTACTTTCTCGGGTTCTTGATGTTTGCTTGAGCCGCAGCAAGACGTGCGATGGGCACGCGATAGGGCGAGCAGGAAACGTAAGTCAAACCGATATTATGACAGAACTCGATCGACGAAGGATCTCCGCCGTGCTCGCCGCAGATGCCGCAGTGAAGCTCGGGACGTACGCCTTTGCCAAGTTCAACCGACATCTTCATCAGTTTGCCAACGCCGATCTGGTCGAGACGCGCAAACGGATCCGATTCATAAATCTTATTCGCATAGTACGAAGGAAGGAACTTGCCAGCATCGTCACGGGAGAACCCGAACGTCATCTGGGTCAGATCGTTCGTACCGAAACAGAAGAAATCAGCCTCTTTCGCAATTTCGTCTGCCGTGAGCGCTGCACGGGGAATCTCGATCATCGTACCAACTTCGTATTTCAGATCGGACTTCGCCGCCTTAATGACCTCGTCCGCCGTCTTTACAACGATATCTTTAACGAACTTCATTTCCTTAACTTCACCCGTCAGCGGGATCATGATTTCGGGAACGATATTCCAATCCTTATGTTTTTTCGAAACTACAATCGCTGCCTTGATAACGGCTTTCGTTTGCATAACCGCAATCTCGGGATAAGTAACCGTTAAACGGCATCCGCGGTGACCCATCATCGGGTTGAACTCGTGAAGATCGGAGATAAGCTGTTTGATCTGCGCAACGCTCTTCTTCTGCGCCTTTGCAAGCGCCTCGATATCAGCCTCGTCCGTAGGAACAAACTCGTGAAGGGGCGGATCAAGGAAACGAATGGTTACGGGATAACCGCCAAGCGCCTCGAACAGACCCTCGAAATCAGCCTGTTGCATGGGTTCGATTTTATCAAGTGCCGCTTCGCGCTCCTCTACCGTTTCGGAACAGATCATTTCGCGGAATTTATCAATTCTTCCCTCGCCGAAGAACATATGCTCCGTACGGCAAAGACCGATACCCTGTGCGCCGAATGCCGCCGCCTGCTTTGCATCCTTGGGCGTATCAGCGTTCGTACGGACGCCGAGCGCCTTGTACTTGTCCGCAAGCTCCATGATTCTTCCGAAGTAACCGGAGTTGGGATCCGCAGGCACGGTGGGAATGAGACAATCGTAAATATTACCCGTCGAACCGTCAAGAGAAATGCCGTCGCCCTCGTGATAAACTTTTCCTGCGAGGGTGAACTGCTTGTTTTCCTCGTCCATTTTAATGTCGCCGCAACCGGAGACGCAGCACGTTCCCATGCCGCGCGCAACAACCGCCGCATGAGAGGTCTGTCCGCCGCGAACGGTAAGAATACCCTGCGCGTACTTCATACCTTCGATATCTTCGGGCGAAGTTTCAAGACGAACAAGAACGACCTTCTTACCCTTCTTGCCCTCGATGACGGCATCTTCCGCCGTGAATACGATCGAACCAGCCGCCGCGCCGGGGGACGCCGCAATACCTTTACCTACGACGTTCTTCTTATCTGCCTCTTTCAAAGCCTTTGGATCAAACTGCGGATGCAGAAGCATATCGAGCGACTTTGCGTCGATCTGCATAAGCGCTTCTTTTTCGGTGATCATGCCTTCGTCGATGAGGTCGCATGCAATTTTAATCGCAGCGGCAGCCGTACGCTTACCGTTACGCGTCTGAAGCATGTAGAGTTTCTCGTTCTCGACGGTGAACTCCATGTCCTGCATATCACGGTAGTGATTTTCAAGCGTTTTGCAAACTTCCTGGAACTGTTTGTAAACTTCGGGGAACACCTGCGCCATCTTCTCGATAGGCATCGGCGTACGAACGCCTGCAACAACGTCCTCGCCCTGCGCGTTTGTGAGGAACTCGCCCATGAGTCCTTTTTCGCCCGTAGCGGGGTTACGCGTAAATGCTACGCCCGTACCGCAGTTGTCGCCCATGTTGCCGAACGCCATCATCTGTACGTTGACAGCCGTACCCCAGCTATAAGGGATATCGTGATCCATACGGTAGATGTTCGCACGGGGGTTGTCCCACGAACGGAATACCGCTTTGATCGCCTCGAAGAGCTGCTCCTTGGGATCGGTAGGGAAGTCCTTGCCAAGCTGTTTTTTGTATTCTGCTTTGAATTGATTTGCAAGTTCTTTCAGATCGTCCGCCGTAAGCTCTACGTCCTGCGTAACGCCCTTCTTTTCCTTCATCTCGTCGATGAGTTTTTCGAAATATTTCTTACCGACTTCCATAACGACGTCGGAGAACATCTGAATAAATCTTCTATAGCAATCGTACGCCCAACGGGGATTGCCCGATTTAGCGGCAATCGTTTCGACAACCGTTTCGTTCAGACCAAGGTTGAGAATCGTGTCCATCATGCCGGGCATGGACGCGCGCGCCCCCGAACGTACGGAAACAAGCAAAGGATTCTCCTTGTCGCCGAACTTTTTGCCGGTTATTTTTTCCATCTTGTCGATGTAGTCCATGATCTCCGCCTGAATGGACGGATTGATCTGTCTGCCATCTTCATAATACTGCGTGCACGCCTCCGTCGAAATGGTAAAGCCCTGCGGAACGGGAAGACCGATATTGGTCATTTCTGCAAGGTTCGCGCCTTTACCGCCGAGAATCTCGCGCATCGTTGCATTACCTTCGGTAAAAAGGTAACAATACTTTTTAGCCATGAAAAATTCCTCCTGATATTTTGGGGTTAATAATCCTTTGACTATTGTACAATATTCCAAGCGAAATTTCAAGTCTTTCCAACAAAAAATTTGGTAAATTATACAAATTTATTATGTTGCACAAAAAAAGCCGAAAATATATGATGTTTCACGCCGTAAAATCAATATAAAACAAAAAATCGGGCAAACGCCCGATTTTTCAAATACAGTCAATATCTTATTTCTTTAAGACGATTTTCATGCCTTCTTGCTCAAAGGTAATCGAGCTGCCGCTAAGATCAACCGTCATATCTTCTCCGTCAACCGTAAGAACAACCTTGCCGCCGTCTTGTTTCCAAGTGCCGCTTTCGCCCTTTTCTCCCATTGCCGTCATCGTGAACGTATTGTCTTCTTTGATCTCAAGAACCATGTAATCTTCCGTGAGTTCGACAACACCCATCAGCTTGTCGCCGACTTTCACGTTGATCTCAAGACCTTCCATTTTGCCCGACATAGAATCGAACTTGTAAGTACCCACGGGGTCGCCGCCGCAAGCAACAAGGCAGCATACGCCGATGATCGCCACGATAAGCGTGGACAGCCAAACAGTTAATTTTTTCATAATCCTACTCCTTACGTGTTTTTTGGGATTCTCCCATTATGGGATAATTATACCCCCCCCCTAGTAGGTTGTCAAGTAAATTGGCGAAAAAAGTCGTAAAAAATAAGTATGAAATTTATGTTGATTATTTCATCCGACGAATAAACTCGAGCAGCATATCGCCCACTTCGCGAAAACCCGCCTTGGAAAACCCGTGCCCTTCCCCTTTAAACACTTTTAACTGCGCGTTCGGATAACGATCCGCCGCCCTTTCACTGTACGATATCGGCACGACAGGGTCGAGATCGCCGTGAAAAATCAGCACGGGTTTGGCAAATTTACCCAAACGCTCGGCAACGTAGAAATCCCGCAGCGTTTCGAAAAAATTACGCCCGAGCGTCATCCCCCAGAGCGGAAACTCTTCGGGATATGTATTATCCGGTAGAGCGCGCCCCCTGCAATCGTCCGGAATACACAGCGCCGGAAAAAGTAGAGCCATCGCCGACAGCTCTTCTCCGTATTCCTCCGCGCAGATCGCCGACACCAATCCGCCCTGACTTGCGCCGAATAAAATCATCCTTTCCGTTCCCTTTTGTTCTTTGCAATATCGGATAACCGCTTTCAGATCCTCCGTCTCCGTGAAAATCGTCATATCGGTCGTGGACAAACCGCTTGTATCCCGCACGCTGCCGCCGCAAAAATTAAAACAGCACGCGCCCACGCCGCTTTCTGCAAGAAATGCGCACATCTGCGTAAAATCGGTAAAATATCCGTTATATCCGTGACTGAAAATAACGACGGGAAACTCTTCTGCGTCCGGTCTGTAAAATACTCCGCTCAACGTTCGGTTTTTAAGCGGCAATGAAAATTTTTCCAACATATCATCCTCCGTTTTTTATAATACGATTCCGCTCTGCGTGAGCACGTCGGAAAGACGTGCAAGCCGCTCGGGCGAGAGCGTTTCGCCGCGCACGCCCTCCTCGATTCCCGCCAGGCAAAGCACTTCCTTCGCGCGGTCTCGCGAAATGCGGAACGCGTTCATTAAATTATTTTCGAGCGTCTTTCGTCTGCTCGCAAACGCACAGCGCACCGTCTGCCGATAGGCGTTTACGCTCCGTACGGGAATACCGTCCGTAAACGCAATCTTTACTACGGCGGAATCGACGTTCGGACGAGGCGTGAACATACCGCGCGGTACGCGGCGCGTAATTTCGCACGTCCCTCTGCGCGCGATCGCAGCCGTCACTGCGCCGTAATCGGCACAGCCCGCCGCCGCACAGAACCTTGCCGCAACCTCCTCCTGCACCATGACCGTGAGCCCTTTACACCCCTTTGCCTCCTCGATAAAACGCATGACGACGGGTGTGGTAACGTAATAGGGAAGGTTGGCGACCACGTAGTATTCGCCGAGTTCCCGCTCGATTTCGCACAGATCGCTCTTTAAAAAATCTTTAAAAACGACTTCGCAATTATCCGCGCCTGAAAGCGTCTCCTCAAGCACGGGCCTGAGCGTTTTATCTATCTCGAAGGCAAGCACCTTATTGGCGACGGCGGCAAGTTCGCGCGTGAGCGCCCCCGCGCCCGCTCCGATTTCGAGCACGTTCGCCCCCTCTGCGCCCGCGTCCTTTACGATTGCGCGCAGGAGATTGGTGTCCGTTAAAAAATTCTGTCCGAACTGCTTTTTAAAGCCGAACGCGTGTTTTGTTAAAATTTCCTTTAAATCTTCCATGATTTCCCTCACATGTTACGCCCGCCGCAGCACATACTTTGATAGAGGGAGCGACCTCCTTACCAAGGATAATCAAGCCGGAAGCGCGCTTTGCTTTCGGCTTTTGCTGTTGCATTCTTTATCGGGCGTCCGCAGACCAGAAACAAACCCGTATGCAAAAATTATTTGAGCACCTCGATAAATTCGCGAACGCGGAGCGCTATGCCCGCGGCGTCCGCAACCTTTTTGCAGGCTGCCACGGCATCTTTACCGATACAGTCCACGACCGAAAACCAACAGTCGATCCCCTCCGATTTGCAGGCGCGTGCAAAGGCGATCACTTCTTTGAACGCGTTTTTGATCTTCGGGCGGCAGACCTTATCGTAATCCTC
Source organism: uncultured Christensenellaceae bacterium (assembly GCA_910586985.1). Lineage (GTDB taxonomy): Bacteria > Bacillota > Clostridia > Christensenellales > Borkfalkiaceae > Gallimonas. The sequence continues at coordinate 32,467 of CAJUKK010000003.1, read as the reverse complement.
GTCATAAGGCGCGTTGAGCGAAACGTTGATCCCGTCTAACAAGGCGAGTTCGGGCGCAATATTACGACCGTTAATTACGTTCCCGTGCCCGTTCGTGTTCAGCCTCGTTTTGCCGCCGCGACTCTTTACGTATTCCGCGATTTTTACGATTTCGTCAACGCGATAAGTCGGTTCGCCGTAGCCGCAAAATACGACTTCGCGGTACCGCTTGGGATCGCCGATTTCCGCGGTCACCTGTTCCGCCGTCGGTTCTCCGCCCCTCAGCCAGAGGGAATACCCCTCGTAAGTCGCGCCTTCGCGTACGCAGAACGTACAGCGGTTGGAACAGCGGTTGGTGAGGTTGATATATAAATTTTCTCCGATCCGATAGGTATATGTGTCTTTCATACAAGCCTTGAAAAGAGCGCGCAGGCATTGCCGCTAACCGCCGCAGCCAACGCCTCTTCGCTCATGTTTTTTATTTCCGCAAGCCGCCGCGCGATCACGGGGATATTCGCGGGCGTGTTTTTTTCGCCGCGGAAGGGCGAAAGATACGGGCTGTCCGTCTCCGTCAACATGCGGTCGAGAGGACACCGCTCCACCGCCTCCGCGACGCGTCGGGCATTTTTAAAGCACGCGACTCCCCCGAACGAAAAGTACGCGCCGAGCGACAAAAACTCCTCGATATTTTCCGTGCCGTACGAATAACAGTGCATTAAAAACCCGCTTTTCAAACGCCCGCGCATTTCCTTTAAAATCGCAAGCGTGTCTGCGCATGCGTCGCGCGAGTGAATCTGTAAGGGCAACCCCATGTCTGCGGCAAGCGCGATCTGCGCCTCAAACGCCGCGCGCTGTTTCACCCGATCGGTATCGTCGTAATGATAGTCGAGACCGATCTCCCCGACGGCGACGCACTTCATTTCGGCACAGAGCAATTTAAGCCGTTCTTCCGTCTCCCGCGAAAAACCGTCCGTTTCCGAAGGATGCACGCCCGCCGTAAAATACGCGCCATCGAGCGTTTTGCACAATTCGCAGTGCATCTGACTGTGCACAAGCGTGTCGCTCGCCAAAACGACTTTGGTAACCCCTGCCGCCTTGATTTTCGCCCACTCTGCGGGAAGATCGTAACCTTCTTCCGCGAAGTGGGCGTGAATATCCAGATACATTATCCGACCTTTGCTCCGCTCTCCACCGCCGATTCGGGCGTAAGCAGCGCAAGCGTTCCGTCCGCGCTCTCCGCGCAGAGGAGCATTCCCTCCGATAAAACGCCGCACAGTTTTGCGGGTTTTAAGTTGGTAACGACAACGACCTTTTTCCCCACCATCTCCTCGGGCGTGTAATACTTGGCGATTCCCGAAACGATCGAGCGCGTCTCGTTTCCGATTCTTACCGTCTCGTGTAAAAGCTTATTTGATTTTTCCACCTTTTCGCATGCGATGACTTCGCCCACTTTCAACTCCACTTTAAAGAAATCGTCGATTGCGATCTCTGGCAATTTTTCGCTGTTCTCCACCGGTTTTTTCTCCTCTTTCTTTTCTTTTTTCTGTCTGTCGGAAACGAGCTTTTCCACCTCCGCAAGCTCCTTTTTCACGTCGATCCGCGGGAAAATGGGCGGAAGTTTTAAAACGGCCGAACCCTCTTTCAGATTGCCGAACGCAAGGCTTTCGAATCCCTGATTTTCATCCGCCGAAAAACTCTTTAAGATGAGCGCGGGCGCTTGGGTAAGAAAGGGTTTTAACAGCACCGCCGCAATGCGGCAGACCTCTGCAAGATTGTAAAGAACCGCGCCGAGCCGCGCCCTTTTACTCTCGTCCTTTGCAAGAATCCACGGGGTCGTTTCGTCGATATATTTATTGGCGCGCGCCACAAGCGCAAAAATTTCGCAAAGCGCGTCGGGCGCGTTGAGCCGATCCATTGCCGACTTAACCTTTTCGAACAGTCCCTTCGCCGTTTGCAAAAGCTCGCAGTCCGTCCCCTCCTCCCTGCCGCGCGCGGGAAGTTTTCCGCCAAAGTATTGGCAGATCATCGCCGTCGTCCGGGACACGAGATTTCCGAGGTCGTTTGCAAGATCTGCGTTGATTCGCGAAAGCAATTTTTCGTTGGTATATTCGCCGTCGCTGCCGAAGGGGATTTCACGGAGCAGGAAGTACCTCACCGCATCCGCCCCGTAACGCTTGACGAGCTCGTACGGATCAGTCAGATCCTTTTTGACCGCATCCTGCTTGCTCTTGGAAAGTTTTTCGCCGCCGATGAGAAGCCACCCATGCCCGTAAATCTGTTTGGGTACGGGTTCGCCGAGCGCCATTAAGATGGCGGGCCAGATAATGGCGTGGAAACGCACGATCTCTTTCCCCACCATGTGCAGATCCGCCGGCCAATATTTTTTATAGAGCGAGTCGTCATCGGATAAATATCCGAGCGCGGAGATATAGTTGCTCAGCGCGTCGATCCAAACGTACGCGCAGTGCTTTTCGTCAAACGGAAGAGGAACGCCCCATTTTACCGTGGTACGCGACACGCACAAATCCTGCAAACCCGCCTTTAAAAAGTTGTTCACCATCTCGTTGACACGCGACTTCGGCTGTAAAAATTCGGGGTTCTCCTCGTACAGTTTTAAGATACGGGGCGCATATTTGGAGAGACGGAAAAAATAACTCTCCTCTTTTTGCAACGTCACCTCTCTGCCGCAATCGGGGCATTTTCCGTCCTTTAACTGCGCCTCCGTCCACATGCTCTCGCAAGGGGTGCAGTAATAGCCGCTGTACTCCGACTTGTAGATGTCGCCGCTGTCGTACAGTTTCTGATAAATTTTTTGCACGCACTTAACGTGATCCCCGTCCGTCGTGCGGATAAAACGGTCGTAAGAGATATCGAGGAGTTTCCACATATCTTTCAGCTCGGCTACGAGCGGGTCGATAAATTCGAGCGGCGTGATCCCCCGCTTTGCCGCCTCTTTTTCTACCTTTTGTCCGTGCTCGTCCGTGCCCGTCAAAAAGAACACGTCTTCGCCGAGCATCTGATGAAAGCGTTTGAGCGCGTCGCAGATGACCGTCGTATAACAGTGCCCGATATGCCAGTTCCCGCTTGGATAATAAATGGGTGTGGTGATATAGTATTTTTTGCGTTCCATAAATACGTTCCCTCGCTCTGATTTTCTTTTAAATTATAATCTTTTTTTGTAAAAATGTAAAATGCTTTTTGCTTTATTTATTCAAATAGTCCTGCCGCAGAATCGCGCGGCAGATAATATCCGTCCGCTTGCCCGTGGAAAAAAGTTTAAACCCGTCGCGCTGAGTTCCCTCGTAGACAAGTCCGCACTTTTCCATCACTCTGCCTGAGGCGGGATTTTCGGCGGAGTGCATTGCCGAAAGGCGGTGAAATTCCACTTCCTCGAAACAGTACTTTAAAACGGCGCCGAGCGCCTCCGTCATAATTCCCTTACCCCAACATTTTTTCGCCGTACAGTAACCGATTACCCCGCTCTCGCAGCGGTCGTCCACCGCCTCTACGGAGATATCGCCGATCAGCTCGCCCTCAAATTCGATCGCCCAGTGATAGACATTCTCCTTTTTGCTCTCCTCTTCCCAAAGCGTTAAAAGAGCGCGCGTCGCCTCGACGCTCCCGTGCGGCGTCCACGTGAGGTACTTTGTTACCTCGGGATCGTTCGCCCAGTTCCCGAACATGACTTCCGCATCGCCAATGCGAAACGGACGCAAAAGCAGCCGTTCCGTTCTGATAATCTTAGTTCCCTTGTGTTTCATAACGGCATCCTCCCGATCGTTTACTCAGATATGCTTGCTCAGAGTCTTTATAAAGGTTGCCGCAGCGCGGTATTTTCAGACGGTGAGAAAGTATAAAAAAAAATCGGCTCTCCCGCAGGAAAGCCGTATATCACTTTTCCGTACGTAAAGATTATCGTATTCTGTTCGATACGACCTGCATTGCGTACATGGATTGTGCGTTCAAATGTTTCATGAGCAACATATTACACCTTTTTTTTGCGCCTGTCAAGCGGATGAAAAAGTTTTATATATTTATACTCTGCCAAGTTAATTTAAATATTCCCTTTTTGATTCGCATATTTGTGAACAATGCCATTTATAATTCACACATTTGCGAAAGTTAAGTAAAATTCGCTTTTTTGTGATATCTTTTATAAAAATAACACGGGAGCGGTTAAATGCAACGATACGGCGAATCTTTAAAACTATGGAGAACGGACAATAATCTTACGCAAATAGATTTATCTGAAAAAACAGGGATCCCTCAGGCTACAATCAGTTGGATTGAAACTGACCAAGGCGTTGCAAGTATACAGCAATGCGTGATTCTCGCCGACTATTACGGGATAAGTATCGACGAGCTTATCGGACGGGAAATTCCGCCGACGAAAACAATAAAAAAGAACCTTTAAAAAAGCATAACCGCAAAATACCCTTCATAAAAAAGAATATGAACGGTATTTTTGCGGTCGTTTTTTTATTGTCCGCCGCCCTGTGCCTTTTTCTCGATCCCGACGCGTTTTTACCCGCGTTGCTCTCGGGCGGTCAAAAGGCGGCTGCGCTCTCGCTGTCCCTGCTCGCGGTATACTGCGTCTGGCTGGGATTTTTTCAGGTATTAGAAGAGAGCGGACTTGCGGGCAAGCTCTCTCGCGCGCTGCACCCCTTTTCGAGACGGCTTTTCCGCTCCGACGACAGAGAGGCAACCTATCTTGCGACCTCCAACCTCACGGCAAATCTTTTGGGACTGCCCGGAGCGCCCACGCCGCTCGGGATCAAAGCGGTGGAAAAATTCTGCGCCGCAGGCAACCGCTATGCGGCGGATATGCTGTTCGTGCTCAACGCCACAAGTTTGCAACTGCTCCCGACGACGGTGATCGCCCTGCGCGTTGCGGCGGGTTCGGCATCCGCATACGATATTCTGCCGCCGACCCTGATCGCAACCCTTCTTTCAACGCTGATCGGCGTTCTGCTCGTAAAACTCACGGCGAAACGGAGAAAAAAATGAAGTATCTCGCACTCATCGTCCCCGTTCTGTTCGCCGCCGTCTTTTTATATGCCGCCGTTAAAAAGGTCAAGCTGTACGACGCTTTTACAACGGGGATCAAGGGCGCAATCCCGCTGATCGTTTCCGTATTTCCCTACGTAGCCGCAATTTTAATGCTCTCCGAACTATTCGAAGCAAGCGGGTTTTCGGCAACGCTTACGCGCGCGCTCGCGCCCGTATTTCGCGTTCTGGGCATTCCCGAAGAACTTTCAAAGCTCGTGCTCGTAAAACCTTTCTCGGGCAGCGGCGCGACCGCGCTTCTTTCCGAAATTTTAAACGCGTACGGCGCGGACAGCTATATCGGGCGCTGCGCATGCGTCTGCTACGGTTCGAGCGAAACGGTCTTTTACATTTCCGCCGTTTACTTTGCAAATGTAAAACAGAAAAAATTGTTCAAACCCGTCTGCATCGCACTTTTCGCAAATTTTGCTACGATTATCGTCGGATGTCAGCTGTGCAAACTCTTTTAGTTTGCAATAAACCAAATTTTTCCAACCTACATATAAAAGTAAAGTAAAACCCCCCGAAACTCGCGTTCCGAGGGGTTTTACTATATGATAAGGGGGAAAATTGATGAGCAAGTGCAAAGCAAGCTATCTTTCGTTTCACTTGTACCTGTATTATAATATAACGCACAAAGAAAGTAAATTAAATTTTTAAAGAAATTAAAAAATTACTTTTCTTTTTTTTACCTTACAAATATTGAAAAAATGTTACAAACTTTCACGCGGATTTTGTCATTTTTCACAATACCCTCGCTTTCGACAAAGAACGGTAAAAAAAAGCCGCTCTCAACGAGCGGAAATTTTTTCGGATATATCGGATTTGCGCTTTGTTTTACGCTTGCCGCGCGGCCCGAAGTCGCGCCTGTCCGCGCCCTCCGCGCCGACGAGCAACACGGCGTACAGTATTCCGGGGCCGAAGTTGAAAAAGTGACAATCGACAAGGCTCATAAGGATCATCGAAAACGCCATGAGCAAGAGGAACGTTTTTTCCACCGTGGGACGGCGGAACGCCAACAACAGTGTTTGCACGCGATGGAACAGGTATGCAACAATGCCGACCGCGCCGCAGCTCGCAAGAATCTGCACGTAAGTATTATGATAACGCGCGGGCAAAAATGCATCCTGAGAAAGCGATCCCCAACGGAAACCGTGGCATTCGTAGAACCCGACCCCGAAAACGGGAGCCTCCTTAAATTGATTCCAGCCCTCCACGTACGTCGGCAGTCGTCCGTTGGGATCGAGCGTCGACTCCGGCCACGATCCGAACAGAATATCGATTCTTTCCTTAAATACGATCGCAACCACGATCAGCGCGACCAACAGCGCGGCAAAAACCGAAAAGTTCGCCCAGCGATCCGCGCCCTTGCTCTTGATAACGGCGTACACCGCGCCGAGCGCGTACGTTGCCGCGCCAAAGAGAATGGAACCGCGGCTTTGCGTAAGCACTACCGCGAGCATGAAAACGCTCGAGAGTATAGAGAAAATCCAGCCGTGCTTTTGCGTTGCCGCAAAATAGAGGGGCGCAGGCACGCAGATTGCCATTACGCAGCCGATATTGTTGTACATTCCCCAACCCGTAAATAGCAACGGGCGGTGAATCGTACCGTTAATGATCACGTCCTGACTGACGTATAGATAGAGAATCTCGACCGCGATGCCGAGTCCGATTGCAAGAAACACCGAGGCAAGATACCCTTTTTTGATCCCCTCCCAATGCACGGTATAATAAAAATAGAAGTAAAGGAGCGCAAGCGCGCAAATTTCCGCAAACCCGAAGAACGCGGTTTTGAGTCCGTAATAGCCGCTGAACGCGCCGCCGAGCATAAAGGCAACGCCGAGCGCGCAAAAACCGATCGCAAGCATGGGGAAGGGTTTACGCCGGGACGGGAACAAAATCAGCTCGAACGCGAGCCGCCCGAAGAGCAGAATCCCCGTAACGATAAGTATAAACAAAAACTGCACGTAAAAATAAGGCTGATAAAAAACGGAGCCTTCCGGATTGGACGCGGGATTGTTGTTCCCCGAAATCGTCATATACCCGCAGCAGGCGATGGGAATGATCGCCCGCATATCATCGCAAAAAAGCGCGGCAAAAAATCCGAATCCGAGATACACCCAAAACGTAATAAGCTCCAACGAAAATACGTTGGAGAGCGTCATGATCGCGGCGATCAGAACGGGATACCATACCGAATCGAGAAACCAACGCAATATTTTTACGGGCAGGGCATCCTTCAGTTTTGGATACAGATGACACAGCATGATTGAATTATAGCACGATTTTATGCAGGGCGCAACTCTTTTTGGGAAATTCTTTTTGCTTAAAACAACTTTTAAGGTTTTTTTAAGATACCCGTTTCACGCGCCTTGCGTTTATAAATCGAGAACTTCCTGATACAATTGGTTTTTCGGAACGCCTCTGTCGCGGGCGGCGCGCTTGATCGCATCTTTTTTTTCGAGGCCTTCGCCCATATAATGCAATACGTGTTCGCGCGGCGTCAGCGCGTTTAAAGCGTTTTCGCGTTCCTCCGCGCCCGATACGACAAGCACGTATTCCCCGCGCTTTTCCCCCGCTAAACCCTCCGAAAGCAAAAAGCCGGCGCTCTCCTCGTGCAGTTTCGTAATCTCGCGCACGGCGCACGCCTTGCGCTCGCCGAACGCCTCGTAAAGGGATGCAATATCGCGATCGACGTCCTGCGGGGCGGAATGAAAGACGAGCGTTTCGACCGCGTCCCTATACCGTGCCAGCAACTTTTTACGCTCGCCCGCTTTATCGGGCAAAAAACCGATAAACGTAAACGAATCGGCGGGCAGCGCGGAGAGCACGAGCGCGCAGACGAACGCGCACGCTCCCGGCAGTACGGTATAGGCTACGCCCTCTTCTTTGAGTATTTTGCATACCTCGCGGCCCGGATCGGACACGACGGGCATTCCCGCGTCCGACACGACGCAGATTTCCTTCCCTTCCCGCGCAATCTCGACCATCTTTTGCGCCGCCTCGCGTTCGTTGAACTTATGACAGGAGCGGAGCGGCTTTTTGATCTCGTACGCCGAGAGAAGTTTGAGCGTATGCCGCGTATCCTCGCAAAAAATCACGTCGGCATTCCTCAGCGCGTCGAGCGCACGCAACGTGATATCCTTTAAATTGCCGATGGGCGTTGCAACAAAATTGATCATCTTTTACTCCTTGGCGTTGATATGCGCGGGAAGAACCTCCACGCCTTTTTTGCCGCCCTTGACGGCGGAAACGAGCACGGCGTACGGCTTTTCGCCCGCCTTTCCGGCAACGAACTGTAATTTTTTCGGTTCCAGCCCCGCGCGCGACAGCGCGGTCAACAGCTCGGCTACGCGATCGGCTCGGTGAATGAGCGCAAACCGACCGCCGAACTTTAAACATTTTTTCGCCGCAAAAACGAGTTCTTCGAGCGTCAGAGCAAGTTCTTTCCGGCACAGCGCCTTTTTTTCGTCCGCATTTTCGAACCCGCCGCGCTCATAGGGCGGATTGCAGAGAATAAGCGAAAATTTTTCTACGTACTCCCCGCCGATATCCTGCAAGCGCATGTTTTCGACGCGAAACGTTTTTTCAAGTCCATTGAGCGCAACCGTGCGTCCGCTCATATCGGCAAGCTCTTTTTGCATTTCGAAGAGCGTCACCGACTCGACGCCTGTATTTTCGGCGTAAAAGTGCAACCCGACGACTCCGCTCCCCGCGCAAAAATCGGCGACCCGTTCGCCCTTTTTCGCCTTTAAAAAGCGCGCGAGCAAAACCGAATCGGAGGTGAAACGGTAAAGCTCGGGATTTTGTATGATTTTGTAAGCTCCTATAAGCAGCGATTCTACGATTTCCAATGTCTGATTCCCCTCTGAACGTGCGCAAGATAAATCGACGCGGCAACGGAGAAGAAAAGAGCGCGGCGACGCCGCGCTCTTTTCCAAAGCCGAAATTATTCAGCCGTGATTGCTCCCGTAGGGCATCCGTCCTCGCACGCACCGCAATCGATGCAAGTGTCGGGGTCTACTACGTACGTCTCGTCGCCGGGTGCGATCGCACCGACGGGACAGGTATCCGCGCATGCGCCGCAGGATACGCAAGCATCCGTAATTTTGTGAGCCATCATTCAACCTCCATTTGTTGATACACGTATTATATCACAACTTTGTCGATTCGTAAAGCCGAAACGCAAAAATTTTTTTAATCTGCGGAATTTTTCTCGTCGTCGCTTTCCTCCGCGTCGTTTCCGCGCTTGAATTTAATCTCCGTAAGCGGGAAATCGCGGTAGCAAAGTCCGTCGCCCTTCTCGATCTTGACGCGAACTTCCATTTTCAGCATGTTCTGGGAAATGACAGTGCCCTTCCCTTCCGGCGTGCCGACAGTCGAGCCGAGCTTAGGCATCTTTTTATACGCATCCGCATAGTAATCGTTTTCGTAAGCGAGACAGCACATCAGCCGTCCGCACAGACCGCTGATCTTACCCGGATTGAGCGACAATCCCTGATTTTTCGCCATTTTGATGCTGACCTTTTTAAAGTCGGGCATACAACCCGCGCAACAACATTCTCTGCCGCAAGGAGCAATCCCGCCGAGAAGCTTGGTTTCGTCGCGGATCCCCACCTGCCTGAGCTCGATTCTGATGTGGAACACGGACGCGAGATCTTTTACGAGATCGCGGAAATCCACGCGTCCCTCGGAGGTAAAGTAAAAAATCACTTTGCTGCCGTCAAATGCAAATTCGCAATCGATCAGCTTCATTTCAAGTCCGCGCTTTTTAATTTTCTCTTTGCAGACGGACAACGCCTCCGCGCGGCGCTCTTTTCCGCGCTCCATTGCGGCGACGTCCTTTTCCGTTGCGATGCGCACCACCGGTTTTAACGGAGACACGATCTCTTTATCCGAAACTTCGCGTTCGGGATTGACGACGACGGCATATTCCAGTCCCCGCGCCGTCTCGACGATAACGCCCTGTCCCTCCTCGAGACTGAGATTCCCCGCGCTGAAATAATAGGGTTTACACCCCCGCAGAAATTTAATTACGACAACCTTTGCCATTTTTTCTTTTCCTCCTCCATGCCGATGAAAAGCGTTTCAAGACACTGCGCCAACGGCGCGTTCAAATTTATTTGTTTCTCCGCCCAAACGGCAAGCTCCATTCCCTTTAACAGAGCGGAGGCGGGATATTCCCGAGCAATTTTCCCGATCCCGTCGCTCCGCCGCGCGGCGTACTCCTCCTGCCCCGTTTGAAAAAACAGCGCGTCGCGCAAGACAAGCTTGAGCGCGGAAAGGAAGGATTTTTTCTCCTTTCGCTCTCCTGCGGCGCGCGACGCCGCAATGTTTTCCCCGAGGAAAAATTTTTCCGCAAGACGGAAATCTTCGCCGCCGCCCGCAAGCAATGCTTGCGCCGCCGAAAGAACTCCGCCGCAGGCAGCGGCGGCTTCTCCGATCCCGCTTGCGCCGCCCGTGATCCGCATGAGCGCGCTTTTAACCGACTCTTCCGAAAAAGGCGGAACAATGATTTTTTTCATGCGGGAGAGCACCGTAGGCAACACCGAATATTCCGCCGTCGCCCCGAGCAAAAAGTAAACGCCCGCAGGCGGCTCTTCCAGCACTTTTAGCAATTTATTCTGCACCAACGCCGACGCGGTGTGGAACGCGTCGAGCACAAACAATTTTTTCGCGCACTCAACCGGACGCAACAAACTTTCGTCGATAATTTTTACGCCCAGATCCACCGCCCACTTTTCACCCGAGGCGGGCAGGATCAGACAGTCTGAATACGTCTCCTTTTCAACGAGCTCCGCAACGCGCGTTCCGTCCGCCGCACAAAAAAACGCCTTGGCGCACTCCTTTAAAAGAACGCGCAGATAAGCCTCGTCCGGAAAGACGATCAAAGTCGCATGGGAAACGTCCTTCCCTTCCGCAAACGACCGATATGCGATTGTTCCGCGCAATAACTCTTTCATTCCTCTTCCAAATATACAAGGACTTTACCGTCCTCTATACCGAACGCGCCGTCTGCGCGTTGCAACCGCGCCGCCGCGTCCGCGCCGATGATATCGCCCGCCCGTAAGAGCGGAATGCAGGGTGGAAAAAATCCCGCCTCCCGCGCGCAAACTCTCCCGACCGCATCGGCGAGCAAGACTTTTTCCGTTTTTCTGCCGCACGCAATATGCCGTATGTCTTCGGTTGCGATCCTGCCGTACGGAACCGCCCGCGCAAGCGCGCCGAGCGTTTTTAACTCGTTTTCCTTCGTACAAGGCGAAAGGTAAAACATCAGATAATTTCCGTCGTTAAATTCGGGATATACGCCGTGTTCTTCAAAATACCGCTGCGCCCGCGTCGCATTATCGCCGTACGGCAAAACGATTTTTGTCCAATCGTCGTTTTCAATCGCGCCAAGCTCCCGCTTTAACCGTTGCGCGGCGCGCTCGATACTTATCTTTCTCGGGTACTTGACCGCGCGCTCCACGCTCGCCATAATCGGGTAGGACGGCGAAGTCGTGCGAAACACGCCTACCGCCTCTTTTAAAAACGCGGCATACTCTCCGTTTGCCGAAACGACCGCGCCCTGCGTGAGCGCCGGCAAAGACTTGTGCGCGCCGTCCACCCATAGATCGGCGTACTTGCCCGCATACTCGTCGGTAAAATGCAGGTGCGCGCCGTGCGCACCATCAAGGAGCAACGGCTTACCCGCGGTTTTCGTTAACTCTCTCGCCTCATTGAGCGGCGGGAAAAATCCGTAATAATCGGGCGAGGTCAAAAGCAACGCGTCTGCGCCGAAAAGCGCACGCGCAATCTCCTCAGCCGAAGGTTGCAACGGAATGCCGCTTAACGTCCGCACGGTAATCTCCACAGCTTTCAATCCGCACAGCATGCAGCCGTTTTTTACGCTCTTGTGCGAATAGGGCGACAGCGCAACCGAATTTGCCCCCGCGCGTTTTAACGCGTATAACATCGACATTACGCCCGAGGTACTTCCGTCCGTCAAAATAAAACTTTTTTTCGCGCCGAGAATACGCGCGACATCCTCTTCCGCACGGGCAATCGCACCCGTAGGAGAGGATAAATTATCGGTATAGGATAGCTCCGTTAAATCCCCGCCGCCCGTTCGCTTGTGACCGGGCGTATGAAAAGAAATATGCCCTCTGTTTTGCTTTAAAGCGTCTGCAATATGCAAAACGGGTTTCATTTTGCGTAACGCTCCGCAAGATAGCACAGGAACGAAACTGTTTCGAATTTCAGATCCGCGCCGTGATTGTGATTGTCAAAGAGCATGAGATTGACCGTTTCGGCAGTGCGCACCGTCTCGTCTCCGCGCTTAACCGTATAATAATACAGATCGGAAAGTCCGCTCAGATTGCCAAGCCCGATGCCGTACGCGACTTCTTTCCCGTCCTCGTCCTCGCTGTAACTGAGCGTAAAAGTTCCGTTCTCCAACAGGGCGAGCAATTCAAGATAATCCTCCCGCAACTTTGCAAACCGCGCATACTCGTCTCCGAGTCCCGCGTGCAGTTTCTTTTCGGTGAGATATCGCTTGTCATTTTGATTTCTGGCAAGAAAGCATGCGTCCGCCTCGTCTTTATTGAGCTCCCCCGTACGCCATTCCGCGCCGTAAAAACGCATGAGATACGCCTCGCAATCCGCAAGGTATTTTTCGATATCCAAAAATACGTCGCTCTCCGATATGGCAAAATTTTTAAATGCGGAAAGCGTTTTAATTGTGCCGTCCTCGTTATACTCGTCGTTATCGCTGACAAACATAACCGTTCCTTCCCCCGCGGCGCGGCGCGCGGTAAGCGCGGCGTCGCCGTAAGAATTTCCTTGAAAACTTTCAACGGACGTACTTAAAATTTCATATGAAAAGACGTGCTGGCTGAGAATACGGTCGCCGAGATAAATTCCGTCTGTACCGCTTGACAGGTCTTTATACGCATATACATAAAACACCTGCCCGTCGCGCGGTCTTGTTCTGACCGTAGTAAAAAACACGCAAAGGACAAGCACCGCCGCCGCGATCGCCGCGAGAATTTTCAGCCAATCGTACGAAAGCAGATTTCCCAATCTGTGTTTTGTAATTCTTGCGTCCATATATTCTCCTTCGCCCCGTTGTTCCTCCGAATAGCGGAACCCTTAACCGGAATGCGCCGTCACTTTTTAGGTTTCATCGTAGGGAACAACAGTACGTCGCGTATGCTCGGATTGTCCGTAAGCAACATTACGAGACGGTCAACCCCGAGTCCGAGTCCGCCCGTGGGCGGCATGCCGTGTCCAAGCGCATCCAAAAAGTCCTCGTCGATCTGCGCGTTCGCGCCCTGCGCGCGTTTCTTTTCCGCCTGCTCGCTCATGCGGCGACGCTGGTCGATGGGGTCGTTAAGCTCCGAAAAGGCGTTGCCCATCTCCATGCCCATCATAAAATATTCGAACCGCTCCGTCATTGCCGGATCGGAAGGTTTGCGTTTTGCAAGCGGCGATATTTCAACGGGATAATCGTAGATAAACGTGGGTTGAATGAGCTTGTCCTCGACGAACGCATCGAAGAACTCCGCCAAAATATGTCCCTTCGTCGTCTTGCCTTTTTCGACTTCGACGTGCTTTTCCGAAGCGATCCTTTGCGCCTCTTCGTCGGTTAAAATCTCCGCAAAATCGACGCCCGAATATTTTTTGACCGCCTCGGTCATTGTGAGACGCTCCCATGTTCCGAAGTCTAGTTCAACGCCCTGATAGGGAATCTTCGTCGTTCCGCAAGCCTCCGTTGCAACATACCTGTACAATTCTTCCACAAAGTCCATGACCTCGAAATAATTGACGTACGCCTGATAAATTTCCACCGTGGTAAATTCGGGATTGTGCTTTGCGTCCATGCCCTCGTTGCGGAAAATTCTGCCCATCTCGTACACTTTCTCGAACCCGCCGACAATGAGTCTCTTTAAATACAGTTCCGTCTCGATTCTCAGATACATATCGAGGTCGAGCGCATTGTGGTGCGTCCTGAACGGACGCGCGTCCGCGCCGATCTCGAGCGGGAGAAGAATGGGTGTCTCCGCCTCGACGAATCCCCTTCCGTCCAAAAAGTCGCGGATGCTCTTGATAATCTTAGCGCGACGGAAAAACGTATCTCTCACGTCCTGATTCATAATCAGATCGACGTGACGAAGGCGGTACTTCATGTCGGTATTGACAAGTCCGTTATGTTTTTCGGGCAGCGGCAAAAGCGACTTCGAGAGCATCTCGAGGTGCGTCGCATGAACGGTCACTTCGCCCGTCTGCGTCTTAAATACAGTGCCGCGCACGCCCACGATGTCGCCGATATCGTAATCTTTTTTATATGCCGTGTACGTATCTTCGCCAACGTCCTGCCGCGTGATATAAATCTGCAACCGTCCGTCTTTGTCCGAAATATGCGAAAAAGACGCTTTGCCCATGATACGGCGGGACATAAGCCGCCCTGCCACGCTCACTTCCTTTCCTTCGAGATCGGCAAAGTTTTCTTTGACGGACGCGGAATTTTCCGTGACCGCATATTGCGTTTTTTCGTAGGGATTGTTTCCCTCCGCGGTGAGCTTTGCAAGTTTTTCGCGGCGGATGCGCGCCTGTTCTTTAAGTTCCTGCTCCTCGTCGAGCGTTTCCGTCCTGTTCTCCATGTCGTCCTCTATCAGTTGATCTTTAAAATTTTAAGCGTATAATCGCCGTCGGGCGCTTTGACCGTAACCCTGTCGCCCTTTTTATGTTTTAAGAGCGCGGCTCCTACGGGAGATTCGTTGGAAATAACGTTTTTGTCAACGTCGACTTCCGTCGTACCCATGATCGTGTATACGGTCTCTTCCTCGAATTCCTCGTCGTAGACGGTAACCTCCGAACCGATATGCACCGTAGAATTATCGTCGCTCTCCTCAATGATAACGGCATTCTTTACTTTATAGTCGAGTTCGGCGATTTCCCCTTCGTTCGCCGCCTGCTCGCTGCGCGCCGCATCGTACTCCGCATTTTCGGAAAGATCGCCGTGGCTGCGCGCCTCTGCGATCCGCTCCACGATCTCCGCGCGTTTGGTGGTCTGCAAATAGTGCAGCCGCTCCACAGCCTCGTCGTAACCCTTCTGCGTCATAAAAAATTGGTCTGCCATGTTTTACCTCTTTTTTGCGCGATATGCGCATTGTTTATTTTATAAGACGCCCGTGATTCCGGAAAAACCGGAATCACGGACGCACATCGGCTCACATTATACTCCCCTTTTGTCCGTTTGTCAAGTTACTTTTTCTTTTCGGGCGCATTTTCCTTGTGTCTTTTTAAAAACCGTGCAATCCGCTCTACCGCCTCGGTGAGCTGTTCCATCCCCGTTGCGTACGAACAGCGAATGTGATATTTTCCGCACGCCCCGAACGCATCGCCCGGAACAACGGCAACGTGTTCCTCTTCGAGCAATCTGCGCGCGAACTCGTCGCCCGTGAGTCCTGTGCCCTCCACAGACGGAAAGGCGTAAAACGCGCCTCTTGGCTCGAAACAACGAAGTCCCAAATCATTAAATGATCTTACGAGAAAACGTCTGCGCATATCGTATTCACGACGCATGTGTTCGACGGACGCAAATCCGTCCTCAAGTCCTCCGGAAAGCGCGGCGACCGCCGCATGTTGCGACATGCGCGGCGCACACAGCATCGTATATTGGTGTATCTTTAAGATAGCCGAATCGAGTTCCGACGGCGCGCATACGTAACCGATTCGCCACCCCGTCATTGCAAACGCTTTTGAAAATCCCCCGAGGAGCACCGTCCGCTCCTTCATGCGCGGGAGGGTTGCAACCGAACAATGTTTCTCGCCGTAAGTGAGTTCCGCGTAAATCTCGTCGGAGATAACAAGAAGATCGTGCTTTTCAATCACAGGCGTAATCCGCAACAACTCTTCCTTTGTCATAATGCCGCCCGTAGGATTATTCGGATACGCCAGAACGACTGCCTTCGTCTTGGGCGTAATCGCCGTTTCAAGCGCCTCGGGCGTGAGGATAAACCCGTTTTCCGCCGTGCAACGCACGGACACGGGTACCCCGCCGCACAAAGATACGATGGGCGCGTACGAAACGTATGCGGGATCGGGCAACAGAATTTCGTCCCCCGCTTCGCATACGGCGCGGAGCACCAAATCGATCCCCTCGCTTGCGCCGACGGTCACAACCGTCTGCTCCGGCGTATAATCCACGCGAAAGCGCGCGTTCAAATAGCGTGAAATGAGTTCCCGCAATTCTTTGAGACCGCGGTTACCCGTATACTGCGTATACCCGCGTTGCAACGACCGAATACCCGCGCTGCGGATATCCCACGGCGTAACGAAATCCGGTTCGCCCACGCCGAGAGAAATTGCGTCGGGCATAGTCTCCACAATGTCGAAATATTTACGGATTCCGCTCGGCTGAAGTTTCTTCGCGCGCTCGCATAAAAAACTTCTCATGGCTGATACGAAAGCCTCCTTTCCTTGCCCGCCGCGCGCGTTACCACGCCTTCCGTCTTATACTTCTTTAAAATAAAGTGAGTCGCCGTACCCGTCACGCAATTGAACGTGGAGATGCACTCGGAGATAAACCGCGCAACGCCCTTGATAGAGGGAGCTTCGACAATAACGAGAAAATCGTACGTGCCGCTCATGAGATAAAGGCTTTTGACTTCGTCGTGACCTGAAATTTCTTCTGCGATACCGTCGAATCCGGAACCGCTCTGCGGCGTTACCGTCACCTCGATCAGCGCCTCTACAAGTTCCTCTTCCTCTTCGAGATTGCTCACCGCCGTATACTTGACGATCACGCCGCGTTTCTCGAGCGAGCGCACGGCGTTTTTAACGTTCTCTTCCGTCTCTCCGAGCATAACTGCCATCTTGTCCGCCGTCGTACGGCTGTCCTCGGCAAGTATCCCGAGTACGTCTTTTTCCAGACGGTTCATATTTTTCCCTCCGACGTTTTATTTTATTCCATTATAACCGTAAATGCGACAAAAGTCAATTTAAATATCTTTTTTTCAAAAAATTATCGTATCGCGCTCATAAACGTTTCCGTGCCGCCGACTTCGTTTACCGACAGTTTAAAAATTTGTCCGTTGGGCAAATGATAATATATTGTCCCGTCGCCGCATGCTGTTACGCCAAAAAAATACTCGTCAAAAAGAGGTTTTATTTCCTCTGCCAGCTGTCTTTTGCTTACGCGTTTTTCTTTCATTGCGTCTAATAACGCAATTGCTTCGCCTGAAATGTGTTTCATATTTTGTGCTCCTTATTAGTAATTGCATCCTGCGCACCGAATGCTTACAACAATTATACCCCACAGTCTGAACTTTTTGCAAATAAATTTGTTCAGACTGTGGGATAATTTTTTGTCGAAAGGAGACTGTTTTATGCAACTTTTGTCGAATGTAGCGGAACGGTTAAAAGACCTGATGTCCGAGGCGGATATCAAAACGCCGAAACTCGCGGAGGAGCTCGGCACGGAGCAATCCGTAATCTCTAAATTTTTGCGCGCCGAAAGACTGCCGTCTATCAACACACTCGTACTTCTGGCAGATTATTTTCACTGTACGACAGATTATCTGCTTGGAGAATCGGATATTTTGGACGAGCGCATTTATAAGCCGCGTCCGCCCTTTCATGAACGACTTTGCTTTCTGCTGGATCATTTTCACACGACAAAGTACGCGCTTAGCAAAAAGACAAACATATCGGAAGAGACAATCTCCCGTTGGCAGAAAGGAATCTACGAGCCGAATATTGAAAGTCTCATCCGTCTTGCAAAATATTTTGCCTGCTCCGTGGATTATATTCTCGGACGGGAGAGTTAATCCTTGCGTTTTTACCAAAAATCCGTATAATATAAGTATGTTCCGCATTTGGGCAAAAGTGCTGAAAGAAGAGCACATTATCAAACAGACGGTATACGAGAGCGAAAAAAAGTTCACCTATTCGCAATTCTTTAAATATCTTGCCGAAATCTGCGATTCGCTCGACATTCCGACCCCCGTTCTTTTAAAATCGCATGTATTTAATTATGCGAAGTTTAACCACGTTATTTTTCGCCCCGCCGATTTTATGGAATCGATTTCCTTTTCAAAGCTCGTTTTAGAAAATATTCTGTAACGCAATTATAACCGAAATTAAGAGCGCCAACGCATACATGCCCTGCTTTTGCGCAAACTGCGCATATGAAACTTACAACGCTCATTTGCTGTTCAATTCTCATTTTCTTCGGAATCGGCGCGTGCGTGTACGCGCTCAGCGGTTTCGATCTTTTATTTTTCCTCTGTTTCCAAAACACAATCGCGTATCGCGCAATCCTCTCCCTTTCGGGCGTAAGCGCGCTCTGGCTCCTGTTCTGGCTGATCGTATTCCGTCCGCAAAACACGCTCAATTAGTTTTTAAATCGTTTGACTGATGACGAAAAAAGTGATACCATAAAACAGACGGAAGGTTTTCGGAGAACACTTCCGAATAAAAAAACCGAGGTGCAATTTCATGTTCAAGGAACTTTTTACGACAAAGCGCATCTGCCGTGCGGGTATTATCGCCGCACTGTACGTTGCGCTTACTTGGTCTTTCGGGCAACTTTCGGTTCAGGGTCTTTTACAGATCCGCCCCGGAGAGGCGCTCACCGTGCTCCCGCTCTTTTACGTTGAGGCAATCCCCGCGCTCGTTGTCAGCTGCCTTCTGAGCAATATCATTTCGATGTACGGTGTTTACGATATTGCGCTCGGGCCGATCGCCACTCTGATCGCCGCGATCCTCACCTACGGCACAGGGAAACTCATACGCGAACAGGCAAAGCCCGCGTTACATGCGTTGCGCGTTGCGGTCGGCGGGTTCTTTCCCGTAATCGTCAATGCAATCATCGTGCCCGTTATTATTGTATTTTTGTACGGCGATTTATGCGGATATTCTACAATGACGATTGCCTATTGGGTGAATTTCGGGTCGCTTGTCGCGACGCAATCGCTTTGGGTGTACGCCCTCGGGGTTCCCCTGTATCTGGCAATCCGACGTTGCCGCCGCCGCGGTATCTCCGTATTCCTCGACGGAAAGAAAACACAGCCGACGCAAGATCAAACTACGATTTCCTGACGCTGAGATATATTAAAAAACGACCGCACAGACGGGTGTTTATTATAGAGATTTTTCGTGGGAAAGCAAATAGCGCACTACTTCGTTTACGAAGCAAGTGCGCTATAATTTTTAAGTTTAGACGATAAATTGAAATTTATCGTTACTATGATAATTTGTTATTCAAGCACTGAATGTATTGTGCGACTAAAAAATAATTTTTTATATCTGTTTCGTCTAATCCTCTGAACAGAAAAAGGTCATCGTAAATTTCCGCCACTCTATTAATATCTTTTCCTTCAATATGGAAAAACCCCGTAACTAAATCAATCCCGACTAAAACAGATGAATCTTTAGCTTTATATGCAACAATTTGCGGTACTGCACCTTGCGGTAATTTCTCTCTATTAGATTCATTTTTCATAATGTTGAATTCTACGACATCATAAAAAGATAAAGAATCTAATTTTTCAAAACGATATTTGTTGCAAAAATAATCATTTATTTCTGCTCCGCTTTTCCGATTCGGTTTCAACTTATCACGATTTTCGTTATATATGCATTTCCACTCCTGAATCATTTCAATAGTTGGCTCTGTTGTAAGCATATTAAAATCTCCGCTAAATTACTGTTTTTCATTGTAACATTATAGCAAATTGCAATAAAAAGCAAGGTACGAATATGTAATCTCTTCTTGCTCTTTATTCCTTTGAAACATACCGTAAACGGTCGTTTTCTTTTACAAAATTTGCAATAATTCCGATAAGGAAAATATCGTATAAGTTGCCGCAGAACTTTTTTGCATACCCGTGCGGTTAAAAAACACACTGTCTATCCCCACGGCGTTCGCACCCGCGATATCCGCAGCAAGACTGTCGCCCACCATCAGGCACTCCTCCCGCTTTGCACCCAAGCCGTCGAGCACAGCCGAAAAAAACGCCTCGTCCGGCTTGATCGCACCTATTTCTTCGGAGATAAAAAATTTTTCGATATAAGGCGCAAACGGAGCAAGACGGCCGCGCTGCATTTTCGCAATCCCGTTAGTAGCGACCGACAATTGATAGCGTTTTGCAAGAGTCGCCGCAACTTCAAGCGCGCCGGCAAGCGTTGCGGCTGGTCGGCAAAGCTCCTCAAAAAACACTTCATCGGTATGCGTGCGCGGCAGTCCGTAGCGAACAACGCACTCATTCGCAACGTCCCGTATGTGACGTTCATACAGCGCGTGAAAATTTTTTTGCACGTGCAGCGAATGCACTTCGGTCAACCCAAGCTCCACCCAATTTTCGTCGGAAAACTTCCGCAAAGCGACAATATCTTTCTCTTCCGCAATTTTTCCCGTCGCCTTGAACGCCGCGCGGAATGCGCGCCGCTCGTCCTCAAAGAAGTCGATCAGCGTCTGATCGGCATCGAAAATAATAAATCGGTAACCGCTCACCGCTCACCAATCCTGCTTTTTTAAAGATTTATCTTTTACGTCGTCGTAATATGCAAAATACCGTTCCTTCCATGCGGCGGGCGAGAGCGGAGCCTCCTCTCCCGAAACGTATTGCAAATACTCCGCAAGCTCTTCGGGAGTAAAGTCCGACATGCTGACTTCGCCGTCGTACTGCGAAAATAACTTCATAAAATCATATTCTGACATTTCGTTTCTCCATAATAGTTGGGTGCATTACAAGTTACCAACAGTCAAAATGTTGATATGTGGATAACTCTTTATCTCCGTTACTCAAATCTGTTCTTTTCCGCACTGTATGTATAACCCGCCGCCTCAAGCGTCCGGCACAGCTCTTCTTCCGAAAGTTCATTGTCTTCGCAAAATGCACTGAGCGAAGAATACGAATCGCGCAATTTCATGTTTACAACGCTCAACAGCATTGCAGTATCCTTGGGTAAATTCATTTTCTTTTCTCCCGTACACTATCATAACACATTTTTTACGCTGAAACAATTCTTTTTTATTATTTTACCGAAAAACGCTTGACGCGCGCTTGTTTCTTCGCTATAATTTTTATCGGTTCACAAAGTGAATTATATGATTCGGATGGAAACGCTATGAACGACGATAAAAAGATCGAACTGAACGAACAACTGATCACCGCGTGGGTGAAACTGACGGGCATACTCAAAAACACCCGTATTACGCAAGGCATGATCTATAACGAGGCAATCGTCATGATGCTTTGCTATAACCGATACCGCGAAGACGGCGAAGGACTCATATCTTTCCGCGAGATTGTAGCGGAGACGCGCATGCTCAAATCGCTTGTAAACCGCACGATCGATTCGCTTGTGAAAAAGTCGCTATTGGAGCGGCTCGACGGAACGGACAAACGCACCTCGTTTGTGCGCCCCGTAAAAGAAAATCTCGACGTATTTTTGAAAGTGCACGGACAATCGCTTGTGCTAGCCGACGAAATACTTTCCGTTATCGGGAAAGAAGACGCGGAAGCATTCGTCCGTCTCGCAGGAAAAATCGCCGAAAATAAAAATTTTAATCTGTAAAGAGGAATGTTATTATGGCAACAAAAAAACGTATCTGGCTCAGGGTTCTCATCATTGTGTTTGCCGCTCTGTTTGCAATCGTTGCAATTCTCGGCATTACTTTTGCGGCAGTCTGGAACAACGAAATTTCCACTGTGTCGAGCATGGAAAAGATCCGCGACCGCAACGATTCGCACCTCGACGGCGCAGTCTACCGCATGAACGTGCAGGGCGGGTTTTACTTCGACGATTATCTTGAAAACGGCGGCGCAAAAAGCGACAAAGAGCTGATTTCTTTTATTACCGATCACATTACGCGCGGCTTGATTGACATGACGATCAAAGAGAGCGATATCGGCTGTTCTTCGTTTACGGCTCAGGCACAAAACGGCGACCGCCTGTTTGGCAGAAACTATGACTTTGCCAAGACAAACACCTGCATTACCCTCTGCGATCCCGGCGATGGAAGATATAAGTCGTTTTCTACCGTCGATCTGCAATTCGTCGGTATGGACGTTGATAAAGACGTCGAAGGACTCATGAATAAAATCACCTGCCTTGCCGCTCCTTTTGCTCCCCTCGACGGTATGAATGAAAAAGGCGTAAGCTGCGCCATTTATATGACTTATCAGGGCGAAGAGACGGTTGCAACCGACCAAAACGACCCGCAAAAGCCGAATATCACCTCCACTACCATGCTCCGTATGATCCTTGACTACGCTGCAAACGTAGACGAGGCGGTCGCGTTGGTGCAAAAATACAATCTGCACGATTCGGCAAATACTTCATACCACTACATGATTGCAGACGCCAGCGGGAAAAGCGCGATCCTCGAATGGGTGCCCGTAAACGGAACCGACCTGACCGACAACGACGGAACAAAACGCGAGCTTGTCGTAACTTACAATACCGGTGACCAGAACATCGGCGAACGCGAAGGCAAGTCGGACTTCCAATGGATCACGAATTTTATTCTTCAACCCGACTATTACGAAAATAACGACCAGAAACCCGGTTACGATCGCTATGAAGAGATATATAACCGTCTGAATGCAACAAACGGTATCGTAGAAAACGAATCGGCGGCAATGGATATTTTAAAGGCAGTGGGACGGCGTAGTTGGAAGAATGACGATAACAACGGCTGTACCGTTCACAGCGTTGTTTATAACCTCACGCAAAAGACGGTGCTTTGGGTTTCCAACGAAAACTACGGTGACAAAAGCGCGACATTCACTTATTCTTTTGAAACAGGAAAGCTCGAAAAAGCCGCTTAAACAGCTTACACACACCTTCCTTATAAAATGCCCCGCACGGAAAACTCCGTGCGGGGCGTCCTATTATCTTTGAATTTATCTTTATGCAACAGGTTGCAATGTTACTGTTCCGTCGCCGTAGACAACTTCGACTTTATCCTCCTTAAACGACATAATAAAAGAATTTTCTTTTTCCTCTACTTCCCATATTCCAAGCATTTTTACAAGACTTAAAAGATTTAATCCGTCGCATAAATAAGGTTCATTCAGAATAATTTCCTCAATGCTTATAGAAACATCTTGTCTGTCTGTTATTGTTTCAAGCATAAAATGTGGAAATGGAAATTGTTTTAAAATTGTTCTGAACCCCGTTGTATCATCTATGAATATTTTAAATAACCGCCCCATATCATCAATACGCACTTTTGTCGTATCGACTTCAGCGCTTTTTTGAATATTCAAATAATACACACCCCTATCCCCTGACGGTCTAAGAAAATCAAATCCATTTTCAGTAAAAATCACAACATCGTTTTGTTTGAGTTCTTCTAATATAATCTCTTTACTTTTGTTCGTAGAATAAATACACCCGTTAGTATTTTCAGCATCAGACTCTGCTTTCCCCGTCACCTTTAATGTGATCGAATCGTCACTTTGAATAGATGTAAAGGTCAGCGAATCGATTTTTATCCACCCTCCGCAACCGCAAAGTAGTATTATACATGCAAGAGCTGTAACAATGCTCGACAATCTTTTCATTCTAAACTCCTTTACAGATTTTCAAAATAATATACACTCCCAATTGTTCCGTCAACTATAATAAATACCTTTCAGCAAATTTATCCAACTCTTTCTTAAAGAAAATTCTGCCCCCTCAATATATTTATACTTACATTATAACATTAAATTAACTTTTGTCAATAGAGATATTAAATATTTTTTAACAAATATGTGCTATTTGAATTCAAAAATATACTACTTGATTTTATTTTCGAAAAATCAATTTTTTCCTTAACGCACAGATTTTATTTCGCATATTAAAAAGAACGGACTCTCGTCCGTTCCTCTCTCGTTTTCTCATTTAACCACATATACGAGCCCCGCGGCATTAGGTCCTATATGTGTGCCAACTGCGCAGCAGATTCTGAAAATGCGGTCGTTTTCCCGCCCGACACCCGCCATAACTTCACGGGTTGGCTTGTCGGTATCTGTCTGCAAAAAATAAACGGGATAATTTTCGTCTAGCTTCTCTTTTTTCAGAGTATCAATCAGACTGCGCGCCGCCTTTTTTGCGCCGTGCGCCCTGCCGCACATCCCCACCGTGCCCGCAGTCGTAATTTCAATCAGCGGTTTAATGCCGAGAAGTCCCCCGAGGATCGCCACGCTCTTTTTTATCCGCCCGCCTTTATACAAAAACTCAAGCGTATCGAGATACGCATGCAGACGCACGCGCGGGCGAAGCTCGTCTAAAATCGCAACAACTTCGTCCGCCGTTTTTTCACGGTTTCTGATCGCCGTCTCGACCATGATACGTAGCATAGCCGTCGTCCGGAGAGAATCATAGATATGCACGTTGGTAAAATTGCCGTCCTCTTTGGCAAGACGTGCGGAATTGACCGTGCCCGACAGCGCGGACGATATGAGAATGACAATCGTTTCTTCCCCGTTCATCTCCTCGAACGCCTCTTTAAACTGCTCGGTAGACGGTTGCGACGTGTGCGGAAATTCTCCCTCCGTAAGCTTTTTATAAAACTCATCTTTATTCAAATCCACGCCTTCGAGATACGCTTTCCCGTCAAAAATGACCGTAAGCGGCACGATTCGAATACCAAACTCTTTTGCCTCCGCCTCAGTGAACTCCGACGACGAATCGGTAATAATACTTAACATGTTTGTTGTTCCTCCATTTTAATTTGTTTGATAAATTCCTCGAAAATCCCGTCCACCTGTTCGAGTTCCTCAGGGGTAAACCGTTCTGCAAGACGTTTAAATATAAAATGCCCGTAGTCCATATCCTCATGCCAGAAGCGCATGAATTTTTCCGTTACTTGCAAACGAAACGTATTTTTCTTCTCTGTTTCCGATTTCACAACGTACCCTTTTTCAATCAACGATTTAATACGGTAAGTTGCGTTCGGCTGCGAAATACACAGCGTGTTGGCAAATTCCGTGATCGTCGGATTCCCCAACAGGTAAATTGTTTCGACCGAAAAAAAATCAATTGCCGAAAGCGCGCC
This sequence comes from uncultured Christensenellaceae bacterium, assembly GCA_910586985.1. Lineage (GTDB taxonomy): Bacteria > Bacillota > Clostridia > Christensenellales > Borkfalkiaceae > Gallimonas. The sequence continues at coordinate 7,404 of CAJUKK010000003.1, read as the reverse complement.
GTCCCGCTGTCCGATTACCGCAAATATCCGACGATACAATTCAATGCGGAACGTCTTATAAATCGTATCAAAATTTTTGTCAATCATAATAATTCCAACTACTTAAAATTCTTTAAGTATTATACCGCATAATAACATTATAGTCAACTAAAAAGCGCCCTAGTACTTAAAAAATTTTAAGTACTAGGGCGTTCCATCGATTTGAATTTTATTCCAATACAAACGCTCGTACCGAAGTTTTTCCCAAACGATGCGTAAATAATACCAAGACGATACCGTAAAATATAAGAAAAGACGCTAGCACGCAGAAAAAATCGACAGTTTGAAATGTATAAGCAGGGACTTCGTAAGAAACATCGCGGAATATTATATCGAGCATAAATCTCATGAGTCCGTACTCATAAACCGTACCGAGTCCGTAGCCGACGAGCGCGGGAACGGTATAGCCGCCAAACACTGCGCGTCCGCACTCCCAGAACGTATATCCGTACGCGCGCATAACGGCGACAGTTTTACGGTTTGCCCGTGCAAGAACGGTAACCGCGAGTAAAAGACAGGTAACGGAGAGCACTGCGCCGATCAAAAAAATAATTATTCCCATCACCGCGCTTGCATACTCGTCCATGGTAAGCGCCATCTGCAACATCGTACTGTAACAAAATGCGCCGAATCCGATAAAAAACATGAGCGACTTTTTGCTCATAAGCGTCGCACGGCGCAACTGTGTAAGAAACGGACGGTCTTTATCCGCCGCCCGCGCGCTGATGCGTGCATCGCCATCCTCGCCGCGCAATAACGTCATTGCCGAAACGCGCATTTTCAGACGAGCGCAGACAATCGCAAGCGCCCCAAAAAACACCGCGGGCGCAAAAACAAGTCCGAACAATAATTCCGCATGAAAAGATATCGGCGTATCGAACAGTCCTTCCGACATTTTTTCGTAAATAAGCGGCATCAGCGCAAACCCGCCGCCAAAACCCGCCATACAGCCGATAAACGCGGCAAGTCCGAATACCCAAAAGCCCGCGGCGATACGCATATCAGAATAGCCGATTGCTTTTAATACGCCAAGCTGCCGCGCGTGCGCGTCTACGTACAATTTCACGTAGAACACGACGAGCAGCGCCGCGATCAACGAAAGACATCCGCCGCTGATAAGCGAAACAATTTTTGCCGTGAGTATTTGCGCCTCATAAAGCGGAAAAGATTCCGCGTCGACTGTATCGCGCAAAGCCGATGCATCCAGATAATAATTGAGGAAAAACGTGCAAACCATCACCGCGCAGGCGCAGACAATCACGATGCCAATCAGTTTAAAACTTTCTTTCCAACCGACGACCATTGTTCACCACCCGATTTCGTATGCGTTTTTCGGTTTGGGATTATGAAACACTTTTGCAATCGTTCTGTCTCCCATCTCGAATACCCTGTCCGCCATATCTGCAATATTCCGATTGTGCGTCACCATTACCACCGTAAACCCGATTTCACGCTGACGCTCCGCCAAATAATTTAATACGCTCCTTCCCGTCTCTTCGTCAAGCGCGCCCGTCGGCTCGTCTAAAAAAAGAATTTTGGGCTGTTTGGCAAGCGCGCGCGCAATGCTCACTCGCTGCTGTTCTCCGCCCGAAAGTTGCCGAGGCAGTTTCTTCCGCTTTTCCGATAACCCGAGCGCGCTTAAAATTTCGCGAACATTTCCGCCGCCGAGCGCCGCCCCCATTTTAATATTTTGTTCCACCGTCAGATGAGGCAACAAAAAATATTGCTGAAAGACAAACCCCATCTTTCTGCGGCGAAAATCGGTAAGAGATCGCTCGTCGAAAGCGGAAAGCTCCTCACCGTCGCACACGACCGATCCGCCGTCCGCCTTTTCCAATCCCGAAAGAATAGAAAGCAACGTGGATTTCCCCGAACCGGACGCACCGAGAATCGCCACAAATTCGCCGTCCTTAATTTCAAGCGACACGTTTTTTAAAACAACGGTTTCCGCGCCCTGCGTTCCGTACGATTTCCGAATACAGTTTGCTGTGATCATAACGGTTGTTCCCCCTTTACTCTCGCAATCAAGGCGGTAAATACGTCCGTCAACATTCCGTCCGTTTTCTCCTGCGTAAAGGTACACAACCCTGTCACGGCAAGCGTTGCAATTCCGTGCGTATACACCCATAAATGTGAGTATATCGCTTCCGCCTGCGCCTCGCTCACTCCGTACGCATTGGTGATCGAAGTCAATATTAATGGGTAATTTTCGTCCAGAGCAGGCAATACCGATTCAAGCGGCGTTTGCATTTTCTGCATGAACAAGAGACGGAAAAGTTGATTTTCTTCCTGCGCAAAGCGCAAATATGCTCTTCCCACTCCCTTAAACGCAAGCGGCTCCTTTAAGCCTTCGGCAATATAATGCGCATTGTATAAATCGCGCGCGGCGCGCTTGACTCCGCACAAAACTTCGTCCATTCCCGAAAATAGCGTAAAAATCGGACGCGCGGAACTATTCAGGCGCGCCCCGAGCTCGCGCGCGGTCAAACACTGTTCACCCCGTTCTCGCACGACGTCTAGCGCGGCGGCAATTACTTCTTCTTTTGTAAATTTTGCTTTCGGCGGCATTACAGTCCTCCTGAATTTATAATAAAACAAGCGTTTTAAAACACTTGTTTTATTATAATGCATTGACTTATCGTCTGTCAAGTATTTTAAATCGAAAACTTTTGTCACATACATTCCTGACAGAAAAACGGGTATTTCACAATAAATTTTTAAAAAATACGGTGATTTTTCACATCGCATATGTTATAATGGAATTGTAAATTGATTGGCAGGTCGAAATTATGAAACTTTTGGAACTTGAAAACGTTTGTAAAGATTATAAAAGCGCCAGCGGTACGTTTCGCGCGCTCAGCGACGTTACGTTTTCACTCGATAACGGTGAGTTCGTTGTCATTCTGGGGCCGAGCGGCGCGGGAAAAACGACGCTTTTAAACCTGCTCGGCGGAATGGACAACGCGACGGGCGGAACGATTACGCTCGGCGATCAGATCGTATCCAAATTTAACAAAAAACAACTCGGTAAGTACAGACGGACAGAAATCGGATTTGTTTTTCAGTTTTATAATTTAATGCCCAATCTGACCGCGCTTGAAAACGTGGAACTTGCAACGGAGATATGCCCCGATTGTCTCGATCCCGAAACCGTTTTAAAAGAAGTGGGTCTGGAGGGAAAGGGACAAAACTTCCCCGCACAGCTCTCCGGCGGCGAACAACAGCGGGTAAGCATTGCCCGCGCGGTTGCAAAAAATCCTAAATTGCTCCTCTGCGACGAACCGACGGGCGCGCTCGATTATAACACGGGAAAAAATATATTGCGGCTCTTATACGACGTTTCAAAAAAGAACGGAAAACTTGTCATCGTCGTAACGCATAACCAAGCGCTGAAAGATATGGCGGATAAAGTGATTTTTATTAAAAACGGGGCAATCGAAAAGATTGAGGTCAACGAAAAACCGAAACCCATCGAGGAGATCGAATGGTGATGCGCGCAAGTTTTAAAACGGCGTTACGGCTGTTCAAAAAACATCTTACACGACTGTTGACGATTGTCGCCATTGTGATTGTAAGCGTCGGATTCATGTCGGGAATCGGCGAAGTCCAAGGACGGATCAATTTTGCGGCGAATAAATATTATCGGAATCAGAATATGCCCGACTTTTATATTAAGAGCGCGCGTCCGATGGGATTCACCGCTAACGAAATTTCAGAGATCGAAGAAGTTGCAAACGGAACGCTTCTCAAAAGCCTGTGTTTTGAGGAAAAAAAGGAAAATTCCGATAAAATCTTTCGCGTCTATCAATATGCTTTGGACTCGAATGTCAATCAACTCGAGATAATCGAGGGCGAGCTCCCCAAAGAGGGAGAAGTGCTCGCCGAGCGCGCAACGGTAGATTATGCCGAATATACCGTAGGCGATAAAGTAACGGTCATGGGCACGGAATATACCGTAAGCGGAATCTGTATCAATCCCATGTTGCTCTTACGTATGAACGAGCGCAGTTTTCAATACGAAGAAGAGTATCTGAGCGGAGTTTTTTATCTTAATTCCCAACCGATGATTGTCAACGACCTCTATTACAGCATCCGGAATCGCACTCTGTTTGATGCGTATTCCGAAAAATATAAAACGGCGATCGAACAGGAAAAGAGCGAACTTTGCGATATACTCGGCGAAAACGCAACCGTTCTGACGCTCTACGAAAACGAAGGTTTTTATGCCATCGATTCGTATGCAGAGAAGGTCGGACAGATCGGTATTATCTTTGTCGTATTCTTTCTGCTCGTTACGTTACTCGTAGTTTACTCCACAATGTCGCGGCTGTTCGACGAAGAACGGGGACAGATCGCCTGTATGAAAACGCTCGGATATTCTGATATTCAGATTGTCGGCAAATACGTTCTTTTCGTAACAATTGCCACGCTTGTCGGCGGAGCGATCGCATCCGTAGTCGGATTGGGATTAACCTACATAATCTACGTGGCATTCGGCATTCAATACGACATGCCGCCTTTCCCTGCGGGTTCAAAACTCATCTATTACTTTTCTACATTTGCGATCATACTCGTCGCCACCCTGCTTTTGACGCTGTTTACGGGATTAAAGCTGACGCGCGGAAAACCCGCCGCGCTCCTTACGCCGAAAGCTCCGAAGATGGGAAAAAAGGTCATTCTCGAACGGGTAAAATTTATCTGGAACAGACTGAGTTTCAAACACAAGTCTACTGCGCGGAACGTACTTTTATTTAAAGGTCGCTTTTTTATGACCGTTGTTTCGCTGATCGGCTCATCGGTGCTCGTCTTGGCAGGACTGGGTCTTACCGACAACGTGGTAAAAGTTGACAACGCCGAATCCATTCTCTCTATTTCGATTGCGCTTATCGTTTTTTCTGCGATGCTATGCGCGTTAGTCGTGTATAATCTCACTAATATCAACGTGAGCGAACGCACGCGGGAAATCGCAACGCTCATGGTGCTCGGCTATTCGGACAGAGAGGTTACGACATACATCTTCCGCGAAGTCTATTTGCTCGGATTTATCGGCGCAATACTCGGTCTTCCCTTCGGCTACCTCCTGATCGACTTTGTATTCAACTTTATCAACTTCGGAAACGTTGCCGATATCAATTGGTGGAGCTGGATTCTTGCGCCGCTCATAACGATGTTCTTTTGTTGTCTCTCTACCTTGCTCCTATATCGGAAAATTATTAAAACAGATATGAACGCATCGTTAAAAACACTCGAATGAATTTTTGCTTATCATAAAAACGCGCAGATTTCTTGTATGAAATCTACGCGTTTTTTTATGCTTTATTATAAGTTCTTCACGCATTTTAAAGATATTTCAACAAGCGTTTGCCGTATATCATGCTGCGCGAAAAAGTCGCGGTGATCGTAGAGTTCGCCGCTCAGATCGTCCCCGCCGTAGAGAATCTGCGCAAGGCGTACACCGCGGAACTGCGCAACCGCCATCAGCGCGCTCGCCTCCATCTCCACCGTCAAACAACCCTGACTGCGCCTGAGTGTGATCTTTTCGTCCGTCTCCCGATACAACCCGTCCGTCGTCCACGTCTTGCCAAGCCGATAGGGAATTTTCTCACGTTCGAGCGTCTGCACGATCGATTGTACCGCATCCTGATCCGCTTTGATCTCGTACGAGGACGGAGCATAGTGAAAGCTCGTGCCCTCGTCGCGCACCGCGCTGTCGGGAACGACGAACGCACCGAGCGGAAGCTCGGTAAGCACCCCTGCCGCACCGCACACGACGAATTTCTCCACGCCCATTGCAATGAGCTCTTCAATCTGCGCCGCCGCGCCCGCCGCACCCAAAAAACCGCAAACGAGCGCAATCTCCTCACCTCCGTAGACGAGCACGTATACGGGCAAATTCGCGGTACACGACCAAAATTCCGTCCGTACCTCGGCGCCGTATCGCTTTGCGACCGCGTCGGTGGATGTCTTGGAAAAGGAAATCACGCATTTTTTGGGCAGACACTTACGTTTCCCGAAGTTTTCAGGCGAAAATTTCGCCCGTTTTTCCCTGTCAAATTCCAAAATTGCAACCTGTTGCTGAATCATATTATCGCCCCCGTACGCTTGGGTTATTATATCATATTACAGAAAATTTTGTCAAACTCTTGTCAAGAGAATCATATTATGGTAAACTGAATGTACCTTACGATGCGAGGTGCATATGAGAAAATTTCAGCGCGAAATTACCGATAGGAACGAACTTCTGTCCGTTTTAGACGCATGCCAGACGATTCGGCTGGGTCTGTATGACGACGGATATCCCTATGTTGTCCCCCTTTCCTTCGGCTATGAACAGGTAAACGGCAAAATCGTCATATACTTTCACTGTGCAAAAGAGGGTAAGAAGATCGATTTGCTTGCAAGAGACGAACGCGTCTGCGTCGAGGCGGATATCTTAAACGGCTACGTGAGAACAGATCACGGCGTGACCGCCGACTACGCGAGCATTATCGCCTTCGGGCATGCCGAAGCTGTGAGCGGAGACGAGGCGATCCACGGCATCGAGCTACTGCTCAACCACTGCCGCATTACAGGATACTCTGCTCGCGATTGCGTTAAAACAGATATCGTCGCCGTCTATAAGATTACCGTGAAAGAAATGACTGGCAAGCGGAGATTTCCGCCGCAGACAAATCCCAAGGTGCGGTCATGAGCTTCGAACGGGAATTTTTATAGACCTGCATGCAAAATATGCAGGATGATTTGCCTGCCGAGCAAGCACTCAAAGCGTGCTCTTTGGTACACTTTCACGCCAACCGTATGGAGGAGCTGCTTGCGCCCTTGAAGGGCGATTTGGACGGCTTTCTTTCGCGGGAATGGGGCTGGGTGATTACGCAATGCGGAGAAAAAACCTCGTGGACGAGAACAAGGATTTTTGCGTGTGTCCGCTGTGTCAGGCGCAGAAAATGCCGCCGCACCTCTGCAACTGCTCGGAAGGGTTTGCGGAGAGAATGTTTTCGTATATCTTAAACCGCCCCGTCAGGGCAACGGTGATTGCCTCGATTCTCCGCGGCGATAAGAGCTGTAAGTACGAAATCTTTTTATGATCAAAGCGCTCCTATATTTTTTCCGCGAGGAAAAACACGCTTTTCCGCTGCGGGAATCCATTTGCCAAAAACCTTTGGCTTGTTGTCTGTTGCTGCACTTTGACGATAACCTTAGCCAGCAATAAAAGTTTCATTCCTCAAAGAATTTGTTTTTGTCGCTTAAAAAACAAATTCTTCGAAATGCAAAAAAAAGCACTTACAAACTGTAAGTGCTTTTTTCGTTTGAAAGGTGGCAACTACCTAGTCTTCCGAGCGGTGTCCCGCTAAGTACAATCGGCGT
>CAJUKK010000002.1 GCA_910586985.1 uncultured Christensenellaceae bacterium | reverse complement strand
TATCGGCTAAGCCTATTTTGAACCACGCGACTATCGCGTGGTATTCTTTATACAACAATTCCCCAAAGCGATTGCTTTGGGGAAACTTATTTTATTCAGATTGTTCTGCCCCGAGGAACGTATAACTTAACCCGACCTCTCGTAGCTTCTATGGAGATATTTCCCCGTATTCCCTCTTCACCGTCAAAATCCCAAACAACATTTTCCTCTGTTCTGATGTCAATTTTTTCGCCGCGTAAAAATACGATATCCTTCTTTTTAATTCTGCAACCAAACAAAAATACAGAAAACACCGAAAGATACGCGCCGAGTTTGCGAAAGAACCCCGGTTTACGCACTTGCTTGATTATCACCATTTCGAGACTGCCGTCGCGCATGCTCCCCTCTTTGTTAATGGGAAATCCTGCAACCGAGCGGCCGTTTAAAATGAGTACGAGCACCGCATGCGTATCCACTTTTTTTCCGTCGCACGCTGCTTCGATACGAAACACGTCGAGTTTCATGTTGTGTTTCATGCATTCTACGGCATAAGCTAATGCACCAAGCGCGCGTTTAGTTGTCTGCGGCGTATGATAGGTCGCGCTTGTAAACGCCCCAGCCGCCGCGATATACATCGCATAACTCGCGCCGTTCACCGTCATGCAATCGAGCCGCTCCGAATGCTTTTGCTCAATCACTTTCAACGCGCCCTTGATGGAGCGCGGAATATGCAAGGAGCGCGCAACGTCGTTCACCGTTCCGGCAGGGATATAGCCGAGCTGAGCATCGGTATTGCCTAATCCCTGCAAGACATTATTAAACGTACCGTCTCCGCCGGAAAAAACAACGACATCGAAAATCTTCGTACTGCCGCGCACCTTGCGTTCCAGATCCTCCGCGCTATGTGCGGCGCAGATGACGACTTCGTCAAAACAAGCGCTTAGTTTCTTTTTAATAAGCGGAAGTTTTTTTTGAACTTTTCCTTTGCCGCTATTAGGATTGTAAAGGAAAATACATCGCATGATTGTATTATATACGAAAGTCGACTATTTGACAAGTAGGAAAACGGAATTTTTTCACAAATTTACCAATTATTTATCAAAAAAATGATGTGGACAATATAAAACATATCAAATGCTTAAAAATACCGATTCAGATTGAGCACGGTAAAACATAATTGTACTTGCAGATAGCGTATGTCCTTTGCAAAGAGAATACCCGAATAAATTTCTATTGCTTTACGCTCCGCCCGTAAAAGTTCGGCATTCCAAACGTCATAAAGCGTTGCAATCGCAGCGTTTTCCTCCCGAAGCCCCTTTATTACTTTTAAAACGCCGCTAAGCGCAACGCGCGCCTCTTCCTGTCCGTACTCGGTTCGTTCCAATGCATTCGCCGTATCGTACAAAATCAGTGCGCACGTCTCTAGCGTTTCAACATTGGCTGCGATTCTTTTTTTTGACTCTGCCGCATCGCCGTTCAGTTCGATTTCGCCGAGAGTGCGCTTTAATATCTGCGTTTCGACTCCCTTTTCCTGCAATCCTTCCCGAACGGAATTTGCCGTTTCCTCCGAAAAATAACAGGCAAGCACTACGGCTTTTCCGTCCTCGAGCAGATATCCTGCTCCTCCCGAAAAATAAACCTCGCCTACAACTGCCGAAGCCGTGGTATCTTCGCAGGACCGAACGAGAAAATAATAGCTCGTATCGCGGGTAAACGTTTCCGCCGCGCGGCTATTCCACCAAAAAATGCCGACAAAGAGACAAATAGAAAATACAAAGACCAAAACGGCGGCAAAAAAAATACCGCCGCGTCCTCTTCGCCGTGAATATCGGTTTGAATAATCGTAATCCATACTTTATTATATGAAGAGGACGCGCGGTTGTATTCTGTTTACGTCGTTTTTAAGGGAGACGCCCTTTTAACCGAATTAGTTCGATAAATACTTTTGCGGTAACGTATGCGTCGTCGTAAGCACGGTGATGATTAAACGTAAACCCAAAATGATCCGCCACGGTATTTAATTTGTAGTTACTCAGTCTGAGCTGTTCCTGAGCAAGCGTGAGCGTATCAAGCTGACGCTGTTCAAAATTATAGCCGTCCTTTTCTCCGTAATAGCGGATAAATTTATAATCGAACTGTACGTTATGTCCCACAAGAATGCATCCGTCGGAAAACTTTCGGAAATCGGCAATTACATCCTCCGTCTTGGGCGCCCCGATAAGCATATGATCGTCAATCCCTGTTAAATTAATGATTTCCATGCTCAGCCGTACAGGACAAGCGACAAAACTCGAAAACTTTTCCACAATTCGTCCGTTCTGAATTTTGACCGCCCCGATCTCTATGATCCGATCGACCGCACCCGAAACGGGAGAGTTGTTTAACCCCGTTGTTTCCAAGTCAAACACGACAAAGTTTTCTTTTACGAAATCCTCGGGAAGAGGCGTGCCGCCAAACAGCGTTGCCTGCACGTAGTCCGTCTCCGGCTGAGGAAAGACCGCTTTGTAAACCGCAGGCGCAGGACGGGACGGTCGAGTCTCCCAGACATAATCTCTGGGAGGCTGTCCGAAATCAAGCGCACGGACACGAAAACTGAAACCGCCGTTATACTCTTCGTAATCGCCGGAAAGACAGATATTGTCCCCCTGTTTTAAAGAACGCGCCTTTTCGATTGTCGCTTTTTTAGAAAAGTAAGAAGTACGCATTTGCCCGCTGCCGTCTGAAATCGAGATTGAAAACCACGGCTTACCGTTTTTCGTCTCGCGTTCCTCAATATAAGTCACGGTACCGCAAATGCAAGTATTGGTTTCGCCGCCCTTTAAATCGGCAATATAGACCGCGTACTCAGGCTTGCCGCCGTCAATCGCCTCGTATTCTGCTATCGGAAAACAGCGCGGCGCTACAACAAACTCGGGCGGCGGCGGAGCATCATGCTCAATCTCTCCTTTTTCCTTTTCCTTAAATACAAGACCGCCCGTCCATGCGCCGCAGAAATTTTTCTGCAACTCAGCGCCGACCGCATCGATAATATTACCTGCAAAAAACTGTTTGCTTTCCGTTGTATCCGCGCCAATCGAAAAACGCCCCCCGCTTTTATCTATCGACACCGCAATATCTTGCGGGGAAATAAACGCCGCGGCGGCAGGAAAGCGATTTTTTAATATCTCTGCAACTGCTTTTTGAACGGTTTCTTCGTCGGGAATCGATTTTTTTAAATTGACGTCCGCCGTAAATCCCGCCGGAACGTATCGTGCGGACACCTCTGCCGCACAACGGATATCTTCTTCGGTGTAGCTCATATCGGTCACGAGATAAAAAATCGCTCTGTTTCCCGAGAGTGTTATTTTTCTGAGTACTGCGCGTTCAAGCGCAGGACGTTTACGAATTTCTTCCAAATACTCCCGACTCTTCATTCCTTGATACCGAGCAACCCGTTAAGCCGCGTAAAAAAAGCTTTCTCCGCCTGCGCCGCGTCTATCCGCTCATTCTCCTTACCTTTTTGCATGATTACACAATAATTTTTTCCGCCTGCGATTCCAAGGTCGCAATCCCGCGCCTCCCCCGGCCCGTTTACGACGCAACCCATCACGGCAATCTTAAACGGACGACGGATCGATTTTACATACCTCGATACTTTTTCCGCAAGCGCCATGCAGTCGTATTCGCAACGCCCGCACGTGGGACAGGAAACGACTTCCACATAATCTTTCTCCAATCCGCACGCCCGCAAAATATCATGCGCGGCGTAAACTTCTTCAACCGGATCGGAAGTCAGCGAAACGCGGATCGTATCCCCGATTCCCTTTAAAAGCAATGCGCCGATACCAACGCTGCTTTTTATAATTCCTTGTTCGCGCGTACCCGCCTCGGTCACACCGACGTGCAACGGATAATCGGTAAGCGATGCGAGTTGCGTATACGCCTCCACCGTGAGCGGCACATCTGACGCTTTTACGGAAATCACGATATCGCTCACACCGTGTTTTTCAAGTATGGAAACGTTGTATAGCGCACTCTCGACAAGCGCTTTCGCACTTCTACCGTATTTTTTAAAAAACTCGGGTTCAATACTTCCCGTATTCGCCCCGACGCGCACGGGCGTACGGTGCGCTTTTACGCAATCGGCAACAAGCGCGATTTCCCGCTCGCCGCCGATATTTCCGGGATTGATCCTCAGCTTATCCGCACCGGATTCCACCGCAAGCACTGCAATGCGTGGAGAAAAATGCACGTCTGCTACGAGCGGAATATGTATTTTTTCTTTCACAGAAAAAATCGCCCGCGCGTCCGCCTCATCGGCGGCGGCAACGCGTGCAATTTCACAGCCCGCTTGTTCAAGCTTTATAATCTGATCAACTGTCTTTTGAATGTCCGAAGTTTTCGTCGTAGTCATGCTTTGCACAACAATACGACCGTCGCCGAGGCGCACCCCGCCGACGTCAACTGTTTTTTTCATATTTCACCGCTTACTTACTGTTTTCAAGCATCATGCTCTGCAATTCCTGCATAAAAGACGATATATCTTTAAAGGAGCGATATACGGAAGCGTAACGGACGTAAGCTACTTCGTCGAGCTGCTTTAAACCTTCCATCACCATTTCTCCGATTTGCTTGGACGATATCTCCTGTTCCATGGAATTATAAACCTTCTTTGCCACTTCGTCTACAAGCGCGTCAATTTTTTCAAGCGGAACGGGACGCTTTTCACAAGCTTTGATAATCCCGCGTTTCACCTTGCCCACGTCGAATGCCTGACGGTTTCCGTCCGTTTTCACGACAAGAATAGGCGAAAATTCAATCGTCTCGTAAGTCGTAAAACGTCTACCGCACCCCATGCACTCACGGCGGCGGCGAATCGTGGTATCGTCGTCGGCGGAACGCGAGTCAATCACCTTACTTTCAGTGCAGTTACAAAACATACAGCGCATAAATTCGTACTCCTTCGCTTTAGTCAATTAAATAATATCATAATTCCGCAGAAAAGTAAAGTGAAATTTATATGAATGTAAAACCCTCCTCCGTAAAGGAGGAGGGCGCGCATGCGTTAAAAATTAACCGCAATGATTGCAATTATGGTGGCAATGATCGGTACTGACAAGCGCATACTGACGCGCAAAATACGCATCACTCGTTACGCATTCGTTGCTCCCCCACGTTGTACCGTTACAACTGCAACGATTACAACCACAACCGCAACGGTTGCGACCGTCGTTTCCGCCGCAACAGCCACAGCCGCAACGGTTTCCGGAACAGTTGCAACCACAATTGCAGCCGCAACGGTTATAACCGCAGCCGAATAAGTTGTTTACTGCGGACATAAAGTTATCGCAAAGAGAACAGCTGCAACGGTTGCACCCGCAGCCCGAATTGCAAGAATTACACGAATTACAGGAGTTACACATAAAAAACCTCTCTTGTATGATGTTACACGGTAAATACCGTACTTTATCCTATGCAAAATACAATCTATTCGTTACGCTGCCGTTTTGCAGAACTATAATTACGATAAAAAAGAGCCTTCCGCAGGGAAAGCTCTTTTTGTTTCGTCTCTAATTAAAAGCATAGTATTTATAAAATTACTCTGCTTTTTCAGAAATCGTAATCTGAACTTCAACGGACAACGATCCGCTCTGTTCCACATAAACGGTATAAAAATCTTCCGTAAGCGTTATTTCGGCAGTAAACCCGTTGCTCGAAGAAAGCGTAACGCTTTCAGCCATAGGTCCCATACCAAAGTATACGGTATATTCTGCCTGAGCGCCTGCTATATACGGATCGATCGTCACACTATACGTACCGTTTGCTTTATCCAGATGAAGTTCGAACTCTGCCGTTTCATCTGCCGAAGGTACGGTAATATCAGTCGGCTCATCGAGAACTATTTCTGTGGGATTGGTATTAACGTTCGAACCTCCGCCAACGAAAGTCTCATAACCGCTCATAGCAAGTTCCAAATAAAATGCCGTAATATTTCCGTTCGCGTCAAGCGTAACATAAGCGGTTTCAAGAACATAATTTGCTTTAAAATTGTCCAAGGTCTCCGAACCCGTCTCAACAAGCGTTAAAGTTATATTATAACCGCCCGACGCATTTTCGTCCTTTGCAACTACAAAATCAAAATACCATTCGTAAGCATGAGTATTGTAATCACTCATGTCGCTGCTATAATAATTGCCCGAAAGTTTAAACGTACCGTCTTTTGTAATCGTAATAACGCCGTTACTTTCGCCGTCGCCATTATATACGGGAAGATCAGGCGTTTCACTGCCGCCGCCATTTCCCGAGACGGTAATAGGCGTCAGTACAGACAACTGTCCGCCGCCTGCTTGATTTACGATAATCGTAACTTTTCCTGCAGGGAAGGCAATCGTTGCGCTCGAATTGCTCTTATTGAGCGTTGCATCGGGTGAAGAATCCTCATACGGATCATTATTAACCCAAATTTCATACTCTGCATTCATATTACCTGCTACAAAGGCAATAGAAACCGTATAATTTCCCGCCGTAGGGATTTCGATCGGCAACTCGATACCGTTAATGTTATCGGGAACGGTTACTTCCTTTTCGACGCCAAGCTCAAGAGCGTTCGGGTCGGGAATTTCGCTACCGCCGCCGACTTTCTCAATCTTTAATGTGCAGGAATAAAAACAAATGATTACAAATTCTTCATTTTCCGCTAAAGTCACCTGATGGGAATACTTGTCATCATTCGTATCGATAATTCCATCATAAGGGGCATCCGGCGTAACAATTACAGCGGTACTACCTTCTTCAACGGATAAACGATACGTACCTGCCTCCGTTGCAGTGAACTTATATTCATCACCGGCATAATTATCAGAAGATACAACAATATTGTTATTGCCAACCTCCAACGTATTTTCAGGCGCAGGATCGGGAGTATCGCTCCCCCCCCCTTGCACTAACGTTTGCTTTCCACCGAAGAAGTTATGGAACGTAAGAGTCAATCCGGTAATTTGTTTATCCGCTAATGTAACAAAACTTGCGCCTTCTGAACTTGCGGTTTCGCAGTTAAACGACAACACGTTACTGCTTTCGGTACCATTGAGATAACCTTTTACAAACGTAAATTCAAAGTTTCCTTTGGTTGCGTCGCCATTCAGCAAGCAGATGTAACTAAATTCGACCTTATAAACAGTACCGTTATTCTCCGACTCGGCAAAACCGGACGTACCGTCGGCATTGAATACAACCTTATGCGTATAAGACCCGATCATGCTGTTGCCCGATACCGTCCACGTAGTATCTTTCAGCAATTCGGCAGGATCAACCGCATCTTCAATCACTGCATATAAAACATACCGATTAACCGTCGTGCCTGCGCCCGCTTTGGTAAGTACCAAGTGATAGAGCGGATTGAGTTCCAAACCGTATCCGAGCTCTGCGCCGCTCTTATGCGTAAGCGTGATTGCGCCGTCTGCATATGCATAATCGAGAACTTCGGACGAAGCCGTACCCTCTGCGGGAGTCACGGTAAGCGAAAGCTCACCCGACGTTGCGCCTTCCGAAGCAGGCGTAAACGATACCGTAATACCGTCTTTGCGATTTTCGTAATTTCCCTTTACAATCTCCGCAACATTCGGCGTATCCTGTACGTGCACAGTTACTGTCGATTTGACAGAAGGAGCAGCCGTAGAGGTAAATGTGATCACATATTGACCTGCTTGCGTTGCTTTAAATGCATATGCACTCTCGTCGCCGATTGTAGTGGCGGTAAGCGTTGCTTTCTCCCGATCCGCTTCGGCAAGAGATACCGTATATCTTGCGTCGTAAGCGGCATGAGTAACGGAAGATTTCAGCGCAAGTTCCTGTCCGACAAAAACGGTAGCCGCAGTCGCTTTATCGCTCCAAACGTTCGAATTGGTCGATTCGACATAGTTATAAACGGAGGCGGATATCTCTTTAGGCGCAATCGGCTTTACTTTAACGGTATAGGTTTTTGTCACGTTAGCAGTCTTTAACAGCAACGTATACTCGCCTACAACCGTAGCTCTCAGCGACATAGTCTTGGAATTTAATACGGGCGCGCTGATTTCATTTCCGTAAGTCCAACGGGAAAGTTCTACTTCCGCACCGGTGTTATCAATGTAATAAGCTTTTACGCCGTCAATATTCATATTTGCCGTTGCGGGCGACACTTCGGTAAAGTTAAACACAAAAGGCTTAGGCGTTGACGATGCGTCAGGGCTGTCGACGTCCATCTCGATAACTGCATTGTTTACAAGCTCCTCCCCCGCCGCATTGGTAACTTTAAAGTCGCCTACCATCAGTTCTTCAGGCTTATACGGACTTTCAGGACGATCCGAAGTCGCAAGCTGATCGATAACAACCTCGCTATGACGACTAAATGCCGCCTCGGCGCCATTCTCGTCGACATACCATTTTTCATCCGTGCCGAGTTTAATGGGATTGGCGGCGCTGGGCTCAATATTCGCCTTATCCTTTGCGTCCGTCTCCGTATCCATTAACGAATCAAACACTTCCGGCTCAACGCTTGCTTTTCTAAGATCATAGCTATAATTATAGACAGTCCCCGTTGCCAGTACGCGGTCAATCGCATAGTCCTGTGTCAGCGTAAACGATACGCTGATTTTCGAAAGAGTATACGAACGGTGTAGTCCTGTAATTTCCTTAGTCGTTTCATTATTAATTACGTTTTGAATATAATTCATTCCCGTAAGAAAACTGAAAGAGTAAACCGTTTCGCCTTCTACTTCCTTCACTTCGGAAACAAGCTGATTGCTGACGGAATGCTGACCGATCAAATACAACCCTTCTATGAAATCCTCAGTGCCGAAAAAGCTAGTGGTTATGTTTTGCGGATAATCGCAGGGAATATATAAGAACATGTTTACGCCTTTTATAAGATTTTCCGCATTCTGTCCTTTATATAAACTGAGTTCGCCGCCGTCGTCCTTATAAAACGCCGTAATGTTATCTTCATCATCTGTCGAAAGCCAATACTCGACTCTATTTTCACCGTCGTTAATATAAGTATAGGCGTCGCCGTACTCATAGGAGCTGTGTCTTTCAGAACTGCCGTATTTCGTATTAGACTTGACTCCGATATTTAAAATATCTTTGCTGTTTTGCGTAGAACCCATAATTACTGAGCCGCCGCGTAGCGTGTTCTTGTTTTCCAATCCGACTTCGATTGCCTCGTCTACCGTTTTTACACCGAGTGCGGCAACGGGTTTTGTGAACGTAATTTCACCTAAATCGTTTGCAAGCTTAAACGTTTTAACACCTGCCGTCGTTTTGGTAGGCGGTGTCGTTACCGTCGCAGAAGTATAACCGTCCGTCGAAGTCGTAACGGGAAGTTCTACCTCAACTTTATGCGTTGCGTCATAAACGCACTTTTTTGTCGCCTTGCCTTTTTCTGTTTCCGTCGGCTCTGCGATCTCCCAATCGCCGTAAACGTGCGCGTCCGTCACTTTTGCTACCGAGCGGTACGTAAGACCGTCGTCGCAAGTTTCGCAAGCGCCCGTCTCTAAACCCTCAGTCGAACAAGTAGGTGCAATCGCCTCCGTCCACTTGTAGCTGTGCGTATGCGAAGGCGGCGCGGGAATCGTTTCATCGTCGCAAGCCGTAAACGCAACAAGCTGTGCCGCACACATGGTTACGGCTACGATTGCTGTCAACTGCTTCTTTTTTTTCATATCTATCTTCTCCTTATAAAATTTCCATTTTTAATTGCTGTAATAGCCGCAGGCAAATAGCCATTGGTCTTCTTCCAACGAGTTTAAGCCATGACCTTCCGCCCAACCGTTTCCATCAAAAAACATACGTTGGTTCACGCTGTAACCGAACAAAAAATCTTTTATTTCCTGCGTAACGGGATACACTCCGTCGGAATTGCAATACTGCTGAATGCCTTTTACGCCCTCGTAATCTCTGTATTGGTGCGAAATCCCCGGAAATTCACCTTCATGCGATGCGATTCCCTCGTAACCTTCGATAAATAACTTATAATTTTTTCCTCCGAAGGTAAGGTTTTTATTACCCGCATACTCTACTTCGGTAAACGGCGCATCCAGCACTTCGCATGCCGCGGAAATCTTTGCAAACAGCACTCTCCCAAATTCGCCTGTTCCCTCGTCGTAATACTGATAATAACCCGTCGCCGGATTTAACCGCCAATGTGACGCATCGAGCAAGTTTCCGTTGTCCGCATATGCGTACACAAATCTGAAACCTGAAAAATCCTGCGTCGGCGTAAGATTATCGGGCGGTAAGACGATGTCCGCAACGGGGCGCTCCTCGATATATTCGCCGTTATAAGTGAGAATAAAATCCACTTCGCAAGGATATTCGGCGTTGCGCGTATCCACTTTCACCCCGAATTTGAACACGCCGCCGCCGTTTGCGGTTACTTCATCCTGCGCGAAATTTGTTTCGTGCTTAAAGTTCTTCGTATACGTGGAACTTGCGCCGCCACCGTCCTGCGTATGATCAAATTGAGCATACTGTGCATGACTGATGTAAACGTCGAGCTTAGGATTTACCTCGTTTGCCGTCGTATCCATTACCGACTCAATCGTATAGCTACCGAATTTCTCGGGCGCAAACGAAAAAAAGATAACCTGATCCTTTCGCTTGATTGTCGTACGGAAGGCGCGGTATGCACCTTGCGACGCATTCTGCGGAATAGTGATTTTAATAGAATTAGCGTATAAATCCGAACCTGAATTACGTATCCGCTCCAACTTATACAAAGCAATCGTAACGTCGGGATTTTTATTTGTCGCAGTATATATGTTCGCATTATAGGTATACCCGCTGGGCAAATTACCAAGCGTAACGCGATACGATCCGTCAAGCCCCTTCGTCTCGGCATAACCCTCGGCGTTAAAATCCGCCGTAACAATGCTCGCGCCGTTCGTCCATTTCACCGTCATCGGCACTGTGGGCGCAAACGGAAGTTCTTCGCTGCTTTCGGAAGATCTTTCAACAAGACGCACAGTAAACGTAGTTTCTTCGGGTTCCGTAGGTTTATTAGGTTCATCCGGATCAACAGGCGGCGGATCTACGGGCTGATTCCCTCCCGGATTCACGGGGTCGACCGGCGGCGTATAAGTACCGCAACCAACCAAGCAAAACGCCAATAGAATTGTTGCAAAAATAATAAATACTCTTTTCATTGCGTTTCCCCCCTTACTTCTTTCCCCGCCCGAACAGGCTCTTAATGTCGTTCCATTTAAGTTTACGGACAATAATGTCTACCACATAGAGCGATACCGCCGTAATCAGGAGAATGGGTGCAAGTTCAAGCGTGTAAACGCCTATTTCTTTCTCGTCGTTTTCGATCGTAAGATTTCCGTCGAGACTTACTTCGCCCTCGCCGACAATTGCCCTGTGAAGAGACGACGCATCGAACGCCGTAAAACTGTCGTATTCAGGCGCATAAGAAATTACGAAGTCCGCGTTTGTCTCATAGTTACCGTTCGCATAAGAATAGGCGATCCTGATCGAATATTTTCCGATCTCGCTCGCTTCGAACTCATGGAAATACACCGAAGAATCAAATACCATGGGCGTTGAAACCTCTTCTCCGTTCGGACAAGTTACCGTAATTTCCGCAACCGCGCCGGCATGTAACACAGCCGGATTTATTTCAACCCTCGCATATTTGCCGTCAACGTTTGTTCCTACCGTATAAGGCACGTCTACGCGCTCTTTCGGCGTATTCGTTCCCACCACGTTTGCAAAGAACGCCGTATCCGTTCCTGTCTGATGCCAGTTTGACACCCACGCGCCGCTTAAATTACTTGCGAAAGACGCTACCCGTCCGTCGCCGTATTTCCAATAAGCATAGAGCGGAGCTTGCGCGACTCCCCCGTTCGTTCGCTCGAAATCAACTGTCAGAACCGTCGTCGCGCTGGCTTTGATACTGCCGCGGACATACCCCGAAACATACGAATTTTCAAAGTCGCCAACGCCCTTGAGCACGTCGTCATAAGGCTTATTTACGTTTACCCACGTATCCCTGTCTACAATCGTGTCTTTTACGTCGTCGGAAATTTCTTTAAAGAAAATATCCTGCAATTCCTCATCCGTCTTAGCGGAGTAACTTTCACCGCCGCCGTAAGACGCAATATCTTTTAACAACTTTTGCGCCACAGCCTCCTGATCGTCCTTTTCACTGCCGATATTCAGCGTACTGACCGCAATACCATAGGCATACAGTGCGCTGGCTGCAGAGAGCGGATCGTCCGGTTCGTTGGTATAAGAACGCCCGTCGCTGATCAAAAGCACCTGTTTATCGCGGAAAGGCAAAAGCCTGATCTGTTCCAAAGCCCGTTTCAGTCCCGAACCGATTACCGTACCGTTTTTTGCGTCAAGCTCGTTTATTGCGGAGATGAGTTTCGTCCCGTCGCCGACCTCAACGGGGGTCTGAACTACGCTGACGTCTCCGTTAAACGTGACGACGCAAACGTTATCCGTCGGTTCGAGAATCTCAATCAACCGTGCCGCCGCGCGTTTCGCCCGTGCAAACTTCCCAAGTTGTTCCATACTGCGCGAGGAATCAATTACGATCGTATAAAGTTTGGGATCCTGATCGTTCTTTCCGTAGCGGATCGGGAGCATTTTTTCAAGCGGCTTTAATTCGCCGTTTTCATAGGACTGAATGTATACGTTTCCAAACGTTATCAAACTTTTTCCGAATTGAGAAACCGCCATTTCAAGACTTTCAAGGAGCATCGCGCTGTTGTTAAGCTTAGTAACGTCAACGTTCGAAAGGACAAATTCATCATACTTGCAAAGATCCTCTATCGCATAGGGAACGTCTGCCTTGTTGGCAAAAACTTCTACTTCCAACGTGTCGCCGCCGATTTTTTCAAATGCCGATGCATCCTCCTGCGATCCGCAGATAAGAAGAACTTTTTTGGCACCCGATACCGTTTGCATAAACGAATACGTATTATTGTAAGAAGATTCGTCGCCGTCCGCCTCTATGCGGAACTGATAATCAAAAGTACCCGACTGTACAGTATCAAGCTCAAAGCTGAAATTATTAGGACCTACGTTGAGCCGTTCCGTCCTCTTTGCAATTTCTGCGCCGTCTTTTAAAAGGAAAATTCTTGCCTCTGTCGCAAAACTGCTTTCGACGAGCACGGCGGCACGCTCTTTATTATTCAAATAGGTATGATGCGTGTAATCGGCAGAAGAAATCTGCACTTCGCAATCGTACGCCGAATCCTCGCCGCCCTGCATCCTCAAGTTATCGTCGAGGTAGATTGCGTCCACATAGATTTTGCTTGCCCGCAAAGTATCGACCGCGCGCTTTAAAGCGTTACTGCGCGTATCCGACTCTTTTCCGTCCGTAATTAGTACGATGCGCTTTATAACGTCTCCGCGGAAAAGTGTACCCGTATATTCGAGCGCGGAAACGATATTCGTCTCGCTCCTGTCTACGGTAGCCGTTTTAACGCTTTCGATTTTCTCACCCGGTTGCGTTAAAAGCTCGCAATCTTTTCCGAATGCAACGATTCCCATTTTCGTATTGCGCGGAAGATTATTTTGCAACTGCCCGATATAATTGTCGAGCGTATCAAGATTTTTATCCGCCGAATATGAAACGTCCGCCACAACGTATACGTTTGTTTCGGTTACCACCGTCTCGATTTTCGTTCCCGCAGCCGCAAAAGCCACCATCACGGCAAGACAAAGATGTAAAACCATGGAGGCAATGCTATGCCCGTTGCGGTTCTCCTTTCCGACCGCTATAAAAAACGGAACAAACACGGCGAGAAAGAGCGGAACGGCGATAAATAACAACCAGACGTTAACGAAGCTGATATTGCTCATAACAATACACCCCCCAATCCGCCAAAACGATTACGGCAAGTAAAATAAACAGATATAACATATCGTCGTATTTACCGTCGCTTTTTTCATTGCTTGCTTCCCCTTCCAACGCGAACGAAACTTCGGTTACGCTCGTTTCACGTTCCGACTCCGGAAGAGACGAATATACCCGAATCGGCGTACGCACGGTATCGCCCACAGTCATAGTAAACCTATAATTCCCGACTTCCGTCAATTCATACTCACTGTACGCACTGTTTGTATCGAGATACGCAACGTTACCGAGCGGCGTATCAACCTTGATACTTTTACAACCGGCAGGCACGCTGATTTGCACCTTTTCCCCGCAATAGTACGAAGTTTTGTCAATTACATTCGGGAACGTATAGCGGAGCAGATTCTGTGAAAGCGTAGTAAAATCAAGCATCGCGGGGAAATTAGAGCGATGAAGATCGAATGCAAAAACCACCTCGCGGTTGCCGTGCGCGTTCAAACCGGTAAACAGCACGGGATTCCCGTCATGCGTCATGAGAACCGTAAAGTTTCCGCTGCCGCACTGAACGTAATCGGATACGGCAACGTCGCTCTTTAGCAATCCTTTGAGCAGTTTTGCCTCCGAATCAGACAGTTTTTCTTCATCTGTATAACTTAATACCGCAGACTCGGAAAATTCGAGTTTATCCTGCACACTGAAACCGGCATCGGGAATACTGCTCTGAGGATTGAATATCCATACCGCCCCGTCCGCAGGGAGCGCGGTCAGATTCACCGAATCGAAGATATATAAATCGTATCCCGTCACATTTGCATATCCTTCCGGAGACACGACGCTGATTTGCGCGTTCCCCACCGTGGAAAGCACGGCTTCGAGAAAAAACGGGGATTCACTGACAATCAGTACTTCATATGAATTTTCCGCCTCAACACTGTATACGATACACTCGTTATCGAGCGAAAGAGCGTCTTCGTTTTCCAACGTTACTTTAAACGAAGAAAAACTGCGGTTATCGACTTCGAATGAAAAATCCGTCTCTTCGAGTTTTTTTACTTCCAATTCCTGCGTTGCCGCGACTTCGCTGAGCTCGTCAAAGCGTAGCGAAAGGTTAAGCGTAGCATCTCCCTCGTAAGACATTGCTTTTCCGCTTACAACGATTTTTCCACCCGAAACAACGTACTCCACGCCGGCAATGCCATAATTCGTTTCGTGCGAGGAGACGTTGATAATTTCAACGTTTTGACTCGATTCGTACGCCTTATCCGTTACAAGATAGGTCAAGATCGAGGGTTTCTCCTGAAAATAGGACTGTGCGACGCCGAGCGCGCCCGTGAATCCCGCGTCTACGTAGGCAGACGAAACTCCGTTCAAAATAGAGACAGCCTGATCTTTATTTTCGATCGCCTCATACAGTATATCCGTCGTATTTCCAACAAACACAAGGGAAAACTTACTGCCGTTGGCCGAATCTTTAATTACCGACGCGATCCGCTCTTTACCGATCTCCAAACGGGTCTTGCCGTTCTGGGCGATATTCATACTGCCCGATCCGTCAAGAATAAAACAATACTCGTTGGCGGCATTGCTTAAAATAAAAACGGGATGAGCGATTGCAAACGATATAAATATCACTGCAAGAATTTGCAATATCAAACTGATAATTCCCGCAATTTTATTGATCGGATTTCTGCGCTTTAAAAATCTTTCGCTCAGCGTCCACAAATAAGTAGACGAAATAACCTGTTCCGTGTACTTATTTTTAATGATATAAATAATGATCAAAACAGGGATACCGATGAGTCCCAGCAATCCAAGGGGATAAAGTAACGTCATTTTAACACCCCCGCGTTTACAAATTTGTGAAAGAACACTTCTGTTACGTTTTCCTCCGCGGAAATTAACAGATAGTCCGCGCCGCGAGCGGCACAGTAATCGCGGATTCTGCCCGTCGCGTAGTCAAGCGCCTGCTTGTATGCCTTGGCGATCTCGCGGTTAATGTTCTTACGGTAAAATTTTTGCGTGTCTTCCGAATCAAAAAAATGCATTTTACCGCGTACTTTGGGATTGAGTTCTTCTTTGGAAAGTACCTGAATGCAGAGAATATCCCGCTTTTTGCTTGCAAGATGATCAATCGCAGTCTCGAAATTATTATCCGTTAAAAAGTCGGAGATGATAACCGACATTCCGTCGCCATACCCCACGTTTGTCGGCAAGAGCGCGTCGCTCAAAAAGCTGTCGCCGTCAAATTCGATCTCGTTTAACTTTCCGATATTGTTGATATACGATTCTTTTCCGAGCATGCCCGAAACGACCGCTTCCGTTTCCTTTCCGTGAACGGCGTATACGGAGACTTTGTCCATTTCTCCCACGGAAAGATAGGCGAGCGTTGCGGCGATCTTTAACGCCTGCTCGTCCTTTTTCCCCTTTCCGTATGCCATAGAACGACTCGCGTCGATATAAATTTTGTTATGCATCTGGCGTTCGTCGTTATATAGTTTCAGATAAAGTTTCTCAAACCGCGCATAGGCGTTCCAATCAATCTTCGTCGTATCGTCGCCCGCAATGTAGTCGCGATAATCGGAAAATTCGCAAGATGAACCAAAGGTCTTGCTCTTGTGGTTACCACCGAACATACCAGAAACATTATTTTTAATCATGAGCTGTAACAGTTCTACCTGTTGCAAAAACTCTTCGTTTATCGCAAACTTCTTCATAGCGTAACTTTACTTGGATAATTTTTTATTCTCTTGTACCAAAAGCCCGATCACGTCGTCCACCGTGAGTCCGTCGTTGACGGCGGCATAATTGACTTTGATTCTGTGTCTTAATACGGGATGCGCCAACGCATCGATATCCTCATACGAAACATTATAATTTCCGTTCATGAGAGCGCGCACCTTTGCGCAAGTTACAAGCGCCTGCGCCGCACGGGGCGACGCGCCGTACTTGATATATTTCTTCGCAGTCGAAGAAGTTTTTTCAAGCTCAGGATGCGTATTGGAAATAAGATTGACCGCATACATCAGCACTTCGTCAAGCACGGGTACATTTTTTGCAAGCTCGCGCATTTCAAGGATGGTCTTTCCGTCCACAACTGCCGACGCATTCTCGTCAAGCGTGATCTGCGTCATGTTGACGATATCGGCAAGTTCTTCCGTTCCGGGGAACTTCATGATCAGCTTAAACATAAAGCGATCCATCTGCGCCTCGGGCAGAGGATATGTACCATCCTGTTCGATCGGGTTCTCGGTTGCAAGTACGAAAAACGGCTCGTCGAGGCGGTAGGTAGCACCCGACACCGTAATTTTATGCTCCTGCATAACTTCAAGCATTGCCGACTGCGTTTTAGGCGTTGCACGGTTGATCTCGTCTGCAAGTACAAGATTAGCAAAAATAGGCCCCTTACGGAAAACCGATTTCATTCTGCCGTTCTCGTCCTTCTCAATAATATTCGTACCCGTAACGTCCGAGGGCATTAAGTCGGGCGTGAACTGAATACGGGAAAACGGCAGACTCAACGTTCTGCCGAGCGAACGGACAAGACGGGTTTTTCCAACGCCGGGCACGCCCTCCAGCAACACGTTACCGCCTGCAATAATTGCAGTGATTACACCGTCGATAATCTCTTCCTGACCGACAACGTCCTTATGCAACTCATCTTTGATTTTAGCGATGGAGTCGCTGAAATTTTTTACACGTTCCAAATTTTCCATAATATATCCTTCATCCTATTGATTTTCTTTATCCTGTTTGCTCCCGATGAGCAGTATCTCGAAATACTCCCGAATCGATTGTTCAAGCTCTTCCGAAAACTCGTTGTCCCTGATCTGTTCCAACACTCTCGAATAATATTCTTCGAGCAATTCGCCGTAATTAACGTGTTCGCGCTTATCGGGATCATACAACATCTCATCGCTGGGATAAACCATTTCTCCCTTACCGAACCCGCCGGGACGCACTTTATCGTCGTCGCCGTCCCCTTCTCCGTCATCTTCCGATCCGTTACTGCCGCCGTGCGTCAAACCGTCGTTCCACGCAGGAATTGCAACGCCGAAAATATCGGCAAGACGCGTACGCACATACTCGTTCATCATGCAGTTATAAGACTGCGTTCCCAACGCCGCGACAAACGACTGCGTAAATTTATTAAAACAAATATTCAGCTGTTGCTGAACGTATTCATCGGCATAAGCGGCATCGAGCGAGGCAATTTTCGAGATGTCTTGCGTAAATTCATAGATACAGGATATGAGCGCATCATCCGATTCCGCACTGTTATCAGGCAGCACATCGTTAAGTTCCGTATAGTAGGTACCAAGCAAGGCGTCAAATTCTTCGCCGCGCGGAATATTCAGCGTTTCACGCACAGTTACCGTCTGCCGCTGTACCCGTTCGGAGACCGACGCGTCCAGATTTTCCAAAAGCGCCACAACCTGCTCGTATTTGGAAATTGATACTCCTCCGACCCGATAGGCAACCACGCTTTCCGTTGCCGCTGCTAACGATTCAAGATGTTCCGCCTCATAAATTTTCGGAGCGACAATTCTGTAAGTATTTACTTCATACATGATCGCATCGACGGACGCTACCGCACCGATAACCGAAGTATACATAGCAACTTCCGTTTTAGCGTCAGGCAAAATCTCCAAAAGTTCCTGCAAATCTTCTTTGATCGGAGTCTTTACGCGAACCGGCTCCAAAGAAGACTGATCGACGTCGTCAATGAGTTGCCGTAACATATCCGCCTGCGCGGAAGTAAACTCATAAGGCAAATCCTTATCGCCGTCCACGGGGACAGGCTCTTTGCCGGAAACGACGATCGCAGGAATAAATACCGATACCGCAATTACCGGCACAAGCAAAATACTCAAAGCGTGCGATACGATATTTCCGCCCGAGGTCAGCATAGCGCCGAAACCAAAAAAACGAGAAAAAATATTTTTTTTCTTTGCATTCTTAATAACGATCTCATCAATCTTTTGCTCGGCATCCTCGCGTTGCAGAGACAAAATTTCCCCTTCGCGATCCCGATACTCCACCATCGTCTGCACACGCTCTCCGTGCACATATTTGCGATCCAATAATTTAGCAAGTTTTTTTTCGGTGGGACGTACGATTAAAAATGTTAATCCGCCGCAAAGCAGAGCTGCCCCAACACCGATCAATACATAGTAAACGGGATTGATATTTACGGCATTCAACTTTAACGGCAGCAAAACCGCCCCCACCGCTAAAAGACCGATCGAGCACCCCACAACCACGCTTTTAACGATTGCCGCATAAAACGCGCTTTTTTTAATTTTTTCAAATGAACCTTTCATATAAGCCGTCCTGTCCTTACGTCACACTTATATTAAATTACGATCAAAAAAAGGTTATTTTTATGCAAATATCCAAAAATTTCCCAAATTTGATTGTATTATTATACATTTTATCACAACTTGATAA
Organism: uncultured Christensenellaceae bacterium; assembly: GCA_910586985.1. Lineage (GTDB taxonomy): Bacteria > Bacillota > Clostridia > Christensenellales > Borkfalkiaceae > Gallimonas. The sequence goes on along the minus strand of CAJUKK010000002.1, from coordinate 166,424 downwards.
GAAAAGCAAGTAAAACACCCCCAGATTTGCTTATACGGGGTAAAAATAATGGTTATATAATGTTCGATCAGCAACTAACGTATATAAAAACAACTCTTTTGCATATTGAAAATTATAAAATTTTAAAATTGCGCCCGTAGCTGCTTGCATTTTTTCGCAAGATAGTATATGGTATAAGTCAGTCGCCCGACGGCGACACTACAAAAGGATAAATCATGGATTACCTTGCTATTATCGTAATTACATTTATATCGGGTGCAATCGGCACGGGACTCGGCGGATTCGTCGGCGTTGTGCTCCGTCGCGATTCCAACAAAATCGTTTCGTTGTTGCTATCGTTTGCGGCAGGTATCATGCTTGCGGTCGTATGTTTCGATCTGATGAGCGAGCCAATATCGCTCATGAATGAAGGGAAACTGCCGGAGCTCACACCGCTCATTACCGTTGCCGCCGTAATTGCAGGCTATGCGATAGTTTATGTTTTAAACTACGTAATCGATAAGCACACCAACCGCGAAGTTAAACACATTGACGGAAACCACCCCTCTACCGCGGACGACTTGGATGAGCTTATTCATTCAAACCATATGGAAGTGCACAGAACATCAAAGTCCAACCTCTTCACCGCAGGTTTGGTTATGTTAAGTGCAATCGCATTGCACAACATGCCCGAAGGCATGGTAATCGGCGCATCGTATGCAGGAACAGCAGAACTAATTGCAAATCTGTTTTCCAGCAGTGGATTTATTATGGCGATCGTAATCGGACTGCATAATATACCCGAAGGAATGGCTGTCTCCGTCCCTCTCGTTTCCGGCGGTATGGGAAAGACAAAGGCGGTACTGCTTACCGCCCTCAGCGGTCTCCCCACCGTGCTCGGCGCGGTGCTCGGATATGCGCTTGGCGGAATCAACGAAATCATGCTTACCCTCTCGCTCGGATTTGCAAGCGGGGCAATGCTCTACGTAGTATTCGGAGAACTGTTACCCGAAGCAATTCTGATGTGGAAAAGCAAACTACCCGCTCTTGCTGTTTTTATCGGCGTAATCACAGGATTCCTGCTGGTTATGTTTTAACTTAAATTTTTAACGGCACGACGATTCGCCGTGCCGTTTTTTAATATTCACACATCTATCGATTCTCTTACTGCCATATATTAAAGAATCAATGAGTCTGCTCTTATTCACCTTGTGGGCATTTTAAAATCTTTTAACGCATTATTCAAATAATCGTTGAACGGTTTCATCGCCTTGAATATTTCAATTGCCTTTTTCATAAATATCGCACTGTCGCAAACTTCCTCATCCGTTATAAAATGTTCTAAATACCACGATTTATATTTCAAAAATTCGGCTTGCGGATGCTCTTTATCATATCCTGCAGGAACGTTTTTTAATGCCGTTCCCTTTACCGTAAAATACTTTTTAAACTCCGTATCTGATATTATGTTGCACCATTCGTCAGAATGAGCAACGATATAATCGCGCACCATAGCAGTAGCGTTTGAAAACATATCCGCAAATAACCCGCCGCCCAAAAACGTGCCCCCTTTCGGCTTTATCATGATATAATATCCGACGGGGATCGGGAGTTTGCCCATCGACGAAATATGCGCCCTGAACGACGGATTGTACGGCGATTTATCGTGACTGAATCTCGTATCTCGCACAAGCTTGAAGGTCAATTCTTTGGGGACGTTGTGCAATACGCTCTCATCAAACGTGCCTATGCCATAAATAAGTTCCTGCACAAGCTGTTCAAACTGTACGGTCGCTTCTTTGTTCTCTTTCTTGTGTTCGTGATACCATTCGCGGTTGTTGTTTGCGGAAAGTTCAGAAAGATATTCAAGTATAATTTTGTTGTTCATGTTTTCCCCCTTCAAAATATATAGTAGCCGATACTTTTGATTATCGCATTATATTTTATATACAACAAAAAGAAAAATTTGTCAAGCTTTTCCCAAATATCGGCACAATCCATCTCTGAACACTATGGCGGGTGTCGTATAAAAAAAGTCTTACGCGAACCGTAAGTTCGCATAAGACGTTGATTTGGTGGGGACAACAGGGCTCGAACCTGTGACCTCATGCATGTGAAGCATGCGCTCTAACCAACTGAGCTATGCCCCCAATTAACTTTTATTATTTTATCCCCTTTACTGATCTTTGTCAACCGTTTTCCGTCTCCTGTTGCAACTTTTTTAAATTTATAAATTGTATCGAAAAAATCTTTTTTTAAAAAGGGTTGACTATTCGACCCCATTGCGTTATGATAAAAGAAAACGGAGGTCATTTTAGCATGGGATTCTTTACAGGCAAAACAGTTTTAATTACGGGAGCAGGACGCGCAGTTCTCTCCGACGGCCGCTGCGGTTCTATCGGCTACGGAATTGCCACCGCTTATGCAAAAGAAGGCGCAAACATCGTTATAACAGGACGAAACGTAAAAAAACTTGAGGACGCCAAAAGCGAACTCGAAAACAAATACGGCGTAAAGGTGCTTGTTTTACAAGCAGATATCAACGCCGATGCGGACAATCTTGCCATTGCGCAACACGTAGTAGAAGAAACGGTAAGAGTATTCGGCGGAATTCAGGTGCTTATTAACAACGCGCAAGCGTCTGCCTCCGGAGTAACGATTGCCGATCACACGATGGAACAATTTAATCTTGCTCTGTATTCGGGACTTTATTCCACATTTTGTTACATGAAAGCATGTTATCCTTATTTAAAAGAAAGTAAAGGTTCGGTAATCAACTTCGCATCAGGCGCTGGATTGTTCGGAAACTACGGGCAATGCGCATATGCGGCAGCGAAAGAAGGAATCCGCGGACTCACCCGTGTTGCCGCCACCGAATGGGGCGCAGACGGAATTAATGCAAACGTAATCTGCCCTCTTGCTTGGACAGCACAACTCGAACAATTTGAAAAAGCCTATCCCGATGCGTTTAAAGCAAATGTAAAAATGCCGCCCATGGGGCATTACGGAGATGCGGAACTTGAAATAGGCAGAGTGTGCGTCCAGATAGCGTCTCCCGATTTTAAATATATGTCCGGCGAAACAATTACGCTTGAAGGCGGTATGGGACTTCGCCCGTAAATTTTATTAAAAGGAAAACAGCCGTTTTTATAAAATAACGGCTGTTTCGTTTCTATTAGGTTTCCTTTTAATGCTTAATAAAGCAACAAAATCGTTAAACAGTGAAGTATCCGTCGGTTTAAACATTATCCATTTTCCGTCGTGATACGTTTGCGTTTTATCGTATATCGTTTGAACTTCTTTAGAATAATTACTTCTATCCCTCTCAAATTTATTCCGTTCTTCTTTTCCCAATATAACCATAAAACCTATGCAATTGTCTCTTGCATATAATGCACATAACGTTTTTCCGCCCCGCCGATATTTATATTCATATATCCACGTCTTACCGCCTTTATCCCATAGACAGTCCATATCATATCTTTCTTCAATTAAAACGCATAATTTCTTCCAGACATCATACAAGGATTGACCGATTAAGGCAATCATTTCCTTTTCATTGGGTATTTTATCTAACATATTACCCTCCTGTAATTTTCTGCATTCATATAGACCCACTTGTCATATTTAACAAATGAATCCGTCTGCCCCCTTTGGAGTCGCCGCATAACTATTCGATTTGAACTAAAACGAATTTTATAAATAAGATATGTGTGCAACAACGCTGTCTTTGGTCAAAATTTGAAAATTTTTATAATATAACCACAACAAGAAACCGCCTTTATCAACTTGTTCATAAAGATACATTTTTGTAGTTTCGTCGATTTGTTCAATCTTTTTGGGTTTTCCTAATATCCTCAGCATATCTGTTTCGGACATTCCTATATGAATATTGTTCAATTGCGCAGGCGGTTTTTTGCTGAAATGCAATGCCGGAACAATTATTAAAGTAAAAATCACTGTTGCCGCAATTAAACCGACAACTAAATACAATATTCAATCCATAGAAGTTACCTCTTCATATATACTATCACTTATTATTAAATATTGCAAATAAATATATCTTAAAAATGCACGTTTTTTATTCGTCCACCATAAGAGACAATGTAAAAAAGCTGTATTCCCATAGTGTACATCTACGTAATGAACGTCTAATCGTTCTCAATTATAGGTTACAAGTGAAATCCCCATCCGTTTCTTACAAGTAGTCAACTTTAATTCTATGGCGAATCACTATTAAGCAATCTGCAAATTTTTATTAACCAAAAGTCCGGATAAAATATTTGATCCGGACTTTTGTCTGGTGGAACTGAAAGAGACAAAAACGCACACCGTAATATACAAGATAAACGGACGAGAGTTTTATGGCGCCGTTGACTTGCCGCTGTCGGACTACCCCTGTATGGCAAACAGTTAGTCGCAAGGGGTTGAGCGTTCACGGCTTGCCCGTTCGGTTGCAAGGGCTGTCAAAGCGTCCTTATAAATACGCTTTGACAGCCTTTTGCTTGCTCTTTATCAGGCGGCAGTTTTGCATAAATTGGTTGTCCACTGTTCCGTTGCGAATAATGTGTATGTAATTATCGTATTCGAACATTTTATATAGCCGTCCATACTGTTCTGCACTTGCACGAGTACTGTTTTACAATGAGTCAACAACATAAAACAAAATATTTTCTTTTGTTTTAGTATTCACGTCATTTCACCCAATTTAATAAAACCGTTGTTATACATACTTTTTTCTAAGCGTTTCGGCAAATTTATAGAACGAAAGAAAAGCACAAGGCGCCCTATAATCCAAACAAATATCAAAATCTCCGAAAGAATACAACAAAGTATTCTCAATATTATGTGCATACGTTTCCATAATGATTGTTCTCTTTCAATATAGCCGTCGATTATTCCGTCTTTAATAGACGCACGATAAATATATGAGCCATACACGGTGCTATCCTCGATTTCCACTTCGCAATCAACGAGCTTATCCAACGATATTACGTTACCTAATGCGGAATTACCCGCAAGGTAATACGGACAATTCTCGCACCTTTCTTTGCAACGAACATAATAGCCGCCCGTTTCGCTTAACTTTTGGCATTTCCATTCGCGGCGTTACCTGCGCTGTTCCGCTCTTATCGGGCGAATGTATGCGCGATAAACTTTTTCGCTTACCTCTATCTCTTGCCCTCTTACTTTGAGATAAAATCTCTTGTCATTGTTTTCCATTTTGAAATCCTCCGATTTTTGATTTTTGTTTTTGAAAAATCGCAATCGGGCAGATTCCAAACCCCATAATGAAAAAAGCCCGACTGCGTGGATAACTCCAAACAATCGGGCAATAATCGGCGTCAAAAAAGAGCCTAATAAACAGAGAATTACCCTTTGTAGGAATTATCTGCCTGTCAGACTCCTCTTGACCTATCTCATCAAGTCCAATCTCATAACAAGACGTTAGCGGTGGCATTCAACGGAATCCCGCCGCCCAAAATATTCATTTGTCAGTTTTTACGGTTTAAGCGTGTACTCTTACTTGCTTGTCCGCTTGTACTTGCAACGGCTTATCGCTTATTCGTAAATTGTCGTCGTCGATAATGACCGATACCAACTTACCGCACTTCGGGCATTCAAGCTCTACTTTTGTGCCTGCTTCGCCTTTGCAAAGCCTTTTTCCGCAATTCGGACACATAGCATACTTCATAGAAAAAAACCTCCTTCTCCCATAGATAAACGCTTTGATTTTAGAATACTGCTTTGTTGCGGGCGGGAATTCCGTCAACGTAGTATTCCAACGCTTGTCCCATAATATATATCTCGTTGCGCGGGGCTTTGCACAACTCAATGCCGATTTAATAAGTTTTGATACAGCCGACCAATACGCCTTGTATCTCGCAATTCTTGACGATTATATCGTCCATCGTTTTGTTTTCGGGGTGTAACACTATCTTGCCGTTCCTATGATAAAGCCGTTTCAACGTGTTTTCCCCGTTCGTCAACGCTACTACGATTTCTCCGTCCTCTGCGTGGTCTTGCTTGCGAAGGACAATCAAATCTCCGTCGTCTATTCCTGCTTCCACCATACTGTTGCCGCTTGCGTGTAGCATAAACAGTTTTCCGCTACCGAACAGCGAACGCGGAAGCTCGAAGCTGTCCTCTATATGCTCTACCTCGAAACTCGGCTCTCCGCAAGCAATCGCGCCGATAAGCGGCGCAATCGTCGTTTCGCCTTTATCGAACTGCGGCGGCAATTCTATATTGCCGAGCCGTGTCCGCTGTATTCTGCCCTCGCGTTCCAATGCAAGCACATATCGCTGAACAAGGTTTAATGAACTCATACCTATATAGTGCATTATGTTTCGATAGCTCGGCGATCTGCCGTTTTCCGCTTGGTACTCCTTTATATATTTCTCCATTCGGTATAGAGTATTTTGGTTTAATGTTCTCATTTGTGCCAACTCCCTTAAATTGAACTTTACGTTCAATTTAGCTTGTGGGCGTATTATAGCACAAAAAAACATTCGTTTCAAATTTTCACTTCCCATAAACGGGCAATGAACGATATTTTTGCAAAAAATGTTGTTCCCAAAAGCAAAAAAACCGACAAGACAATGATTAGTCTTCTTATCGGTCTGTCTATGTTATATTGAAATTTATCTTACTTTGATTATTTTAACCGTTGCAATTTTTTGGACTGTCGTACAATGCCGAATATACATAAGCCTAACACTACCGACGAAACCGGAATTAAAATACTGTAAAAAGTTAAAGTTGTATGTTGTTTTAACGATTCCTTATTCACAGACAGACAGCATAAACCATTATCGGCTATAAGCATTTTCTTTGTCGGTTCGTCGGCTATCATTTGCTTAATAACTTGCTCTCGCGCACTCAGCTCAGCTCTGCTTCTGCATACAACCGTGTCTAAATATTCATCCGTATATGTGCGATTGTTGTCGTCAATATATTCATATACTATGTGAAAACGCCCTTTATATATTCTCGCGGTGTCGCCACGTGAGCCTACTAATCCATAATCATCATAATAGCCTTTTATATATGCATCAACTTCAACGCCGTTTTCGTATAAATAGTTTTCTTGTTGTTTGTACTCAATAGCTTGCGGAAAACCACATATTGAAATAATAATCAAAGCACTTGCGATAATGGCAAAAACGCAAGAGATAATCAAAATTATTACATACTGTTTTTTACTGTCTTTTTGTGTTTTCATTTAATCTCCGCTAAGTTTAATATTCCTCTTTGATTTTCTTTACAAACGCATTGAACTGTTCGCAAACTGATTGCGGGGATATAATTCGCATTTTGCCCTGTGTGCCGACTACCCACGCAAAAAAAGTTTTGCTCGCTTGTATCGGTATTTTCAATCGGTATATATTATCGTCCGATTTGACAATGTTCACATCCTCGCCGAATTTATCGAAAACCTCGTCAATCATAGTCGAATCGAACTGCAAAGTAATCTCTTGTTCTTCGCCGCCGAACATAGAAAAAACACGTTGACGGTATTTCTCAATATCAAAGCCCTCAAATTCTTTTCGGTATATACGCTCAGTCTTTTCCTCTTCCGCTTCTTCCATCCTATCTATCCGATAGGTTACAATATCATCGTGGTTGTCATAATAACATACAAGATAGTAATTGTCCTTATTCCATACGATCACAAGCGGATTGACAACGTATCTTTTACCGTCTTTACGATATACTTTATTTTTCTTATAGTCCAAAAAATAATACTTAAACGACGCTTTCTTATTGTCCGCTATAGCTTGTTTCAATGTGTCTATTATTCCGCTTGGGCATTGTGCCGAAATGTGCGGCGGCTGTCAGTTCAGTGGCTTGGAAATCGCCCATTGTTGTAATAAGTTTATTCGTAAGCGTTTGCTTTTGCGTTGCGCTTAATTTGGAAGCCTGTACCGCATCGGCAAGAAAAGCAATCTCGGCACTGTCGAAATGACGGTTGACAACGTAATAATAATGATACTTTTTCTTGTAAGTAAGCACCTCATAGCCGTACTCGTTCAGAAGCGCTATATCTTGTAGCAATATTTTGCGCGATACCGCTATTTTCTTTTCGGCAAGCAACGCAATAATCTCGTCCGTATTTAGAGCGTGATTCTCGTCGGTAAGCCGACAAAGCAAGTCGTATAAGACAAGCAATTTGATTTTTTGTTCGGTAGCGTGTGCCATAACCACTTCCTTTACAAAGTGCTAATGTCCCTATACAAATAATTGTGCATAGGGACATTATTTAGGGGGAGAAAAAAATGAAAAGCTATATTTCCCAAATATCCTTGGCGTATTCTTTTATTGTTCTATCCGATGAAAAATATGCAGAATTTGCCGAATTTCTCAGTTGCTTAACCGCAAAATCATATTTGTTTTTATAATCTCCGTTGATTTTTAAAAGCACTTCAACATAATCTTTTAAATCATATAATACAAAGTAATTGTCGGGGTTATGCCAACTTGCTCCTATGGTAAGACTATCGTATAATTCCTTAAAATAACCCGTCCCGTCATCATTAAAAGTACCGTCAATAAGACTTTCAACAGCTTTCTTATGCAACTTAATATAAGTATTCGGGTCATAACCGTCCTTTTTAAGACATTCTATTTCGTCCACTTCCGCCCCGAAAATGTAGTTATTCTCCCTACCCGCAAGCTCTACAATTTCAATATTTGCCCCGTCCATCGTTCCGCAGGTAACGGCACCGTTCATCATAAATTTCATATTACCCGTTCCACTTGCCTCGAGCCCCGCAGTAGAAACTTGCAATGACACGTCGGTTCCTGCAACTATTTTTTCAGCATAAGATACATTGTAATTACGGATAAATACAACTTTCAGAAGACTATTGGTCTGATTATCCGCATTAACTTTTTCGGCTATTTCATTTATAAATTTTATAATACCTTTTGCGCGCTTATATCCGGGGGCGCTCTTTGCGCCAAATATAAACACAGACGGCACAAAATCCTTAATACTTCCGTCTTTAAGTCCGTTATATATTTCAAGAATGGCAAACGCCGTCATCAATTGGCGCTTATATTCGTGCAATCTTTTAGCCTGTGAAAACGCCAAAAAATTCTGAGGAATATCAATGCCTTCTTGATGTTTTATATAATCGAAAAGCTGTCTTTTTTTCTCCTCTTTTATCAAAATAAAATCTTCGGTATAATCGGATATAACTCTATTCAGTTTATTCAACTCCGATATGTTTGTTCTCCAGCCATTCCCTATTGCTTTATCCAGAAGCGAGGAAAATTCGTTATTACACAGCATAAGCCATCTTCGCTGGGTAATACCGTTTGTCTTGTTTTGGAACTTGTCCGGATAATACTTATACACCGTTTTAAAAAGACTGTTTTTGAGAATTTCGGTATGTAACTTAGCAACTCCGTTTACAGTTTTTCCTACATAAACCGCAAGGTTAGCCATTGAAAAACCGTTAGGAGAATAAGAAGACATTGCCGCAATTTCTTCACTCGTACAATTCAGTTTAGCAAATTCTTCCCGTTGTTTTAAATGAATTTTAATAAGAATAGAATATATATTGGGTAAAATTTTCTTTAAAAGCTCGGCATTCCAGCATTCCAACGCCTCTGGCAGAATGGTATGATTGGTATAAGCAAAAGTTTTCTTTGCGATTTCAAGCGCATCGGAAAAAATAACCTTGTGCTCCGATGTTAATATTCTTATAAATTCAGCTATCGCAAGCACTGGATGCGTGTCGTTAAGCTGAATGACGTTAAATTCGGGGAATTTTTCGAAACTTTTCCCATACTTTTTAATATGCTCTTCTATAAGTTCGCGGATAGCAGCGGCGGAAAAAAAGTATTCCTGCCGCAGTCTTAAAATTTTGCCCTCCGCCGTATCGTCTGCGGGGTAAAGATATTCGCTTATTTTTTCGGCTTCGGGGCTCCCTTCGGCTTGGAATAAGCGCAATTTGTTAATCCTCCTGCCGAACACGGGCATATCGTAAGGAATGGCATAAACTTTCATATCCGCAAACTCGATAAGCCGCTTTTCATCGTTGCGCCTGACGCTCCACGGATCGCCGAAGCGTTGCCAATCGTCGGGCAATTCTACTTGAAATCCGTTTTCTATCGCCTGTTTGAAAAGTCCGTATTTATAACGTATTCCGTAGCCTTGAAGGGGCAAACCCAATCCTGCGGCTGAATCAAGAAAACACGCCGCTAATCTACCGAGCCCGCCGTTACCGAGCGCGGCGTCCTCTATTTCTTCGAAAACGTTAATATCAATACCTTTCTCTGCAAGTATTTCTTTCGTTTCTTCAAGAACGCCAAGCTCCATAAGATTATTATAAAAACTTCGCCCTATAAGAAACTCCATAGATAGATAATATGCGTTTTTTATAGCCGGCTTCTCTACATTATTCAATCCGCAACTCATTGCAAATGCGGAAATTTCATTATATAATTCTATGGTTGATTTTCCGCTTATATCCAGTTGTTTTAATTTAGTTACAAATTGCTCTTTATTCATAAGTTTTTAAATAATTTTAATCTCCCGTTCAATGTCTAAAACTCCGACATTTTCAAAGTTAGGCTGGAGGTAAATATTACCGCTGGCTTCGCCGTCGATCTTAACGTATACTTCACTTCCGTCCACGTCGCATTTTAAAAATCTTTCGCTACCGAAATCAAGATAACCTTCGGCTTTGGCGGGTATCCCGCTGTCGGAAATTGCAAGGTCGTAAATTCCGCATTCCAAATTAAGAGGCGTTGTAAAAGCTTTTTTAATTCCAAGCGCGGCAAATATCTTTTGCGACATATCTTCAGACGCTTCAAAAAATTTACCTGCAACGTCGAACCCGAAACGTATCGCTTTCTTTCGCTTTATTTTGCCGTTAACGTTAACCTCTTCATATTCCTTTCGCTTTACGAATTTGCAGTTTAATTTATTAAGTTCAGATAGCGGCGCAATTACGGTTTTACCGTCTGAAATTACCGTTATCTTTTTAAAATCGATTCCTATATTTATCGAGGAATTTAAGGTTTTACCCGCCTCGGAATACTGTAAATTTACGGCATAAAAACGGTGACCGTTCATATTTAAAGCCAACAGATTTATTCCGTTTATACTTTCGTGCGAAACGACTTCAGCTTTCAAATTTCCATTCAAAGTCAGTGCATCGGTGGGCAATAATAAATCACCTTTTAAATCGTTGCATTTTAAGGCTTCGGGTAAGTCGATTTCGCATCCTGCAAAACACAGTTTTCCGTTCTTGATTTCACAGTCTAAATAATTATATTCCGGAATGCGGGGTAAAACGCATTGTTCGTTTTCATAATCAAATAGATGTATATTCTCAATATTCAAAGACGCGTCGATTATATCGCCCGACTTTAAATCTCTGCCGCTGTAATCTTTTATAATTACTCTGGTCGAACTTTCGGCATAGCCGTCGCCGTCCATATTGATATCGCCGTAAACGAGCGTTTCGCTGCCGAGTTCTTCCTTGTGGGAAACTTTTACTTTGACAACCGCTTTACTGTTTTTTATATCTTCGGGTAAGAGCGAAATATCTTCTGCGCGAAGTCCCATATAAACCTTGGTTTTTCCGTCAAGATAAGCGGGTTTTGCTTTATAAAGCATAGAATACGGAACGGTTATCTGCGCGTCGGAATATTCAAACTTTATTACTACGTTCTCCCCTTCTTTATTAAGAGTCGCTTCGAAAAAGTTCATCTGCGGTGTGCCAATAAAACCTGCGACAAACTTATTTGCAGGATAATTATATAAATTTTTCGGTGTATCGATCTGTTGAACGAAGCCGTCCTTCATGACGACTATGCGCGTGCCCATAGTCATAGCCTCTACTTGGTCGTGCGTAACGTAAATGAACGTCGTATTCAATTTTGAATGTAATTTAGATATTTCCGCACGCATCTGCGTTCTGAGCTTGGCGTCGAGGTTTGAAAGCGGTTCGTCCAAAAGCATAACTTTCGGTTCGCGCACGATTGCGCGCCCGAGTGCCACTCTCTGCCGCTGCCCGCCCGACATTTCCTTTGGTTTTTTATTGAGATATTCTGTTATACCGAGAATATTCGCAGCTTCAACAACCCTTTTATGGATTTCATCCTTGGGAAGCTTTCTTAATCTAAGTCCGAAAGCAATGTTTTCGTAAACCGTCATATGCGGATAAAGAGCGTAGTTCTGGAAAACCATCGCAATATCCCTGTCCTTCGGCTCCATATCGTTTACAATATTGTTGCCTATTTTAAGCTCGCCTGCTGAAATATCTTCAAGCCCCGCAATCATACGCAAAGTTGTAGATTTTCCGCAACCGGACGGCCCGACAAACACGATAAATTCTTGATCCTCGATTTGCATATTAAAATCGTTTACCGCTTTCGTTCCGTTCGGATAAACTTTATATATATGTTTTAAACTTACGTCAGCCATTTTATCACCTCTTATCCTTTTACCGAACCGCCCGTTACGCCCTCTACGTAATACCTTTGCAACCAAATAAAGAGCGCCGTTATCGGTATTGAAACCACAACAGCCGCTGCACAGAATACCGTGAAATATCCTTCTGCCATCAGCGTTGAATTGTCGAGCCACGATTTCATTCCGACAGCTACGGTGAATTTATCAGGGTCGCCCTTCATCATAAACGATGAAAACATAAACTCTCCCCACGGCGCAATAAACGCAGTCAATACGGTATAAATAATAATAGGTTTTGCAAGCGGCAGAATTATTTTTAAAAATACCGTGTGGCGGCTTGCACCGTCTATTCTCGCGGCTTCGTCCAATGATTTCGGAATTGTATCGAAAAATCCCTTACAGATATAATACTGCATCGCCGAGCTTGCAGAATAAACCAATATAAGTCCGACTAAATTCTGTGTAAGGTTGATTTCTTTAAGCACGAAATATACCGCCGTCATTGATAAAAACCCGGGGAACATACCCAAAATCAGCATTAAATTCATAAGCGGTTTACGTAGTTTGAAACGCAGCCTTGATAAAGCATAGCTTGTCATCAACACGATTATCGTTTGAAAAACGGTAACGACAACAGATACGAGCAGTGTATTTCCATACCAAGTCAAAAACTTTGTTTCCGTAAACAGTTTTATATAGTTATTGAATGACCATTGCTTAGGGAAAAGATAGTCTGCCGAAATACCCGCTTGTTCTCCCCTGAACGACAATATAGTCAGCATTAAAAATGGTATCAACCATATAAGGCAAATTATTATCAGCACGGTATATGCGACTATGAGCGAAACTCTTTCCGCACCCTTTTTACTTTTAAACTTCTTAGCCATTACATAAATTCCTCCTCATTTTTAACTGATTTGGAACGGTTATAAAGTATAAGTGAGAACGCCGCAACGATAACGAAGGTAAAAATACCGATAACGGAAGCAAGCCCGTACTTGTTCTCGGTTACGGTCAGCTTATACAGCCAAGTTATAAGCAAATCCGTTTCGCCTGCGGTGGTATTGAACCCGTCCATTTCCAAAGGAGGATTTCCTCCGGTTAATAGGAATATCACGTTAAAGTTATTAAGATTACCGATAAATTGCGTTATAAGATAAGGTGTGGTGACGTGTAGCATATACGGAAGAGTTATTTTCATATACGCCCTTATGGGACCTGCACCGTCCATACGCGCCGACTCATATAAGTCCGTCGGTATATTCATTAATATACCCGTGCAGATTAGCATAGAGTAAGGAATACCTATCCAGATATTCACGATTATTATAGTTATCCTTGCAAACGTGCCATCCGTTAGGAACGGTATCGCCTTATCTATCCAGCCCCACTTTAACAACAAGCTATTTATAAGCCCTTGGTTGGCAAGAAGCTGCGACATAAACATTAACGATACGAATTGCGGAACCGCTATCGTTATAACAAGAATGGTACGCCACAGTTTTTTGAATTTTACGCCCTTTTTGTTTATTAAGATAGCCACTACCATTCCAAGAATATAGTTTGTGAATGTTGCGAAGAACGCCCATACGATAGTCCATAATAGAACCTCGCCGAAGGTATAAGCGAATACCTTACTGTCTGCAGAAATCCCGCCGCCCAATACGGTTACGAAATTATCGACTCCCGACCATTGAAAAAGCTGTGCGGGAGGCTGATGTGCCTTGTCGTAGTTCGTAAACGCTATGAATATCATAAAGAATATAGGCAGAATAGTGAACACAACCAGACCAAGCACGGGTATAGACAGCAGTGTTTTATGATAGTTTTCATCGGCATAAGACTTAATATCGTCCTTAGACGTAGGCAACCGCAAATGCGCCTCAGTAAACTGTTGCGATAGTAGATTACCCTTTACATTCTGATACCACATATATACAAACGCAATCGCTATGAAAATTGTCAAAAGCGAATACAAAAGTATTAAAAGGCTGTTATCGTAATAAATAGTTTTCTCGATTCCTGTCAACGGATCTGTTACCGTTTTACACGCAACTTCGCCGAGACTCCCCAATTTAACGAGGTATTTCCAACCGAAAAATACCATATACAAAACAAACAGCACTTCGAATATAAGGTATAAAAATCCTTTTAAATACTGTTTTCTCGCAATCAGCCCGAAGCCCATTACTGCGAAAGAAGTTCGGGTTTTCCAATCCCCTTCTTTTGCCGCCCTGCCGATATTTATAAAAATTCCCGCAAAGGCAAGCCAGAGTTTATAAAGTTTTTTTGGTATCGCCTTAAAAAATGCCGCAAATGACAACGGCAGTCGCTTGAAAAAATTTTTAAAATTAAACCAAAACTTTTCAAGCGCCGACATTTTCAGATATTCCAAATCCATTTTTTCACCGGAATTAAATTATTTTGAGTTCTTTATTTGTTTTTCAACGGCACTTAACTTATCGGCATAAGACAGTTTTCCGTTACCGCCCGATTCGCTCAACAAACCGTCTATAATATTCAAACCTACACCCTTTAAAGGTTCCCAGAAACTTGACGGAACGGAGGTCTGGTCTTTTGCAAATTGTTTTTGCGCATTAAGAGCCGCAAACGTAGCATCGTCCTTTACGGCGTTTGCCGCGACGTTGTTTGTAGGCCCCACCATGTATTTTTCAAAGCGCTCTGCCTGCATAGCTTCACTTGAAAGAAAAGCGGCAAGTTTGTGCGCTTCAACTATTTTATCGCCGCTGTGAGGATTTACACCGAAAAGCTTATAGCCTTTGAACGACGAGAGCTGCACGTCCTGACCGTTTACGTTAACCGTAGGCAGCTTGCAGACACCGTAGTTTTCGCCGAGAATTTTTTTGATTTGAGGCGCATTCCACGTTCCGGAAACTGCAACCGCCGTACTTTTAGTGGTAAAGCCCGTGATAATCTTTTCGTTATCTGTGCTTTTACCTGAAAACGCCTTGCTTGACGTAAGCTTAGACATAGCTTTACAAGCATTTATACCGCCTTCGTTATTTAGACTGATTTCAATATTTTTCTCTTTGTAATTGTCGTTATAATCGTATTCCACCGAATAATCGCAATCAAAAGCGAAAAACCAACCTGCCGTATACCAAGGCACATCAACCGCCCATGCGATTTTTTTGTTCTTTGTTTCACATACGGAAATTATGGATTCGAGCGAGCCGACCTGCTCGTCGGTTATAACGGATTTGTCGTAGAACATAAAATAACCGTTATCCGAAGCATACGGATAACCGTAAACCTTTTCATCCGCTGTGCCATACGCAACCGAGCCTGACGCAACGGAATCCTCGCTGTTCTCCGTCTTTACGTTATCGAGAAATATTCCGCCCAATTTTGCAAGGGCTCCCACGCGCAGAAGCGGAACCAACTGATCGTTCGAATAACAGAACACGTCCGCCGCAGCCGAAGGGTCTGGTGCGATGTTGCTTACCGCCATATCCTCTTCGCAAATACCTACTTTAATATTGTATTTTGTTTCGGGATTGGCTTCTTCGAATTTAGCAACCATTTGTTTAAGGGTTTCTTGTTGTGCGGCAGCCCCCCACACGGTAAGTTCAAGCCCCTTATTTCCGCAAGCAGTAAGACCCGCAACCGAACTTGCTGCGAGCGCTCCGCAAATAAGCATTGACACAATACGTTTTTTCATCATTAATCCTCCAAAAAGTTTAATTTTAGTTTATATTTTTAACAACGAGCGTAGCGTTGTTTAAAAGTCTGTTATCCTTACAATTCAAGCTGAAAATCACGTCGCCGTTTACATTAACTTTCTTAGACCTTCCGCTCATATTGAAATACGCTGTTATTTTTTCATCGTTTTTAATACGCAAAATTATTAATAATCCGTTTTCGGCAGTTATCTTCGTGCTACCACCGCAAAGAGCCTCTTGTTTTTTTAAAGTTACGATTTTTTTAAAATTTACCGCATACGCCGCATTTTGCTTTGAAAAAGTCCAATCAAAAGTTTTGCGACAGTCAGGGTCGCCCGCACCGTCAAGCGGAAGCTCTGTTCCGTAAAATATGCACGGCATACCGGGAAACATAATCATTGCACACAGCGCACACAACAATCTATCCATATTACCGCCGACGAAACGTAAAAATCTGGGAGTATCGTGGGTATCCAAGAAATTAAGCGACATTGCGTTAGCCTGTTCAATGTTAGAGATAAGAAGTCCATTCATCCGATCCGCTGCGATTGTCGCTTTTATAGAATAAACGCCAAAAAAATCTATAAGAATTTTCTGCAGTTTGTAATTCATTACCCCGTCGAACTGATCGCCTTTAAGCCAATGCTCGTTCTCGTGCCAGATTTCGCCTATTATCAATACGTCGGAACGCTTTGCCTTGACTTCTTTTCTTAGTTGCCGCCACATTTCGTGGGATACTTCGTCCGCAACATCAAGGCGTAGCCCGTCAAAGCCTAAGTTAATATATTCCAGCGCAATATCCGTAAGATATCTGCGCACTTCAGGATTGCTCGTGTTCCATTTAGGCATATATTCGCAATCCGCAAAATACTCGTAGTTGCGTTTGTCCGCGTCGGGGCGTTCGCCGTCAATCATAAACCAGTCGTAAAACTCGGAACCTTTACCGTTTTTTACAACGTCGACAAATAATTTGTGAGAGGCATCGCAATGATTGAATACACAATCGACCATAACTTTGATTCCCATTTCGTGCGCCGAGCTTAATAAGTGCTTTAACTTTTCGAGATTACCGAATTCGGGCGAAACCCGCAAATAATCTTTAATGTTATACTTGTGATTTGACTCGGATTCAAAAACAGGCGTAAGGTAGAGTGCCGTAATACCGATATTTCTCAGGTATTCAAGTTTATTGCAAATCCCGTCGATATCACCTCCGGTAAAAGAATATCTGTCAATATTTTCATCCCATTTAGTGTTTATATATGAGTCGTTCTTCTCATAATCGCCACGCGCAAAGCGGTCAACAAAAATATGATAAAATACTGCTTTTTCCGACCAGCTTACCAACGACATAACGTCAACCTTATTAATAAACGGAAACTGAAAGAAAGTGTAATATGCCCGTTCGAAATCGTAATTTTCGGAAATCCCGTCCTCAGAGTAAAAATAAACTTTATTCTTTTCCGTTATACGGAATATGTAGGCAAAACGCACGTCAGAAAGTTCGATATTAATGCGGTAATACGCAAAGGTACCATCGCACAATTCCCTTTTCATTAGCTGTACGTTATACTTCTTTGTGAAATCGTATTTATTGTTGTACAATATCTCAATACTGTCGAAAACGTCGTTAGCAGCCACTCTTAATGTTATTAAGAGCTTATTTGTAGATAAGGCGTATGCAAATCTACTTTCAGGTTGATGATATATGGCATATTTGTTCATAATAACAGCTTTAATTTACCTTACTTTTACCGTGTGTTCAACGCCCTGTATTCTATCCGCCGCCTTAAAAAAACAATCGACAAGCGCGTTTACCTTTGACTCTGTATTTGCAGGAACCAAAAGAATGCTGTCGGTATATTCGCCGCATAATTTATAAATTGATGCGTTTACAGTAACAATATTACGATCGGTTAAATTCCGAATCTCGCTATCCTGAATAAAAATCACTTCGCACGGAAGCTTTTTTAATTCGTCTTTAATAGATTGGTTATACAAATCCACGAGCGCCAATGAAAAATTATTTTTGCCGAATCTTCTTTCTCCGCACTCCACCACATAGTCGAAATCCTGCATAATCTGAAAGAAAAGTTCGTCGTGAATTATGCCATCCACCGATAAAAGCGGAACGTAATTTTCGTGCGCGAGCTTAAGAAACCTATCCTCTTCAACCCCCATACAAATAATGGCGTCCGCCGTATCTATTTTGGTGTTTTCCAAATACGTTCGTATAATCAAATTGTAACCGAGCCGTTCAAACGCCTTACTGAATAACCTTAAAAAGTCATAGCTTTCGGCTTTCTGTAAAACCGACTCATGTTTTTCCGACAAAATAATTACGTTGTTGCTTTTGCTTAATGCAAACGACTGCGCAAGCCGTGACGGCTGGTAGTTATACAAGTTGACTATTTGCAAAACTTTGCGCTTTGTTTCTTCGGTATAACTTTCTGCATTTTTGCCGTTTATTATATAAGAAACGGTTGCAACGGAAACGTCCGCAAGGCGGGCAATATCCCTTATTGTAAATTTTTCCATAATCAGATCATCTCCAACGTTTACGTCCGCGCCGCCCTCCCCTTACGGGGAAGGCGTAACGGACGCGTCAGGAGAAAAATGAATTTTTAATTATTGACCGCTGATATCTTTAGGCTCCATATACACCGTCATTTCCGCGCCGGCAGACTTAAATTTAATGTATATTCTGAAATGGCGCGTCGTCTGCGTCGCTCTGTAAACAAGCGCCTGCGCGTCGTTTGCGTCGGTTTTTAAAAACGTTCCCGTATTGTTGGCAATAAGCCCACTGTTTTCAAGCGTTATGCGTTGCCCGGGCAAATCAAGCGGGGCTGCCTGCGTTTCGTCGGAACCGCCAAGCCCTGACGCATACACCTTAATGACGTCGCCCGGGTTAAGCTCGAACCAGTCGTTATAAAGTTGTACGGGCTTGTAATAACCAAGCGTATCCGCCGACGTCTCGTCCGTTCCGCTGACTCTTAACGTTATGGTTTCCTCTTTTCCGGTAGCGGCGCGTTTTATCGACAGATAATGTGCAGGAACGGCAACGTTACTTTCATCGGGAACTATCGGGTCTTTACGCTGGGATAATTCTGCCCTCCAGTCAGCGTACAGATACGTCGTTTCGGAAAGTTCGGGTACTTTGTCGAAGTAAGTTACGATTGCATCTACTATCGACCACCAACCGTTAAATTTATACGGCACGCCGTTTTTATCCACTCTTTCGCTTGTCGGTACGGGAAGAGAATCACCCACCGAAAGGTTGCACAAATATGCGTTATCCGTAAGAATTTCCTCACATTCGTCCGACGTAAGTTTAGTAGCACCGGAGGTAACGGTATTTTCAACTTTCACGCCGCCCGACATATAAGTGCCGGGAACAAGATATAAATTATTCTGCATTTCTGCCACCGTTTCCATCTGACTTACAGGCAAAGCTTCCGTCGTTGCGTTCGCCGAAACCGCAGAAACAGAACCGCCCGTTAAAAGTACGCTTGTAAGAACTACGGCTAAAATTCTTTTCATTTCCGTCAACCTCCTTATTTAACCTTATATATCTGAATGGACATAGCCGGTACCTTTGTCCCCGAAACTCCGTTTCCGAATAGGAGCTGTGCTCCCGTAGGAAGAGAATAGTTTGCGGCTTGCTCGGTAGCGCATGCGTTTACGTATACGAGAATTTCACTTGTCGCATCTTTAACCGAATAGCAAACGACGTTACTCTTCGTAGTATGGGAAACAACCTTGCCCCTTGAAAGAACGGGGTTTGCTTTACGGATTTTGATGAGTTCCTTGTAAACGCTGTATATCGAATCGCTGTCGGCAGTTTGTTCTTTAACGCCGTCAAGCTGAGCGTTAAGCGCGTCCCAAGTAAGCGTATAATTATTAAAGCCCATAGGGAATTTACAGTTTTCGCCGCTGCCTTCAAAATCTTTTGACCATTTCATCGGCTGACGGTACCATCTGTCCTCGTGCCCTGCGCCGTCGCCTTGGGGATTGGGAGCTTTCGAACCGAACATTCCAAGCTCGTCCCCGTTGTAAATCCAAGTAATTCCCGGTACGGTTAACGACATTCCCGCATACAGCTTTGCAAGATTTTCGGATAAGCCCCACGCCGCGTCACCGCGTTTGGAGGTGAGCGGAACGCCTTTATCCGTTGCATAAAGCTTGTCACGCACACGTTGAACGTCGTGGTTAGACGTAATAACTCCGTCTATATAGTCCTTACGGTATTGAGAGAAATTGAACTGCGCGGCGTCGTATTGATTTAAAATCTTACCTGCCAAATCCTTTTCGCCGTTGGCAATCTTCGTTAACGTCGCCGTCGTATCGAAATACCAGTTGAAATTAAACTGCGAATCCAATCCGCCGTACAGTCCCGCAAGATATGCAGGGTCGCCCGTGAAGTTTTCACCTATTAAAATGGCGTTGGGATAGCTTGCCTTGAGTTTTGCATTAAACTCCATAAAGAAGTGCGCGTCCTTATTCATATCAAACGAATAGTCGGCGTCATTGGCTTCGTCGCTGTCCTTTACTATCCAGTCGGAATGTTCCCCGTTTTCGTTCGCCATATATATGTGCTTAACGGCGTCAAGACGGAATCCGTCAAGACCGAAGCTCATCCAATATAACGCTACGTCTAAAATTGCGTCGCGCGTTGCCTGATTGTCGAAGTTAAGCTCGGGCATAGTCGAACCGAAGCTCGAGAAATAATAATACCCGTTGGTATCTTTAAACCACTGCTTCTTTTCTCTTCTGCCTTCCACGGTGCTGTCATCAATACTGTTGTAATATTCTTCGTTTTGCCAGGTATAGAAATTACGGTAATCTATTTCTTTTTTGGTTCCGTCGGGAAGCGTTACGGTCTCTTTAACGAGATTCTGTGACTTGACAAACCAAGGATTGGAAAGTGAAGTATGGTTCAAAACGAAATCCATAACAATCTTCATTCCCTTCCGATGTGCTTTATAGACAAGCTCTCTGTAATCGTCCAACGTACCGAATCTCGGGTCTACGGTAAAGTAGTCCATGATGTCGTAACCGTGGTAGGAATTGGAATGTTGGAAAGGCGTAAGCCAAAGCGTATCCACACCGAGGTCGTGCAGATAATCGAGTTTATTTATAACGCCCCTCAAATCACCCATTCCGTCGCCGTTGCCGTCCGCAAACGACGCAATGAATACCTGATAGCCAACGCTGTTTTCTTCCCATCCCTCGGCAACCGCTTGCTGCGCATACACGTTGTTGTTACCCTTATTGGATATTACGTCGTACTTGGTAGTTGCCGAACCTGCAGGAATTCCCGCATAGGGGTCGTTAAGATCTACGTTGGAGAAATTGGCGCTGCCGCTTCCCACTTCGCCCTGACGGACAAACCAGTGATAATCGCCCTTATCGCGCCTTGCCTCCGCCAAATTAACGTACACGTCGCCGCCGTCGTTCACCCAGAAGCCCGTTCCATTTATTCTGCTGTCCTGCGAATAAACCTGAATACCCATTCTAAGCGCTTGCGAATAGTTTATTTCCAGAGTTTTTGAAGTGCGGTTTGTTTCGTCCCAGCCGCCGTCGTTATAAGTTGCCGTAAGGTCAATGTCATAAACTGCGCCCGACTCGTCTATTTTCATGGGATAGAACGCCCTACCCTCGCTGTTGGTGGGGAAATATTCCCATACCCAAAGCCCCCAGTCGCCGTAGACTTCGGAACTAATCTGTGTTGAATAAGCGGGTGCCGTCGCACTGTTGACCGTTCCGTGCTCTTTTTCGGAGTGTGCGCCCCTTAAATAATGAATATACAAATGACCTTCTTGTCCCCAGGTAAGGTTTTGTTCGTACTTTAACGCGTCCTCTGCCGAAACGGTATATTTATCGGTTTGCGGATCGCTCGGTTTGCCTTTACAAGCGGGTAACGCTATACCGAGCAGCATTACCAACGCAACGATAAAGCAAAGTAAACTTTTTCTTTTCATAAATTCCTCCAAATTCGATTAACCGTTTAACTTAATAACTTTGCGGGCTTTGGAAAAGTCAGCAAAATAAACTTCCGCCGAAAGCCCCGTCCGTGGACGGAGCTTCCGGTTAGGATTGGTTCTATTATGGTTATGCCGCGGGATTTGTAGCGGAATAAGTGATTGTCAGCGTTTTTGCCTCGGGGTCGAGCGTGGCGGTATACCAGCCTGCCGCAACCGTCTTATAGTTGCCGGGCGCCGTAACGCAATTGCCCACGTTGGTAAGCGTTGTGTTGCCGTTATTGAAGTAATCCTTCTGTTTTGAACCGAGATTGCCGTTATCGTAAACCTCGTAAGAATTGAACATAAATTCCGCGTCCGCTTCTGCCTGGAACGTAATCTTATATACGCCGTTCTCGCCTTCGGTCATTTTGTTCGCTTCCACTTTCTCGTCCCAACCGCCTACCGCGGGACCCTTGATATAGCAATTCAGCCCGACTACCTGGGGAACCGTAGTTTCGGTTGCGTCTGTAGCCTCGAAGGTATAGCTTAAAATGTTGTTTGTGCCGCCGTCAGGGTTGAGCGTGAAGGTATATTTGCCCGATAAGCCTACTCCTATATTCTTGGAGTCTGTCCAGGTCAGTTTATAAGCGGTAGCCACGGTAGCCGAACCGTTAGCGCCAATCAATTCACGGGGAATAGCAGATTCCGCATACTCGATATTGTATTTCATTCCCACAGCCAAAACTTTGAACTCCGTGTCTCTTGCCAAATCAATCGTCAGCGTAATCGTTCCGTCGGGGTTGTTGGTAAATACGTATCCTTCCGCCGCTTCAACCGTATCGGCAACTGTCCAGTTGCTCATACTGCCGAACAGATAATAAATGGTTTCCGTCTCGGGATCTTCGATTTCTCTGTCGCAAACGCCCGAAATTACGGCTTTTTCCCCCGTCAAATCGAGAGTGATCGTATACATACCGTGCTTTTCAACCGCAATATTGCCGTTGTTATTGCTCAACACTGTATCGTCCGGCGTTATGTTACTGCCGTTGAACGCATGCTTCCACCATACGTTTTCGTCGTTGTCGTCCACGCAGGTATTGCCCACGGGCGCAACCTGGAAAGAGCCGAGCTTTGGTAATTCAAAGCTCTTAGTTTTGTAAATACCTTCCGTTTCCGTAGGCATAAAGTAAACGTAATTGGGATCTCCGAACGCCGCCGCCTTGTTCCAATCCGAATCCATTCCGCCGATTATGTAATACGCGTCCGCAACGGTAACTGCGCAGGTTGCTTTGATTTCGGTACCTGTAATTGTGGCGGTTATTGTTGCCGTACCGGGTTTAAGAGCTTCTACTGCACCCGTTGCCGCACCCACCTGAACAACCGTATTGTCAGACGACGACCAGGTTACGGTACCCGTTCCGTTCAATGTTGCCTCTAAAGTGCCCTCGGTCTTGGCAATACTAAGCGCAAGCTCGGTTTTGTTAAGCGAAATTTCGGTAGCGGACGAAGCAGGCTTCTGATACTTGCAGACCGAACATTTGTCGGCGCTGTCGCCCGTTCCCCAAACGTGGTCTGCAACGTCAATCTTATAATCTTTATCCCCTTCTTTCAAATCGTCGCACGTGGCGTAATGCCAATGGCTTGTTGTGTCTTTTCCCCAATCATCGCCTGTCGAATAAGTGTGCGTGTGTCCATCATTGCATCCCGCAATAACGCCGCCGCCGACTGTCAAAACCGCAGCCGCCGCAAGAGTTGCTAAAAGTTTAGCCTTTTTCATAAATTTTCCTCGCTTAAAATATTTTTTATGTTATCTGAAAAACTAAATAAATAATTTTTCATTAGCACCTGTTTAATATAAAGTAATGCAGTTAACCGTTTAATCTAATCAATTTACGAGCCTTTGTCCGCCCGTTAGTTAACCGTTTAACCAAAACAAAAAAATCAAACTTATTCGCCTCTCTTCATTTTCAAAAACTATACTTTTTGGAAATGAAGAAATGTTATAAATTTTCACACTCTGCTACTTGTTATCAGTATAGCACAAGTCTAATAATTTGTCAATACTTTGTTTTAAAAAAGTATAGATTTTGGAAAATTTTTTATTTGTGGGAATTTTGAAAGTGAAATATAATTAGCTTTAAAATAAATATGCGCACGCGCGCGTGTATAAATAAGGAGTTAATTATGATTTATGCTTATGCAAGAGTTTCAAGCAAGGACCAGAACTTGGAAAGACAGCTGAATGCCTTTCGAAATTGCGGCATTGTGATTGATAAAATATTATGTGATAAAGAAAGCGGCGCCGACTTTGACAGAAAAAACTATAAAAAACTTATCAGAAAATTGCGATACGACGATTTATTGATAATAAAATCAATTGATCGTCTCGGCAGAAATTACGAATGTATATTATGCGAATGGAAAAGGATTACGAAAGATATAGGGGCTAATATATACGTTCTTGATATGCCGCTCTTGGATACGCGTTTCCATGAGAAAAATCTTATCGGTAAATTAATTGCGGACATTGTTTTACAGCTTTTATCTTTTGTTGCCGAAAACGAACGAACCAATATACGCACCCGCCAAGCAGAAGGAATAGCTATCGCAAAACAAAAAGGCGTCCGATTCGGACGTCCACGAATTATTTTACCCGATAACTTTTACGAAGTTGCCGATGCCTACATTACTCATACTATATCTTATAACGAAGCCTTAAACCTTACCAACCTCCGTCCTACTACCTTTTATAGATATTTAAAAGGATATAATAAATAAGTAATATGGGGGCAAAAAAAGCGCAAAAAAAAATAACAGGTTAAAAAAAGACCTGTTAAAAATACCACTTTATTGCGACGATGGAGGCGCCACCCGAATTTGAACTAACATTGTTTTGCTGTTCTGCCGTCATAATAACAATATCGCCAATCCTCCAGCGGTATAATTTCGAATTCATTTCGGCAGAGTTCCCCTATTAGATTTTCTTTATAATCAACTTGCTCTTTTTTCATTATCGCTTACCTCCTGCTATCGAGTATAGCAAGAAGTTTTTTGTTTGTCGGTCGCATTGAAAGCAAGCAAATAAGTTCTCTATGGTAACAATGGGTAACATCAAAGTGTTCTATAGAACAAGGGTAAGTAATATTCGTCTTTCGAAAAGTTTTTTTGTTCGAAAACGTCTTTGCCGTCAAGGGTAGAAAATATTACCTTCCTTTAACGACTCTATATAGTTGTATTTCCCGTTTTATATTCGTTAAACAAGAAATTATTACGACAGAAAAAAATATTATTGCCTTCTTTCATGATGTTATAAAAGTCGTCGGTTCAAGTCCTGTTTTTGATTGATTTACATAAAAAAGCAGTAGTCAAAATCAAAAACACTCAATTTTGCCATAAACCACAATATATAGTATGATAAAGCCCGAAAACTTCCGTTTTCGGGCTTTATTTGGTAGGACAGCATTTTCGTCCAACAAAGATGGTGGACTTCGGGGCGTCAAAGTCGAACACCTCGCCCGCGTCCGCCCAGCTTGCCGAATCGTTGACAAAGTCGTAAGTGATCGCGGCGCCGTCCTCGGTAAAATTGCAGACCGCTCTGAAGTGGTCGTCGTACAGGTAGACCGCCGAGACAAAGACGTCGATGAACGTCTCCCTGAACTTCGGATCCGCGGGATCCCCGTCGCGGAAGCGTTCGAGCCAGAACGTCAACTGCTCGCGCGTCAGCTGCGGCTGCTGGCACTTTTCGTCCTCAATCGCGTTCTCCAAGTCAACCCGCCGCCCCTCAAGTTCGTCGAGGCGGGCCTTCGTGCTGGGCGTGATTATTCCTTGCTCGATGGCGGTGATTATATTCGCGATCGCGCGCTTGACATCGGAGAGCTCTGCCTCGAAGCCGCGGAGAACGCTGTCGTCCTTCTCGCGTTCCTGAAGGTCGAGCGCCGCGTCCACAATGACACGGATGACGTCGTCGTTCAGGATGCGCCCCTGAAGGAGCCGAACGATCTGCTCCTCGATCCAGTCCTTCTTGACTGGCTTCTTCATGCACCCGCGCTCGCGCTTCCGTTTTGCGCAGGTGTAATAATAGAATTTTTTGCCGCTTTTGCCCGTTCCGCTTTCGCCGACCATTGAGCTGCCGCAATGGCCGCAGAACAGCTTGCCGGTCAGAACAAAGTCGACGTCCGTCCTGTTCGCGGCGGGAGCTTTTGCAACTTTCTTTATGCGTTCTTGCACTTCTTCAAATAACTCCTTCGACAATATTGCCGGCACACCGCCCTCGATCCTGACGTCGGCGTAAGTATAGACGCCGATGTACTTCTCGTTGCGAAGAAGGCGGTGCAGGCTGTTTTTATTCCAGCGCGCGCCGGTGCTGGTCCTAACGCCCCGCGCGTTCAGTGCTGCGTTTATCTGTATTGTGTTCATCCCGTCGGCGTACATCTGAAAAATATCGCGCACAATGGCCGCACCCGCGGGCTCGATGGCAAACTTGCCGTCGGGTCCCTTCATAAGTCCGAGAGGCATCGCGCCGTTGTTCACTTTACACTCGAGCGCGTTCTCACGCAGTCCGCGCCGAATGTTCTGCGACAAGTTCGCGCTGTAATACTCGGCGGAACCTTCCAGAACAGACTCAAGGAGGATGCCCTCGGGGCCGTCAGGGATCGACTCCTTCGCGTAGACGACGCGGACGCCGTTCTTCTTCAGGCGGGCTTTATAGGTCGCGCTGTCGTAACGGTTACGGGCGAAGCGGTCGACCTTATAACAGAGAACGATCTGCCACTTGCCCTTCGCGCTGTCGCGGATCATTTTCTGGAACTGCTCGCGCTTGTCAGTCGTTCCCGTCAGGGCGCGGTCTGCATACTCGGCGACGATCTGCACGTCGTTCCTGCGCGCCCACTCGCGGCACTCCCTGAGCTGCTGCTCAATGGAAGTGTCCTTCTGGGCATGGCTGGAATAACGTCCATAAAACGCGGCCCGCATCATAGCGCACCCCACAAAGCGCAGAACGGTCCGCGCCCTGCATCTCTATTTTTTACGGCTTCCGAGAGGCTTCCGCCCTCGGGGGCCGTTTTTCTATTTTTCGGCATTTTAATTCTCCGCGCGTTGCTTCTGTTTTTCTTCAAGCTCGAAGGCGTAAGACATGAGGGCGGTCCGTCCCTTAACATCGAGGAAGTCGAGGATCCTGAGAAGCTCAACCTCGGACTCGTCAAGCTCACGCTCATGGACGCCGCCGTTCCGGACGATCAGCGTCGTTGCGTGATTCCCCTGTACGACGGCTGAGTTCTGAATATTTGAGGCGGTACAGCTTCTGTCGTTGCTGTCGCCGATCAAGTAGACGGGCGAGACGTGGAAGAAATCAGCCAGCGCCGCAACAGTCGAAAGCATGGGCTCCTGAGTTCCCTGTTCATACCGGGACACCGTGCTTTTACACAGCCGGATCGTCGTCTGCCCCTCGTTGAATTTTTCACAAAGGGCGTCCATCGAGAGGCAACGCTCCCGTCTGAGGCCCCTCAACCGCTCCGCAAACTTGCTGTTTTTGTCAGGCTTCCGTTTCATCTTTTTGTACCTCCGAAAATGATTATAGTCGAAAATCTGGGAAAAATCAATACAAAACAGGGAAAAATCGAAAGAAATTTATAAAAAACCGTTGACAAAGCCGTTTTTTTGAGTATACTTGTAATCGTAAGCGCCAACAAAGCGCCACCAAGTTATCAACAAGGAGAATGAAACATGAAAGCATCCCAAGCGATCAACAAAGCGAT
Source organism: uncultured Christensenellaceae bacterium (assembly GCA_910586985.1). Lineage (GTDB taxonomy): Bacteria > Bacillota > Clostridia > Christensenellales > Borkfalkiaceae > Gallimonas. The sequence goes on along the minus strand of CAJUKK010000002.1, from coordinate 138,613 downwards.
GGCAGTATTCAACAAGGCAAAGAAGGGCGACCTCAGAACGGTCGAGCTCTGGGAAGGATCCGGAACCGGCGACAACTGGACGGACCTCCGCATCCATATCGGCTACGCGGTCGACGGGGACTACACGGAAAGCGACGCGAACCCCTTCGTCGTCAGTGTTTACCAGACAGAGGACGGCAAAATTCACGCCGTAGTTTAATAAAAAGGAGGACAGAATCATGGCAGCAATAGCAACGAGAGAACAGGAGCGCAAGGCGCTCGAACAAATCAAGAAGATCGTCGAGGCTCTCGGCCCCGATAGCTACATCGGCACCGCCTTCGATGGAGTGTTCGGCGTCGCAGAGTATAACATAAACAACGACGCGGCATGCTCACTCAGAGATCGCGCTGCGATCTTCGCCAGAGAACAGGCACTCACAGAAACGGCAGAAAAGATCAAGAAGCTCGAAGCGCAGCTCGCGGACACCACCGCAAAACTCGAACGCGAACAGGAGTGGCGCCCCTACGCCGACGTCAGGAACGTCTCCGAGGAAGAATACCAGAAGCTCGCGACGACCTGCAGCGTGAAACACCTCAGCGACGAGGAAGCGGCGGAACTCATCCGCAACGAGTTCGGCTTCGATATTGACAAGATCGAAATCGTTCACACCGTCGACGTCTACGAGGTAAACCGCCACAACGCGCTCAGGAAGGTCGGCGAGCTCAAGCGCGACCCGCTCTACGACGCGACCGACTGGAACTACATCCGCTTCAATGTCTGCGGCTGGTCGTATGAAATGCAGGACGGAAACCTGCGCCTGTACAGGTAATCAGGAGGCGCCCCGTGAAAGTATTGCAGAGATCTATCACCCCTGAAGGCGTCGGGATCCAGATCGAGGACTGGAGCATGAACTACTCGTTCCATGCTCCAGCCGACACGGTCGCAACGTACCCGAAAGCAAAGCAGCCGATCCCCGGCAACAAGTTCCACTACCCCGCACCGGGCGAGACGTTCCGCCTCGCCTTCCGCTTCAAGACAACAGCAGAGGCGCGCAAGTGCTTCGAGCAACTCGAGAGCGGAGAGAAAACGATCCACGACTTCATCGCAAATTTAGACGAACCGAAGTACGCGCCGTGCATATAAGGAGGTCAAAATGAAAATAACGAACGACACCGCCGAGCTCGAGAGAGTCCTCGGCTTAGACAAAGGAACCGCCCGCCACGTCGGGAACTATCAATTCACCGCAAAGATGAGAGACGTCGACGTCCTCGTCAATGCAGAACCGATCGACAACGATGAGGACGCGATCAACGTCTACAGCATCGAGCTAAAGGAAGGCGATCCTCTGGGCTGCCTGACAGGCATCCAAGAGCGCAAGCTCAAGATCAAGTTCGACGACACCGTCGCCGCATACAACGCGGAATGCGAAAAGAACGGAGGCCACGAAGGAACGGCCAAGTCGCACCGACTTCACGCAGAGATGGAACTGCTCGCGCAGCTTCTCTGGGACTTATGCGGGCTGAGCTACAGATGCACCTACCATTACTAAGGAGGCAAACCATGACAAGGAAAGAACTCGAGCTGAAAGTAATCAACGCGACGACCGCCGTCCAAAAACGGCAGGCAGTGATCCAGAAGCACCTCGCCGCACTTGACAGACTGATCGCAAAAGGCGCCCCTGCCTTCGATATTGAGATCAAGCGCGACGACATCAAAAGCGCACAGGAAAAGCTCCGCGACGCCGAGAAGGTCCTCAAAAACTGGGAGGAAAAGCTCGGCGAATACATAAGCCGCGATGCCTTCATTGAAGCCAACGCCCCGCAAGTCATCAAAGACTTCCTCGAACAATGGAAGGCCCGCGCGATCACATACTACACGAACCGCTTCGCGGAGTTCTGCGACTACGAGAAGGACCTGAGAGCGAAGGCCCGCGCCGTTCGGCTGGAAGCGTGGAAAACGCTGCCGGAATACGAACGCTCGCGCAACATACACAACCAGTACCACAAAGGCGAAGAACCAAGCGACGGCGACCTTCTGAACCTCTACCCCTCCGGACCGGTCGACAAACTCCTCAAGGAAAACGGGCTCGACTATGAAACCATCCGCGAAAAGCTCAACAAGTCCGGCGACAGCATAATCTTCAGGATGAAAGACATCCGCGACGTGCAGGAGCGTCAGGCATGGCTGGAGAAGATTATCGAGGAAGAAAAAAAGGCGAAGCTCGTCGACATAGTCAGCAGGATCACCCGCGTCGTCGGAACGATCACGGACGCGGCAGACTTGAGAATCGGCGGCAAGGGCGACATCAACGGAATCATCTCCGGAACCGAGGGCCGCGCAAAGGTTGAAACGATCGGCGCCGGCGGCTACAACATCGTCTGCTTCCATTTCAGGACACTCGTCCACGAATACAAAGGAGGCAGCGACAAATGATAAACCCCGAGACGTACAACTGGGACGACCTTCCCGAAAACATTGAAAAAGCAAAACAGATCCGCAAAAACATCTCGGAGGCGGGCGCCGTAATCAGCGACGCCATCCTCCGCTACAAAAAGAAGAAAATCAACGCCAGAAGCAAAAAGGAAGCTGCCGACATGGCGCTGGCGTTCAAAGATCTCGACGTCTACAGCAGCCGCGGAGAAATAGACACCGCCTACGGCTGGGACATGATCACAGCAAAAGAACGCGAGAGGCTTCTCGACCTCTGGGACGCCCGCGAGAAATACGTCGCCGCGTCCGGAGAGTTCAGGGACGACATCACGGATCTTTTACAGGCAGCGATCACGGGCCTCAGCGCTCCCTATACGGTATTTTTAGCAGAGACAGATGAGGCCGAAGCACTGGCAGAAAAATCACGCCGAGAAGCCGCATGGCGTAAGGCTGGAAATTAAAAAAAGGAGGCAAAAACATGTCAAAGAAAACCGAAAACGCAAAGCAGCGCCACGTTCCCTATAAGGCGTTCAAGCTCGCCATGGCCGGCAAGGGTCTCACCCTGCGCGACGTCGCGGCCGCCATCGAAGTAACAGAGGCGACCCTCTCGCAGAAGATCAACGGCTCCTCCGACTTCTACCTGTCGGAAATCAGAACGATCTGCAAAACCTTCGACTTCGACATAGTTCTTTTTTTTGCGGACAATGTTGCTTAAACGCCACCAAGGAGACAAAACAGCAACATGATCACGAAGCAGGAAATCATCGAACGATACCCGGAAGCCACGCCAGACGCGGCGGAAAAGCTCGCCGAAATCGCAAACAAACATGGCGCCACCTTCGAGCAGATCGAAGCGGCAAGCAAAGCGCTCGCCCGGGTGGCCGTAACAGTCAAGAAGATCGCCGAGGGCATGCTTAAAATCGCCCGCGGGATCGAGGAAACCATCAGAACCCAAGCAACCAAAAAAGAGCTGCACCTCATGCTTCACGCAAAGAAGCGCCGGACGCGGAAAAAGTACGCGAACAGGATCGCGCGACGGGCGGCGGCTCTAATCAACAAAAGGAGGCGCGAATGAATGGACCAAAAGTGATCGCAGAGAAAATCCCACAGCACGACCGCGAACGTCTGGGCGCCGCGCTTCTCAGAGCCACCCGCACCGCCTTCGAGGATCCGAAGATCCAAAGAGAGTTCGCGGAATGGCAGGCAAAGAAAAAACTCAAAAATCTCAAAAATTAAAAGCCAAAAGGAGGCAAACACAAAATGCAAAAAATCAAGGAAACCATCAAGAGCGCCGTCGGATTCTATATCGGAGACGCGAAACGGATCGCACCCGACAGACTGAAGAACGACATCGCCCAGATCGTCCACACGGGCGGCGGGAAGATTAAGGACAAAGGCACAGGCCACGAGGTCGCCGCGACGTTCATCGGCTCCTCGATAATTCACGGTCCCTACATAGCGAACAACGGCCAGAAGTTCGACGTCGAGACGAACCGCTTCATCCTGCTCCCCCTCGAGCTCGCCCCGACGGTTGACAAGCTCAACGGCACGAGCGGCGTCGTTGTTATCGGTCCCGGCGAGGCAACCCTCGAAGCGGACGACAACTTCATCAAAATCACCTTCCCGAGCACCGAAGTCATCGAAATTTACAGAGGGAGGTCGAGACAATGAGCGCATCCGCCCAAAATACGCCGAAAAACGGCACACAAACGGTCAAGACGCCGACGGACGGGGGAACGAACGCCACGACGGGAAAGGCCCAGAAAACGCAAAACACGGGCTCTAAGCAGCGCAAACCCAAGAAAACGCAAACGCTGACAGAGAAGATCCTCGAGATCAAAAGGCTCGCAGCCCCGTTATCGCACGTCTGCATCCCCCTCACGGAAGCGGCCGCGGAAGAAATCAAGAAGGCGATCGCCGAGGATCCCGTTGCGGGAATCAAGCCGGCAGAGGTAACTGTTGAGGAAATAACACCAGCGGACGCGGCTGCGACGCTGCTGTCGTACCTGAACACCTACGGCATCGACTGGAGAATTGTCTCGGAAACCGCAGCGCAGCACGACGCAAACGGCTCCTCGCTTTACTGCAGGACGTACAACCTGACGAAGTCAAACCAGACGCTCTGGGTGTACGAGGCGGAGCTCCTCGTTGAACTCCGAAACATTGAAACCCCCGACGACTACGAGCTCACCCACCTCCACGCCGTCGGAACCAGCACAAAGAACGTCAAGGACGCCCGGGCGGCGGCCCTTCGGAACTGCCTCGTCAGCTTCTTCGCTTGCCGCTTCAACGCCCCGCAAATCGCCCAGAATGACGCAAGCGGCGACGCCGGGGAAATACCCGCCGCGGGCCAGAACGAGGCAAACAGGCCGCAGACAGGCGCTCAGACCGAAAAACAGGAACCTCGCCCGCTCTCCGATCCGCAAATCAACCGACTTTACAAGAAAGCCGAGGCGGCGGGATGCACGAAGGAGCAGGTCGCCGAGTACGTTCTCGAGCGCTACGGCAAGAAGGAACTCAACACCATGACGCGCGAGGAATACGACGCCGTCTGCAAATACTACGACGACAACCGTCAACCGGTCGGGAGGTAAAACGACATGCTCAATAAACAAATCACTGAGGGACGCCTGACGGCAGACCCCGAACTCAGAACCACAGCGAACGGGACGAGCGTCTGCTCCTTCTCTCTCGCTTCACAGGAGGACTTCGCAAACCGCGACGGAGAACGCGAGACCGACTTCGTCGAGTGCGTCGCATGGCGCGGGACGGCGGAGTTTATAGCGCGAAACTGCAAGAAGGGCCGCCTCATTATCGTCGAGGGCAGACCCAAAAATCGCAAATATACTGACGCCCAAGGGAACGAGCGCAAAGCTCACGAGCTTCGCGTTCAGAGCGTGTATCTGACAGACAGCAGACCGTCCGACACGGGCGGAAACCAACAACCCAACGAGGACAACGCACCGCCGGAGACGCCGCACTTGCAGCCGTTTGACGACGACAGCGATCTCCCGTTCTAACGAGAAAAAGGAGGCAAAAACATGGCATGGATCGAAAGCCATCAGGAGCTGGGACAGCACCCGAAAACAAAGAAGCTGGCGCGGCTGCTTGATGTTCAACTTCCGACTGCGGTCGGGTACCTTCACTTCATCTGGTGGTGGGCGCTCAACTACGCACAGGACGGAAGTCTCGACCGTTACGAGGCCGTCGACATAGCGGACGCGGCTGTATATGACGGCGATCCTCAGCGGCTTCTCGACGCTTTAATCGACAGCGGATATATCGACAAAACAGACGCGGGGCTCATGCTCCACGACTGGGATGAATACGCCGGCAAACTGCTCGAAAAACGCGCGAAAGACCGAGAGAGAAAACGCACGGCAGCGGCAGAAGCGCGCCGCGCGGGCGAACTTCCGCAGACTTCCGACGGAACTCCAACGGAACGCGCACGGCTTCCGAACGTACATAACCAACCAACCATACCTAACCAACCAAACACAACCAACATTACCGAACATACCGTACCTAACCAAACCAACCCCGCCCCGTCTGCGACGGCTGCGGAGACGTTCGCGGAGTTCTGGGCGGAATACCCGAAAAAGGTCGGGAAAGCAAAATGCTCCGACGTCTGGAAGCGTTTGAAACCGAAGCCCGAGCTGTTTGAGAAAATCATGACAGCGCTCAGGACCCAGAAGCAGTCGCCACAATGGACGAAAGAGAACGGGCTCTACATACCGAACCCGCTGACATGGCTCAACCAGAAGCGCTGGGAAGATGAGCCGCTTGAAATAAAACCCGAAGGAGGTGCATCCGCAAATGGACGAAGCAAAAAAGCAGAACCCGCAGTCACAGGCTTCCACGCGGCAGAGTAAGCCCTACGAGATCTTCGGAGACGAAACCGAACGCCTCAAAAGATACCCGAAGGCCGCCCCGCCGCCTCCGCCCGTTAAGTGCGAATTTTGCGGGCGCACCCTCTACGCTCACGGCTTCGAGCTCGGGACGACGATCCACTGGATCGGCGCCGAGAGATGCACCTGCGAGAAGGCAATCGAAAAAGAGAAGCGTGAAGAAGCTGAACGCCTCGCCGAAAAAAAACGCAAGGAAGAAGCTGAACGCAACCGCCAACTACAGGAGCGCGTCAGGAAGATCGTCGGCCAGAGCGGAATCGGCGCCCGCTTCCGTCTGAGAACCTTCGAGACGTTCGAGCTCACGGACGAAAACCAAAAAGCCGCCCTCCTCTGCCAAAAGTACGCGGACACCTTCAGGGAAAAGCTCCCGACGAAAGAGCACCCGAACCCCGGCAGGAACGGGCTGTTCATAACGGGCCCGAAAGGAACGGGCAAGACCCACCTCGTCGCGGCGATCGCGAACAAGCTCATGAACCAAGGGATCCCCGTTATCTGTATGACGATGATCGACCTGCTCGAGCGAATCAAGTCCACCTACACAAACACGCGCCAGCGCTTCGGCGGTGGGTACGACGCGGCCGACATTCTGGACGCATACACCGACGTCTCACTTCTCATAGTCGACGACCTCGGAAAAGAACAAGCGACCGAGTGGGCGATCTCGCGAATCTACGCGATCATCAACGCCCGCTACGAGGCACTCATGCCGACCATAATCACAACGAACTACTCGGAGGCGGAACTGCTCCGCCGCCTCACACCGAAAGAGACAAACGACGACACAACTGCGGACGCGACCATCGACCGTCTCCGCGAAATGTGTGCGGCGATCGTAACAACCGGCAACAGCTGGCGGAGCAAATAAGGAGACAACCATGAAGAACAAAAAACTCGTTTATATCTGTTCGCCCTACCGGGGCGACGTAGAAAAGAACACGAAGGACGCGCTCGAGCACTGCGCCGCCGCCTTCGCTGCCGGCTACATACCGATCGCCCCGCACGTCTACTTCACGCGCTGGGCCGACGACAACGACAAAAAGGAACGGGCGGCGGGTCTGGAAGCAGGCAAGCAGCTCCTCCTTCTCTGTTCGGAGATCTGGGTGTTCGGGCTCGATAAACCCAGCAAAGGGATGCAGGCAGAAATCGCGACGGCAGTCCGGAACGGCATCCGCGTCTATGACGGAGAGCTCAAAACCGGAACCGCGCCGGCAGTGAACGAAGCAGCCCGCGCAGCATACAAGGACATCCTCGTCTCGACGTTCTCGCCGCTGGTCGATATAATCGCGAACGCCTTCGCGCCGATCGTCCAAAAAATCAGGAGCGCCGCACTTGTCTCCGAAGGGGGCAAAAAATGAACATGACGCTCGAAGAATACAAGCGTATGACGCGCGGCCAGCGTTCCAGAGAAGCGGGTGAAATGTTTGAGGAGATCATTGCCTCGTCGCTTGACTGGCACGAAGCTCGCGGGATCCTGAAGGCAGACAAAACGCCGGAACCCATGAAACCGCTGCAAAAACCGAACAAGAAAGGCCAGTTCCTCGCCTGCTACACAAAGAAGGCGCAGGTCGACTTTTGCGGGACAATGCAAGGCGGCCGCGCGGTACGCTTCGAGGCAAAGCAAACCGACACGGACCGCTTCGAGCGCTCACGGTTGACGGACAAACAGATGGACGACCTGCGCGAACATGAGAAGCTCGGGGCGCTCTGCTTCGTTCTCCTCTGCTTCGGCGTCCAGAACTTCTACAGGGTCCCGTGGAACGTCTGGGAGAACATGAAGGCAATATACGGCCGACAGTACGTCAAAGAGGCCGATGTTGCGCAGTACAGGATCCCCTGCGTTGCCGGCGTTCTGAAACTCCTCTACGGGATCGCAAGCCCGAGCCCGGAAGGAGGCGCAACGTGATCCCCTTCCCGGCCAAAAAGTACAACGTCATCTATGCCGACCCGCCGTGGGCGTTCCGCGTTTGGTCGGAAAAAGGAAAAGAACGCAGCGCCGACAAGCACTACAGCTGCATGACGCTCGACGACCTCAAACAGATGCCGGTGAACTCTATCACCGCCGGAGACGGCTGCGCGCTGTTTATGTGGGCCACGTTCCCGATGCTCCGGGAAGCGCTTGAGCTGATCGAAGCGTGGGGCTTCGAGTATAAGACGATCGCCTTCTGCTGGGTGAAGCAAAACAAGAACAGCGACGGAATTTTCAAAGGCATGGGCTACTATACCCGGTCAAACGCGGAGATCTGTCTGCTTGCCACCCGCGGCCGAGTTCTGGAACGCAAGTCCAGATCCGTCTCGTCCGTGATTATAAGCCACATAGAACGGCACAGCAAAAAGCCGGCGGAAACCCGCGACCGCATCGTTGAACTGTTCGGGGACCTTCCGAGGATCGAGTTGTTCGCCAGAGAAACCACGCCCGGCTGGGACTGCTGGGGAAATGAAGTCCCGCAAATACAACCACAACAAGGAGAAACGACATGATCCCGTTCCCGAAGAAAAAATACGAAATAATCTACGCCGACCCTCCGTGGTCGTACAACGACACGCTCGGCGGCAATGCAAAGATGGGCGCCATGCCCTACGACACAATGACGCAGGACGAAATAAACGCCCTGCCCCTCAAGGAAATCACCGCGAAGGACTGCATCCTGTTCATGTGGGCGACAATGCCGAAACTGCAGGAAGCGCTCGACACGATCCGCGCGTGGGGCTTCAAGTATAAGACCTGCGCCTTCTGCTGGGTGAAGCAGAATCCCAAACGGGGGGGGGGGTGTTCGCTGGTCTGGGCCGGTGGGTGCAAGGCAACGCGGAGCTCTGCCTCCTCGCTACGAAGGGCCACCCGCACCGCATAAGCAAAAGCGTCCGACAAATCGTCGAAGCGCCGCGCGGGCGGCATAGCGAAAAGCCGGCCGAAGTCCGCGACAGGATCGTCCAGCTCATGGGCGACCTTCCGAGGATCGAGCTGTTTGCACGTCAGGCAGCGGACGGCTGGGACTGCTGGGGCAACGAGGCCCCGCAAAATACCGAATAAACCAAAAGGAGACAACGCCATGAAAATGACAACAAACGAGATCGTGCGGATGTACAAAGAAGCCGCCGACAAAAAGAACCAGATCAACATCCTCGCAGACATGAACCTCTGCACCCCCGACGACATACGCGCCGAGCTTATCAAGGGCGGAATCGACGCTCGCACCCTTCCGAGGAAAAGAAGAAAGCCCGGCGAGGTGGCGGAAACAACTGCGGTACCAGAAACCGCTCCCACTTCGGACGCGGAACTGAAAGACGCTGAGCAGACGCCCGCCGTCCTCATACAGCGCGAGGACGTCCCGTTGGTACACGTCGCGCTCGCCCACTACTACGATGAGCTCAGCCAGAACGCGAAGGATCTCCGAGAACAAGCCCGCGCAACCGACAACAAGGCCTGCGACGTCTGGAGGATCCTGAACGAAATCAACGCGCAAACCGAGGAGGCAGACACATGATCCCCTTCCCCGCTAAAAAGTACAACGTCATCTACGTCGACCCACCATGGGGCTATCAGAACAAGGCCACCCGCGCCGCTGCCGACAAACACTACGGCACAATGACGATCGACGAGCTCAAACAGATGCCCGTCGGCCACGGGGGGGGGTGCTTAGCAGCTGACGACTGCGCCCTGTTTTTGTGGGCCACGTTCCCGATGCTGCGCGAAGCCCTCGACCTCATCGAAGCGTGGGGCTTCAAGTACAAAACGATCGCCTTCAACTGGGTCAAACAAAACAAAAGCGGCGCCGGGCTGTTCTGGGGGCTCGGAAACTGGACGAGAAGCAACTCGGAGATCTGCCTGCTCGCAATTAAAGGCAAACCGAAGCGCGTCAGCGCTGCCGTCCACAGCGTCGTTATGACACCGGTGCAGAGACACAGCCAGAAACCAGACGAAGTCCGCGAGCGCATCGTCAAACTGGTCGGAGACGTTCCGAGGATCGAGCTGTTCGCTCGTCAGTCGGCGCCCGGCTGGGACTGCTGGGGCAACGAAGCCCCGCAAAGCAACAGCGAAAACTAAAACAGGAGGAACTTCCATGAACAACGAAACCACCGAAAGCACTCGCCGCGAAAGCTACGAAGCTATCAAGCCGGAAACCAGCAAACGCGGCACCCTCATCCTCGAAGTCCTCGGGGACAAAGAGATGACTGTCGACGAAATCGTCTACGCACTTATGAACCGCGGCAAGATCCACGCCTTCGATCGCAACTTCGTCGCCCCTCGCCTCACTGAACTCAAGGCGGCAGGACTCGTCGAAGTCGTCGGCAAACGTGCCAGCGGCCGCACCGGAAAAAAGGTCGCCGTCTGGGCCAGAGCAAAATCAAAAAATTAAAAGGAGACAACCATGAATAACCAGCAAAACACTCAGAAGCTCGCGCTCAAGCGCGAAACCTACAAAGCGCTCAAGCGCATGGACCGCGAACAGCTCAGCGAGTACATAACGAACTTATACATTAAGGGCTACGAGGCAGGCAAAAAGGCAGCCACACCGAATAACCTCATGAGCGCGATCCGCAACACCCTCCTCGGCGTCGCAGACATCGGTCCGACCAGAGCCGACGCTATTATGAAGCACCTCGCCGACGTTCTGGGCGGCGGAGAACAGAAAACGGCGCCGGACGCGGCTCAGGAAGCCACACACTCGGAGAACTTCCTCGTCGAAGCGTTATACAACACCGGCTGCGACCTCTGCAAAATGTGCGTACACGACGCCGAGTGCAATGCGCCCGAGAACTTCAACGAGGGCGAAAGCGTTCCGAAAGAGAAATGCATCGCCGGCGTCCTCGAGTACGCAAAAACCAACGACGCACCAAGACCCGCCAGAACGCCGCAAGCGGCCCACATTGAAAGCGAGGAAGAACAGACGGCAGACAAGCCTGACGACCTTCCTGCACCGCCTCCGCCCGCTATCGACGCGGGACAGTTCCACGGCGCCATCCCTCCCGAAGAAGAAGGTCAAAAGCACCAGATCGTCAGAGGAAAGGTGTCGGGCACTGGCTGGCCTATTGACGGGCACACGCTCACCTTCGAGATCGAAAAGGACGGCGACGTTTACTACCTGATCGACTGGCCGAACGAAAGCGACGAGGCTGTCATGAAAACGATGCACCTCAACGATCCGCTCTATCAGAACACCCCGCTCGAGGAGTTCCGTGAGCTCTGGAAGAATCAGGAGTGGGAACCCGAGGGGCGCTTCTTCCTCACCGACGGCAAGGTTGAAGTCGTGGAGGTAATCAAAACATGGGAAGATTAAACAGCAAAAAGACGAAAGCCTTCCTCGACGTTGTAAAAACAAACCCCGACCTCCCCATCGTTCCGATCGTGAGCGAAGATCTCTGCAGCGAGTGTAACGTCGGAGAGTTCGGCATCGCAAAGGCGACGAGCGTCGCCTATGTAAAGTTCGACTGCGAGGTAATTCTGTTCACGAAAGAAGAACAGGAAGAACTCGAGGACAGAATCGCGGAGGATCTGCTTGCTGACGATGAAGCGCTCACGGTAGAGCAGGCCAGCGCCGCCGCCCACGAACAGGCCGAGGCGCTCGACTGGCAGAAGGCGATCGTCGTCTATATCTACGCCTCAGAGGTTGATGCATGAGGGTCGTCAACTTAACCGTCAAGATCCCGGAGGGCCCAAACTGTCGGAACTGCCCCGCGAAGAAGGAAAAATGGCAGGGCGCAACCTGCCAGCTCTACGGCGCCGCGCTCAGCGGACACGGCCGCTTTATATCGGAGCGCGACGGCTGGAAAAAGCGCAAACAGGTCATGGTCTGGCATAAGTGCGAGGCTTGCCGGAACTGCTCCACCGACTATGCAATAAATCAAGACGGAGGCGGCAGCAAATGAAAAAGAAAAACACCGGCACGACGTTCCCGGAATACCCACTCAACATAGCAAGCCAGACAAACACGAAAGGCTTGAAGGTTATGACGACAAGGGAAACGCCGACAACGCACCGCCTCGAGAGGCTCCTCTGCTTCCACTGCGCCAAATGCGGCGAGAACGTCGCGAACTGCTACGAGACGGATCCCGCGGGCGGCGGCGGAATACACAAGGATCTACACTACTGTTACAAATGCGGCAACCCGCTCGACTTCGGTGAGTTCTACAGCAAACCGAAGCAGACGGAACCGCCAACCGTCAATAATGACGACGAAATCAAATTCGAGGAGGATGAAACATGACGATCACCGAAGCTATTGAAACATTAAACGCAGCGATCCCGTCGGCCGACAACAAGATGGTCGACGCGGAGCACCTCCCCATCGCCTTAGCGTGGGGAAGAATAAAGGCCCTGCTCGCTTCAGACGCGAAGCCTCTCAAGCAATTACAGCAGGAAATTCACGAGAACGCAAAGGCCCACGGCTGGTGGGAAGATCCCCGCCGCCCCGGCGAGCTGTTCATGCTTATCACGTCGGAAGTCGCGGAAGCGTTCGAGGAAATCAGGAACGGCCGCGCAATGGGCGAAACGTACTACTCCGAAGGCGGCAAGATGGAGGGTGTCCCCTCCGAGCTCGCGGACATAGTCATCCGCGTTCTGGATCTCGCCGAATACTACGGCATCGACATGGGCGAAGCGATCGCGCAGAAACACGCCTACAACCTGACGCGCCCCTACAAACACGGAGGGAAAAAGCTATGACAGACAAAAGGGAATTTTTAGTACAGGTCGACGAGTACGGCAACTGGACGGAAGGCAAATACAGAAAAGTCAACGCCGAGGAGCTCGACGAGATCCTCAAAAAGTACGGCGACCGCGTCCTGTCGATATGCTCCAGCAGATCCCGCGGCGCGATGACAATGTGGGCCTGCTTTAAGAGCAGAATCAACAGCGGCTGCTACTCCGACATGATCAACGCCTACACGCTTTTATCGGACGACCCGAAAAGCCTCCACGAACGCGAGCACGAGCTTCGCCATGCGTGGGACGAATACGAGGAGCTCTGGGCTATCAGGTACCACGGAACGCTCGAGCAATACTATCTCGACGAAGCAAAAAAAGCCCGCGAGCATGCGGAACGCTACCAGCAAACCGAAACCACCAACAAAGGAGACAAAAAGCAATGATAGCAAACGAAGAATACAAGGCAGCCCTCGCAGACATGAAAAACTTCTGCGCCAAAGAGACGACGTTCGACGTCGAGTTTCTGACAAACGTCTACCCGCTCGTCGCGGTATTCAAACCGAAGGCGCAGCGCAGCCTGTTCGACAGTGAGAACTACAACGTCGACGAGAACGGTGAGATCGGAAGCATCCAGATCGCGTTCGGAACTACAACAAAGGTGCAGAGCTCGCTCCGCTTCAAAATGGACGCAAAGCTCCTGAAGAAATTCATCAAACTGACGGAAAAGGTCGGCCTGCTCTATCTCCACGCCTTCTTCGAGAATCAGGCGGCGGGAACCTACGAAGCATGGCAGGCAGCACAAGCGGACGCGGCGCTCAAAGCGGCAGCAATTAAACAGACAGCCGAGGACGCCCGCAGCGGCGAACAGAACGCCGAGTACCGCGTCGAGGTTTACGTCTACGACCTGCTCGAGAACAGCAAACCGAACCTCTCCGACCTCGACTACACGCTCACCGGCAGCGACCTCTACGAAGTCAAGAAGCTCGCGAGCGATCGCCTCGAAGAAATATGCAGAGAGAAAAACGTCCCCGCCGGCAAGGCGTTCACGTTCGAGGTGTTCAGCTACTGCGGCGAGGAGCGAATCGACGGCGACGAAGGCTCCGCAACGTGGAACGGCTCGGAGGTCGTAATTGATAACGACGCAACCCGCCCCGCGGTTGAAACCCTTCCGCGGCGGCGGTGCGTGATATGCGGGGACGCAATAAAGGACGAATACGGACACGATGCACACCCGATCGCTGCGGGAAAGTGCTGCGACGTTTGCAACTACAGCGTCGTCGTCCCGGCCAGAATAGCGGCCTCGAAAAAGGAGGAACCAAACGACACATGACAAAATGTGCAGACTGTAACAACTGCAAGCTCGTCGAGCAGACGAACGGCGTGAACCGCTTCTACTGCTCGCACCCTACGGCGGCAGCCAGCGTAAACGCGAGCGCCCGTCTGATCGCAAAAACCGAAAGACACAGCAAGGAGCTCCCCGTCAAGACGTCGCCCCGCTGGTGCCCTATCAAATACCAATAAGGAGGACGCATGAGCAACAAAAACAAAAACAAACCCGTCGACGATCCGGTGAACCACCCGGCACACTATACCGACGGCAAGATCGAAGTCATCGACTTCATTGACGACAAAGAGCTCAACTTCAACCGCGGCAACGCTGTCAAGTATATCGCCCGCGCCGGAAAGAAAAGCAAAGACACAGAGATCCAAGATCTCGAGAAGGCTGCGTGGTACCTTAACCACGAAATAAAAAGACTCAAGGAGGCAAAACATGAACAACCCTAAAACAACCCCGCCCGCGTTCACTTCCGTTTACGCAAATGACCCCTCGAACCTCGTCGCGGAGGCGTTCGCGGAATTATACCCCGACGCGAAATACGAGGCGATCCTCGCCCCGAGTATAGTCGACCCGAACGGCCAGATCGTCGTCAGCTGCATCACGTTCCCGAACGAACAGGACGGCTCTGACACCGTCCCCGTCATCGCCATCAATTCACAGGTCGGCGTCGAAGTCGCTGCAGAAGCACTCGGCAAAGAACTCATCCACGTCGCCCTCGGGCCTGACAGCCTTGACGGCGGTGAGGAATACGACAAGGCGCTCGCCGCTCTGAAAGCGAAATACGAGGAAATCGCGACGGCCCGCTTCCCCGAGGAAGAACCGGAACCCAACGGAGGTGGCGGAAATGGCGAACAATAAAGACTACCGCGGCGGCTGCCTTCTCCTCACAATCGCAGCTCTCGGCTTCATCTGTCAGGTCGTATTCCTGACGCTGAAGCTCTGCGGCGCCGTTGCATGGCACTGGGCGATCGTACTGATCCCGCTCATGGTAATCTTCGGCCTGCCGATCCTGTTTGTTTTTCTCTACGTCCTCCTCAGACTTCCGTCGGAAGTCGCGCGGAATATTCAGAGAAAAAAGCGCGTAGACGCGGAGGCGGCCAAGTATGGCATGGAACGCCAACCGGGCGAAACGACGGGCGAGCTCAAAAAGCGCATAATCACCCGCAACCTAATCGCCGGAGAGTATTCCCGCAAAGACCTCAAGGATCACCTCCTGCAAAAATTCCCAGACTGCGCGAGCTGCGCTTTCCTCGTAAACAACCAGCCGGGGGCGCCCGCGCTCGTGATTATCGTCAAGAAGGCGGACACCTTCGTCAACGGCTCGCCCATCTTCAACAAATTCACCGACGAAGAACTCGCGGCAATATACGCCGAGGCGATCCGCTACATAGACCCGAAATACCGCGTAACCATCAAAAACAAGGAGATCGAAGCAATATGAGACTATTCAGCACAGAACAAGTGAGCAAATACCACCCCGACAAGTACGCCGACCAGATCAGCGACGCCATCCTCGGGGCCTGCCTGAAGGGCGACCAGAACAGCCACGTCGCCATCGAGACACTCGTCAAGGACGACGTCATCGTCCTTGCTGGTGAAATCACGACCGCCGCCCGCGTGGACTACGAAGGGATCGCCCGCTGCGTCGCGGAGAAGCTGCACTACCCCGTCGCGAAGGTCCTGACGTTTATCAGAACGCAGTCGCCCCAGATCGCCGCAGGCGTCGGAAGCGGCAAAGCGCAAGGCGCCGGGGATCAGGGCATCATGTACGGCTACGCCTGCAACCAGACGCGGAGCCTGCTGCCGTTCGGCTTCGACCTCGCGAACAGGATCATCGAAAGACTTGAGAACGACGTCGAGCTCAACCCCTACACCTACCTCAAAGGCGACGCCAAATGTCAGGTAACGGTCGACCTCGATGCGCCCACCGACATGCGAAGCGTCAAGAAGATCCTCGTCAGCGTCTGCCACCAAGAGAACGTCAACGAGGCCCGCCTCCGCACATACGTCAACAACCTGCTCGACGACCTCGACATCCCCGCATCCGTGGAACGCATAATAAACCCCGCCGGCGCGTGGACTATCGGCGGACCGGCAGCGGACGCGGGACTCACCGGTCGGAAAATCGTCTGCGACCAGTACGGCGGCTTCTGCCCCGTGGGCGGCGGCGCGTTCTCCGGCAAGGATCCCTCAAAGGTCGACCGTTCCGGCGCTTATATGGCGCGCAGAATTGCCTGCCAGCTCCTCTACAAGTACGGCCTCGAGTGGTGCGAGGTGCAAATCGGGTACGCGATCGGAAAGGCGGAACCGATGAGCGTCTCCGTCAAATGCAACCGCCACGAGGACGAGGACTTCTACACGGAAAAGGTGCTCAAAACCTACGACCTGACGCCCGCGGGAATCATTAAGGAATTGAAGCTCCTCGACAAAGACTACGAGAAAATCGCCGAGGGCCGCCACTATCGCTTCAGGGAGGGCGCCGTATGAGTACAAAGACAGCAAAGGCAAAAGCGCAGGCGGCGGGGATCCCCGTCTACTGCGCACACGACAGGATCGTTCCGACGGCAGAACTGAAGCCGAACCCGAAGAACCCGAACAAGCACCCGCAAAGCCAGATCGAAGCGCTCGGCGGAATCATACGCGGCAACGGCTGGCGCAACCCGATCACCGTGAGCACCCGCTCCGGCTACGTTGTAAAAGGACACGGCCGCCTTCTGGCCGCGCAGCTCGAAGAACTCGACGAGGTCCCCGTCGACTTCCAAGACTACGAAAGCGAGGCGGCGGAACTTGCAGACCTGACGGCAGACAACAGGATCGCGGAACTCGCGGAGACGGACAACAAGCTCCTCGTCGAAGTTTTTGCGGAAATAAACGCCGGCGACATAGACTTCAGCCTGTCGGGCTACTCGTCGGAAGAATACGACGAAATCGCGGCCAGCTTAAACGAAACCATCGCCGCGTCCGACAACGAGGAAGATCTCGACGATGTTCCTGAAACTCCCGCCGCCCCTGTTACAAAATATGGCGACGTCTGGATCCTGAACGGCAAGCACCGCGTCATGTGCGGGAACTGCACCGTCCCGGCGGACAGGGCTCAACTCCTCGACGGAAATGCGCCGCAGATCCTCCTGACGGATCCCCCGTACTGTTCGGGCGGCTTCCAAGAATCAGGGAAAAGCATCGGCAGCATCGGAACCGTGAAAAAAGACGGCGAAGCTCCGAAAATCGCGAACGACATCCTGTCGACGCGCGGCTATCAGAACCTTATCCAGAAGGCGCTCGCCGATATTCCCTGTCTGTATGCGTACATATTCACCGACTGGCGCATGTGGGTCTACCTGTTCGACCTTATGGAAGGCGCGAGCTTCGGCGTCAAGTCGATGATCGTCTGGAATAAAAAGACGCCGGGCATGGGCCTCGGCTGGCGCTCGCAGCATGAGCTCGTATGCTTCGGAAACCGCGCAAAGACACACTTCGACAACCACAAGGGCTACGGCAACGTCATCGAGTGCACTCGCTCCGGGAACGAACTGCACCCGACACAGAAGCCCGAGGAAGTTTTTGAGATCCTCCTCGACAATATGGAATGGGCGGCGGGCGTTTACGACCCGTTCGGCGGAAGCGGCACAAGTCTCGCGGCAGCGGAAGCAAAAGGTCAGACCGCCTACGTCATGGAACTGAAACCCGAATACACCGACGTCATCGTCAAGCGCTGGATCCGCCAGACTGGCAGCCACGACGTCAAGCTCGTCAGGAACAGCAAAGAGATCCCCGCGTCCGAATATGAGCAAATTTTCAACTGCGGAGGCGGCGACGAATGAAAAAGACCACAACGGAAACCAAACCCAAAGCAACTGCGGCCGGCGTTCCCGTCTACTGCGCCCACGACGCGATCATCCGGGCGGCGGATCTGAAGCCGAACCCGAAGAACCCGAACAAACACCCCGACGAACAGATCGAACGCCTCGGCGCCGTAATACGCGGCAACGGCTGGCGCAACCCGATCACCGTGAGCACCCGCTCGGGGCTCGTCGTAAAAGGACACGGCCGACTTCTGGCCGCAATTCATGAAGGACTTGACGAGGTCCCCGTCGACTTCCAGACATACGAATCAGAGGCGGCGGAACTTGCAGACCTGACGGCAGACAACAAGATCGCCGAGCTCTCCGAAACCGACGAGCGCCTTCTGGCGGAAATCTTCGCAGACATTGACACGAGCGGCATCGACTTCGAGCGCACCGGCTACAGCTCCGACGAATACGACGAAATCGCCGCCGCCTTCTCGGAAGCGGTTGACAATGAACTCACAGCAGATCCCGACGACGTCCCGCTGGCACCTGTAAAACCGGTAACAAAGCGCGGCGACGTCTGGATCCTCGGCCGCCACCGCCTGATCTGCGGAGACGCAACAAACGCAGCGGACGCGGATGCGCTTATGGAGGGAAACCTCGCCGACCTCGTATTCACCGACCCGCCCTATAATGTGGACTAATCTACAACAACGACTAAGGAGGCGGCAACAATGAAGAAAACGCAAGCGATCAAAGAAAGACTAAACGCACACAGGGAAATGCTCGAAAAACTCGCCACGCTGAAGCAGGAGCTCGAGTTCGCGGAGGAATCCTACGGGAGCACTCGCGCCATCGACTACTCGGGGATGCCCCGCGGAGGCGGCGACGGAACGAGCCAGACCGAGCGCGTCGTTCTGAGGAAGATCGCCCTCGAAGAAAAAGTCAGGCAGAAAGAGAAAGAAATCGCCGACGACTGGGCCACGCTGGAGACCTACGTCGAACAACTCGCACCTGCCGAGACCCTCGTCATCAACCTCCGCTACTACTACGGCGCCGAATGGCGAGAAATCGCCCTGCGCCTATACGGAAAACGTAGAGACTACGACGTCGAAGCGGACAAATACATGGACAAAGTATTCAAAACACACGGCCGCGCCCTACTCAATCTCTCCGAGTTATTCACTCCGCCGCCGCAATAATTCCGCAAAATTCCGCGCGACTTCCGACGGAAATCTGAAAGAATGTCAGCGAACGGCAGGAAAAGGAATAAAAAAGAATTGAAACGCAGCGTTTAAGTGTGCTATCGTGTATGCTGTCAAAGAACCGCGACGGGGAAACCCGAACGCGGTTTTCTTTTTACGGACAGATCCCTCACCAGAGGGACGGCAGGGCGGCGGCTCTATGCTCCGCCCTAACTTATCAACAGGACGACGGAGGCGGCCATGTTAGACATCACCATCCCCGGACTGGACGCCGTTCTCTCCAAAGCGAAGAAAACGCAGAGCGACATCCAGAAAGCCGTCAACCAGACCATGAAAGACTGCAAAGCCCGCGCCCCCGCGCAGGTAACCAAAGCAGTTACAGCCGTTTATGCTATCAAATCAAGCGAAGTAACGGCGGCAGGTAAGGTAGCCAAAGGCGGCGCGAAAACGGTCGGAGAAATCAAGATCAGGGGCGTCAGCCTGCAAAACATACAGCTGACGTACCGCGACCGCCTTCTCACTCCCACACACTTTTCAATGACACCACGGACGCGGCCACAGGGCGGCAAGAAGTACACCGTCAAGGCGTCCGTTTATAAAGGCAAAAAGAAAGCGCTCGGGAGCGCCGTTTTTCTCGCCCACTCGGGGGAGCTCGGAACGACAGAGATCCCGTTCAAGCGCACAACTGCGGCGCGCCTTCCTATCGAGGCGATCCGAACAGTAAGCATCCCGCAAATGATCGGCAACGAAAAAGTCGCCGCCGACATAAAGGTCAGGCTCAACGATCTAATGCTGACAAGGTTGCAGCACAACATAGACCGCTACGCCAAGAAATAGACCACCCCCACCCAGCGCCGCCCCATCCAAGGCGGCGCCCCCTATCAAGTTATCACCGGCAGGATCCCAGAGGAAAACGCAAAGCCGCGAAGGCACGGAGCGCGTCAGCGAGCGCCCACAAAAGTTCCCAGCGGGTCCTGTCGTTGATATTTTTCTTCTGCGGTGCTCGCGAGCCCAAAAGTCGCGTAGTCCCCAGAAAATTTTTTCACCCGTTTCGTTACGCAAAAAAAGGAGGCAAACATGGCGCAACCCCCGCAACAAAAGCGGACGATGGTCGACGCGACGTTTGTCGCGAAGCTGTTCGGCTTAACTGTTCGCCGGATCCAACAACTCACGCAGGACGGAGTGCTGGCGACGGAAAAAGTCGAAGGCAACAAGCGGCGCTACGACCTCCTGCAAACAGTTCAAAAATATATCGGTTATCTGCAAGAAAAGGTCGCAAAAAAGGGCGAAAGCAAAGACGACGCTCAGAACGAGAGCCGGAAGATCAAAGCAGACGCGGACCTCCGCGCGGCAAAGGCAGAGATCGCCGAGATGGAACTCAAAGAGCTCCGCGGCGAAATGCACCGCAGCGAGGACGTCGAAGCAATGACGACCGACCTCGTGTTCACCATCCGCAGCATGATTCTCGCGCTCCCCGGGCGCCTCGCGATCGACCTCGCACCGCTCAACAAGCCTGCGGAAATATCTGAAAGGATCAAGCAGGAAGTCAACGCTCTCCTGCTGGAGTTATCGAACTA
The DNA here is from genome assembly GCA_910586985.1 of uncultured Christensenellaceae bacterium. Taxonomy (GTDB): domain Bacteria; phylum Bacillota; class Clostridia; order Christensenellales; family Borkfalkiaceae; genus Gallimonas. The sequence goes on along the minus strand of CAJUKK010000002.1, from coordinate 117,743 downwards.
CAAGTACGACGCCGACGCCTACAGGAAGCGCGTCCGCGAGCGTCAGGGCTTGAGCGATCTCCTGAAAGATGACGACGAAGAAGGCTGAGGCGCTTCTCAATAAAGCGATCTCCCCCGCCGTTCGTAATTTTGCACCCCCCGACGACTTAACCGTTGCAGAGTGGGCGGATCGACACCGTCGACTGTCGCCCGAAAATTCAGCCGAGGCTGGACCGTGGAGAACTGCGCGGACCCCATACCTCAAAGAACCGATGGAAGCGTTCAACGATCCAAAGGTAACAAACATCGTCATGGTCGCCGCTTCTCAGGTCGGCAAGTCGGAGTTCCTTCTGAACTGCATCGGCTACGTTATCGACCAAGACCCGGCGAGCACAATGTACATCCAGCCGACCCTCGACGACGCCCGCAAGTTCTCGCGTCTGAGGATCGCACCGATGATACGAGACAGCAAGCGACTCAGAGAGAAGGTCTCGGACATAAAGTCCCGCGACAGCGGCAACACCATCCTCCAGAAGTCGTTCCCCGGTGGTATGCTAACACTCACCGGCTCGAACACCGCCAGCGCACTCGCTTCGACCCCCGTCCGCTATATCTTCGGCGACGAGCGCGACCGCTGGGCGCTTAGTGCAGGAACCGAGGGCGACCCGTGGGAACTGGCGAAAGCCCGCCAGACGACGTTCTACAACAAGAAGGCAGTCGAAGTATCAACTCCAACGATCAAAGGCAGCAGCAACATCGAGGCGTCATTTTATCGCGGAACGCAGGAACGCTGGTGCACCAAATGCCCGCACTGCGGAGAGTTCCACGACATACGCTTCGAGAATATCAACTTCAAGTATGAGCGCCACGAAGTCGCCCGAAAAATTAACTACACCGTAACGGACATCAGCTGGACCTGCCCGTCCTGCGGTGCGTTGAGTTCCGAGGAAGAAGTTCGAGCGGCGCCCAAGAAGTGGATCGCGGCAAACCCCGAAGCGTACCAGCGCGGCGTCAGGTCGTTCTGGCTCAACGCCTTCTCGTCTCCATGGGTAACATGGACGACGATCATCCAGCGCTTCCTCGAGGCTGAGAAAAACCCCGAGAAGCTGAAGGTCGTCTACAACACGCTGTTCGGCGAGCTCTGGGAAGAACGCGGAGAGATCGAGGACGAGGAAGGAATCATGGCGCGCCGCGAAGAATACCCCGCAGAACTCCCCGACGGAGTTCTCGCCCTCACCTGCGGCGTCGACACTCAGGACAACCGCCTCGAGTACGAGGTCATCGGCTACGGCCACTACGGCGAGGACTGGGGAATCGAGAAGGGCATCATCATGGGACGCCCTGACACGGCGGAAGTCTGGGAACGCCTCGACGACGTCATCGATCACGTCTACAAGTTCAAAGACGGCAAGGGGCTCCGAATCAGCTGCACCTTCGTCGACTCTGGCGGCCACTACACGCAGGAAGTGTACGCGGCATGCCGCAAGCGCCACACGAAGCGCGTGTTCGCTATCAAAGGCAAAGGCGGCCAAGACGTCCCGTTTATCGGAATACCCTCCCGCGTTCCATTGAAGGACAACAAAAAAGTCGCCTGCTGGCTGTACACGATCGGCGTCGACGCCGGAAAGGCGAAGATCATGCAGAAGCTCAAGGTGCAGGAACCGGGGCGAAATTATTCACACTTCCCCCGCGGTGATCGCGGCTACGACGCGACGTTCTTCTCTGGACTTATCTCGGAGCGCCTCGTTCTATCACGGACGCGGCGCGGCGACGTCTGGATCTGGGAAAAGATCCCCGGACACCAGCGCAACGAAGCCCTCGACTGCAGGAACTACGCGAACGCGGCGTTCAGGCTTGCAAACCCCGACCTCACGGCGATCGAGAACCGCCTGAAAGGAATCACAAAACCAGCCGCCCCCGCGGCAAATAAACCGCCAGCGCGCCCGAAAAAGAAAATCACCGGAAGCGGCGACGACTGGTAAAAAGGAGGCACCATGAAAAACACCAACTGCCGGAAGAAGGAGCGAATCGAGAACAAGCTCAAGGATCTCCGCGACCGGCTCGCCCTCTACCGAAAACGCGAGAAGGAAATGCTCGACGGCGGTGTTCAGAGCTACGGCGTCGGAACCCGCAACCTCTCGAGGTACAACACGGACCTCAGCACGGTCAGGAAGGCGATCAAGGAAATCGAAAACGAGATCGCGGAACTCGAGGATCAGCTCGACGGAATAAAACCCCGCCGCGCCGTCGGCGTCGTTCCGCGCGACTGGTAAGGAGGCAACATGAACGACAACAACAAAAAGCTCGCCCCCTTCGTTGCGGCGCCTGCTCGTCCTAAAAACAAAGGCTACGGCGAAGCGGGTGCAAGCTACACGAAGAAGGCGCTCAAGGGCTTCCTCGCATCCAGCGGATCGCCACACGAGGACATCGACGCCAACAACAGAACGCTCCGGCAAAGGGCGCGCATGCTGTATATGGCGGCGCCGATCGCGACGTCGGCGATCAAGACGAACCGCACGAACGTCATCGGCTGCGGCTTGCAGCTCAAAAGCAGAGTGAACCGCGAACGCCTCGGGCTCACAGCAGAACAGGCGAAAGTCTGGCAGCGTAAAACCGAGGAAGAGTTCGAGCTCTGGGCTGCGAATAAAATGAACTGCGACGCGATCGGGATCAATAACTTCTACACGGCGCAGCAGCTCGTTTTTTCGTCTGAACTTCTCAGCGGCGACTGCTTCGTTCTTCTGGGACACGAGGAGCCGACGCCCCTCAACCCATACGGCCTGCGCTTCCACATAATCGAGGCGGACAGAATATCAACCCCGATGGCAAACATCGCCGGGGCGACATACTTCGGAAACCTCACACAAGGGCAGACGGAAGGCGGGAACCCTATCTACGACGGCGTCGAGACCGACAAAAACGGCAAGATCGTCGCCTACTACGTCCGCAACACCTACCCCTTCGAGCAGACAACGAAGGAAACAAAGTGGGAGCGCGTCCTCGCCTACGGCGAAAAGACGGGGCTCCCGAACGTCCTCCATATTATGCAGGCGGAACGCCCCGAGCAATATCGCGGCGTAACATATCTGGCGCAGGTGATCGAGCCTCTCCTGCAAGCTCGTCGCTATACCGACAGCGAACTCATGGCGGCGGTCGTTGAGAGCTTCTTCACTGCTTTTATCAAAACGGAAGCGGACACGAGCTCGATGCCCTTCAATGAGGTCAGCGACGGCGGCGGCGAACCGCCCGAAGGAATCAGCACGGACGAAAACGAGTACGAAATGGGTCCCGGACAGGTGAACGTATTGAAGCCCGGCGAGGACGTCGTGTTCGGAGATCCGAAACGCCCCGCGGGCGGCTTCGATGCCTTCATGCAGTCCATAAGCAAACAGGTCGGCGCCGCACTTGAAATACCTGCCGACCTTCTTCTCAAAGCCTTCAACGCTTCATACAGCGCCAGCCGCGCCGCACTTCTGGAAGCATGGAAAATGTTCAAAATGTACCGCGAGTGGTTTGTCGATGACTTCTGCCGTCCTCTCTACGAGGTCTGGCTGTCTGAGGCGATCGCTCGTGGGCGTATTTTTGCGCCGGGCTTCTTCCTCGATCCTGCGATCCGCGCCGCATGGCTCGGCTCCGAGTGGATCGGACCGTCGCAGGGTCAGCTCGACCCCGTCAAGGAAATACAAGCCGAGGAGCTCGCTTGCAAGAACGGCTTCTCCACTCGCGAACAGTCGACAGTCAGGATCAACGGCGGAAGCTACGAGGCAAACGTTGAACAGCTGGCAGACGAAAACGCGCAACTCGCAAAGACTACGGGAGACACGAGCAAAAACGACCCGATCGACGCGCTCGTCGCTGTTCTGGTCCCCCGCATCTTAGACAAAATAAATCAAGGAGGGAATCCTGAATGAAGAACAGGATCAAAATCACGAACGGCCCGCAACCTGCAACCGCTCGCAAATGCTGGAACATGATCACCGACGCAGGAAGCGACTCCGCTGAGATCACTCTCTACGGCGACGTATGCAGCCAGCAGCCGACGGACTGGTGGACGGGCGAAGCTCTCCCCGGGAACTTCATCACCCCCGAGGGCTTCCTCGACGACCTCGCGCTCATTAAAGACAAGGCCGAGATCGTCGTCAAAATCAACAGCGGCGGCGGCGACCTCTACACGGGCATCGCCATCCACAACGCACTCAAAGGGCTCAAGGGCCACAAGACCGTCATCGTCGAAGGGCTTGCCGCGAGCGCTGCGAGCGTTATTGCCTGCGCGGGCGACGACGTTCAGGTGCATCCCGGCAGCATAATCATGATCCACGGCGCAGCCGTGGGCGTCGTTGATTATATGACAGCCGAGGACGTGAAGAAAATCGGGAAAAATCTCGAAGCGGCAAACAACGCCATCGCGCAGATCTACCACGAAAAGACGGGGCTCGAAGTCGAAACGCTTCGCTCCATGATGAAGTCCGAGACGTGGATGGTCGGACAGGACGCGGTTGACAAGAAGTTCGCAAACACGCTCCTCTCTGACGCAGGCCCGAGCATGAGCTTGACGGCAGACAAGAAGATCCTCCTCGTCGCTGGCGTTCGCCACGACCTGAAGGGCTTCCACAATATACCGGGCAACATACCGGTCGAACAGGATGCTCCCGCTCCCAAAGCGGTTGCAAATAATAAAAAGCCGCCCGTCAGCGGCGAAGGAGAAAACACCATGACGGAAAAAGAACTCAGGGCACAGTTCCCGGACATCGTCGCTGCTATTGAGAAGGCGGCGGCCGAGACCGCCCGCACGGACGCGGTGAAGCAGGAACGCGCACGTCTGCAGTCGATCGAAGAAATCGAGTCGCAGATCGGCGACAAGACGCTCATCGCTGCCGCAAAGTACGGCGAGAGCGCATGCTCCGCAGAACAGCTCGCGCTTCGCGCGATGCAGGCACAGTCAAAGCTCGGGGCTTCTCACATTAAGGGGCTCAAAGCGGACGGCGAAGCCTCCGGCGTAAAGAACGTCGCAGGAACGCCCAACGGAGGCAACGGTGATAGCGGAAACGACGACGCTGCGGAGTTTAAGGGAATCATCGACGCCTACAAGAAACAAGGAGGCAAGAGAAGTTTATGAAAGAACTGAACGAAAAGGTCGGCTCGGTAGAATACGACGACCTCATCAACGCAGGCACCCCCGAACTCGACGTCTGCAGCGTAACCGTCGCAGGACTTGAAGCCGAGACCGTACTGAAGCGCGGCACCGTGCTCGCAGTAAAAGACGGCAAGGCCGCAGTCCTCGCAGAAGGTAACGGCGACGCAAGCTACATCGTCGCAGACGACACCACCGTCGGCACTACCGACACGAACGTCGTCGCATACCGCGCGGGCCACTTCAACCGCAACAAACTCATCGTTGCGGAAGGCTACGCGCTCACCAGCGCAGACGAGGACGCGCTCCGCCAGCGCGGCATCCTCCTCGACACCGCGCTCAACGCATAAAGGAGGCAAAAACAGACATGTTAGACATTTTCAAAACCCACACCATGCTCGCGGCAATTCAGGAACTCAACCCCCTGACGACGTTCCTCCGCGACCGCTACTTCCCCACCAACGACACGACGGACATCTTCGGCACCGACGACGTCCTCGTAGAATACCGCGACGGCAGCAACAAGCTCGCGCCGTTCGTTGCACCCCGCAAGGGCGGCGTCGCCGTTCTTCGCAAGGGCTACAACGTGCAGCGCTACACGCCGCCCTATATCGCGCCTAAACGCACGATGACGATCGACGACCTCAACACGAAGGGCTTCGGCGAAGCGCTCTACACCAAACTCACCCCCGCACAGCGTCAGGGTGCGCTCATGATGAGAGACTTCGAGGAACTCGACGCGATGATCACCCGCCGCGAGGAAGCGATGGCAGGTGAGACCCTTCTCACGAACGGCTGCGTCATGAAGCACATCTCCGACGACCCAAACAAACCCGAGGAGCAGGAGATCCGTTTCTACGACGGAGACAGCAACCCCTACGAGTACACCCCCGAGAAGGACTGGGACGCAGACGACGCTGACATCCTCGGCGACATCTTCACCGTCGCAGAACAGCTCGCGGCTCGCGGACTTCCCGCGACGGACCTCATCGTCGCTCCCAACGTCGGCACCGCGATCCTCAAGAACGCGGAGATCCAGAAGCTCCTCGACAACAGAGGCATCCAGATCGGCGGAATCGACCCCGAAAAACTTCCCAACAGTGCAACGAAGATCGCCCGCTTGAATTGCAGCGGCCACGTCGTAGACGTTCTGCAGTATAGCAACACCTACACGGACGACGAGGACAAGAGCCAGCACTACATCAAGTCCGGCAAAGCGGTCCTCACGTTCGCAGGCTGCGGCCGCACTCTCTACGGTGCCGTAACTCAGTTAGAGCAGGACGACAACCTGTTCCACACCTACACCGGCAAGCGCGTTCCGAAGTACGTCGCAAACGCAGGCAGCAACACCCGCGAGCTCTACCTCACGGGCCGCCCCGTGTGCATCCCCAACCACAAGGGCGCGTGGGTCGTAATCAACGCCCTCAACGGCTGAGCGAGGTGAGCACATGGTCAAGATTATCAAAGGCTCCTACGGCCACCGTAAAGGCAAGGTCATCGTCCCCGTTTACGCGGGCGAGACGGTTGAACTCACTCCCGAACAGGAGGTGCGCCTCGTGAAGCTCGGCGTCGCCGAAGTCGTAAACCCCAACGGGAAAACCTCGGGCGGTAAACCTCCCAAGGCTCCCGAAGGCAACAGCGACAACGACGAACAGTCCGACGCGCTTCCCGAATACGACGAGAAAATGAAACTCGTCGAACTCAAAGAAATCGCCGAAAAATACGGCGTGGACGCCAGCGCCATGCAGTCGAAGAAGGAAGTCATCGCAGCGATCGACGCCGCGAAGAAAGAGCTCCCCACCTTCGACGGCGCGGACGACGTCGTTGAGTAACTTCAAAGAGATGCTCGAAGCCGATCGCGACGTGTTCCTGAACCTCGGCGAGTTCGGCGAGGAGCACAGCGTCGAAGGCAAAAAGATCCCCGCCGTTTTGGATGAGGCTGTTCTGGTCGACTCCAAGGCGGCGGAAGATCTCGGGCTCACTCAGGGCGATCTCGTTCTGTTTGCTAAGTGCGAGGACCTTCCCGAACAGCGCGATGCAGGCGAAAGCCTCCGCGTCGACGGGAAGGGCTTCCTCATAGCTTCATGGCGCGTCGACTCCGGGATGGCGATGGTCTACCTCGTCCAGAACCGCGGACGCTAAGGAGGCAAACATGACGATCGTTCAATGTTTGGAGCGTATAACGAACTGGCTCCAAGAAAACGTATGCAACAAAATCAAGCTCAAGGCAGCACAGGACAAAGACGAGGAAAAGTTCGAGGAGGTCAACCCGACCGCCTTCACTTTATTCCAGCCCGGCAAAACGCAAGCACCACCGAGCGTGAAAGTCCTCATGCCGTCGGTTGTCGTTCAAATCGTGGACGGCAACGACGACCTGACGAAGTCCCTGAACCGCCTGAAGCTCCAGCTCAGCTTTATCGCGTGGAACCCCGGAAAGCACAAGGCAGAAGGCGCAAGCTCCGCGCTTGAGCCGAACGCTGACGGCTGGAAGGATGTCTGGAACTTCGTCGAGCATGCACTTCAAGAAATCGAGAACGCTGAATACCTGAACGACCTCCGCGTCGTGAAAGAGCTCGGCATCACCTACGGGCCGTTCTCACAGGACGGCGCGCTCGTCGACATGTACCCCTACTGGGGCGCGTGGGTGATTTTAACCATCGAACAGGGACTCGCCAGAACGGGCGCGTCCTATAAAAATCTTTTATAAGGAGACACCAACATGGCAGACTACAAGTACGGCGTCTACGGCAAGATCGGCGACGATATTGCAAAGAACGCCTCGGAAGCCGGCACCGCGCCCGTCTATATCGGCACCGCGCCCGTCAACTTCCTCTCTGACTACGCCGGCAAGGTAAACATGCCGGTCAAAATCAGCAACTTGAGCGACGCCGCGAAGAAGCTCGGACACTTCTCCAACTCGAAAAAGTGGGCGAAGTACACCCTCTGCGAAGCGGTCGCGGCTCATTTTGCAAACGCAAACGGAAACGTCGGCCCGATCTACGTCATCAACGTACTCGACCCCGACACACACAAGAGCGAAGCGCCCACGACGGAAGAACTCACGTTCACGAACCGCAAGGCGACGCTCGTCGTCGAGGACATCATCCTCAAGTCGATCGCGATCGAGGACAAAGTTCTCGGCACCGACTTCACCGTCAGCTTCGACTTCACGAACGACACCCTGACGATCACCGACATCGGCGAAACCGCGATGAAAACCGCGACAATCTCGTTCGATACGGTTAAACACGAGCAGATCACGGAATCGGTCGTAGTCGGCGGCGAAACCGCGGACGGAAAAATCACCGGCATCGCGGCGCTCAAACTTCTCTACCAGACCTGCAACGTCATCCCGACGTACCTCGCAGCGCCCGGCTGGAGCGACAAGAAAACCGTCTACGAGGCGCTCGTGAGCTCCTCGCAGAATATCAACGGACACTGGTCGGCGTTCGTTTACGCAGACATCCCCGTCGAAGGCGTCAAGACCATCGAGGCAGCGAAAAAGTGGAAAGCCGACAACGGCTACAACTCGGGCTTCTCGAAGGTGTTCTGGCCGAAGGCGAAGAACGGCGACGACGTCTACCACCTCGCGACCCTCGCGCTCGCGGAGAAGCTCAGGTGCGACCTGAAGAACGGGAACGTCCCGTTTGAAACGGACGGCAACAAACCGATCCCCGTCTCGGCGCTTTACTTCGGCGAAGGCTCGAACATCCCCGGCTTCGACAAGTCGGACGCGAACGAGCTCACGGCGAACGGAATCGCGACGGCGATCTACTGGGAAGGCAACTGGAGAACGTGGGGCGACCACACGGCGGCCTTCATGTTCGGCGGCAGTTATAAGGCGCGCGAGATCTTCGACGTCAACATGATCATGCTGTTCTATATCACGAACTCCTTCCAGAAGGAATGGGGCACGGCTATCGACCAGCCCATGACGACGGCGCTCCGCGACACTATACTCAACCGCGAAAAGGAAAAGCTCGACGCCCTCGTCGCGCTCGGTGCTATCATCGGGACGCCGACGGTCGAGTTCCTCGAAAGCAACAACGACGAGAGCGAGATCCTCAACGGGAACTTCCGCTGGGACATCGCCGCAACCAACACGCCGCCCCTCAAGTCGGCGACCGGAGTCGTCTGCTATACCGACGCAGGCTTCTCGACATACTTCGGAGGTGAGAACTAATGGACAAGGCAAACGCAATACTCGCGGACAAAGTCTACTGCGACAACGTACTCGTCGCCGAGGACGTTGCGGTAAATCTTCCCGCCGTCAACTTTTTGACATCCGAGGTGAAAGCGATGGGCTCGATGGACGTCGTGCTCGTCGGCTTGCTTGAAGCCATGGAGGCTTCGATCACAAAGGTCGGACAGGACGAAGGCCTCGCCCGCGCCCTGACGCCCGAAAAACACAACTACGAGTTCCGCTACGTTCAGAACGTAACCAAGGGCGACGCAACGTCGAAGCCCATCGGCTGCAAGGCGTTCCTGACGGCGGTCCCGAAAGGCATCCCGCAGACGGCGCTCGAAGTCGGCAGCAATATCGAGAGCGAGATCTCTCTCGCTGTCTCGCGCTATCAGCTCTACGTTGACGGCGAGGAACTCCTCTGCGTCGACAGGCTCAGCCAGATCTGCCGCGTTCGCGGCGTCGATTATTACAGCAGAATCGCGTCGATGCTCTAAGAGCAAAAACCCCGGCGGACTCTCTCCTCCGGGGTTTATTTTTTTATTAAATTTTCAAATAAGGAGACAACCAACATGGACAGCATAAAGCTCAAGAAACCCATCAAAGTGAACGGCGAAGAAGTCGCCGAATTAACCTACGACGTAAACGAGATCACGCCCGCAGGCTTCGCCGAGGCGGAGTTCAGAAAGTCGCAGGCAAGCGGATCCAAAGGCGCGCCCAGCGCGGCGGCGGTCGAGCTTGACTACTCGATGCAGCTGTACCTCGGCTTCGCGGCGATCATTGCCGTCAACCCCAAGTACGACTACAACGACCTCCAGAGAATAAGCGGCCCCGACGTCATGAGCGTCATGAAGATCGGCAGAAATTTTATTCTCGCCTCGGCGGAGGGCGAATCGGAAGCCGAGGGATCCGAAAGTGCATAAGGGACTACGCTCGCGTATATCACACAAGCGTCGTAGACCTCGAGCATAAACGTCTGATCGAGTTCATGGTCGACTACGCTGAAGCGGCCGAAGATCTCGCGCGGGAAGCGGAACGGCGCCAAAAGAGCGCGCCGTCCAAAATAGGAAAAGCTAAGCGCAGGAGGTAAGCCATGGCGGCTAAAAACAAGATTTTGCAGGCCGTCGTTGAAATCGCGGGCAACGTCAGCCCGACGCTGGCGTCCTCTATTCAGGGCACCATCGGACAGCTCGACAAGCTCAACCTGAAGGCACTCGCTACCGCGGGAGCCATCGCTGGAGGCGTCGCGGCTACGGTTAAAGCCGTTTACAAAGCCGGCAAATACCTCGTGAACCTCGGCACACAGTTCGACGATGCCGAGGACGCGATCAGGGTCGGAACTGGGGCAACGGGCGACGCGCTCGAAGCCCTCATGAACGACTTCAACGCGGTCTACTCTGCCGTCCCCACAACCATGGAGGACGCGGCAACCGCAATAGCGGACTACAACACGCTCCTCGGTCTGACTGGCGAGGAGCTTCAACAGTTATCAATTCAAGCGCTGCAGGTTGCGAACATGCTCGACGCGGATCTCGGCGACGTTGTCGAGAGTTCGTCGAAGGCGTTCGCGCAGTGGGGAATTGACGCCGAAGAAATGGGCGACGCGATGGACTATGTGTTCAAAGCCTGCCAGACGACCGGCGTCGGCTTCACGGATCTCATGGGAGACCTGCAAGTGTACGGCGCCCAGCTCCAGCAAATGGGCTACTCCTTCGAGGAAGCGACCGCTCTGATCGGTCAGCTCGAAAAGGCGGGCGTCAACACAAACGAAGTCCTCGCAGCTATGAAGAAGTCTATCTCAACGCTCGCCGACCACGGGATCGGCGCAGCCGAAGGGCTGGACATGTACATCGACGCGATCACAAACGCAAAGGACATGACAAACGCGACCGCACTCGCGGCGGAAGCGTTCGGAACCAGAGCCGCGGCCACAATGGCGGCGGCAATACGCAACGGGACGTTCAACATAGACGAGCTCACCGCTGCCCTGCTGGAGAATCAGGAGACCATCAACGACTGCGCGGCCGACACATACGACTTCGCGGAGCAGCTCCAAATTTTCAGGCAACAGGCAGAGGTCGCGCTGAAGCCGCTCGCGGCGACGCTGTTCAACGCCCTCAACAACCTCATGCCGGTCGTCGCGGAACTTATGGAGAGCCTGCTCCCTATAATCAACGACATGGCGAAAATACTGACGCCACTCATCGAGAACGTCGTCTCGGAGATCGCTCCGCTTTTGTCGGATCTGCTCAGGCCGATCCTGAAAATCGCGGACTCGTTATTGACGAAGATCGTCCCGCCTCTGGTGCAAATAATCACCGACATCATGCCGGTCGTCATCCAGATCGTGGACGCGCTCGCGCTCATACTCGAGCCGGTGTTTGAAATGCTCGGCGCCGTGCTTCCGCTTATCGCGGAGCTTTTATCGGCCGTCATGAAAATCGTGAGCAAACTGCTCAGCAAGCTCCTCCCCTTCATCGAGAAGGTCCTCAACGCGATCATGCCGATCATAACGGCAATAGTCGAGGCAGTGCTGCCGATTCTAATCAGCCTGCTCGAGACGCTCATGCCGATCCTCGACGTCGTGTTCTCTATTTTGGACCCGATCCTCGACGTTATTCTGGCTATACTGACGCCACTGCTCAACCTTATCAACGCAATACTGAAGCCGATCATCACGATCCTCCAAACGCTCATAAACCAAGCGCTGGAACCGCTCAAACCTATCATCGAAGCGGTCGCGGATCTGTTCACCGGACGCCTCGGCGCCGCGATGGAAGTAATCACTCCGCTTATCGAGATGATCACGAAACACCTCAGCCTTCTCATGGAGTTCGTCTCGAATGTGTTCACGGGCAACTGGGAAGCGGCATGGGGAAACATTAAAGACATTTTTGCGAACGTCTGGGAGGGAATCAAAAACCTCGGAAAAGGCGCGATCAACGGGCTCCTCACGGTCGTCGAGACGGGCATCAACTTCCTAATCAAGATGATCAACGGGCTCACGCAAGGGCTCAGCAAAGCGTGGACATGGCTCGGGATCCCCGCGATCCCCGAGATCCCTCTCGTTACACTCCCCCGTCTCGCGACGGGCGGCTTCACGGAAGGGGTCAGCATCGCAGGCGAAGAAGGCACGGAGGCGGTCATCTCGTTCGACCCTGCCTACAGGAAACGCAACATCGAAACGTGGGAAGCTGCCGGCAAACTGCTCGGCGTCGTCGGCGACTTAGACATGACGGACAGCGCAAAAGCGGCAACGTCGGCGTCGATCGAACTCCTCGCGGACGAACAGGCGCGAAACGAGTCCCCGCAACTGGCGCAAGCTGGTCGCCTCGTCGGGCTGGAGGACTTCAGCCTCGGCGAACTCACAGAAACAACGATTATTTACTACGACTTCAGCGGCTTCACATGGTCCCCTACCGTCAACGCACAAAAAGCGGAAAAGACGCAGGACATCATCGAAGCGCTGAAAGACCACGAGAGCGAGTTCTTCGACTGGCTCGAAAGGTGGATCAAGCTCAAGGGGGTCGGCAGATATGACAGCGCAACAGTTTATTAAGTACCCGACGCGGGCGGGCGACACGTTTGACGAGCTCGCCCTGCAAGTGTACGACAGCGAAAAAAAGGCACATCTTTTAATCGAAGCGAACCCCGACTACGCTGACGTCCTGATCTTCGAGGCTGGGGTCGTCCTGACGATCCCGGTCTACGAGGACACAAAGCTCCCCGAAACGCTGGCACCATGGAGGCGCGGCTCATGAATCTAATCTACGAAGGCGTCGACATCACGAAAAGCGTCGCAATTAACCGCTGCGAGGCGGAAACCTACGCGGAGAACAAAGCCGACCAGCTCGTCATCCGCTTCAGCGATGCCGCGTCAAAGTGGGACAGCTGGCGCCCTGCACCGGGCGACGTCGTTCAGTTCAAAGACGACACCGCAGACACGGGCAAAATGTTCATCACGAGCCTCACGCCGGAGAACGGGCTGTTCACGGTCCGCGCTTCGGCAATGCCGCCAACTGGCGAGAATATCAACAGCCAGTCGTGGGAAAACGTGAGGCTGTTCCAACTCTGCGCCGACACGGCAAAAAAGCACGGGCTCACGCTGAAGGTCTACAACGTAACCGACCAGCTCTACCCGTACATCCAACAGACGCGGCTGACGGACTTCGCGTTCCTGAACCGCCTGCTGCAGCTCGAGGGCTGCGCTATGATTATTTACGACGGCGCGCTCGTTATTTACGACGAGCACACCCGCGAATCAAGTCCCGCGACGGAACTGCTGAAGGTCGGCCTCGACGGCCGCTTCACCTACACGGACAACTCCGCGCAGTCATACGGATCCGTCGAACTTGTGAGCGGAAAGTTCCGCGGAGTGTTCTCGGACGCGAACGCCAGCGCGGCGCGTATTCTCAAACCAACACAACAGATCGACTGCACCAGCGACGCAGAAGCTCAACGCTTCGCTCGCGGGCTGCTTCGACAAGCTAACAAAAACGCCTACACGGGAAGCCTCCGCAGGAGTCTCACAACGAACTACGCCGCGGCCAGCGTTCTAAACCTTCAAACAGTCAAGGCTGGAAGCTGGGACGGCAAAATCTTCGTAACACAAACGCGCAGCGACTTCATCAAGGGCGAAAGTAAAATATTTTTCAGGCGTCCGCTGGAGGGCTATTGATGGCAGAGCTACAGAAAGGAAAGATCAGCACAATCGAGGGAAACACGGCGAGAGTCGTCCCCGATCAGGTTGACGGAACTATAACAAAGCCACTGACAATTCACGCCTCCCTTCGCGGATCCGCTGGGAATCTGAAGAAGGGCACCGAGGTCGTGTTCGTTGTATTCCCCGATCGTTCGGGGCTCATACTCTACCGCGCCGACGGCGAGCTCTATCCTTCCGATCCATAAAGGAGGCAAGCATGGCACAAACGGCAACATTTAGAACAACCGCAGGTACAAAGACATGGGAGATCTCTCCGAACAAAGTCGTCGACATTGACGGACTGAACACCGGTTTCGAGCTCGAAGCTGAGGACAACAGCGCCGTCGAAGGCTCCCCTCTGTTAAACAACCGCGGACTCAAAAAGAAGCAGCTCACCTTCTCCTCGAATTTACACGCCGCGCTCGGCTTCGACGTTCGCGCGGAGTTCGAGAGCTGGAAGGTGTTCGTCGGACTTGCCGGGATCCTGCGCTTCGGGAACGAGCGCTTCGGCTCGAACAGCTGGCTCCTCACCGGCGCAAAAGCAACAAACATACAACTCGACCCGAGCGGCCGCTGGCGCAGTCTGAAGCTGGCGTTCACCTTCGAGGAAAGCAGCGACACAACCGTCGACGACATTGAAGAAGCGGAAGCAGCCATCGAGGCAGCACGGTCCGCGACTGGGATCGGTGCGACGGCTTCCTTCGTTACAGCGAAGAAGGCGCCGAACTCGTTCCTCGCGGCGCTGTTCAAAAAGACAACGGGCTCCGAGCTTATCATCGCACTGGGCGACATCGTTCGCTTCACGGGCGGCCCGCAATACACGGCAAGCACAAGCCAGAACGTCATCAAGACGTCGGCGGGCGGGCTCGCAAAGGTAACAAAGTTCGCCAAAACTGCGGCCCATCCATACTTCCTCGTCAGCGTAGACGACGCGACAGACGTCGCGGGCTGGGTGGACGCCGCACAGGTAACAGTCTAAAAGGAGGCAAACATGCTCAGCAAAGGCAATTCAAACACGGCTGTCTGCGTGAACAACCTGCTCAAAATCTCCCGCGGAGAAGTCCCCTACGAGCGACTGAAAGGCGTCGCCTTCACACAGATCGACGGACCCGTAACCACGGCGGGGCAGGAACTGATCGAGGACGTTGAGTGGATGCTCTCCATTTACGAACCCCGCGCGACGGTCGAGAGCGTAAAGCTCATACCGAACGACACGCAACTCGGTCAGTTCACGATCGAGGCAAAAATCTCTACAAGGGGGACACCCGACTCATGAATGAATTTATAACAACGGACGCCGAAGTCATCCGCAGCGAGATCCTCACGGAGCTCGAGTCGAACGTCGGCGAACCGCTCTACCCCGGAGACGAGAGGCGCCTGTTCGGCGAGGCTCTCGTCGCTGTTTTCGTCTCCGTCTACAATGCGCTCAACGATGCGGCGCGCCAGAAGATGCTCAGGTACGCCCGCGGCGAAGTTCTGGACGCTCTCGGCGAGCGCGTCGGCGTGGTACGAATCGCACCGACGGCCGCACGGACGACGCTCCGCTTCTCTATCACGGAACCCGTCGGCGAGAACATACTCATCCCGCAGGGAACCAGAGTAACAAGCGACAGCACTCACTACTTCGCAACCACTTCGGCGGCGGTCATAGAGGTCGGCAACACCTTCGTCGACGTCGAGGCGGCAAGCGTTGAAGGCGGCGAAGCGTACAACGGCATCCCGATCGGCGGGATCAACTCGCTCGTCGACCCCATCGTCTACGTCGACCGCGTCGCGAACATAACGGAAACGACGGGCGGCGGAAACGAGGAAAGCGACGACAGCCTCCGCGAACGAATAAAGGCGGCGCCCTCGAAGCTCTCGACCGCTGGGCCGATCAATGGCTACAAATACTGGGCGATGAGCGCAGACTCGAAGATCATCGACGTCGCAGTCAAGTCTGAACAGGAAACCTTGACGCGCGAGCTGCCCGTATATGACGGTAAAGCCTTCAAGGGCGGCGATCAGCTTCTTCTCGACACTCTCACCGTCTACAAGCCGAACGGCTCACAGGCGGCGGAAAATAGCGACTACACGGCGAACTACGTCGACGGGCTCCTGACAATAACGCTCAACCAGAGCGGGGCGCTCGCGGGCGCTCAGACCGTCAGGATCGCTATTGAACAAACGAACGCCGGCGTCGTCAAAATCGTCCCCATGTGTGCAGCCGGCGAGGTCCCCGACGAGGCGATCCTCGCGAAAGTCCTCGCGGCCGTCAATGCTTCCGAAGTCCGCCCTCTGACGGATCTCGTGAAAGTGGAAGCACCGGAGGTCGTCGAGTACGACATCGAGCTAACATACTACACCAACGCGACCGACGAGAGCGACTGCATCCTGACGGTAGAAGGTGCAGGCGGCGCGATCGACAAGTTCAACGAATGGCAGAGCAGCGAGCTCGGCCGTGATATTAACCCAGACAAGCTCCGCGCGCTTATTCTCGCCCCCTCCGGTGAGGACGCCGTCGGAGCGTCCCGCGTCGTTATAACGAGCCCCACGTTCACCGAATTAAACGACACGGCGATCGCTAAGTTCACCGGAACGAAAACGATCCGCCACGAGGTCATCAAGGGATGAAGCTCGCCGACGTTGACGTTCTCAAACTCGTTCCTGAATTTATGCGAAAAGACGAAGCGGTGCTGGGGCTTGCCGCTGCCGTCAATAAACTCATAAAAGAACCGGGCGGAAAAATCAAAACAGCGCGAGTCTGGGACCAGATCGACAACCTGACGAGCGAACAGCTCGACGAGCTGGCCTACGAGTTAGACATTGACTGGTATGATCCCGCGCTACCTATCGAGAACAAGCGGGCGCTCATAAAGTCCGCCGACCTCGTTCACAGCCGCCGCGGTACAAAGTGGGCCGTCGAGCAGGTGCTTATCGACACCTTCGGAAGCGGAACCGTCAAGGAATGGTACGAATATAACGGCCAGCCCTTCCACTTCCGCGTAAGTACGGACTACCCGCTCGACACGCAGGACATCATTGAACAATTCAGGAAGGCGGTCGCGGTCGCGATGCCTTGCCGGTCCGTTCTCGACTCGATCGAGTTCGCGCACACTGGCGAGACGTCTGCCTACACTGCCACGGCAAGCATCGGCGTCGACGTGAAGGTCGCGGCCGTTGCTATCAACATTTAAGGAGACAAACACATGTGGAATGACTCAGTCGTAACCAACGCGGGCAAGGAACTCCTCGCCCAATGGCTCTCTGGCGGTGCGTTAAGAATTGACGGCGCCGCAGCAGGCGAAGGAACCGTCGCCGCGAGCCTTCTCATGGGACAGTCTGCGCTTGTGAACAAAAAGCAGAACATGAGCGTCATCCGCTCCGAAAAAATCGACGGCGGGATGCGCTTCCAGCTTCAGCTCACAAGCGAGGGCGTCTCTAAAACCTACACAGCAAACCAGATCGGAATCTGGGCCAGCCTGAACGGCGGCCAGAGCAAACTGATCGCACTTTATCAGGACGCGACCGGCAACAGCGTCCCGACACACGACGAGATGCCCGACTTCGTGTTCACCTTCTGGGCCACGCTTCAGATGTCGAACACAGGCGAGCTCGTTGCGAATATAGACTCGAGCGCGATCGTTACGCGCAGCGACTTCAACGCGCACGTCGACGATAAAAACAACCCGCACGACGTAACGCAGGCGCAGCTATTCAACGACCTCGAGGAGACGGAAACGCTCGCGGACGAGGACTTCCTTCCGGTCGGAAACGCCAACGGGAAAGACGCGAAGAAAATCACGAAGGAAAATCTGCACAAAGCTCTCGGGCTCAATACGACGTCTGTCGTCGGCGCCACGATCACGCTCGGCGCCTCTCAGACATACAAAGGAAGCGTCAGGACGCAAACCGTCAGCTCTGTCGTCGTCGGAGGGAAAACCCTGACGGAAGGAACGGACTACATCGTCTCTGGCAATACGGGAACGAACGCCGGGAACTATACGCTCGTCATCACAGGCATCGGGGCCTACGTCGGCGCCGTTGCGAAATCGTGGACGATCGCAAAGGCGGCGGGATCCGCGACCGCAAGCTCGACAAGCGTCAACGTTGTCGGCGCCTCCGGCGCCACAAAGACGGTAACCATCACCCGCTCGGGCGACGGTACTGTAATCGCAACCAGCAGCGACCCGTCCGTCGTTGACGTAACAGTCAGCGGCACGACGATCACGCTCAAGTGCATGAAGTCCGGCTCCGCAGTTATCACGGCCGCGGTCGGCGCTGGAACGAACCATCAGGCGGCAAGCTGCAAGATCTCCGTCTCGACGACGATCTTCTCCTCTGTTCTGAACGATAACTCGTGGGACGAAATCAGATACGCCTCAGACAACGATCTCGGCGCCTCCATCTGGTCTGTCGGTGCAACGAAGTCCGTCGCACTTAACGGGACCGTCGGTACACTTGAGCTCAACACGACGCTCTGGGCGTTTATACTCGGCTTCAACCATAACGCCGCACTTGAAGGCAACAACCGCATACACTTCGGAACCTTCAAAACAGCGCAATCTTCCGGCGCTGATGTCGGATTAGTTGACAGCGGGTACGGATCCGGCTATACTGATGGGAGTAAGCGCTTCAATATGAACCACTGGGGCAACTATAACTATGGAGGCTGGAGAGGCTGCGATGCTCGTTACGACATCCTCGGCTCGACCGACGTGCCGCCGCAAAACTACGGCGCCGCAAAAACCTCCGGGAACGTCGGTTATGACGCAAGCGCAACCTGCGCGACGAAGCCAGTCGCAAACACTCTCATGGCTGCACTTCCGAGCGAACTCCGCGCCGTAATGAAACCGATCACAAAATACTCGGACAACGTCGGCGGCGGCTCTGGAAACGTAGAAGGAAACATAAGCGCATCAGTCGATTATCTTCCGCTGCTTGCCGAGTTTGAGATCTATGGTGTTAGAGCCTACGCGAACAGCTACGAGCAGAACAAGCAAGTGCAATATACCTACTACGCAAACGGTAACTCGAAAGCTAAATTCAGGCACAACCAGCCGACAACGTCGGCTTTCGCTTGTGCCCGGTCGCCTTATTACATTGGCAACACTACCTTCTGCGGCGTCGGGTCGAGCGGCGGGTCGGCTTCCGGCAACCTTGCAAGTTACTCGCGCGCGCTCGCGCCGGCTTTCGCTGTCTAATCTATGGATCCAAGACATCACGCCCGCGAAAGCGGGCGGATGCCCGGAGCCCTATGCTTACGCCCGCGTAAGCGGGCGAAAATTTTGGGAGAAAAAACATGTCCGTCTTATCGTCAAAACGAACCGAAAGCAAAGCCGAGTTTATCAACACGGCGAACGAGCTTTACACTCGCACAATCGCGTTTTTAACTCGTTTGTCGGCGCGATATTCCCGCTTAATCGCCCCTGACGTCGCGCGTCTCGCATCCGAAGTTGTCGACAACGCTGAAAAAGCGAACAGCATCTTCCCGTCAGATAAAGTTCGGCAAGATCTTCGAGAGCAGCATCTCCTTGAAGCCCGCGGGGCGCTTATGGCACTTGATGTCAAGCTGTCGCACTGCTATCAAATTATGACGCCAAACCCAGAGGGCTGTTTTGAAACGGCTTCAGGAAAATCGGTCGCGAAGTCCGACGCGATCACTCGACTTGATAAAATGGCGCAAGCCATAGGAGAGCTTATAGACAAAGAAAACACCCTACTGACAGGCGTGTTAAAGTCGGACAAACAAAATAGAAAAGAGTGAGATCTTTTGGGTGCATCTCTGAATATTCGCCCGTCGGCTTTCGCTTTTGCCCGGTCGCCTAATTACAATAACAACAATAACTTCTGCGGCGTCGGGTCGAGCGGCGGGTCGGCTTCCAACAACAATGCAAATAACTCGCGCGCGCTCGCGCCGGATTTCGCAAACTCTCAAAAGGAGTAGGTCAAAGGTAGTAGCTTCAAGTGAATCAGACCAATGCGAAAGGAGAGATGCTTCCCGGAATATTCCAAAATAGCTTTTTGACGACCGTGCACGGACGCTTCTTGCATGGCGGGGCAACGTGCGATCCCCCGTTTCATGTGTACGGTCAAAGCGGCTTAGAACGCACCCGACACCACAGCCGCGCGAGGAGCGAATACTCATGACAAGCCACGAACGGCACGAAGCAAGGTACCAAAGGCGAAAAGCAAAACGCGAGCAACGCAAAATCGAACGCGCCCGAGCGGTCGGTGGATTAGCTCGCGTTTTTACATACAACGCCATGTACAAAGCAGGAAAAAAATGCTGCAACGGGGTCCGCTGGAAAAATAGCACCCAGCGCTTCGAGCTGCACCTGTTCTCTGAAACGGCGAAACGCCGGCGACAGCTGTTCGAGAAAAAATGGACGCCCGGGAAGTATGTCAGCTTCACCCTCCGCGAACGCGGAAAAGTGCGCCCTATTGATGCTCCGAAAATACAAGACAGGCAGGTCCACAAAACGCTCACGCGCGGCGCGCTTCTGCCCTTGTATTTGCCGGACATGATCCACAAGAACGGAGCCAGCCTACCGGGCAAAGGCTTCCATTTTACGCTCCATGGACTATGCGACGACCTGCGGTGGCACTTCAGGCGGTACGGCCGCGAGGGGTCCGTCATTTTGATGGACTTCAAAAAATTCTTCCCTTCAGTCCCGCATGAGACCGTATACAAACGACACGAGCGCCTTCTGAAACATCCGAATATTAAAGCGATCGCCGACCAAATCGTCCGAACAATGCCGGGCGATCGCGGTCTGCCGCTCGGTGTGGAAGTCAGTCAGATGGAGATGGTCGGTATACCCTCCCCGGTTGATAATTTTATCAAATGCCAGCTCGGAATCAAATGCGCGGGCCACTACATGGACGACTACTACCTGATCCTACCTCCAGACATAGATCCGCGCACTATTCTCGAGAAGGTAACGGCAAAGGCTAACGAGATCGGGCTTACGGTAAACCTGAAAAAGACACAGATCCGAGCCCTGACGAAGTCGTTCAAATTTTGCAAAGCAAAGTTCACGCTCACCGAGACGGGTCGCGTCGTTATGAACGGCAATCGCGAGAGCGTTAAAAGAGCCCGCAGAAAATTCAAGGCTTACAAAGGAAAAATCGAGCGCAAAGAGATGACGCTCGAAAACCTACGCATGGGGACACAAAGCACCCTTGCCTACTTCGAGAATTACAACGACCACAACCGCGTCTTACGGCTGCGGCGTCTGTTTTTCGCCCTGTTCGGCTTCTCTGCCGAGTATAATCAAAATTTTAAGGAGGACACTCAGCCATGCAATATGTGGTTCACAGACGACTTCGCTGTAAATGTTTGAGCGGCGCCGTCAACCTCCCGTTCGGTACAATCTGTACCCTGAACGGTGAGATCCTCGAAAAAGACGGGAAACCGCTTTTTTTCGTAACGAGTGAGAACGCTCACCAGTATTTAGCAAGAAACGACGACGGGAACGGAATCGAACGCGGGAAACTAACGCAGGAGATCCAGAAACGCCTACAGCCGCAATTTAACCCGAAAGACGAAGCGAAGCGCGTCCAAGCGTGGGGCCGAATCTGGAACGACGAAAAACTGAAGCCTTATAAAATGCGTGAGCATCCTGAGCACTGGCAATGGAATCACGCTTTTTTTAATGCTGACATACCAACGCTACGCTATATTCTCAAAGTCATCGAAGGAGGTGCATGATGTTCAAGATTATCACAACCAGCGGGACGGAGCTCGGATTCACCGACTCCGTCCGTTTTATTAAAAGAAGCCCCGAGGGCACATTTGTCGAAGCAACGAAAGACGAAGCTGTCGGCATCGCCTTCAATAGTTCGCCCTATAACCTCGCCGGCAAAAACGAGATCGAGGGCGCCGAGGCCGTTCTCATTATTGAGACCGATGCCGGGCGTGAAGTCTCGGAACTTCGCGCAACAACCGCGCGGCAGGCCGAGGAACTCCAACAGGCAGACGAGAACGCGATCGCCCTCTATGAGCGCTTAGCTCAACAGGACGAGGCGCTCATCGAAATCTACGAACAACTTATAGGAGGTTAAAAAGATGGCAGTCAAGACTATCGCCTACAGCTACTGGCGCAGCATACAGCGCGGCGTCCGCGCCTTCGCTTCCGTTCCTGTCGAGCTTCAGAACGACGTCAAGGCTATCGCCGCCGAGGACGTTGCGAACGGCGTGATCAACGCGGATCAGTACGAGCAGTTCATCGGCGAGCCACTCGCGACCGAATAAGGCGGAGGCTCAAGATGGACAACACGCAACTCATTTTGACATTGTGCGAACTGGTGGAAACCCAGAACGCCATCATCAGGGACATGGCTCTACGTCTCAACGAGAGGGACGACGTCGACCTCGCCGAGCGGATCGCTGCCGCGCAGACGAAGTTCAACGAGACCCTCGGGACAACGGCCACCCCTGCTGTTCAATTTTCGCAACAAGGAGAGACTAAGAAATGACAATAACAGTCTGGCAGTTCCTTCTCGCGATCGGCTTACCTTCGGCTATTATCAGCGCCGCCGTCGGATTCTTCTTCTGGCGTTTACAGCGCAAAATCTCGGCCCGCGATGCTGAGCAGGCCGCAAAGGAAGCGAAACGAGAGGAACTTGAAGCACAGCGCGAAGAAGCTCGCCAGAAAAACGAGCTCATCGCTATCAAAGGAATTAACGCCGCGATCGCCCTCGGGGAAGCAACGGCTCGGGCAGTGCAGCGAATACCAGACGCTCACTGCAACGGCGACATGCATGCTGCGCTTGAATACGCGCAAACAGTCAAACACGAGCAAAAGGACTTCCTCATAGAACAAGGCATCAATGCAATTTATAGCGACGGGCCAGTTCACACAAAAAAATCTAAAAAATAAGGAGACAACCCCATGGAAGAATTGATCATCGACTTCATAAAAACATACGGCCTGCCGCTTGCCGGCATAGCGCTCGCTGGCGTCGTTCTGCTCTGCATCCTGAAATACGGCAACGTATTCAGCAAGCTCGAGGAAAATGTGCGCCACTGGATCTATCTGGCGATCGCGGTCGGCTTCTCACTCATAGCTGCCGCCATCTACTTGCTGGCGACGAAGCAATTCGCGGCCGAGTATTACTTCGCCCTCGCTGGTGCTATCTTCACTCTGGATCAGGCAATATACGCAACAATTAAGGCGACGCCTCTCGGTGATTTATTGAGCAAAGCGTTCGATGCCATGTTCTCGAAAATTAAGAAACCCACCGCCGAACAGATCACTGAAACGCCGGAAGCAGACAAAACACCCACGGAAACCGCCGAAAAAGGCGCCACAACGCCTGAAAGCAATGACAGCGACCAAGTAAACGAATAACAATAAAAGCCCGCAGACGGTCAAACACGCCGTCCTGCGGGCTTTTTCTTTTTTGTCTGACGGCTATGCGCCGTACAGAGGAATTGAGGCGACGAACCCTGTACTGCATACAAACAGCTCCCAGTGTTCGGATACGCCTCCTGTGGTGGAGATAACGAGATTCGAACTCGTGGCCTGTACGTTGCGAACGTACCGCTCTACCAACTGAGCCATATCCCCATTGCTATTAAAATTATAGCATATTTCTTAAAAAACGCAAGCATTTTTATGTTAATTTTTAAAATTTTACCGTTCTCCCGTTTTCAATACTCGTTTTTCAGTATTACTTTACATTTCTTTGTTTATCGGTTATAATATTAAAAAATTCATAAGGACTGCTTTTATGATCAAACACAATATTTTGCTTATAGACGACGACAGAGACCTTGTCCGTCTCACCGAAAAATATTTGAAAGAAGAAGGCTATCAGGTTACATCACGCTATGACGGCGCAGAAGGCTTAACAACCGCTCTGGAAAATGAATTTCAACTGATTATTCTAGACGTAATGCTTCCCCTCTTAAACGGATTTGAGTTACTACAACGCTTACGCGAAAAATCTTCCGTACCCGTTTTAATGCTTACTGCAAAATCAGGCGATGCAGACAAAATTGCAGGTTTAAGAATGGGTGCAGACGACTACCTTTCCAAGCCGTTTAATATGAGCGAACTGCTTGCAAGGGTTTCATCCCTTATCCGCAGATATACCGTACTCAACGGAAACTTTAATCGCGAACCCGTTTCTTGCTTTCGATTCGAGGCAGATCCCGAAACCCGCGTTTTTAAAAAAGACGGAAAAATCATTGAAGTAACAGCAAAGGAATTTGATCTATTATACTTTTTCATGAAAAATAAAGAGAAAGTTTTTACCAAAAAACAAATATATCGTGCCGTATGGGAAGACGAATATGCTTACGACGATAATAACATTATGGTGCATATTCGCCGATTACGCAAACGTATTGAAGAAAACCCCGACGAACCGAAATACATTCAAACAGTCTGGGGCGTAGGATATAAGTTTGGAGACGCGAATGATTGAATGGATTATAATAGCAATTTTAGCGGCAATCAATATTGTAGTTGCCCTTCTTCTTATCCGCGACTATAAGATTTTTCGCGATATCTACCGTCATCTTGAACACAGTCGAAAAGGTAACTTTCGGAAAATGTATGCAAAAGGCAAAGGTATGCCTTCAAAAATTATTTTCTCAGTCAACGGACTCACCGAGCATTACCGTGAAGAAATCGAAGACTATCGTAAAACCGCAGAAAGCGGAGATGAAATTTTAACGGGATTTTCGCATGACGTACGCACCCCTATTACTTCTCTCACGGGATATCTTGACGCGCTGAGCGAAGACCGCGTTTCCGAATCGGAACGCAAAGAATACCTTGAGGTTTGTAAGCGGAAAGCAAACGAAATAAAAGCTTACGTCGATTTGCTTTTCGACTGGTTTAAAATAAATTCAAAAGAACTTGTGCTCTCTCCCCGTTCTGTTGACGTTAACGAACTGCTCCGACAAATTATCATTGAATGGATTCCCGTATTTCAAAAAGCGAATATAACGCCTTTTGCAGAACTTACCGACGAATCGTATCTGCTCAATCTCGACGAAAGCGCATTCCGCCGCGTCGTAAACAATTTGATTAAAAATTCCGTCGAACACGCAAATTGCAGCAAAATATCCATCTCCGCAATACAAAATGAAACTCAGACAGTGATTACGCTTTCCGATAACGGTGAAGGAATCCCCGCCCAAAAACTCACACGCGTTTTCGATCGGCTTTATAAATGCGACGATTTCCGCGGCGATAAAGGCAGCGGTTTAGGTCTCGCAATCGCACGCGAACTTGTAACACGCCAAGGCGGTAACATTTGCGTCGACAGCGAACCCCACGTTAAAACAACTTTCACAATAAATTTTCCCCGCACATCGATCGCCGATAAAATGTAAGAAAATTGTTAGTTCTTTTTAAGGTCTTTGTAAGAAGCTTTGTGCTATAATACGCTTGACAGGAGAATGAATATGAATTACGTTTTAGAAACCGTCTCGCTGACAAAAGCGTATCGGAGACATCTAGCGGTGGACAGAGTAGACATGCATGTTGCCGAAGGTACTATTTACGGGTTGCTCGGTCAGAACGGCGCGGGAAAATCAACGCTTATGAAACTGATCACTGCGCTCGCCCGTCCGTCAAGCGGAGACATTTTTCTTTTCGGCGAAAAACCGAAAAAAGAAAATCTTTGCCGCGTTGGCTCGCTGATCGAATCTCCGGCTTTCTACCATAACCTAACAGCACGGGAAAATTTAAAACTGTTGACGCGTATCCGCGGAACGCATAAAAATAGCGACGAGGCGATCAGCTATGCTCTGTATAGCGTCGGGCTTGAAGATAATCCCAAACAAGTATACGGAAAATTTTCGCTGGGAATGAAACAGCGTCTGGGGATAGCCGCGGCGATTATTCACGATCCTGATCTCCTGATTCTCGACGAACCGACAAACGCATTAGATCCCGTTGGAATACAATATTTCCGCGAGCTGTTCCTTAAACTTAAAAAACAGGGAAAAACATTGATCGTCGCAAGCCATATCCTATCCGAGCTTGAACGTATCGTCGACACGGTGGGCGTAATGCACGGCGGAAAGCTCATTGAAGAGATCGATTTGGAAACTTTAAACAGCCGCAGGAGACGATATGTCGAAATTACAGTATCCGACGACGGAAAGGCTGCAATGTGCCTTGAACAGCGTTTTCCGAATATCGATTTCACCGTACTGACAGGAAACCGCATTCGTATCTATAACGAATTTGAACTGCGGGGAAAGATCAATACAGTTTTTAACCGCGTGGGAATTTCCGTAACCGGAATTACCGTCGACAACGAACGGTTAGAAGATTACTTTACCGAAATAATCGGAGGTGCCAAATTTGTTTAGTCTTCTGTTGGCAGAATGGATGAAGTTTAAACGGAGTAAGTTGCTCGTTTTTACCGTTGTTCTTTTCCTCGCAATCCCATTTTTACTGTTATTAATGGCAGGAAAATATTTTTACGGAGACTATTCCGCTGAATGGCATCTTTTAAACGCATTAAAAAATATTTGTTCTTACTTTGGAGTACTTACACCCCCTGTTTGTTCTGTATTTGCAATCTTTCTTTTTACACACGAGTATGCTGAAAAAACGGTAAAAACGATATCTTCCGTTCCTATTGGAAATGCAAGATTTTTAATTACCAAATTACTTGCGTTGTTTATCTGGATTTTGTTGATCTCCGTATTTGTTTGGTTATGTAGTATTCTAATCTCCGTTTGTTTCCGCCCGCACTTTCATTTTGCAAAATTGCCGCAAACGATGTCGTTGATTTTCGAATATCTAGGGAGATTCTTGCTGTCCGGCTTACTTGTCTTTTTAGCAGTATCACCTGTAATTTGCATAACTGTTCTATCACGGAACGCCGTTATTCCCATTCTTTTCTCGATTATATTTACAATATTTATAACTTTTACGGTTTACTATACTGTTTTCGACCTGTTCTTTCCGTGGACTTGTATTTACTATTTAACCGACAGTGAAGAATACCTGCGCGTTATTCGTGCGACAGAAGGTCGAATCACGCAGACCGGCATTAATTGGATTGCCTCGCTTACAATTCTTGTTCCCGCTATCGTCAGCTATGCAGTATCTTATCTCGCTATGAATCGGCGCGACGTCTGCTAATAAAATTGTAAATAAAAAACGCAGGGAAATATTGCATTTCTCTGCGTTCTTTTTATCGGTTGTATTTCGCGATATTCCGATTATCTTTGGAAAACGACGATACGATCGTCAGGATTCCGATTCGTAATGGCAGTCGGAATACTGCGTGGGAGGCATCGTCTCACCTTCGCCGACGTAAATCGTGTTAATGGTTTTGCCTTCCCCGTTGATTACCTTGTAAGCGCCCGTCTTAGGACAAACGTCTCCGCAATTTAATCTCATGTTTCACCTCCGATACTATCAGTATGGCATGCTTTGAAAGGATTATACGTGCAGCGAAAATAATTTTTGTCCAATATAAAAAAGACGCTTGTCCCTGCCCTTTTGATTGAAAAGCAAGCAGTCAATATCTTATCTAACACAGTGAAAAGGATTTCTATTTGTCAAACGGATACTCTAAATGATTTGCTTGCAAAGCATCAAACGGAGATCGAAGAAATAAAAAATTTAGCGAAACAGTTAGAGAACGCCAAATTTTACTTAACCGTTCTGATTATAAAATTATAGCCCGCTATCTTCTTAAACGAAGATAGCGGGCTATTTGTTGATTCACGAAAAAATTACTATCCACTAACCTTTTAAAAAAACATTTTTTATTAGTACATTCCAAGGACGTTGAGCCAAAAACAGGTGAGCGACAAAAGAACGAGATACAGGCTAAACCACTTATAGTTGGCTTTGCCGATAATTTTCAGCATGACTTTGATTGCAAAAAATCCCGAAACTGCAGCACATACAACCCCAACGACTACCCCGATGATACCGGCCGCTCCGAATCCGGCGAGCGACTCCGGCTCGTCGAAAATCACGCCTTTCAAACTCACTGCGACACTTCCCAAAATAATCGGAACACTCATAAGAAAGGAGAACTTTGCAACGTCGTCCGTTTTCGCGCCGCAAATCGTACCGGCTGCAATTGTCGAACCGCTACGCGAAATACCGGGCAATACTGCGATCGCTTGCGCAAGTCCCATGGGAATACTGCTCTTCCAACCGAGCGGATTGTGCCTTTTCCGCTGTTTCGCAACAAATTCGCAAACAAGCAAAACAAGCGCGGTCGTTGCAAAACAAACTGCAAGATAGAGCAAACTCTTATCCCCTGCAAAAACGGCGTCTATCTTGTCATTCAACAATAGTCCGACAACACCTGCGGGAATCGTTGCCACAACAAGCATAAACAGCGTTTTAAACGGCTTATGAAAAAGTGTAAAAATATCCTTGCGAAAAACGACGCAAACCGCGAGCAACGTACCAAAGTGCAACATGATATTAACGAACATCATGCTCCCGCCCGCAAGATCATAACCGAGCAACTTTTGTAAAAATACAAGATGCCCGCTTGAAGAAACGGGCAGAAACTCTGTAAGTCCCTGCACCGTTCCGAGAATGACCGATTTCCATACGGCTTCCCAAATTTCCATATTGTCTCCCGAATTATCTTACGACAGCTTTAAATTAAACAAGTCTTCGCAACGATCGTCGTATACCGTTACGCAAGCCGCATAATTGTTTACGATTTGCGTTTGAATATCCTTCGAACGGTTTTCAATCGCAGACGCTTTGAGCGATTCATAGTATTGATTGGAGAAAGTTCCCTCTTTATCCTTATCTTCCGCATGATAAGTGAAGAGCGGCGTCTTTGCCTCAGTTACGGCAAATGTACAATACATAATGTGCCAACCGTACTGCGAGGGTGCGATCGTATACGTGCCTGCGCCGCCGCGCACCGCCTCCTGCGCCGCAAATTCAAATTCTTTTACAAAATCAGTTTTATAAGGCGAAACCGCATAGCCGAGATATTTGTTAAGTCCCGCCGTATCCGTATTATACGCAAACGAAAGCTCGTTTATGACCGACATCGCTTTGTTCTCATCCGAGCCTGCGCAATATATCATATTGTTGTCAAAATTCGCAATCTCAACCTTACCCTTATAATAAAGGAACGACGAATAATCAACGGTATCGGGATTATTTTTATCGTAATAATCCGTCTTTGCTTTGTCGTAATAACCGGAACGGTTATCCACCTTATTATCGGATATATTTAAACCTGCAAATTGAAGATAACTTTCCATTTCGTCGATAAAATCGTCGATATCAATCTTATTGGGCGTAAATTTATACGTTTCCTTTTCTTCGTTATATTCTGCTTTTCCGTTATAGGTGTACTTGCCGTAATAATTTTCAAGAAGTTCGTATTTGCCGCCGTCAACCGCAGTCATGTTGTCTTCAAAGAACAGCTTATTGCGATCAGTTCCGCCAAATGCATTTTCGTCGGCATCGTAAGAATAATCCGTTTCGCCCGTAAACCAGGTTTCGCGCTGGTCGATTGCAGTCAAACGCTTTAAGAGCTGAGCACGGTAAACAAACTTGTCCCCTTCCAACCCCGAATAATTGTTGAGCTGTTCAGATGCGCTCGAATCGAACGGCAGAAGAATATTAATCACATAACCGTAACCTGCATTAGGCGCGCTCAATACAAACTTGCTTGCACTCATTTCACCGAACGTTGTTTCAAACGTACTACCGTCTACAAACGTACTGCTCTGCGTTTCAAAAAGCTGATCAAAACGTGCTTCGATTTCACCTTCGCGGCTCAGTCGTTCCTCTTCCTCGCGCTCGAAAGCCTCGGAAAGTTTATTGATGAGCGCATTTTCATACGCCGTCGTAAGCTCCATCGTAAAATAATCGAGCGATTCGAAGTCGGTAACGTTCTCACCCTTTTCAATGAGTCCGTTGGAGAGGAGATTCGAAAGGAGCGAACTGTACGCGCGCTTTCTCGTCATCGGTTTGCCGCCCTCAATCTTCTCGTAACTACCGTAATTCAATTCGGGATTTTTACCCGTATAAATCTTATAATCTTTATCGTAATAGTCGCTGTTCTCACCGTCTACCCCTGTAGGAAGCGTACGAACAGATACGGAAGAATTGCTTTTTTCTTCCTCTTCCTCAACTAAATTCTTCTCCTGCGAATCAAGCGTATTGTTTACCATCTTTCTGACGCTGTACTTCGCGCGGTCGCGCTCCGTCTGCGACAGGAAATACTCGTAAGATGCAAGCTCCTTGTCCTTACTTGCGGCAAGATAATCGTTATATTCCTGCACCGAATAACTACGGTTTACGCTCGTGCCGTCCTCAGACTCCTCCGTTGCGCCGTTTTTAAGAAAATATGCCATCGCATACTGCGCAATTGTTTTACGGTTGACAAGGCTCTCTCGAATCATAGTAAATAGATCTTTCGCTGAATAGTTCGACATTTGCGAGCCGTTGCTAAGATATTGGGAAATAAGATCCCGCTTATAAACGTACGAGGTCTGGATCGATCCCGCATATGCGGCATATTCTCCACCCTCCTGAAAGCTCTCTCCTTCGCCAATGTTTACTTCGGCGACGATCTGCTCCATATTTTTCAGCGTATCCGTTGAAAACGAATCGCACCCCGCAAACAATCCGCACGCCAATACCGACGTTAAAGAAAGCGCGATGATTTTTTTACTCTTTTTCATAAATTAACTCCAAACCAAATAGGTTATGCGCACGGGGAATTTCCCCTATACCGTATTATTATAACAAATTATACCGAAGAGCGCAATCTTTTTTCGTGAAAATCAAGCAAAAGTTGCAGCAAATTTGAGAAATTTCGTCATACGCACCATAGTTTTTCCTCCCGTTTCCAACGGAGCAAAGCGTAAGATGGGCGCGCTTGTCATATCCAGCTTAACTTTACCGGAATATTTGTCGATCGCGGCGGCGATTCTTTGATCGCCAAGCGACTTCAAATCGAAAAATTCGAGCGCGCCGCCCTGTCGTCCGACGGAAATTTTTTTGACAGAAAATTGCGCCGCATAGCTCTTGAGCATGGCGATAATGAGAAGATTAAGCGTTTCAGGCGGCATTGCGCCGTATTGCTCTTCCATAGAATTGCATACCCGCTTGTAATCCTCTTGCGTGCGAATCTCCGCTATCTGTTTATAGCAATCCATACGTCCTGCGCCTGACTCGATGTAGCTTTCGGGAATAAATGCGGTCGCCTTTACGTCGAGGTCGACAGTTTCCTGTCTGACGCCCGTTAATTCCTCTTTTAAGATTTTAGCATACAGCTCATAACCGACTTTATCCATATGTCCGTGCTGTTCCGCGCCAAGTACGTTGCCCGCGCCGCGAATTTCAAGATCGCGCATGGCGATTTTAAATCCCGAACCCAGCTCGGTAAATTGCATAATGGCTTTAAGCCGTTCCGCCGCAGTCTCCGTCATTACCCTTTCCGGTTTGTAAGTAAAGTATGCGTGCGCAAGGCGCGTTCCCCGTCCCACTCTGCCGCGCAACTGATAGAGCTGAGAAATTCCCAAACGGTCGGAATCGATAACGACGAGCGTATTTGCATTGGGAAGATCGATTCCGTTTTCAATGATCGTCGTAGTAACGAGAAGATTATATTCTCCGCGGTAAAAGCCGAATACGTTTTTTTCAAGCGCGTTTTTCTCCATGCGTCCGTGAGCGACGGTAACGCTCGCCTCGGGCACAATCGCTTTTATGCGAGATGCAAACGTATGAATGCTCTCCACCCTGTTATACAAAACAAAAATCTGTCCCCCTCGGGCGATTTCACGTATGCAGGCATCTCGCAGCAAAGTTTCAGTCTCCTCCGCAACGTATGTTTGCACCGGCAAACGACGCGAAGGCGGCGTTTGAATGGTCGAAATATCGCGGATTCCGGAAAGCGATAAATGCAGCGTCCGCGGAATCGGCGTCGCCGTCATAGTAAGGCAATCAACGTCCCGCTTATAATTTTTGATTTTTTCTTTATGCTCCACGCCGAACCGCTGTTCTTCGTCGAGAACAAGTAATCCAAGATCGTGAAATTTTACGTCCGATGAAAGCAACCGATGCGTGCCGATCACCAGATCTATGTGCCCGTTTGCGAGTTCGCTTAAAATTTTTGACTGTTCGCGTTCCGAACGGAAACGATTCAACGAAGCGATACGCACGCCGAAATCTTTCATGCGTTCCGTCGCCGTGCGGAAATGCTGTTCGGAAAGAACTGTACTCGGACACATGAGCGCAGCTTGCCTGCCCGCCAGAATACACAGATACGCCGCGCGCAGAGCAACCTCCGTTTTCCCGAAACCGACGTCGCCGCACAATAAGCGATCCATTACTTTATCCGAGCACATATCCGCCTTGATCTCTTCGATCGACGAAAGTTGGTCGGGCGTTTCCTCATGCGGAAACGCCGATTCGAACTCCTCCATTTCCTCGCGGTATTCGGGGAAAACATAGCCCCTTCGCTCCTGACGCTCGGCATACAGTTGCTTTAAATCGAACGCCATCTTTTTGAGCGCGGCGCGTACGCGCGCCTTTACCCGCTCAAACTCCCCGCCGCCTATTTTCGAAAGCGAAGGATTGTCCTCGCCCATATATTTGGACAAAACGTCCATCTGCTCGACAGGCACGTATAAAGTGTCCCCGTCGCGGTATGACAGCGCAACATATTCCTTTGTTCCGTCCGTCGTTTCAATTTTTTTCGTTCCGGTTATCTTTCCGACTCCGTAACTTTCGTGCACGGCATAATCGCCGATCTCGGGCGCGACGAACAGATCGCCGCGTTTTTTGCGGATGCGCCGTTTTTCACCGCTGCGCGTGAACAAATCCCCCGTACCGATAACGGCAAGTTTACACTCATGCAATAAAAAACCCTTTTGCAAAGTATCTTCCAATACGCAAATGCCTTTCATTCGCGCAAGATTTTCGGGCAAGGGATAGACAGACAGATAGTTTTCAGCCAGCTCCGCTTTGAGCTTTGCCGCGCGTTCACCGTTCCCCGCATATAGAATAACGCGATACCCCGTTTTATTCCACGCCTTGATATCGTTAAAAAGATCGGGCAAAGAATTGAGATACCGCCGCGCGGGCGCGGACGGGAAGTTATACATTTTAAGCGGATCGAAAAAGTAAGCGTTCCCCGTAAAAGTCTGCAGAGCAAGCACGCGGAATTTTTTAACGGAACGGAAAAAATCCTCTTCCGGCACATATTGATCAAGGGAGAAACTCATGGTTTCCCCGCCATCGCGCAATGTAAAATAACGTTCTCCGTGTTCTTTATAAAGTCCTTCCAATTTATCGCGTATAAGTTTACATTCGTCAAATACAATGAGCACGCGTTCGGAGAGCAAAGAAAAGAGCGAACAGGAATTTTTCAAAAGCGGCAAAACATAATCGCTCGTAATCTGCTCGGCAGACAAAATATCGCCTGCAATCGTATTTAAACGGGAATAAGCGGCAGACGAAGGCGCGCGTTTTAACTCGGCGGCTAGCGCAGCTTTTACCCGCTCAAAATCACCGTCCTCGGGCACGACGTCCGTCGCCGAAACGATATCGATCTCGGGAATACGTGCAAGACGTTCACCCGTTACCTCGTCGTACGGTTTGATCGCCTCCACTTCGTCGCCGAAAAAGTCAACGCGCACAGGATGCTCCGCATTGATAGGAAATATATCGAGGATATCACCGCGAACTGCAAACGTGCCTTTACTTTCTACCGTATATTCACGCACATATCCCGCGCAGACGAGCTTAGAAACAAACTCGCCCATCTCGATATTACTCCCCTCCGCAATATGAAAAACCGGCAACCTCCGCGGTATAAGCTGAATCGCCGCCTCAACATCAAGCACGAGCACGTCCGCTCCCGAGAAAAACTCGTTCAGCGCAGTGAGACGGCGAAAAAGCGCGTCCTTTGAAAGCGCCTTACGGTAGGTAAGCACTTCGTCTTTGGCGGAAAGAAGAGCACACCTTTTTCCCGATAACGCCGAAATTGCTTGCGCGGCGTTCTGTGCGGCAAGCGCGTCCGCCGTAAGGTACACGATCTGACCTTTTAACGAAGCGGCGACAAGGTATTTTTGCGCATCGGAAAG
Source organism: uncultured Christensenellaceae bacterium (assembly GCA_910586985.1). Lineage (GTDB taxonomy): Bacteria > Bacillota > Clostridia > Christensenellales > Borkfalkiaceae > Gallimonas. The sequence goes on along the minus strand of CAJUKK010000002.1, from coordinate 83,695 downwards.
ACCGAATGCCGCTACGGGCAATCCGTCCTCCACATCGCGATTTAAGGCGGGGTAATCCCCGCCTAAATTTTCAAAATCAAAAAAATTTCTCATATTATTCCCGTCATTATTTTTCCTGATTGAAGGATAAAAAACAAGCTTACACCGTTACCCGTTATATCTGCTCATAACGTGCTCGACAGTTTCGCCTTTGGCAAGCGCGATAGCCGCCTCTGCGGCACGTTTCGTTGCCGATATAAAAAGTTCGTAATCTTCTTTTCGTACGTCGGAAAGAACATAGTTTATAATAGGTATATTCACGTTTTCGTCGCGGATACCTATCCTGATTCGCGCAAAATCAGAATATCCGAGTTCGGCGATCAGCGAACGCATTCCGTTATGCGTCCCTGCGCTGCCTGACGGGCGGATACGAACGTGACCTTTGGGAATATCGTAATCGTCATACAATACGACCATTTCGTGAGGAGCAAGTTTGTACTTTCTCACAAGTTGTTTTACTGCTCTGCCCGATGCATTCATGTACGTAAGCGGACGGGCAATCAACACCTTTTCGCCGCCGACAAACGCTTCCGCCACACTCGCCTCGCATTCTTTTTTCTTAAATTTAACGCCGAGAATTTCCGCGGCATCGCCTGCGGCGAGAAATCCCATATTATGAAAAGTTTTAGCGTATTTTTCTTCGGGATTTCCAAGTCCCACGATCAAAAACATATTTCACCCTGTACCCGTTACTTTTTTAATTTTCATTGAAAAGCCGCCGCAGATTGCGGCGGCAGATTCTCAGTCGTAAATTTTACTCATCGGTTTGTCGAGATAAACGTTCTCGATTGCCGCCGCAAAGATATCGGCTGTCGATAAAATTTTGATATTCGGAAGGCGTTTCTCCTCGGGCAAATGCACGGTATCGAGCATAACTAGTTCAAGTATAGGCGAATTCTTCAACCGCTCGATTGCAGGGCCGGAGAGCACCGCATGCGTACAGCACGCATAAATTTCTTTTGCGCCCTTTTCTACGAGAGCCTGCGCACCCTGCACGATCGTTCCCGCCGTGTCGATCATGTCGTCGACGAGCAAACATTTTTTACCCTCTACGTTTCCGATAATATTCATAACTTCCATCACGTTCGCGCGAGGACGGCGCTTATCGATGATCGCCATTTGACAATTAAGCCGTTCCGCAACTTTACGCGCACGGTTGACCGAGCCGATATCAGGCGAAACGACGATAAAATCCTCGTCGCACTTTTCCGTATTGAACTTATTGGCAAAGTAATTATATAACGTAGGACCGCCGAGCAGATTATCCACGGGAATATTGAAAAAACCCTGAATCTGCGCCGCATGAAGATCCATCGTAAGTACTCTGTCCGCACCGGCCGACATCAAAAGATCGGCTACAAGCTTTGCGGTAATGGGATCGCGCGAACGCGCTTTTCTGTCTTGACGGGCATAACCGAAATAAGGCACTACCGCGGTTACGCGCCCCGCAGAAGCGCGCTTTGCGGCATCGATCATAATAAGCAATTCCATCAAATTGTCGTTGACGGGATAGGAAGTAGACTGGATGATAAACAAATCTCTTCCGCGAACCGTCTCCCCGATATGTATGCTCGTCTCCCCGTCGGAAAACTTGCCGACTTCGATTTCACCGAGCGTCGTGTTGAGCTTACGCGCGATCGCCTCCGCAAGGGGGCGGTTGGAGTTACCAGCAAACAATTTGATTTCGTTACCGTGTGTGATCATGCAAAAATTCTTCTCCGTCGTACTTTTTACTTTCTCATTTTAAACGCTTTTCTCCTTTAAGTCAAATGTTTGGACAAACATTTTTACATTTTAAAAAAAGATTTCCAAAGGAAAAATTTACCCTTGAATGTTTATGAAAATTTTCTTAAATTTTGCGTGAAATATTGACATGATTTGTACATTGTGATAATATTTGAATTAGAATTAAAATGCTTTAATTTAAGGGGAATTTATATGATAGAACTAAAAGACGTAAACAAAATTTACGGTACGGGAGACGGAGCGGTACACGCGTTAAAAGACGTAAACGTCACCATCGAGGACGGAAAACTAACTGCAATTCTGGGAAAGAGCGGAAGCGGAAAAAGCACGTTGATGAATATTATCGGCGCGCTTGACTCCCCCACGAGCGGCAGCGTTTTTGCGGACGGCAACAATCTGACCGAAATGTCTGAAAACGATCTTGCCGATTATCGCAATAAAACAACGGGATTTGTGTTTCAGTCCTTTTATCTGGAACCGACTTTTACCGTACTCGACAACGTTGCAATGCCGCTTATCATAGCCGGCATAGACAGAAAGCAGCGCGAGGAAAATGCACGGGAAGTTTTAAAATTACTCGGACTCGAAAATAAAATGAATAAAAAGGCCAACGAACTTTCGGGCGGACAAAAACAGCGGGTTTCGATTGCGCGCGCGCTCGTGCACCATCCGAAAATTATCCTCGCCGACGAGCCGACAGGAAACCTCGATTCACAAAACGGAGCCGAGGTTATCGCACTTCTGAAACGCATCAGCGAAGAAGGCACAAGCGTTGTGCTCGTCACTCACAACATCGAAGACGCGCGCCATGCCGACAATGTGATATTTATCAGCGACGGCGTCGCCTCTATGCGCGGAAAATTACAGCCGAACGAACAAGTTTACGGCGGGACGGATAGCGTGGAGGCAAAAATTGAGCAAATGCGGAAACAAGGCGGATTGTCGGCAATTCTCCCGAAGGAGGAGGCATGAAATCAATTGACGTATTAAAGATTGCCGCTCATAACATGTGGGTAAACAAGAGCAGGACAATACTCACCGTGCTTATCGTTGCCATTGTCTCAACGCTGATCATGGTTTTGCTGCTCATCGGTACCGCATTTCTTGAAAACGAAACAAACGTGAGCAAAAAAGTGCTTGCAAAAAACGGAGCAACTTATATTTTAAGCGGAATCGGCACGAGCACCGCAAACGCATACGTGCCCGAAACGGATTATCACAAACTCAAAGAACATCTCGGAAAATCCCCCTACCTTGTCGGCGATATAAATTTAAGCTATCAGAACGTAGCGAATGACGACAACAGATTCCCCAGCGAAAATTATTACATCACTTACGATTACCGCGAAGAAAACTTTGACAGCAACCAAGACATTATGGATTGGTTGAATTATAAGGGATCGTCTCTTCAACTTTTATATAATATCGACGCTAAGGATTTTCACTATACGCAGTCCTATCCCTCAGGTCTTATTCGCGAAGGAAGAATCTGGACGAACGACGACAACGACAAACCGAACATCTGGATCGGCTACGAAAAAGCGTGCGAACTCGCAGAAAACGGCGTCAACATCCGCACAGGCGATACCGTTATGATCGCTTATCTTACGCGCAGCGATTACATGTTTACACCTCCGACTTTTACGGGCGGCGGCGAAGCAGAACAAGAAGAATATCTTGCCGCCGTAAAACAGTACGAAGAAATGTTGAAACGGCTCAATCCTTTCGAATCACGTAAATTTACCGTTTGCGGAATTTACAACGAAAGCGCCCTTGCCGCCCGCGGCGTAGTAAACGCAAACGGAATTATTATCGGTTCAGGCAATTTTTTGGGCGAAGGAAAGCTTGGCAAAGCAGAATGTAAAAAAGTTACGTGCGCTTATTCCCCTACTACCGACGACTATAACTATAATTCGCTGCTAAGCGATATGAAAAAATTTACGAACGCTTTAAACGGAGACGTTGAACAAGCGCCGCCGCAACTCAACCCCAACAATCCGCTTGAATCGTTCGAGCGCTTTCAATGCGATCATATCGAACGTATGGAATTAGCCGAGCTTGCAGGAACGCTCATCATGATCGGAGTAAGCGCGCTCGCCGTATTCGTTCTGCTGATGAGTATCGGCAGCGTCGCCAATACAATTATTATATCTGTCGATAAAAATAGAAAATTTATCGGTTTGATGAAGTCCATGGGACTCAACCAAAACGGCGTAAAAAAGATTGTTTTGTGCGAATCTCTTCTTTCCATTCTCGGCGGAGTATTGCTCGGTTTCGCATTACTGTTCGCACTGCGCCCCATTCTTATTACGTTAATGACGGATTTATTTGCAACGATCTTTGGTCGATTTGCCGTTGTGTACACAATCACTGCGAGCATCCCGCTATGGCTGCCGCTCGCAACCGTTGCCGCGTTCTTCCTCTTTGCAATTCTTTTTTCACTCAGCTCGCTCTCGAAAATTGCGAGGCAAGACGTAATCGGAACAATCAACGAGGTGGCATAAATGAAACTGAACGAATATATCCGTCTCGGAAAAATCAGCATCAACAGCCGCAAAAAATCCACGCGCAACACGGTGCGCGGGATTGCTTTCGGACTTATCCTGCTTATTCCCATTATCTTTTTTACCCTATCTTTTTACGTCGACCTTTTAAACACCGTAAACGGATTAAAGAGCGTTTCTTCCTTTACAGTATCCGTCAATCCCGATAAGGAGTCGGCGGGATCGGGCACGGTCTTTTCCTACGGGCAAGATGACTTTTCGTCTCTCAAAGCCTTACAAGAAAGCACTGTCGATGAAATTATATACAGCGAAATATACGGAATGTCCTCTTACTCTTTAACGATTGGGAATGTGAATAAAGCAAAAGCCGATCTTGAAACAGGTTCGGCTTACGGGCAGGACGCTCCGCTTAACGGAAAAATTAAAATTATCGACACACAAGAAAACAACGGTAAGCTTGTACCAAACGGATATGAGTTTGATCTTGCAAAAATGAATACGCCGCTTATCTGCGCCGGAACAGGCTTTACGGACGGAAAATCAGGCGAGGCGATTATTTCCGAAGCGCTCGCCGCTCAATTCGGACTCGAGCCGGAAGAAGCAATCGGAAAAACAATCTCTGCCGCCGCATTCGGAAAATACGGCTCGGCGAATAATTTTATCTACCGTTATTTTGAGGACAACGACAATAATCCAAATAACGTATACTTCGTAGAAAACGCAACGGGCGGCAATATGGGCGTTAACGTTCTTGAAAATTTTACGATCACGGGCGTTATCACAAAAAATTACTATACGCTGAGTTACGTAACGCGCTTTGACGCGCATATCTGGATATCAGGGAACTCCGCCTATACGGGCGAAGGCAACGCAAGAAAAACAGAATTTTTACCCACGCTTACGCGAATGTACCACACCCCCGCGACAGGCAGTCCCATTCCCTACATTGTCGTAACTTATCCAAAGGCGGTTGCGTCAATTGCCGAAGACGCCGCAAAAGCAAACAAGTTTTTTCCCGCTTTCCCTGCCGTCTACTTTACGGCAGAGCGGCTCACTGGAAATGAAAATGCATTTTTGTACGAGCGCCCGATCAAAACCGCGACTTTGCAATGCGACGGTTACGGAGACGCCGTATCCGTAGCAAATGCGATCGACGGTCTCTATAAATCGGTTGCAGGAGACGCACACGTGGGAGAAGAAGATTATTCCTATGCGGAACGCATCTGTGCGCCGCACACTTTCTCAAGAATACGCCCCCTTTACATGGTGGGAAACTACGTTACCATAGTCGCCTATACGTTCGGAGGAATTATCTTTTTTGCAACATTGTTGAATTTATATAATTCGGTAAATTATTCGGTGCAAATACGGCGCAATTATATGGGAATGATGCGCGCTATCGGCGCGAAGAAAAATGTAATCCCGCATCTATACCTTGTCGAAATATTATTAATATTTGCCCGAAGTCTGCCTTGGGTTCTTGTCGGAAGTTGCGGAATCTCGCTGGGACTCAAATTCGGCGTAGATGCAATCTTTAACCGCGAAGTAGGCACAGGCGTAACGATCGCCGAATTGCTCGGCACGAAAATTTCACTCAACTTCGGATTTTTCTTTGTCTCGCTTGCCGCTGCGTTTACATTCATTATTTTAATTGCTCTTATATTCTCCCGCGTATCATGCAGAACAATTACAAATAACGGTGTAATTCAAGTATTGTCCGATGAAAAATGAGGTTCTGACCATGAAAATTTATAAACGATTTTACATTGCTTTTGCTTGTCTTATTGCCGTGATTGCGGCGTGCGTCCTCGGCGCATGCGCCGTAAACTTTTCATCCGGCGCAACAGTCTCCATCCTGATCGAAAGCGAGCTTTCCCCCGACGCATACGTCGTTACCACTTCTTTCGGAACGTTACAAGGTGAAAACGGACAATATTCAGTTCACGTCGATTATAAACGAGATTTTGTTATTACTGTAAACGCAGAGGGCTATGAAACTTATAATTTGCAAATCAGCGTTGACGATTTAAAAAGCGGCGAATGTGAAAGAACAATTGAATTTTACCAAAAATCACGGACAGACGTAAATCTGATCGTTAACGGGGTCACAGACAATGTCCGCGCACAGTGCGGTACAAAGGCTCTATCTTTTCAGGACGGATTATTTACGGGCGCGTTTACGCGTGAAGAGTTGAGAAACGGGATCACAGTAACTGCCAACGGCGCAGAAACCCGACTCATTACCCTGACGGAAGAACAGCTTAATTCCACTATTTTAAGATTGGAAACCCGTCTTGTCAAAATCGGATATCGCGTTGCCACAGTTTACGGCATGAGCGAAAGCGATTACGCCATTAAAAACGACGGAGCATCGTTACCGATTACGAAAATAGCGACGGGACAAAACAACTATTTGGGTTATGTGGAAATTCCGTCGGATTATCACGAAAGCATAAGAATAAAATCCTATGATGCCCCGTTCTTTCAGGACAAATGGGTATTTCAATTAAACGCTACTCACGGCGCTTATGAATATTCGACAGTCATCCCTTCCGATAAAGCACTCGAGATTTCAATCCACTTGACTGTTGCCGAAACCAAACTCTATTCCGAGAACATGTTTTACGAAAAAGACGGAATGCTGTTTCACTTCCCCGCCGAATCGGTACAAGGACATCTCTTGCTGACATATCAAGGATATCCAAGCGAAATTAAAGCGCTTTGGCTTATGTCGCCCGCTGAAATGACACAATTACCCGAAGAGTTCGATCCGCGAGCAAACTGCATGCGGATGGTATACAGCGGGCAAACGAGCGTAACCATTCAGGACTTTGTCTATTATTCCCGTCCCGACGAAACAAGTGCAACGGTAATCGACGCTTTTTATCAAACCCCCTATCATGGAGATATTTACCGCGGAGACGAAAAACTCACTCAAAAAGACGGCGTATTTGATTGGAACAGCGGAGATATTCTCTCTTCCGTACCGAACGGCAGATCAGACATCATAGACTCTGACAACTTTGCATATACAAACGGCAAGTGGGTAAAATTGCTCAATCATACCCAACCGCTCACTTATGTTTTAAACCTTACCGACGAAAACGGTAATCCGATAACAGGCGGAACACTCACCGCCGGCAATACTCCTATCTTCGATGGTGAACATGCGCAATTTAAAGAAACAGCGACGGGAAAATATTCTTACACCGCCTATCTCGACGGAAAAAACAGGCTCGGCAGTTTTGGAAGTATCAGTCTTGGAAATGTAACGCATTATTTCTCCCTGTCGCCCTATGATCTCTCGACATGGATTTGCGACGGTCGCACGCTTACCGCTACGGTAATCATAAAAGAAGAAGTTCCCATTGTATTTGAATTTGCATATTCAAATACGGATACGCGTTCAGAATATACTATAATCGACCTGTCGTTTTCCGACAGAGAAGAAAACGTGCTCGATCAAGCTGTTCTTTCCTATTCGCGCCGTAACAAATACTATCAGATTGTTGCGCCTGCGGACGGAAAAATTGTCGTCAACGTCAAATATGCACGATATAATAATCTGACGGGAATGCTTGGCGATGCCGTAAATAAAACGTTTGAATTTTCAGTCAGCGACCTGTTGGCAAACGGTATGCTTGAAAAAGGCGCGTATACAGTTTATATGCGAACGGAGTAAACAATTAAAAAAATCCCCGCAAATAATCCTGCGGGGATTTTTTTATGTATAACGTTTTAACCATGTTAAATCAAGCGCCCATTCGCTTACACGATTTAACGATTGATGTCTGCGGTTCGCCTCTCCAAGCGCGCGACGGTACTCCGCATACGATGCTCCGTTTACCTTCATATAATGCTCGCAAGCGGCGCTTTCGTCCCCTTTTAAAGAGGTTCGTCCAATATGGATAACTGCATGGCAGTCTTTGCAAATTGCAAGAACGTCCGTTAGTTTTTGAATACCCGACTCCTCGTCATAGTCCCATTTTTCATGCGCCTCAAGACGAGAAGATACCGTACCGCATATCATACATTTTCCGTCTGCACGGGCATATGCGTCTTTTCTGACAAAATCCCAAGCTTCCTTTGAAAGTATTGAGCGTAAATTGCTGTACCAACATCCGTCGGGAACAAGTTCAAAATCAAGTTTCATAGTTAATTTCCGTTACGCCGTCTTCAATCAAATAACACATTTCATCATGCTCGGAAATCTCCGCCGAAATTGCAATCCTGTCTATTCCGAGTTTTAAATATTTAACAATTGCGCTTGCAAGCACGTTCCCGCTTGCGTCTGTTAATATACATTCCGCCGTAATAAAATTACCGCTGTCCTTAATAATCTGCCCTTTCCCGAATAGTTTCGTATTGTAAGGGACAGGTTTGCGATACTTCGTTTCGAGCGACATAGTTACGCCGTACGTTTTCTCTCCGCCTTCTTTTGCCCACAACGCGCGGAGTCCAAGCTCGTCGAGCATTGCGGTAATCAGTCCTCCGTGTACGCGTCCCGGATAACTTTGGTGCTTTTCGCGGTAAGAAAACACTGTCATTACGCTGCCGTCTTCCATGCTGTAAAAGGGCGCCTGAACACCATAATCGTTATCGAGTCCGCACATAATACACATTTTGCTGTTTCGTTGCTTTTGTACAACTTTCATAATGCACTCCTTCCCATACAAATTTTTTTTCTTTAAATTTTCTAAAAAATAAACATCTATTGATATCCCCTGGTGGAAATCGCAATAGATGTTATGGTGCGCCAAATGGTAACAAATCCGAACCTCTATATTGGACACACCTATATCTTGCTCCGCAAACCTATATCAATCTGATCACTATTACATTATAATAATGTCCAATAAAAAAGTCAACAATTTAACCTCCGATTTTTTCCTTTCGTCTGGGCTTATCGTTGCACAGAGCGTCGCGGAAGTAAACGGCTCCCGAAAACATTGCTTTGGCTTTGTAACCGAACTTTATATTCAATCCAGCGCCGAGCTTTTCAGTACGGTGTTTTTTCTTTTTATGCAATCTTTTCGTCCGCTCGTTGACTTCCGGTTGTTGCCGTATAACTTCAAAATCATAAACTCCCCTCTGTGCCTCGTTGGCCCTGCCGAAAGGCAAAAATACAAAATCGGAGGTAAAAAAAGATGCAAAAAGTGATTTACAGCGTTTGCAAGGTAAATCAGGACAAGAAGTTGAAGGGTGTAGGTTATCTGGTTGAAGGTAACTTATTGATCCCCTCCACTTCCAGCAAGGGGAATCCGTACATACGGATATTCGACGACGTTACAAAACATTGTCACCCCATCGACAAAGACAAGACGGAGTTCAAGGGATACGTTACGCTTGCCTACGAAAACGTCAACATTTTCAACAAGGAAAAGGATCGTTATGAAACGCTGGACTACGTTGAAACGACGTACTACGTATGGTTCAAGCTGGTTAAGTAAGGAGGAAAGAAAAATGAGTATTTGCGATACTTGCATATTAAACGGAAGATGCGACGGTAGATGCGGGGACACCGATCCCCTCTTCTACGCTTTTGAAGAAGAAAACGATCGATACAATACAAGCGAGGATACCGAGGAATGAAAAACGAATATTACATGAAAGAATTTTGGCATTTCAACGGAGATTATAACGTCATCTTTAATCTGATCGAGGTCAATACGGAAAGCATGACTGCGACCGTTGCTATTAACAACCTCGGAAAGCTCACGCAGGAAACAGTCGAGCTGCGGAAAGAGAACGACGCGCTGTATTTTGAATACGGCGTGATGAACGACAAAATATTTATAGACGACTTTGTAAGCGTCGAAGGAGATGTAGCATGAACGAAAATACTACTATACAGCAAAGAAAACCCGTAGCAATCAAATATCTGAAACAGTTGGATATTTACAAGCCTTTTATCGAAGGCTTTGAAACGGACGGGAATGTTTGCTATTATGAAAACTTCGGCGGATTTTGGATCTACCAAGAACCTGAAATCGAAGCGAAAATGAAAGAAATCGAAAAGAAATATAACTGTACCGTCTATGCCGTTACTCACGAATTTACCGAATTCGGGGAATGCTGGGACTTTTTAATCGTCAGCAACTATCCCGAAGAATGGGGAAATTTGCCGTCCGCAAGAAAAAACGAGCATTACGCTTTTGCTTACGTTTGGAATAAGACGGACGACTGGTGCAGCGAATTCGGAACGATTGCCCTGCAAAGCTTCGGCGGCGGTATTAAACGCATCGGTTAAGGAGGTTTGTCATGGAAAACAAAATTTCTTTTCAGGTAATGTACGGAAAACATACATACAATTTTAACTACGGTTCAGAAGCATATATCTTCCATACGGGAATTTATAACGACATGGATAAAAAGTACAGCTTAAAAGTTTTGCTTGAATACGTCGCTTTAACTCACGAGTGCTATTTGAAAGACAGCAACCGAACCCCTCTTGGCGCGCTGGCGGATTATATCGCTACAAACTGGAAAGACGTAAAAGACTTCGGGCGTTACGATATTTTAGACAAATTTTATTTACAATACGATTAAGGAGCAAATCATGAAAACCACGAAAGAAATGCACGCGCTAATCACCGCCGTTTACTGCATCAACAAGACGAACGGCAACGAGGATAAAGACATTGCCAGCCTTTGCAGATATATCTTTCTGCACTGCATGAACGGCAACCCGAATATGCTGGATATTTTATGTATCGGCAAAACAAAAGGCGAAATGCTCCCCTATCTCATGCAGATTTTAGAGGAAGAAACTCAATACAAAAAATACATGGAGGAAAAACAACAATGAACGCTTATAAACAGTTAAAAGATAAACACCAAAAAGAAATGGACGCCTTCCCCCTCGGCGCGGCATTTAGCAAAGAACAGTTTGAAGAAATGATGCGAAAATGGGGGCTGACGGTAAACGACATGGATAAAATATGTTCGCTCGGATGCGGCTGTTTTATCCGCAAAAGCGATAAAGAGCATTTTCATGAAATGTCCGCCCGTTTCAAAAAAGAAATGCAGGACGCGATTGACGCCGACAGAACCGGCGACGGATTCATCCGCGATATGTTCCTTTATGAACTCGCCAATCACGAATACTGCATTACACTCGACTACGAGGAAACCTTTGACGCGCTCGGTCTCACCGAAGAACAAGTAGCTGCGGACGAGCGGTTACTCCGCGGCTTGCTTGAAGCCCGTGAAGAATACATAAAAAAATGCAACGATTATTAAACGGAGGAAAATAAAATGACACCCTACAAAACACAGGCATACATTCAGTCCTTAAATCGCGAGAAAATGCAACCCGAAATTACGGACGAAATCACGGTATTGGAAAAAGTCGGCGACAACGACTACATTGTAGACTATAAGGGCGTGAAATGTCATGCCCTTTTTAATTGGTTCGTTTGCGCCTATTTTGCAGACGACGTTTACGGAAGAATTTCCGCGTGAAAAAAATCGGAGGATATAAAATGTTAAACAAAGAACAGACAGAGCTGATAATGAAAATCGTCAACCGAGCGGAAACGCTCGGTCTGATGCAGAGCGATAAGGCGACGGCATTGATCGACATGGAAAAAGCAACGGAATATTTTAACTTACGGCTTGCCGATATGCTGAACGCGGACGTGTTTAATTTCGCACATGATTTTATTCAAATACAAAACGAAATCAACCGAACAACGGGCAAATTCAGCGGAAGATTCGTGCCGCGTTTTGCGGGGAGGCAATGATGAAACCAAAAGAAATTATCCTATACGACAGTTATTTCAGTCTTGAAAAGGATCGGGATATCCGCGAATACTTATTCGATGCCTGCGCCGACGAAAGAGGTTGGAAAACGAAAGAAGAAATTCCCGACAGCCGCATTATCGAAGAACAGGCATATCAGGACGGTATCTTGTGGAATGAGTTAAAAGATAACCTCGAATCGTATTTCGGAAACAACTATTACCTTTTGACTGGTTATTTCGGGAGCTGGCACGGCAACCTCGAAGGCGGTAACTTTATCCGTTCCTTCAAGGATCTATTGACCGTTATTCAGCATTTGGACGATATTAGAATGATAGACCGCAACGGGCATTTTATCATTGAAGGCAGTCATCACGACGGCTCGGACAGATACGAAGTCAAAAGACTTACCCGCAAAGGCTATGAGCTTGCAGGCAGCTACCATTTCGCAAAAAATCGCAATTTGCATCACACACTCATGCACAACAATTTTTATACGGCTCTCCCCCATTTCGCGCAACAAATTTACGGAGGCAGATAAAACATGAGATATTTATCCTGTTATTATCTTCACGGTGCGTTGGTTCTGAAATATAGGGACGAAAACGGACGCCGCACAACTCAACGCTATTTGCTCTATTCTCTGCGCGAAGCAATCAAGTTATTCCGTGAACGGCACGGATTGCGGTACAAACACATTACCGTTAAAAAATACTTTGATAAATCGGGAGGAAACAAATGAAAGAAGAAAACCGTCAATACTGTTTGAATATTGCGCGGGAGCTGGAAGCAATCGCAGACGGCGATATTTGCAAATGCCCCCACTGCCTTGAAAACTTCCGTTTGAGCGATGCCGAAGAAACCTTCGATGAGGACGATGAACCCGTTTACACCTGCACGTTCTGCGGCGGGAAAACCCGCGAAGACGAATTAGAACAAATCACCGTGTACGACTACTTTGCGAATTGCTACGATATGGAGTTCGTCATAAGCGCAGACAAAGAATATAAAGGTATCCGTATCTGGGTAGCCGTAGGCGGTCCGTCCGTATGGGTAGACACGACGGAAAAAACGGTAAAGCTCGCATGGTGGGGCGAACGGGCGGAATGCAATCTCTATTCAGACGCCTGCGCACTCGTAGACGAATACGGCGAGGAAATGTACGCGGCATGAAAAATTACGGTTACAAAGTATGCTACCAATTACTCGGTAAAAGCAAAGTCAAAATTTATGCCGTAACGAACACTTACGACCTTGCTATCTTCCACGTCCGCTGGTATCAACGGGAGCCGCCCGAGGACAGCGCAACGAAACTACCTATCCTTAATGTAAAATGGTTGGTTATCCCCATAAAAACATATAACGAATACCGCCGGTTGTGGCGCGATTGCCCATTTGAAAGTTCACAAATTTTTACTTCGTAAAAATTTCGTGAGATTGCTAAGGTCGTGAAAACGCTTAACGCTCGGAGTCAATCCGAGCTTGCGTTTTCCGACTTTAATTTTATAAAAAATATATGGAGGAACACATGAAAATTTCAATCGAAAAACTTTACTATCTCTGCAATAAATACCAATGGTTCACGAACGCCGACCGCTTTCAATACGATCTGCTGTTTCAGGAATGTAAAAACGGCGCATCTCTTGAACGACTGGCGACGATTATTTACGTCTGTTCGCGCGGGTACTCCGAACAGAACATTTTGAAAATCTTAAAAAAGGAGGCTGATATCAGATGAAACTCAATTTAACCGCAACTGGCAAGCCGCAGGAACTGATCCTTGCGTACTTGCAGGAAAACGCGAGCGATGTTTTGGCGGAAAAAATCAACAACGGCGTCCGCATCACGAAAGACGGAAAGACGCTTATCAACAAAAAGACTTTGAACGGCTTTATGAAGTTCGCCGAGGGCGAAGCAAGGAAACTTGCCGAGAAAGGCGCGAATTCGGCGTGCGTGGAGGATTCCGTCGTTTACGGCTGGGCAATCCATTACTTTGAGGAGGACGGTATCGAAGGGAAACTTTATAACGAGGACGGCACGGAATACGCGCCGCCGAAACCCGTTCAAAAGACGACCGCCCCTACCGTTCCCTACACTCCTCCGAAACCCAAGCCCGAACCACAGCTTTCCCTGTTCGATATGTTGGGAACGCAGAAAAAAGAAGAACCCGCGCCCGCCGACATACCCGACCAACCCGACGAAGAAGATGACGAGGACGACGAACCCACCGAAGAAGAAATTGCCGAGGTCATGGAACGGGAACAAGAAGAACAGCAAACCGCTCCCCCTCTGCCGCCCGTTCAACCCCGTCCGTCCGAATGGTACGAACGCTATCTGTCCGTAAAAGCAAAATACGCGGATAGCATCTTGTTTTACCGCCTCGGTGATTTTTATGAAATATTCGGAAACGATGCGGGGATAACCGCAGACGTTCTTGATCTCACTTTAACGGGCAGGGATTGCGGACTCAAAGAGCGCGTTCCCATGACGGGCGTTCCCTTCCACGCGGCAGAAGCCTATATCACAAAATTAGTCAGCCACGGCTACAAAGTTACCATCGCGGAACAGATCGGCGGCGAGCTTCGGGAAAAAACGGTAGAACCGTCCGCCGAGGAATTGAACGTAGACGAGGAAACGGGCGAAGTGCTTCCCGTAGAGGAAATGCGCAAATTCGACGGCGATATCGAAGAACCGCGAACGCCTATCGTACAACCTTTACCGCCCGACGACGGGGACGACGATCTTCCGCCCCTCGACACCGACGCATACGACCCCGAAGCGCTCTCCGTTTTGGACGAGCTATTCGGCGACATGATTATTTTGAGGTAAAACAATGATAGACGAAAAATATATAAAGCCGATTCCGAACTATATCGCAAAAATCATTAAAAATAAAGACAAATACAGTTATGAAGGGCAGATCTCATTTTATGCTTATCTATCGAAAATAAAAGGCGAGCTCGTAAAGATAACCGTTGCCTGCAAACACTACAAAAAACAATGGTTTTGTAAACAGGTTGCCGTTCACGGCGTTTATTCGGATAAGTGTTTGGTACGGGATATGGAATGTTATATCATGGGCTATGCCGTAGGTTGGTACGATATGGCTTTATCTAGTAGCCGCAAAAGATACGAGGACGGCAAATGGTATCCTGCCAATGATAAATATTACGATCCCACGGCGGAAGTTGTCAATAGAAAATACGCTTTGAAATTCAAAGAATTCCGTTATAGCGTGTTAGACAAATATAATCATCCCGACGTTTTGAAATACCTGCGTATTTACTTACAATATCCGCAAGCGGAATACTTTATCAAAATGGGCTTACAACACCTTGCCGTAAACAAAATAATTTTACGAAAAGTAGAAAAAGATAAAACGTTCCGCAAATGGCTTATACACAACGTCAAATTGTTGCGTAACGAATACGGGAAATACCCTTACTTTTCGGCGCAGTCAATCATGTTTGCGTATAAGCATAATTTACCGCTTCTTGAAGGACAAGCCCTTAACAGAGATTGTAATGAAACGGTAAACGATTATGCCTACAAGAATACGATTAGCAAAATCATACCGAAAAGCGAAGTCGTAGAACTTGTCAAATATATCAAGAAACAAAGCACAAATCTTTCGTCTTACTCGGACTATGTAAAAGCGTGCGAATATTTACAGTTGGATATGACGTTGCCGAAAAACCGTTATCCCCACGATTTCAAACGCTGGCACGATATGCGGATAGACCAATACCATACGGCAAAGGCGTTAAAGGACGCCGAAGAACGGAAAGAACTATATGCAAAATTCGCTTTGATTGCCGAAAAATACCTGCCGTTGCAAAGAGACGGCAAAGACGCTTTCGTCGTCGTGATCGCACGTTCCCCGCAGGACTTGATCCGCGAAGGAGAAGTCCTAGATCACTGCGTAGGACGAATGAATTACGACCAAAAATTTGCACGCGAAGAAAGCCTTATCTTCTTTGTACGAAACGCCGAAACGCCCGATAAACCGTTCGTAACAGTGGAGTATTCGCTCAAAAGCAAAAAGGTGTTACAATGCTACGGCGATAAAGACACTAAACCGACCGACGACGTTTTAGAGTTCGTCAACAAAAAATGGCTGCCCTACGCGAACCGAAAATTAAAACAAATCGCGGCATGACCGCAAAAATCATACTATGAGGTAAAATTATGGATAACTATTTCAGGATCACGGGGTATCGCCCCAAAGAAAATATCTGCTTTATATTAGACTGCAACGGTAAATTTCAGGCATCGTGGGAGTTCAGCTCCTATCTCGTAAGCAAAGGCGTCGAAATTATTGCCGTAGGTCGGGACGAGAGAATGTCTTACGGCAACTTCTCCCGCGCCGAATACGATACCGAGCATCTTTTCCTTCGCGCCTGCGCACAGGGAAAGCCCGAAATATCAGGCAAACTTATCACCGTTCACGGGAAATGTTACACGGCACGATAACGAGGTGAAACATGAAATACACCAATCCCAACCAACTTACCATTTTCGATATCGTTCTCGAAAAGCCGAGCGAATCGTTCCCTGCTCCGCCTCCCGAACCGATTGCCGAGAAGAAAGTGCAACCAAAGAGCGGAACGCTCTGCCCCTATCCCGTTCCCACCGTAAACGAAATTATAAAGCTCATTGACCGCTCGTCGTATTCGGTAGGAAAAAGCAAACTTATTTCCGACGTGTTTGCTTGCGGGGCATTAGCCGTTTCCAACCTCGTCGATTTTACGCAATTCGACGAACGGGAAGAACAGTACAAGCAAATCATGAACGGGTATCAACCCAAAGAACGCGAATTGATTGCAGAAATTTTCTGCAAGATATTCGCGCTTCTTTCTTCCGTAACCTACGACGACGGCGCGTTCGACGACTATCTCGGCAAACTGTTCATGCACTGTAATCAGGGAAATAAAGGCACGGGACAGATTTTTACGCCCTATCACGTTTCAAAACTGATGGCAAAAATTATGATAAACGGCGATACCGCAAAACAAAAGGATATTTTTTCCGTCTACGATCCGTGTTCGGGCGGTGGCGGGCTGCTCATGGCGGCGTTGGACGTTCTCAAAAACGATTACAATGTCAACTACACCCATCACTGCTTCATGCAGGCGGGCGATATCGACATTCGATGCGTTCACATGACCTATCTGCAACTCGCTCTTGCCGGCGTTCCCGCCATTGTCTGCCACCAAAACACTTTAACAAACGAGCTGTGGAGCGTTTGGAAAACGCCCGCCTTCATCTTCCAATACCCGCGCTTTTGCAAATACGATATACGACACTAATCAAATCGCTACACACAAAAAGGGCGCGAAGCATCGCGTCCTTTTTTTATGCTGATTAGATTGATTAAAAACCAATCGCCTTCACTTTTTTTATAATACTGTTTATTCGTTCAGGGAAGGCGTACCGCACCTCTTTCAAAATTTCCTGTACTTCGTTTAACTCAAACCCTATATAATTCGCTAAATCTTGCTCATCAATGGTTCTTAAATTAGCAAAACAGTTAATGACATGGAACAAACAAGATTTTCCAAAATAATCATTTTTTAAGGATTCAATTACTTGCTCTAATTTTGTTCCCTTGATATCGCACAAAAACTTATAATAGCCACTCTCCTTCATAGAAATTTTATTTGTGGGATAGCTTTCTTTTTGACAGCTTGAAAAGTATGTTTTGTATATCGCACCACTCTCTTGTTTACACAATAAAACAAATGCAATTAACAATGGATACCAATAATAGTACGTTGACTGTTTCCCATTATTTTGAGTTTCATTGCAAACAAGATTTATTTCGTTGATTATGTTTTGAGCTTCTCTAATAGAATAATTCAAAGTTAATATCATATTTGTAATCGTTTGCTTAACCTCTTGGCAATATTCGCAATTAAAATCAAGCAATGAATACAACCAGTCACTATCGCTATCGTTTGGCAAATCCACTTGATAGTTAATAAACTTGGATAAATAGCCTAATGTGTTTTGATTATCACCGAATTTATTTTTAATAGAACATTCTAATTGATCCCGATCTAACGCAATAACAACAATCAAATTAGGAATTTCAAACAAATGATAAAGTGTTTCTAATACTTTAATCTGATATTCAGGTAAACACCTATCCAATTCGTCCACTAAAAACAATACTTTCTTTTTTGCGCAATAGTCTTCCAAAACCTTTCTAAATTCATCTAATGAAGCTTTATACTCATCGTATTCACTAAAAATATTCTCATTCGACAACATCTCTGTAAAATCGACCCCATGAGCATTGGCTAACGTACTAAAAAATATTTTAGGTAATTTTTTTAATATATTTATTGCGCCTTTTTTTATCTTACCCTCTTTCCCCTCCAACTTGCTCACTTCACGCAAAATCGGGATAAGCGGATTCTCAAATAAATTGTCGTTCCACGCATTATATCTAATAACGCTAAACTTGTTTTCCGTGCTATTTTTCTCTTCTAAAAAATCTAACAACGTTGATTTCCCACTCCCAAATTTACCATTCAAAATTATGGTGAAACCACGATCGCCCTGATTTCCATAATTTTCAAATAGAGAAAATAACTTTCCTAAAAATGCCCCACGCGCCAACCTATCTTCTGCAAGTAACATAATGTTCCCCTTTTTTAGAATACCTATATTTTTATAACCGCAAATTAAGCACCTAAATCACACAATTAAAATTAAGCGTCAATCAAGTTTCCTTTCAGTTTCCCTTTGGTTCCCTTTTAGTTTCCCTTTGAGCGTGGGGCGTGTGCTTGTCTTGATACAAGCGGCGGCGCTTCGCGCCGCCGAGACAAGCACACGCCCCACCAACTGAATGAACTGCTTAAAATACGAAATCAAGGCGCAGACGGGCGAGGCGTGCCCGCTAATCCGCTTGGGCATCGCCTCGCGCATACCGTCGCGCGGTATCTTGATTTTACACCGTATTTTGACAGCCTTTTCCTTTCAGTTTGCTTTGCGCATCCGCTCGATCACGTCTTTGCTCACCGCGCCGATATACTCCCCTTCGTCCCAACAGCCAAAGTCGTCAAACAGCAACAGCTTTTTATCTTCCAAGCCCATTGTCGTTACTACGTCGTCCTCTATAATATCGGATATGAAATACTGCGGTAAGCCTTTGGAATATACGATCTTCTCGCCCGTCTTTTCCAAATACTTCATGATATACGCTACGGCGTTTCCTAACTTTTGCGTATCCGTAATCGCCTCGAAATCGTTCCGTCCGAACCGATACGCGAAATAGGTGCATTCGTGGATTGTCTGCCGTCTATGCGTAGCAAAGCTGTAATCCTCCCGTTCATCCAGCTCGCTCGGCATTGTGCCTTCGGGAATGTAGAAAAGCCCGTGAAAGTGCAACCGGTGCTTTTCGGGCGAACGCTCCCACACCCCGACGTAACGCCAACCCTTGCGCGTTGAAAAGTTTTTGAGCGTGGACTTCAATCCCTTTTTGAAACTCTCCTCCGTATGTAGCTTATCGCTGTAAGTAAAAGTTACGAAAAAATTGAACTCGTGCAGGTTGATTTTTCGCGTCAAACGAATACGCCGCGCAATTAAATTTCTCTGCTTGCGTTCGAGATTGCTTTCCACAAAAAATTTTACTGCGTCGTCATTCTTGAAATACGGGCGCAATGCCGCGATCAATTTCACTTTCTTCTCGCGTTTCTTCAAAAAAGCATACTCCTGATACAGCTCGTTGAACAACTCTTTCTTCGTCATACGCCGCTCGTTCAGCTCTAAAATATTCGCAGGCTGTTCCGATTCTTCCTCTTTCGGCAACTCACCCGTGACCGCTATTTTTTCAAGCGGAAGCAGCGCACCGTCAATCGGCGGCACGCTCTCTTTTTGAAGTGCTATTTCTTCCTCGGCGGGAGGCTTGTTATCGCTCGGCGGCTTTACCGTGATTATTTCCTCTTTCTTCTTCGGGCGCGGCTTATACGGCTTTTCCGTGTGCGGTATCGCTATAAAATGACTGCCGTCCGAATATACTTTACATTCGGGGTAGAAATCGCCCACCTTTAACGGTTCGGGAAGATGATACTTTAATTCCTTCACGGCGTGTCTCCCCCGATATGATACAGTCCGTTGATAAAGTAGCTGTTCTGCGCCAGCAGCTCGTCCACGCTCGCCTTCTCTGTAACGTACTCGCGGTAGTCGTTCAATCCCACCCGCGTTTGCCTTGCCATATCGTTGAAGTAGTCCGAAAAACAGTCCGTAGAGAAACGGCGGGCGTATATCTTGCGATTCATGATATAGTATTTTTTGCTCTCCACCTTGCCGTCCATGGTACCGCGCTCTTTCTCGATCTTTAACGTGTTATACCCATAACTGTTATACACTCGAATATTCCGCTTCCAGATCCACGCCGTAGCGCTTTTGAGAATATGTACGAGCAAGGTATTATCCCCTCTACGGAAACGGAAATCGTAATACAGGTTAATAAAGCGGTTAAAGCTCCATTCGGCAATCATATCCTCTATCGTGTAGAACGGGTAAGCGAGCTTGGGCTTGGACGAGCTTGCAATGTTGACGATATCGCATAAATCCCTTGCA
Organism: uncultured Christensenellaceae bacterium; assembly: GCA_910586985.1. Taxonomy (GTDB): domain Bacteria; phylum Bacillota; class Clostridia; order Christensenellales; family Borkfalkiaceae; genus Gallimonas. The sequence goes on along the minus strand of CAJUKK010000002.1, from coordinate 63,074 downwards.
TCCGCGCCCCAGCTTTCCGGTCGCTGTTCGTCCGTGAATACCTTGATGAACGGGAAGTTATCTACCGTCGCGCTATGCCTGCACATTTTCAGCCATGCGTTGAATAGGTCGTTCTTTTGATTCGCCTCCTCGTCCTTCTTTTTCTTTTCCTGCAATTCAAGGTTATTGCCGCGTTCCTTGCCGATCTCCGTGATTGCTACCACGCCGAACTCAAAGCTCCCCGCATTCGGATTGTTCTCGATCACCTTCTTACCAAGCCGCAGAACGTCAAAGTCCAGAATGTGCGCGTGTCTGCTATTCCGCCGATGCCCTTGCGGAAAGAAGTCCGAAAGCCACATGGGGAAATTCCCTTCATCCATCAAAACGTTATCCGAGCGGATCGAGTAATTCGCCACGATAAGACTGCTTTCGATCACATAGATGAAATAGGCTTGCGCGTAAGTTTCCAGCACGTCGAATAATACACTCACACTCAAAGCGTCGTCGTATGTAAAGCCGTATCTCTGCGCGTCATAGCCATATAGCTGCCACCTTGCGTTATGATGCCGCATGAACCTTGTCCGCTTCAACCCCACCCATGCTTTAACCGTGGCGAGGTTATACACCGTACCGTACTCCATGCACTTCTGCAATTCTTTCTCGAACATGATCCACGGGAAGAACGGGAACTTCATGTCGTTGCACTGCAATATCTCCAACGCCTTTTGACGGAACATGACCTCCTGCGACAGAGCCATGTCCGTAATCGCCGTCGTCTTTTTCTTGCCCATGCTCCCGCAGGTGATGGACACGATGGGCAGCTCGTTGATAAACCCGCAATTCCTCGCCTCGTAACGGCGTAACCGTGATAGCGCGATTCTTCTGCGCCAACGCTGAAACAGATGCCATGCAACGAACAGCAAGCTCCAATACGGAAAATATCGGAACGGTATCTGCACGTCGATAAACAGCCTGCAAATTTGCGGGTAAAGCGTTGTCAAATCGAATGACACGGCGAAGTAAAAGTAATACGCCAAAAAGCCCATGAGAATGGACGCGAGGTTAAAGTGAAACACCCATACGGCAACCCAGCATTTCCATATCCAGCCGTGTTCGCGCAGAAAACACGCATACCCCCGTATAAACCGTTTGAGCGGTTGATAGGTGCATCTCGACAGAAACTTGAAAATGATGAGCGGCACGGTGTCCCTGTTATGTCGGCGGTTGCTTCTGCCGTACAGCCACCGAATAACGAACCATAACCCTACCGCACAGGGCAACAACAGAACAAGGACTTTGGAAAGCGTTGTAAGCGTTCCCGTGAGCGATTGCCACCAGCCGACGAAGTTTTCCCCACTGAACAGCAAGGAAAAATACGACTGCGTATTCTCTTTGAATCCGTCTAAATTATCGGGTAGCTTTATCATGTTTCCAACCACCCGTGACGGGGCGTTTACGCTCGGCGCGATACCGTGTTCGATCCCGAAAATCTCGCAGAAGTAAAACGCAATAGACTGCCCGAACTCTGTAAGCGTTTCCCAAAACCGCAGATAGGACGACGAGAACACGAACACGCCGAGCAATACGAAGATGACCGATATGAGGACGCTCACCGTGATATTGACAGCTCTACGCATGGACTTGTCCTCCCGTATATATCAGATAGCTCACAAGTAACACGGCAACGATAACTACCGTTACCGCGATTATCCTTTTAATGATTTTCATGAATTTTTCTCCATAATTTTTTATTTTCGTGTTGCAATTTGCGATACATTGTGGTATACTATTATCAGGAGGTAATCATATGGCAAATAAAAGCGCCAACGTATCCGTAAGAGTGCAACCCGAAGTTAAACAACAGGCGGAAGCCGTGTTGGAAAAATTAGGACTTCCCGTTTCGGTATTGATCGACACCTTGTATCGGCAAATCATTTATACCGGCGGCGTTCCCTATCCCTTGACCGTGCCGAAACTCCCCACGCTCGACACAATGAGTAAGGAAGAATTCGACGCCATGTTGGAAGAAGGCTATAACCAAGCAATGAACGGCGAAGGGATTGAGCTTGACGCCGCTTTTGATATGTTACAAAAGGAAATCCGTCATGACGTACAAAGTTAAAATCATGCCGCTTGCCCTTTCGCAACTGTCCGCGACGACAAAATACATTTCGGAAATTTTGCTTGTTCCCGACACGGCGATGAAATGGCTCGATACCCTACAAAATGCGATTGCAAAACTGAACTCGATGCCCGAACGCCATCCTTTGGTGGAGGAAGAACCGTGGCATAGCAAGGGTATCCGCAAATTCCTTATAAAAGGATTTTTCGTCTACTATATCGTTACGGAGGAAACCCAAACCGTTTCGGTAATCTCCGTCGTGTACGGAAAACAAAATCAAGTCGCTGCTCTAAAACAAACGAATATTACGAATATTTGCGGCTACGGCAAAACACCGTAGCCGCTTTTTTTATGCTACATTACCACCAATCCATATCGTCGTAATACCCGCACGCGGCTTCCTCGATCTCTTTCTCGATCAACCACTCCTCGTCCTGATTAAGCGCATAGCGTTCGGTTTTCGTCAACTCGCTCTCACTCTTCTCGCCCGACCAAATCTTTTTCTTTAACGCTTCCACGTCAACCTTTTGCCAATTCTTCTGAACTTCCCTATCCTCGCGCTTGCACTTTTTATGAAAATCGTCGAACTGCTTATCTACTTGCTTTCGCGCTTTCTTCCCTTGCCGCTCGAGCTTCTTTTTCTCCCACTTCTCCCGTCGTCGTTCTTTGCCGGAGCTACACAGTTTCCCCAACGCCTTGAACGGTGCGGCAACCAATTTCCCGATCCCGTAGATAAGCCACGGCGCAAACTTTATGAGCAGCACAATAATGACGATCAGCGCAATCACGCCGAGCAAAATCTGCCACCAAGCAAGCGGCTTTTTGTCCGTCTGCGTGCTTACGGGCGGAGCCGCGTCCGCCGCGATATCCATAGGCGACATGGTTACGGGAATGATTGTTTCCACGTTGTCCTTCGTAAACGTGAGGTCGATAATATCGAAATCAAGCTGTATCCACATTTGCGCAAAGTACGCATTCGTATCGATTGTCTTATACGTCCCGTAGTTGCCTTGAAAGATATAGTAGGTCGAGGTGCGCTCGTATTCCGTGGCTTCGTTGGCAACGTACTCCGACAGGTGATACCGAAACAAATACGTCGTTTCTTTCCTGCTTTCCGCCGCTTTCACATAAGCCTTAAAATCGTTATAGTCGCTCTCGTCCACATAAAACTTTTCGCAGAATACGCCTTTATCCGAATAAAAACTGAAATCATCTGCCGTTACTTTCTGAATTGCGTTTACGGAGGAATACTTTTCGCTTTCAACCTGTGTAATGTCTTGCCCCAGCCATACGCGCCACGGGTTCGACGAAAGCGTTAAATCCGCAAGCTCGTATTCCTCGTCGCCCGTAATGGTCTTGTCCGTGAACTTTTCGTCCACCTTTTCAAACAGCGCCGACGAATACCGATTGTTTACAAGCGTTCCGCCGAATTTGTTCGTGTACGTTTCCAGCCAGCCCTTGACGCCGTTCTTCTTATCCCCGATAATCATTTCCGCAGACAGCGTGTAATCGTCCGCCGAATCCGTCCCCTCGCCCGCATAGAACAAATAGTTCAGGTAATTGATGTAGCGGTCATAATCGGGCGTCGCCGTAAAATCATGGTAAGCGTTATAGACGTAATACCCCGCCATCGGCGCCATCTCATTGTCGTCGCGGAAGCCTTCCACCGCCTTCGTTGCAATGATCGCATAGGGAAATTCGGTGTTCTCGTATTCCTTGATCGTGCTCCCGTCCACATATTTCCCGATATACGGTAACAGCGTGTCGTAAACCGTCTTATTGCCCGTTACCAGCATAGGCGCGGTGTAGGCGTTGAGCCACGTTGCGTGTACCGCCGACATTTCGCCGTATTCTTCGATAATCTCGTTCGGAACGGAGAAGTACACCGAATGCAGCGTGTCCCTCGTGTAGCCGTCCTCATGCGTTCCTTTCGGGCGGTAGTAGGTGGATTGCACGTCGAGCGACAAATACGTTTCTATTCCGTCCACGGTGCAGGACAGCGTGTCGTTCTCCGCAAGCGGCGAGCCGTACCCGAGCGCATAACCGCTGTATGTATAGACCTGTTCGCACCCGTACTCTTCGACGACGTTCCCGACTGACAGCTCGATCCCGCTGATACGGTATTCCCGCTTGTTTTCCTCCACGCTTTGCCAGATTGTTTCCCGCTCGGCATTCGTGAGCTGTACCTTGAACTTATAAAACCGTCCTTCGTATCCCGCGTTTTGCGAATACCTTACGAACGCCAACGGGTATTTCTTGTACCCACCGTTTCTACCCGTAGAAAGTTGTATTTTGTTCCGCTCGGTGTTCGTATCGAACGCGGCGTCCTGCGGATTGTACACATAGACGTAGAACGCATAGTCGTCTTGCTTTTCCTCGTAATAGGAATAGCAAAACTCCACGAACGAAACGATTTGAGGGCTGCCTTTCCCGTTATGGGGATAATCCTGTAAATCGAACGGCTTTCCGCCGATCGTTGCTTCCTGCAAGTCCTCCAACACGTCCGTCTGCTCGTACTTCTCCTGCGGCGACAATTCTGTATCCGCACGGGCTACCTCGTACATGGTAGGCGGTAAAAGAAACGAGAACAGGAACAGCACGGACAAAAACGCCGCGCCGATATGTTTCCAAATCGTTTTCATTTACGCCTCCTAAACGTGATAGATTTTCAAGTGCGCGTTACACGCGGGCATCTCGAACGAACAATGTCCGTAGGATTCCGTCGTGGCGTAATACAGAAACTCACCGCTCGCCTTGTCGTACACCTCCGCCCATACCCCGTAGTCTTCATACCGCCTTTCGGGGATCGCCGTAAACTCGACCGTCTCTCCCGTGCGCGCTTTCGTGGGGAGCTCTACCGCTATCGGCGTATCGTCAAAGGAATAGGCAATCTCGTAGGTGATCTCATACTCTGCCGCAACTTCCGGTTCGCTCTGATTGCCGTTGCCGCCCTGTTCGCCTTCCCCGCCGAATACGATCCCGTCCTTGTCAAGTTCAATGCCTTCCACGTTGATCGCAAGAGAGAAGTTGATCTTATACGTTACCTTTTCGTTATACGAGCTGACGACGAGCGTGTAGAGATATCCTTTCGGTTCTTCCACCTCCACCGTCTTTCCGTACACCTTTTCCAACACGCCTTTGAGCGTTAGTTCTGCGGGAATGGTAATGGTAAACGCGCTCGCTGCCTTCTTGATACTGAACGCGCTTGTAAGATCCTTCGCGTCCGCATACGAATACTGCTTGCCGTCCGCCTTGAACGAGAGCTTGATTTTCCCGTTCGGCACGACTTTTACGTTGTACCCCTTCGGCTCGGATTTCCCGCCGTCAAAGGTGTACTTGACTTCATAACGGTACTGCTCGCCCTGCACAAACGCCGTTTCCGTTTCGCTCGTTAAAATCTGCTTGCCGTCCTGTTCCAAGTAAAACGTCTTGAAGTCCTCGTTGAATCCGTTCGTGAACTTGAACACAAGCCCGACGACGAGCGCAACGACCAGCACGACAATGACGCCTGTAATGATTTTTGCTACCTTCATGAGACCTCCTTTTATCAAAAGGTTACGGACGATTGATCGACGCTCATTGCATTGACGGGCGAAATGTTCGTATAGTTCTGCATGCGGAAATTCGTCTCCTTCGTAACCGATGCATAAACTGTATCCCCTACTTTCGATTGCACTGTTACCGTAAGCGTGAACATATCGTATGCCGCATTTGAATAGTGGATTATATTTCCTTCTATTTGTTCCGGCCCCTCGATCATCTCGATAATACTCGCAGGCGTATAGTTACCCGTGGTCGTAGGGAATGCCCCCATACCTCCGCTCGAAAACGTCAACCCCATGTTCTGCACCATGAACGGAATCCCGAAATACAGTCCGTTCTCCGCAACGGAATAGTTCTGTATCGTCGCATAAGAAATACTGCCATAATTGCCCGATTCCGTATAGGAAAAGAATTGCGCATGGCTATATACGCCGTATGCGTCGCCGTATCGCGTCAACCAATATTTCGCATTGGGGCGGTTGTTTTCCTCATCGTAAGTGAGGTCTGGAATCGAAAGCCGATATTCCGCCGTCATCTGCGTGGCAACCGTATATACGTCGGTCTTTGTAGGCGTTAAAGAAGGTATTCCGCCCGTAGGCGTTCCGTTCTCGTTGAGTTCCACCGTTACGAGCGTCTTTCCGCCGAAGTTACAGTTTACGCTTCCGAACGATAGCGAAAAATCCGTTACTTTTTGTGCATAGTCTAACGTACAGGTCGCCGTTACTTGGGGATTGTCCTGCGCCGTTGCCGTTACAATAATCTGCTCCCCGAACGGTTGCAGGTTGTTAAGCGTTACGGTTTTACTCTCCATAAATCCCTCGCCGTTCGGCGTAAGCGTTACGTAGTCCGTAACAGACTTGCCCGTAGCCCACGAAGAAGAAGCGTTCTTCCACTTCATCGCCCAATCCACGCCCGTGTTCTCCGCCGTGTTGTCCGGTTGCACCGTTGCCGTGAGCGTTACCGCACTTTCCGACTGCGCAGAGATTCCGTAGCTTGCATATTCAGACGTAGGAATGACCGCACTCATCAGCGCGATGCCGTTGCCTTTACTCTCCCCGACGAGCAACCCGCCCGTTTGAGTTTGCTCTGTTTGCTGTTTGTCCGATTCTTTCTTTGCGCCGTCGAACCAACCGCAAATGATACCGATAATCATGATACCGACAAGGATAAACGCTACAAGCGTTAAGATCCATTTCACGGTATCCGACTTCTTGTGGTCTTGTAATTCGTTATTCATAAATTTACCTCCTTACATGGCGAGCGTGGAACGGTCTAAATCCACACTCTGCACTCTCACCGCCATAGCGTCGTCGCTAAATTTGACGGACAGCGTTTTTGTCATAGTGTCGCTGACAACATCGCCGTAACGAATTGCTATTTCGATCGTTACCGTAGCGTGCGCCGACGATACCTTTTTGATTGCGTCCCGAACTCCGCTTGCATAAATCGTATTGAGCGAAGTCTGAATTGCCTGATTGTTTCCGCCGAGCTCATACATAAAACTCCTGTTTGCCGTAAACGAATTTGCATCAACCGCGCTTGCCGTTACCGTAGTTGACATATATTGATTGTAAGCATGGATTGCCGCAACGAACTCATCCGTCATTTGTATTTTTCGGCTGATGCAAGCCGCTTGTGCCGATACCGTTCCCTCGCCAAATTGCGGTGTATAAATCGCATTATATTCCTTCCCGCTCTCAAGCTGAATAACGGTCGTTTCGTTCGTTCCCTCTTTCAAAGTTACCGTCATATCCGTCACGCGCCTAACGTAATCGCACAAACATTCCGCCGACACCGCAGGATTATCCCGTGACACTACCTTTATTTTGATCCTCTCCCCGAATGCCTTTTTGCAACTCACCGTTGCCGTAAGCGCACCGTCCGTTTGCGGCGTGACCGTCATATATTCCGATACGTCTTTTCCAATAGCCCATTCAGACGCAGGATTCTTCCATGCAGCCCACCAATCTACCGCTTTGTTGTCCGCATTGAGGGGATTAACCGTTGCGGTCAGCGTTACCGAAGTGTCCGTTTCCGCCACGGGTGTGGTAGCCGCAAGCGCTCTCACGCCGAATACCATTCTCTCCGGCATATCCTGCGCCGTTCCGTCCGCCAGAATTTCGTTTCCAGCACCGTCCGTTACTTCCGCGATATGCCCGCTGTTACCCGCCTTCCCGAAATAACCGCATAAGCCTACGGTCAACAGGATTGCGGATAACACGAATACAATCAACGGAATCATGATTTTGTAAATTGTCTTATTCATGTTTACCTCCGAAAAAAAATGAAAGCGGCTTGCAATGTTTTCCCACCGCAAGCCGCCCTTTGCTTATGCCGTTATCTCAACAGCATATTGAGCAGCGTTTTGTCCGAATCGCGGAAAGGTTTTACCTTGCATTCGTACACTTCGCTCGTTTCCTCGTCCACGGTGCGCACGCCGTAGGTGTTGCCCTTAACGACTCTGCCCGTGCTCTCGTCCTTGATCTCGTAAGGCGTGAGCGTGAGTTCCGCCTTCATCTCCTTGCCGAACACGATATCCAGCACGGTATATCCGCCTTTGTCGGGCGGAAAGATCATGACGCGCACCTCTTTCCCGCGCACAACGCCTTTAATGAAATACGAGTAGTATTCCTTTCCGTCTTTCTCGAACGTATCCCGCTCTACGAAAATGTTCTTATCTGCCATCTCAAAATCCTCCTGTTTCTTTTACGCCGCGTCCTTCGGCTTGCCCTTCGTTCTCGAAATCGATCTTGCTTCTTCCACCGATTTGCCTTCGCTCAACGCCTTCTTGAATTTGTACATTCCGGCGTGATCGCTTTGGGCGAGCAGGTATCCCGAACGGATACCTTTATCGTACTCCGTGAGTTCCTGCCCTTCCTTCGGTCCGTAGGTATGAACCTTTGCTCTGCGGTCTTTCGCATACCCTTCGGCGCGCTTGGAGGGTTTCATCCAACGCCGCTCGTTATAGTTGCGATGTTGCCCCTCGGCGGGTGCTGCAGGCGTTGCCGGTGTCGCGGTAGGCTTATTTTTATCTGCCATAATTCACTCCTTGTTTTTGATTCGCGCTTTATAGCCTCGCATGGCTTTGAGAAGAATTACACGCTTTCTCCGCTTTTCGCGGTACGTACTTCTCTATGAAGTTGTAATTTTGTAAATCGTGCGCTCTTCTTGAAACTTTGCGTTTCGTGCGATCCTTACGGAAGGCGGCCGCCCTTTGCTTGCAAGTTCCGCAGCGTTATCGCTTCGTTTCTATCCCTGCGCCGTTTTACACGTCTATTGTACCGCTTTTCTTTCCGTTTGTCGGGGAACCAAAAGGAAACCAAAGGGCAACCAATGGGAAACTAAAAGGAAACCAAAAGGTCGCTTTTCTATTTCATGACAAGAAAAAACTCCGATTGCTCGGAGCTTTTCTTCCTTAATCCACATACTTTCTCGACGACATGGTAGAGGGCAATCGCTTCCCGTCTATCCGCTTTCTGCTACGGAACATTTCTTCGTACTCGGCGTCGCGCTTCTTCGTTCTGCGATAGAACGTATCGTGGCTGCATAATTCCGCACATTCTACTTCATTGTCGTCAATGCCGAGAACCTGTTCCACGATATAATGCTTCGTCCTGTAAACATTCGTAGCTTCTTCCAAACAGTCATCCATTTTTCTCACCTCCTTCTAATTGATTTTTCAAAAACAATCGCAACTTACGCGCCAAACGTTTTACATACTCTAACGAGCAATCCCAATCAAACGACAGCGTAAGCAGCGTGTTATTGTTCACATACAGCGAAACGTAAACCTCATACAATTTCACGGGCGCATTCCGAACTGCCTCATTATACAGTTCTACTTTCTTCGTTATCTTGCTCGCCCCTACGGTGCGCGACGCACCGTCCAATTCCTTTTGTTTCGCGTAATAATACTGTATTTCTTTCAAATCCGATTTTACTTGATCTAACGTCATTTCCGTTCCACCTTCCTTCTTTTCTTTCCGGGGGCAAATGAATGTATCATAGAAAGCATCGTTTCGTAGTCCTCGCCCTCTAAATGCGGCAATATCCGCTCTGCCAATTCCAACTGCTTGTCCGTGAAAAACTTGCAATCCAACCTGTACCAATCCTCTACATACACTCCGCCTCCGCCGATTCCTCCCGAAACGGTGTATATCGGGTAGTGGCATGAGAGTTCTAATATGTCGCTCACGATCGTTCTTCTCGACACGCCGAACTCAAACGCAAGATTGACTTCCGTATCTTTCCGACGTTCACAAAGCGTTTCGAGAATCGCTCGCCTACGTTCGTTCGCCCGCACCCGATATCACCTCCTTTTTCGTTTTTCTGCCACCATTCTGAATAGGCGGTGTGCAAGTTTATTTCACAGCAAAAAAATTTTTTATAAAAAATCCCCGACAGCGTAGTAAAACGCCGTCGAGGATTCTTTCGAGGTTCTTATCTATGTAATTTCTTTGGTGTTTTCCCGTTTCAATCTCCGGCGTTGAAAATCATCCAAATTATAAAATTGTTATTTCATTAGTTTTTGTATTGTATTTCGCACATTACCTTCAAATCTCTCGATATACCCAGCAACATAGTCGGCAATATCCAGCGATTTATCTTTGATAAGCGACGTTAAATCCATAGCGTAGTTGAGCATGGTATAGGTATCGCAAGCATGGCTTTCGGAAAAGGTCGCGTTGGAAAGCCTACGCCCCTCTGCCGCCAAATCGTACCGTTTGCCGCCGATAATCTGACTATCGAATACACTTGAAAGCGCACGGGATAAATTCGGGTGCGTACTGCAATCTAAATACACCTTCTCATCGTCGTTCAGCCAATCAAGATTGCGCCATACTTCACAGCCATATACCTTTTCGGGTTGGTCTTCGGGCGAAAGCTCTCGTAAGGCTTTGATTGCCTTTAACGCCATGGCAACGTGCGTTTCATGCTTATCCGCAAGGTTATGGATATAAACGTACTGCGGTTTGGTTTTGCGCATAATTTCGATAAGCTCGTTTACGATTTCCGTATCGTTTTTATCTTTAACCTGTTTCGACGGATGCCCGAGCAATAATTGCGCACCGTATTCTCCGAGCATTGCCGCCTTCTTTTGCTCCTCGACACGCACGGCTTTCATATCCTCGTCTGTGTAATTGGCATAAAGTCCGTTGCGCGGACTGCCCGCACCGTCCGTCACCACGACTCCGCAAAACCATTTGTCTTTTTTGCCGAAACACTCCGCAATGGGCGCATACGCCATAAATTCGATATCGTCCTCATGTGCCGCAATGCACAAATGTGTGGTACGCGCTAATGCTTGTGTTTCTTCCGTTCCGTCGGAAATAAACGTTATTTTCATAATTTGCTCGCCGCCTCCTTGTCCGCAATCAAAATGCAATTCGGGTGTAGCTGCAACACGCTCGCGGGCACTTCTTCCGTAACCTTTCCACAAACCGTTTTATACACTGCGTCCGCTTTATTCGCTCCGCTTGCAAGAATTAAAATCTGCTTTGCCTGCATAATTTGTTTAATGCCCATGGTAAACGCCTTCTTCGGCACTTCGGATATATCGGAAAACAAACGGGCGTTGTCTTTAATGGTATTCTCGGTTAAGTCGACCACGTGCGTTTGACTCCCGAACGGCGTGCGCGGTTCGTTAAACGCGATATGCCCGTTACTGCCCAAGCCCAATAGCTGAATATCACGGGGTAGTTCTTCGAGCAATTTATTATACCGTGCGCACTCCGCTTGCTCGTCCTGCGCCGTGCCGTTCTCGATATAAGTATTACTTGTCTCAATATCCAAATGGCGAAATAAATTTTCACGCATAAAATATGCGTAGCTCTGATTGTGATTTTTGGGCAACCCCTGATACTCATCTAAATTTACCGTACGAATATGCGCATAGCTTGTCCCGTGCGCTTTATGATCCTCTATCATATGACGATATAACCCCAAAGGCGTCGTTCCCGTGGCAAGTCCCAATACGGCATATGGGTTGCTCCTTATAATGTCTTTCATCACCTCAAAAGCTTTTTCGCTTAGTTCGTCGTAATCTTTTGCAATCAATACCCTCATATAATATCCTCTTTCAAAATAAATCGAAATGTGCTTCGTCCTTTTTTGGGCGCGCGGTATTTTTCCGCAAGTACGGGACCGCAGGAATTCGTTCCCACACCGCTCATGACAATGTCAAGATTGATAAAAGTATTTTTCGATTTCGGTAGCTCAAAATCGTGCGCCGTGTTCATTAGCGTTTGTGTGGAATAAGGACAGACGTTGAACGAAAACGGATTCTTTGCTGTGATTTCCAACCCGCCTATTTTCAATCGCGTCGAAGCAAAATGGCTTCCGCTTTCCTGCGGTTTCATATAATGCCCGTAATTCTCATCTGCCGTCGAACGGTATGTCCCGTAACTGCTTGCCATGTGCTTATCGCAATAGCTTTCCGTCTCTCCGTATCCGTCGTATTCAAACGGAAGATTCGCCTTATTTAATGCAAATTCCAAGCCGATACGGGGCAAATAAGCAACGTAATCGGCAACCTTATAAGAAAATTCGATATCCACGCCGCCGTCGAACGGTTTTACTGAAAGAGTAAATTCCATAACGGGTTCGAACGTATTCTTTACGATTTTACCGTAATATTCCGTTCCGCCGTCGGACAACGCTTTTGCGCTGTAAATCTTCTGCGCAAATCCTTCAAACCGTGTCCAATCCTTTTTTACAAACATATCGTTATCAAGATAGGCGCGCAAAATTTGAATGCTTATCGGTTCGGGAAATACAATCTTACCGATTGCACATATTCGTCCGTTTTCGTCGCATACAACTTTCGTCGGATCTTTGTTTGTAACGGACGCAAAAAAGTTTGCTTGCGGCGGGACAAATTTTTCTTCCCGTTTTCCGCCGTACACAGCTTTGAGTTCCAAAAGATTGCTCTTTATCTTTCGATCGGGCGCAACAAGCCCGTCCACACAGAAGTTGCCGTCGTGCTCCGTCTCCCCGAAATCGCCTCCGTACAAAAAGCCGTCCGTTCCCTTCACGGCATGATCGCACCATTCCCAGACAAAAGCCCCCATAAAGCGGTCGTTGGAGTCAATCTTCTTCCAATAATCGTTCAGATCGCCGTTGCTGTTTCCCATGGAATGCGAATATTCGCATAGCACGAACGGACGGGTTTCCTTTTCGTCCTTCAAATATTCGTCGAAAAATTCGGGCGGCGCATACATTCTGCTCGCAATATCGATTCGCTCGGTGTAATATTTCTCTTTATCTGCAAGCGCAATTCCTTCATAATGAATAGGACGGGAATCTCTTACTTTAATATAATCCGCACCGCGATAAAACATTTTACCGTAACTGCTCTCGTTACCAAGAGACCAGATAATCACACAGGTTTTATTTTTATCGCGCTCATAAAGATTGACTTCTCGATCGAATACGCCGTCGTCAAATGTTCCGTTATCGGTATACTGCTCAAATAATGACTCATTGCCGCCGCCGTGCGCCGATATAATACCGTGCGTTTCCACGTCCGCTTCGTTTATGACATAAAACCCCATGGCGTCGCACATTTCATAAAACTGCGGCATATCGGGATAGTGTGAAGTACGGATTGCGTTCACGTTCGCCCACTTCATGAGATCTAAATCCTTCAAGGTATCTTCTACGGTAACGGTAGCGCCCGTTTCCAGATTGCTCTCATGTCGGTTCACGCCTTTCAGCTTGATATGTTTACCGTTGATTTTGAAGATGCCGTTTTCTATCGCAACGCGCCTGACGCCGACCTTCTGCAAAATCTTTTCACCGTTTGCGGAAAGTACAACGTCATATAAATGCGGTTCTTCCGCCGTCCACGGCGTTGCGTTCTCGATTTTGACGATTGCGCTTTGTTCGGGGGCAAGCTCGCCTTCCTCGCCGTTCACGGAATAGCGAAACGGAATTTCGCTGAAATTATGGAACGTGATAAACCCGTCTTTCCCGTCGTAATCGCTTTCAATCTTGAAATCGGAAATATGTTCTTGCGGTCTCCGCAACAAATACACGCTACGGAAAATTCCCGTAAAACGGAATTTATCCTGACATTCGAGATAGCTCGAAGCGCACCATTTTAACACAATAACGTCAATTACGTTTTCGCCGACTTTCACGAAGGACGAAATATCGAACTCGTTCATCGCGTGTGAAATCTGTCCGTAACCGACTTCTCTGCCGTTTATAAACAAATAGAACGCGCTGTCTACTCCCTCGAACACAAGATAATATTTCTCTGTAAGAGAACCGACCGAAAAGCTGCGGCGGTAATGAAATACGGGATTTTCGGTCGGCACATAAGGCGGATCGAACGGAAAAGGATAACGGCAATTCAGATATTGAATTTGATCGTATCCTTTCATCTGTACGCACGAAGGCACTTCAATCCTGTCGTGGAGCGCTTCGTCGATTTGTACCGCCTCCAAACGGGAATGTGCCTTAAACTCCCATTCTCCGTTTAACAATGAAAATCTATCGCTTTTCTCTCTGTCGATGATTCCGTTCTTTTCTTCAAATTCCTGTTCCGCAGAAAAAGGCACGTAGTACGCCCGCGGCGAAGCCGTTCCCACTCTCGCACATCTTAAAAATTCGTCTTTCATGACCTTATATGTTCCTTTTCGCTTTCCTTTGATTGAGCTTAAATTTGATCCGTCAATCTTCAATCATTTTTTGAATCAGTTCCGGTTTTCCGTTGTTTAACCGAGAACGCTCGGCAGCAAAACTCATCAAATGACTTTCGACGGAAACGTCGAGATAGGTTATTCCCTCCGCGCGTTCTCCGTTCAAAGCTTTGAATACGTTTTGCATCATGAAAAAGTCACCGCCGCAATGTCCGCCTAACGTCGCTTGCGAGGTATCGACGGCAACACGATACACCTCCCCGCCGAACGGTCGAACCTCAACCAAATTATCTTCCATGATTCCGTATAATTCGGCTTTCGTGCCGTAAATTTTAATGTCCCTGTAAATTTCACGGCTGAACGCCGTCATAGTATGCGCCGCCGTTTTCCCGTTTGCAAAGCGCGCGATCGTTACCTGATGATCTACGACGTCGTTATCGCAGGCGTAAACGCAACGGTCGTACCCTGTATGCCGCAAATCTTCTACAATGTTCTCTTTCGTATGTTCGCGGGTCGTAAAATAGTTCGCGCACCAATCCTTCCCCTTTGCCGTATAGAGAGTCTGCGCTTTGTAAATGCAATCTTCCAACGGACAGTCCGAACAATATTGTGCGTGCCCTTCGGGCGCGTGCTCCTCGTTAAAATAAAATAAACTACCGTAAGAGTTGATGCTTTCGCATTTCTCGTTCATGAGATACCGTAAAATATCCATATCGTGGCAGCACTTGGCAAGAATCATGGGACTGCTTTCTTTGGAATTCCGCCACGGACCGCGCACGTAAGAATGCGCCTGATGATAATACCCCACGTTTTCGCTTGCGTGGATTGAAACCACTTCGCCGAGTGCGCCGCTTTCAATCGTGCGCTTGATTGCAGAATAAAACGGTGTATAGCGCAAAACATGGCACACGATTACCTTTCGGTTAAACTTTTTGCTCGCCCTATAAATTTCGAGGCATTCTTCTTCCGTGTTTGCAATCGGTTTTTCCAATAACAAATCGTAGCCCGCCCCCATCATGGCGATTGCGTGCTCTTTATGCTGATTGTCCTGTGTGGATACCGCGACGAGATCGGCGGGAATCTTTGCTTGAATTACATTGTTAAAATCGGTATAAATCGGTACGGCAGGATAGAGCTTTTGGGCTTTTTCGATTCGCTCGCTGTCGTTCTCGATAATTGCCGTCAGTTCAAACTGTTCGGGATATGCCGCCGCATAGCTTGCATAAATGCTTCCTCTTTGTCCGTAACCGAACACGATCAATTTCTTTGTCATAATATTTTCCTATCTTTCTATTCCTTCCACGATTTTCGGAAAAACAGTAACGCGCAGTTTTGCCGCTCCGACGGGAACGAGCGTGATTGTTTCCGGTTTGCCGATTTCGTCCTCCGTTATCTCCTGCGGCAGGGGCGGTGTCAATGTAAAATCACCCTCTTTCTCTCTTGAAAGTTTATCGTATAGATTATAAATTTGCGTTACATTTTTTGCATGGACGATCTGCCATTTTTTAATTTCGTGCGCCGCCACTTTCAACTGAACGGGTGCGCCGGCGAGCGTCCAAGGATTTCCGCTTATTTCTTTCCGTTCGCAGCGAATGTCTTTAATACTTTCCTTTACGTCAATCCCATAGTTCCAAGGCGCGGCGGTCGTCAAATTATAATTGCATAGCGTTCCGTCGCCGCCTTCCGCTTTCACTTTCTCCTCTTTATAAGGCAAGCCCAACGCGAACACAAGCGGTCCGCGCATAAAAGATACGCCTCCGTCGGAGGACATTTCCGCCTTTACTTGCGGATTTAAGTGCAAAACAACTTCGTCGCCGTCCGCAAAAACGCGTTTGAACTTGTAAAATATTCCGCTCTGATCGATAATTTCTTCCCGTCCGTTCACCGTAACCGTTGCACCGCGGCTCCATGCCGGTATCCGCAACAAAAGCACAAATGAAACGGGCTTTTCCGTTCCGATCCGAAACGTTACCGTATCCTCGAACGGATATTTTGTTTTTTCCTCAATCACAACGGCAATTCCGTCCACCGTAAATTCTACCGTATTCGGGGAATAAAGCGTTGTGAAAATCTCATTCCCTTTTTGCATCCAAAGCCGCCGCACGAAGTTGGGCATAAAGCGGTTGGCGTTTCCAACGCAACAATCGGTATTGTGTTTGCTGTTATACCCCATCCACTGCTCACCGCAAAAAAACGCATTGTGATTGCTGCTTTGCGTGGCAAGCACTTGATTCGGACACGAAAAATACTGCACTGCGGAAAAATCTTCTTTTAGCGCCCCGATTCCCGCGTTGAAAATACACCGTTCTATCTTGTCGGCATACTTTGTTTCCCCCGTTGCCATAAGCAGATAATAGAGCGCCCAAGTATAATCGGAAATCGTACACGTTTCATGGCTCTGCAAGCTATCGTTTCCGATCATGAATTCGTTGCTGCAATGCCCGCCGTCCGCCAGCAGAAACATTTTATCGAGCTTTTCAAATGCATTGACGGACGCGCGCAAATACCGATCTTTCCCCGTAGCCATATATAAAATCGCGCCGATTTTACAGGTCTCGTCGTAGGTAACTCCGTGGACGTACGGCTTTTTATCGGACAGCATCACCGCTTCGCTGTTATCGTCCTTGCAATTCCGTTGATAGTCGAGATAGGTCTTTTCCGCCAGGACGAGCAACCGTTCGTCCCCCGTCTTATCGTAAACCCAAAGCATGATTTCGATATGTAAAAATTCCCGCATGGTCGAATAATCATAATCGCCCTTCAAATAAAAGTCTGAAAGAGCGCTTATGATATTCTCATCATGCGTATATTCAAACTTCGCAATCAACGCGCGGAAATAAACGACCTGCGGCCAACGGTGCCAGCCATCTGTTTCCCGCAGCGTATCGGGACCGATAAACCCGTCGCTTGCGATATGCGAAAGCGAATACTTAAAATTTTCGTCGGCGCGGACAACGAGATCGTCTCTCTCCGTAAGCACACCGCAACAATACGAGCCGTCGATCCAATAAGCGTTCTGTTCGAACACTTCCCAAGGCGGAGTTTCCTCACCTCTCTTTTTATCTTGCCAAAAATCGATTGAATACGGATACCCCGTATGCGACAATTTCCCCGTAAGTCCGTCCGCCTGCGTCAGCAAAAAATCTTTCACCCAACCGCACGGTTTAATTTTACCCAAATCCATCGTTTGAAATTTTTGAAACATATTTTTTCCCGTAAAATCCTTTTCCGAAACAAAAGCAAACTCACATTTTCGGCTTAATCATTGCAGAATACAGCCAATCGTTAAAATAAATGCTACTTCCCGCAGATATCTTTTGCTTAAAGGGCAAAATCGTTTCATCCAACTGTGCGATTTCACTCCGTTCTCCTGCGCAAAATTCCTTTATCGTTTCCCGACAGTGCCGTATCCGAAACAAAAGCCCGCCCAGCCGAACGTCATGCTTTTCAAACCCGTGCGGCTTACATTCTTTCCTCCATTGCGTGCGGAATTTGAAATAGAACGTTTCCACCCGTCTTTCGAGTTCCGAATAGTCTCCCGTCAATGCAAGCAACGCGTCTATATCCCTGTTTGCATAGGCGTTGCGCGTTTTTACGCCGAGTGCGTACTTTATTTGTAAAACATCACACAGAGCAATATAGGTATCGAAGATATATCCGAATTGCGAATTGTTTACGGTCTTTAACCGCTTTCTGATTTGCGCGTAGGTTTCGGCTTCCGTTCCGTTGACCGTCGTATCGAAAATTCCCAAAAACGGATCGGCATACAGCATATATTTGCACGGGTTGGCGAGCGTATCGATTTTGCTTTTCAAATTCATCCGTTCGATTGCGGCAAAATCGTCCCATTCCACGCCTGTAACGGTCTTGAATTTTTTTGCGATTTCGACTCTGTCAAAATTGCCCTTTGCAAATTCTGCAACGCACATCAACGTAAGCAGCGCGCCGAACAGAGAACATTCCGCACCGTCGTCTTTCCAACAGGTCACAAACGCTTCGTCGATTCCCTCGTTGATACAGGCACGGATTGCCGCTTCGCTCGCTTTGATTGCAAGCGCATTGTCGGGAACAAAGCCGCTCCAAGTCCATGATCCGCCCGCAAAAACAATTCTTCTGTTCATGCGACGGTGAGCCTTTATTACGGCACGGTAATGCGCCTCGTCGAAGTTACCGTAATCCCAATAAATCAAATCAAGATTTTCGGGAATTTTCGCCGCAATTTCGGACGGAATTTCTTTTTCTGAATTTTCATATTCGCCGCCGCTGACAAGGCGAAAAAACATATCCGACCACATCATAGAGCGGAAACCGTATTTTTCGGCAATCCTCAGCACGCGTCTTAAATGACGGAGCAACAAATCAACGCGGTCAACAAAACCGTGCTTGTCGAGATACAGCCCCAGCCCGATTAAATGAGCCTCGTCCATACCGATATTCACACGGCGCGAAGTAAAGCATTTCGCCAAAGACGCAAATATATGCTCGATCAGCGTATACGTTCTGTCCTCATCCGCCAACAGAATGCCCTCCGCGTCGGTACAGCACATATATTCATCCTCCCAGCGGGTAACGCCGCCGAGGTGCGCCAACGTTTGAATACAAGGAATGAGCTCCAATCCGTTTTCGGCGGCAAGGCGGTCGATCTTTTTCAACTCTGTTTCACTGTATCTGCCGCGCAAATAGCCGAAATAAGGCTCGCCCTCCACCTCGAAAGTATCTTCCGTATAAAGTTGTACAGTCGAATAGCCCATAGCAGAAATCAGTTTGAAAAATTTCCCAAGCGTTTCTACCGTATACACAGCGTCCCGCGAACAATCGAGCATGACGCCGAGCGAATTTATTTTACCCATAAATAATTCCTCTTACTAAGATAAGGCGTGCGCCCTAACGGACACACGCGCATTCTCTCAATTCCGTTGATGTAGTTTTTCTTGTTTATAACTTTTCACGCTCGTCTTTTATAAAGCGCTTGTAAAAATAGAATGACTGTTTTTTGATCCGTTTCTTGTTCAGATAGTCGGAATACACCAACCCGAAACGGCGGGTATATCCGCTCGACCATTCGAAGTTGTCCATCAGCGTCCAAACGTAATAGCCGAATACGGGATAACCGTCCTTTTTTGCCCGTAACGCCTCCGATGCATAGCGGCAAATATAGTCGCTCCGCGCTCCGTCGTTTACCTGCCCGTCCCCGTCCACCCAATCGGGTAAAGACAGTCCGTTTTCGGAAATGACGACGGGAAGGGAATACCGCTCGCTCATGAATTTTATCGCATAGTACACCGACGACGCCGAACCCGCAATTTCCCAGCCCATGTCGCCGTAAACGGCATTTTGATCGGGCACGCAAACTCTCGGTTTTCCTTGTTCATCCGCTTCCACCGTCTTGCCGAGATAAACGTTTAGTCCGAGAAAATCGGGAGAACAGCCGATTGAGTCCATATCGCCCTCACGAATAAAGGAGGGCGTTACGCCGAGCTTCTCGAAAATGCGTTCGTCGTATTTTCCGAACACGAGCGGATCGAGAAACAGCGTGTTGTTCTCATAAAAGCCGTCGTGTACCGCAAAGGTCGCCTTACGCGCAAGCTCTGTCAGCTCGGGCGTTTTCGGCATTTTCACGTCGGTACAGTTGACCATACCCACCTTTACGTTGCCCTTTGCATAATTTCTGAGGGCGCGCGTTGCAACCCCGTTACACAAAAGCAGATTGTGAACCGCCTCGAATGCTTCTTGATAAGTTTTCGGTTTCCAGCCGCCGCCCACGGGACGCAGATACAAAAAGTCGATGAGCGAAAGCGCCTCGTTAAACACCGAGAACATTTCCACTCTGTCGCCG
Source organism: uncultured Christensenellaceae bacterium (assembly GCA_910586985.1). Taxonomy (GTDB): domain Bacteria; phylum Bacillota; class Clostridia; order Christensenellales; family Borkfalkiaceae; genus Gallimonas. Next base: position 42,949 of record CAJUKK010000002.1, on the reverse strand, counting down.
AAATTTTCGGCAACGATACGAGCGTATTCTTCAAAGCAATCTACAATCTCGCGGTTTAGAAATCCGCCCGCCTCGTTCAACTCCGACGGCAAATCCCAATGAAAAAGCGTTACGAACGGTTTTACGCCGATTGCCAACAGCCCGTCGATCAAACGATTATAGTAGGCAATGCCTTCGGGATTGACTTTTCCGCGCCCGCCCGGCTGAATCCTCGGCCAGGAGAGGGAAAAGCGGTAGGAATCGACCCCTAACTCTTTGATAAGAGCCAAATCCTCGTCGAGACGGTTATAACTATCACAAGCCTCGAAACAAGTGTGTCCGTTGGCAATCAGCCCGAGGGCAGAATAGTCGTCCCAAACGCTTCTACCCTTTCCGCCCTGATCATAACCGCCCTCGATCTGCGTAGCGGCGGTCGCCACGCCAAAATAAAATTTATTTTTCATAGATTACTCTCCCGATTTTACTGCCTTAATATAATCGATCAAAAAGAATACATCGTTACCGTCTATATTTTGTGAATTGAAGTTGATCCCCGACGGACTGAATACCGTATCAAAATTTTCGATAAACACGTCAATCGAGAAGCGCATCGTAACCCATCCGTCCGTATCTTGGGTAAACTGCAAGCAATACTCTTTACCGCCGCTTCCGTAATAAACACGAAGCGTACCGCTTTCCGCAGTCAACCCTTCGACTTTAACGCGGAACTCGATTTGATCGTATCCGCCTTCCTCGTAATAACTCTTATCGAACGCCGGCATCCAATCGTTCGCATCGGCGTACGTCGTCCATTGGTCCGCCCCTTTCCGCACATTCAATTTAAGATATCCTTTTGCTTGGGTATCCGTCAGCCATTCCGCAGGATGGAAGCCCTCTTCCGTGCTACCGCCGTCAGTCAAAGGCAAAGGGTTTTTGGAAAAATCAAGTATGGTGCCCGTTTCGGCAGGTTTCTCTTTGACCGCACGAATGCTGTCAACATAGATCGTCTGGCTGTTTAGCGTGAGGAAATAGCCGTCGTCGCAAAACTTTTGGAAATGCTCCAAAAACACTCCGATTTCCATACGATGAGTCACCCATTCGCCCGTAGCCAAATTTCCGCTACCGAATTGCAACATGAATTCGCCACTTACATCTGTTGCTTTATAATAGAGGTTGCACTGTCCGCTTGCCCATATTCTGAATTCAATATGCGTATATCCGCGATAAACGCTTTCCTCGAAAATCGGCGTCCAATTTTTATTCGCATTGTAGAACGAGCGCCAATCCGCAGTGTCAAGTTTCAGGACGCCGTTCGCACCTTGGTAAGTTTCCAACCATTCGCTATTTCCGCTTGTAGAATTGCTTGCGACCGTATCAAACGATACGATATCCGCCGCTTCTTCGTCTTGATTGCCGACGTAAAGCGTGTAACTGCCGTAAACGATTCCGCCGTTTGCCGCCGTACCCTCGAACGATACTGAGTATCTGCCCGAAGCCGCAGGCGCGGTATAAGCGCTCGGATCGGAGATTTGCGTTTCACCGATCTTAAAGCCGAACGTAATTCCCGTATATTCGCCCAACTCCTCGGGTATGAGATTTACCGTAGCGCCCGGCGCGGCGATCTTATTCTCCGCCGTCACTTCGATCCCGTCCACCTTCACGGTTAGCGTGTACATACCGTGCACGACCTGCGCGGCGGTCGTGCCATCGTAAGTTACCGTGTAAGTTCCCGCTCTTTCAAATACGTGCGCGTCCGGATTCGCTACCGCCCCGCCGTTCACGCAGTAGGTGAACGTTTCGTTTTTGTATGCCTCGGGGATCAGGCTTACCGCCTCGCCTGCTTTGGCTTCCAATGTTTCAGGCGCCGTCGTAACCTCCGCATAGTTGACCGCGCGGATACTGTCGATGTAGAAATACGTTTGCGTATCATTCGATTCGGGAACGTTGATAAAGGTAAACTGTGTCTTTTCGGCAAAACCGTTTAGATTGTTTTTCATAACATCAATCGGCAGATAAACCGTTGTCCAACCGTTCGTATTTGCGTTGAAGTTCAATCCATATTCCGCATTATCTTCAGCTTTCGCGCCTTCGACCTTGAAATACAGCGTAAACGACGTTCCCGCAAAGCCTTCCACTTTCACACGGAACGCAATATGCGTGTAGTTATTGTAGACGGATTCCCCGAAAAGCGGTTTCCATTCCGTCGTATTCATATAACCTTTCCAAACACCGACGTGCATTTTCAGTACGCCGTTCGCGCCCGCATATGATTGCAGCCATTGCGCCTCGTTCACGTCGCCGCTGTTCGGTGCAGTGGCCAAAGTATCAAACGTCATGATGTCCGCCCACACTGCATCCTTATTGCCTACGGAGATAAGATAACTGCCGTAATACAGATAGCCGTCGGATTCTCTGCGCCCCTCGAAGGTAATCTCATGTCTACCCAAAGAAGCCGTATAGTTGCTCGTGTCATCTACTACAACACCGTCCTCCTTAAACGTAAATGTAACGCCTGCATAGTTAGCGCTGCTCAACGTATTTTGCGTAAGATCGACCGTTTCGCCCGCCCCTGCTGCAATGTCAGCCATTGTAACTTCTTCGCCGTAGATTTCCACGTCCAGCGTATAACCGCCGTAATACAAATTGCCGCTTGCGTCTGTGCCCTCAAACGTCACTTCGTATTCGCCAACCTCGGCAGGCGCAGTGTATGCGGAAGGATTTTCCACTTCCACGCCGTTTACTTTGAACGTAAAGTTAATTCCGGCATAGTCGTCCTTCAACTTCTGCAACAGCAAATCGAACGGGCGCCCCGTTTGCGCCGTTTGAGCGGAAACGTCGATTTGCGTTCCGTGGCGAGCAACGCTCAGCTCGTACGAACCTGTGACGAGCTTACCGCCCGAAACGCCTTCGTAAGTCACCGTATACTTACCTGCGGTTTCAAACACATACGCACTCGGATTATTTACTTTTGCGCCGTTGACGAAATAGGTAAACTCGACGCCCGCGTAATCCGTCGCAAGCTCCGCAACAGTCAAATCGATCTCATCTTCCGTCTGCGCACCCGCAATTTCTTTCTCGTAAGTTACGCCCGTATAGTTGACCGCATGGATACTGTCAATGTAGAAATATGTTTGCACTTCATTCGATTCGGGATTATTGAGGAATACGAATGCACATTTAGACGTAAATCCTGCCAAGTCGTTTCTGAAATTATCGATCGGCATATAAACCGTCATCCAACCGTCGGTGTTGTCCGTGAAAATAATTTCATACTGAGTGGCGTTATTATCTATATTTTTAAAATATAATTGAACATTCTGTCCTTCGAACCCTTCAATTTTAACACGGAACGCAAGATGAGTGTAGTTCTGATAAACGGAACCACCGAAAATCGGTTTCCATTCCTGCGTATTCCAATAGTTCTTCCACACTCCGACGTGCATTTTTAGCACGCCCTGCGCACCATCGTAGTTATCCAGCCATTCAAATTCCCCGTCGGCAATCGGTCCGCCCCAAATATCGTATTTCGACGTGGTCTCGGCATCGAACGTCATGACGTCCGCCCATACCTCGTCTTTATTTCCGACGGAAAGAATATAGCTGCCGTAATACAAATAGTTATCCGAAGCTCTGCGTCCCTCGAAAGATACGACGTATCTGCCCGACGCCGTAGATAATGTGTACTGCGTGGGATCGGAAACGGTTTTGCCGTTTACGGTAAAAGTAAATCTAATGTCGGAATATTTTTCAAGCAATCCTTCGGGCACGAGACTGACCGTTTCTCCGCCTCCTGCGGAAGTATCATCGACAACGATTTCTTCCCCGTAAACAAGTACGGTAAGCGTATAGCTACCGAAATAGAGATACCCGTCCTGCCTGCGCGCTTCAAACGTAACCGCATAATTGCCGGGCGACAAAGCAACGGTATATTCGTCGGGATCGGAAACGAGTTTGCCGTTCACGGTAAAGGTAAACGTAAGGTTTGCAAGTTCGCCTTCTTTCAATACTGATGGTACAAGATCGACCGTTCCGCCCGCCATCACGCTCTTGCCGTCGGATTCAACTTCTTCGCCGAAAATTTCAACGGTGATATCGTAACTGCCGCGAACGAGCTTTCCGTCGAGGACGCCTTCGATGCTCACGGTATAGATTCCGGCTTTCTCGAATACATATTCGGAAGGATCGGCAACTGCAATACCGTTTACCGAATAAGTAAAGGTTGCGCCCTCGTATCCTTCGCCGAGCGAAACGCGCAAATCAACTTTTTCGCCTGTTTTATATTCGGTCGTTTCAGGAGCATAGTCGCCCTCGATCTCATTGAATGCGCGGATACTGTCGATATAAACTTTCGTTTTCGAGTCGGCGTAGGTCATGAATTGCCCTTCCGTTCCGAAACGGTCGAAATACGTGTTGAATTTTTCAATCGGGTATACAAAGTCTACCCAGCGACCGACGTTATCGGCAGTGAAATCCATTTGGTATTCTATGATTCCGCCTGTTTCTGCCGAACGGTCTTCAAGCTGATACCACGCCTGAGCGTTACCCGTCGCATACGCGCGAATTGCTATATATTGATAATCCGCATAGGTCGTCTGCTCGAAAGCGGACTTCCAGAACGTGCGGTTGCGGTACCAAGGCCAACCCGTATTAGCTTCGATCTGCAACACGCCTTTTGCTCCCTCGAATTCCTCGTACCAATCGCTTACGCCCGCCGATTCCTGTTCGACGACGGAGAAATTAACGTTTTGGAACGTAATAATGTCGCCCGTTTCCTTGATAAGCTCGGGGATCTTCGGCGTGTATACGAGTTCTTCCTTCACTGTTTTAACCGACAAATCGTCGATATAAAGCGTTACGCCCTCCGAAGCAGGAACTTCGTCCTTGGGGAACGACAGGTAGAATCCCTGCACGTTCTTCATATTGTTTACAACGGCAAGCGTCTCGTGATCAAGCGTATATACCGCCTGTTGCCAACCTTCTTTGAGTTCGATCGGAGTAGCAAAGCTCCGTTTCCCCGCAAAAGACGAGAAGTACAGTCCCGCATTGACCGTCATTTTCTTAGGCGCATAGCACCAAAATTTCACTTCGGTGATTTTGTCGCCGTTCGTGTAATTGATACCGAGAACGTCCGACGCAAACGGAAAGTACATGAGCGGATCGCTCGCGCCGTCCGACGCAGGACGCAATATTAAAGAACGCACACCGTTTTTTACATAGTCCGCATTTTCATTGACGTCGAGCAAACCGAAGTTTCCGTTCATTCCGACGGGCAGAATGCCCTGTTCAAACGAATACAAAACAATCGAATCGTCTTTTTGTTCCGGTTCTTTTCCGCCGCAAGCCGTAGCGGCGATTGCCAGTGTAAGACTAATCCCACAGAGCGTCAATACTTTTAAAGTTTTCCCTTTCATTTTCATTATCCCCCGTACACAACTACTCTTACGATCCCGACTTTAACGATTTCCCCGTCAAATTCAAAGATGAGCTGTTTCACTTTTCCGCGGTTGGATGCAAACGCCGTTAAAACAATTTCATTGACGCCGCTTTCCAGCGTGCCCGTATCGACGGTAAAGAACGTAGCGCTGTTTTCGTACTGTGCGTACACGTTATATTTTCCCGCATTCCCGTAGTTATGCAGGAATATGTGGTATCCCGCCGTATTCGCATCGATCTGCGCAACCGTCTTATGCAACCAATCAAACGAATGAAGAACTCCCTCTTGTTCGGGCTGAGAATACGTGATCTGCCATTCACCGCTTGCCGCGTCGTATGCCGAAGTAAGCGCGCCGTTCGCATTGATATCGCTTGATCCGAACCCGTCCGCACCGAACATTTCCTGTTTCCCGCCCAGATAGAACTCTACGGAAACGGTTTCCCCGTCCTTCATCGCTTCCAGACGCACGTAGTTCTTTGTTTCGGTAAGCTGTTTTTTTACAATGTAAATGCCGTTCTCTGCCGTCAGCGTCGTTCCGTTTTCCTTCACCGTCGCCCCCTCGGCTACGGACACGGTAAAGGTATATTCCTTCATGCCGTCGGCGTTTTCTTCAATAGAAACGTCGTCCACTTTCAAGCTCGCTTTCGAATCCGCAGCAAGCACGAGATCGATCAGCATTTTCCGGGCCGAGGCGTAGTCGGAACAGTCCCCGACGAGCGCGCCGTTTTCAGTCACGTTCTTCGCAACAAAATCAATGACCTCGTCCGCATTTTTGCCTTCCTTTTCATAAGCCTGACGCAACGCGTAGAACAGCTCGTAATCCTCCTGCCCGTCACGGATTGCCTGCAAACGCGTGCAACCGATTGGACCGTCTACTCCGTACGGCTTTCCGGGATACAGCAATACGCCGTCGCCCAAAGCTCCCGCACCGTGATCGGAAGATGAGTACGGATCTTCAAGATACTCGCCCGTCTCGCCGTTATACCAATACACACACGACCAATAGAGATTGCCCGTCACGTTGTATTGCGCCATCATCCAACCGAACGCCGTAGGAGAAACGAGCGTATCGTCAAGGTGGTAACTCACATAAGGATAACCGGGCGTATTGCAGCCGTAAATCCATTTTTCACGCGGCGTGCCGTCGTCAAACGACGTATTGTAAAGCGCGCGATAGTCGGCGTTTTCGTAGCCGTCGGGTTTGGGACAAACGGTTACGTTTTTCCCGTCGTAATCGGTGTTGACGGCAGCGCCCGTATGCACAAGATTGTGATCGTCGTCGTAATAATCGGTTATGACGTTGGAAATTTTGCCGATGCTTTCAACGATCTCATCCGCTAATTCCCGTTTTTCGCCCGTCGCTTCTTTGTACGCGGCGGTATTGCGGAAATTGAGAACGGAAAGATCGAGCATACCGTTAAACGCCGAAATGGAAGCATCGACTGCCGTATCAGGATAATTAGAACAGAACGGCTCGTCGATCCAGAAATTGAAAAACGAGCAACGGTCGATTAAATTGATACCCGTTTCCACGCTCTTTTCCGCAAGCGCCACAACGAATTCCGCTGAATAATCGGCGTCAATCACGTTATATCCGCCGCGGTCGACACCCATGCTCGGCAAAGCGATCGTAGACGATCCTTTCATCGCGTATTGATAGGCTTTCTCCGTAAAAACTTCAACCGCCGTATCGGAATTTTCTACAAATCCGATATTCGGAGCGATTCTGTAATCCAACATAAACTCCGAATACTTATCGATGATAGACATACGGTTATCGCGTTCGTTGATAAATACGTTGGGTTGATTGACGGTGAAAATCGTCTTGGAATGCGTTTCGTCTGACAACGTGTAATCGTAAACGGTCAACGAAACGGGAACGGAAACGCTTTCTTTGCCCAAATTCACCGTCGCCGTGCCTGTATAGGAACCGGCAGCCGCATCCTTCGGGATATAAAAGGCGAGAAAAGCCGCGCCGTTTTTTCCTTCGTCAACGTAATTGACTTGGTATTTGATCGCGTTTTCCTGCGGAACAAGCGCGTCGGGATAACCGCCCGAAACCGCCGCGCCGCCGTGCCACGTCTTACCGACAGCCATATACTTTTGCGTATAAACCGTCACATTTTCTTTCCCGATCTTTTTCAAAGCATCCCCTTCGAGCACGAGATCGGATACGCTTACCTCGAACGCGAGATCCTTTTTCGCGCTGACGATAATGTTTGCCGTCTCGTATTCGTTTCTCACGGCTGAAAGCGCAACAGCGTTGCTTTTTTCCCGTGCGAAATCCTCATACGCCGTGTTTTGCAACACCTGTTCGCTCCCGTCCACGCACCAAATCAAGGCGTCATTCGCCCCGACTTTTCGAGGATCGTCCTGTGCGTCGCCGCCTCCTCCGCAAGCAGTGGTGCCGAGCGCCAGCGCCGCGACCAAACAAATTGCAGGAATTACTTTTTTGTTCATTATTTTCCCTCTCCTTTCAAATTTAATGTAAATACAATGCGCCGAGAGCAATCGATTTATCGCCTTCAAACGCAACGGTAAAACAGTTCGACTTCAATGAAAAATCCAATCTGATCCACTCGTCTTTCGGACGAACGCAGACGGTTTTCCCGCCCGCATTCAGCGTGATGACGGCGCCGCGGTAAGCGCGTATTTCTAATCCCCCTCTGCGCTTCCCCTTACATACCGCTTCGGGTAATGTTATTTGCACCGTCGTCTTTGACGTATGCGGGGTTATCGTAAGTTCACGGTATATATCGTGCCGCAACGGTTCTATCTTTGCCGTTTTGCACGTTACCATACCGTTACGGTAAAGTTCTTCGTGCAAAAGTACCGTCAGTCTGCCGCCGATCCAGAGCGGTATTTCGGTTTTATAATTCCCGTTTTCGACGCTTAAAACGATATAACATTCTCTGCATTTGATTTCTGTTTCGCCCGTTACGGGCTTTCCGTCAAACAAAATCTTTGTTCCCTTGTTCGCGGAAAATCGAAACAGCACATTGCCCTTTCCTTCTTGGCATTCCGCCGTCAAACCGCAACGCAGAAATGCGTCATACAAGCGCATTAAGCTTTCCGACGCCCGATCAAATCCCTGTGCAAACGTATCAATACGCACGCCGCAGGCAAAGGGAGCGGTCAGACGATCGAACAAAGAGACAAAGGAGACGCCCTTGTTTTTGTACCCTTCCCGTAAATTTTTCAGCCACTCATAATCAGCATTCCCTTCGCGGATCGCCTTCAAACGGGTACAGCCGACGGGCTTTTTCAAGCCGTAAGGTTTTCCCGGATACAGGAGTACGCCGTCGCCGTTCGCCCCGAAGCCGCGGTGCGCCGTTCCGTAAGGATCGTCCAAATACAGCGGCTTCCCCGTCGTATTGATTTCGATGCCCTGATTGACGACCCAATACAAATTCCCGACGATTCCGTACCGCGCCATGAGCCAACCGATATACCGCGCGCTCCAAGGCGCGTCGTCCATGTGATAGCCGATATACGGCGCAGACGGGGCATTACAACCGTACCACCATTTCTGCGGATTCTCGCCGTACGGTGCAGACAAATATTCATTGTCGTAGCCGTCGAATTTAGGACACAGCGTCGTTTTATCCATCGGATAGTGATAGGGATTGCCGTTCTTATCACGCTTTTGCCGCGTATCGACAAAATGCAATACTTCGGGCAGCCTGTCGCAATAATCGGTGACAACGTGGGGAATGTTTGCGATTGATTTTACAACTTCTTTTCCGAACGGCGTTTGAAAACGCTCGTCTGCCGAAAGGTTTTTCACGATACCGTCGATTGTATCCCGAAAAACGTTTACGCAGCGCTCCACCTTTCCGTCAGGCATTTTCGCAAGAAACGGTTCGTCGATCTGCCAATCGTAAAATGCGCAATAGGACGGCAGATTGATCCCGCTTACAAGACTTTCTTCCGCAAGCGCAATAACCGCTCGTTCCAACACGCCGAAATCGGGATATTCCCCATCTTCCTCATTTTTTACGTAAGCGGGTACGCCGATCGTGGGTATCCCGCGGCGAACCCATTCCGCCGCTGCGGAGGAGAACTTTCGAAGTCCCTCGTCCGAATAATCTTCCGTTGCAAACAGCCCCGAAGCCGCCGCTCTGTGTTCGAGCAACGCAAGAATATACGCATCCATGGTTTCCTGCGAACGACTCCCTTCGTAGTGCTCCATATAATTCGGATTGATTGTAAATAAGCTTTTGCACGTAATACTTTCGGGCTGTACGGTTTCAAGTACCGTCAGCTCGTAAGGCAGACGGATTTCCTCTCCGCACGAGACAACAATCTCTCCCGTATAGCTTCCTGCGGGAAGGGAGACGGGAACGGAAAAATCCACAGCCAACACAACGGCTTTCCCGTTTTTTGTCTCCGTTTCCCCGTAGTTCACCGCAGTTTCGAGGGGCAATAGCGCGTCGGTATATTCTCCCGTCGGCAAACCGTTATGATGCCAATTACGGTCGATCGAAATGCGTTTCTCGGCATATAGGGCAACGTTCTCTGCCTGAAATACTGCGCCCGTCTTTCCTACCCCGTCGGTCACATAAGCGGAAACAACGACGCGATCCTTAGCGCGAACGATAACGTGCTCGCAAATATGCGCACCCCGCAATGCCGTTAATTTTACCTCTTTCGTTTCCGTTTTTGCTTTTCGGTCAATCGCCGCCCATTCCGAAAACGAAAGCACGGAGACAGTCGAGTTTTTCCGATTCATCAATTTAATCCCGCATTTTTCAAAGCCGTGTTCCATCTGTAATTATTGTCCTGCGTCCAATAGGTCACGTTCGAATCGAATACGTCCTTTGCCGTCACCGTACGGGCGCTGTCGATAAACGCCGCTTCATAAGACTCATACGAACCGTTAATCGGTTTCAATCCGCCGTACACGAAAAGCGGATAATTCATCCAATACGGCAGAATATAAGTATTTTCGTTTTCCCAAATCGCAGCGCGATCCTGCTGAATCCGATACGTGTTGCCGTAATCTCTACTGAGCGATGCATCCAATTCCGGATCTTTTTCTTTCAATTTATAGTTAAACACGCGCTGTGCGCCGTAATTGTTGCGGGCATAGATATTGTTCGCGCTGTCGGTAGCCATATAGAGCAAGAAATCGGTCGCAAGCTCTTTTGCGTTGGTGTAGGAAGGGATTACCGTACATTCGTTAGCGGCAATCGAATAGACGACTCCCCTTGCACTTTTTACGGTATCGAAGTCCTTTTGCGTAACACCTGCCGTAGCCAAATCTCCCGTAGGAGTATTATCTCCCTTATCGACGGCATCGACAACAGCCGATAAAAGAGCGTCGGCGCTCGCAAGTCCTATTTTTTGCGCGTTAGCGGAAGTAATCGAGGGACATTTATCGACGATTGCACTGAGGACGGGCGCATTCATAAAGCCCATCGTATCGGTATAGCCCAACTCGTAATAGTCTGCGGCACGCTCTCTCATTTCGGTAGAGAACCAGTCGCCGCAACCCATAATCAACCCTTCTTGCAGGAACAACTTCGTCTGACCCTGTATGAACTCGTCATTCGCAGAAGCCTTATTCATGTATTCTTTCCCGTTTCTGCCCTTCCAGATCGTTTCAAGCACTTCGAGCGATTTGAGTCTGCCCGTCTGGCTCACCGTACGCACATCGTTGGCAAAGGTACGGTTATTGACCGCATCGTAATAAACGCCGCTGTAATAGTTATCGTACTGATCGACGCCTTCGTATTGCGCCCACCAAACGGGGAACATATATCCTAAATAAGAAACTTTACTGCTCGTAAACGTAAACGTTTTCTTGTAATGCTCGCTCTTTCCGCCCAAATCATAAACTTTATCGCAAAGGGCGAACAGTTCTTCGGTCGTTCTCGGTTTTTCCAGACCGAGTTCTTCGAATAAGGTAACGTTATAGACGAGACCGCCCATAGACGTAGGCCCCGCCACCGCAAAATACTGCGTGTCACCCGACAGCTTAGGCGCTTCCAAACTTTTCAAAATACTTGCGGGCATTTTGTCTTTGAACAGCACGTCCTCACCGGGGACTTTTTGATTGAATACACATTCGGTTAAATCAAGCAAATTGCCCGATTCCCACAATGCTGAAACGCCCGCCGATACAAACAAATCAATCGTATTTGCCCTACCCGCATTGATACGGTCGGTAGCGTAAGTTTGCTGGTCGTTCGACACCACATCGTACTCCAATTCGGGATATTTCTCTTTAACCCAATCTTGTTTTGAGAAATCTTCAAGCATTTCCCACATCCATTGAGAACCGTAACCCGCTTCCCAAACGTACACCTCGAGCGATTGCTCGGTGTCTCCGATGTTGCTGCCGCTGCATCCCGCTGTTGCGAACACGGGAACTGCAATCACACCCGCCAACATCAAAGCGCATACTTTTTTCCTTACCATAATTTTAGCCTCCTAAGCTTTTTTCTAATTTTGATACAACTTAACCTTTCAATCCGCCAACGGACATATTTTTCATGATTACGTCGGAGAAACAGCAGAACAAAACCAAAACGGGAATGATGGAGAGCACGATCGCAGAATAGTAGATAGGATCTTGCCCCGTTCTGAGCAGCGATGCTTTAATGGAATACATACCGGACGCAATCGTAGGGAAAGACGGCAAATAGAGAAGCGGTCCCGTATATTCGTTCCAACAGCCGATGAAATTAACGATGGCGAGCGTCAAAAACGCCGGTGCTGCTTGCGGAATCATAATTTTCAGAAAGACCGTCCATTCTCCGCCGCCGTCTATATACACGGCTTCCGCATAACTTTGCGAAATATTGCTGAAAAAGCCGTATAATATCATGAACGACAAGCCGATACAGTTAAACGACGTGCAGATAATATAAAATGGCGTATTGTATATACCCAAATCGGTAACCAATTTGTACATACCGCCTGTGTTACCGATAATGGGAACGGTCATGGTAAAAATGATTACGCCGTAAACCAAATTCCTCCCGCGAAAACGAAACCGCGAAAGCACGTAAGCCACAGATCCCGACGCCGCAAGTCCGCAAAACAAACTGAGGGCACACTGCCATAAGCTGTTAAAGAACATTCCGAAAAAGTTCGTGCCCCTATATTCCATTTTGTTAAAAGCATATATATAGTTGTCAAACGTCCAAGGCTTCGGGAAAGCAAACGGACGCCCCATCGTCATATCGAGCATATATCCGGTCGGCGTTTTCAGCGAAGCGATAATCAACCAAAGGAACGGATAAATCAGAGATACCGCATAAAGAACAAAGAAGATAAATACAACGAAAAATACAATTCTTTCCGCTTTGTTCCGCACTTTGAGAATATGCGCATCCCCATCCTTTTTCTTATGAATCCGAAATCCTTTTTTCTTTAATTGTTTATTGATCGAAGCATATTCCTTTTGCATCCGTACACCCCCTCAATATTCGACAGTCGGCACTTTTTCGACAAGCCAACGCACGAATAGAATAATCGGTACGCCGACAAGCGTAAAGCAAAGTCCTGCGGCCGATACAAGTCCATACGAACCCGAACCGCCGACCGCACCCGAACCGTACACTTGTGAAAAGATCCAATAAGAAATCGTCATTGTCTCGTATCCGTTTTCGGGATCGAACAAGAGAATCGGACCGCTTGCCGCAAAAATTCCCGTCAACGAGAAAATAAGCATGGTTGACATGGTGGGCCAAATGAGCGGTAAAGTGATTTGAAACAGTTCACGCGTGGGTCCGCATCCGTCTAAACGGGCAGACTCGATGAGTTCAACGGGAATTCGCGCAAAAGCGCCGCAAAACAGCAAAACGTTGGTCGTAAATCCCGTCCAAATGCAATACGCCATAATGGTCGGCGTTGCCGTATCGGAATTATGCAATAACCCCTCCGGACGCATTTCGATCCCGATTGCGCTCAAAATGGAGCCAAGCGGTCCGTTTGTATTGATAAATGCAGTATAAACCGCAACCATTGCCACACCCGAAATGATTGCGGGGAAATAATAAATGATACGAAAAACTTTATAGCCGACAATTTGTTTATAAAAGAAGTAGGCAACAACAAGGTTCAGGAACATGATAACCATATTGAGCAAAAAATACAGGAACGTATTCTTTAATGCAAGACCGATCGTCCCGCCCACATTCGTCAATTCGTACCAAAACTGTTGAAAATTTGAAAACGTCCACTCGTAAGTTTTGGGCGTCTGAAAAGCCAATATAAAAGAATTGATGTTGACGTAAAGCCAAAACACCAGCCACTGCAAAATGGGAAGCGCCAATAACGTTACAATAAATATTTTTCGATTTAAACTGTTTTTAGGTCGTGTCCTGCTTTTCATTTTTACCCCTCATATATCACTTTGCTTTGTTTTGTATCTGCTTTCATCCCTTGATTTTCGGGTTTTCGTCAAACACTTGCCCGTAAGCGCGGTAAAACGTCTTTAAACTGTTAAATCCGCTTTTGTTCGCAGCTTCCGTAACCGTCATTTCGGGATTGCTTTGCAAAAGCTTGTGAACGTTTCTCGCTCTGATAAGATTTACGTACGTTCTCAAATCTTCCCCGATTGCGGTACTGATTGCCCTCGATACGGTGCTTTTGCTATAACCGAACGTTTTAGATAAAAGTTCCAAATCGATTTGTTCTTTGAAATGTTCGTTAATAAAACTCAGAATTTTAACGATAAGATTATCGTTTTCGCTGTCGCTATATTCGATTCCGTAAAGCTCCGCGATCGTACCCAACAGCAGGTTGACATATCCCAAATTTTGCAAACGGTTACAAGTTTCAAAATGCTCTCCCCACTCACGAACAATCGTAAATAAAATCTTATTTTTCTCTTTATCGAATAATTTTCGGGGGAATCGTACTCTGCTGTTCTTTTTTCCGTACATTTCGTAAAAATTACTCAAAAATTCTGCGCCGATCACAACGGCATAACGCGAACTTCCTTTTGATATTTCGAAATAATGCACGTCAAAACTGTCAATAAATGCTATCTCTCCCGCCTCAACCTCAAACTTTTCACCGTTCACACAGCAAACCAGCGAATCTTTCACGGGAAAACAAAGTTCAACCGCGCGATGATAATGCGCCATTGACGTCCATGTTAAATCGGAATCGTCTTTGTCGAAGTAAATCTTTTTTTCCACGTCGCTTTCATAAAACTGCAAAATATCCATAATATCCTCCTTGCTATCGCTACCTCGGCAATTCGACAATTTATGGCTTGATTATATTATATCATCGCTGCCAAACGGCTTCAATGCCATATCTTCTATAATCCGTGTCAGAAATCGCCAAATAGCATCGTGAAGTATGTAAAATATTGCTTTGCTTTTTTATTGCCTTAAAGATAAAAATTTATAAAAATACCGCCCTCTTGCGAGAGCGGTATCCCTATATCATGTATCTCTCGATATTGCTACATATCGTTTCCCTATGGAAAGGTAGAGAGACACACTACGGGCGTAGTATGCTCTTTCCATAGGTAGTTATTCACGATATGTAGCATTGTTATTATACCGCAAAGTTTATTTTATGTCAATCGTAGTGTGCGATTTTATTTATCATCTCTCAACCCTTTCCAAACGGGTTGACGCATCCCGCCGCTTTCCGTTTCGTGCATGAAATGCGCTGTGCCTACAAGTTCGGGCTTTAACCAAACTACGTTTTTATACTTCTCGAACCACGGTCGCTTGACCGTGTTCTTTTTTGCAAATTTCAAGATGAACGCCCGTTCCTCTTTGCTCACGCCGAGATACACTTTCCCTCGGCATTGTAATTTACCGTTTTCGTCATAGTAGCCAAGAATCAAATCTTTGGGCACTCCGTCCTCATCGGGCTGATAGCCGAGAATGAGCAAGTCCTCGTCCTGCATGACTTTAATCTTTATCCAATCTGACGTGCGCTTTCCGATATGATACAGTCCGTCCTTCTTCTTTGCGACGATTCCTTCCAAGTCCTGCTCTTTTGCAAGATTGAAAAACGCGATCCCCTGTTCTTCGATATAACGGGAAATGCTCAACCCGTTCCCCTCTCTCACTTTCTCTTGCAGGATTGCTTTACGTTCCATCAGCGGCTTGTCCGTTAAATCTTTTCCGTCGTAATAGAGAATATCGTAAGCCGCGAACTGCACGGGGTTTTTCTTTGCCGCGAGCTTTATCCTAAATTTATCCGTCATAAGACTACGCTTTTGTAACGCATAAAAATCGGGCTTGCCGTTTGAAAGTACGACAATCTCCCCGTCCAACACGGTATTCTTTTTCACGCATTTGAACATCTCCGAAAGCTCGGGATAGATTGCCGATACGTCTTTGAACCGTTTATTCTGCAATACGACGTCCTTGCCGAGATAGGCGATACAACGAATCCCGTCTAACTTTAATTCATAAATATAGTCTTTATCGTCGAACGGCTCTTTGACTTCGTTCAAGAGCATGGGCGAGATATTCTTATCGTGAAATAAATCGCTCATGCTTCCTTCTTCTTGCTCTTGGGCGCGCGCTTGACGGGCGTTTTCGGCTTTTTCGTCATTTCAAGCGATTTCGTGAGTGCTTCCATAAGGTTGGATACCGTGATTTCCTTTTCCTTGGGCGCGGCGATTTCCTTGCCCGCAATCTTCTTTTCGATTGCCTCCTGCACCTTCTCGCGGTATTCGTCCCTATACTTTTCCGGCTCGAATTTGCCCGTCATGCTCTCGATAATCGTCTGCGCCATTTTCAGCTCTGCGGCGTTCCCCTTTTCGCTCACTTCCTTTGCGGGGTTCTTCACCACCTCGTCCGCGAAGAACAGCGTGTTCAAAAGCATCTGCCCGTCCTTTGCGCGGATCATCACAAGCGTTTCCTTTATCCCCAATACCGTCTTTGCAATCGCCGCTTTCCCCGACTGCTCCATTGCCGTGAGCAATACCGCATAAGCTTTTTCCGCGCCCGTGGGAACGACGTAATAGGGCTTATCGTAATAAATGGGATCGACCTCGGATATCTCGACGAACTGCTCTATCGTGATATTCTTATCCTTTTTCGATTTGAGCTTCTCGAAATCTTTTTCTTCAAAGATAACGTACTTGCCGTCCTCGTACTCAAAGCCCTTTACGATATCCTCTTGCTTGACCTCTCTGCCGTCGCACTCCTCGCACGTCTTTTTATACCGCACGCGCGATTTTGTTTTCTTGTCTATCATGTTGAACCCGATATCGTTCTGCTTGATGCTGTTGTGAAGCGTTACGGGAATATACACCAACCCGAAACTAATACTGCCCTTATAACTGTATGCCATGATAACAGTATGAGCAAATTTTATGAAAAAACGCACATACTGTTTTCATGTGCGGAAGATTTCATTTAGGATTTAGCAACAAAGAGACGCAGAAAATTATTCGGGATATACCCGACGAACAGCAAATTCAACTGCGGTTCGGAGATATTTACCCTACGAGCTTCGCACCGATTCTTACGGCGGAAGAATCGCTTGCGGCGCGTTGGGGCTTTGAGCGGTTCGATAAAAAAGGCGTACTCATCAACGCGCGCGCAGAAACGGTAACGCAAAGGCAGACCTTTCGCAAGAGTTTTTTGGAACGACGCTGCCTGATCCCCGCAAGCGGTTTCTATGAATGGGATACCGATAAAAACAAATATTATTTTACGCGCAAGGACGGCAATCTTTTATACCTCTGCGGTTTCTACCGTGTTGAGGACGGCGAGCCGCGCTTTATGATCCTCACGAAGAACGCCACGCCGCCCGTTGAACAGCACCACGACCGTATCCCCGTGATTGCCGAGGATTCCGTCAGACACAAATATCTCACCGATATGTACTTCGCGTCCGATTATATTGAAAAGGATAACCGAGTAAAACTGAAAAGCGTATAAAAACGGCGAGCCGATTGCTCGACATTTTACGTTCCATTCTTGAAAAAACTGTATGGGTGAATGATGTGTTCTCCCTTCACGTCCATATCTCTTATCTTCGGATCTTTATATACAATTGCCGACTGAATCACGTTGTTTCCGTATTTTTGGCGGAGCTTATCGACCGCCGCGTCCAAACGGCGTTGCTTTTCGTCTTTTTCTAAACTACCGAATAAATCGAGCTGTTCCGCACCGAAACAAAAGTCTGAAACGGATACCCCCAGTCCGCGCACATAACTTTGCCACGGATAAACTTCCCGAAACAGTTCAAACGCCTTTTTACTTATCTCGATTGCGTTACTGCACGGACGCGGGAGCTTTCCTTGTTTCTGATACCCGCTCAAATCGGAAGCACGAGCATAGAGGTGAACCGTTCTCGCTCTCGTCAAGCCCGCCTCCCTCATACGCGCGGCTACCGAATCGGAAAGCAAGTGAATCACCATGCGCACGTCCTCTTCGTTCTTCAAATCGCGGTACACGGTGAGGCTGTTCCCGATCGACTTGATATTCTCTTCTTCGTCTACCGTGGTCACGGGAGAGTTATCTTTTCCGTTTGCAAAGGTATGAAGATAATTCCCCCATTTTCCAAGCATACGAACAAGCAGACCTTCGTCGCTTTGCGCAAGCTGTCCGATCGTCTTAACCCCGATACGGTTGAGCTTTTGCTTTGTTGCATGACCGACATAGAGCAAATCTTCGACGGGCAACGACCAGACGACTTCCCGATAGTTCTCCTCTGTGATTTCCGTCACGGCATCAGGCTTTTTCATATCCGAGCCGAGCTTTGCAAATATCTTATTCCAGCTCACGCCCACGCTGACGGTGATCCCGATTTCCTTCTTTACCCGTTCCCTTATGGTATTCGCTATCTGCACGCCGTTGCCGAATAAATTCAGACTTGCCGTTACGTCCAGCCAGCACTCATCAATGCCGTATGCCTCAATCCTGTCGGTGTAGTCCTCGTAGATTTTACGCACCTCTTTGGATACTTTGAGATATTCCGCAAAATCCGCCTGTACCTCCACGAGCGTATTTCCGCACTTTTGACGTGCTTCCCAATAGATGTCGCCCGTCTTGACGCCCGCCTGCTTTGCTATCATGTTTTTGGCGAGCACGATTCCGTGTCTGTCCTCTTTACTTCCCACGACCACCACGGGCTTATCCCTAATTTCGGGATTTCTTAAACACTCCACCGAGGCATAAAAGTTATTCAGATCGCTGTGTAAAATTGTCCGCATACCCTATCAGTATGCGGACATGAATGAAAATTAACGAAAATTTAATTGGCTGTTTCTTTTTTCAATGTAACCTTTTTTAGTTTTTCCATATTTATTTTCGTCTGCGCCCCACATTTTGAACAAACAAAAGAGCCATCCGTTTCATCCAAGCTCAAGTGCTTCTGTTCTGCATCGCAGTTAGGGCATTTCACATTATATTCCATAGCCTTGTTACCTCCGAAGATATTATACACAAATTAAATATAAGCGTCAAATATATGTTCTAATTATTGGTTCTTTTCTTTTAACCATCTGCAAATATCCTCCTCTAATGCCGCAATAAAAGCATCGAAAACTTCTTTGGGAATTTTACGCAAGTCAATTTCCCCGTGTACGATTACTTCCATTTCTTGTTCTTTTTTCATGGTCGTTTTCCCTCCTGCTCCTTATTATAGCTGGAGGCTTTTCTTTTTGCAGGGAACTAAACGGGAACAAAAAGGAAACTAAATGGTAACTAAAAAGGTACAGTTAATCAATTTAGATGGTTTTTATGGTATCAAAAAAAGCCTACGCCGTAGTCAAATAGAATTACAGGCTTGATAACGGCAAGGGCTCTGCAAAAATATTGCAACTGTTTTCGCATGGCAACTGCCATGCAATTTTTTTGCATTTCCCTTGACGGCTCGTCTTTTTTTGATGTGTTTTGTTTGTTTTCCGATTGAGGGAAACGAGTTGTTGGTCGTTTGTTTTCACGTTTTTTTATCGTTGTTAAACAAATCTGCGCAACGACTATTCACTATAACGGAAAAACATTAAAAGGAGTAGTTTTTATGAAAACAGCAATCATCTATGCACGAGCAAAAGCGTCCGATTCCATCAAAATGCAAGTTTCTACTTGCAGGGAATACGCAGAGAAAAACGAAATCCAAGTTATCGACGTTTACTGGGATCTTGTGTTAAGCTCTCTCTGTCAGCCGCTGGCTTGGAACAAAATTCTTAACATTCCAAACCCCGAATTTAATTACATCATCATTTACGATCATGAGCGCGTCGGTCGAGACCTCATGAAACAAATGAAAGACCGCAGAAATCTGAAAAACAAAGGTGTATGCATTATCACCCCTATTACTGAATTGACCGAAGAAAGTTTCAAACAACAAGATGAATATGAAAAATTCCAAGAGTATTGTTATACGTGTTATAAAGAAGCCCTTCGCAACAGGAGGAAATCAAGATGAAATCTGCCGTAATCTACGCCCGCTATTCAAGCGAAAGGCAAAACGATCAATCTATCGAAGGACAGCTTCGTATTTGCAATAAATATGCGCAAGACAACAATCTGATAATAGTCGATACTTACATAGATCGAGCGACCACCGGACTGAACGACCAACGCCCCGCTTTCCAACAAATGCTTGCCGACTGCGCAAAACCCGTTCCGTGGGAAATCGTTCTTGTTTATGCAATAGATCGATTCGGAAGAAATTCCATTGAAATCGCTGTAAACAAACAAAAGCTAAAGAAAAACAAAAAGACGTTAATATCTGCTACTCAACGAACTTCCGAAAATATTGACGGCTCGAAAAACCTCGACGGTATTCTGCTCGAAAATATGTATATCGGACTCGCCGAATACTATTCGGCAGAGCTTTCCCAAAAGGTGCGGCGCGGCTTAAATGAAAACCGTCAAAAAGGATTATTCTGCGGCGGCGCACTTGCCTATGGATACAGAGTTGTCAATAAAAAAGTTGTTGTTGAACCAAACGAAGCCGAAGTTATTATTTACATTTATCGACAATATGCAGAAGGAAAAATCGCCAAAGATATAATAGCTGATTTAACCGCCAAAGGTCTAACTCATAAAGGTAAACCATTTGCCATGAATACTTTTTACGGCATTTTGCGGAAAGAACAATATATTGGCATCCACCATCACGACGGCGAGGTCTATACAAATATTTATCCCCCTATCGTGCCGAAGCCGTTATTTGATAGAGTGCAAGCAATACTTACGAAAAATAAAATCGGTTCACGAAGCCGTTTAACAGAATATTTATTGCGCGATAAAGCGATTTGCGGTTATTGCGGAAAAACTTTGCAAGGTGAAAGCGGTACAGCAAGAAACGGAACGGTAAAACATTACTATAAATGTATGGGACGAAAAAAATATCATACTTGCTCAAAGTCCGTTGTTCAGAAAGATAAACTTGAAAGCCTTGTAATATCCGAAACCCTACGGGCTTTCAGCCACCAAGGAATTATAGATGAGGTTGCCGAAGCTGTACTCGGTGCTCATGCAAAAAGGATTCAAGATCAATCCATAATGAGTATTTTAACGGCAGAGCGCGACGCCATCAAAAAATCGCTCTCAAACATTATGAAAGCGATTGAACAGGGAATATTTACCGAAACAACAAAATCCCGCATGGAAGAACTTGAAGAACAGCTCGCAGATACGGAAAACAAGATATTAGTCGAACAGTATAAATTAGAAGCACAAATCAAAAAAGA
This sequence comes from uncultured Christensenellaceae bacterium, assembly GCA_910586985.1. Lineage (GTDB taxonomy): Bacteria > Bacillota > Clostridia > Christensenellales > Borkfalkiaceae > Gallimonas. The sequence continues at coordinate 21,893 of CAJUKK010000002.1, read as the reverse complement.
GCAAATCGTTGAATATATCACCCACTCTCTGCGACAAAAGCCAAAGCTGTTAGTTCACACATTTATTCAGAAAGTTATCTTATGGGACGATAAAATAGAAATTTACTTCAATTTTATGGAAAAAGCATATCCCGATGAACTTAATCATCGGGATTGTTTAGAACTATCCGGTTCGGATAGTTCCCGTATGGTGCGGACGAAGGGACTTGAACCCCCATGGTCTCCCACAGGAACCTGAAACCTGCGCGTCTGCCAATTTCGCCACGTCCGCATGACACCTCACTTTTTTACTCGGCTGAGATAACCGAGACGCGTTATTCTTCGTTTAGAAACTCCGTTTTAATAACACCGTTGCCTGAAGTACCGTCAAGTAAAAATACTTTTCCGCCGTCTGAAATCGTTTTAACGGGTTTACCGTTTATAATTTCAAGTGCGGCATTATTTTCAATTCCCCAAGCGCGATATTTATTATATCGCACTATTTCATCAAAGTCAAGCGTTCTTTCATCATAATGCGGAGAAATTTTTCCTTTCACCCAACCAAGCGCAGGATACATTGCATAGCTATCCTCAATGTAAGAATCGGTATACATCTCCTCAAACCAACAAATTGCCCCTGCTGATAATCCGCATAATATTTTTCCTTGCTCATATGCTTGCTGAAGATACTTAATTAATCCGCATTCTTTCCACCGCTCCAACATATAAACGGTATTACCGCCTCCAACGTATATAAAATCCGCCGCATTAAATTTCTTTAACATTTTTTCAGGATCAATATCTCGGTTACTGACAAGCGCGACGTCTGTTTTTATATCGAAAATACCCGTATAAATTTTATGAAACGTATTATAGTACGGCATATGATCATGGCTTGCCGTCGGAACAAACAATCCGCATGCACGCCGATTGCCTGCCGCGCACTTTACCTCGTTGGCAATATACGCATCAATCTTCGGCGTTTGATTATTTCTGATTTCTCCGCCGCCAATTGCGATAATACGCTTATCTGCCACTATTTGTTTTCCTCCTCCGCTGCCGTATCTGCTTCATCAGTAGCGGAAATCCCCGCCGTTCTGTCAACGGGCAAAGAAAATATAACGCCTCCCGCCTCAGTCTTTAAGCCGATTTTATCAGACAAAGCCTGCATAATGGCAAGTTTCCCTTCGCACTTGGTGAGAATAAGTAAAATCTCCTGTTCCTGCATGAGCGATATTCCGATAAACTGTTCCGCCTTATCGTTTTTCAGCGCGCGTGAACGGATAACCGTACCACCCGCCGCACCTGCCGCGCGTGCCGCCTCCATCGCGTCGTCCACACAATTTGCAGCCATTGCCGCTACGATCAGATCGTACTTTCTCTCCTCTCTTCTCATGATTCCACTCCAATCGATTTGTTTATTCGTTGCCGCACTGATAATTCCGTTTGCGACAATTTCCGAAATGCCCGTTAACGGCACTGTGAATGAAATTCCTCTTCCTACCAGATAGAGCGACATTTTCTCACGGATCGCCCGCATAATCGTAAGTTCGTCGCTCTCCGGAATCAACGAACAGACAACCGCCTTCTCCGTTTCGCCTATCCCGAGATAATCGAGCACCGCCGATCGAGCCGTTCCCGTTCCTGCAAAAGTATAACTCATTGCAACCGAGACTTCGTCTAGAATCTCTTTTAAATGCACCCCGTCCTTTTGATTGACGATACTGATGAGTAATTTTGCACGCAATGTACGTACCCGTTTACTTGCAGGTTTTTTTGCGGTATTTCCGGTTTTTCTGACAATGTTATTGACGGAAACAACATTCTTTCTCACCGGCTTTTTATCAGCGGGTAAACTTGTTATTTTCTTATCCTTTTGTTCCACCGTCAATCCACCTCGTATTCTATAATTCTGTCTTCTACGGCAAGGAAATTCCTCTTGATCTTACTGGTTTTTTGCTTATAAGTTATACCAAGCACCTGAATAGAAATGAGCGGTGCAAGCGCAACAAACGCAACGCATCCGAATGCTTGCGTCATGATCGTCTCGGTTCCCGCTAATACGGAACAAGCGCCGATTGCCATCGGCAATACGAACGAAGAGACCATTGCGCCGCTAGCCACGCCGCCCGAGTCAAACGCAATACCTGTAAATAGCGCGGGAGTAAAAAACGTAAGAATAAGAGCAATCGCATACCCAGGGATAAGAATCCACATGATATTGATCCCTGTGAGAATACGCAGCATTGCAAGTCCGATTGCAAGACATACGCCGATACAAAGCCCCTTCTTCATAACGGAAGAACTGATTGCTCCCGCAGACATGCGCTCAACCTGTTTATTGAGGACATGAACGGCAGGCTCCGCCGCAACGACAAAATATCCGATCACCATACCAACCGGAATCAAGAGCCATCCTCCCCACAGATTAGCAAGCGATTGACCGATCTCTCTTCCCACGGGCATAAAGCCGACGTTTGCGCCCGTTAAAAACATTACAAGACCGAAAAAGGTATACAAAAATCCGATTACGATCCTTACCATCTGCCTTTTATGAAACGAATGCGTTACCAATTGGAACAGAAAGAAAAATATTACGATCGGACAAATTGCAATCGCTACTTCAAGCGCATAATCTCCGAATCCAATCAAGTATTCAAAAAATACGTTACGCGTAGTAGTAACGGTAACGAGCGTATCGAGTTCGTAATCCACGTTTTCGATTTTAAATATAATACCGAGCATTAACACGGCAATTACCGGCCCGATACTCGAAAGCGCAACAAGACCAAACGAGTCGTCCTGACCTTTTTTATCGCTACGAATGGAGGCAACACCGACGCCGAGCGACATAATAAAAGGGACGGTCATCGGCCCTGTCGTAACGCCGCCCGCATCGAAGGATACCGCCCAGAATGCAGGAGAAACAAAGATACTCAGTACAAAAGCAACCAAATAGAAAAAAATTAAAATAAACGAAAGACGGATTCTGAACACGATACGTAGCATGGCAAACATCAAAAAGATTCCAACGCCAACCGCCACGGTAATTATCAACAAATAATTACCGAGAAAAGTCCGTTCGGAAACCGCTTTGACCTGTTCGGCAAGGATTTGCAAATCGGGTTCCGCAATGGTTACAATGATACCGATAATAAAGGACAAAAGCGCAATCAACCAGATTTTACGCGAATGCGTCATCGCCGAACCGATCTTTTCGCCTATTACGAGCATAGACATGTCCGCACCCTGCGTAAAACATCCCATACCGATGATCAAAAGAACGACCCCGACCATAAACAGCACAAACGTTCCCGTTCCGAGCGGCGTCAACGCGACGCTCAAAAAAATGACAATGAGCGCGATCGGCAAAATCGACGTCAACGATTCAATTATTTTGTCCCTTAAAGCTTTTGTCATTTTGCTCCTCTTATTGCAATCGGATGATTATTTCCCGTACTTCTCTTCGATAAGTTTAATTTTGTTTATTCTGCGTTGATGTTTTTCCAGATTGGAAAATGGCGTCTTTAAAAACGTTTCCACAATCTCAAGCGCAAGATTAATCCCAACGATACCGCCGCCGAGCGCAAGTACGTTTGCGTCGTTATGTTCGCGCGTCAATCGGGCGCAGAGCGGATCGGTGCAAAGAGCACAGCGAACTCCCCTTACTTTGTTTGCGGCAATACTGATGCCGATTCCCGTTGTACAAATAAAAATTCCGCGCTCGCATTCTCCGTTTGCAACAGCTTCCGCCGCCTTTAAAGCAAAGTCGGGATAATCGCACGAATCACACGTCGTCGTTCCGTAATCCACAGCTTCGCATCCGAAATCTTTCAAACGACCCACGATTGCATTTTTAAGAGCAAGGCCGCCGTGGTCGCAACAAAGTGCTACTTTCATTTTATTCTCCTTTATTTTGCCGTAGTGTCCGACGGAATCTTCCATTCGTCTACGATCTTTAAATTTTCTAAAATTTCGGGAACGCATTCACGGATTCGACGGAGCGTTACCCTGTACACGTCGATTTCCTGACCGTACGGATCGGGAATATCTCTGCCTGCCAAACGTTTCATGCTGGTAACGTTGTCAAATTTTTTTAAACTCTCGCACTGATTCTCCGTCATACAGATAACGGCATACGCATCCCCGATCATCTTATCCGTTATTTTTCTCGCAACAAAATTTTCTGAAAAAGCAATCTTTGCTTCGGTGAGCGCCTGCCTGCTCTTTGCGTTCATTCCCGCGCCGACTTCTGCCTGTAATCCCGCCGAACGCACGCTGTACCATTTGATTTTACGGCGTTTCAGTTCCGCTTTGAGCACAGCCTCCGCCATGGGTGAACGGCAGGTATTGCCCGTACACACAAAGATGATTTTCCGATACGTCATACCTTTCCTCCGCAGGCGCGGACGAGCCGATTGAGAACCCCGTCCATCACGCCCCCTTCTTCTTTGGGTTTTATTGCAATAATCAGCGTCGCATCCCGCTCCCCGTCGCGCAAAAGAAAATATAGTCTGTTTGCCATTTCTTCTCCCGTTGCGCCGAGATCAAGCATGCGTCGTCCGTTTATAACAGATATAAGCGCGCTTTCGCACAGAATATATGCGCGTCCGCCCGAACACTCCTCTTCATCATATAAGTTTAGCGCACCCGCAATGCAATCCGGTGCAAACAGAGCCGTTTTACAACGCGGAGAATAGTGTTTATATGCGATTCCCGGACTCTTGGGCTTTTCACCCGCAGCCATTTGATAAACGCCGCAATCACCCGCAACGGAGGCAATCATTTCCCGCGTTACAAGTCCCGCGCGCAAAATTTGCGGAACCTCCTCCGTACAATCGAGAACGGTGCTCTCAATCCCGCCGCTGCATGCGCCTCCGTCAAGAATCAAGGGTATTTTTCCTTGAAAATCATCATAAACATGTTGCGCCGTAACGGGCGATACGTGTTTACTTAAATTCGCGCTCGGCGCAGCAATCGGCACGTTGACTGCCCGCAAAAATTCTTGCGCAATCGGTGAAGAAGGGACTCGCACGGCAAGCGTGTTTCCGCCGCACGACACCAATCTGCTCACCTTGTCTATAGAAGGATATACTATTGTAAGCGGCCCCGGTAAGAATGCCTTCCGCAATGCAGGGGCATAACTCGGCTCGCCGTCGATCAGTTGCGACAAATCATAATCTTTATGAACGTGCACAATTAACGGATTGTCGGCAGGACGTCCTTTCAAAGTGAAAATTTTTCTTACCGCATCGTCGTTACGCGCGTCCGCTCCTAAACCGTAAACCGTTTCGGTATGAAAAGCGACAACGTCTCCCGCAGAAATATATTTTTTGGCAAGGCGCGCCGTGTGCGCGTCAAAGCCGCGTATCTCCGTCTCCATATCAATCAAACGGTAACCCGTCCTCCGATTCTTCAGGCGGCGGTTCAAGTCCCTCCATATTCTGCGAGAACGCCTCTTCTGCCGTCGGATTCTCCTCAAAATCGCGTTTACGTCTAACGTACTGAGGCTCTTCCATCGGCTGTCCGACGTCTTCCACATCTACGAACTTGGTGCTTTCGCCGATGAAACGGAGTTGAATACGTCCGCAACTACCGTTTCTGTGCTTTGCGAGGATAATTTCCGCCGCGCCCTTTACAATGTCGCCCTTTGCCATTTCTTCGGGCGTAGCAGTCGCATCGGGACGGTTGATAAACATAACGATATCCGCATCTTGCTCGATTGCTCCCGATTCGCGCAAGTCGGAAAGTTGCGGTTCCTTCGTCTGAATACGACGGAGCTGCGACAGCGCGATAACGGGCACGTCGAGTTCTTTCGCCATGATTTTTAAATCACGCGTAATGGACGCGATCTCCTGTTGACGGTTCTCACTCCCCTTTGCGCTCTTCGACTCTCCGCCCATCAGCTGAATATAGTCGATCATTACAAGATCAAGCGCGCCCGCCGAGCTTTTCAACCTGCGGCACTTGGATAAGATTTCAGCAGGCGTAACGCGGGACGAGTCGTCCACGAAAATTTTACTTTTTTGCAATCTGTCGCTTGCAAGCATGAGGTTTTTCCATTCTTTTTGCGCTAATTTTCCTGTAAGCGCCTTTTCCATGCTTACGCCGGCGTGCGCGCACAAAAGCCTTTGTACGATCTGTACGCGCGGCATTTCGAGCGAGAACACTGCGCAAACTTTACGGTGCACAAGCGCTGCCGTCTCGACAATATTCATAGAGAGCGACGTTTTTCCCATTCCCGGACGAGCAGCCAACACGATAAGGTCGGACTTTTGCAAACCGCCCGTAATTCTGTCGAGATGTTTAAATCCCGTAGGCACGCCGCGGAAAGCATTTGGATCGGCTTGGATCGTTTCAAACTTTTTTAAAACTTCCTGTATGACTTCGCCGTCCTCCATCCCCGAAAGCCCGCCGCTGTCCTGCCGTTTGCTGATATCGTATATCTTTTTCTCAGCGAAAGCGATTGCGTCGCGCTCTTCCTCGCCTTTCATGCTGTTTTCTATGATTTCTTTCGACGCACGGATCAACATGCGGTTCACCGCATCCCTACGTACGATCTCGAAATATTGCTTGTAGTTCGCCGCCGAAGGCGTATTTTGCGCAAGCTCGGTAATATATTGTAATCCGCCCGCACGGTCAAGTTTGGCATCGCGGTCAAGCTGATCGGTCAGCGTTACAACGTCTATCGTCTTTCTGCCGCCGTAGACCGCCTTCATAGCATTTAATATTTCTTTGTGCGATTCCTGATAAAAATCGTCGTCCACGAGCGACTCGAGCAATTCCGACTGAATTTCCCCGTCGATAATAATACACCCGAGGAGCGCAGCCTCTGCGTCGATATTATGCGGCATCTGATTGAGTGCCATCGTATTTCTCCTTATGTGAGATTAAATATAACTTACGTCAGGACAACGCTTCGAACTCTTCAAGCGCATTTTTGAATTCTTCCATCGCCGCACGGAACGGCTTTTCGCTGCTCAGATCCGCACCCGCTATCTTTAACAGAGAAACAGGATCTGTACTGCAACCGCCTGCCAGAAATCCGAAATAATCTTTTACAGCTTTATCCCCTTCGGTCAGAATACGATTCGCGATCGCAATCGCCGCCGTAATACCCGTAGCATATTTATAGACGTAAAAAGAATTATAAAAGTGCGGGATACGCGCCCATTCCGTTCCGATCTCCTCGTCATGCGTAAGCGCATCGCCATAATACTTTTTGTTGAGTCCGTAATAAAGCTCGGTCAGATTATCTTTGTTGAGAGGTTCTCCGCTCTCCGCCATAGCGTGCGCCTGCTGTTCGAATTCGGCGAACTGCGTCTGACGAAACAGCGTCGTACGGATCATATCAATAAAATAATTAAGCAGATACTTTTTAAGCTTTTTCTCCGTACGCGTCTTTATGAGATATTTTAAAAGCAAAACTTCATTAACGGTACTTGCAACCTCGGCGACAAAAATTTTATATTCCGCCTTTGCGAACGGCTGATTCGCATTGGAAAAATAGGTGTGCAATGCGTGCCCCATTTCGTGCGCGATCGTAAATACGTCGTGCGTGGTCTGCTGATAGTTGAGAAGTACAAACGGGTGTATGCCGTATACGCCGATCGAATACGCTCCGCTACGCTTGCCCTCCGTCTCTTCCACGTCGATCCAACGCTCGTCGTGTCCGCGGCGAAGAAGTTGCTGATATTCTTTACCGAGCGGAGCGAGACCCTCGACGACTAAATCGAACGCCTCTTCGTAAGTTAGTTTTAAATCGGCATTTTCCACAAGCGGCACGCTTAAATCGTAGGGATGCAATTCGTCGAGTCCCATCTCTTTTTTTCTGTCCGCCATATAGCGATGCATGAGCGGCGTATATTCGCCCACGAATTTTAACAGGTTCTCATACACCTTACGGTCAACGTCTTCGTGAAATAACGCCATATCGAGGCAAGACTGATATCCGCGTACATTCTTCTGGAAAATATCGCTTTTAACGTTACCGTAATACGTTGTCGCAAGCGTGTTAAGGATTTTTCCGAATGCAGAATAATACAACTTAAAAGCTTCCGCGCGCTTTGCACGGTCATGTCCGTTTTGAATCACGGAATACAATCCATGCGAAAGCCGGACTTTTTCGCCCTGATATTCAATTTCGGGTAAATTGAGTTCGGCGTTGTTGAGCATCTGGAACACTTCGCCCGCCGTCTCCATCGGTTCGCCCGTCTGCGCCATGATCCGCTCCTCTTTCTCAGAGAGCGTATAACGTTTCTGCGCCTTGATCCGCGCAAGCATATAATCATATTCGCGGAAAAGCTCGTCTTTTGCAAACGAATCAAGCGTTTCATCGGAAAGAGCGGAAATTTCGGGAACCGCAAACGCCGTTGCCGTACCGACCTTTGTAAATAAAGTCATAACCCGCGCCGTGTAGGCATTATATTTCGTAACGCGCAAATCCTCGTCATGGCGCATGAACGCATAGAGATAAATGCGTAAAAGTTGCGCGCTGAACGCTTCCTCTGCTTTGAAATAAGCGTATACGTTTTCCTTTGTATTTAATGTGCCGCGGAATTTTTCAAAATCCAACGACTTTTCGAGCGCGACAAACGCCGTCTCCCATTCGTCGTCGTTTTGAAAAATATCGCTTACTTTCCACTTGTATTCTTCTTTGACTTCGTTACGTTCCATATTGATACCTCTTTAATTTTTAAAACTGTGTATAGGCGCGGGAATCAATCCGCCGCGGCAAATAAATTTGCCCGCATCCCCCGTATGCACGGGCATAATCGGCGCGCGTCCTAAAAGTCCGCCAAAACTCACCTCGTCGCCCACCTTCTTATCGGGAACAGGAATAACGCGTACCGCAGTCGTTTTGTTGTTGATCATGCCGATAGCCGCTTCGTCCGCAATAATAGCAGATATCGTCGTTGCAGGCGTATCTCCGGGAATTGCGATCATATCGAGACCCACCGAACAGACGCACGTCATCGCCTCTAACTTATCAATCGTAATCTTACCCGCCTCTGCCGATTCAATCATGCCGATATCCTCCGACACGGGAATAAACGCGCCTGAAAGTCCGCCCACGCGAGATGACGCCATAACGCCGCCCTTTTTTACCGCGTCGTTGAGCATGGCAAGCGCAGCCGTCGTACCGTGACATCCGACGACTTCGAGACCAAGCTCTTCCAAAATATGTGCAACCGAATCTCCGCGCGCGGGAGTGGGCGCAAGCGACAAATCGACAATGCCGAAACGTGCCGAAAGCCGTTTTGCCGCCTCTTTGGCAATAAGCTGCCCTGCTCGCGTAATCTTAAAAGCGGTGCGTTTAATCGTCTCTGCCGCATCGGTCAGATCGGCGGAGGGAACGGCTTTCAGCGCATGTTGTACGACTCCCGGACCGGAAACGCCGACATTAACGACGGTATCCCCTTCCCCCACACCGTGGAATGCACCCGCCATAAACGGGTTGTCCTCCACCGCATTACAAAAGACCACGAGTTTCGCACAGCCTATCCCGCCGCAGTCTTTTGTAAGAGCAGCCGTCTCCTTAACAATTTCCCCCATGGTTTTCACGGCATCCATATTGATCCCCGAACGTGAAGAACCTACGTTGACCGACGAACAAAGCCGTTCGGTCGTTGAAAGAACCTCGGGAATCGTCTTTAAAAATTCAGCCTCGTAAGCCGCCGTGCCCTTATGAACAAGCGCGGAATATCCGCCGAGAAAATCAATTCCGAGTTCTTTTGCCGCACGGTCGAGCTCCTTGCCGATCAGCGCGCTCTTTTGAGGAAAAGCCGCCGTAATCAGCGAAACAGGAGTTACCGAAACACGCTTGTTGACGATGGGAATCCCGTATTCGCGCGAAAGCTCTTCCGCAGTCTTTACAAGGCGTTCTGCTTTTTTGCACACAAGATCATAAACGGCATTCGCCGTCCGCTCCGCATCCGCGCGAACGCAGGAAAGAAGAGACAGTCCCATAGTGATCGTGCGGATATCAAGATGTTCCTTTTCGATCATTTCGATTGTTTCAAGTACGTCATATTGATTAAACATGTATGATCCCTTTAAATATTATGCATCGCGTTAAAAATGTCTTCATGTTGCAAGCGTACGGACATTCCGATCGTCCGACCCATTTTTTCGCATTCCTCTGCCAACGTAATCAAATCTTTTCCGTATTCGGAAGTATCGAGCGACATGATCATTGCAAATTGCTCCCCGAGCACTGTCTGCGAAATATCCTCGATATTTACGTTTTTCTCCGCAAGGAATCCGCTCACTTTGGCGATGATTCCCCGTCTGTCGCTACCTGTAACCGTTAGTATGGCACGCATAGTACTATTCTCCCTGCCCGAAAGCTTCTGTTTCGGCGCTGTTTTCACAAAAATCTTCTAAAATCTCATAGGAAATCAACAAATTCCCTTGCGAAACAATTTTTACCCGCTGCCCTTTCAAAAAAGGCGGAAACTCCTTTTCCCCGTCCACATAGATATGACGGAACATCTCTTCGTCGCTTTTCCGATTGTAAACGGAAAACACCGCAACGTTTACGTCCACATTATCGCGCGTCGTCCAATCTTCAATTTCCGAAAAAGGCATGCATGAATATTCTTTCAGACCGACGGAAATAAATTTTAACATTTTGCAATAAGCATTGACGCGCTTAAAACTGATTCCCAAATACGGAAAACAAAAGATAAGGTATGCGCCCGTGAGACAGGAAGTTGCAACGATTACCCAAGTCGCGTTCGGGTCATTATACGGCAACATACAATAGTAGGCAACAAACGCAACAAGTCCTAAAAACCACGCGCCGGTGACCGCCCAAAAAATCATTAAAATCCTGCGCCGTTGCATTACCGCATCCCATAAATCGGCGTCGCTGTATAAGTTAATCAAAATTGTCTCCGTCCTTATAATCTGTCCTTATGTATTCAAAACCGTGTTCGCTCTTTTTAAAAAGTTCGTATCTGTCGGCATATTCCGCAAACATGTAATCAGGTCGCCCTTCCACGTCAAAATAAAGCGGATAACGTTCCCTTTTGCGCGGTTTCTTCTCATGCACCGCGGGCGGCGCATTTTCCTCTTTCTCCTCTTGCGGCGTATCGTCATCTTTGCGTTGTTCTAATTCCCGTTCACGGCGGTTCAGTTTTTTTCTCCGCCGAGCTTCGCGCAAAGGTTTCGCCCATGCGTACAGCGTTACGAGAATACAGGCCGCCAGTCCGACATAGAAATACGCTTTGCCGAATACGTCGTCAAATGTATGAAAGCAAAGCTGAGCAATCAGGCATGCAAGCAGATAAACCGCAAGCAAGCGAATCCTGAACGCTTTAAGAATATTATATACGATTTTAAATAATAATGCAAGTATTTGCAGGACCGCCTTGAGTCCCGCAAGCAACATTGAGAGCAATGCGCCCACTTATTTTCTCCGTTCGTAAAATTTCTTACTCTGCAATAAACAAAAGCCCCAAAGTATTTCTTCCGCAATGGCTTGTAATGATTGAACCGGCAGTCGTCTCCAAAATCTCGTCAAAAGAAAACAACTCTTTCGTCCGCGCTTTGGCAACTTCTACTACGGACTCATCCGCATTACTGTGCGTAATAAAACAACGCGTTTTGTCGTACTTCGGGTACTGTTCGTATAAATCCTCGATATAAGATACGATACACTTTTCCATGCTGCCGCGAACCTTTTTCTTTACCGTCAATTGTCCGTCCACCATGGTAATCATAGGGTGTATCTTTAAAATGTTCGCACCGTACATCTGCATGCGGGAACAACGCCCGCCCTTAAACAGATAGTCAAGCCTGTCCGGAATAAAGGAAGTGTTGACTTTGTCGCGCAAAAAATTTACCGTATTTACGATTTCCTCCGCGCTTTTTCCCTCTTCCGCGAGATCGCACGCCTTCATTACGAGCAATCCTTGTCCGCTGGAAAGCGCCTTGCTGTCGACAATGTGCACCTTATCCCCAAACAGTTTCGCCGCGCCGACGGCGGAAGAATAAGACGAAGACGATTTAGATGAAATATTAAAATGTATTACTGTGTCTCCGTTTTCAACGTAAGGGCGGAAAAAATCTTCATAATCTCCGATACTCGGCGCCGCCGTTTTGGGGAGTTCGTCCGTCTTTGCAACATACGAAAAAATATCTTGCGGAACGATGTCGATACCGTCTTTATACGTTTTGGGTCCTAAAATAACAGAAAGCGGCACAACGCCGATACCTCGCTTCTGAATGCTCTCCCCAAGATCGCACGTACTATCCGTTGTAATTCTGATGCTCATAGCCTTCCTCCGATTATGTAGTTTTTAATTCATCCAACTATTAATTTTGATCCGCAACCCTTCCCAGAATGTAAAAAAACCTTTGGTTGAAATCGACCATTCGGGAACAACGCCCGTAACCGCGCTCTGTTGTCTGCAACCGGAGATACGCGCGTCCCGACTGTTTTCACGATTATCGCCAAGAAAAAATATCTCGCCTTCTCCGACAAGGACAGCCGAAAAATCCCACGTATTGCCATACGCGTACGGCTCGTCAAGCGGAACATACTCGTCTTCTCCCGCATACTTCACATACACAACGTTTGCTTCACATTTAACGGTATCGCCCTCTAATCCGATCACCCGCTTTATAATATAATCTCCGCTGAATACCTCGTCGTCTTTCGTATCGATGATCACAACGTCGCCGTGTTGCGGTTCACGGTCGATTTTCGCATAGAGATAATCTCCGCTGTGAACCGTTTCCAACATTGAGTCGCCGCTCACTTCCACTACAAAATAGTTGACGCGCAGATACACTTCAAAAGAAAGAATCAGCAGTATAACAAGAAGCAGAACGGCACAGATTACGAGTCCTATACCGCCCTCTTTCCTCTCGTTCAGCATTTTCGGTCTTTTTGCCATTCATCCTCCGATACAACCCGCCTCACCCGTTTTTTGAGTTCGTCAGGCGAAAGCATAACCTGCCGCCCGCAGGCATTACACTTGATTTTATAATCCGCACCGACTCTGACTACCGTCCAAAGCACGCCGCCGCACGGATGCGGTTTCTTTGTTTCGACAACCGTGCCAAGCGGAAACATCAAAGCCATAACACGTTATTGACCAGCGCGTGTCCTTCAAAAAGAATCGCCACTGAAGTCACGTTTGAATAATCGCCGAGCGGAACGCCCGTTTCCGATTTAAAATCAGCCGCGGCAAGCACAATGTTTTTCCATTTTCCGCCGCCCTCTACAGTAACCGCGCAAACGTATTCCACTTCTTTACGGATAAACACAACCTTTAAAAGAGTAGTTTCATTCGCATATGCATCAAAACGGAACATTGCCGATTCAGGCGGGGCATAACGCGGTTCGCCTACGCGGTGCGAGACAATACCCGTTGCCGAAGTAATGCCGAGAATACCGCCGTAACCCGCTTCCAGATGAATGTCAGCGGCGCGACTGTCCGAAAAACAATCGGTAAAACAGTCGGCAACAGAACGGGCGCGCCGCCTGTATTCGACAAAGCCGTTAAATCCGTCTGCGCTTGTATACAATACGCGACTTTTAGGGCAGGTATTCGAATAAGTTTTTTCAAGATTGACCGCTTTAATTTTCGAAGTCACGGAAAAATCGTTAGAATAACGGGCAAACGAATAAAGCAATACTTTGTCACTCTTTTTATAAACGTTGAGATCAACTGTTGCAACACTCCCCGTGCGCTCTTTGGGTTTTGCAAGTACGCGCGTCCAGTCGCGAGATTGATATCCCTTAATATTTTCGGTGAAGAAAATACCGCATTCGGCAATTTCACCTCCGTCGTCAAACACACCCTTTGCAACAAGTTTACCGTTTTCATCCACCTCGACGGTAACGTCAACCGGTTGCGAGATATAGATCGAACGATCCTTCAAATATTTGTCGAGGAAAAGCACCATATCCGTACGCGAATGCCGTCCGATCAGTCCGTTTCCGTGCGCGGAGAATAGCAACGCTTTTTCCACTTCGGGATTGAACTGGCTGAACGTATCGTACACGCGGTCGTAATTATATTTCGGATCGTTTACAGCGGAAAGAAGCAACACGGGACATTTTACATAAGGCGCATAACTCTGCGAATCGATTCCCGCTATAAAACGATGACGCTCTTCGCTGAACGTTTTTTTCTCGTTGCCACCGAACTTATCCATGCCGCGATAGGCAAGCCAGCCTGCCGCGCAGATGGAAATCATACACGAAAGATTCGCATACGGAGCGATTTTAAACAGCACCTCTCCTCCCGTTCTGATTCCGATCGCTCCCATGCGGTTAACCCCCTGCTGCTCGCGCAAAAAGCGCGCGCCGTAACGGGCAACCGCCGCCCATTCGTACCAACTCGTTTCCTTTGCGGTCGGCTCGGCAATTTCAATATGATCCCCAGCGCGCACAAGGTTGGCATAGTCCACCTCTGCGGGATAGCGTGTGCATTTTTCCGTCCCGTTGTCTCCGCAATAATCGGGACAAAACACGGCGTACCCTCTCTTTAAAAGACTGTCGACGAAAATTTCATCGACAGGGAAACCCGCCTCGAACAGAACCATAACGGCAGGAAAACTTTCCGCATTTTTCGGAATATAATAATGCGCGAAAATTCTTACTCTGCCATTCCCTGTTTCCCGCCCGTCAAACGAGAGCTCGCGGTGAATGCAAAGTTCTTCCTCCCGTTCCGAGAGGATTTCTCCGTTAAGCGGGAGTGTCTCGTCAAAGTCCCGCCAAAGCGTTACGGGCGTTAAAATCACGTTTGCCAAATTGATACCTCACTCTGCCTGTATTTGCGATCCGTGCTTTTCGGTAGCTTTCCTTACCGTCAGTTTACGGTCGATCCTGTGTTTGAGTTCCTCCACGTGCGAAATGATTCCGATAGAGAAATTTTCATTTTTGAGTTTGAACAAGCTGTCCATAACCGTATCGACGAGTCTCTCATCCAATGTACCGAATCCCTCGTCGAGAAAGAAAAATTCAATGGGGCGCAAAGAACGGGCGCAAATTTCCGCGCTTAATGCAAGAGCAAGCGAGAGCGATACCAAAAACGTCTCCCCGCCGGAAAGCGTATACACGCCCCGCGCATTTCCGCCGTTGAAATTATCCCCTACCGAAAAACCGTCGTCGTAACGTAAAAAATACCGTCCGTCGGTAAGAGATAAAAGCCGTCCGCTCGCGTTCCGCGTAACGTTTTGCAAATATTCTTCCGCGACAAACTCCATAAATTTATTGCCTTCGAATAGTTTTTTCAACCGTTCGAATACCTCGGCGCGTCGTTTTACTTCGGCATGCTCCTTTTCGAGCCCGCGTTTTTTTACAAGTTTTTCTTCACTGTCTTCACAAGAGGCAACTGCTAGCGTAAGGCGTTTTGAAACCGCCTCCCGTTTGTCTGTAAGCAACGCAACCTTTTCCCGCGCCGAACGCAGATTTTCCTGCGTACCGTAAGAAATATTTTCCGTTTGTAATTCTTTCTTCCTGCTTGCAAGCGCGGCGTATTCAGTCTGGAAATCCTTTACGCGAACGCGCGCTTTTTCAGCGTCCCCGTATTTTTCCGTAAGCGCCAAAGCCGCCTCTTCCGAAGGAAATCCGCCCGCTGTAAGCGCATCTTTTAATCTGTCCTGCGCCTTTAATAATGCAACCTTTGCGCCGTCGCGCGCCGCAAGATCGCCCGAAAGAATTTTTTCCGCTTCGGCAAGCGCGTTAGTCGCCCGCTCGCTGAGCTCGGCTTTTTCTTTACGCTCCCGTTTTTTGTCCGCAAGCCGCTTTTCAATCTCGGCAAGAGAACCCCCTCCCGACTCCGCGCATAACTTTTCGTATTCTTCAAATTCTTTTTTAAGTCGCACGCCTTCCGTCTGCAATTGCTGCAACTTTTCAAGATGCGCGCGGTACAATCCGTTTCTGCGCTCCAAATCGAGAATCCCGCGGTTTAACTCTGCCCTCCGCTTTTCCTGCTCTGCAAACTTTTCTTTCATCGCAGCAAAATCCGTTTTATCCCCGACGGACAACGTCGCATATTTTTCAATAAGCGGTAGAATTTTTTCCGCCGTCTCGGGATAACTATCGTAAACTTCCTGTAATTCGGTTTGAAATAATGCGTACTCTGCGCGTAGGAGTTCGCTCTTTCCATGCTCCGTCGCGTATTCAAGAAATTCCCCTGTTCCCAACGTTCCAAGCTCTCGTTCAAGCTTTTCACGCTGTTCTTCGTAACGGAAACCCGCAAACTCGTCTTTTAACGACGCATATTCCGTACGCGCACGTTGCAGCGCCTTTAAGCACTCGTCGCGTTTTTTCGCGTTCCCAGCGGTAAATTGCGCGCGGGCGCGTTCTTCGGTCAACTTAGCAATCTCTTCGTCCGCATGCTCAAAATCGTAAGTAGCACACGATTTCACCATGTTGCCGACTTCCGCACAGCGTTTTTCTGATTGCTGAACTTTATTTTCGGCGCGCTCGAACACAATCTGCGCCGTCTTTTTTTCACGTGCCGCACCGATTGCGGTCGACGCGCGTTCTAAGTTTGCAAGTTCGCTTTCAAGTATCCTTATCTCGTCGCGCAATCTATCCAGTACTGTAAGCCGCTCATTCACCCGTTGCGCTTCCGCCGCTTTTTCATATAGCGCGGAAATCCTCTGCTCCTCGGCGCGCGCCGTTTGCAGTGCATTTTTTAAACGTTCGTCCTCTGCGGCAAGCGTCCCGCATTCCTCTTTCAACGCCTTAACGTTCGCCTCGGTAATTTCCGCATACGGTTCCAACCGCGCCGAAAGAATTTCATATTCTTTCATGGACAGCGAAAAACGGGCGTTTACTTTTTTGATAAGTCGCTCGCCGTACTCTTCAAGATCGAAAAGTCGCGAAACGAGTTTTAAACGATCGGAGCGCTGCGCCCTCACGAACTGCGCAAACTCCCCCTGCGGAAGAGCAATGCATTTTTCAAAATCCCGCTGCTCGAGTCCTACAATTTTTTCAAGCAGCGCATTGCTTTCACGAGCCCCTTCGGAAAGCGCAAGCTGCGCGCCGTTCTCTACCTGCTCGTACACCTTTACGCTTTGAACAGCATTTTTACGTTTTACTTCGCGCTCTACACGGAAACGCCGACGACTTCCTTCGTAAGTAATCTCAAACTCAAAATTTACAAATGCGCGATCCGCTTTATAGTTTATGACGTCGGCAATGCTCCCCGTGCGCGACCGTGAAACCGCGCCGTAGAGCGCAAATCCGATACAATCGAGCACGGTGCTTTTTCCCGAACCGGTATCGCCGAATATCCCGAAAATTCCGAATTCCAGCAACGAATTAAAATCAACCTCCGCGCGTTCGGAAAAAGAATTGATACCGCAAAATTCAAGATAAACGGGTCTCATGATTCCTCCGAAAGAAGGGACAAAAACGCCTCTGTAAGCGCTCCGTCCGCATCCGTGCCGTATACGGATTGATAGTACTGTGAAAAAAGCTCGCTTGCCGACATACGGGAACGGCAAACAAATTCCGTCGTCTCTCCGCCCGCTACAAGCGTAATGAGCGAAACAAGTCCTCCGTTCGCCGCCGCCAATGCCTGCGTCTCGACCGTACTGAGCGGCGCGTCGAGATGTAACGTAAGTTCAACATAAGATTGACTGTATTGCGGCAACAACATAAGCGCGTCACTGACGCTGTTACATTCCAATCTGACAAGTTTTTTACCGCAAGTTAAGGGGATATCCCGAATATTTTTTATCTTATTCCCCTCAGTGTCGAATACGATCACACATTTTTGCGTATTCGCCTCGTCAAAGGAATATTGTAAAATCGAACCGCTGTAATAGACGCTCTCCCCGAGTTTTTGTTTCCTGTGAAGATGCCCGAGCGCGACGTACGCGTTTTCAGGAAATAACCGCACAGGCACTGCGCGCGCGCCTCCAAGATCGATATCCCGCTCGCTCTCGCTCGTTTTGCCGCCTGCGACAAACAGGTGCGACAAAACCACGTGCGCCGCATCCTCCTCATAACCCGATTCCCCGCGACCGATCCAGCGCGCGACCTTTTCGGGATAGCTTTCGTCCGTTTTTTCCTCTTTAAATCGTGCCTCATTGGGATAGGGCAGCGCATTGATATACAATTTCTCCCCCGCCTGATTTTCGAGCAACAGGTACCCCTCGCCCGACTTTATAACGTTTACAGAACGCTCGTTTCCCGTTTTGGCAATAAAAGGACGGTTTCCATAAACATAGATTCCCTGTTCTTCGGCAATGGATACCGCGGCAGATACGCGCACACCGTCGTCGTGATTTCCGCTGACGATCACGACCGCGCGACCGTTTCCCGATAATTTTTTTACGGTACTGTAAAAGACCTCTTCCGCCTCCGCGGGCGGCAGATAGGTATCGAACACGTCCCCCGCTACAAGAACTACTTCAACCCGTTCGTTGTCGCAGATACTTACGATCTCGTCAAGCGCTTGAATTTGCTCGCCGATGCGCTCCCTGTCCATGAGTCTTTTGCCGATATGCCAATCGGACGTATGCAATACAACCATGTTACCTGCCGTATTAGGAAAATTTTCCTGCAGTGCAAAATGTGTTTACTTTTGCGTGCGGAGTATGATATACTATTATACAACGGCTCACAAAAAAAATCAAGCGGTTAGGGGTCAAATATGTCATTCAGCACTTTTTCAAAAGAATTTACGGCGAACATGTTCACGAGCGTTGAAAACCAATTTATTACAAAATATCTGCCCCAAGCGGACGGAGACGCAGTCAAAGCTTATTTATACGGACTGTATCTTTGTAGCTGTGCGGAAGAGTTCGACGCGCACGCCTGTTCCAAATTACTGCGCATTCCCCTTTCGCGTTTAATTGATATTTTTGAATTCTGGGAAGAATGTGACCTTGTACACGTTTTATCCCGAGATCCGCTGTATGTGCAATATCTCCCCGTCAATTCCGCCGTCGGCAAACCAAAGCCTATCCGCGCTGAAAAATACGCCGAATTTAACCGCGAACTATTTAAAATACAACAGAATGCAAGCGTAAGTTTCGGCTCTTTCGAAATGCAAAAACTTATAGAATTTCTCGAAAAATACCCCATGGAACAACAGGCGTTGCTATTAGTTGTACAGTATTGCGCCCAAAAAGACGGAGACAAGCTATCCGTAAGGCACATTCTTAACGCCGCGACAAAGCTCTGCAAAGATCGCAAATATACTTATCAACAGGTGGAAGAGGTATATTCGGGCGTACTTGGAAGTGAGAACGACCTTGTTTATTCGATTGCACATAAAATCGATTATAAAATCCAAAACCCGCAAAGTTATCGCGACGAATACGTAAAACCGTGGTTGGAGTTGGGATTTACTAATGATCAACTGATTTCCGTCGCAGATACCTGCCGTATGTGGAATTGCCATACATTCCTCGGCATGGGCGTTACAGTAGCCTTTTTACATAATAAAGATTTAAAAAATGAAACTAAGTTTGAAAGTTTTAATCTTCTCTTACAAAATATCCAGACAACGTGTAGCGGACACAGTATGCGCCTGACAAAAAAGACGCTCGATACCGTATACACTTGGAAAGTCTGGGGTTTCTCCGATGAGATGATTTTAGAAGCCGCCAAGCGCAGTGCGGACGTCTCTACACCGATCGCTTATATGAATAAACTTCTTTCCGAATGGAAACGCGAGGAAATTTCGCGCGTGGACGCAATTCCCGAACGAACGCAAAGCGCATCCTTGCCGCGGAAAGAATATAAGAGCGAAGCGGCAATCGCAGCAGACAAACGGAGCGACAGAGAACATTACTACGCCGTACTCAGGCGGAAAGCACAGGAACGTGCAGAAAAAGCCGTTTCCCGCGCGCAAAGCGACAAACAATTCCGCGCCGCCGAAAACGCGGTCAAAACGGGAGAAATTGCGCTTGCAAAGGCGGAAGTATTTTCTCCGGACACCCTTCCCGCCCTTACCGAAAAATTAAAGGCGGCAAAAATGGAGCGCTTAACGGCATTGCGGCGGCTTGGTCTGAGCGAAGAAGATTTTGTACCCGTTTACTCATGTAAAAAATGCAGCGATACCGGTTTTCTGCCAAACGGCAGAATTTGCAACTGTTACCGCGAAAATTAAAAAATAAAGAATATTTTCCTCCCATACCTCATAGACTATGCGGAGGATATTTTTTATCCACAATGTTATCAACAGTCGTACCTTTAAAGAATCATAAACCGCTCAATATGTAAAAATTAAGAATAGTTATCCACATTTTCTCAACAAAACCCCCTCAAATATCCACACTTCGACAAAATTCCCCACAAAAAATTAATATTTTTAGGACTAGTTATCCACAGAACAAAAAATTCTGTGGAAATATTATTTTAGGCATAAAATCCGTTGACAAAGAGGTAAGAAACGGATATAATATTTGAGTAATTTGAAAGGACGCACCGTTAGCTAAGCTGGATATAGCGTCGGTCTACGGAACCGAAGGCCAGGAGTTCGAATCTCTTACGGTGCACCAAACAGGGAGCGGCAATGCCGCTCCCTCAAATAAATAAAATGCAGAGATGGCGGAGCGGTAAGCACTGTGTGCTTCGGTACGACGAACGCTGCGCGTTCGTCCGCTCGCATAACCACTTAAACTAAATAATGCAGAGATGGCGGAGCGGTCGAACGCGCACGATTCGAAATCGTGTGATGCAGGAATGTATCCAAGAGTTCAAATCTCTTTCTCTGCGCCAACAGAAACCTAAATTGAACACCTAATAAATGGGTAGTTTGATTTGGGTTTTTCTTTATTTAAACGGCTACTTTATGCCGCGAAAGGCTATTGACTGAAATTACGGTGTGTTAGGCTCGTGCGCCAAAGGCAAGCCAAAACCCGACTGTTATCAGTCGGGTTGCTGTGTTTCGCCCTTATTTGCCTTAATGCACACCGCAAGAAAAGTTTCAGTCAATAGCACCGTGGAATAAATAGCCGTTCGGCTATATTCTTAATGTAATAACTATAATTTTCCTTGCTAAAACTTTAAATGTGATAATATATATCAAATATACATTTAGGGGGCAATTATGTTAAACGTCACTTGCATTGTTGGCAGTTCTCATACAAACGGCAGTTGTGCTTATCTTGTCGATGCTTTAATTAAAGGTATTAACAATTCTGCTGTTGCCGTTAGAAAGTATTTCGTAAATGAAATAAAAATGAATTATTGTTTCGGCTGTAAAAAATGTTATGTCAACGGCGAATGCTTACAAAACGACGAAGTGAAAAATATTGTTCTTGATATTTTAAGTTCTGACTACGTTGTAATTGTTTCCCCGTCTTGGTGGGCTGATGTGCCTGCTCAACTAAAAACGCTTTTTGATAGAACTACTCCATACGGCGATACAAACCCACAATGCAAGTATAAAGCGAAAAAGCCTATTAAAGGCATAGCAATAGCAGTTCGTGCAGGTGTTCGGGAAGCTGAAAACGAATTGATTTTAAATTCAATTCAACACTATTTCGGGCATTTAGGAATTGAAACAGTAGAAAGAATTTCAATTACTGAAACCGATACGTTAAATGATTTAGTAGAAAATCACAAAAAAGAAATTCAACGAGTTTTTGAGTTGGGAAAATATATAGGGGAATTGAAATGACTAACACCGAAGTTCAAAAAATAGCAAAGCAAACAATGTCTTTTATAAAATCGCAAATTAAAGTTGGAATGAGTTTACAGGAATTAAGACAACTTGCCGAAAGTAAAATGTTTTCGCTTGGTTCGACGGCTTTTTGGTATTGGAACATTGGCGCATTTATATTTTCGGGCGAAGAAACAACGCTTTCTATATCGGGTAAGCACTATCAGACTGCAAATAGACTTATAGTAAATACTGATATTATAACTGTTGATTTAAGTCCGCAAGTTGGAAATATTTGGGGCGATTATGCAAGAACTATAA
>CAJUKK010000001.1 GCA_910586985.1 uncultured Christensenellaceae bacterium | reverse complement strand
CGGGAAGAAACACGTTAGCGAACATGATAGGCTTACCGGAAGATTTCCCTTTGATCCAGGTAGCGTTGACGGTGATCTTCTTAATCCTGTTTCTAATCTTCCTGATCATGTGGATCAGATACCACAAACAGAGGAAAGCAGCGGAAGAGATCATAGAAGAATACCAGAACCTCGATTTGTAAGAAAAGAGTAGTAAAAACAACCCCCGCGGGGAATTCCCGCGGGGGTTCGTTGTGTAAACGAAACCCCCGCGATAGTCGCGGGGTTCAAAAGAGGTTTACCGATAAATCTTGAAAATAAAACTCCGTTTGATTTATAATAAAGCTGCGACCTTCCAGTTGCAGAAGAAAAATCAAACGGAGGATAATTATAAAGCCAGAGCAAAATACATCACAAATATTTTGCACACACAAAATGGAATTGTAAGTACCACATAGTGTTTGCATCAAAGTTTAGGCGGAAAGTATTTTTTAAGGAGAAACGTTTAGAAATACGAGAAATATTAAGAACATTGTATCGTTGGAAAAACGTAGAAGTACTGGAAGGAAAGATATGCCAGACCATATACATATGTTGGTAAGCATACTGCCCAAAATGAGCATTGCGGGATTTATGGGATATCTGAAAGGCAAAAGTAAGAATACTTGAGTAAACAACAAAACAAGACAATCAATATAGATAAGGACTATTTGAATGTGCTTTCAATGATGACGCGGAGAAAGATAGGCGGTAAAGAATACTTGGTAAGAAACTTCTTTACAGGGGAAAAGAAATTAGATGAGATCATTACAAATCTTGCAGTCCAAAGAGGTTATGACGAATTGGAATGCAGTACAACAATAACAAAATATAAAGAAAATCGCTTTGGTTTTCTTCCCTATCGTATCAACGTAATATCCCTTGCGCCAAAATGTGCGGTTGCGCTATGCCAATTTCATTTTCATCCCACTTCCACGCCTTTTCATTAGTATAGCTTTCTCAATATTTCGTGTATCTCTATCCGTTTCTCTTCATAAAATACTTTTCTGCGATACTTCTGCGCAAACATGATATGATAATTGCAATTCCATTTCGTATGTGCTAAACTACTTGTGATGTTATTTTGTTCACTCATTATAATATCATCATAATATCCTCCGATTGTGTTATTTTTCAGACTGGCAGGTCTTACTCAATTGTACACAATCGGAGTTTTTTTATCTGTTTCATCGGTTATAATCTCTATTCAATCCCGCCACATCGCGTGGTTTTAGTTTGCGCAAAGAAATCCCCCTGCCTGAAAGCAGGGGGATATTTTACGGAATCGGATTCAAACTTTGGCGTTAGCCGTTGCAGCAACCGCAGCCGCCTCTTCCGAAGAGCGAGGAGAGCGTACCGTTTTTGCACATGCAATAAGCAAGTGCGGCAAGCACGGGCCAGCCGCAGCCGGAGAACACTTGTGACGAGAATACGTTTCCGCACGTTCCGAGAATGAGCAGGATAATAAGAATCCAAAGACAGCTGTTGCCGTTCATACAGCAATTCATAGTTTTTCCTCCTTGTACGACCGCGGAGTATGTAATTGACGTTCTGCGGTCGCTTATATTAAATAGTATGTTATGGCAAGGGAAAATGTTACGCCGTGCCCATTCATTTGGTTGCAAAATTCAAACCAATTTGCTATAATTATTAATATCTAACCCTTATCGGCGAAAAAATACGGGAACGATTTTATTCGTCTCGGGTGGATAAATTACATTTTTTTCACGGATATTGCATAAAACGCGCAAATCCGATGGAGGTAACTGAATATGTTAAGGAAGAAGTTTTTTTCCGCGAAGAACATTGCTTATCTGGCAGTTCTTCTTGCACTGGTGGTGGTCTTGCAATCCATTGCGCTTGTAACCGGTATTTTTCTTGCGACAAGTCTAAGCTTTGTCCTCATTCCGATCGTTATCGGCGCGGTGCTCTTAGGACCTGCCGCGGGGGCGATTCTGGGCTTTATGTTCGGATTCATGACGGTCATCTTCGGTGTGACTGGCGCAGATTCTTTTACGTTTCTGCTTTTTTCCGAGCATCCGTTTCTTACTTTGCTGACTTGCTTTTTAAAAGCGATTTTAGCGGGTGTTGTTCCGGCATTTTTGTTTAAACTATTGCGCGGGAAAAACCGCTATTTAGCCGTAGTTGTTGCGGCGGCCAGCGCGCCTGTCATCAATACGGGGATATTTATTCTCGGAGCCATGACGATGTGGGGCACGTTTGAATCGATTGCTGCAGGCGTAAACGTAATGTATTTTATAATTGTTACATGCGCTTTAACGAATTTTTTGATAGAACTCGGCACAACGATTGTTGCCGCTCCCGCAATTTATCGCGTAACGGAGATTGTGCAGGGTAAACGTAGTTCAAAAAAACAAAATGTAGAGGATAATACTTCCGTAAACGTTGCGGAAGAGCACAGTGAAATTGTATGATAATTTGCATTGACGTTGGCAATACCAATATCAAGTACGCGATATTTGACGGGGACGAGCTTAAATTTTCTTACCGTGTTGCGACGGATCTAAAACGGACGTCGGATGAATACGGAGCTCAGCTTGTCGGTATGCTTGAATTTAATCGTATTCAGTCGGGCGATATTACGGGCGGAATTTTTTCCTCCGTCGTTCCCTCGCTCGATTATACGATCGAGCATATGCTCAAAGTATATCTGAATATCATTCCCAAACAGCTCGCGCCCGGTCTTAAAACAGGATTAAAAATGCGTGCGGATAACGCGCGCGAAGTAGGGGCGGACAGAATTGTTAATAACGTTTCCGCAATTCGTAAATATGGAGCGGGAAAGCCGATGATTGTCGTCGACTTTGGTACGGCAACCACGTTTAATATTTTAAATGCGGATTATGAATTTATCGGCGGCGTGATTGCGCCGGGGATTCGCGGTTCGCTTGACAGTCTTGTGAGCGGAACGGCGAAGTTGCCAAGAGTAGAAATCGAAGCGCCTAAAAGCGTAATTGCAACCAATACGGTTACGAATATGCAGGCGGGAATTGTCTTTGGTTTTGCCGGATTGGTGGATTTTATTGTAAAGAAGATTAAGAAAGAACTAGGGACGCAAGACGTTTTGACGATTGCCACGGGCGGTTTTTCTGAAACGATCGCCAAAGAAACAACGTGTATCGACATAATCGATAAACTGCTTACGCTCAACGGACTAAAATACTTATACGATTTGAACAGCTTGGAGGAATAAAACTATGAAAAAGGTCGGCGTTGCAATACTTGGATTCGGAGTGGTCGGAAACGGCACGTATAGAATTTTAAAGGAACACAGAGAACTTTATCAACGTACGCAAGAGGTGGATATCGTAGTCGAGAGTGTTCTTGAACGTAATAAAGAACGCGCTATTTCACTTGGCGTTGAAGAGGACAAGGTTGCATCGAGCATTGCGGAGGTTATCAGCAATCCCGACGTAAATATTGTTGTAGAGTGTATTGGCGGAATCGGTGCAGCTCGTGAGTTTGTTATGGCGGCATTGCATGCGGGCAAAACGGTCGTAACGTCAAATAAAGAGCTTGTGTGTAAATATTCGCACGAACTTGAACGCGCGGCAAAACGGCACAATGCAGGGCTTTATTTCGAGGCAAGCTGCGTAGGCGGCGTGCCCATCATAAGAACCTTGCTAGACGGCGTGCAGGCAAACAATATCACATCCATGATGGGAATTATTAACGGGACGACCAATTATATTCTCACTAAAATGACGAACGGCGGCGCGTCGTATTCCGATGCTTTAAAAGAGGCGCAGCGTCTCGGATATGCGGAGGCGGATCCAACTGCGGATGTAGAAGGGTTCGATGCGGCATATAAGCTTTCTATTTTGTCTTCGCTTGCGTTTCATACAAAGGTTCCGCTCGGGAAAGTTTTCCGCGAAGGTATTTCGGGTGTGTCGCAGGAGGATATTCAGGACGGAAAACGTCTTGGCTACGTATTAAAATTGCTTGCCGTCGGTAAACAGTCCGAAAATGGAATCGAAGTTCGAGTCAATCCTACTTTTATTCGCAAAGAGCACCCGCTTGCGTCGGTCAACGATAGTTTTAACGCCGTTTATATAACGGGAGACGCCGTTGGCGATGTAATGCTTTACGGGAGGGGCGCGGGCGATCTTCCTACGGGCAGCGCGATTGTGAGCGATATTATTTATGCGGCTACCCATTCGGAGAATAAATATTCGACGTTTAAAAACAATGCGGCGGCAGAGAAAGATACGAAGTTTGTCAGTGATTTCCGTAGCGCGTATTATATTCGATTAACGGTACAAGATAAATCGGGAGTGCTTGCAAAGATTTCCGCTCTGTTCGGTAAAAACAATATTTCGATTGTCGAGATGATTCAGACGGAGAGCGGAGAAGATAAGGCAACTCTTGTAATTATTACGCATGAAACGCATGAACTTGCGGTACGAAATGCGGTTGCCAAGATTGACGATACGGGTGTGGCGACGGTGGAATCCGTTCTTCGGGTTGTATCGTAAACGGTAAATCAGGCAGGGCATAAAATGTCCTGCCTTTATTTTATAAAGTTGTTATGAAAAAGGGTATCATATTTATAAACGGTTATACGCAATCGGTAACAGAGTTGAATCAGCCGAACAGAATCAGGGAGGAACTTGATCTGTTGGGTGTAAAAACGGAGATTCGTCGCAATCTTTGCTTTTCTGCGGGACTTAATAGCTGTTCGAAAATAGTGACGGATTGTAAACATTTTGATTTTTGTGTTTATCTCGATAAGGATAAATATTTGCCGCGCATGTTGGAAGGGGCGGGACTACGCTTATTTAACTGTGCGCGTGCGGTAGAACTTTGCGACGATAAAATGGCAACTTTTATAGCATTGCAGGGGACGGGATTGCGTATTCCGAAAACGTTTGCCGCGCCTTTGAATTATACGCCGCAAGTACCTGTCAATTGTGACATGCTTGAAAAAATAAGCGAAGAATTGAGGTTTCCGCTCGTTGTGAAAGAATGTTACGGATCGCTGGGAAAAGGCGTTTACCTCGTGAAAAATATGACCGAGTTGCAACGTATTGCCGAGGAACTAAAAGGGAAACCGCATTTATTTCAGGAGTTTATTTCAGAAAGCGCGGGAAAAGATTTACGCGTGATTGCAATCGGGGGAGAAGTCGTTTCCTGCATGCGGAGGGTTTCAGATAAGGATTTTCGTTCAAATGCCGAACTCGGCGGCAGGGGCGAAGTATACGCGCTTCCCGAAGAAGCGAAGTCGATTGCCCGCTGTGTCGCAAATTCGCTTGGTCTCAATTATTGCGGAATCGATTTGTTGTTCGGTAAGGATGGTTTAGTGCTGTGTGAGGTGAATTCTAACGCGTATTTTGCCACAATTGAGCGTGTAAGCGGCGTCAACGTAGCGAAAGCATATGCAAGTCATATTGTGCGGGAGGTGTATGGAGAATGATAAAATCGATTCAGGAATTAAAACGTCAACTGAATGCTCGCGTTTTGGAAGATTCTGTTGAGCGAGATGACGAGGGAAGAGCGGTAATATCAATGAGCGTTTTGAATGACGACGATTTTTTGTCTGATTTTTCTGCGGGAGCAACGCCTACAATCAGTTCAGAGGTGTCTGAGTTTTTAGAGGAAAGTGCAACGGCATTTTTGCCTAAAGAGCAGTTGCATATTAAAATTTATAGCGATTGTATCGATTCCGAAGAGGAAAAATTATATAAAAATGCTTTAACAGAGTATTATGTCAGACATTATAAGCGGAATTGGCTAGAAATGAGACGCAATTTGCTTATTTCTGTTGTAATGTTGCTCATTGGTATTGCAGCGCTTTCGGTAGGAGTTACGTTTACTTTTTTCGGCAGGCACGAGGTATGGGCGGAGATTCTTGATATATTTGCTTGGGTATTTATTTGGGAAGCTGTGGATTTATTTTTTTTGGAACGGAGTGTATTGCGCAGGGAAAAATATCGTTGTTTGTCGTTTATTGCGGCAAAGGTATCATATTTTCCTCGTGTGCAGGAACCCGTAAATAAACTTGCGGAAGAGGTGAAAAATGACTGAGTATGGCTCGGTTTATCAGATATTGTACGGGCAATTGAAGGTATTCATCGTCTCAATGCTTGTGCTACCGCAGGCAAACATATTTTGACGGGCGATATCCGCCGCCTCTGTGAAGAATAATTGTAATGGCAAAGTTGGGTGCTCGGCGTGATTGCCCTCGACCGAGCGTAACCGCATGTGTGTATTATAGTACCGATACATTTCAAGTGTTTCTCGGCGGGTTGAAGAGTTATGTTCGCGGTTGGGGGATCGCGATGTTTTTGTATACATGCTTTCGGGGAAATTATTTGTAGGTAAGAATAGCATTTTTGCATATTTTGGAATGGACAAAGGACGACGTTTTAGTGCACCTGAGATTCGGCGGTTGTCCTCAATACCGCAACTATGCGCGGGAAGATTGACGGGAGCGAGCGGTTTCAATTATTGATGGGCTGATGGGTTTTCGCGCGATTTCGATATGGTTGGATGTTGAAATGCCTGTCACAGATTGAGTTGGAGCGCGTGAAAGTATATTTTATTAACTGTTCTAAAATATCGCGCGTTGCATTCTGTTACGTTTTGGTAAAGAATGATCGTGAGACGCGAAGTTTACTTTTGGCGTTTTAAAATTTGTAAACGAAAAAACAGCGCACGGCATTTGCCGTGTGCTGTTTCGTATTGATTATTTTAGCTTACAATCAGATTGATAAGTCGGTTGGGGACAACAATGCACTTCTTTATCTGTTTATTGTCGATCCGTTCCACAACTTCGGGTAGGGTAGAGACGTAAGACTCAATTTCCGTGTTGCTCATACCGTTGGCGATCATGGCACGAACGACGATTTTACTGTTGACTTGTACGGCGTATTCCGTCTCGTCTTTTACAAGCGCGGCGGGATCCTCCTTCGGATAGCTCTGTTCGAAAATAAATTCCTTTTCGCCGAGAATTTCCCAAAGTTCTTCGCCAAAGTGGGGGGCGCAGGGGGCAAGCAGGAGTACGAAGTCCTTTACGGTATCGCGCAAAAGCGCGTCGTTCTTTTCGCCGTTTAAAGCGTCATACTTATAGATTGCGTTTAAAAGCTCCATGAGCCGTGCAACTGCCGTATTGAAGGAGAATGCTTCCATGTCGCGGGAAACGCGGCGGATGGTATCGTTCCGTACAAAATTAAGTTCTTTTTCATTTGTACCGAAAGGATATTTCTTTTCCTCGTCGGATTTCATTTCGGCGACTTTGATAACAATTTTTTCGATTCGGTCGAGGAAACGGGAAATTGCTTTAATTCCGTCGTCGCTCCACGGTCCGCCTTCGGTATAAGAAAATCCGAACATGAGATAGAGACGGAACGCATCCGAACCGAATTCGTTAACGTAGTCATCCGGTGATACGACGTTTCCGTGCGACTTGCTCATGCGATTGCCGTCGGGGCCGAGAATCACTCCCTGATGGATCAACCGTTTGAACGGCTCGTCAAAATCGAGGTAGCCCATATCGCGTAATGCCTTTGTCAGGAATCTGGCATATAAAAGGTGCATGCATGCGTGTTCCGCTCCGCCGACGTAGGTGTCAACGGGTAACATTGTGTTTATGGTTTGTGTGTCAAATGGCGCTTTGTCGTTGTGCGCGTCCGCATAACGTAAATAATACCAACTCGAGCATACGAACGTATCGAGCGTATCGGGATCGCGCAACGCTTTCCCGCCGCATACGGGGCAGGTTGTGCGCATAAATTTATCGCATTTTTCAAGAGGTGATTTTCCGTCGGGACGAAATTCAACGTTGTAGGGTAATTTTACCGGCAAATCCTTTTCGGGCACGGGAACCACGCCGCATTTTTCGCAGTGCACGACGGGAATGGGTGCGCCCCAATAGCGTTGTCGGGATACAAGCCAATCACGCAGACGGTAATTTGTCCGTTTGCCGCCCTTGCCGATTTTAGAAAGGTAATTTGCGATTGTCTGTCGCGCCTCTTCGCCGTAAAGTCCGTCAAATTTAAGCGAGCCGATAACGATTCCGTCCTCACAATAGGGTAAAATCGTTTCGCCGCCTTTTTTTTCGATTACTTTTTCAATGGGAAGACCGTATTTTGTTGCAAAGGCAAAATCCCGTTCGTCGTGTGCGGGAACTGCCATAACCGCACCCGTGCCGTAGGAATAGAGAACGTAATCGGCAAGATAAACGGGTATTTTTTTACCGTTGACGGGATTTTTACAGTATGCGCCTGTAAAAACGCCTGTTTTTTCGCGTGAGACGGACAGTCGGTCGATCTCGCTTGCTTTTGACGCATATACAATATAATCTTCTACCGCCTGACGTTGTTCCTCGGTGGTAATTTTAAGTGCGAGCGGATGCTCGGGCGCGAGGACGACGTAGGTGACTCCGAAAACGGTGTCGGGACGGGTTGTGAATACGCGAAACGTGTCTCCGGAATCGCATTCAAATTCTACTTCGCAACCCGTTGACTTTCCGATCCAGTTGCGTTGCATTGCTTTGGTTTTTTCGGGCCAGTCAAGAGAATCGAGGCTGTTTAAAAGCTCCTCGGCATATTCCGTGATTTTAAAAAACCATTGGGTTAAATTTTTGCGGACGACGACCGAACCGCAGCGTTCGCATGTACCGCTTTCGACCTGTTCGTTGGCGAGAACCGTCTGACAAGAAGGGCACCAGTTGACGGGTGCGGCTTTACGGTAGGCGAGACCTCTTTTGTAGAGTTGTAAGAACATCCACTGCGTCCATTTATAGTAGGATTCGTCGCAGGTTTTGATTTCTGCCGACCAATCGAACATTGCGCCCATGGCTTTAAGCTGACTTTCCATCGTTTCGATGTTCTTTTTTGTTGAATCCTGCGGATGTACGCCCGTTTTAATCGCATAGTTCTCTGCGGGAAGTCCGAAAGCGTCGAATCCCATCGGTTGGAAAACGTTATAACCTTGCATACGCTTGAAGCGCGCATATGAATCGCTCGGACCGTAGTTGTACCAATGCCCGATGTGTAATTTGGCGCCAGAGGGATAGGAAAACATTTCAAGCACGTAATGCTTGGGTGAAGAATCTTTTTTGTCAAATTGGTTAAATTTGGCTTTTTCCCAACGAGCCTGCCATTTTTTTTCGACGGATTTCATGTCCATTTGCCATATGCTCCTGTCTTTTCTTATTCGGCTATTTTACTACATATAGCGCGGAAAGTCAAACAAAGATACGCTATTTGGTGAATTTTTTTAATTAGCGGCGGAGATCAATGATTGCCGCTATACGGAAAAAATTTGTTTGGCGTAAATAAATTGCATGCTAACGCATACAATAACGTTGTGGAAGAAATAACCGTCTCTGAACGTAAAGAAAAGAGTTCATATATAACCTATCTATATAATGTTTTATCTGCGCACGTTATTCGATTCGGAGGGCGCAGCGAGCTTTTGCTGGGCGACCGCAGCGCGCTTATTATCCGTTTTTCCCGCGACGGTTCGCAGATTCGCACGCTTGTACGCGACAAGGTTACGGAGGTTATCGGAATAGGGTATAAGTACGAATATCTTACTTCGCGGCTGAACGTGGCTTTGAGTAAGCGCGAACGCAAGCTTTTATGCTCCGCGTTGATTGCGGCGGATCTCGAGGGGGACAGAGCATATATCCGGCGCAAGCTTGAAAAAGCCGAAGAATATTCAATCGACGGTTTTTATCATTTTCGTCTGGCGCCTTTGCGCGAAAAGTGGGATCGGATACTGAGTTATATTCCCGATAGTTTTACGTCGTCCGATTTAAAAAAGTTTTGCGAATTTCTGGTGGGCGAAAGTAAAAATAAGATTTATGTAAAAGGGAATACCGTATTCGGCGAAAATTTTACTCCGCTCAAACGCAGTCGCCTGACGGGAGAAGAGGATACTGAAATAGAAATCATGTTATCCGATGCGGGTTTTGTATACTGTCTCGGTCAAGTTGAGGATTCCGTAGGGGACTTTTTGCAAAAATATTATGCAGAACGTGCCATATTTTCTTGACATTCAATGCAAAAAGGGATAAAATGATTTTGACGCAAGACAATTAGCGACGCAAATTGCTTTTTCCAGAGAGCGCTCCCTTGGCTGTAAGGCGCGTATAAGCGTGCGTGCGTGAAACCACTTGCGGAAGAGAATATAAACGAGCGGTCGAAGTAATTCGTCAATTAAGGTGGAACCGCGCAATCGGTGATTGCGTCCTTAAATTCCTTGTAATAGGGTATTTAAGGGCGTTTTTTTTATTCTTCGCAGTATTATGTCAGGCATAATTGATTGTTTTAAGAAAAATTCACATAGGAGTGATAGGAATATGATTATTTTATTAAAAAACGGAGACAAACTTGAGCTTGAATCCGGGGCAACTTGTCTTGCGGCGGCGCAGAGGATTTCCGAAGGACTTGCTAGAGCGACTGTTGCGGCAAAGATTAACGGTAAACTTGTCGATGCCACGAGCGTGCTCAGCGAGGGTGATTCGCTTGAACTTGTAACGTTGCAGGATAAAGAGGGACTCGAAGTTTACCGCCATACCTGTGCTCACGTGCTTGCGCAGGCGTTAAAGACGGTTTATCCGACGTGTAAACTTGCGATCGGGCCCGTAATTGACAACGGATTCTATTACGACGTTGATTTTAAAACTCCGATTACGATGGAGGATTTTGCCAAAGTCGAGGCGGAAATGAAAAAAATCATTAAAAGCAATCTGCCTATCGAGCGTTTTACGCTTTCCCGTGAGGATGCTATCGCGCTCATGAGTAAATATCACGAAAATTATAAGGTGGAGTTAATTTCCGATCTTCCGGAAGGAGAAGAGATTTCGTTTTATAAACAGGGCGCGTTTACCGATCTCTGCCGCGGACCGCATTTGCCTTCTACGGGTAAAATCAAGGCGTTTAAACTCGTTTCGATTGCGGGCGCGTATTGGCGCGGCGACGAGAAAAAGAAAATGCTTACCCGAATCTACGGTACGGCGTTTGCAAAAAAAGACGAAATGGACGCTTATTTTAATATGCTGGAAGAGGCGAAAAAACGCGATCATATAAAGCTCGGTAGAGAATTAAAACTGTTTGCGTTGTTACCCGAAGGAAAAGGATTTCCGTTCTTTTTACCTAACGGCATGATGCTCAAAAATCAATTGGTGGAGTATTGGCGTCAGTTGCACCGTCGGGAAGGGTACGTCGAAGTGCAAACGCCGATTATTATGACGCGTACTCTCTGGGAGAACTCGGGACACTGGGACCACTATAAAGATAACATGTATACGACGAAGATCGACGGCGAGGACTGTGCGGTCAAACCCATGAACTGTCCGGGCGGTATGCTTGTATATAAAACGTCGCCGCACAGCTATAAAGATTTACCGATACGCATGGGTGAATTGGGACTTGTTCACCGCCACGAAAAGAGCGGACAGCTCCACGGTCTTATGCGCGTAAGGTGTTTTACGCAGGACGATGCACATATTTTTATGTTGCCCGAGCAGATCGAAGATGAAATCAAAGGCGTTGTGCGGATCATTGACGAAGTATATAAACTCTTTGGATTCAAATATCACGTGGAGCTTTCCACTCGCCCCGAAAACAGCATGGGGTCCGACGAGGATTGGAACGCGGCAACGGACGCATTGGAGACCGCGCTGAGAGATATCGGTTTAAATTACGTGGTCAACGAGGGCGACGGCGCGTTCTACGGGCCGAAAATCGATTTCCATCTGGAAGACAGTATCGGAAGAACATGGCAATGCGGAACGATTCAGCTCGATTTCCAGATGCCGCAGCGCTTTAATCTCGAATACGTGGGCGAAGACGGACAAAAACATCGTCCTATTATGATTCACCGCGTCGTATTCGGTTCGATTGAACGGTTTATCGGTATATTGATTGAGCATTTTGCAGGTAAATTCCCCGTGTGGCTCTCGCCCGTGCAGGTGAAAGTGTTGCCTGTGACCGACCGCGCCGCAGAGTATGCGAATTGTTTGGTCAATGAGCTTTCCGCGTTGGGACTCAGAGCCGAAGCCGATCTGCGAAAGGAAAAAATCGGCAGAAAGATACTCGATGCGGAATTGGAGAAAGTTCCTTATAAGCTTATCGTCGGTGACAAAGAAATGGAGGAAGGAACGGTTTCCGTCCGCCGTCGTGGGGAAGGCGATATCGGGGCAATGACAAAGGACGCATTCGTTTTAATGTTAAAAGACGAAAACGACACGAAAAAAGTTTTTTGACAGCTTAAATTGTAAAGAAATTTAAATTAAATATTGGGAAATGATCATAAAATTCGTTGACAAACGGAGAAAAATGGGGTATTATAATACAGTCAAGCAGAAGATGACCCTTCTCTCCGTATGCCGACAGGTTTGCGGGTCGATATTTTTCAGAATCAAACGCATTTTTTGCGTGTGAAAAATTTCTACGGGTTGCATTCTGTGCGACCCGTTTATTTTTGTGAGAGGTATAGAATTATCAAAGCTCAAAATCAGTTGAATGGTGAGATCCGCGACCGTGAAGTTCGCGTGATCGCGGCGGACGGCAGTATGCTTGGCGTTATGTCCTCGAGAGAGGCTCTGCGCCTTGCGGAAGACGAAGGACTCGATCTTGTTAAAATCTCGCCGGGGGCAATTCCTCCCGTTTGCAAGATTATGGACTATGGCAAGTTCAAGTTCGAACAGGCGAAAAAGGAAAAAGAAAACCGTAAGAATCAGAAGATCGTAGAACTGAAAGAAGTTCAGCTTTCGATGACGATTGACGTCGGCGACGTCAATGTAAAGGCAAAGCATGCGACGCGGTTTTTAAACGAAGGGAACAAAGTTAAAGTTTCCATTCGGCTCAGAGGCAGGCAAATGGCGCATTCGTCTCTTGCAAAAGACGTAATGAATAATTTCTTTGAGATATTAAAAGACGTTGCCGTAATCGAAAAGCCGATCAATATGGAAGGTCGCAACATTATTATGATTCTTGCGCCGAAAAAGTAAGAATTTCTCGCTCGATTTCGGGCGGAAATATAAATTGGACAAACATTATTTGGAGGATAAAAGGAATGCCGAAACAGAAATCGCACAGCGGTACGAAAAAGCGCTTTTGGCTTACGGGCACCGGCAAGGTAAACAGACCTCACGGCGGCAAGAACCACAAAGCTGAAACAAAGAACAGAAAGAGAAAGAGAAATCTTCGTCAGACAACGCTCGTTTCCTCAACGCAGGAAGGGACTGTCAAGAGAATGATGCCTTATAAGGATTAACGGGAGGATAGTTGAATTATGCGTATTAAAAGAACGGTAAACGCTCTGAAAAAGCGTAGAAAGATTTTTAAACTCTCGAAGGGTTATTTCGGTTGCAAGAGCAAGAATTATCGCATTGCGCGTCAGGCGGTGATGAAGTCCCTTCAGTATGCCTACATTGGCAGAAAGAGAAGAAAGCGCGATTTGCGTTCTCTCTGGATTGCACGTATTAACGCAGGCGCACGCATCAACGGACTGTCTTACAGCAAGTTTATGCACGGTTTAAAAGTTTCGGGAATCGAACTCAACCGTAAAATGCTCGCTGATCTCGCGGTTACCGATGCTGCGGCATTCGCAGATCTTTGCAACAAGGCAAAAGCTGCGCTGTAATTGAATTTGAACGGTTTCTCATTGCAGGAATCGTTGGGAAATAAAGCCTTTGTAAAAGGGCTTTTTTCACAGTTAAGATGATTATTGTATCAAAAAACAATCCAATCGTAAAAGAACTTTCCTCGCTTAAAGAGAAGAAGGGGCGGAAACTTACTAACTCGTTTCTCGTCGAGGGCGAAAAAATGGTTCGTGAATGTGCGAACGGCGGCTTGAAAATTCGTCGCATTGTTCTCCGCGAGGACTATTCGGGCGAGAAGTATTCTTATCCTGTTGTTACCTTGGGCAAAGATGCGTTTCGCGCCGTATGCGATGCCGCGACTCCGCAGTCGATTGCAGCTGAGGTTGAATTGCCTCATGATCTGCTTTGTAAACCCGAAAAAAGCTGTCTTTTGCTCGACGGTGTAAGCGATCCGGCGAATGTGGGCGCAATCATTCGTACGGCAAATGCAGCGGGGTACCGCGAACTTTATTTGGCTGATTGCGCGGATCCGTTCTCGCCCAAATGCGTGAGAGCGAGTATGAGCGGAGTTTTTCACGTAAAGATCATGCAAGGTAGTCGAGAAAAAGTTTTAAGCGTACTCGGCGATATACCCTTGATTGCCGCGGATATGCGCGGGGAGAATGTTTTTTCCTTTGTACCGCCGCCCAAGTTTGTTTTGGCTGTCGGGAACGAAGGGAACGGACTTTCGGACGCGGTGAGGGAACGAGCCACGCATACCGTGCGTATTCCCATGGAAAGCACGGCGGAAAGTTTAAACGTTGCGGTTTCGGCGGGAATTATCATGTACGCATTACGTTGAGATTGTAAAATAAATATTATAAGGAGAAAGATATGTCAGGACATAGTAAATGGCACAATATTCAGGCAAAAAAGGGGAAAGCGGACGCAGCAAGAGGTAAAATTTTCACCAAACTCGGCAGAGAAATAGCCGTTGCGGCAAAAACTAATCCGAATCCCGATACGAACTCCAAACTTGCCGATGTAATTGCTAAAGCAAAAGCAGCCAATATGCCGAACGATAACATTGAACGGTCGATCAAGCGTGCGGCGGGCGAACTTGGCGATAAGGATTATAAAGAGCTTACGTACGAAGGATACGGCGTAGGCGGCGCGGCGGTTATTATTACAACGCTGACCGATAACAATAATCGTACGGCGGGCGACGTACGCGCGATCATGAGCAAGCATGGCGGTTCGCTTGGCAATACCGGTTGCGTGTCTTACATGTTTGATACAAAGGGATATATCGCGGTTGAGCGTACGCCTGAGTTGAGCGAAGACGAGGTGACCGAATATGCGATCGAGGCAGGCGCGGAGGACGTCGTAACGCAAGAGGACGTGTTCGAAATTTATACGCCTGTTTCCGAGTTCTCGGCAGCGCGTAAATATCTTGAAGAAAAGGGTTTGAACTTTTTACAAGCGGAAATATCCATGATCCCGCAGAACAAGATTGTGCTTGATGCCGATAAGTTGGAAACATTCCAAAAGATGCTTGACAAGCTTGACGAAAATGACGACGTTCAGGATATATACCACAACGTTGAACTCCCCGAAGAGGACGAGGAAGAATAAATTCGTATGATATGCCCGACGCAGTTTGCGTCGGGTAATTTTTTATATGAATGACTCTTTTCGCTTTTGCGGCAAACAAATTGTATATTTATCCTAAAAAACTAATAGTTATACAATTGACAAGCGTAGTATATTCGGTTATAATATTTGTTACAGGAGTAGTTATGACGATTGCTGAAACTTGTAAAAGCGTAAAAGAGAATGTGCATGCGATTGCTTATTCTTCCGAAGAGGAAAAAAATTGTATGCTCGATTGTGCGGCGAATGCAATTTTGGGGCATTCGGAAGAGATTTTAACGGCAAATAAATTGGATTTAGAACGTTTTGAGCGCGGAAAACAACTCAGAGACAGACTTTTACTTACACCCGAAAGACTGCAAGAAATTGCCGACGGTTTACATCAATTGCGAAAATTAAAATGTCCTGCGGGGGAAGTATTAGAAGATTTTAAAACACAAAACGGTTTAAATATACGGCGGGTGCGCGTGCCGTTTGGAGTTGTCGGAATTATCTATGAAGCGCGTCCGAACGTAACGGCGGATGCGATCGGGTTGTGTATTAAGAGCGGAAATGCCGTTGTGCTCCGCGGGAGCAAAGATGCGTATAATTCAAACCGCGCAATCGTCACTGTTATTAAGCATGCGTTGCTTAAAAAAGGATTTAACGGCGAATTTATTGGATTGATTGAAGATTGTACGCGGGAAGGCGCCGTTGAGTTTATGCGTCAAAAGAATTTTTTAGACGTGCTCATACCTCGTGGGAGCGCCTCGCTCATTCAGAGCGCGCTTGAAAATGCAAGTGTTCCCGTCATTGAAACGGGAATGGGAAATTGTCATATTTACGTAGAAAATTCTGCGGATATAAAGAAAGCTACACAAATTTTAATAAACGCCAAGACGCAGAGAACAAGCGTATGCAATGCGTGCGAGAGTCTTGTTGTTGACAAAAAGTTTGCCGAAAAACATTTAAACAATTTGCTATCGCCGTTGATTTTAAAGAATGTGGAACTTGTGGGCGACGAGCTTTCGCGTAAAATCTGTCCGATGATTTTACCTGCGAGCGATGAGGATTTTAAAAAAGAATTTCTTGATTTAAAATTGTCCGTCAAGATCGTTAATGGAATTGATGAGGCGATTCCGTTCATTAACGGGCATTCGACCCGTCACAGCGAGTCAATCGTCACGGAAAATCGGGAATTTTCCGAAAAGTTTTTACGCGAAATTGATTCTGCCTGCGTGTACGTCAACACGTCAACTCGTTTTACCGACGGATTCGAGTTTGGATTTGGTGCGGAGATGGGTATTTCAACGCAGAAACTGCACGCCCGCGGGCCGATGGGTTTAAGGGAACTGACATCGTATAAATTTATAATTCACGGAGACGGTCAGATCAGGACTTAATTTATATGTATAAAATAGGGAAACGGAGACAAACTGTATCTGTCAGCGGAAACGCTTTCAGATAGAGTTCGGATTTTTTGAAATTATTCTGAAAATCGGAACGGGGAGGACGCATTAAGCGCGTCCTCTTATTTTTTATATTCACGTATGAAAGATTTGTTCTTTCGCATATAATAATGCGTGAAACGGTTTAAAGTATTTCGTAGTATTTTGTTGGGGCTCTTGTCTGTAGCTGTAATTATCGGCGTTGCGTTGTATCCGCGCGAAGTAGCGGCGGAAGCAGTCAAACGCGTAGTCCGCGTGTGGAACATCGATACGTTCGAGGGCGGTAAAGGCTCGCGCACGTCTTTTCTTAAAAAGACGGCAAGAAAAATCGCTAAGCGTGATAAAAACGTCTATTATCTGATTTCTTCGATGACGGTCGAGGGGGCGGAAGATGCAATGCAAAGCGGGCAAATTCCGGATATACTTTCTTACGGAGTGGGTTTTGATTTTGACGTAGGGCGCGCTTTGCCGTTGAGCTATCAGTTTTCGGGCGGTCAGACAGAGGCGGGCTGTCTTGCCGTGCCGTGGTGTCGAGGAGAGTATGCTCTGTATTCTCTTACCGACGACTTCACTTCAGCAGGTAATACCGTTATTTCGTGCGGGGGCAGTAATCTGCCGCAAGTCTCTGCCGCTCTTGCAGACATTCAGGGGGAAGAGGTGGATTCTCTTACTGCATATGTCGGATTTTTAAACGGAGACTATCGGTATCTGCTCGGCACACAACGTGATGCCTGTCGGTTTGAGTCGCGCGGCGCACAAGTTTATAAAAAGATTTTACCCGCCTATAGCGATCTTTTTCAATATGTTTCGGTATTATCTGCGGAAAAACGCGAAGACTGCTTTTTGTTCTTGGAAGAATTGTTTTCTCGGGAGACGCAAGAGGAATTATCTTCCATTGGTATGTATGCCGTTCAGGGAGAAAAATCTGCGGAGCGAACGGTCAGCGCTTTTTCTTCGCGCAGCGCGTTAGACGAGTTAAAGAAAATTGCGCGGAAGAAAGAAGATAAGGAAAACATATTAAAATTCTTGAAAAACGTTTGAATTTTTTGTTGCATTGTGGTAAAATAAAAGGAGCGTATTTTGGACGTTTATACACTGATAAAAAAGCGTTTTCCGTCGGTGCATGTAGAGGAAAATTTTTCATTAGCGCGTCACACGACAATCGGTTGCGGCGGTTTCTCCCGCGTGGCTGTCTATCCGAAAAATTTTGCCGAGGCAGTACGGATTTTTGCTTTTTTTAAAGCGGAATCTATTCCTTATTGCGTTTTAGGAACGGGAGCAAACGTTTTGCCGAAAGAAGGTATGTTTATGGGCGCGGTTGTGCGGCTCAACCTTCTTTCAGCGATCGAAAGAACGGGAAACGACAGCGTTTACGCGCAGGCGGGAGTTACGGGCGGCGCGCTGCTGCGAACGCTGCGCTCCTTTGAAATCGGCGGTTTTGAACCGTTTACCGGTATTCCCATGAGCATAGGCGGCGCGGTGGCAATGAATGCGGGAATTTCTTGCCGTCATATGTCGGACGTAGTGGAATATGCCGATGCAGCAATAGAAGGCGATCTGGTGCGCCTGAGCCGGCAAGAGTGTGCTTTTACATTAAAGGACAGCTTGTT
The DNA here is from genome assembly GCA_910586985.1 of uncultured Christensenellaceae bacterium. Lineage (GTDB taxonomy): Bacteria > Bacillota > Clostridia > Christensenellales > Borkfalkiaceae > Gallimonas. Next base: position 411,820 of record CAJUKK010000001.1, on the reverse strand, counting down.
TTTACATAGCGCTACGGTACTCGGCGTAGGCTTAAAAGGGGTTGTATCGGATATAGCGCGCATTTTGAGCGAAACGGAATGCTATCGGGCAAGACGGGCGCATTTGCCCAAAGGGCGCAGTATGGGATGCGTGTTTGTAAATCCCGACGGTATGTCTGCGGGTAAACTAATTGATGAGTGCGGACTGAAAGGACTGCGTGTCGGCGGTGCGTATATATCTGAATTGCATGCAAATTTTATTATTAATGATGGCGGAACTTCTACGGAAGTTGCACGTCTCATTGAGATCATAAAACAAAAGGTTTTGGAAAAACGGGGAATCCTGCTACGGGAAGAGATTCAAAGAATCCCGTAACTACATAAAAGAAAGGCAAATGCCTTTGGAGATACTTGATATGAAATTAACAGCTGATTATCACACGCATACCGTATACTCAGATGGTAAAAATCAAATAGTAGAAAACGCGATGCGTGCCAAAGAAATCGGCTTAAAGGAAATAGCGATCAGTGAACACGGATTTTCTCATCTTTGTTTTGGAATAAAACGTAAAGAAAAAGCACGGTTCATAAGCGAAATCCGAGCGGCGGAAAAAAAGACCGAAATGCGTGTTCTTGTGGGGATCGAAAGCAATATCAGGGGATTCGAAGGGAGATGCGATTTGCGACCCGATGATTTTTCGGACTTTGACGTCTATCTCTGCGGGGTTCACGTTTTAGTAAAATATTCGTCGCTCCGCGACGTCTGGCATCTCGGGTTGGGGAATTACATCAAAAGTAAAACGATATTAAAACCTTCGAAAAGATTGATTGAAGATACGACCGCCGCCTATATCAACGCAATCAAAAACAACCCGATCGACGTTGTTACGCACTTAAATTATCAATGTTTTGCGGATGCGGTAGAGGTGGCGAAAGCTTGTCGGGACTACGGAACATACGTTGAGTTAAATTCCAAGAAAAATCATTTAAGCGACGACGAGCTGTACGAAGTGGAAAAAACGGGAGTTCGCTTTGTCGTAAATTCCGACGCGCATTCTATCGACAGGATCGGCGATACGAAACTTGCAGCCGAACAAATAGAGAGGGTAGGGATTCCTCTTGATCGGATTGATAATATCGAGGGGCGACTGCCGAATTTTCGGTTAGCAGAATATAAGCAAAAAAATTTATAAAACGTGTTTTTTGCATTAAAACAAAGTACTATGCCTGACATTTTAAACGCATGAAGGACAAAAATGGCAAATTTTACCTCGGAAATCAAGCGTGAACTTATAAATATTGCGCCCAAAACCGAACGGACGCAGATTGCCGCCATTGCAGCTCTTCTTCGAACCTGCGGAAGAGTAGTTGCAACGGAGTATAACGTAGGATTCGAATTTTGCGTAGAGCAAGAACGCATTGCGGAGTATTTTTCCGGTGTTGTCGAAACCTGCCGCGGGTTAAGAGTAGAACTCAAAGCCGCTGTTTACGATCCGAAACAATCGAGGGACAAACTAACGTTTTTTTGCGGCGGCGATCGGGTTATCGAGGTTTTAGAAGAATGCGGTTTTTTCGTTGGCGCGAACGGTCAGATTGCAGACGGCGGCGTAGTCGGGCTGATTCGGGGAGAAGAAGAGATACTTTCCTATATTCGTTGTGCGTTTTTGGGCAGCGGCAGTTGTACTTTACCTAAGAGCGGTTCGAAAACGGGATATCATCTTGAACTGATTTTTGAGGATGAGGAAATCGCGGAAGAGACGCTTGAGCTGCTTGATAGCGTAGATATACTTGTGCGGACGGTAAAACGCGGAGAAAAATTTGTTTTATATAGCAAAAGCCGCGAAACGATCAGCGACTTTTTATCGCTTGTCGGGGCGAATACTGCTTTGAGAAAGCTAGAAACGCTTACGGAGGCGCGCGAGGAAAGCAACCGCGAAAATCGTGTGGGAAACTGTTTTTCGGGAAATGCAGACAGGACGGCGATCGCAAGCGCAAAGCAGGTGCTTGTAATTAACGAATTAAAGCGCAAAGGAATTTTGACAAGCCTTGACGAATCGTTGCAGAAACTTGCGGCGCACAGGCTAAACAATCCTACTTTGTCGCTCGAAGAACTTGCGGTAGAGTTAAACGTTTCAAAGAGTTGTTGCAATCACCGTATGCGTAAGCTCATGGAAATTTACAAAAGCGAGGAGGAAGGAAAATGACGGATTTCGTACATTTGCATCTTCACACGGAGTACAGCTTACTTGACGGAGCGGTGAAAGTAAACGAACTCATCGATCATTGTGTAAAAAATAACATTAATGCCGTGGCGGTAACCGATCACGGCAATATGTATTCTTCGCTTTATTTTGCCGAAGAGTGTAAAAAACACGGTATTAAGTATATCATCGGCTGCGAATTTTACATGGTGGACGATTATAAAGTAAAGATTGATCAGCATGCCGATCACCTGATATTGCTCGCAAAGAATAAAGCGGGTTACGTGAATCTGGTTCAGATGGACTCCACTGCGTTTGTAGACGGGTATTACTACCGTCCGCGAATCGACTATAAAATGCTCAAAGATCATGCCGAAGGCGTGATCTGTCTTTCGGCATGTCTTGCGGGCAGACTTCCTCGGTTACTGCTTGCGGGCGATTATGCGGGCGCAAAAAAGTTTGCGCTTGAAATGCGGGATATTTACGGCGAAGATTTCTATCTGGAAATTCAGGATCACGGGATTCCCGAAGAAAAACGGATTTTACCGCTTATTGTGCGTTTGTCGGAAGAGACGGGTATTCAAATGGTTGCCACCAACGACGTGCATTATCTCAATAAAGAGGATTGGGAGATGCAGGATATCCTCATGTGCATTCAGATGAAAAAGACGCTCGACGATCCGACGCGCCTTAAAATGTCCACGCATGAATTTTACATGAAAACGGGCGACGAAATGCTCGAACTCTTTCCGAATCTTCCGCAGGCAATTGCGAACACGCGCGTTATCGCGGATAAAATTTCCGAAACTGATCCGCCGTTTAATCTGAAACCGAACGGAAGTCCCGTTTACGATAAATCGCTTATTCCGCTCTATCATGCGGACGACGGTACGCCCTCGCCCGAATATCTTAGAAGATTGACAATGGAGGGACTTCCCAAACGCTACAATCCTGTTACGGATGAAATTTTACAGCGCGCGGAATACGAACTCGGCATTATTATTAAAATGGGATTTGCCGATTATTTCCTGATCGTTTGGGATTATATCAATTGGTCGCGTATGAACGACATTCCCGTGGGACCGGGGCGCGGTTCGGGCGTCGGCAGTATCGTTGCCTATTCTATCGGTATTACAAACGTCGATCCGCTCAGATACGACCTTCTCTTTGAGCGCTTTTTAAACCCTGATCGCGTATCCATGCCCGACTTTGACGTGGATTTTTGCACGGCGCGGCGCGGGGAGACGATTGAGTATGTCCGCCGCCGTTATCATCCGGAAAACGTTGCGCAGATCGTCACGTTCGGTACGCTTGCTTCGCGTGCGGTCATTAAAGACGTTGGGCGCGTTATGCGCGTTCCGTATTCGGAGACCGATCGGGTTACCAAGCTCATGGACGGAAAATCGTCTATTGCGGAATTATTGGGCTTGAATATCGAGAAGTGCAGAAAAAAGGTACAGGATACGGCAAACGATCCCGATAAGAATGCCGAGGCTCTTAAAAAGCTTGCCGACCAAGAGGGCAAACGTAATCCCGAATTTATTGAAATTTACGAGTCGGACGAGATGCTGAAACGCGTCATCGACATGGGATTGCGGCTCGAAGGTATGCCGCGCCAAACGGGTATGCATGCCGCGGGCGTCGTAATTTGCAGTAAAAAAATTGCCGATAACGTTCCGCTTTCGCGAAACGGCGAAGATATTACGACGCAGTTCGACATGATCGAAGTTGAATCGATCGGCATGTTAAAAATGGACTTTTTGGCGCTTACAACACTGACGGATATTAAACTTGCGCTCGATTATATCAAAGAGGACACAGGGGAAGAGATCGAGTTCGATCAGGATTACGGTGATTCCAAGGCGTACGAGCTTATCTCGGAAGGAGATACGGACGCGGTGTTCCAGCTCGAACAAGGCGGAATGAAACGGTTTATGAAACAGTTGCAGCCGAATTGTCTCGAAGATTTGATCGCGGGAATTTCGCTTTACCGTCCGGGGCCGATGGATTTTATTCCTTCTTACCTTAAAAATCGTTCCGATCCCGAACATATCAAATATCTTACTCCAATGCTTAAACCTATTCTTGAAAAGACGTACGGCGTTATTATTTATCAAGAGCAGGTCATGCAGATATTCCAGCAACTTGCGGGATATTCGCTCGGGCAAGCGGATCTTGTACGCCGCGCGATGGCGAAAAAGCATTTGTCTGAATTGATGGCGCAAAAGGACAAATTCATATACGGCGACATCGATAAGGGCGGAAACATTTCTGGTTGTCAGGCGCACGGAATCCCGCCGGACGTGAGCGCAGAACTTTTCTCGCAGATGGAAAGCTTTGCGTCTTATGCGTTTAATAAATCGCATGCGGCGGCATACGCCGTCGTAACATATCAGACTGCATACTTAAAACGCTACTATCCCAAAGAATTTTTGGCAGGCGTTCTCAATAACCGTATTGCCAAAATCGAGGAAATCGCAAAATACGTCGTCTATATGAAGGAAAAACATATAGCGGTGTATCCGCCCGACGTAAACAAGTCCAAGGCGTATTTCTCTGTTCAGGGCGACGGGATACGATTCGGTCTGTGCGCTCTTCGCGGCGTAGGAATAGCCGGCATGGAGAGCGTTATCGAAGAACGCAACCGCAACGGCGAATTTAAAGATTTTTCCGATTTTTTAATGCGCTGCATTAAATTTATCAATAAAAAAATGGTGGAAAGTCTTATCCTCGGCGGCGCATTTGACAGCCTTGGAAAAAAACGGTCTCAATATTACGCGATATACGAGGATCTGATGAAGCGCGTCGCAGGCATCGAAAAGCAAAAATCAGGCGCGCAAATGTCTCTTTTTGGCGAAATTATTCAAGAGGAAAATCCTCAACCCGATTATCCGGATATTGCGGAATGGGAATCGGCAGAGTTGCTTTCCAACGAAAAATCCGTGCTCGGCGTATACGTCAGCGGACATCCGTTCGAACCTTATCTTCCCTATTTTAAAGATGCGACTTTCGATTGCAGTTTGCTTGCCGATTACGAAGAGGATGAGGAGACGGGGGACAGGACGTATCAGCAAATCAAAAGCGGGCAACCCGTTGAAATGGGCGGACTCATTGCCAGCGTGAAAAAGCTCACTACGAAAGCGGGGGCGGTGATGGCGTTTATTACGGTTGAAGATATGTACGGCAGTATCGAATGTCTTACGTTTCCGAAAGTATACGAGCGTATTAAACCGATTCTTCGGCAGGATGCAGTCGTCAGAGTAAAAGGAAAAATTGATATTTCGCCCGATAAATTGCCCGTGTTACTCATCGAAACAATGGAAGAGTTTGTCATTGGCGAAAACAAAGCGGAGCCGAAACAAGAAAAGGCGGAAACGCCGCAGAGACAGGTGCTTTGGATCGACGCGCGTGAACTTTCCAAAGAGGATTTTGACGAACTCATAGACACGCTCGAGGGTTATCAGGGAGAAACTTTGACAAAAATTTTAAACGGCGGAAAGCGGTATGAATATTACGTTAATCTCAATCGCGCCTGCATTGCGGAAATCCGTACGTTTTTGCCCGAAACCAAGGTAAAACTTGTTTGACGGATCACGTTTTTTTGTCAAAAGACTTTCCTTTTTTAAATGGTTGTGATATAATAAGTTATGGAAGAAACAAACGATCAGGTTTGCGGAGGTTTTAAAAAAATGAAAAAGATTGGGTTGTTAACAAGCGGCGGCGATGCGCCCGGTATGAACGCGGCGATCCGTGCGGTTGTAAGAACGGCAATTTATTACGGTATGGAAGTTTACGGGATCGAGCGCGGTTATTCGGGACTTATAAACGACCAGATGATGCAATTAGAGATGCGGAGTGTTTCGGATATCGTTCAACGCGGCGGTACAAAGTTGAGAACGGCAAGATGTCTCGAAATGCTCACGGTCGACGGACAAAAACAGGCGGTTGCAACGCTTGAACGCCATGGAATCGAAGGACTTGTCGTTATCGGCGGAGACGGTTCGTTCCGCGGCGCAAAATGCCTGACCGAAAATTATGGGATTCCAACGATCGGTATCCCCGGAACGATTGATAACGATTTGCAGTATACCGACTACACGCTCGGATTCGATACGGCGGTAAATACTTGTCTTGAAGTGATCAATAAGTTGCGCGACACTATGAATTCTCACGAGCGGATTTCCGTCGTGGAAGTTATGGGCCGCCATTGCGGAGATATTGCGTTGTACGCGGGAATTACTTCGGGCGCGGAAATCATCGTCGTGCCTGAGATCGCGTTTGATCTTGAAGATATCGTTATGCGTATAAACCGTTCGCGCGCAAACGGTAAGCATTCGAATATTATCGTTGTAGCCGAGGGCGTTATGTCTGCGGAGGCGTTTGCAAAACAGTTGCAGGAAGTTACAACGTATTCCGTTCGTTCTACGAACATCGGGCACATTCAGCGCGGCGGTTCGCCCTCGATGGCAGATAGAATGCTCGCGGCGCAATTCGGAAACAAAGCGGTTCGCCTTTTAAAAGACGGGATCGGTAACCGCGTCGTCGGTATCCGTAAAAACGAAATAATCGATATGGATATTATCGAGGCTGTTTCCATGAAAAAGAAGTTCAATTATGAATTGTACGAAACATTACAAATGATTTCCATGTAACGATTGGAGACGGTTCAATGCAGAATCGTCTCTTTTCAGGTTAAATTCTTTAAATTTCTACAATTTTTTTTCATTTGCCTCTTGAAATTTGCTTAGAGATATACTATAATAATTGTTGAGGGGAAAAATTTTCCACCCTCGCCACAAAGGAAAAACAGTGCGAGGATAGGGGGACTTTTATGATTTTAACTGTATGTATGAGCCCGAGCGTAGACGTTGCCATTGAGCTTGATTCGTTAAACGTCGGAAAAGTAAACGTCGTAAAGAATAAAACACTGTCGTTTACAGGTAAGGCGCTCAATGTTGCGATCGGCGTAACGCGATTGGGCGCAGAAGCGCACGCTACGGGTTTTATGTACAACGAAAACGGCGAACCGTTCCAGCGCGCGCTCGATAAAGAGGGGGTTCCGTTCTCCTTCGTATGGAACAGCGGCAGGGTGCGTGAAAATTATAAGTGTATTGATAAACGTTCGATGCTGACTGAAATTAACGACGTCGGCGGGCAGGTCGCAAATGAGAAACTTGTAGAACTTCTCCAGATGATCCGTTCTTTTTCTCCCCGTGCGGACGTAACTGTAATTTCCGGCGGTTTGCCGCGCGGCGTAGACGCGGGATATTATCGGGAATTGTTCAAAGCGGTCGATCCTTCTTCGTTAAAGATTTGCGATACGGAGGGTATGAAACTGTTTGCCGCGTTGGAAGCGGGGATTGATCTTGCTAAACCCAATCTCGACGAGCTGGAAGAGACGCTCGGACGGGAATTTAAGGATAAAAACGACATGCTCTCGGGATGCCATGAGCTGATAAACCGCGGCGCAAAGGTGGTTCTGCTTTCACTCGGTAAAGACGGAGCGATCATTACAAACGGGACAAAAAATTATCACTGCAAGAGTATCAACGTTGCGGTCAACTCTACGGTCGGCGCGGGAGACGGCATGGTTGCCGCCGCCGCAGTCAAGATGCAAGAGGGCGCCGATCTCGAAGATATCTTGCGTGCAGGCGTTGCCGCAGGTACGGCGACGGTCACAACGTTCGGTACAATTTCTTTCCTGAAAAATAAATACGAAGAAATTTACGACAGTCTGACCGTCAAGGAGTTTTAATTGCTTGAATTAAATGTTGTTAAAAACGATCCCGAAGTAGAGGCGATTATGGCAATGTCCGAGCGTTCGATCGAGGCGCTTGGATTTACCGAACACTCGCGCAGGCATTCTGCAATCGTCAGTAAATGGTCGGGTGAAATTTTACGTGCGCTCGGTAAATCTCCCGAGCGCGTTCGTCTGACGGAAATTGCAGGGTATCTTCACGATATCGGAAATTGCGTCAACCGTAAAGACCATGCGCAGTCGGGCGCGATTTTAGCTTATAAGATACTGACGCGCCTCGGACTTGCCTGCGAGGATGCAGCCGAGGTTATGGCGGCGATCGGGAATCATGACGAGCAATACGGTTTACCCGTATCGGACGTATCCGCCGCTCTTATTATTGCAGATAAAGCGGACGTGCACAAAAGCCGCGTCAAAAAAAATATAACAAACGTAAGCCATGCGAATATACACGACCGCGTTAATCTTGCAGCAGAGCGTTCGTTTTTAACCGTTGACGACAAACAAAAGCGTATTACTTTAAATATTGAAATCGATCCTGCGATCTGTTCGGTAATGGATTATTTTGAAATTTATTTCGGAAGAATGCAACTTTGCCGCCGCGCGGGCGAATTTCTCGGTTGTCGGTTTGCGCTTGATATCAACGGAACTTCATTACTTTGAATAAGAAAATACGGGAAACTTTTGCGCCGTTTGTTTCACGTTCAATAAAATGACCTTTTTCGACACAACCACAAGATATAGTGGTAAAATAAAAAAATTTTCCCTAAATATAGGAAAAATCCTTGACAAATGACTAAATATCGGGTATATTAGAAACGTTCCTTTCGGGAGCGTTTTTTTATCCCGAAACGGGGCGTGGAAGGACAACAAGACAAGGAGAGAGTTATGAAAATCATCAAGAGAAACGGAACGGAAGTTCCGTTCGACGTTGAAAAAATCATCAACGCAGTCCGTAAAGCCAATAATGAAGTCAGCGAGGATAACCGGCTTTCAGAAAAACAAATCGCAAAAATTTCCGATAAGGTCACCGCGCTGTCGGGCGACTTAAACCGCGCAGTCAACGTCGAGGAGATTCAGGACTTTGTAGAGAATCAGATTATGGATCAAAAGGCGTTTGCCGTTGCCCGCAAATATATTACGTATCGCTATAACCGTGCTTTGGCGCGCAAAACGAATACGACGGACGATCAGATTCTTACCTTGATCGAATGTAATAACGAAGAAGTAAAACAGGAAAATTCGAATAAGAATCCGACGGTAAATTCCGTTCAGCGGGACTATATGGCAGGCGAAGTTTCCAAGGATTTGACGCGCAGAATTTTGCTTCCCGCGGATATTGTCGCCGCGCACGACGAAGGGTTGATTCATTTCCATGACGCGGATTATTTTGCGCAACACATGCATAACTGCGACCTTGTCAATCTCGAAGATATGTTGCAAAACGGCACCGTCATTTCGGGGACGTATATCGAAAAACCGCATTCTTTTTCTACCGCTTGCAATATCGCAACGCAGATTATCGCTCAGGTTGCGTCTAACCAATACGGGGGGCAGAGCATTTCGCTCACGCATCTTGCGCCGTTTGTGGATATCAGCCGCAAAAAGATCATTAAAGAGGTTGCGGAGGAGTTTGCAGAAGTAAACGCCGCCGACGAAGAACATATTGCGAAGGTTGCGGAAAAACGCCTTCGCGACGAGATTCGCAAGGGGATCCAGACGATTCAATATCAGGTGGTAACTTTGCTTACCACCAACGGTCAAGCGCCTTTCGTTACGGTATTTATGTATCTCGGAGAAGCGAGAACCGCGCAGGAAAAAGACGATCTTGCAATGATTATCGAAGAGACGCTTTCCCAGCGCATGCAGGGCGTAAAAAACGAGTCGGGCGTTTGGGTGACTCCGGCGTTCCCCAAACTTATATACGTTTTGGAAGAGGACAATGTGCGCGAAGGCAGCAAGTATTGGCATTTGACCGAGCTTGCGGCTCGCTGTACGGCGAAACGTATGGTTCCCGATTATATTTCCGAAAAGAAAATGCTTGAATATAAAATCGATAAAAACGGCGAAGGTCATTGCTATACCTGTATGGGTTGCCGCAGTTTTTTAACGCCGTATGTAGACGAGAACGGAAAGCCTAAGTATTACGGCAGATTTAATCAGGGCGTCGTTACGATCAACCTTGTGGACGTTGCGCTTTCTTCGGGCGGAGACAAAGAACATTTTTGGAAAATTTTCGACGAGAGACTCGAGCTTTGCTATCGCGCGCTCATGCAACGGCATAACCGTTTAAAGGGAACGCTGTCGGATGCCGCGCCCATTCTTTGGCAGTACGGCGCGCTTGCCCGTCTTAAAAAGGGCGAGCCGATCGACAGTTTGCTCTACGGCGGCTATTCTACGATTTCACTCGGCTATGCGGGACTTTACGAATGCACAAAATATATGACGGGAAAATCGCATACGGACGATGAGGCAAAGCCGTTTGCGCTTGCCGTTATGCAACGCATGAACGATAAGTGCAAAGAGTGGAAAGCCAAAGAAAATATTGATTTTTCGCTCTATGGAACGCCGCTTGAAAGTACAACGTACAAGTTTTCCAAATGCCTTCAAAAACGCTTTGGAATTATTCAAGGGGTAACGGATAAGAGCTATATCACCAACAGTTATCACGTGCACGTAAGCGAGAAAATCGACGCGTTTACCAAACTCAAATTTGAGAGCGAATTTCAACAGCTTTCCCCCGGCGGAGCGATTTCCTATGTCGAAGTGCCGAATATGCAAAATAATATTCCCGCCGTACTTGCCGTTATGCAATATATTTACGACAACATTATGTATGCCGAGTTGAACACAAAGAGCGATTACTGTCAGGTGTGCGGATACGACGGGGAGATCGGTATCGTAGAAGAAGACGGAAAGCTCGTATGGGAATGCCCGCATTGCAAAAATCGCGATCAATCTAAAATGAACGTTGCACGGCGCACTTGCGGATATATCGGTACGCAGTTCTGGAATCAGGGAAGAACGCAGGAAATTCGCGACAGAGTTTTGCATCTTTAAGGTAAAATATGAATTATGCGGAGCTAAAAAAAACAGATATCGCAAACGGGGAGGGGATACGGGTTTCCCTCTTCGTTTCCGGTTGCAGAAGGCATTGTAAAGGCTGTTTTAACGAAATTGCATGGGACTTTTCTTACGGAAAGGCGTTTACTTCCGCCGTTGAAACAGAAATTATCGATGCGCTTTCTTCGCCTTACATTGCGGGATTGACTCTTCTTGGCGGCGATCCGTTTGAACCGGAAAATCAACGCGCATTGTATCCGTTTTTAGTTCGCGTCAAAAAACTATTTCCGGACAAAAATATTTGGTGCTATACGGGTTACACTTACGGAGAAGGGACGTTACAAGAGCCTCATGCGGTGACGGAAGTCACCGAAAAAATGCTCCGCTTGATCGACGTTCTGGTGGACGGTAAATTCGAAGAGTCCTTAAAGGATATACGGTTGCGTTTTCGCGGCTCTTCTAATCAAAGGGTAATCGACTTAAAGCGCAGTTTTGAGTCCGGAAAAGTAGTACTATATCTGACATAATATTTAAAAACACGGTAAAATTGCCGTGTTTTTTATTAAAATCTTGTTCTGCAATTGACGAAACCGTTAAAAAGCGGTATAATAAAAACAGATTGAAAAACTAATCGGAGGAAAAGTCATGAATAAATTACAAATGCGTAGGTATGCGAAATTAATCGCCAAAACAGGCGTTAACGTCAAAAAGGGGCAGTGGGTCATGGTATATGCGGAACTTGATCAGCCTGATTTTGTAGAAATGGCTGTTGAAGAGCTGTACCGTGCAGGCGCGGGTAAGGTTACCGTGGAGTGGACGCATTCCCCGCTTACCAAGTTAGATTATAAATATCAGAAACTCGAAACGCTTTCCGAAACAAAGCAGTGGGAAATCGAAAAGATGGAGTGCAGAAAAAAAGAATTGCCCGCAATGCTCTATCTTCTCTCCGAAGATCCCGACGGGTTAAAAGGCGTCGATCAGGAGAAGTATACGGCGGCGCGTTCGGCAAGAGTCAAAGTATTCAAGCCTTACCGCGATGCGATGGATAACCGTTATCAATGGTGTATCGCCGCTGTTCCCGGACGCGAATGGGCAAGAAAAGTATTTCCGTTGTTGCCCGTGAATCGCGCGGTTGAAAAACTTTGGGAGGCGATTCTCGTTGCGGCGCGTGCAGACGGAGCCGATCCTATTCGCGAATGGGCGCGCCATAACGATGAAATTGCAGGGCGCTGCGATTATCTCAACAGACTCGATCTTGCGTCGCTTGAATATAAATCCTCGAACGGCACGGATTTTAAAGTCGGGTTGCTTGACGATACGCTCTTTATGGGAGGCGGGGAAGAAGATTTAAAAGGCAGATATTTTAATCCCAACATTCCTTCGGAAGAGATTTTCATTTCTCCCAAAGCAGGCGATGCGGAAGGAATCGTATATTCTACAAAGCCGCTTTCCTATCAGGGTGAATTGATCGAGGATTTTTCGATTCGCTTTGAAGGCGGAAAAGTCGTGGAGGTTAAGGCAAGAAAGAATCAGGCGTTGCTTGAGAAAATGATCTCCATGGACGAAGGCGCGAAAATGCTTGGCGAGTGCGCGCTTATCGCTTACGATTCTCCGATTAACAATCAAGGAATTTTGTATTATAATACGCTATTCGACGAAAATGCAAGCTGCCATTTGGCGCTCGGTTCCGGATTTACAAACTGCGTGCGCGGTTACGAGGATATGACGCGTGAGGAGCTGATCGCAAAGGGAATCAACGACAGCGTCATTCACGTTGATTTTATGATCGGTGCGAAAGATTTGGATATCGTCGGCGTGACGAAAAAAGGCGAGCGCGTACAAATTTTCAAAAACGGAAATTGGGCGTTTTAAACGTTCACACAATCGGGTATATATTTTCGTAAATAGGGAACGAGGTGTTTTATGACGCAAATTGATATTTTTTCCGGCTTTCTCGGCGCGGGGAAGACGACGCTTATTAAAAAGCTTATTAGAGAGGCATATGCCGGCGAACAGGTTGTGCTGATTGAAAATGAGTTTGGCGAAATCGGCGTGGACGGTGGTTTTCTGCAAGACGCAGGCGTAGAAATAACCGAGATGAATTCAGGATGCATTTGCTGCACGCTTGTCGGTGATTTTGCGAAAGCGCTTAAAGAGGTCGAAAGCAAATATTCGCCGGATCGTATTATTATCGAGCCGTCGGGAGTCGGAAAATTATCAGACGTTATTCGCGCCGTCAAAAGCGCAAATCTCAAAGATACGACGCTTAATGCATTCTGCACCGTAGTAGATGCCAAGAAATGTAAACTGTATTTAAAAAATTTCGGTGAATTTTTTGTTGATCAGGTGGAGAATGCAAGTTGTATCGTCCTTTCTCATACGGCGGTCTCTTCCGAAAAGTTGAGCGAAGCGATAGAGTTATTAAAAGAACATACGAATGCAACTATTATTACGACCGATTGGGATAAATTAGACGGTAAGGAAATTCTTTCGGCAATGCAACAGACGAATTCTCTTTCGTCAGAGCTTGAAAAATTGAAAGAGGAGACTCACGAACACCAACACCATGGCAGTGAATGTTGCGGGCATCATCACGATCACGACGAACACCATCATCACGACGGCGAATGTTGCGGGCATCATCATGACCACGGTGAACATCACCATCATGCAGATGAAGTATTTACGAGTTGGGGAAAAGAGACGGCAAAAGTCTTTTCCAAAACAGAGATCGAACACGCGCTATCTCTACTCGCAAGCGGAGAATACGGTCAGGTTTTGCGTGCAAAGGGGATTGTTGACGGCGGTTCGGAGTGGATTTATTTTGATTACGTGCCGGAAGAGTCGGATATTCGGTCGGGCGCGCCGATTGTAACAGGCAGACTTTGCGTGATCGGATGTAAACTCAATGAAGAAAAATTAAAGCAACTGTTTTTGGGTTAATATATGAACGAAGAGATTCCCGTTTACCTGTTTCTCGGATTTTTGGAGGCGGGCAAAACAACGTTTATTCAGGAAACGATGGAGGACGAACGTTTTGATTCAGGTGAAAAGACGCTTGTGCTCATTCTTGAAGAGGGAGAGGTCGAATTTGATCCCTCCCGTTTTGCCGTAAAAAATTATGCAATCGAGATATTGGATGTTGAACGGATGAACGTTCAGACGCTCACTGAACTTGTTAAAAAACACGGTGCGGAACGCGTTGTCGTCGAATATAACGGTATGCAGACGCTCGATACATTTTTTGAAGCGATGCCGGACGGATTTGCAATCGCGCAAGTAATGACGTTTTTCGACGCAGGCACCTTTTTACAGTACAACGCCAACATGCGTCAACTTGTTTTCGATAAGTTACAGTATGCCGATATGGTAGTTTTCAACAGATTCCGCGAGGAATATTCGCAGGAAGAGTTTCATAAAATCGTGCGCGCGGTGTCCCGCCGCCCTGCAATCGTATACGAATATGAAGGCGGACGCGCTGTTTACGATGAAATCGAAGACCCGTTGCCCTATGATATTGAGGCGGACGAAATTGAAGTTAAAGATCAGGATTACGCCTTTTTTTATCGCGATTTGATGGAAAATGCAGAAAAGTACGACGGAAAAACGGTTAAATTCAAAGGTTTGGTTGCGGTCGATAAACGAATGCAAAAAGGGACGATTGTTGTCGGACGGCATATTATGACTTGTTGTGAAGCGGATATTGCGTATAGCGGGATCGTGTGTATCGTGCGCACGGGATTGCCGTTAAAAACGAGGGATTGGGTGAGTTTAACGGCGCAAATTCGGATTACTTATCATAAAATTTACGGACAGGAAGGACCTGTGCTTATGGCGAGCGAGATCGGTTACGCCGAACCGCCCGTACAGGAACTTGCAACTTTTTACTAACAATGAATGCGGAGAAGATTTTTTCCAAACCCGTCGTTATGACGATTGCGGCGGTCATATGTTGCGTCCTGTGGGGCAGCGCTTTTCCCGCTATTAAAGTAGGGTACGAAAGTTTCGGGATCGGCAATGAAAGCGGTTCGCAGATTTTATTTGCGGGATTGCGCTTTACGCTTGCGGGCGTTTTTGTATTGGTTTGTACAAGCATTGCGGAAAGACGGTTGCTTATTCCAAAAAAACGGGACGTTGCGCCGATCGTGCTATTGAGTTTTGTGCAGACGAGTCTGCATTATGCGTTTTTCTATTTGGGACTTTCGATCACCACGGGTGTAAAAGCGTCGGTGCTTGCGGCAACGATCGTATTCTTTTCCCTTATCTTTGCCTGTTTTGTATTTCGTACGGAAAAGTTTTCGGCGGGTAAATTTATCGGCGTTCTGATCGGATTTTGCGGGGTTATTATTGTAAATCTTGGCGGCGACGGCTGGGGATTTAACTTGGGCGACGGGTTTGTTTTGATTGCTGCGGCGTTTGGCGCGCTTTCATCCGTGCTTATGAAGATATTCGGCAAAGATCGCGATCCTGTTCTTCTCAGCGGTTGGCAGTTTTTTATCGGCGGATTGGTACTTGTTGCGCTCGGTTTAATTATGGGCGGCAGGATTCCGCAATGGAGCACGCGCGGATTTTTTATTTTGATATGGCTTGCGTTCGTGTCCGCCGCCGCTTATTCGCTTTGGGGGATTTTGCTTAAATATAATCCCGTCTCGCGAGTAACCGTGTTCAATTTCCTCGATCCCGTTTGCGGCTTTATCCTTTCGGCGTTATTGCTCAAAGAGGAATTTAACGTGCTTTTCTGTCTGCTCGCGCTTGCGCTTGTAAGCGGCGGAATTGTGATTTCGCATTTACTTGGCGCGCGCGGCGAGCGTAAAATAAAAAAAATGCAAACAGTCGAACAAACTTCAGCGGAAAGCGATCAAGAAAATTCAGGCGGTGAACCATGAAAATATTAGTTGCATATTATTCGTTGAGCGGCAATACGCGCGATATGGCGGAACGGATCGCCGATTATTTAAAAGCAGATATTCTTGAAATACAAACGGTGAAAGAGTATCCGTATGATTACGATATGCGTATGAGTCTTGGTAAACGCGAGGTGGAAAGCGGTTATATGCCGAAAATAAAACCGATAAACCGTAAAATTGATAAATACGATATCGTTATTCTCGGATTTCCCGTTTGGTGGAACTCGGTAGCGCCCGCCGTAAAAACTTTTATTTCCGGCTACGATTGGACGGATCGGCGCGTTTGTCCTTTTGCGACAAGCGAGGGAACGCTCGGAAAATCCACGTCCGAACTGAAACGTTTGCTCCGCGGCGCGCGTCTTGCAAGGTCGGTCAATTTTAAGTTTGAAGAAAACGTGCAGATTACTTCGGACGAAGTATTGCTCAGATGGCTTGCACAGTTTTGATTGTCTGTACTTATTCCGCGTTTTTAACGCGGAATTTTTGTTGATATAAGGAGCAATTGCGGTTATGGATCTTATTCCCGAATTTTTAAAAGATACGTTTAATAGACACTACGGCGATAACTTGGCGCGGATATTGGCGGGGTTGAGTATGACGCGCCCTGTGACGCTGCGTGTGAATACGTTAAAAATTAGCTCAGAGCAAGCAAAAAGTGCGCTTATTAAAATGGGTTTCAAAATCAAACCCGTTGGATTTTATGCGGATGCATTTATCATAGAAAATGCAAAGGAGAGCGAATTACAAAAAACAGAACTGTATTTGCGAGGTGAAATTTATCTGCAGAGTCTTTCGTCAATGTTACCGCCGCTGTTGTTAGAACCGAAGAGCGGAGAAAATATCCTCGATATGACTGCTGCCCCCGGTGGTAAAACATGCGAAATTTCTGTGCTTTCCGGAGGAGAGTCACTGATAACCGCTTGCGAACGCGATAAAATCCGTTTTGACCGTTTGAAATACAACGTTCAGAAACAGGGCGTTCCGCGAGTGAATCTGCTTTGCACAGATGCGCTGAAACTTGACGATTTTTTACGTTTCGATAAAATTTTATTGGATGCGCCTTGTAGCGGAAGCGGTACGCTTTCCCCCGATGTGCCTGTTAAAATTTCACCCAAACTTGTATCAAACTGTGTTGTATTGCAAAAAAACTTATTAAAAAAGGCGCTTAAATTACTTAAAAAAGGCGGAATGTTAGTCTATTCCACTTGTTCGATTCTCAAAGAGGAAAATGAGAACGTCCTCGATGCGGTGTTGTCGCAGTCGGGCGGGGAACTTATGCCCATCGATAAAAATCGGTTTACGTGTGTTCCCGAGTTGGACGGCATGGCAGAGACCGTGACGGTTTGTCCCGACGAATTGTTTGAAGGATTTTTCCTTGCCTTGATTAAAAAGATTAAATAAAGGAGGTGCAGATTGAGAAAAATTTTGCACAGCGATGCAAATGCGTTTTACGCATCCGTAGAATGCGCGCTTGATCCTTCTTTAAAAGAAAAGGCAATGGCGGTTTGCGGCTCTACGGAAAACCGACACGGAATCGTTCTTGCTAAATCAGAACTTGCCAAGCGTGCCGGCGTGAAAACGGGTATGGCGAATTGGGAGGCAAAGCGTCTTTGTCCGAATCTTGTTACCGTGCCGCCGCATCATGAAATTTATGCGGAATATTCCCGTGCATTGCATCGCTTATATGAACGGTATACGGAATATGTGGAGCCGTTCGGATTGGATGAATGTTGGTTGGACGTTACGGATTGCCGCCGTCCGGCTACGGAGATTGCCGAAAAAATCCGCACGGCAGTAAAAGAGGAACTTGGGATCACGGTAAGCGTAGGCGTTTCCTTTAATAAGGTGTTTGCAAAACTTGGTTCTGACATGAAAAAGCCGGACGCCGTAACGGTGATTACGCCTGAAAATTATCGAGAGTGCGTTTGGAAATTGCCTTGTTCGGACTTATTGTACTGCGGCCGCGCGACGACAGAAAAACTTGCAAGATTCGGCGTTAAGACAATAGGAGAGTTAGCCGCATTTCCGCATAATCTTATGCAGAAATATTTCGGTAAAAACGGAGATACGCTTTGGCGATTCGCGAACGGACTCGACGACGCTCCCGTAGCGCGTTACGACGATATCGAACAGGCAAAATCGCTGGGACGCGGAATCACGTGCGTCGCCGATCTTGAAAACGGCGAGGAGGTCAACGCCGTTCTCGTTGCTCTTGCGCAGGATATCGGACGGCGACTCCGCGCGGCGGGTTTGGAGGCAAGGGGCGTTTGCGTAACGGTGCGTGACAATGCGTTGGCGTTTGTCTCTTGGCAACAGCAGCTTACCGAACCGACGCAGAGCGCGGCAACGCTTGCGAAAGCGGGAGAAAAGATTTTTGCCGAACGATATAAGTGGTCGCGTAAAGTGCGTGCCGTCACGTTGAGCGCAATTAATCTGGAAAGTGCGGATACGCCGCGGCAGATATCTTTGTTCGGCGGGGATACACAGGAAAAATATAAAAAAGCCGAGGAAGCGCTTGATAAAATTAAAGCGCGGTTCGGCGACGGCGCGATAAAACCCGCCGTTCTTTTGTGCGACAACAAAATGCCGGAAGATTTGACGGATAAAGAAAAATAATTTCGTGTTCCATCTTGAATAAAATATTTGCGTTCGAGCGGAATTCGTTGTATAATAATAAAAAACAAAGGATTTGAATATGAACTACAGAGAAGAATCGTTAAAAAAACATGCCGAATGGAAAGGAAAAATAGAGACCGTCTGTCGGGTGCCGACCGATAGCAGAGAAGCGCTTTCGCTTGCGTATACCCCCGGAGTTGCAGAGCCGTGTATGGCCATCCATGCCGATATCGAAAAAAGTTTTACGTTAACGCGCAGATGGAATACGGTTGCCGTTATTACCGACGGAACGGCAATTTTAGGGTTGGGGGACATCGGTCCCGAGGCGGGCATGCCCGTTATGGAAGGAAAATGCGCGTTATTCAAAGCATACGGTAACGTCGATGCCTTTCCCATTTGTTTAAAAACGAAAGATCCGGATGAGATCGTAAAGACGATCGAACTTATCTCGGGATCGTTCGGTGGAATCAATCTGGAGGATATTTCGGCGCCCCGCTGTTTCGAAGTGGAAACAAGGCTGAAAAAAGATCTGAATATTCCCGTTTTTCATGACGATCAGCACGGTACGGCAATTGTTATGACCGCCGCTTTAATCAATGCGTTAAAACTTGCGGACAAGCGGAAAGAGGATATTAAAGTTGTAATCAACGGCGCGGGTGCGGCAGGAATTGCAATCGCTAAATTTTTGCTTGACTTCGGCGTGCAGGAAATTACAATGTGCGATAAATTCGGTATCATTTGCGCGGGAGACGAATCTCTGAACGAGGCGCACCGTGCGATTGCCGAACGCACGAATCTCAAGCATGTGAAAGGGACGCTCGCCGATGCCATGAAGGGGGCAGACGTTTTTATCGGCGTGTCTGCTCCGAAGTGCGTTACCCGCGAAATGGTATTGTCCATGGCTGAAAAAGCAATCGTATTCACCTGCGCGAATCCCGTACCCGAAATTTCCCGCGAAGATGCGATTGCAGCGGGTGCGTTTATTGTTGGTACAGGTTCTTCGGAGTTTCCGAACCAGATAAACAACGTTCTCGTATTTCCGGGACTTTTTCGCGGTGCGCTCGACGCGCGCGCTACGACCGTCAACCGCGAAATGATGATTGCCGCCGCCCATGGGATTGCTGATTGCGTAAAAGAAGACGAGCTTTCGGAAAATTATATTCTGCCTTACGCTTACGATAAACGGGCGCACGATTGCGTTGCAAACGCCGTGAAAAATGCTGCGATCAAGTCAGGTGTTTGCAAATAATAATATTTCTTTTTACGCGTTCAACGCCGCCTGAGATTATATGCAGGCGGCGTTTTTATGTTGTAAAAAAATAATTTAAAATAAAAGTAAAATATTTCAGAAAAACCTTGACGAAAGGTAAAACTCTTGTTATAATATAGGCAAGTTTCAGGGATTGCTCTCCTGCGCAGAATTTGCGTGTAAAGAGCAAGGGGGGATTTATGCTTAATTACGTTTTAGATGCAAAAAAGAAGGGCGTTGATATTTCAGAGCACCTTTACGGTCTCTTTTTTGAAGATATCAACCAAGCGGCGGACGGCGGGCTCAATGCCGAAATGGTGATCAACAACTCTTTCGAGTTCGAATACTTCACCTATGACGATTATAATTGCGAAAGTACGGTGGAAGTTCGGAAAGCTAACGGCGTCTATTGGGATATTTACGGCGCAGGCCCGAAAAAGATTGTAAAAACGGGCGGCATGAACAAAAACAACCCGTCCTATCTCTTACTTGACGTCGGCGGTATGTATCATCTGGAAAACCCCGGATATTACACCAACGGCGGTTACGATATGTACGGCATGCCCGTATATAACGGCGAAACGTACGACTTTTCGATGTGGGTCAAACGTCTTGGCTTTCAAGGCGTCGTAAAAGTCTTTATTAAGGGCGCTCACGGCAGACACACGACGGTCGGCGAAATTCAGATTCCCAAAGGGGCGGAGGGGGATTGGATCAAAGTTTCTACGTCTGTCGTCGCCGAAAAAGACACCATGGGACGGCTTTGCATTTCTTTGGAAGGAAACGGCGAGATCGGAATCGATTATGTTTCTCTTCTCCCGAATAAAGTCTGGGGCGATCCTGCAAAATACAAAAACGGCAAGCTCTCTCCCCGTATCGTCGAAGTTTTAAAAAACTGTCATCCTTCGTTCTTCCGTTTCCCCGGTGGGTGCGTTGTCGAAGGCGACGTTGATTTCGAGCACTTGTACAAATGGCGCAATACGGTAGGACCGCTTGAACAGAGAAAGCAAATCACAAATCTCTGGCGCTATATGCAATCGTACGGTATCGGTTTTTATGAGTATTTCGCGCTTTGCGAAGATCTGCACATGACGCCTTTGCCTGTGCTCCATTGCGGACTGCTCTGTCAGATTCGTATGGGTGAACAACGCAAAACGGGATATCAGCGAATACTTCCGGGAACGAAAGCTTTTCAGGAAGAAGTGATTGACAACGTAGCCGATCTTATCTATTTTGCCAAAGGAGA
This sequence comes from uncultured Christensenellaceae bacterium, assembly GCA_910586985.1. Taxonomy (GTDB): domain Bacteria; phylum Bacillota; class Clostridia; order Christensenellales; family Borkfalkiaceae; genus Gallimonas. Next base: position 390,801 of record CAJUKK010000001.1, on the reverse strand, counting down.
CGTTGCATCCACGGATAAGAACGAATCTTATTGGGCGAAAGTCCGTGCGGATATGGGGCATCCCGAACCGTTCGAACTCAAATATATCGGAATCGGAAACGAAAACTGGGGTTACGAATACTTTGATAACTTTGCGGCGTGTCTGCTCGGCGTGCGTCAATACATGTATAAGGGCAGAATGACCGATCTTTTAAAACTCTTCGACATTACGATTGTTACAACTTGCGGCGTCGATATTCGTCCGTCCGATTCCAACGAATCGTGGAAGACGATCAATGAAAAATATCGCGATATGATTGTGGACGAGCACGTCTATAATTCGTACCAGTGGTTTATCGACAATACCAAGCGTTACGATTACTATGACCGTACGGGCGCAAAGGTATTTATGGGCGAGTATGCGATGCATACCATGTCCGACGGAAGAGGACGTTTAAACGGCGATAACAATCTTCGTTCAGCTCTTGCCGAGGCGGCATTTTTAACGGGCTGCGAGCGGAATTCAGACGTTGTAAGAATGACCTGTTACGCGCCGTTGTTCGCATCAACTTATAACTACCGCTGGACGCCCGATATGATCTGGTTCAATGCGCGAGATATTATGCTTACGCCGAATTATTTCGTTCAGCAAATGTTTGCAGCCAATGTGGGAAAATACGCGCTTACGGGTGTTTCAAAAATCGACGAAGATAATGCGGGCGGACTTCTGATCGGCGGACACAGAACGGCAAGCGCGGTTTCGCAAATTGTTGTAAAAGACTTAAAGACGGGCAAAACGCTCTACCACCATGATTTTAAAGACGGATTGGGTGGCTGGAAGGTATATCCCAACTGCCGCGGCGGGCATATTGAAAATCACGAACTCATTATCGAAGAGAGCGATGCCTTTAACGGTTTCTATTACGACGCGCAAAAATTCGGCGATTGCGAGGTGGAAATTTCTTTCCGCCGTCTCTCGGGAGAACAGAGTTTTATTTCAGGCGTCGGCGTTGAGGACGTCCGCGACGCGGGAACAATGGATTGCGCAGGATTTTCCATCTGCTGCCAATACGGTAAGAATCACAAGGGATATGACGTTTCTTTCGATAAACGGGTAGATTTTATCCGCACCGTCTGTGAAATGATGGGGAAAGAAAAATTCCTCGGTTACAGCCCCGAAGGCAACAAGATGAAACTTGTATATACTAAAAACAAGTTTACGGCATCCATTTACAAAGACGGCTTGTGGCATGAGATTCTCGACAAAAACATATGGAAAGTGAATGAACGCGTATTTGAAAGCGCAACGGTCGGCGCGGACGGCAAAATATATCTGAAAGTCGTCAACGTGTCCGGTAAGGACGAAGAACTCTGCGCTGAGTTGAAAAACTTCGGTAAAAAGACGCGGGCGCACGTTACAACGCTTTGGCATGAGGATGTTGCCGTTATTAACGAGATCAACGAAAAAGCCGGCATGACGTATCACATTCAACCAGAGGAGTCGGAACTTGCACTTGAAGGTGATGTGTTAAGAGCGACCGTTAAAAATAACAGCGTTAATGTGTTTGTCATCGAATGATTTGCACTTCGCGCACAATTGTGCGGAGAGATAGAGAACAGGGGGGATTCGCTCCGCACCAAAGGTAAAGGTGCGGAGCGATTTCTTTTAATGTTCTTTAATTTAATTGACCGTTTGACGATTCCATGTTATAATACAGATTATAGGATGGTATCATATGACAAATAAAGTAATCGACTTATACGACTATTGTAAAATTCCGCGCGGCAATGCAAAAAAGGGGTATCTGACAGTGTATCTTCCGTCATTTTGCGCGGAAAATCGTCCTAAAATTCGTCCCGCAATGCTTGTGATTCCGGGAGGCGGTTATTGGATGTGTTCGGAACGGGAGAGCGAACCTGTCGCGCTTCGCTTTTTAGCAAACGGTTTTGCGGCGTTTGTATTGGATTACGAGGTACAGACCGGTTATCCTTCCCAATTAATTCAAGCGGCAATGGCAATGAAATATATTCGCGATAATGCGGAAGAAATGCGGATTGCGGCAGATAAAGTTGCGGCAATCGGTTTTTCTGCGGGCGGTCATTTGCTTGGCACGCTTTCGCTGCGTTCGGATGCCGAGGAAGTAAAAGCAATTCTCGGAGACAGTAATGTAAAACCTAACGCCGCTATTTTCTCTTACTCGGTTATTTCAATGGAGCGTGGGATTACGCACGATGGTTCTCGCGATATGGTAACGGGTAATCAGGAAAGGTTAGTTGAATTTCTTTCTCTTGAAAAGGCAGTTGATAAGGCTGCGCCGCCTGCGTTTATCTGGCATACGGCAGATGATGATTGCGTACCTGTTGAAAATTCTATTTGCCTTGCAACAGCTTATCGCAATGCGCGCGTTCCGTTTGAATTGCATATTTTTCCGCATGGACGGCACGGATTAAGTCTTGCCGATGCGGAAATGAACGACAGTTTTGATCAAGAAGGGATTCGTCCTGAAATAGCGGTATGGTTTCCGCTTGCGCTGACCTTTTTAACAAATCGCGGATTCAAAATAGAATCGGTGAAATAAAATTTTCGTAAAAAGCAGCTTGCTAGGAGCGGAAATCTATCCGCCCGAGACCGCAATTTTAATCGCGTCTCGGTGAATTGTCAAACTAAGTGCAACAATGGATTGGCAAGCGTACTTAAATTCCACAAATTATAAGTATATATATAAATCGAAAATTTACTGCGGATTTACTGCGTTGTTAAACTATGGCATAAAGTTTCATAGCTTAACGGAAAATGTGGTTAGTAAAGTGGGGAATTTCAGAAATATAGAGCCGCGTCAAGAAATGAAAATATGGTCGGAAGAAGAATTTCAAAAAGTTTATTCCGTTATGAATGATGATACATATCGTTGTTTCTTTTCTTTCATGTATTTAATGGAAACAAGAAAGGGCGAGGCGTTGGCTTTAACATGGAACGACGTGGATTTTTTTAGATCGGAAGTGACAATAAGTAAATCTCTGAATAGAAAAAGACCGCAGAAGGGTATCATTGTAACCGAAGAATTCAACACAAGGAATTCCGCTTCCATGGGGTGGCATTGCATAGGGGGAAGAAAATATCAAATAACAACGCCGAAAAACAAGGCTTTCTATCGTAAAATAGTAATGCCGCAAAACCTGTTGAAATTGTTGCAAGAGTATAAAAATTTATGTCAACAAGAGTACGATTTTCAAGAAAACAATTTTGTTTTCGGCGGAAAGATACCGTTATCGGATCAAACTTTACGCCGTCAGTTCAACGCTTATGCCGATAAAGCCGGAGTTAAACGAATAAGAATTCATGATTTAAGGCATTCCCACGCATCGCTTCTCATCAACAAAGGTCAAAATATTCTAATCGTATCGAAACGGCTTGGACATAATGACATTACGCAAACCTTGAATACATACAGCCATTTGTTTCCAAACGCACAAAAACAGATTATCGACTCCATAGAAATAGAACTGTAACAAAAACAGAGCGCAAAAAGCGCACTTCCCATAGGGAATTAAAAAACTAAATTATTAAGAGTTATACTTTCAAGCAAGGACAAAAGCTCTCGAACGATATGTTCGAGAGCTTTTTACTACAAATCTTTTAGAAAGATAAATTGAAATTTATAGTTATAACCTGTTAAAAATTACTGCCCTTTCTTTCATTGATATTTTGCCGACTTCATATCCATATTCTTTTGCCTCTTTCTTATAAGTCAAAAACGAATGATTTATTTCAAACCCTACAATGTTCTTGATTTCTTCATAAGATAATATATATTTTTCTTTATTATTATCCTCTAAATACTTCCATAACGGCTCATATTTACTCATTTTTTAACGCCTCGCAAAATTGAAATTTAATTTTTAATTTTAATAATAATGTCGTATGCAGTAGAACATTCTTCTTTTGATAATTTTGTTTCATTGACCAGATACTCTATTGCCTCATCTTTGCTATCAAATTTTTTTAATATATCTTTTACCTCTTTAAATTTATCAATAGCAACCCGAATTTCGGTGTTCATAATTTCTCGCCTCACTTGTAAATTACTGTTTATCTTACTGTCATTATATCACGAAAAATGAAAGAACGCAACCGATTGAATTTTGCGGGAAATATAAAACATATCTATATCTCACTAGGCTACGAGTAGCCTAATTCGTCCACGAAAAAAAGTACAGAAAAGGCACAGCTTAACGCTATGCCTAAACCTTTTTATTTGCGTTTTATTAAATTCCCTATGGGAATTACGGTAATTGCGCTCTGTTTTTGTTAGGAATAAATTTTTCTTTTACGGTATATCTTTGAATTGACTTTTTCAAAGTTTTTCTGTAAAATTATAGACGGACAATATGGAAGATGTGACTTCAAAAACGCGAAATTTTTTGCCGCAAAAAATGATTTAGTGGACACATTAGTGGACACTTTGGTGGACACTTTTGGACGCGACGCTATATATTGTATGAAAAAAAGTGCTTAAATCACAATATATTGCGATTTAAGCACTTTGGCAGGGGAGACGCGATTCGAACACGCAACCTACGGTTTTGGAGACCGCTACTCTACCGTTGAGCCACTCCCCTAAGCACGGACTTCATTATATAATATTCTTGGTAATCCGTCAAGAATTTTACGGCAATAAAAGCAAAAAAGGAAGATTTTTTATGAAAAAAACATATACGCTCGGAGTCATCGGCGGGGGATTTATGGCAAAAGCAATTCTCGACGGCGCAATTTCTAAGGGAATTATTTCGCCGCAGGAAATTGTCGTAAGCGAACCATCCGAAGAACGACGCAAACTGTTTTCTAAAAATAATATTCACGTTGTTAATGATAATATTTTTACAGTAAACAACAGCCGTTTTGTGCTATTTTCCGTAAAACCGCAAAATTTTTCTGCCGTTGCCAATCATATTAAAGGTGCGGATATTCCCGTAATTATATCAATTATGGCGGGCGTTACAAAACAATCAATCCAAAATTTTCTTGGCGGAAACTTAAGAATCGCGCGCGCAATGCCCAATCTTCCTTGCAGTATCGGCGAGGGGATGACGGGACTAGACGCGAACGGCTTGACCGTTGAAGAAAGAGAATTTGTTAAATCTCTGTTTTTGTCCGTAGGCAAAGTCATACTGCTTAACGAAGGACTTTTAAACGCAGTTACAGGCTTATCGGGGAGCGGCCCCGCTTACGTATTTTTATTTATGCAATCGCTTGTTGAGGCAGGTATCGCACAGGGGCTTTCGGAAAACGATTCATTTATGTTAGCTTTACAGACTATGAAAGGCGGAATAAAACTCATAGAAAATAACGGCGGACAGTCGATTGACGAATTGATCGCGGCAGTTTCTTCTAAGGGCGGTACGACCGTTGCCGCCCTCGAAAGTCTTTTTTTCGATAATTGGAAAGAAAGCGTAAAGCGTGCGGTAGACTGTGCGGTTAAGCGTGCAGAGGAGCTTTCGCTATGACAAGAGTAACGCTCTATACGGACGGAGCATGTTCGGGAAATCCGGGTACAGGCGGTTGGGGCGCAATATTACTATGCGGGGAACATCGCCGCGAGCTTTCCGGAGGAGAAAGAGAGACGACCAATAATCGTATGGAAGTAACCGCAGTGATTATGGGACTTGAGCGGTTGAAGTTTCCGTGCGAGGTAGACGTATACAGCGACTCCGCATATACGGTAAACGCTTTTCTTCAGGGATGGGTATACGGTTGGGAAAAGTGCGGCTGGAAAAAAGGGGACGGCAAGGCAGTTTTAAACGTCGATCTCTGGCAGCGGCTTTTAACGCTCACACGGACGCATAAGGTCACTTTTCATAAGGTAAAAGGGCATGCAGACAACGAGTTGAATAACCGTTGCGACGAACTTGCGAGAATGGCGATAAAGAGCTTAAAAACCGTGGAAAGCGATTATAAATCTTCTGAAAACGGTATATAATAGTTATTACGAAAGGAAGGAACATGGTTAATCGGCGGTATCTCATCATTCATATTCTGTCAATGCTGATTGCGGCGACCATTACAGAGGTTTTTCTGATATTGAGCCTTGCTTTTTTTCATGAAAATTGGGGAAACGCACTCTATCTTACCGCTTTGATCTCAGGCACGATTTTTAATCTCGCGCTCGCCGTGTGTGAAGTTGTTTTTTACGCATTTCGGAAAGAAGTTTTTTACAAGGCGTGCATTACAGGTTACGTTCTTGTTGTATTTGCGCTTGTCGTTCTCTATCTGTTGCTCAGAACGGGATTTTTTGAGGTAATGCGCGATAAGGATAAACTTGAGGATTATTTAAGACGGTTCGGCGGTTGGATGGGCGTATTCTTTATTATCCTCCAATTTTTGCAAGTCGTCGTATTGCCGATCCCGAGCTTTGTAACGGTTGCGGCGGGAAGCGCGCTATTCGGACCGCTCAGATCCAGCCTTTATAGTCTTTTAGGGATTGTACTCGGCTCGTTGGTTGCATTTATTATCGGTCGATACGTAGGGTATCGCGCCGTGGCATGGCTTGTCGGTAAAGATACACTTGATAAATGGTTAAAAAAAGTCAAGGGAAAAGATAAACTTTTACTTTCCGCAATGTTTCTTTTACCTGTTTTCCCTGACGATATTCTGTGTTTCGTTGCAGGACTATCAAGTATGTCGCTTCCGTTCTTCCTTGTCGTAATCCTTATTTCGCGCGTAGCGGCAATTTTTGTAACAAGCTATTCCGTTATTCTTATACCGTTTAATACATGGTGGGGAATTCTGATCTGGGTTGCGTTTTTTATTTTGGTTGCAATCTTGTTTGTTATTCTCTATAAGAAAGCGGATGCTATCCAAAATTGGTTTAATAAAAAAATTCATCGTGAAACACGCGTCCGGCAAGATATCAAAAAAGATGAGTTTACGGTGGAAATTGTTGATCCGAACGGCGCGATCGTAACAAAAGGCGTTAAAAAAGGGGAGAATGAGACAGACGATCTTCCAAAGAAAAAAGAGTAGATCTTAAAAAATAAAAACGGGTAAAAAACCCGTTTTTTATTTATATCGACTTAAAAAAATCAAGGCGGATTAGATCTGCCTTGATTTTTTGATACAGAACGCTTTTGCGCTTGAATTATTTTAATACATACCGCCCATATCGCCGCCCATAGGAGCGGGTGCAGCCGCGGGAGGCGTGGGGATATCCGTTACGATTGATTCCGTCGTAAGCAGAGTGGACGCAACCGATGCGGCGTTCTGCAATACAGAACGGGTAACCTTTGTCGGATCGATGATTCCGCTTTCTACCATATCGGTATAAACGTTTTTCAGAGCATTGAAACCGTAATTTGCCGATTTCTTTGCAAGAATCTTATCAACTACGACCGAGCCGTCTACGCCTGCGTTTGCCGCGATCTGACGTACGGGTTCCTCACAAGCTTTCAAAATAATTTGCGCGCCCGTCTTTTCGTCGCCGTTGAGCGAAGAAACAAGTTTTTTCAGAACGGGGACGCAGGACAGAAGAGCGGAGCCGCCGCCGGGGACAAATCCTTCTTCAACTGCCGCGCGCGTTGCCGCGAGCGCGTCGTCGATTCTAAGTTTCTTTTCCTTCATTTCAACTTCTGTCGCCGCGCCGACGTTGATAACCGCAACGCCGCCTGCAAGTTTTGCAAGACGCTCCTGAAGTTTTTCTCTGTCATAATCGGAAGTCGTAACTTCGATCTGTGCTTTGATGGAGGCAACGCGCGCTTTGATATTCTCTTTGTCGCCTGCGCCGTCGATAATCGTCGTGTTGTCTTTGTCGACTTTGACCTGATTGGCTCTACCGAGCATATCGGGCGTAACGTCTTTAAACTCATAACCGAGATCGGAAGAGATTACCGTGCCTCCTGTAAGCGCAGCGATATCTTCGAGCATTGCCTTTCTTCTGTCGCCGAATCCGGGAGCCTTGACCGCTACGCAGTTGAACACGCCTTTGAGTTTGTTGACGATAAGCGCCGCAAGCGCATCGCCTTCGACGTCCTCCGCAATGATAAGGAGTCTTGCGCCTTGCTGAGCAAGCGGCTCGATAACAGGCAGAATTTCCTGCAGGTTGGAAATCTTTTTGTCGGTGATGAGAATGTAGGGGGAGTCAAGCACCGCTTCCATCTTATCGGTATTCGTTACCATGTATGCGGAAGCGTATCCGCGGTCGAACTGCATACCTTCGACGGTTGTGAGCTCGGTTGTCATGGACTTGCCTTCCTCAACGGTGATTACGCCGTCTTTGCCGACAATCTCCATTGCTTTTGCGATCAGTTCGCCGACCGTTTCGTCGCCTGCGGAGATAGATGCAACTTGCGAAATTGCTTTTTTGCCGTCAACGCGCTTGGAAATGGATTTCAACTGCTCGACTGCCGCGGTGACCGCTTTGTCGATGCCTTTTCTCAAAATAATAGGGTTTGCGCCCGCCGCGAGGTTTTTAAGGCCTTCGCGAATAATTGCTTGTGCGAGGAGCACTGCCGTTGTCGTGCCGTCGCCCGCAACGTCGTTTGTCTTTGTAGAAACTTCTTTGACGAGCTGTGCGCCCATATTTTCGAAAGGATCGGGGAGTTCGATTTCTTTTGCGATCGTAACGCCGTCGTTGGTGATGAGGGGGGCGCCGAACTTTTTATCAAGCACAACGTTTCTGCCCTTAGGCCCGAGCGTAATCTTTACCGTATCTGCAAGAACGTTTACGCCCGCTTCAAGCGCCTTTCTTGCTTCATCTCCGTATTTAATCTGTTTAGCCATAATATTTTACGTCTCCTTATGATTATTCTACAATTGCGAGAATATCGCTTTGTTTGATGATCGTGAACTCTTTCCCGTCCACTTTGAAGTCCGTGCCCGCATACTTGGAGCAGAGAACTTTGTCGCCGACCTTTACCTGCATTACTACGTCTTTACCGTCGACCACGCCTCCGGGACCGACTGCTACGACGACGCACGTCTGAGGTTTTTCCTGCGCGGAAGAGGGCAGATAAAAGCCGCTCTTCGTCTTTTCTTCGACCGTGAGCGCCTCAACTACCACTTTGTCGAATAAAGGTTTAATATTCATAACCGACCTCCTAAAAATTCAATATAATTATCCTATCGGATTCCTAATTATTATAAACACAACCGCAGTAAAATCAAACGCAAAAGGAAAATTTTTCCGAATATTTTTTATTTTATTTTTTCCGCGCATTTTTCGGCATTGACAATCGTGCGGTATTATGATATAATTTTGAAAAGGAGACAGGGAATGGATAAGTGGGATATTCGGTTTATGGAATTAACGGAGACGGTGGGACGTTGGGCAAGCTGCCACCGCCGCAAAGTCGGCGCCGTGATCGTGCGGGATCACCGTGTGATGACGACGGGATATAACGGCGCTCCTGCGGGGATTGAATCGTGCATCGAGCGCGGGGAATGTCTGCGTGAAAAGCTGAATATTCCAAGCGGCACGCAGCACGAACTCTGTTATGCAGCGCATGCGGAACAGAACGCAATTATTCAAGCCGCGCGCTACGGCATCAATATCAACGGCGCAACGCTCTATTGTACGCATCAGCCGTGCGTTATCTGTGCAAAAATGATTATCAACGCAGGCATTAACCGCGTGGTATATAAAGAAGGCTATCCCGATGAGTTTTCAATGCGACTGTTCGGGGAAGCGGGAACGAAAATAGAGAAATTCGAGGAGGATGCTTTATGACTCAAACTAAAAATCCCGTCGTTACGTTCGAGATGGAGAACGGCAAAACATTTCAGGCGGAACTGTATCCGTCGGTTGCTCCCAACACGGTGAACAACTTTTTATCGCTCGTCAACAAAGGTTTTTACGACGGCGTAATTTTTCACCGCGTCATTGCGGACTTTATGATTCAGGGCGGCGATCCGCTTGGAAAGGGAACGGGCGGTCCCGGTTACCATATCCGCGGGGAATTTTCTTCGAACGGCGTAAATAACACGCTGAATCACAAGCGCGGCGTGCTTTCAATGGCGCGCGCACAAAATCCCGATTCTGCCGGTTCGCAATTCTTTGTTATGCATGCGGACGCAAGCTATCTCGACGGACAGTATGCCGCTTTCGGGAAAGTGATTGAGGGCATGGATACGGTTGACGAAATCGCCGGAACTGCGACCGACTACGGCGATCGTCCCGTCAAAACACAAAAAATGAAAAAAGTTACGGCGGAAACATTCGGTATAACCTATCCCGAACCCGAAAAAATATAACATCGGAGTTATTATGACAGAAAAATTGTATTACGAAAATCCTTTAAACACGCGCTATGCAAGTAAAGAGATGATGGAGAACTTCGGCGATCAAAAACGTTTCCGTCTTTGGCGCGAGCTTTGGATTGCGCTCGCGGAAAGCGAAATGGAACTCGGACTTCCCGTTACACAGTCGCAAGTGGATGAAATGAAGGCGCACGTAGCCGATATCGACTACGAAAAAGCGGAAGAATTCGAACGGCAGGTACGGCACGACGTTATGGCGCACGTAAAGGCGTTTTCTCTTGTCGCGCCTTCCGCAGAGCCGATCATTCACCTTGGCGCAACGAGTTGCTTTGTAGACTGCAACAGCGAAGTTATGATCATGAAAGACGGACTTGACATTATATTAAAAAAACTTGTCAACGTCATGGAAAAACTGAAAAAATTTGCGCTCAGCTATAAAAACGTGCCTACGCTCGGTTTTACTCATTTACAACCCGCACAGCTCACGACCGTCGGAAAACGCGCAACTCTTTGGTTGCAGGATCTGATGCTCGATTACGAAAATCTTACGGGATTGTACGAACATATCCGTTTGCGCGGAGTTAAGGGGACAACGGGTACGCAGGCAAGCTTTATGGAGCTGTTTAACGGTGACACGGAAAAAGTCAAAGAGCTTGAACGGCGCGTTGTCAAAAAACTTGGCTACGAAAAGGTATACGGTGTTACAGGGCAGACTTATCCGAGAAAATTCGACTATAACATACTGTGCGTGCTTTCGCAGATCGCGCAGAGCGCGTATAAATTCTCTAACGACATCCGTATATTGCAGAATATGAAAGAGATTGAAGAACCGTTTGAAAAGAGTCAGATCGGTTCGTCGGCAATGGCGTACAAGCGCAATCCGATGAGATCGGAACGAATGGGGTCTTTGGCGCGGTATATGCTTTCTCTTCCCATCAACGCGGCGGTCACTGCATCCACGCAGTGGTTTGAACGCACGCTCGATGATTCTGCAAATCGCCGTATCGTCAATGCGCAAGCATTTTTGACGGTGGACGCAATCCTTAATATTTACATGAACGTTGCCGAAAATCTTGTCGTATACGAAAAAGTGATTGCAAAACACGTGGCAGCTGAACTTCCGTTTATGGCAACGGAAAATATTTTGATGGAGTGCGTAAAAGCAGGCGGAAACCGTCAGGAACTGCATGAAAAGATACGCGTTCTTTCTATGGAGGCGGGAAAACAGGTCAAGCAGGAAGGTAAAGAGAATAACCTTATCGAACTGATCAAAAAAGATAAAGATTTTAAAGTTGTATGGAACCATCTCGACGAGATACTCGATGCGAAAAAATTTGTCGGACGCGCGCCGCAGCAAACGGAAGAGTTTATTTGCTCGGAAATCGATCCGATCCTGAAAAAGCATGCGGGCGTTCTCGGCGAAAAAGGCGAAGTTCGGGTATAATATAATTGTAGTGATAAAAGAAATCGCGGCGTTTGCCGCGATTTTTGTCATATAAAGCCCAAAATCCTAATTTTTCTTGATAGAATAAAGAAAAAAGGAGATTTTATGGCCAACATAGAAATAAAAGTTTCAAACAAGACGGCTTCTACAAACTTTAACGAAGTCGTTTCATTTAATAACTGCGATCGTTTAAAGTTTACCTTTGACGGAGAATGGGCGCAATTTCCCGTCCGAATAGCCGTAGCGGTATGGGCGGACGGTTGCAGCGAGCAAACGTTTTCCGGCACAGAATGCACATTTCCGATGATCGGCGAAAACCGTTCGGATTTCGTACTTATCGGGGTCTTTGCCGTGAGCGGAGAAAAGCGCATTGCGTCTACGTTTGTGCGTTTAAAATGTCATGAAGGGGCGCACAGCGTCCGCAGCGAGGCGTTTTCACCAACCGTGCAAGAACAGATTCTTGCGCTTATCAACGGGCATGATTGGAGCATCTTCGAGGAAAAAGTTGCGGCAGGATCGTACTCCGCCGTCGAAGTCAATACGTGCGGTCAGGTTATAAAAGGCGGAAAAATAGTCGAGTTCGGATCGGACGGACAAAGTGCGCCTACCGAACATCTGGCGGAAGGCGGGTTGTTTTTTCAGCTTTCAGACGGCAATTTTACACCGTTTGTAAAAACCCAATCGGGACTTACGAAGTTACAGTTGTCGGGCGGAATGCTTAACAATTCGCTTACCGTCGGCAATAAACAGTTTAACGGCAGCGAACCCGTGTCGCTGACTGCAGACGATCTCGGACTTTCGGCGGTTGCTACAAGCGGCGATTATAACGATCTTACCAACAAGCCGCAAATTACGACGGGACAGGTTACTTCGGTCAACGGGAAAACGGGTGACGTTGCTATTTCGAAGGAGGACTTGGGGCTCGGAGCGCTGACGGACGCCAAGCAGATGCCGATTGCACCGTACGTTGTATACGGCGCAGACTATAATAACCATAAGACAACGGGATTTGTCGAAATTTTCGGTGCGGAAGATTATCCAACCGCAAACGCACCTCAGTCTTCTTCCAATCCGTCTCAGACAAACGGGGATTGGTACATGTTGATTCTAGGACATACCGCACAGAACTATATAACGCAGATCGCTTTTTCCGTTCGTTCGGATTGTGCAATGCGGATTCGTAATTATATGAACGGAATCTGGAGCGATTGGAAAGCAATTTATAATTAAAAACGCATGAAATTAGCGGTATTTCGTACACTGTATGGTATGGAGTACCGCAAAATTTACGTTGAAACTGACGTACGCTTTTCACGCGAAGGCAGAATGTTCCCGTTATCACTCGTCTGGGAGGACGGGAGACGGTTTTATATCGATAAAGTAAAGTCGGTCGACCATGCAGCGGCGCGCGTTGGCGCAATGCTCCCGATCCGTTATACGTGCACCATAGAGGGCGCGGAGAAATACATTTACTTCGAACCTACGGAAAAGCGTTGGTTTGTCGAGGTAGCAGCAACGCGCAATTAACATTTTTTATGAGAGCTGACAAAACGTCGGCTCTTTTTTATTAACATATTTTGGACATGCCCGCCATACAATATAGCAATGCTGGAATTCTTACCGCCGCGGCTCATGGATGCCGTGCGTCACGTCAATCTGAATACGCTCTATGAACTGAGAGTCCGCGCGGAGCAACCTCTCCGCGCCAACGTTGGCGGAATGTTTGTCTTTCTCGGCAAAGACGGAATTGTATATTCTGCCTCGGGCGCGCTTTTTCCAACGACGGAGGAAGTGGAGGAGACGTTATTCTCCGCGAGCGGATATTCGGTGCATGCGGTGGAGGAACAGTTGCGCCGCGGGTTTGTTACGGGAAATCACGGAGAGAGAATCGGCATTGCGGGCACGTTCGTGTGCGAGAAAGACAGCGTACTTTCGGTACATTCGCCGACTTCGCTCTGTATCCGTATCCCGCACGCAATCCTCGGCTGCGCAGAAGAAATTTTCAGCCGTTGTTTTTCAGGCGGGATATGTTCCGTGCTTTTGATGTCGCCGCCCGGGGAAGGAAAAACGACGCTGCTCAGGGATTTGACGAGAATCGTAAGCGAACGGACGCTGAAAAATATTCTCGTCTCCGACGAGCGCGGCGAACTTTCAGCGGGAGACTTGGGGGCTACTGCTGACGTGATCCGCTTTGCAGACAAACAAACGGCATTTACTGCCGGCATCCGTGCCATGCGTCCGGAAATCATTGTTACGGACGAGCTGTTAACGGAGGACTATTCCGCCGTAAAACGCGCGATCGAAAGCGGGATTTCGGTATTTGCATCGGCACATCTGACGGCGTACGAGAATGTACCGCAAAAAATATTTTCGAAGTATATCCTTTTGGACGGACTCGGTAAAATCGGAAAAATTTTCGGGGAGGAGGGGGCACTTGTGGATTAAACTGCTTATCAGCGCGTTTATTATCGCTTTCTGCATCTTCCTTGGATGGTTTGCCGCAGAAAAATATCGAAACCGACGCAAATTCTTTTCTGCTTTTCTTACGTTCAATGAACGTTATCTGGGAGAACTTGGTTTTCAGCGTCGTCCGCTTGCAACTGCGGTCAAAGAATACGGCGGTGAAGGCGACTTTGGAAAATCACTTTCTGCGTATGTTCTTTCACGAAAAGTCAGCCTGAATTATGCATATCTCACCGAAGACGAACGCAAATATTGCGCCGATTATTTTTCCATGCTCGGGCGCGGCGATGCAAAAGTGCAAACTGCTTATTTTACGGCTCAGGCGGGAGAATTGCAGGGCAGAAAGACGGACAGTGAATCGGAATGTAAAAAGCGCGGCGAACTTTATTTCAAACTAGGACTTTTGGCGGGACTCGCCTTTGTTATTTTAATTGTATAATGGATATCTCGATCATTTTTAAACTTGCCGCCATCGGCATTATTATCACAATCGTATGCCAAGTGCTCAAAAAGTCGGACAGGGACGATATTGCGACCGTCGTTTCCATCGTCGGACTTGTTATTGCGCTCACCGTCGCCGTCACAATGATTGGCGATCTGTTTGCCGTATTAAAAGAAGTATTCGGTATTTACTGACGTGCTTGTTTTTCAGCTTGTAGGGATAGCTTTCGTTACGGCGGTCGCCGCTCTCATTTTAAAGAGTACAAAGCCTGAGCTAGCATTTGCCGTAACCGTAACCGGAAGCATCATACTACTTCTGTTTGTGTTCGATGCGTTCCGCGATACGTTCGGCATATTTGAACGTATTGCCAAGGCAACGGGGATAGAATCTTCCCTTATAAAGGTGTTGTTGAAGATGATCGGCATCGGATATATCGTAGAATTCAGCGCAGGGATACTAAACGATTTCGGACAAAATTCCGTTGCGGACAAACTTATCTTCTGTGGCAAAATTATGATACTTGTTCTCGCTATTCCCATTCTTGAAAGCGTACTTTCGTTGATCGGCAAACTTTTGGAGCTGATTCCATGAAACCGTTCCGTGAAAGAAAACGGCTGATTTTAAAGCCGATCATATTTGTGATTTTATTATTCTGCTGTATTTTTGCGCTTTTATTTACAACAGGCGATAGGGTAACGGCAAATGCCGAAGAACAGATAAGCGAAGACGCAATGAAAGAACTTGAAGGAAATATCGAGGAACTGTTAAATTCGCTCGACCTGAAAGAATTACAAAATTACCTTGATTCTCTCTCGGAGTTTAACGGGATTTCCGTAAAAGATAAGTTAAAAAGCGTAATAACGGGGGACTTTGCGCTCGATTATACTTCGCTCGGAAAATCGATCATTGCGCTTGTGTGGGACGAAATGACCGTGCTTTTGCCTGCGTTTGCCGTTATTTTGGCAATTTCGCTCCTGTGCGGAATCTTAAATTCCGCAAAAAATGGATTTTTGAATAGTACTATGACAGACATAATAGAATTTGTCGGCTTTATTGCGGTCGGCGCGGTCGTTTTATCCTGCGTCATCAGCGTACTATCCTCGGGTTTTTCTGCAATTGCGCAAATGAAAAAACAAATGGAAATCGTTTATCCGATTCTTCTTACGCTTATGGCGGCGAGCGGCGGGGCGGTCTCTGCGGCGATATACCGTCCTGCCGTCACTTTTATGAGCGGAGCAATCGCCGAGCTGTTTATGGCAGTGGTATTGCCCTCGGCGGTTGTTGTAATCGTGCTTGCTTTTGTCGGAAATCTCTCTTCGGATTATAAAACCGATAAGCTTTCCGCGCTTTTCAAGAGCGTGAGCAAATGGCTCGTCGGACTAACGCTCGGTCTGTTTAGTATTTTTCTTTCAGTACAAGGTATTGCGGCGGCGCAATACGACGGACTTTCACTGCGGGCGGCAAAGTATGCGATCTCAAGCTCCATTCCGATTGTCGGCGGATTTCTTTCGGGCGGCGTCGACGTCGTGCTTGCAGGAAGCGCGCTGATCAAAAACGCTCTCGGTTCATTTTCTATCTTTATTTTATTCGGCACGATTTTACGTCCGCTTTTGCTGTTTGCGGCGTTTCAGATATTTTTAAGGCTTTCGGCGGCGGCTACCGAACCGATCGGCGGGAAAACGTCTGCGTTTTTATCCAGATTGGCCGGTGATATGGGGTATTTTATTGCGGCTTTGCTGAGCATTGCTTTTCTATATTTTTTAACGTTGTTATTGCTTATTTGTTCTTCGGGAGTCATTTTTTAAATGAAAGGATACATTTTAGCGATTGCGGGCGTGGTTTTGCTGTCCGCCGTAGTTGCGGTTATATCGCCGTCGGGCAAAATGGGAAAGTTTGTCAAAGGTACGGTAAAGCTGATCGGACTTGTGATTTTAATCACTCCGTTCGTATCATTTTTCAGGGGCGATGGTTTTTCATTCGAATCACAGGAGCAAATTCAGATAGACGAAAGCTATCTGGAAAGCAGTGCGGAACTGATGTCGGATGCGGACGAGCGGGAAATTGCGGGTTATTTATCAAAGAAGTTCGGCATTCTGGCAGAGATAAATTGTATAAGAAATACAGATTCGCGTTTTTCCGTCAAAAGTTTGCAAGTAAAAATTTTAGATTTCGGAATAAATGCAGAGGACGAGCATATCAATATAATAAGTCAGATACGGAGCGAACTCAATGAACGGTACGGCTGTGACACGGAGATTTTATGAAAAGAGACACGTTTAAAAATCTGTTTGCCAATAAAACGTTTCGTCTCATGCTTATTTTATTCGCCGCGCTCCTTTTGCTGCTCGTCGTGTGGAAGGTATTTTTCGGGAGTTCGAAAATTTCCGCGGAGACGGAACATGAACAACGCCTTGCCGCGCTTTTGCAGACAATCGACGGTGTGGAATGCATCAGCGTTATGGTAGGAGAAGAAAACGGCGTTCCCGTCAATGCGGTCATCGTAATCGGCGGCGAGGAAAGCCTGTTAGCACGTTCGCGTGTTGCAGACGTAGCGTCTGCCGCATTAATGCTTGAAAAAAGCAAAATTTCGGTCTATCCGGCGAAAGGATAGCATATGATTTTATGAATCTAATTGTAAGGAGATAGATTATGTCAAACACCAAGAAAATTGCACTTATGTCAACCCTCGTCCTGTTGCTTGCGGTAACCGCCGTATTCAACTTCGTCCTTGCGGGCACGCGTACGGCAGAGGCGGCCGGCGGAGATAACACGACCGCAAATTACTTCACGTCCTTCCGCTCCGAACGTACCATAACGCGCAGCGAAGAATTCGTGCAGATCGACAGCGTAATTTCCGCTTATGCGAAAGACAGCGCGGAATATCTCGAAGCAGTTTCTATGAAACAAAAAATGGTCGGTATCATGGAAAACGAACTTGTTATTGAAACAATGATCAAATCGATCGGCTTTTCCGACGCGGTCGTTGTAATCGGTTCCGACTCGGGTAGCTGCAACGTATTTATCAATTCCGACGAGCTTAATTACGATTCGGCTTTGAAAATCTACACGATGTTGAAAAAAGAGACGGGAGTTGTTTCCGGAAACGTAATAATTATGCCTGTTTATGCAGAAAGTTAATAAAAACAGTGGTAAAATCATAAGTTATGTGCTATAATATTCCTGCGTGGGGTGTCCCGCGCAGGTTTTGCTAAATCGAGAAGGAGCATATTATGGCAAGTATCAAATATAATAGTCCCAACGGGCAAAAAGGAAGAGTCACTTATAATTCGGATATTGTAAGCGGAATCGTTGCGCTGAGTTTACAGGAGACGGAGGGTATACAGCTTGTTCCGTCCAAAAGCAAGGGGATCAAACTTTGTTTTGAAAAGGAAGGCGTATTCGTAGACATTTCCGTGATCGCACAATACGGTTATAACGTGCCCGAAATCGCATACCGCATTCAGCAGACGATCAAACAGATGGTGGAGTCGATGACGAAGTATAAGATTGCGAAAGTGGATATTCACGTTCAGAGCGTTGTATTCCCCGATGCGAGCGCTCCGCAAAGCGTTGCGCAGGAATCCGAAACCGAGCGCTCTGAGTCAAACGGCGATAATTAAGCGCAAAAAGAAGGAATTACATGAGAAGCGATGCAAGAGAAGCGGCGTTTAAATTGGTGTTTGCCGAGTTGTTTCATGACGGTTCGGATAAACCGCTGAGATCCGCAGTCTATAAAAAAGCAAATTTAAACGAGGAGGATACGGCGTTTGCCGACCGCCTCGTAAGCCTTGTTGCCGAGCACAAAGAGGAACTTTTAAACCTGCTCGGCGAAAAGGTGCTCAGGTTCAAGGAATACCGTATATATCCCGTCGATCGGGCAATATTGCTGATCGCTCTTGCGGAAATTAAATATGCGGAAGACGTGCCAAACGTTGTGTCTGTGAACGAGGCGGCGGGGCTTGCCGCAAAATACTCGACGGAAAATTCTGCGTCGTTTGTCAACGGCGTACTCGCGGGGGTAATCAATTCATGACGCTGATCGACGGAAAGAGCGTCGCGCGGGATATCCGTTTGGAATTGTCCGAACGGACGCGCGTATTTGAAAAGAAATACGGTAAAAAAGTGGGGCTTGCGGTCGTACTCATCGGAGACGACGCTGCCTCACAAGTTTATGTGCGGAATAAAATCAAGGCGTGCGAAGAGGCGGGAATTCGTTCTTTTGCGCATTACCTGCCGGCGGAAACAACGCAGCGTGCGGCGGAAGAACTGATAGTTTCGCTCGCAGCAGACCGAAACGTACACGGCATTCTCGTGCAGTTGCCTTTGCCCAAACATCTTGACGCAGAACGTATTCTTTCGCTGATTCCTACTTCCAAGGACGTCGACGGATTTTCCACTGAAAATATCGGAATGCTTGCAACGGGAGGCGGCGGGACTGTTGCATGTACTCCGCTCGGCGTTATGGAGCTTTTAAAACGTTATCGGATAGAAACGCGAGGCAAACGCGCCGTCGTTGTGGGAAGGAGCAATATCGTAGGGAGACCGATGGCTCTTCTGCTCTTAAACGCTGATGCGACCGTGACCGTCTGTCATTCAAAAACGGATAATTTAAAAGAAGAATGTCTGCGCGCGGATATTCTTATCGCCGCCATCGGCAAAGCTAAATTTATCACTGCCGATATGGTGAAAGAGGGCGCAACGGTAATCGACATAGGAATGAACCGCGACGATAACGGTTTGCTTTGCGGCGACGTGGATTTTGAACATGTAAAAGATCGGGCGGCATATATTACGCCCGTCCCCGGCGGAGTCGGGCCGATGACGATCGCCATGCTCCTTCAAAATGTATGCGACGCTTTTGAGCGTACGGAGAAACAGGCATGACAGAATTTTTAGAAAAATTCGACGGATATACGCGCCAATTTGAGCGCGTTCTTGAAAAATATTGCGCGGAGATGAACTATCGTCCCGCAGTTCTTGCGGAGAGCATGCGCTATTCTCTGCAGGGCGGCGGCAAACGATTGCGTCCCGCGCTGTTCTTTTCTGCGTTAGAATCATTCGGCGGCAATGCCGGAGAAGAGGGAATGCTCGCGCTTGCTATAGAGTGTATACATACCTATTCGCTTATTCACGACGATTTGCCCGCTATGGATAACGACGACTTTCGGAGGGGAATGCCTTCCAATCATAAAAAGTTTGGCGAGGCAAACGCCATTCTTGCAGGAGACGCGTTGCTTTCCGAGGCATGCTCGATCGCTCTTTCTGAGAGCGGACGCGGCGAAACGCACCGCCTAGCGGCAAAATGGCTGATCGACGCTGCCGGTGCGGGCGGTATGATTGCGGGGCAATCGGCGGATATTCTTTACGAAAACAGCGACGATTCGGGAGAAGATGCATTACAGTTTATATATGCCAATAAAACCGGAAAACTGATCGCCGCGCCGCTTGTTATGGCTGCAATTCTGACGGGTAGGAATTTTACCGAAATGTGCGCATTCGGCGCGGAACTCGGCGTGCTTTTCCAGATGACGGACGATATTCTAGACGTAAAGGGCAAGAGCGAAGATCTTGGGAAAACCGTAGGCAAGGACAGCGCGGAAAATAAGCTTACCTGCGTAAAACTTTACGGTTTAAAGAGCGCGGAACTGAGAGCCGACCTTGTGGCGGAGCGTTGCGAAGCCCAGCTTGAAGGAATTGCGGAAGACGTTTCCTTTTTACGGCAACTTGTACGTTTTGTACGTACGCGCACACACTGACAGGAGCCGCCATGTTAAAAGAATTAAACAGAGAGCAGCTATGCGCGCTCTCTTCTCAACAATTAAAGGAATATTGCGAGGATATCCGTACGGAAATCGTCCACACCGTTGCGGAATGCGGAGGGCATCTTTCTTCAAATTTGGGAGTTGTCGAACTTACGGTCGCTTTACACCGTGTTTTCGATTTTCCGCACGACAAAATCGTGTTCGACGTGGGACATCAATGCTATACGCATAAACTGTTATCGGGGCGCGCAAACCGTTTTTCCACATTGCGGCAAGAGGGAGGGTTGTCTGGTTTCCCCAAGCGTTCGGAAAGCGAATTTGACTGTTATGAGACGGGGCATGCGGGCACCGCGCTCTCTGCCGCGCTCGGAATCGCAAAGGCGCGGGATTTGCTCGGCGAAAACTATCGGGTAATTGCGCTTGTCGGGGACGGTTCCTTCAATAACGGTCTTATTTACGAAGCTCTCAATAGCATACATATTTTAGAAACTTCCGTTTTATTTATTCTTAACGACAACGGAATGTCTATTTCGCCTACGGTCGGCGGTGCGCATGAAATTTTAGACGAGATGAAACGCGAGCCGTTTCTTCGCGACGATATACGGCTGTTCGAACGTTTCGGACTTCAATACATGGGCGTTTATAACGGCAACGATATATGCGAGATGTTGTCTGTGTTGGAAACAGCCAAACAAAAATTACAAAACGGAAGCGTTTTGCTGCATCTGTCCACAAAAAAAGGGCAGGGGCATCCTTTTTGTGAAAATGCTCCCGACCGTACGCACGGTATATCGCCGCACGGCGGTACAAAAAAGAAAGAATATTCGGTTGCACTTGGCGAAGAACTTACGAAACTCGCAAAAGAAAACGAAAAAATTGTGGCAGTAACGGCGGCGATGACGGACGCTTTGGGACTGAGAAACTTTTTTAATGTATTTCCCGATCGCGCCTTTGACGTTGGAATTTGCGAAGAACACGCCTCCGTGCTCTGTGCGGCAATGGCATCTCAAGGGTTAAAACCTTATTATGCGATCTATTCGACTTTTTTACAGAGAGCTTTCGACGAAATAATCCACGACGTTTGCGGTCAGGATTTACCCGTTACTTTTTGTATCGATCGCGCGGGAATAACGGGGGCGGACGGAGAGACCCATCAAGGCGTATTCGATCTTTCGTATCTATCGTTTATTCCAAATCTGACCGTTGCAATTCCCAAAAATATTGCCGAGTTTCGGGAACTTATAAAATTAAGCGCAGACTATTCCCACCCGTTTGCCATTCGGTATCCGCGTGACGGCGCAGAGGGGCGGGCAAATGCTGTTGAAATTGGAAAATTTGAAATTTTACACAGTAGTTTGTCAGACATAATCGTGCTTGCCGCGGGTGAACGCTGCATTTCGCTTGCCGAAAACGTTTTAGCGGATGCAAATATGCAAGGATTAGATTTTACTTTAGTCAACGCCCGATTTTTGCGTCCGTTGGATCGGGAGCTTTTACAAAATGCAACGCAAAAGTACGTTATCACGATAGAAGACAATGCGGCGATCGGCGGTTTGGGCGATGCGATCAACCGTTTTTACATGGGCGGCAATAAGTGCATTAAGGCGTTTGGATTGAACGATACGTTTATTCCGCACGGCGAACCGCGCGCGCTTTCGCAAAAATTCGGATTATCAAAAGAAGAAATTCTTTCTTATATTGGAAAATGTAATGCGCGCGGATAAGTTTTTTGCCGAAAAATACGGTTCTCGTACAAAGGCGGCGCAAATAATCGCACGAGGATTGATCAAAAGGAACGGAAAAGTATTAACTCCTTCGGACGACGTTAAGGAGAACGACGTATTCGAGTTGCCCGAAATTTCAGATTTTGTTTCAGGCGGCGGCAACAAATTAGAACGCGGGCTTTCGCATTTTTCGGTTGACGTGAGCGGAAAGATTTTTGTAGATCTCGGCGCTAGTACGGGTGGGTTTACAGATTGTCTGCTCCGTCGCGGAGTCAAACGCGTTTATTGCGTAGACGTGGGGACAAGCCAGCTCGCTCCCGAAATTGCGTCGAAAAAAGAAGTTATCGTCATGGACGGAACGAATGCCCGTTATCTGACAAAGCGTAATTTTCCGGAAAAAATCGACGGAATCGTATCCGATCTCAGCTTTATCTCATTGCGTTTAATTCTTCCTGTAATTTTTGATGTTTTAGAGGTGAACGGAGAGGCGTTCGTGCTTTTTAAACCGCAATTCGAGTGTGAAGGAAAGAATCTTACAAAACACGGAATATTGCCCGTTGCGCATCATAAAAAATTACTCGCTACATTTTATGATTTTGCGATATCGCTTGGATTGCCGACGGTAGACATCGTAAATGCGCCAATCCGAGAACGGAAAAATGTGGAATATATTGTCAGGTTGCAAAAAGGGGGGCGCCCAATCGATTGCGAAACCTTTTTAAAGCGAGCCGCAACCTTGATATAAATAAAAATTGTTACTTAAATTAGTTGCATTTATTCATAAACAATGGTATAATTATAAAAAATGAAAATCGGAATCTTCACAAAGGATACAACGCAGGTTATACATGCCGCAAAGGATTTTCAAGCTAAACTTTTGCAGTCGGACTTGGCGTCGAATATATTTCGTCATGCAGAAGATATATGCGCCGTTGATCTGATTGTAGCTTTGGGCGGCGACGGAACGGTATTGAGGGCAGCTAAACGCGCCGCAGAGCTTTGTGTTCCCATTGTGGGTATCAATTACGGAACGCTTGGTTTTTTAACCGAGTTCGAACGTACGGAAATCGATTCGGCGATTGCGCTGATATGCAATAAACACGCCGTAATTCAGAAACGCTCGTTACTTGAAGTTACCTTAAACGGGCGGCATGCCCACTGCTTAAACGAAATGACGTTGCTAAGGCGCGTCGTGCCGCAGAACGGTAACCGGATCGTAAAAATTTCAGTGGACATCGATAACCGTTATGCGGGGGATTTTACGGCGGACGGATTAATCGTAGCAACGCCGACGGGTTCTACGGCATATTCGCTTTCCGCAGGCGGCAGTATCATGTCTCCCGATTGCGAAACGTTTCTTTTAACGCCCGTATGTTCCTTTTCGATGCGCAGCCGTCCGATAGCTTATCCGGATACGCGGACGCTTTCTTTCCGATTGGAAGAAGGTACGGTTCCCTTGCTTTTATACGGCGACGGCGTATATTTGGGCGAAGTTGGGGCCGACGACGCTCTTACCGTAAAAAAGTCAGACCGCACGGCACATTTTTTAACAAGAGACAAAAGCGGTTTTTTCCGCAGATTAACAGAAAAAATCAATTGAGGATATTCAAATGACAATGCTTCGGAATGCACGACACAACAAAATATTGCAAATCGTTTCGGAACAGGAAATCGAAACGCAGGAAGAACTTTGCGAAGAATTATTGCGCAACGATTTTACGGTGACGCAAGCCACCGTTTCCCGCGACATCAAAGAGTTGCGGCTTTTTAAAGTTGCGGGCGTTCATAAACGTTTCCGCTATACATGCATTACGGAAACAGGCGGCGAAATTTCGGATAAATTGCGCTCATTATTCCGTGCTAGCGTAATTTCCATTCGCAATGCAAACAACTTGATTGTCGTAAAAACCCTTAACGGAAACGGCGCAAACGCGGGCGTTGTGGTCGACCGTCTGAATTATAAAGAAGTTGTCGGTTGCGTTGCGGGCGACGATACCGCGCTTATCGTGTGCGATACGGAAAGCGGCGCACAGGAAGTTGTCGAACGTTTGCACAATATCATCGAAAACTAATTTTACTTATGCTGGAATCGCTTACAATACAAAATGTTGCGCTCATTCAAAAAGCTCGTCTTGATTTTTCGGACGGGCTGAATGTATTATCTGGGGAAACGGGCGCGGGTAAATCGGTCATTTTAGATTCGATTGATTTTGTTCTCGGCGCAAAAGCGGATAAAAACATGATCCGATATGGCGCCGAGGAATGTTTTGTACGCGCAGAATTTCGTTTGTCTGCAAATAGGGCGGTTATTGAAATATTGGATGAATTGGAAATCGAATCGGACGATCTTCTCGTAATTACGAGGCGACTGACAAAAGACGGAAAGGGCGGCAGTAAAATTAACGGTTGCGCCGTAACTTCCGCAATGTTGAAACGGATCACTTCGCGTCTTGTAGACGTTCACGGACAGAGCGAACATTTTTTTCTTTTAAAAGAGAATCATCAGCTTGCGCTGATTGACAATATGCTCGGAGACGCGCTGGTCAAAAATAAAAACGCACTCGAACAATTATTAAAGATTCGGCAAGAAATTAACGGTCAATTGGCAGTTCTCGGGGGAGACGAAGGGGAACGCAGCCGTCGGTTAGATATTTTACAATACCAGATTGACGAAATTACGCATGCCGCGCTTAAAGCGGGCGAAGAAGAAGAGTTGCTTTCCCGTCGCGAAATTTTATCTCACGCCGAAAAAATACTCGAACTTTTAAATATCGCCCGAGGGAGTCTCGCGGCGGACGGAAGTAGCCTTGATTGCTTGAATCGCGCAAAACGCGCGCTGTCATCCTTGACTCGATTCGGCGATGAGTACAGCGGACTTGCCGACCGTATCGAAAACGCAATCGCCGAGATTGCCGATGTTGCCGATACGGTAGAGGAACTTGAAAACGGACTCGATCTTGATCCGAAAGAGTCGGATCGTATCGAAAATCGTCTTGATCAGATTAAACTTTTAAAAAAGAAATACGGCGGAAGCGTAGACAACGTCTTATCTTTTTTAAATCAAGCAAAAAAAGAATATGATCTACTATCCACGAGCAGTGAAAAAATGGAGACGCTCAAAACTCGGTTGGCACATACAGAGCAGGAAATTTTTACGCTGTGTACCGCTATTACAGATTTGCGGCGGGCGGCGGCGATCGGGTTTGCCGAACGCGTTACGAAGGAACTTAAAACGCTGAATATTTCTGCAGCGCAATTCCAAGTGGAATTTTCGGAATATTCAAAAAACGACGTTTCTCACGCCAATGCCGACGGATTGGATAAAATCAGATTTTTATTTTCTGCGAATGCCGGAGAACCGCTCAAAGAGTTGGGCAAAATTGCAAGCGGCGGTGAAATGTCACGCTTTATGCTCGCAGTAAAAACGCAGCTGCGCGCGCTTTACGGAATCGGTACGTATGTATTCGACGAAATCGATTCCGGTATCAGCGGAACGACCGCGCGTATTGTCGGAGAAAAATTTGCCTCTATTTCGCGCGATACGCAGGTTATTGCAGTCTCTCATCTGGCGCAGATCGCCGCCTTTGCAGACAGACAGTTTTATATCGAGAAGTTGGAAGAATCCGGCAAAACGTTTACGCATATTCATGCGGTTGAGGGAGAAGAACGCACGCGGGAAATTGCCCGTCTTGCAGGCGGAGAAACGGGCGAGTATGCGCTTAAACATTCCGATCAACTTTTAAAAAATGCACAAATTTACAAAAACTCCCTGTAAATCAGATAAAAAAATTATCGAGATTTCAGAATGAAATATGCACGGCTTGCGCAAATTAGCTCTCGTATAGGAGGACAATATGCGCAAGCTGAAATTATTTATCGCGGTAATCCTTATTGCCGCGTTCGTATCTGTCTGCGGGGGCGAAAGGATAGCGGCAAACGCCGAAGCTGACAGATATTATATTGGAGGAATGACCGCAGGCTTTATGTTGAGCGCGGGCGGCGCGCAAGTCATAGGGCTGAACGAAGTAGCATCGGACAGCGGTTTTTCTTCTCCCGCAGAAGACGCGGGAATCAGAGCGGGCGACGTTATCTGTGCAGTCGATAAGAACGTTGTCAAAAGCGTAGACGATTTAAACCGTGCACTTGAAAAGAGCGGAGGCGATACGGTAAAACTCAAAATCAAGCGCGCGGGCGACACGGCTGAAGTTCCCGTAACGCCGAAAAAAGAAAAGAAATCGGGTAAATATAAGATAGGGGTACTCATTCGCGATACAGTTTCCGGAATCGGAACGGTTACCTATATCAATTGTAAGACGCTGCGTTTCGGCTCGCTCGGTCACGCCGTTTCCGACGGTAAAGACACGCTTGAAATATCCGATTCAAAAGTATATTCCTGTAGCGTTATCGGCGTAAACAAAGGGGAGCGCGGCAAAGCAGGAGAATTACGCGGTCTGTTTATCAACGATAAACCTCTTGCAAGCGCGGACAAAGCATGCGCAACGGGGTTATATGGGACTTTTGCTAAAAATTATGATTTTTCTCATGCGGAATCGGTAGAAATTGCTCCGCTGTCGGCAGCGACAATCGGAAAAGCGTTCATATATTCTACAATTGACGGCACGTGTCCGCAAAAATATGAAATTGCCATTGCAAAAGTTGACGAGGGAAATCGGGAAAATAAAAATTTCGTTATCAAAGTGACGGATGAGAGATTGATCAACGAAACAGGCGGTATTGTGCAAGGCATGAGCGGTAGTCCGATTTTACAGAACGGAAAGCTAATCGGCGCAGTTACCCATGTGTTCTTAAACGATCCTACTCGAGGATATGGAATAGGGATCGAGCACATGTTAAATAATTAAAATATTGTGATAGGTCAAATTAAGTGAAATTTAGATTATTCGAAACGGCAGGCAAAGCGGCAAAGCAAAATCGGAACGGCATCATGCTCTTCCGATTTTGTTTTTTGTCTATATAAGTCAATGCGGCAAAAATGTCAGTTGGAAAATATATAAAATGCGGATATTGTGAGCACGAAACAATTTTTGAAAAAAAAATAGAAATTTTACAAAAAAGGTATTGACATTGGGAAAAGCCTGTGTTACAATACACTTAATCGGTTAAGCAATTGCGGAACCGAAATATGTTAAGAGGTGAAAAAATGAAAAAGGCAACAAAATTCGTAGGACTTATCGTTGCATCGGTTGTTTGCGTATCGGCGTTCACTGTGTTTGCCGCCTGCAATGACGATTCTGCAACAAAAGAGTATACCGTTACCTATTTTGACGGGACTACGGAACTCAAACGGGAAACGGTAAAAGAGGGCGATAAAGCGGTTAAGTGGACGCCGACGAAAGAAAATTATACGTTCGTTGACTGGTATGCGACGCCGAACTTTGCGCATACATTTCCTTTTGACGAGCCGATAACCGAAAACAAGTCGGCATTTGCACAGTGGACTTCCGCAGTTCAAAGCGAAGATACGCGCACTTATTATATTGTAGGTAGCGGAACAAGTCCCATCCTTTTGGCAAGTAATTGGGGAAAAGTATTTGACGATACCACGGTGATGACCAAGGCTGCCGATAAAAACGAGTATACTTATACTCTTGATTTACAAAAGGACGATTTATTTCAATTTGCAATAAACGAAAGCTGGCACAATCAACGCGGCTACGGTTATCTCGACACATTGGAGCTTGCAGACGGAACCGTTGCGTTCAGCGGCACCGGTACGATCGGTGACAATTCGTCGTTCAGACAGAATATAAAGTGCGAATATGCGGGTAACTACACTTTCACGCTTACGACGCATCCCGACGACGACACATATGAAACAAACCATCAAAGCTATACCGAGGAAAATAAAGAAGCGTTTAATATCAATCCGCTCGATAAAATCACTTGGGTAAGAAACGGCGACGTCCAAAACGTTGAAAAGATCACCGATTTTTATATCAAGGGTAAAGGCATCACCAACTGGAAAGATATGTATAACGCCGCGACAAAAATGACGAATACAGATGGCGTGTATACTTTGGAAGTTTATCTGAAAGAAAATGATGAATTTGTGTTTACTTCTACCGCAACGGTCGGGTCGGTGGTCGGAACGGGAACGGATTATTTGCGTGCAAGCAATCTTGACGAAGCAAGCAAGGCGTACGTAGATCAACACGAAAATTCCAACATGATCGCAAAAGCAAGCGGAACATATACGTTTACCTACACAAAGGCTACGCAGATATTGTCTGTTGCGTTCAACGCCGATAAAACGCCTGCCGCCGCGGATTATTATATCGACGGAACGTTCGCGGAGGGCGTCGCGGATTGGAGCGGATATTGCTTTAATGCAGATTACAAACTTACGGAAACGGCGGCGGGTTCGGGCGTTTACGAGATCAAGAATGTTGCCTTAAAGGCAGATTCGCAAATCATCATTCAGGCATTCAAAGCGGGATCAACCGAGCGCGGCGAATGGGGAACGGACGGTTATAACGGACTCGGCAGCTACAACTACACTTATCTTTACAACGGTGGCACGGCATTTGAAGCGGTCGGCGGCGGGAACAACAATATAAAAGTGAAAACAGCGGGTAACTATGATATTACCTTCGACAGCTATGCAAAGATGATCACCATGAAAGAGCATACCGAAAGCAAGGATACGTTGGATATTTATATCAAAGGTTCCAATATCAATTCCTGGAGTCACGGTTGGTCGGAAGATTATTTGTTTAAGCTCTCGACGGACGAAACCAAATATGAATTTACGCTGACGGTAGACGCGGAAAAGAATGTCGAATTCGGATTGGAAAAGCATCCAAAGGGCGAAAACACGGGCTACGGCGATTTTCTGGGAGCATCCGTAATGGGTACGAGCGGTAACGCTAACGAAAAGTTTACTCCTGCAAGCGGCACGAACTTTACTTGCGCTACGGCAGGAACGTACAAAATCGTTTACGATATTGTTTCGGGAAAAGTTGATTTTTACGCGGTCACAAACGCATAATTGAAAACGCCCGAAAAAAAAGAAAACAGGCGGGCGCTCATAAGATCGCCCGCCTGCTATAATATCAAACTTTATAAGCGTGTATGTCGAAAGGTTCTCTGCTCAACGCTTTTTGTATGCAATCGGCAGTTTGTTTGCAAATAGACGAATATAAATCTTCGTATAAAAGATTCGTGCCTTTTGTTTTGAAAAACTCGGCGACGATTCCGTGTACGGTAAGCATGTTTTGTACGTTTATACTTTGAAGATCGTCTCCGCTGTTTACAAATATGACTTTTTCAAACGTGTCGGAAATTTGTTTTCTCAGCTCCGAATCATTTGGTTCAAGGCAGACGAAACAGTATTCGTTGCCGAAATACGCGTCGGCTTTTCGTTTGAGTTTTGTATAATCCGCGGTTATTTGGAAAAAAAGCTTATCTTCCACAAGACAGTTAACAGCAATAAGAGGTATGTAATTTTGGTTTCCTATCTTGTAGAAAGTATCTTTGCTTACGTTATAGGCAAGTATGGCGTCGGCATTCGATACCCGACTGTAAGGTGGCATATATACGATAATTCCGTAATTTTCGTGCAGAGTGGAAGAAAGTCCTTCGATCAAATTTACAAATTCCGCTTTTTCGATATAACCGCGATTTTCCGTACAAACGGCTATCAGTTTAGAGTCGGATGAGGAACGTAAATTCTTTGCAAACACATTCGGCTTATAATTTAACATATTGATGACGTGCCAAATTTTGTTTTTGGTTTCTTCGCTGATAGTCTGTCCTTCACGGTTGTTAATAACGTAAGAGACCGTAGCGGCGGAAACTCCCGCTTCTCTGGCTATGTCGTAGATTGTTACTTTTTTTTCCATATTGATAATTATAACAACAATGTGATAAAATGTCAACATCAATGAGGTTTTTTATGATTGAAAGCGCAATATTACATATTCCCGAATCCAAGTTTTGTTTCGCGGTAAAGCCAAACGAAATTTGCTTGAGATTGAGAATATCGAAGTCTGATTTTCCCGATGAGGTAAAAGTTGTGTACGGCGGCAAATATGCGTACGCGTTGACGCGCGAATGTGCTCCGATGCGGCGGCAATGCGAAGACCGACTGTTTGCCTATTATACGGTAACGCTAAAATTAACCGACTTAAGACTTGTTTACGTGTTTGAAATAACCTGCGACAATAAAATCTACTTTTTTTCGGAGGACGGCTTGACGGAGAAATTTGATTTCGAGTTAAGCTATTATAACTGTTTTCAATATGCTTATATCAATGAATGCGATATAATGCCGCCGGTCGAATGGATGGATACGGCAACGTTTTATCAGATTTTCGTAGAAAGATTTAATATCGGGAACGGAAAGAAGGATAAGTCCTATATCAACCTGAAATGGGGCGATATTCCCGATCCCAAAAGTTTTGCTGGCGGAGATATTAAAGGGATAACCGAAAAGCTTTCGTATCTGAACGGCTTAGGAATAAACGCTTTATATTTAACTCCCGTTTTCAGTTCGGTTTCCAACCATAAATACGATATCGGCGATTATTATGAAATAGATAAAAATTTTGGCAATAAAGACGATTTAAGGAAACTGATCGAAAATGCACACGCACAGGGCATAAAAATTGTGCTTGACGCCGTTTTTAACCATTGTAGCGAAAATTTTAGCCAATTTCAAGACGTATTAAAAAAGGGTAAAGAGTCGAAGTATTACGATTGGTTTATAATCACGAACGGTGACCCGTTAGAGTACGAGTGCTTTGCTTCTTGCAAATATATGCCGAAATTCAATACTTCCAATCCCGAAGTATGCGAGTACTTAATCGACATAGCAACATATTGGATAAAAGAGTTTGATATAGACGGGTGGCGTTTAGACGTGTCCGACGAAGTGTCCCATGATTTTTGGCGCACGTTCAGAAAAGCGGTAAAATCTGTGAAACCAGATAGCGTTCTGATAGGCGAAAATTGGCACGACGCAAATATTTATCTGCACGGAGATCAATTCGACTCTATTATGAATTATGCGTTTACAAAGGCATGTCTTGACTTTTATGCGTTTGGAACGCTTGACGTACAAAGCTTTGCGGATAAGTTGAATGAAATTTTAATGCGTAACACCGACACCGTCAACAATATGATGCTTAATTTGTTGGATACGCACGATACGCATAGGTTTTTGACGCGGGTAGAGGGGAACACGGATAAATTGATGAGCGCGCTTGCTCTTACGTATTTCTTCCCCGGAGCGCCTTGTATTTATTACGGTACGGAAAACGCTATGGAAGGCGGTTACGATCCCGATTGCCGCAGGACGTTCGATTGGGGGCAGGAAAAGATAGATAATCCCGTTAAATCGCTTATAAAACGGCTGACGGCGATGAAACGGTCATCCGTGTTTTCGCAAGCGCAAGCCAAGATTTTTTGTAAGAGCGGAATGCTTACGGTTGAACGCGGCGAATACAAACTTACAATAAATGAGAAAGGTAACTTTACCATCGAAAAAATATAGGGGAGGGAAGTAATAATGAAAAGGACGATTGCGGCAATTGTTTCCCATGTAGCGATTATTCTTGCTTTGATTATCGTAATGGGTACGCTTTCTATCATTGCCGCGGGCGTATCGACAGGCAATGAAAAGTTTACGGGCGAACTTGAACGTAACGTAACTTTGCGTATCCTTGAAAACGACACTGCAAAAGAACAGGGATATTTAAAGGAGCTTTTGGACGCTTTTAATGAGAA
This sequence comes from uncultured Christensenellaceae bacterium, assembly GCA_910586985.1. Classification (GTDB taxonomy): domain Bacteria; phylum Bacillota; class Clostridia; order Christensenellales; family Borkfalkiaceae; genus Gallimonas. The sequence goes on along the minus strand of CAJUKK010000001.1, from coordinate 358,991 downwards.
GTATGCGGAATACGGAATCAAAGCAGTGGACGCCAATATGGACAATTATACCGATTTGGAAACGGCAGGACCGTTCGGTTACGGTCCCGACGTTGTTTATCAGGCAAACGACGTAGTTATGAAGTACGTGGACGGGACGCGCAAGCATATTCTACCGTTGCCCGTAGAAAAACTCGACTGTTATGATCAGGTCGGGGCAGAGGCATGGAAAGCTTATGAGTTGAAAATAGAAACGCAAAACTATGTGTGCGGCGTACCGGTCAATATTCAGCAGCCGCTCCTGTATTACAGGAAAGATTTAATCCCCGAAAATTGGGAAACGGAATGGGACGCCGACAAAAACGGCGTGCCTGATATGATAGAGAATTGGTGTGACCTTTACCGTTTTTCAAAACAAATCAGACAGCAAAGCGGCGGCAGTAAATACGGATATATGAAATCTCTGAACGACGGATATTTTGCTTCGGGATACTTCTTTTCATATGGCGGATACGTATTCGGCGGTGAGGACGGAAAAGATACGAAGGATATCGGATTTTCCAAAAACGACGGGTATAAAGGCGCTAAAATTATACGGCAACTTGCTTCGGTCATGAATTTGGAGTGTACGGAGGATACCATTACGACGAACGCCTATTCGCGGATGGCGCAGGGACGTATTTTGCGACGATGACGACGCCCGACGTCTATACGATGTTCGTAAGAGAAATGGTAAACGCGGGATACACGGAGGAATACGCAAAGGAAAATATTGTCATGACGGACGTGCCGAAACTGCCCGTCAGCGGCGATCTGGAGGACGAAAGTCAAGGCTTTAAAGATATGACGGTAATGGGCGGCATAAACGGTTATGCCATCAGTTCCTATACCAAAGCGCCCAACGCCGCCCTTGCTTTCGTCGATTTTGCAACTTCGTATAAAATGATAGAGCTTCGTTCAAAACTTTTGGGCATCGCGCCCGCAAGAGCCGATTTGGCGGAGACGTCGGGCGAGCTGAATCAAAGTATTTTTTCTAACCTTAAAGAGGGTTCGATATATGTAATGCCGAGCGTTCGTGCACTTGCCCAGGTATGGACGCCGTTGCAAACCTATTGTGCAAGACTCGCAGATGACGTTTTGAAAGGAAAAAGCGAATATGCTACCGATTCGGCGTTAAAGAGCGGGATCGAGGCAGTCGACAAACGGATTTACGACGCTATTCATACGTTAAGCGGAGGTTAAGAGACGAGTTATGAAAATGTTTGATAAAACAGCCGGATTTTTCAAAAGTTTGCCCAAGAGAATCAATGCAATTCCCAAAAATATTTCGCTGAAATTTTCGGGCGCCAAGGAAATAATAAAACAGGGTAACGGAAAAGTGTCGGCGTCTATGATTGTAATGGGGCTTGGACAAATGCTCTATAAACAGTGGGCAAAGGGCTTTATGTATCTCTTTATCCAAATTGCTTTTATTGTATATTTCATTTTAACGGGCGGTGCAGACCTGTTTGGATTATTTACTTTGGGTCAGGTGGAATCTAACGCTTGGTACGGTGTAGAAGGCGATAATTCTGTGGTTATGATGCTTATGGGCATTTTGGCGGTATTTCTCATAATACTTTACCTATTTATATACGTTGCAAACGTGAAAGACGCATACCGACTGCAATGCACCGAAGATACGTTAAAGCAGCCTATTCCGTTTGGAAAAGAAGTAGGAGAATTATTGGATAAATCGTTTTATAAAACGGCTATGGCATTGCCCATAATCGGCGTGTGCGTTTTCAGTATCCTGCCGATTGTGTTTATGATACTTATTGCATTTACAAATTACGGCGAACCGTATATTCCGCCTGCTCTTATAGACTGGGTAGGACTTGAAAATTTTAAGAACATACTTTCGCTCGGTCAGTTCGCTCCCACGTTTTTCAAAATATTCGGTTGGAATATACTTTGGGCGGTACTCTCTACGGCTATCAATTATCTCGCAGGATTGGGGCTTGCGCTATTGCTTAACAAAAAATGCGTAAAGGGTAAGGCGATATGGAGATCGTTTCCTATACTCGCTTATGCGATACCCGGCTTTATAACGTTGCTTGGATTTAAATTTATGTTCTCATACGGCGGTCCGATAAACTACTATATTCAGCAAGGAGGCGGCGAAGCGATAGGTTTCCTCGGACTCGATGCAAAGTGGACTGCACGGTTTATAGGACTCGGCGTAAATGCCTGGATAAGTATTCCGTCAACAATGTTGCTTGCAACAGGCATACTGTCAAACATCAATACCGATTTGTATGAAGCGGCGCGGGTGGACGGCGCAAGCTCATTCAAGCAGTTTATAAAAATTACTCTTCCTTATGTGCTGTTTGCTACGACGCCCGTACTTATTTCGCAGTTTATAGGGAATTTCAACAATTTCGGTATATTCTATTTCCTGCGCGGAGGGTTGGATATGGACGGTTATTTTCTCGCCAGCGATACAGACCTTCTCATAAATTGGCTATATCGAATGTCAATCGACAATAACTATTATTCGATAGGCGCGGCAATAAGTTTAATCATATTTATCATAACTTCTATTATATCGCTTACGGTTTACGTATTGTCGCCGTCGTATAAACAGGAGGAAACGTTCAGATGAATATAGATAAAGCAAAGGTCGTTAAGGCAAAAACAAAAAAAGTTTTGGGTGTGCTTATTACCTATTGCATACTCGTCATAGTGGCGTTTATTTTCTTCTTCCCGTGTTTATGGTTAATTCTTGCGTCGTTTTCGAAATCGGGATCTATATATTCGTTCGACGGTTTTTTTCCAAAAGAATATGGCGGCGAAGCGTTTAAGGCGCTATTTACCGATACGGTAATGTATCACTATCCCAAATGGTTTTTGAATACGTTGTTTATCGCTTCGATGAGTTGCATTTTCGGGACTCTTCTTACGATACTTACGGCTTACTGTATGTCGCGTTTCAGGTTCAAGTCAAGAAAAGCGATGATGAAAACTACGCTTGTTCTCGGTATGTTTCCGTCGTTTATGGGCACGATTGCGGTTTACCTTATGATGACGCAGTTTAATCTTATCAATCAACATTGGGGACTGATACTCATATATTCGGCGCAAGCGCCTATGGGTTATATGGTACAAAAAGGCTTTTTCGATACGATTCCGTATTCGATAGACGAAGCGGCGCGAATAGACGGGGCGTCTAACTTTACCGTATTTGTTAAATTTATTTTGCCTATGTCAAAGCCTATATTGGTTTATACCGCATTGACAGCGTTTACGTGGCCGTGGTCCGACTTTATATTGCCGAAAATGCTTTTGATTGACAAAGACTTATACACGGTAGCGGTTGGACTGATGTCGCTCGGAGAAACGGAATTCGCGAGATTTGCGGCAGGCTCGATCTTCATAGCGATACCAATTATTGTGTTATACTTCTGTCTCGTAAAGTATATGATAAACGGAATGGCTGCCGGTGCGGTCAAGGAATAATAAACGGAGGAAACAATTATGGCAAATTTAAGCTTAAAACATATCTATAAGGTTTATCCCAACGGCGCGAAAGCGGTAAACGACTTTAATATGCAAATTGCAGATAAAGAGTTTATCGTGTTCGTCGGTCCGTCGGGTTGCGGCAAATCGACAACTCTCCGTATGATAGCGGGGCTTGAAGAAATAACCGCAGGCGAACTCAAAATAGGCGATACTGTAGTCAACGGTATGGAACCGAAAGACAGAGATATTGCAATGGTATTCCAGAACTATGCGCTGTATCCGCATATGACGATCTACGAAAACATCGCCTTCGGATTGCGCCAACGTAAGATTCCGGATATAAAGCGCGACAAAAAGGGTAATCCCGTACTTGATAAAAAGGGTAAAGAAATAAAAATTATGCGTCATTACAATAAGCAAGAGCTTGACGCAAAAGTTAACGAAGCCGCACAAATACTCGGTATTACCGATTATTTGAAACGCAAACCGAAAGAAATGTCGGGAGGACAACGTCAGAGGGTTGCGCTCGGTAGGGCGATCGTCAGACAGCCGAAGGTTATGCTTCTGGATGAACCGCTCAGTAACCTTGATGCGAAACTTCGTACCCAAATGCGAAGCGAAATTGTCAAACTCCATAAAAAATTGCAGACGACGTTTATTTACGTTACCCACGATCAGGTGGAAGCCATGACGATGGGTACGAGAATCGTCGTTATGAAAGACGGTTTTGTAAAGCAAATAGATACGCCTAAAAACTTATATAAGTATCCCGCAAATAAATTTGTTGCAGGCTTTATAGGTACGCCGCAGATGAATTTCTTTGAAGGTACGCTTGAAAAGGATGGAGATAAAGTTCATATAGACTTTAAGTATTCGGACGCAAAAATTACCGTACCGTATTCAATGCTTATGAAAACGACTCCGCAGTACCTTGACGGCACTAAAACGGTATATATCGGTTTCCGTGCGGAAGATGTAACGTTAGATCCCGATAAGGTTGCGGAAAGCACGGCGAAGATAAAAATGAGAATTTCGCATTCGGAAGAACTCGGTACGGAAACGCTTGTGTACGGCGATATAAATATGGACGGCGACGGATTTGCAGAAACAAGCACAAGAGTTATCATCAAAGCAGGCGGATTCAAAGAGTATAGTCCGGATGCGATTTGCGAGGCGGCTTTGGACATAGACGCGATTCATTTGTTCGATATGGATACCGAAGAAAGTATTATGCCGCGTATCCCCGAATATAACTATCTCGATTGTAAAGTGGAAAAGGGTAAATTGTCTTTTCTCGGTAATTTAGTTGACTTACCGCCTGCAATTAAGATTGACGACGGTAACGGCGAGATGCTTTTACCCGTATCTGCGGTTAAATTTGACGGAAATATTAAAGGTAAAGTTATAGATTGCGAAGATATAAACGGTCAAATTCTTGTTGCGCTCGAAGTAAACGGCGGTAGGCTTTATGCGCTGTCCGATAAAGTGTTGGGAAACGGTGAGGTCAAAATAGGGATTGATTTCAAGCAACTAATATTGCAAGTCGGTAAAACCGAAGTTCAGCCTATGCCGACGGTAAACGGCTTGGACGGAACTTTTATTATGGAAAAGCCGATTGAAACTATAACCGAGAACGAAAAGACCAAAAAGAAGAAAATGCCGCATTACTATTTACTTGTAAACGGAACAAAGCTCGAAGCTCCCGCGGAAGTGTATGAAAAGATGTTTGGGGCAACGACGGGCAGAAAGGTATACAATTCCACATATCGTTATGAATGGACGCCGTATGACTTTAAAATCGCGGATAACGGTATCGAAGCTCAGGTTATAGAAGTATTGGACTACGGTGCAGAGAAATTTATTAAATGTTCTGTCGGTGAAGAAACTTTATATGTTCTTACCGATAACACGGTAAGCGGAGTAATAAAACTTGTTCCAGACGTAAGTAAAGTAAGCGTAGTGGAGTCGGAGCGACAGATTCGTATTGTTTGACACGGAGTAAATAATTAATAAACTTTAGATTATTCTTTTTTGTTAAACAACACGAATTATTAAAGAGGACAGACTTATAACTGTCGCGGGAATAGGTATCGGTATTAAAAAGATGCTCGGAAATTGACGAATAATCGGGATTCAACGGACATATGATAATCTATGAATCCCGTCCCGTTTCTGTCTGATCGGTTCAACTGCATCATTCAACGAAAAAAGACGATGATTATTTTTATCGTCTTATTTTTGTTTGGAGCAGTGTGCGGTATGATTTTTATTAAAACGCCTGCTGTTTACGACTACCATTTAAAACTATGCGACCGATTTGTTGCGCGTATATGTTTTTCATCGAAAAGCGTCTTTCTTATCATGATCGAACGCTGGTGCGGACATGCGCTTTTCATATTGATATTTTTGGCGGCGGGGATTTCGCCGTTTTCGCTTGCCGTTGTGCCAATCGTATGGGTATACCGCGCATATACCTGCGGCGGAAGTCTTGTCATTTTTTTCAGCGTATATCGTTTTACGGGCGCGTTGATTGTATTCGGATTATATCTTCCCATTCATCTCCTTATGGACGCGGTAATGTTATGCGCCATCTGCGCGTCGTTTTCGCGCGCTCGAAGTTTCTGCTTTTGCAAACGGGATTTTTGTGAACTTTTATATGATGTTCTTCTTCTGCTGATAATTATTCTTTTAATTTGTCTTGTAGAAATGCTGTTATTACTTGCATTTTTTCATTCTCCGGGGCATTTAACGTAGCTCCGAGCGGATAATTTTTTGACGGTTGAACAAACTGTAAATATGAAAAAATTATTAATCTTGACAAGCGCGCTTTGCGCCGCCGCTTGCATCCTTCCCGCAGGCGGTCGCGTTGTAAACGCGGAGGAAACGGAAATCAACTGCAAGTCGGCATATCTGTGCGACTTTTCAAGCGGAACGGTTGTATACGCAAAAAACGAAACGGAAGAACTTCCGATTGCAAGTATGTGCAAAATTATGACGTTACTTCTTTCGTTTGAAGCCGTTGATGCGGGCAATCTGTCATACGACGAAATGATCACCGTCAGCGAACGGGCGGCGGGCATGGGTGGTTCTCAGGTATTTTTACAGGAAAATCTGCAATATCGTGCAGACGAATTAATGAAAACGGTAGCCGTCTGTTCCGCAAACGATTCATGCGTGGCTTTAGCGGAGCGCATAGCGGGAAGCGAATCTGCATTTGTGGATGCGATGAACGCTCGGGCAAAAGCGCTCGGCGCAGACCATACTCTGTTTGCAAACTGTACAGGACTTCCCAAAGAGCCGCAATATTCTTGCGCAAAGGACGTCGCGCTCATGTTGCGTGAAATGGTTTCCCACAAAAAATATTTTGAATTTTCCAAAGTTTGGTTGGAAGATTTTGCGCATCCCGACGGCAGAACAACAACGATTACCAATACGAATAAACTCATTCGTTTTTATGAGGGTTGCGACGGCGGTAAAACAGGATTTACAAATCAAGCCGGATTTTGTTTGGCGGCAACGGCAAAACGCGGAGATACTCGCCTCGTATCCGTCGTCATCGGAGCAGATAGTTCAAAAAATCGTTTCGAAAGCACAAAGTTTATGTTCAACGATGCCTTCAATCGCTATGAAACTGCGAAAATTTTTGAGGCAGGCGCCTCAATCGATACGCAAGCGCAAGTTACGGGGAGTGCAAAGACTGCGATATCCGTACAGGCAGAAACGGATTTAAACGTATTTTGTCCGAAAGGCGACGCTAAAAATCTAATGACGGAAATCCGTATACATGAAAATTTGCGTGCGCCGATTGAAATGGGGACGGTAATCGGTGAAGCCATCGTGTATCGTGAGGGAGTGGAAGTTTCACGGTGCAATCTGATTGCGGGTGAAAATGCAGATAAATACGGCTGGTGGGATGCCTTTAAAAAAGGCGCACAGCTTTGGAATTAAAAGAAAAAAGCACTGTTTAATCTTACAAACGGTGCTTTTTCTTTTTTGAAAAGTATTATGTGTGACGTGGTATTTGTTTGAATATTAAATTTTCTTGACAGTAATAAAAAAAAATAGTACACTGTACAAAAGCACAAAGAGGAATCATATGAATACCAGAGAAACATTATACATCAATGAAAAAGGACATTTAATAATCGGCGGCGCTGACTGTGCAGACCTTGTCAACCAATTCGGCACGCCGTTATATGTATTTGACGAAAAACATATTCGCGATATGATGCGCGTTTATCAGGATACGCTTGACCGTGAATACCCGCGCGGAGGGCTTGTTTTATATGCGTCCAAGGCATTTTCCTGTAAAGCAATCTATGCAATTGCACGTTCTGAAAAAATCGGCGTAGACGTTGTTTCCGGCGGAGAATTGTATACAGCGGTAGAGGCAGGGTTTCCCACGGATAAAATATATATGCACGGCAATAACAAGTTGCCTCGTGAAATTGCAGAAGCGCTCGACTGCGGCGTTGGGACAATTGTCGTCGACGCATTCTCCGAGGCGGATTTAATCGAATGCGAGGCGGAAAAGCGCGGTATCGTGCAAGACGTTTTGCTGAGAATCAATCCGGGTGTGGAGGCGCACACGCATGCATACGTACAAACGGCAACGCCTGATTCCAAATTTGGTTTTTCAATTGCGAGCGGAGCCGCAGAAAATGCCGTTCGCTATCTTTTAACAAAAAAGCGTCTGCGGTTAAAGGGCTTCCATTGCCATATCGGTTCTCAAATTTTCGAAAAAGAAAGTTTTGTACTTGCAGTCGAAAAAAATATTGCGTTTCTAGCAAATCTTAAAAATAAACTCGGATTTCAGGCGGAAGAACTCAATCTCGGCGGCGGATTCGGAATCTGGTATGCCGAGGGCGATAAAAAAATCGGGGTTAAGGAATACAGCGAATATCTTTCTGCGCTGATCGAAAAAGTTAAGTCCGAATGCGAACAACATAATTTACAACTTCCGTTTCTCGTCATCGAACCCGGAAGATCGATTGTAGGAGAAGCCGGCATTACGCTCTATACCGTGGGTGCAATCAAAGAAATCGCAGGAATACGCAAATATCTTGCCGTTGACGGCGGAATGTTTGATAATCCGCGCTACTGTCTCTATCAATCCAGATACACTGCGCTGCTCGCAAACCGTGCAAACGAACCGCCGACAGAACGCGTTGCAATAGCGGGAAAGTGCTGTGAAAGCGGCGACTTGATCGGGATCGACTTTAATTTACCTAAGGCTCAAAGCGGAGATATTATTGCAATACTTTCTACAGGCGCATATAATTATTCCATGGCAAGCAACTACAACCGCAATTTTATTCCTCCGGCAGTTCTTGTCAAAGACGGCAAAGCGGAGTACATCGTCAAACCGCAGACATATGCAGACATTGTCCGTAACGACGTTCTGCCTCAACACTTAAAATAACAGCAACTGCTTTCCGAAATCGATTATTATGAGAAATTTCGGAAAGCTTTCTCTTTTTTAGTAGCTTTTTAAAATTTGCCGCAAGGCGCGCAAATGATTGCTTTTTTTGCAGAAATGTTCTATAATCTTTGAGTATGACTCGCGTTCTCGATTTGTTGGCAAGTTTTCTTGCCGTAGTCGTCGTTTTGACGCTGCACGAATTTTCACATGCTTTCGTTGCCTATAAGTGCGGAGACCCCACACCCAAATGGACGAAACGCCTTTCCTTAAACCCTGCGCGGCACTTAGACCTTGTAGGACTGATTTGTTTTACTTTTGTTGGATTCGGTTGGGCGAAACCTGTAGAAGTCAATCCGAACAACTTTAAAAAATATCGGCTCGGTATGGGATTGACCGCATCTGCGGGCGTTATTATGAACTATGTGATGGCGTTTTTGATCTTTCCGCTCTGGCAGGTCATTCTTGTATACTATTACGCTCCGGTCGGCGGCTACTTTGCAATGTTTTTATGCGATTTTGCAGAAATGCTATTCACGTATAGTTTATGTTTTTGCGTATTCAATCTGTTGCCGCTTTTCCCGCTTGACGGATTTCGCATTCTCGACGCGCTCAATAAACGCAGGGGGAAAATATACCGGTTTCTGCAGCAATACGGACAAATTATTCTGCTTGGTTTAATCGTAGAAAGTTTCATCTGCAATCTTTTTGTTGATCTCGGCGTATATCAGATGAATTGGTTTGATATCTTAGGTTGGATTATGCAGTTCGCGATAAAAATATTCGGTTGGCCGATCACCGCGTTATGGGGGGTAATTTTGCCGTGAAACGGGAAGATTTTGAGTCCGTAGTAGACTATACAACCGTCCTCAATAATTTTGAAGGACCTTTGGATCTCTTGCTCTTTCTTATCAACAAAGAAGAGATTCAGATCGAAGATATATTTGTTTCGCAAGTTACAGAACAATTTCTCGACTATATGAAGGGGTTACCGTATCTTGACGTTGATAAGGTGAGCGAATACCTCAATATCGCGGCAACGATTATCAAAATCAAAGCACAGAGCCTTGTTCCTAATCTGGAGGAAGATCCGGCGCTCGAAGAGGAGATCGAAGGCGACAAGGCGGAACTGATTCGTGCGCTCGAAGAGTACAAGCTCATTAAAGAGGAAACGAAAAAGCTAAAAGAGTTAGAAACGATCGGTTACTTCTTTAAAGAACCCGACAAAAACGTAGGGGAAACCCGTACCGTGTTTTCCATGGAAAATCTTACTCTTGACGGATTGATCACGGCGTTTTCCACGCTCATGTTAAAGCGCGAAAACGAGCTTGCAAAAGTGGAAGTCCGTGAAATCCCGAGAGACGAATATACCGTATCTCAGAAAATCGCTTTCATTTTAGAAACCTTGGAAAATGTTAAAAGCATCAAATTTGAAGAATTGTTTACAAACGATTTTACCAAATCGGAAATCGTAACAACTTTTCAGGCGATGTTAGAGTTGTTAAAACATCAATATCTCCGCGTAAAACAAGACGGTACGTTCGGAGAAATCAGTATTACTATTAATCCCGACAGACAGGAGGAAGATACCATTGGAGAAATTGACGAGTATAATTGAGGCGGTTTTGTTCGCGTCTGGAAAAAGCGTTGCCATTGCGGATATTGCCGACAAGCTCGGCGTAACAAACGGCGAGATAAAACGTTGTCTCAAAGAACTTTCCGAAAAATACGGCGAGGAAGGCGGCATACAAGTTCTGCAATTTAATAATAAAGCGCAGCTTGGTTCGAATCCCGCTTACAAATCGGGCGTGGAGGCGGTACTTAACCCCATTCGCGAAAAAGAACTCACGCGTACCATATTGGAATGCGCCGCAATCATAGCTTATAAGCAACCAATCACCAAAACGGAAATCGAACTTTTACGCGGCTTGAACAGCGACTATGCCGTACGCGCCTTGCTTGAACTAAAACTTATTTATCCTTGCGGCAGGAAAGACGCAGTCGGTAAACCCATTCTTTATGCCACGACGGATGAATTTTTAAAGCGGTTTAAGCTTGCGTCGCTGGAGGATTTGCCGGACTACGACGCGCTTATGGAAGCGATTCGTCCGAGCGAAGACAGAGAAAGCTACCTGTATGCCCGCGCCGAATACGGCGAAATCACGACCGATACAAACAACACAGAAAATATCTCCGCCGAACAAAAACAGCCTTTGCCGAAAACTGAAAGCAAAGAAGACAAAAAAGAGGATTTTGACGGCGGTTACGAAATTCCTGATTTCCTTCGTGGCCTAGACGATACGGATATAGTAAAAATCGGATAATTAATATTTCTTCATCTTTAATACATATCTTTAAAAAATCATCATAAAATTCGTCCAAACGCGCATATTAGCGGTATGGGCGAATTTTTCGTTTATTCCTTTTTCTTCGGCATACTTTTTTTTCTGTTCCCGATATTTGTATACGTGGACGCGTACGTCGATATAAAGGAAAACCGATGTTGGTTCTCTCTGAGCTTTTTTAAATATCTGAAAGTGTTCAGCGGCTATATGCAGTTGCATCCGGACGGACTTATCTTTCATTTAACAAAAAAAACAGCGATCATTTTACCTTATAAGCAGATGATGGGAATGCGGAAAAAGTTTGAAATCACAAACGGATTCCAGCTTTATCGTTTTCACCAGATCGTGGAAGCAGGAAGTCCCGATAAGATTTCAGGCATCGTCTTAGGCGCAATTTTGCATTCAATCAGCGGTCAGGTTTTCTCTGTCATGCAAACGAATCATCCGTTTCTATCTTTGAGACACAGTACTTTGCTTTCAGGGAGCGGCGAAATCAAAATTACAATCAACACGGCGTTTGTTTTTAACGGACTCATTTTGTCCATCGCATTTACTAAAAAATTATTGGAGGCAATCATAAATTGGATCAGAAAAAAAAGATCGACAGCATCATGGAAAAAACAGCACAGCAGTTGACAAGCCTTGTGGACGTTAACACCGTTATCGGAAATCCCATCTTCACGGCGAGCGGCGCACAGGTAATTCCGTTTACCAAAGTTACTATGGGATACCTCTCCGGCGGCGGTGAATACGGCGAGATCAAAGCGATCAAAGATGACGAAAGCTACCCGTACGCCGGCGGCGTCGGTACGGTAATCAACGTTAAACCCACCGGTTTTTTGGTTGACGACGGTAAGAGTTGCCGTCTTATCAAAATTACGGATGATCCGTTCGACGGACTCATTGAAAAAGCAGGGGAGCTTTTAAGAAAGTATACCGAGCAATCGGACGAGGAATAATGCGGTGAAAAAGCGTTTCATTTCAATTTTTTCTTTTCTGGCATTGGCAATCGCCTGTTTTTCAGGATTTGCAATGAATAACGTACATGCGGACGCAGCAGCAAGTTCCCGCGCCGAATGTGTTATTGAGGTGAGTTCAAAACGTATTTTATCAGGTAGAAACCAAACGCAACCGCTTCCGATGGCAAGTACGACAAAGGTACTCACCGCATGTATCATTCTCGAAGATTGCGATATAGACAAAGTTATTAAAATACCTGCGGAAGGTGTCGGAATCGAGGGTTCAAGCGTATATTTAAAGGCAAACGAAGAATTTAGTATACGCGACCTGCTATACGGACTTATGTTACGATCAGGTAACGACTGTGCCGTAACGCTCGCATTACACCATAGCGGCAGTATTGAAAAATTTGCCCGCGTCATGAACGAGAGGGCGGCGGCAATGGGGGCGGAGGATAGCTATTTTGCAAACCCGCACGGACTTCCGCATCCCAAACATCATACCACAGCGCGAGATTTAGCAGTGATTGCCGCACACGCCATGGAAAATCCGGCTTTTTGTGAAATAGTGTCAACTAAATACTATGAGCCGCGCGGATATTATAATAAAAATAAAATGCTCGCAAATTATGACGGCGCGATCGGCGTTAAAACGGGATTCACTATGGAAGCGGGACGTTGTCTTGTAACAAGTGCAGAGCGCGGCGGAATGAAACTTGTAAGCGTTGTATTAAACTCTCCGAAAATGTACGAGCGTTCCGCACAACTTCTTGACACGGCGTTTGAAAATTATCATATGACAACGCTCTGTAATAGAGAAATTGCAATTGATAAATGCCGTTGCTTATACGACTTTATCTATCCGTTAACGGCAGCGGAGGAAGAAAAGATTGTCATTTTAACAGATTTAGTTTCGCCGCTACCAACGATAGCGGGCGAATTTGCGGGACAAATGAAGATAATGCTTGAAAATAACTTGCTTTTTTCTCAAAATTTGTATATTATGGAATAACAAAATGAGGAAGGAGCGCGGGATTTATCCCGCAAAAGAATATGCGAATTAACAAATTCCTTGCCGAACAGGGCGTTGCCTCGCGCAGGGGTGGAGATAAACTGATAGAAGAAGGGAGAGTAACCGTAAACGGTAAACCTGCCAAAACGGGAGACGACGTAACTGCGTCCGACGTTGTCGAAGTAGACGGAAAAATGCTTTCGCACAAAGTCAAGTATGAATATTATCTTTTGAACAAACCAAAGGGATATATATGTACTGTGTCTGACGATAAAGGCAGAAAAACCGTAATAGACTTATTACCGGCTAATACGGCGCGAGTTTTCCCCGTAGGACGACTCGACTACGATACGGAAGGCATGCTCATTCTTACCAACGACGGCGAGCTTGCTTACCGTCTGACGCAACCGAAAAACGAAATCCCGAAAACATATCTTGTACGCGTAGAAGGAACGGTTACAGACAATCAGCTTAACCGTCTGCGTGCGGGTGTGGAAATCGAGAGGGGTGTTATTACGAAAAAGTGCAAATTAAATGTAATTGAAACGAACAAATCATTTACTAAAATGCACATAGTCTTAACAGAGGGAAAGAACCGCGAAATTCGGCGTATGTTTGAAATTGTAGGAAAAAACGTTGATTTTCTGAAACGTATTAAAATAGGAGAATTGACTTTAACAGGGCTTGACCGCGGAGCGGTTCGTAAACTTTCGCAAGAAGAGGTTTTCTATTTAAAGAATTTATAAACAGAGGCACGGGTATCCGTGCCTTTATTTAAAAATTATAATAGAAATTACTTAAAACTTCCGCAGTAGGCAATTGCATCTGCTTGAAACTGTAAACCATTTTCTCCGCCGACATGTGCAAAATTTGTTTGTATCGATTTACGGGCAGGATATTTTCCATGAAAACGCTCTTTGATTATACGTTCCATTACGGGAATATTCCAAACGTCCCTAAACAAACAATCCATATGTACCACACTTTCAAGCGTTAAATCAAAAATCGCAAGGCGTTTTTCCATTTGATCGAATGCTCCGTTGATCTGCTCTTCAATCGTTCCGCCGATATTGCCCACGCAATAGCTTAAAAAACAGTAATCTCCCGCTTTTACGATACCGGTATGCGCCCAATCTTCGTTAATTTCTTTTCTGATTATGCCGCTCATTTTAATGGAACCCTCACATACTACGGATCAATCCGATTACACGCCCGAGAATCGTCACTTTGTCTAAAACAAAATCGCTCATCGTCTCGTTTTCAGGATGAAGAATTATTTTACCCTCGCGACGGAAAAAACGTTTTACTGTTGCACCTTCTTCTATTCCATCGTCAAACATAGCGACAACGATATCGCCGTCATCCGCAGTTTCCTGTTTTTTAACGATAATTTTATCTCCGTCGTATATTCCCGCTTCTATCATACTTTCGCCGCTGACACGTAGCATAAACATTTCGTCCGCGCGAAATTCCGCAGAGGGGAGAGCATAATAACCGTCAAAATTCTCCACGGCGAATATAGGCTGTCCGGCAGTAACCGTTCCGATAAGCGGCACTTTAACAACGTCTGCCGTTTTAAGCGTTACTGCGCGTTTTTTATTTTCCGCCTTGTTCAAAAGTCCCATCTCTTTTAAACGGTTTACATAGCTATATGCCGTTGCCGTAGACTTTATAGAAAGTTCATGGCATATGTCGCGAACGGTAGGGGGAAATCCGTTTTCCTCGCTGTATTGGTTAATAAAGTCAAGTACGCCGTATAATTTTTGTTTATCGAGCATATTTTCCTCCTAAAATTTTCCACCTTATTTATATTATAACATATCAAATCACAATTTGCAAACAAATGTTTTATATTTTCGTCATCTTTCTGTTAAAAATCTCTTGTTTTTTTATCTTTATAACGGTATAATATAAGAAAGGAGTCTTATATGGAACGCATAAAATGTATTTTAGACGAAGAAAAAGATTGCGACAACTGTATGGAATGCGAAATTTGTGATCTAGACGAAAATAAAATTTGCGATAATTGCGGGAAATGTCTTGAAATAAAAGATTTTGCGTCTATCAAAATTGATAAAATTTATCTCGATCCGGAAGAATACAAAGAATAAATGACAAATAAAGGAGCTGTGTTTTTACACAGCTCCTTTATTTTTTTATAAATTTTCGAAAATATTCAGCGTATATCTTCGGGATCACAGCGGAAATTTCACTGCCATCATCCGAATATGATACAGATTTCTCAAAATAATAGGGACGTAGCGCGCTCCATTCTCCTGCCTCGGAAAATGGAACAAATAAGGTTGCATATATAAATTCTTCCGATAACTTTTTCATGATTTCCGATTTAAGCCGTTCAAATCCTTGCCCGTTTTTTGCCGAGATACATACACAATCTTTAGGAAGAGCGCTTACGTCAGCGCACGTGTCGCATTTATTCATAACGATCAGATAGGGGGACGAAAAATTCATCTCGGACAGCGTTGTAAGCGTTGTATTTAATTGTGTTTCATATTCTCCGCCGGCATCGCACACGATCAACGCCAGATCGCAGTTAAGCGCACTCTCAAGCGTAGAACGAAACGCCTCAATAAGCGAGTGGGGTAAATCTTGTAAAAAGCCGACTGTGTCGACAAGCAGAAAAGGGACACCGTCTATTTCGAATCCGCGCGCAGTCGGATCAAGCGTTGCAAATAAGGCATTTTTTACAAATACGTTTGCACCCGTCAACGCATTTAAGAGGGTAGATTTTCCGGTATTTGTATATCCGACAAGAGCTATCGTTTTTACTTTATCTTTCTTTCTGCGATCACTCTGCATCTTACGGCGTTTTTCCGTCTCTAGAAGCCGCTGTTCAAGCGTATGAATGCGCCGCCGAATATGCCTGCGATCAGTTTCAAGCTGACTTTCACCCGGGCCGCGCGTACCGATCCCGCCTCCGAGCCGAGAAAGCGCCTCGCCTTTGCCCTTTAACCGAGGATAGAGATATTTTAGCTGCGCTAATTCAACTTGTAATTTTCCCTCGCTGCTTTCAGCGCGCATGGCAAAAATATCAAGGATCAACGTTGTGCGGTCAATCACTTTTTTTCCATCTAACGCGGCGGAAATATTCAACGTCTGAGAAGGGGAGAGGTCTCCGTTAAAAAGTACGGTTACGTCTAAATCTGACAACCGCTCGCGAAGTTCTGCCAATTTACCTTCGCCGATATAGGTTGCGGGATTGATTTCTCGGATGTTCTGATAAATTGTACCGGCATAGCTTGCTCCGGCGCTCTCGATAAGCGCGACAGCCTCTTCGTGCAAAATTTTATAACGACTGTCTGTAATCGGTTGGATTATATAAACGATTTCCGACTGTTTTTCTATCATATATGTCCTTAAATATCGTCGTCGCGATGAAGTTTCACCTTGCTTGCAACTGATTTACGACGTTCCTCTGTAATCGCCGCATAGTGTTTTCGGGTCGTATTTACGTCTTTATGCCCTAAAACGTCGGCAACGATATAAATATCTCCCGTTTCACGATAAAGCGCGGTACCGTAAGTCGAACGCAACTTATGCGGAGTGATTTTTTTAAGAGGGGAGACTATTTTTGCATATTTTTTTACAAGGTTTTCCACAGCGCGGACGGTAATCCTTTTATATTGCAGCGACAAAAAAAGCGCGTGTTCTGCCTGCGGAATACGGGGGTCTTCTTCTTTTTGAGCCATATAAGCGCCAAGTGCATCTCCAACTTCTTCTGAAAAATAAAGAATCGCTTGATTTCCTCCCTTGCGCGTTACAATAAAAGAATTATTAGAAAAGTCTATGCTTTCGTCATTCAATCCGACCAACTCAGAGATACGAATTCCTGTACCGAGAAAAAGGGTCAATATTGCAGTATCGCGAATCTTTGTTTTTTCATGATAACCCTCGGCATGGCGCGAAAGTCCGTTTCCCATTTCCGCCGTATCGAGCAGAGAGGAGACTTCGTTACTTTCAAGACGGATAATTTCTTTGTCATGAAGTTTCGGCGTAGGAACTTTAGCCACATTATTAACGCTGATCAGACCCTTATTAAAAAAATATTTAAAGAGGGAACGAACCGTCGAAAGCTTTCTTGCTTTTGCCCGCTCGTCACACGACAAACGCTTTTCGCCGAAACGATAGTGGGAAAGATAACTTAAAAAGATTTCAACGTCTGTATCGGTCACTTGTTCCAAATCTTCCAACGTTAAATCTTGAATAGACTTATTACGAAACTTTTTTTTAACAAGGAAATCAAAAAAAATACGAAGATCGTACACATAGTTTAATCGCGTTAAAGTACTCGTCCGAGTCTCGACGCCACGGAAAAAGTCCTCGCAAAAAAAGGGGAGTCCGTCAAGAAGTTCGTCTATTTTATCAAGATTTTTTAAATTGCGCTCCTGATAATAATTAGTTGATTTCGATTTCATGGATATATTATAACAGAAGCCAGCGGAATTGTCAATTTTACGAATAATTAAAAGGGATGTTATGGGACAAAAAATTTAGAAAAAACCATTGCGGAAAATTTCAGCAATGGTAGGCGACATAGGAAACTATTCGCAAAACACTAATTTTAAGAATAGTTATGGCTAAAATATGACTGAAATGGGCTTAATATGAAAAATATCGGTTTTGTCCAAATTAACCAAACTTCGAACTAAACTTTTCTTTGTCGGTAGAAACTTTATTGCATAAACATTGCTATAAACACAGTATTATCTTTTAATGATAAATCTAGCGTACAACCGTTAATCGTGATTTTCACTTTAAAACTAAACAAATAAACATATTATGTCAGACATAGGTTTTATGAAGCACGTACTAAAATTCCGCAACTGTATGCTTTGCAGATAAATTTATTTTCAACGATTTCATCGGTCAAACATTCACGGAACTTACCTTCAAACTCAATATTATATAAATTAGAAGACGGATTAACGTAAACATAAACTACTCCTGCATCGGATTTTCTTTCGAAAATCAAACAAGCATCATCAGCAAATATTTCGCGATAAACGCCTTCTGTGAAAATTGATTTCAACTGCTTTTCTCTAATTTCACCGAGTTTTCGATAATATGCGCTCAGGTCTTCGTCAATAAAATTCCAAGTAAAACAACCGCGGCAAAATGGATCAGAATATCCTTCCATACCGATTTCATCACCGTAGTATATGCACGGTACACCGGGGAGCGTATATTGCAATAATACTGCATATTTTAAACGTTGTTTTGCAATCTCACGCTCTTCACGTGATAAGACCAAACGCGCCATTTCTTCCTTATTCGTACAGTAACGTTTAGAAAGAACAGTAAGAATACGCGGAGTATCATGCGTGCCCAAAATGTTCATGAGACTGTCAAGCACGATTTTCGGGTAATTATCGATCAGCATTGCAATTGTCTCACGAAGTTGTGCGGTACGTCCTGTCAAAACAAAATTGATGATTGCATCTTTTAAGGGATAATTCATAACGCTGTCAAGCTGATTTCCCTGCAAATACCGTCTACGTTCACTATAAGCGATTTTATTCGAGGCATCTTCCCAAACCTCGCCGATAATTAACGCATCTTTGTTTTCATCTTTAACTGCCGTACGAAGTTTTTGTAAGAAAAAATCAGGTAGCTCGTCGGCAACGTCCAATCGATATCCGCCGATCCCGTGTCTGAGCCAAGTTTTTAGTACGCCGTTTTCTCCGAAAACAAAATTCTGATAAGATTCCGAACGTTCGTTTACGGCGGGCAATGTTTCAATTCCCCACCAACTGTCATATGAATCGGGAAAAGAACGGAAATGAAACCAATCGCTATAAGGCGAATCTTTAGACTGATATGCGCCGCTGTTATCATAACGACCGTATTTATTAAAATATCGGCTGTCATCGCCCGTGTGATTAAATACGCCGTCTAAAACAATGCGTATCCCACGATTTTTACCTTCTTCAATCAGCTTGTCAAAATCTTCAACAGTGCCAAGCAACGGGTCAATTTTCATATAATCGCCAGTATCGTAACGGTGATTAGAATAAGCCTCAAATATCGGATTAAAATAAATTGTGTTTACACCGAATTGCTTAATATAATCTAACTTTTCGCAAATCCCTTTAAAATTGCCCCCGAAAAAATCGTTATTTAAGACTTTCCCAAATTCGTTTGGCCGAAAATTCGGCTGACCGCCCCAGTCGCTACGTAAAATTTTATGATCCGCTACGTCAATATGTCCCGATTTAAAAAATCTGTCGGGAAATATCTGATACATGATTCCGCCTTTAAACCAATCAGGCGTTTGAAAACCTTGCTCGCAAACAGTAAGCTGCCAAAAACGAGGTTGTTTTAATAGAATACCCGTGCGCATTTGACCGCAGGATAAATATTCCATACCGAGACGAAAACAATAAAAATACAATCCGACTTGATTGATTTTTAAGGATAACGTATATCCGTAAGACGTCTCCTTCATGGGAAACTCTTCTATTTGTTTACCATCTTCAAATAAGAGCAATGAACAAAGAGCGGCGGAGACGTTTTCCTCTCCGCTGTTCTTTTTATATATGTTTAATATCAATTTGCTTGATACCGTTAACGCGCCGATAACACTTTTACATTCGGGATCAAGCGGCGAGTAATATAAATCCATCCGTTTATCTCAAACTATTTTTCTATTCTTTTCAAATTCCAAATTCTATCCGCGTATTCGCGTATACTTCTGTCTGCGGCAAAGTAACCGGCTGCGGCAATGTTCCTGAGCGATTTTCTGTTCCACTCGGTTTTATCGTTTCGATATAGTTCACTCATGGCATTTTGCGTCTGAACATACGACTCGTAATCTGCAAGACACATATACGGATCGGCAACAGGATGCCTGCGCAACAAATAGTTTGCAATATCGGCAAAAGACGTACCGTTAAATCCAACAATCAGCGATTCGATTACCTTACGCATCGCGTAGTTCTGATTATAATACGAGCTTGAGTTATATCCGTTGCTCCAAATTTCGTCCACTTCTTGCGCTTTTAAACCAAAAATAAAGAGATTGTCAATTCCTGCTTGCTCAGACATTTCTACGTTTGCACCGTCAAGCGTCCCGATCGTCAATGCGCCGTTGATCATAAACTTCATATTGCCCGTTCCGCTCGCCTCTTTGCCTGCAAGCGAAATCTGCTCGGATATCTCCGATGCGGGCATCAGTTTTTCGCTCATGGTAACATTGTAGTTTTCCATATAGACAACGTTGAGTTTTTCGTTGATCTTCGGGTTCTTTTTAATATCTTCGGACAGGAAACAGATAAGTTTCATGATCTGTTTCGCCATTTCGTAGCCAGCGGCTGCTTTTGCTCCAAAAATGTAAGTTTTAGGCAATATATCTGCATCGGGATTTTCACGCAAAGCATTGTAATCTGCAATAATATGCAATACATTTAAAAGCTGACGCTTATATTCGTGCATCCGTTTTGCCTGCACGTCAAACAACGTTTCAGGATCGATTATAATCCCCTGCTGTTTTTTGGCATAATCGGCAAATTGAATCTTCTTTTGTTTTTTGATTTCTTCCAAACGTTTTAATACGCTTGCGTCATTCTCAAATTTCTTAAATTCTGCAAGTCTGGAAGCGTCCTTCCCATAGCCCGTGCCGATACATTCGTCAAGCAATGCGCAAAGTTCGGGATTGGACTGATTCAACCAACGGCGATGTGCAATACCGTTCGTGACATTTGTAAATTTTTCAGGCGAATAGTCGTAAAAATCTCTGAAAATGCTCCCTTTAATGATATCGCTGTGCAATGCAGAAACGCCGTTCACGCTATGACTTCCCATTACACTGAGATTTGCCATACGCACCGTGCCGTGCGCCATGATTGCCATACGAGATATCTTGTCCCATTCCCCAGGGAATCTGTTCCAAAGGTCTTCACAGAAACGACGGTTAATCTCCTTCAGAATGCCGTAAATTCGCGGTAAACGACGGCAGATCAATTCCTCGGGCCACGTTTCGAGCGCCTCGGCAAGAACCGTATGATTGGTATATGCGCACGTTGCCGTCGTGATATTCCATGCCGTATCCCAATCAAAATAATTATCGTCGACAAGAATTCTCATCAATTCCGGAACTGCAAGCGCTGGATGCGTATCGTTGATATGAATTGCCGCCATCTGCGGTAAGAGCGATAACGAACCGTAACGGCGTTTATGATCGCTTACGATGCATTGGAGCGACGCTGATACAAGGAAATATTGCTGCTTTAACCGAAGAGATTTCCCCTCATAATGGTTATCGGACGGATAAAGCACTTTGGAAATTAACTCCGCCTCATTATCTTCCCGCATAACGGCATCGTAATTCCCCTGCGAAAAAAGTTGCATGTCAAATTTCTGAACAGAACGCGAACGCCATAAACGAAGTACGCTCACTGCTTTGGAATCCGCGCCCGATACCATCATATCATACGCGATCGCCTCTACTTCCTTGGCATTTTTATAGACGGTCTCCATACCGTGATCCGTCCACTTTTCTTCAAGCTCTCCGTCAAAACGCACGATAAACTGCTTATCGCTACGTTGCGTCAACCAGCATTCGCCTCCCGGCAACCATACGTCGGGAAGTTCGATCTGCCACCCGTCAACTATCTTTTGTTTAAACAGTCCGTATTGATAGCAAATGGAAAAACCCATTGCAGGATAATTCTGCGTGGCAAGTCCGTCAAGAAAGCAAGCGGCAAGCCGCCCGAGTCCTCCGTTTCCAAGACCCGCATCCGGTTCCTGCTCATACAAATCATCTAAGGTAATTTTATAATGTTTAACCGCCGCTTCGACCGCATTTTTGATACCCAGATTATAGACGCTGTTTTTTAGCGATCTGCCCATCAAAAATTCCATACAGAGATAATATACGCGTTTCGCGCGCGCCGCTTTTGTCTTAATATGGAATTGCTGTCTCTTTTCAAGCATCAAATCTTTAATGCTCATTACGACCGCTTTATAAATTTGCTCCCGCGATGCCTCGACGGGCGTCACGCCAAAATAGCGCGTCAATTTCCCGTCGATCATCTGCTTGACAATTTGTTCCGTTAATTTCTCCATTCTGCTTTTGCTCCAAAAACGTTGTTATTTAACTTAAAATGCTTGCGTAAAGTCCCTCATAAGCAACGGCTGACTTCGCCCATGTAAAATCGGTTGTCATTGCTTTTTTAACAAGCTCAGACCATGCCTTCTCGTCCTGATAAACGTTAAGCGCCTCGCCCAATACATAGAGCATATCATACGCGTTATAATCTCGGAATGTAAACCCGTTGCCGCCCGCGCCGTAAGGCGTGATGCTATCGCGCAATCCTCCTGTTTCACGTACGAGCGCGACCGAACCGTAACGGGAAGCAATCATCTGAGAAAGTCCGCAAGGCTCGCTCTTACTCGGCATGAGGAAGATATCAGCACCAGAATAAATCTTACGGGACAAATCCGCATTGAACGAAATAATCGATACGACTTTTCCGACGTATCTCCGTGCAAGATCGGAAAAATAGTTTTCGTACATGGAATCGCCCGTTCCCAGCAAAACAAACTGTACGTCGCCACGCAGCGCCTGTTCTATGACCTCTTTTACAAGATCAAGTCCCTTATGCGAAACGAGCCTTGTGATCATCGCAATGATAGGCGTCCTCGGTTTTACGGGAAGATTGAGCATGCGCTGCAACTCCTCTTTACACTTCGCTTTATTTTCGGGATGTTCCGCGCTGTAATTTGCAAATAAGGATTTGTCTGTCTCCGGATTGTAATAATCGGGATCGATTCCGTTTAAAATACCGCAAAGCTTAAACTCGTTTCTCCGTATAATCCCGTCAAGCCCGTGTGAGAAATACGGATTCTTGATTTCTCCGGCATATGTCGGAGAAACAGTCGAAAACCGTTCACAACACTCGATCGCCCCCTTCATCAGGTTAATACAACGGTCAAACTCGACAAGATTTTTATATTGATAGGAAATTCCGAAGAGATCTTCCAAAATATCAAGGGAATACTTTCCCTGATACTCGATGTTATGAATCGTAAAGATCGCACGGATAAACTGATATTCGGGACGATAACAATAGATCGTCTTTAAATACAGCGCCGCAAGCGCCGCCTGCCAATCGTGGCAATGTAAAATATCGGGATAGAAATTCAGGAAAGACAAAATTTCCATAACACTACGTGAAAAGAACGCAAAACGCTCTCCGTCGTCGTAGTAACCGTAACAACCGGGACGTTTGAAATAATATTCGTTATCGACAAAATAAAACGTTACGTTGTCGCGCACGTATTCGAATATTCCGCAATATTGATTTCGCCATGACAGCGGCACAAAAATATTCCCGATAAATTTGAAATCTTTACGGTATTCTTTTTTGATATCCTGATAGAGCGGAACAATCACCCGCACATCGTATTTATCATTCTTTGCAAGCGCTTTAGAAAGTGAACCGATTACCTCTGCAAGACCGCCCGTTGCAATAAACGGCGCAGCCTCGGAAGCAACGAACATAATTTTTTTTCTTGCCTCAACAACAATTTCAGCTTTCTCAGCTTTAACCGGCGCAACCGGCGATTCATCAACGATTTCTACTTTCTGTTTAGACGGCTCCTCTTTTTTTGCGACCGGCTCCGTTTTTTTAACGGGCACAGGCGTTTTTACCGCCGTCTCCTTAACGGGTACGGGCGTTTTTGCCGTTTTTATCTCAGGTTCGGCTTTATTTACGGAAACCGAAGATGTTTTTACTTCTACCGCTTTTTCCACAGATACTGCAGTTTTTGCAGGAGAATGGGCAAGCCTTTTCAACGGTTTGTTTTCAATCTGTACAGGTTGGCGTTTGACCAAAGGACGCTTTTCTGCCGTCGTCGTTTTTTTTGTAGTCTTTGTTTCGGTCTGTTTCTCTATACTCATAATAATTTTCTTTCCCCTTTTACACTCACTTAATTATTATATCACGCACGAACGAAATATGCAATCATCCGTGCGTGATTTTCTCTTTTAAATTTTAAAGCATTCTTCCCTTTGCGATAAAGTAAGGTTCGACTTCGCAACCGGCAAGATGTCTGCGATCGCGGATAACAACGTTTTTGTCCGTAAGCACACAATCAAGCTCTACCCCCGAGCCGATTACGGTATCCTGCATGATAATAGAATTTTTTATGACGCTGCCCTTTCCGACTTTCACGCCGCGGAAGAGAATACAATTTTCCACTCTGCCTTCAATGATGCAGCCGTCGGAAATGAGCGAATCCTTAACAACTGCATCTTCGCTATACTTGCTCGGCGCAGAGTCACGAACTTTCGTGTAAATGTCCCGCGCGCCGAACAACTCTGCACGCACGTCGCGGTTGAGAAGTTCCATACTGTGCTGATAATACTTCTGCACTGATTTTACTCCTGCATAATACCCGTTGAACCGATACCCGTAAATTTTTAATGTGTTAACATTTTTAACGAGTATGTCTCTGCCAAAACTCGAAAGTCCGCGCGTGATCGCATCCTGAATGATACTCAAAAGGAACTCGCGCGTAATCACCATAATATTAACGTAGAGATTATATTCTCCTGTGACTTTCGGATTAATCTGCAACGACTTGATTCTGCCCGTGTCGTCCGGCGTAAGCGAAATAAAGTACGGAGAATCGTTTTCGCCGACCTCTTGGTGATATACCATAGTGATATCCGCATGATTTTCAACGTGATACCGTACAACGTCTGAAATGTCGATGCGCGCAACGCCGTCACAATCCGAGATAACCACATAGTCCTCTTTTCTGCGCATAAGGAAACCGGTAATGCCTTTTAGCGCTTCCAAACGGTTTGTGTATGGCGTATCCGTCTCATCCGAATAAGGCGGAAGCAGAATAATCCCGCCGTCTTTTCGCGCAAGATCCCAATCCTTCCCGCTGCCCAGATGATCGATCAGCGATTGATAGTTGTATTTTGTAACCAACCCAACCGTCGTAATTCCCGCGTTGACCATATTGGAAAGCGCAAAATCGATGAGACGATATCTCCCTCCGAACGGAATCGACGCCATCGTTCTTTGACGGGAGAGTTGCGGAATATTTTCATCGTGTATATTCGAAAAAATAACGCCTACCGTAGAATTGACCATTTCCTTATTCCCCCTTGTAATCCTTGTCGAGAATCTGACCGCCCGCAACGTGCACTCCCGCGGAAACGGTAATTTGACGACCCAGAACGGCAATACCCGCGCCGTTTTCTTTCGTTTCACCGACGGTAGCGTTTTCTTCAACGACAACGTTCTCGTCGATTATAGAATAAACGACGCGCGCGCCTTTTTTGACTACCGTACCCGCCATGATCACGCTGTCTTTTACGATCGCACCTTCCTCTACGATTACATTACTGGCAAGTATGGAATTTTCAACCGTTCCGTCAATCTCGCAACCGAGCGCGATCATTGCATTATTCACTTTGGCGTTATCTCCGATATATTCGGGCGGAGCAAGCGGATTGCGCGAATGAATCTTCCAAGCAGAATCGCCTACGTCAAACGCAGGGTTCTCACCCAACAGATCCATGTTGGACTCCCAAAGTGAAGAAATGGTTCCCACGTCCTTCCAATATCCTTGGAAACGGTACGAATACATTTTTTCGCCTGCGTTTAACATTGCCGGCAAAACGTCCTTTCCAAAGTCTTTGCTCGAAGCGGGATTCGCCTCGTCCGCCTCCAAATATTTAAACAGTTTTTCCGCCGTGAAAATATAAATTCCCATCGAGGCAAGATTACTTTTCGGCTGTTTGGGTTTTTCTTCAAATTCGTAAATCGAACCGTCGGGATTGGTATTGAGGATTCCGAAACGGGACGCCTCTTTGATTGGCACTTCGATCGCCGCGATCGTGCAATCCGCACCCGTGCGTTTGTGCGCGCGTAACATTTCGGCATAATCCATCTTATAAATATGATCGCCCGACAAAATCAACACATAATCAGGATTGTACTTTTTCATAAAGTTCATGTTCTGATAAATCGCGTTTGCCGTACCCTCGAACCAAGAGGATTTTTTCTTTGCCTGATAGGGTGAGAGAATATGTACACCCCCGAAAGCACGGTCAAGATCCCAAGGCTGACCGTTACCGATATACTCGTTAAGCTCAAGCGGTTGGTATTGCGTGAGCACTCCCACCGTGTCGATACCCGAGTTAATGCAATTGCTGAGCGGGAAGTCGATAATACGGTACTTCGCACCGAAAGCAACTGCGGGTTTTGCAATATTATTTGTCAGAGCGTACAGTCTGCTGCCCTGTCCGCCTGCCAAAAGCATTGCAACGCATTCTTTTTTTCTTAGCATAATAGCCCCCTTCTTTTTTCCTCTGGATTGAGCGACGTTCTACGCCGTAATTCCCTTATCAGTTTGCGCCTTTTTCCCTGATTTTGTGCGAGACGGCGTATCTTCCCGCACAAGATATAAACAGCAAAGCTTTGGCACGTCGATCGGTACGGAATATTCTTTCCCGTGACTCGGACGTTTTACCGCCGTTAAAACTTTCTTATTCAATTTCCCTTCTCCGCCGAATTTAGTATCGTCGGAACTGAACACGATTCTATATTTACCGCGCTTATTTACACCGAGCAAATAATCCGTTGCATCCGCTCCGGAAAAACTTGCAAGTACGATTACTTCTCCACCGTTTTTATCTCTGCGGATAAAAGACACGATGTTTCGATCCGCATCGTCCGCAGCTAGCCATTCAAAACCCGCCCACGAATCTTCGACCTCATACATAGCGGGCGTTGCCTTATAATATTCGTTCAAAGCGCGGTTATATTCCGAAAGTTTTCCGTGCAGTTCATATTGATCGCGCAGAAAGAATTCCAATCCCTCGTGATAATCCCATTCTTTAAACTGTCCGAACTCGTAACCCATGAAGTTAAGTTTCTTCCCCGGATGCGCCATCATATAGCCGAGAAATGCGCGCACGCCGGCAAACTTTTCTTCATATGTGCCGGGCATCTTATTGATGAGCGAACACTTTCCGTGCACAACCTCGTCGTGAGAAATAGGAAGAACGTAGTTTTCCGAAAATGCGTACATCATAGAAAACGTCAGTTTATTATGATTGTTCATACGGAAAAACGGATTGAGCGAAGTATAAGAGAGCATGTCGTTCATCCAACCCATATTCCACTTAAAATTGAATCCGAGTCCGCCAACACTTCCGGGTTTTGTGACAAGTCCCCAAGCCGTCGATTCCTCGGCAATCATGAGCGCATAAGGAAACCGTAAAAACACAGCTTCGTTGAGTTTTCTTAAAAAGGCAATCGCCTCTAAATTCTTGTTTTCCCCGTATATGTTCGGCTGCCACTCTCCGTCGCGCTTATCGTAATCAAGATAAAGCATCGATGCAACCGCATCCACGCGCAACCCGTCTATATGATATTTTTCAAAAAAGAAACAAGCGGAAGAAATCAGGAAGGACAATATCTCGTTTCTACCATAATCGAAACGACGCGTCCCCCAGCTTTTATGTTCCATTCTGTCCCATTGGCTGCTCTCATAGAGCGGCTGTCCGTCAAACTCGTATAAACCGTGCGCATCCTTGGGAAAGTGCGCGGGAACCCAATCGAGAATCACGCCGATCCCCGCTTTATGGAAACTATCAACCAGATACATAAAATCATGCGGCGTACCGAGACGGGAAGTCACGGCAAAATATCCCGTAACCTGATATCCCCACGAACCCTCAAACGGGAATTCCGTAACGGGCATAAACTCCACATGCGTATACCCCATCTCTTTTACGTAGGGAACTAACTCTTTTGCAAGATCGCGATATGAGAGAAAATTTCCATCGGCATGTCTTTTCCAAGACAACAAATTGACTTCATACGTATTCATGGGCGAAGAGTAAACGTTCTTCTGCGACAATTCTTCGAAGTACTGCTTATCGTTCCAACGGTAACCCGACAGATCGTATAACTTTGATGCGGTCTCTGGAGCGGTCTCCGCATGAAAAGCAATCGGATCCGCTTTTAAAATGTGATTCCCGTTCGCCGTAGTAATACAATATTTATAATTGTCATATTGTTTCAAACCCGCAATAAACAACTCAAATACTTCATGATCGGTTGCAACGCGATGCATAACGTTACTGTTTTCGTCCCAACCGTTAAAATCGCCGACGACCGAAACGCGCTGGGCATGCGGCGCCCATACGCGAAAAATGTATCCCTCGCCGTCACCGCTTTTTTCAGGGTGCGCTCCGAAGTATTCATAGATATTCCTGTTCGTTCCTTCATGAAAAAGATAAAGCGGAAAATTCGCTTCGCTTTCCTTGTATTTCTTTTCTGCCATTTTCCCCTCCGCAGAATCAATCTATTCTGCTGTCGTATTTCTATTATACTATATCTTGCGCCGACTTTCAATACCAAAACTAAAATTTTTTTCGGAATTTTGCAATTATTTCCTCAATTTTCCGTACATCTTTCGTAACATTTTTCCATTACCGAATAAAGAAATGTTTTTTAAGTGTATGTCAATGCGGAAAGAATAAAAAATTTCCCCTTGCTATTTTATTTAAATTGTGCTACAATTTACCTACAAAACAAATAACTATACATTGCCGCATCCCGTTTACGCCTGAATGAGTTGGGTGTGTGCGCTCAATCCGTCTGATAATATATTTGTTGATTAAAAATACAGCCCGCTACTTCGCTTGCGAAGTAGCGGGCTATTTGTTTTACACATGAAAATTTTTATGGTAAATTACCTTTTAATTTCTTTTGTTAATAGTTGGGTTACTTTGTTTCGCTATATTTATCTTCTTTATTCCAAGAATATAATTTGCGCAATTCCGCACCCACCTTTTCAAGCGGCTGTTCTGCCTCGCGCTCCCGACACGCATTAAAGTGCGCTCTGCCACCGCTCTTGTTTTCGGAAATCCATTTACTTGCAAACGTCCCATCCTGAATTTCGGCGAGTACCTGTTTCATCTCTTTTTTCGTCTCTTCGGTAATCAAACGTTTTCCCGTCTCATAATCGCCGAATTCCGCCGTATCGGAAATCGAATAGCGCATTTTCTGGAAACCGCCGTTATAAATAAGGTCGACGATCAACTTCATCTCGTGAATACATTCGAAATATGCGTTGCGCGGATCATAACCCGCCTCGACAAGCGTTTCAAACCCTGCTTTCATAAGCGCAGTCACACCGCCGCAGAGTACCGCCTGTTCGCCGAACAAATCTGTCTCAGTCTCGCATTGAAAAGTCGTTTCCAAAACTCCCGCGCGTGCGCCGCCGATTCCAAGCGCATACGCAAGCGCCAGATCCATCGTATCGCCCGAGGGATCCTGATAAACCGCTACAAGATCAGGTACACCGTGACCTTCTACATATTCGCTGCGAACGGTGTGTCCGGGACCTTTAGGGGCAATCATGAATACATTTACATTGGCAGGCGGAACAATTTGCTTATAATGAATATTAAAACCGTGTGCAAAAGCGAGGTACTTTCCTTTTTCAAGGACGGGCGCAACGCTCTCTACGTAAATATCCGCCATTTTTTCATCGGGCGTCAACATCATAATTACGTCGGCAAGCTTTGCGGCTTCTTTAACAGGATAAACTTCAAATCCAGCCTCTTTCGCCAAAGGATAGCTTTTTCCGCCTTCGCGTAAGCCGATAATCACGTGCACGCCGCTGTCCTTTAAATTGAGCGCATGCGCATGTCCCTGACTCCCGAAACCGATAATCGCAACTGTTTTATTTTTCAAAAGCGATAAATCGCAGTCTGATTCGTGAAAAATTCTTGCTTGTTCTTTCTCGTGATTGTAAATTTTATGCATAATCTACCTCCAAAATGAGTTTTTTCTCACTTTTTCTTATGATTATACACTTTTTTATGAATTCCGTCAAGCAACTGCCCGCTCTTTTTTTAAATTATTAAATAAAAAAATCTTTAGGAGATTTTAAATATCCGACAAAAATAAAAACTGCCCATAAAAGCAAGGCAGTTTTGTTTTAAGATGAGATTCTAATATAATGAATACGAGCCTTTAATCAAGTACAGACAAAATTTTCTCGTATATATCGCCTGCGCCAAGTACTAAAACCAAATCTCCCGACTTTATTCCGTCTGCAATCAGTCTCTTTCGTATCTCTTGTGGCGTTGAAACATACGACGCTTCGGGTACACGGCTCACAAGCGCGACGGCGCTCCCTTCGTAGCAATAACTTTCACGCGCGGGATATGTGGCATAGATAATCGGATTTTCCGCGCATTTTAAAACATCGGTAAAATCCCGCATCAAATCGCGCGTGCGCGTATAAGTATGCGGCTGAAACACAAGACGTACCGTCCCTTCGGTAACTGCTTTCGCCGTTTCGAATACGGCGCTAATCTCGCGCGGATGATGTGCATAGTCGCAAATAACGGGAACGCCCGCTATCTTCCCTACCTCTTCAAAACGCCTTTTAACCCCGCGAAAACTTTCTAATCCGCGTTTGATATCTTCCGCAGATATCCCTAAAAAGCGCGCACAGGCAAATGCAGCCAAAGCATTTTCCGCATGAACGCGACCGCAAACGTTTAATTGTACGCGAACAAGCGGAATTCCCTTTTCAACTACGGTAAAAGCATAGCGCTCGTTTTGGACGCGCAACTCCGTCATACGGTATTCTCCTAACCCGCCGAAATCAGTTGTTCGCGGAAAACCGGCTAAGCGTACATCCGAGGCTGGAACTACCGTCTTTTCTGCATTTTCCGCAAAATTACAGAATGCACCTATTAATTCCTGATCGTTATGATAACAATCGGTATGATCTTTATCGATATTTAAAATTACCGCAACCGAACTTTTAAGCGAAAGAAAACTACGTTGATATTCGCATGCCTCCGTTAAAAAAATATCGTCGCCGCAATGATAATAGTTTCCGAACGTTAAATCGTCGCCGCCAATATGACAGGTAAATTTCTTCCCCGCCGCTTCGAATATATGCGCCAGCATCGCCGTGGTCGAGGTTTTACCGTGACAACCCGCTACGGATACAACGTGCGGAAATTCCTCCGCAACCGAACCGAGCAGTTTTGCACGCGAAATAAGACGTTTTCCCGCCTTTTCGGCATCTTTTAGCTGCGGTTGGTCTCTATCGACCGCCCCCGTATACACGACGATCTGCTCGCTGATTTTCTCTTCTTCCCCGATGGAAACAGGTATGCCGAAACCTCTCAGATATCGTATCCGTTTGCTCTCGGCACGGTCGCTGCCGCGCACCCGATATCCTCTTGACAGTAAATGCACGGCTAGCGCGCTCATACTTACGCCGCCGATTCCAATCATGTAAACGCCGCAACCGGCAGGAAAACCCGAGAAAATCATACTTCATTTTATGCCAATATTCTACAAAAAGTTACCAATTTGTAATTTTTTATACAAATACGCATAAAAATATTTGCATTATAGTGAAAAATGTGTTACTATATTACAGAAGTACAAGAGGAGGGAGTGCTTATGAATATTACTGACGTGCGTTTCCGTGCCGTACAGCGTACGCAAGGCAGAATGTGCGCCGTTGCGTCCATTACTATTGATGATTGTTTTGTCATTCACGACATTAAAATCTTTGATCGGGACGGGGAATACTACATCGGCATGCCGAGTAGAAAAACTTCCGAAGGCGATTACAAGGACATTTGCCATCCATTGAATACGGAAACACGTAAGCGTTTGCAAGACATAGTTGTTTCGGCATACGTTGCTACTTTACATCAGGCAGAATAACAAAAAAATCTCCCGATCAAGTCGGGAGATTTTTCTTTAAAATAAAAAACGCGGGAAAACCCGCGGTTTTTATACAACTTAATTTTGCCCTGCTATTTATACGGGCACTACATTAACAGCGCGAAGCTTGCCGCTGTCCTTCGGGTCGGGTTCCGTGCTAAAAGAAACCTTCTGTCCCTCTTTCAGCGTGCGGAAACCTTCCGTTTGAATCGCAGAGAAATGTACAAAAATATCATCTCCTCCCTCATCATTGGAAATGAATCCATAACCCTTTCCGTCGTTGAACCACTTAACTGTTCCGTTCACAATGTTACCTCCAATGCACTGAATAAGTAAAAATTTACCCGAAGTGATAAACGCATAGAAACGATTATCGCCACGGGCTTTAGCCATCATCTTTCAGTGCCGTATTCATTATACCAGCATTCACAATGATTGTCAATGGGTTTTCAAGAAAAATTTTATATCTTTAAATAATTTTCAATAAGTTTTGTTTGATTTTCGGTAAATTCATTTAGTTCTTCCGGTGAAAGCTGTCTGTAAGCAAGGAGCGCAAGATAATAGATTTGCAGGATCGCCGCCGCTCGCCGCTCGCCGCTCGCCGATTTTACCGCCGCAACTGCAGGCGACGAAGTGTTAACGATGAGCGTTATATCTGCAGGCGAATCTCCCATCTGATAAAACTTATTCATTTCCGACATTCTCCTCATAAATTCGGAGACGTTTACAACCGCAGGTACCGAACTATTCTTTAATCGCTCGCTCGAAATCTTAATTCCCTTCTCTTTCAACGTTTCTTCAAATATCTTTTCAAGCTCCTCGTCTCTTCCGCCCTCGTCCTTGAGAGACTTGTCAATTTCTGCGTCTATACGTAAAAAACGAACTTTTGTCGGATTCTTATATTCAATAAAACTGATAAAGTGCGGATCGATATAAGTATCGCACAAAATCGCGTCGAGTCCCGCCTCTTTAAACATTTTAATATATTGCGCCTGCTTTCCTTCGTCCGACACATAGTAAGCCGCCTGCGCCTCTTTTCCGTTCTTGGCGTCCTCTTCAGAGACTTCTTCTCCGAAATAGGAGACAAGCGGACGATATTCGCCTGAAATATTTTTATAAATGACGATGTCCTTAACTTTATCATAGAAAGAATCGTCCTTGATACAACCAAATTTAATAAAGTTTGCAAGATCGTTCCAGCAAGTTTCATAGCGGGGACGGTCGTTACGGTAAAGCTCCGTCAACTTATCCGCCACTTTCTTGGTGATATGTTTTGCAATCTTCTGTACTTGCGAATCGTTTTGCAAAAAGGAACGGGAAACGTTAAGCGGAATATCGGGACAATCGATCACACCGTTTAAAAGCATTAAAAATTCGGGAATAACTTCCTTAATATTATCCGCAATAAAGACCTGATTGCAATATAATTTTACCTGACCGCGTTCAAGTTCAACTTGTTTTTTGACTTTCGGGAAATACAATATTCCTTTTAAGCGGAACGGATATTCCATATTCAAATGGATCTGGAAAAGCGGATCGCTGAAATCGGCAAACGTTTCGCGATAGAATTTTTTATATTCTTCTTCTGTACACGATTTAGGATCTTTCAGGTAAAGAGGTTCGGGATTATTGACAGGTTCGTTTTTCTCGTCTTTTTTAAGTTCCGCCTTCGGATTGAGATAAATTTCATACGGCATAAACGAACAATATTTCTTTAAAAGAGAACGGATCGCGCGCTCTTCCAAAAACTCTTTCTCTTCTTTAAAGAGATGCATAACGATTTTTGTACCGCGCGTCATCCTATCGTTTTCGCCGATCGTATACGTACTCTCTCCGTCAGATTGCCAATGTACGCCTTTGGCTGAATCAAGATACGATTTCGTAAAAATTTCGATGTTTGCCGAGACCATATAGGCAGAATAAAAACCGAGACCAAAGTGCCCGATGATCCCTTCTCCGCCCGCCTTTTCATATTTCGCGGCAAAGTCAGCCGCACCCGAAAATGCGATTTGCGTAATATATTTTTCAACT
Source organism: uncultured Christensenellaceae bacterium (assembly GCA_910586985.1). Classification (GTDB taxonomy): domain Bacteria; phylum Bacillota; class Clostridia; order Christensenellales; family Borkfalkiaceae; genus Gallimonas. The sequence continues at coordinate 324,987 of CAJUKK010000001.1, read as the reverse complement.
TCTTCTTCAGTCATGCCGATTCCGTTGTCTTCCACGGTCAGCGTTCCTGCGGTTTTATCCGTTGTTACCGTTACGCAATAAGGTTCTTCGCTTGCAGGAGCTTCGCCTGCTGTTACGAGTTTTTGATACTTCGTAATTGCATCCGTAGCATTTGCTACGATTTCACGAAGAAATATATCCTTATCCGAATACAGCCATTTCTTTATAATCGGCATCATATTTTCGCTGGAAATGCGAATTTTTCCTTGTTTTTCCATTGTGGTGTTCTCCTATGAGCAATATTAACAAATTATTTATACACAAAAAAATCCGCATTTAAGCGGATTTTTTGATTGTTTCAAAAATTATTTCTCTTCATCCATGTGAAGCATCTCGGCAATGGACGCGCCGCCGTAACCGCCCTCGTTCCACTCTCTGTACTCGTCGTCCTCATAGGCTGCCGAACTCTTTCTGCCGCCGCTCTTTTTCGCACGGGCAGGGCGCTCCGTTCTTTCACGAGGCTCCTCCGCTTGCTCGGGACGATCCTGCAATGCTTTGATGGAAAGCGTAATTCTGCGTTCATCCGGATTAAACGCAAGAATCTTTGCGTCGACCTCCTCACCGATTTTTAATACGGACGTCGGACTTTCCAACCACTCATGGGAAATCTGGGAGACGTGAACAAGTCCGTCGATACCCTTTTCAAGTTCCACGAATGCACCGAAAGGCACAATGCGAACAACCTTACCGTGAACAACGTCGCCTTCCGCATACTTGCTTGCCGCCAAATCCCAAGGCTGAGGCTGTAATTGCTTGTAACCGATCGAAACCTTTTTAGCCTCGCGGTCGATTTTAAGTACCTGGAACTCATAACGTTTGCCGAGCTCTAACACGTCGGTAACGTTTTTCGCGCCCGACCAGGACAGATCGGAAATATGAGCAAGACAGTCAAATCCGTTTACGGATACGAACGCACCGAAATTCGTCGCGCGCTCTACTTTTCCTTCTACGATATCTCCCACTTTGATCGACTCGAAGAATAAAGCCTCTTTTTCTGCCTTAACTGCCTCTCTTGCTGCCTTTTCTGCCTCGAGAATAACGCGTTGAGATGCAATAATTTCTTTATGGTTTTTATTTTTTGAACCTTTTCTGATTTCAAGAAGTTTCAGACGAAGTTTCTTGCCTACGTATTTATCAAGCTCTTTCACGTAGCCTGCGCGAATCTCGCGCGCGGGAACGAATACGGGATAAGTACCGAGCTCGGCGGTAAGTCCGCCTTTATTGATCCCCGTGCAAACAACCGAAAATTCTTTGCCCTCTTCCACGTCTTTAAGAATCGCTTCTTCTTCCTTAACTTTCTTGACCATTTTCTGCGAAAGTTTAACGGGACTGACCGAGACGACCATTACTTCGATTTCCGCGCCCGCATTAGCGAGTTGCGCATACGTGTCACGCACGTATTCTTCGCAGTCCAGTTCGTCTTTGGCAATCGAATTATCCGTTTTACCGCAACCGGATACTGCGATTCCCTCATCACCCGCCGAAACGATTTTGACTTTGATGATCTGACCTTTTTTATAGCCCTCTTCAACGTCCATTGCCGCCATGACCTCAGCCATAGACGAACTCGTCTCTTCTGCGTGCGCCGCTTTTTCTTCCGCGACAGGCGTAGCCTCCACCGCCATCTCATTGGCGACGGACTCAGCCGTCGTTACCTGAACTTCCGCATTGTTTTTTGCCATCTTACAAAGAACCTCCTGAGTCTGCCAATCGGGGGTGCTCGCTCCCGCTATGACGCCGACTCTTTTAAAATTTAGAATTTTTCCATATTCGAAATCGTCCGCTTTCTCAAGCCAAATCACATTCTTACAATATCTGCTCGCGATTTCAAAAAGCATGCCGGTATTGTTGCTGTTCCCACCGCCGATTACGATAACTGCATCGCATCGGTTTGCGATAAAAGCAACTTCCCTTTGTCGCTCTACAGTAGTATAACAAATCGTTTCAAAAATCTCAACCGTTTTTCGGCACACTTTTTTAAGATTTTCCGCGATTTTTAAAAATCTTTCCTTAGAAAACGTAGTTTGGGACACCAAAGCAACGTTTTTATCACGCAAAAACGTAAAATTATCGTTTTCGGACGAAGTTACGAGCGATTCTCTCTCACACCATCCGATTAACCCTTTCACCTCAGGATGATCGCATTTTCCCGCAATAACGACAAATTTCCCTGCTTTTGAAGAACTTTCCACAACTTTTTGCGCGCCGCGCACGAACTGACACGTGCAATCTACTACATGAATATTTCGCATACCGCACTTCTGAAAAACATCCTTTCCCACACCGTGAGAACGTATAATAAGCGTAGCGCCGTCGGGAACGTCGTCAAGTGATTCAACAGTAATAATTCCGCGCTCTGCGATCCGTTTTACAACTTCCTCGTTATGAATCAGCTCGCCGTAAATATATGTATTCTCGGGGGCGATTTCAAGCACCGTATCAACGGCGCGCCTCACCCCTCTGCAAAAGCCGCAATTGGCAGCAACGATAACTTCCAAATCCCCCCCCGTTACTTCTTTTTCTTTTTTGATTTTTTCGCTGAAAGATATTGTTCGTGCTGCTCCCGCAACTCGTACAAACGGTTTTTTAATTTCTCGTCCGCCTTATCATAATCTTCTTGCGTCAATTTACGATCGTAATATTCGTCAAGCGTGATCGGATCCCCGAATACAACGTGAGTACGGCGAAACACGCGGGGACGGTTACAAATTACAAAGGGTACGATCGGCGTTTTCGTCTTGATAGCAAGCAAGGCTGCACCGCCGCGGAACGGGAGAAATTCCCGATCGGAAACTTTATTCCGCGTACCCTCCGGAAACAGCGAAATTTTTTCACCGTTTTTCAGCACTTTCATGGCGTTCATCAGCGTACGAACGTCTGATCCGTCGCGGTTCGCCGCAATTACTCCGAGTTTCCGCGCCCAACGCCCGATTACAGGTTTATACATCAGCGAATCTTTGGCAAGAAAATGAATCCCCTCCCACGTCGTATGCGCGGGATAAAAAACGTCCCAGATACAATAATGGTTTCCGACGTAAATGCACGCTCCTTTTCCGATTTTATGCGGCCCGTACATTTTAAAGGGATAAAAAAACGAATGAATCGGATAAAATATTATGCGCATAAAGTTCAACCGTTTCATCACGTGCTTACCTTTTTTATTGGCGGGAAACAGTAGGTGAAGTTTCTTTTTATTGCATTTTTCCATTCTTTTTTCTAACTTTCTTTGCTTTTTTAAAGCTTTTTTCTCCGCCTTTTGCTGTTTTTTTGTCTTAGGCTGAATTTCAGCCGATTCATTGATTATTTCCTCGGGCATCAAATTTTCTCCTGTATTTTACTTTTAATAACAGCCAATACCTCTTGAATATTCAAACGGGAAGTATCGATTTCGATAGCATCTTCTGCTTTTTTAAGAGGCGCATGCGCACGGGTCGAATCCTGCTTGTCGCGGAGTATGATCTCATTTTTCAACGAATCAAAATCCACCTCGATTCCTTTTGCAAGCATTTCGTCATATCTGCGTTTTGCACGTATATCAGGATCAGCTGTCAGAAAAAATTTAAAATCGGCGTTTGGCAAAACAACCGTTCCGATATCCCGACCGTCAAGAACACAAGTCGTATTTTTAGCAATTTCACGCTGTACGTTGAGCAACTTTGTCCGAACAGCGGGATGCTTAGAAATCGCAGACGCCCCCATCGTGACCGACTGCGAGCGCAAACGATTGGTAACGTCCGTCCCGTTTAAAATCGTACGCTGTGCTCCGTCCTCATAATTTACGGTAATATCAAGTTGCTCCAACATAGAAGAAACTTTCTCCGCATCGACGGGGTCGATACCTAAATCCTCCGCCATGAGAGCCGCAGCCCGATAAAGAGCTCCCGTATCTAAATAAAGAATACGATAATCAGCGGCAAGTGCCTTAGCGATAGTAGATTTACCGCTTCCTGCGGGGCCGTCGATTGCAACGTTATATTTTTTTGCTACGTCCTTACGGAGCGTCAACGCGCCGTGAAGATAAACGTGTTTGGGGGTCAAGTTTTTTTCCACGAAAAGCATAACCCTGATGCAAAGCTTTAAACTCCCGTCAATCTCCGGCTCGGTTGCAGAAAAAAGCGCGCAACTCTCAAATCCCGCCTCCCTTGCCGCCTTAGCCGGATAATAAGAATGAATGTCGGAAGTACTCGAAAAAACAATACTCATGATTTCACTGCGGTTAAGCGAATTTTTTGTTTCAATCTCTGTGAGCAATTCCTTGACTGCAATCCGAATCGCATCCTTTTCATCTTTTTCAATTGTCGTCGCACCGCGTATCGCTATCATTATATTTCTCCCTTTTGTATTCTCTTAAAACATTATATTATAAACAATTCGTCTCTGTCAAATATTTATCAGATTATTATTTTAATATTATGGCACACATAGTACATCGTAAAATTGTAAAAATATTATTTCGACGCACCTTCTCCTGCCAAATATCCTGTAGAAAAAGCTATTTGCATATTGAACCCGCCCGTAAACGCATCAACATCTAGCACTTCACCGCAAAAAAACAACCCTTTAATTAATTTACTTTCCATAGTTTTAGGGTGAACCTCGTCAAGACTAATCCCGCCCGAAGTAACAATCGACTCATCGAATCCACGCAATGAAACAGGAATTAACGGAAATTTTTTTAACATTTTAATAAGCGTTCCCCGCTCCTCCTTAGTTATCGAATTAACCTTTTTATCAAAACCAATGCCGGCTTTTTTCAGAAGATGCTGCACAAGATGATTGGGAAGCAAACTGCGAGCAACATTTTTGATCGTTTCATTTTTGCGTTCGGCAAAATCGCGCAATAAACGCGCATCTAACTTCTTATCGTCCAATGCCGGCTTAAAATCAAGATAAAGCGAAACTTCCTTTATCGGCACGCGGTTTACTTCTGCCGATAAAGACAAAACAAGCGGACCGGATATTCCATAATGTGTAAACAATAGCTCTCCCATGCGGGACGAAATTGTTTTACCTTTATAAATTGCCGTTAAAACAACATTTTTTAGTGAAATCCCTTGAATCGAAGTATAATCCCCCGCAAGGTTTAATCCGGTCAGAGACGGAACAGGCGGCACGATTTTGTGTCCGCAAAGTTGCGCAAAGTTATATCCGTCCCCCGTAGACCCCGTAGAAGGATAAGACAATCCACCCGTCGCAACAATTACCCCATCATAAATAATTGCCTGATTTTTAATAATTATGCCACGCATAGTACCTTGCAAAATATCAATTTTCTCCACTTTTGCATTTAAAACTATATTTACACCCGCCTCTTTGCATGCCATTTCCAATGTTTTTGTAACGTCGCTTGCATGATCGCTCACAGGAAAAACGCGATTCCCTCGTTCTGTTTTAAGAGCAAGTCCGTGCGATTCCATAAATTCCATGATACGCAAAGGAGGAAACGACCAAATCGCACCCGTTAAAAATTTTTCACCGTGAACGACATTTTGTAAAAACTCATCAGGCAAACAGTCATTCGTCAAATTGCAACGCCCTTTTCCCGTGATATATATTTTCTTTCCGAGTTTCTCGTTCTTCTCGTAAAGCGTTACAAGCGCACCGTTTTTTGCCGCGGCATACGCAGCCATAAGACCGGACGCACCGCCCCCGATAACCGCAATCCGTTTCATTTCTGCCATTTTTCGAGAGTCTCCCCATCCGTCAAGTTGAGTTTTAAAGGAGTAAGCGTAACATATCCGCTCTTCAACATCGGTATGTCTCCGTCCCCGTCGACAGGCTCGGGCGGATTAAACTGCATGAGATACCCTCCCTCGTCATACTGATAAGACGTACAATAACGCGTTCTAACCGAACGGCACAATGTTATTCCTTTTAATTCCCCGACGGGAAAATTAATATTAAGAATCCCTTCCACTTCAGCCGCAAGATTTTTCCACTCGTTCAAATGCTTTACGGTCATTTCCGCAGCACGGCAGTACAATGCAGTTTTTTCTCCTGCGTCCATGTTAATGCGTATACGTTGCGATAGCGCAATCGACGGAATACTATTCTGCGCTCCTTCCATTGCACCTGCCACCGTACCGGAATATAGCGTATCGCTACCCGTATTTTGCCCGTCGTTTATTCCCGAAAAGATCATATCGGGTTTAATACCAAGCGCGCATAATGCAATCAACACGCAATCCGCAGGCGAGCCGCCGACCCTGTAAGCGTTGTTTAATCCGCCCCCTATGTCGCATTTTTTGACCTGCACGCGCTCGCGCATAGTTAACTTGTGACTGACCGCAGAATTATTGCAATCAGGCGCGACTACATATACGGTGTGTCCCGCTTTAAATAAGGCTTTGGCGAGGGTTAATAAGCCCTCGCCTTGAATACCGTCGTCATTTGTAATCAGAATTTTCATATTTTAAACAGGATAAACTCCCGTCTTTAAAAGATCGGAATCAACACCTTCGTTTTTTGCTTTTCTCCATTTAAAGAAATTCTCTGCAACCTCAGGGAAAGACGCATACGACAGCACGTCTTCTTCCTGCGTATAGTAACCTTTTTCGACCACTTCAGCTTTGAGTTTTGCGTATTCAGGCTCCAGATCATCTGCGGGACGATAAGTGATACGCTTTGCCCCTTTTAAGATTTTTTCCGCAACCTCTTCGTTGACAGGCATAGGCAACTGCCCATATTTCCCTGCAAACAAATCTTTGGTTTCATTGGAAACCATTTTATACCGCTCGCCCGAAATTACGTTGAGCACTGCTTGCGTACCGACTATCTGAGAACTCGGCGTTACAAGCGGAGGATATCCGCAATCTGCGCGCACATTGGGAACTTCGGCAAGTACTTCGGATAACTTATCTTCTTTCCCTGCTTTTTTCAACTGATTCATTAGGTTGGAAAGCATGCCGCCTGGAACCTGATAAATGAGCGTATTAACGTCCACCTGCCGTACTTTGGGATTGAGAGACCCCTCGTCCTCAAGTTCCTTTGCAACCTTTTTAAAGTGATTTGCAATTGGAATAAGTTTTTCAAGATCGATCCCCGTATCAAACTCCGTACCTTTCAGCGTCGCCACAAGCGGCTCGGTCGCAGGCTGAGACGTACCGTTTCCGAGCGGAGAAAGCGCGGTATCTACGATATCAACTCCTGCGCGAATCGCCATCAGATTGACCATATCGCCCGTGCCCGTTGTATTGTGCGTGTGCATATGAATTTTAGTTTTGGGATCAAGCTCTTTCTTTAACGCAGACACTAGTTCGAACGCGTCAAATGGCAAAAGCAAATTCGCCATATCTTTAATGCAAATATTATCCGCCCCCATACTCTCGTATGTTTTAGCTAGTTTTACAAAATATTCAAGCGTATGCACGGGACTTGTGGTATACGAGATCGCCGCCTCGCACACGCCGCCGTATTTTTCACCGTACTTTTTGATCGCTTTCATAGACGACTCAATGTTGCGCGGATCATTGAGCGCGTCAAATACGCGGACAACGCGAACTCCGTTTTCGAACGACTTGTCAACGACACGCTCCACCAGATCGTCTGCATAGTTACGGTAACCAAGCAAATTTTGTCCGCGGAGCAACATTTGAATGGGTGTCTTTTTCAGATACTTGCGGAGAGTTCTCAAGCGCTCCCAAGGATCCTCGTTCAAATAACGCATACACGAATCAAACGTTGCGCCGCCCCATCCCTCCAAGGAATAATAGCCGATCTCGTCAAGCTGTTCAAGGACGGGTATCATCTGTTCCGTCCGCATGCGCGTTGCCGCGTGAGACTGGTGAGCATCGCGCAGGATCGTATCCATAATCATTACTTTTTTAGCCATAATAACTCCCGAAAATTTGCGGCAAATTCCGCATATAATGCATTTGATTCTTTATCCGAAGAAAGATAATAAAATTCCTGCCGCCAAAGCCGAACCGATAACGCCTGCAACGTTCGGTCCCATAGCGTGCATAAGAAGGTGATTCTGAGGATCGGTCTCCCGCCCGACGTCTTCAGAAATTCTCGCCGCCATCGGCACAGCCGAAACACCCGCCGAACCGATAAGCGGATTTATTTTTCCGCCGGAAAGTTTACACATTACTTTAGCGACAAGCAGTCCTCCGATCGTACCGCAATAGAACGCGACAATTCCGATAACAAGAACCAATAACGTGTGATAGTCGAGGAAAATCTCTCCCTTTGCCTTACAACCGACGGCAATACCGAGGAATATCGTAATCGTATTGACAAGTCCGTTCTGAGCCTGCGAACTTAAACGCTCAACAACACCCGAAACACGGAACAAGTTACCAAGCATGAGCATTCCCAAAAGCGGAATAGCATCAGGCAATAAAAGTCCCACTATCAAAGTAACCGCTACGGGGAATATTACCTTTTCCACTTTGGAAACCTGACGGAGCGGCCGCATGCGAATCGCCCGTTCTTTTTTAGTTGTGAGCAAACGCATGACGGGCTTTTGTATCGCAGGAATCAAAGCCATGTACGAATATGCCGCAATAGCAATAATTGGCAACAAATTTTCCGCTAAAATTTTAGAGACCATGATAGCCGTCGGCCCGTCCGCGCCGCCGATAATGGCAATCGCGGCAGCCACCACCATATCAAATCCAAGCAATACCGCGCCGAAAAGAGCAAGGAAAATACCTACCTGCGCACCGGCGCCGATGAGCATGCTCTTGGGATTTGCAATCAACGGCCCAAAATCCGTCATCGCGCCGATCCCTAAAAATATCAAAGGCGGATAGATAACTTTATCTACACCGTAATAGAGATACCATAAGAGTCCGCGATTCTGCGTATTTTCATACGTATGCTCCACGCCCTCCTCGTAAGTACCCCAAAGAACGTTTTCCGCCCCCGGAAGATTGATGAGAAACATTCCGAATGCAATGGGAAGTAACAACATCGGCTCGTATTTCTTGACAATTGCAAGAAACATGAGCACAAAGGAAATAAGCAACATTACGTAGTTCTGCCAAGTCCCCTGCGCCATTCCCATCGAATTCCACAGGTTAGAGAATATTTCCCCGAAATCGATGAGTAAATTATTCTGCATATTTTCTCTCCAAATTTCAGCTGATCACCGCAAGAATTGCGTCCGGCTCGACGTTCGCGCCTTTCGTAACCTGATACGTTACTTTACCGTCGCAAGGCGCAGTAATTTCGTTATCCATCTTCATTGCTTCAAGAATAAGAATCGGTTGGTTCTTTTTAACCTGTGCGCCGTTTTCCAGCAAAATCTGCTTAATGAGTCCGTTAAAGGGAGCTTTCACCTGCTCTCCTTTTACGTTTGCAATCGGTTTCGGCGCAGATTCTCTCTTCGTCTCGGCAATAGGCGTTGCAAGCGTTCCGCCTCCTTCGCCGGCGCCAACCTCTTCAACGCCGACCTCGTAGCTCTTACCGTCTACCGTGATAATAAAATTACGCATATATATTTACTCCTTGAAAATTTAAATTCGCTTAATACGTTTTACAACGAAATCGCATCGACCGCCTTCCTGTTCATAACACATGGCAACCGCTGCCGTAATTACCGCAACCAACTCGGGGGAAACGCCGCTATCCGTAGGACTTTGTGCGGCGGGAATCATTTTCGCCTGCATCGCATCGCGCACTTTTGCCGTACGCTTTGCCGTTACCACAGACATCACTTTTCCAAGCCCCATAAAGAGCAACACAAGAAACGAAATCCCGACAAATACAAACACAAACCCGACGATCGCATAAATAGCCGCTTCGCCGACATCCGCTTTAAACCAAGATAACAACCCGTTTATCATAGTCGCCTCACCGAATAAGCATCTGTAACGATGCCGTTAAATATTGTTTTATGAACTGCGGTTCGACAATATTATCGAGATAACCGTTTTGCGCCGCGAGGAACGGATCAGTTTCCTCTGCGGTTTCCGTTAATGCGACTTTTGACGTAGCGAGTGCATACGTATAGTCGAATCCAACGGACTTTGCCGCAAATAACGAATAACCGATGCCGATCGCACTACCCGTTACAACAGAGATTTTAGCCGTATCCGTTGCGTCAAGGATGCTTAAATATTCACTAATTTCCCTTAATACAGTACTGTCGTTGACGGAAAGCGACTGTTCGATACCCGTACAATCTACCAACATGATAAGCGGCAGACCGTAACAACATGCAAGTTCGCAGAACGACCGTATTTTCTTCATATTATTTGCACTGATCGCAACCTTATCGAATATAACCGCCGCAACCGAAATTCCGCCGATTCGCCCCAAAACAGTTTTTACTTCCGGATAACAATTCGCGCCAAGTTCGACCGGATTTTCAATTACGGACAGCAATGCCTTTGCGTCTGCAACTTTATTGAGCGAAGGAGCGTTTTTGTTTAATTCCGCCTCGGTAACCGAAACAGAAAAAAGCTCCGTAAGCGCCGATATTTTTGCAGAAGCCTCCTTCACGTCCTTAACCAAGACCGCGGGTAACACGGCATTTTTTAATGCATCGTAGCCGCCGACTTCTTCTACTTTGAGATTTTTTCCCGCCTTAGCCGACAGCACAAGCGGACTTGCAAGCGCAAGCTTGCTCTGCGCCGTAAAAAACACCGCATCGCAAATCGACGCAAGCGCCGCAACCGAGCCGTATACTTCGCCGAGCACGACCGCATATTGAGGCACCGTTCCTTTCAACTGCGTTGCTTTTAAAAGAAGTTCCGATATACCTTCCAATACACTCACGCCTTCGTTCAGACATACGCCCTGACTGTGAAGAAGGTAAACAACGGGCGTTTCATTCTTTTCCGCGGCATTTAACGTTCTTGCGATCTTCTCGCAATTTGCCTTTGTAAGTCCGCCCAGCGAAACGTCAAAGTTCTGCGCCACAATGTAAAAAGGATAGCCGTTAATCGTCGCAAATCCTGTTACGACACCGTCGCCGATACGCTCCTCTTCATTTCCGGAAGAAAAACTAAACGCCGCAAGCTCGACGAAACTCTGATTGTCGCAAAGTTTTTCAATCTCTTGCCTTACCGTTTTTCCGAGATTCTCGACCTTTTGTTTTCGCTCCCGCAATAATTTGATTTGATCCATATATTAACCTCTTGCAGAAAAAATTCCCAACTTCTACCGCATATCATTTTACATAAAAGCTCGCCGTTTGTCAAGAGAATTTTAACAATTTAAACAGACAAAAAACCTGCTTTTTATAAAACAAAAAAAATTAAAAACGAGGTTCGACAACCTCGTTTTAAAGTGATTGATTTTATAAAAATTATTTGCGTTTTCCAAGCATTCTGCGCACGAAAGGCGGAAGTTTTTGATTGCTTTCCTCTTCTTCCGGTTCATGCACAGGCTGATATTGAGGACGCGGTTGCGGCGTCTCGGGCACGTTTTCTTCCCGCTGCGACGCAGGAGCCGCAACACCGTACGGATCGCTCGGCGCATTACGGTAAACGCTCTCATTGACAGGCGGTTGCGGAACTTGTTGAGGATAAGCGGGCGGCTGTGGCTCGCGGTAAACATTACTTGACTGTTGATAAGAAGGCGCAACGCGCGACTGTTCCGCAGCTAAACGCGGCTGAGCAGGCAAATTCGCGCCGCGCATATCGCCTTTGCGCTGTAAATCCGTCGAAGGAAATCCCGTTGCAATCACGGTAACCTCCACTTCGTCGTTTACATTTTCGTCAATGCACGCCCCGAAAATGATATTGGCTGAATAATCTACGACGCTGTGAATAAGGCTTGCCGCCGTTTTAACCTCGTCAAAAGTTAAATCATTACCGCCGACAACGTTTAAAATAACGCCTGTCGCACCTTCTATGGTTGTATCAAGTAAAGGACAATTAACCGCAAGGCGAACCGCTTCTACAATTCTGTTTTCTCCCTTTGCGACGCCCACGCCCATATGCGCAAGTCCCCTGTCCTTTAAAATCGTTCTGACGTCGGCAAAGTCAAGATTGATGAGCGCAGGCGTTACGATAAGATCGGCAATTCCGCGAATACCCTGCTTTAATACCTCGTCCGCAACGTGCAGAGCCTCCGCCATAGGCGCATTTTTAGGTACGACTTCTCCTATTTTATCGTTCGGGATAATGATAAGCGTATCAACATATTTTTTTAAATCGCCCAACCCTTTGGAGGAGTTGTCCATTCTGCGTCTGCCCTCAAATTCAAACGGCTCCGTGACGACGGCAACTGTTAAAATTTTTAAATCCTTTGCGATTTTAGCAATGACGGGAGCTGCTCCCGTACCCGTACCGCCACCCATTCCCGCAGTAATAAACAGCAAATCCGTCTTTTCAATCGCCCTCATAAGCTCGTCTTTGCTCTCTTCCGCGGCGGCTCTGCCGATTTCGGGATCCGCGCCCGCGCCCAACCCCTTGGTGAGTTGAACGCCGATCTGAATCTTTTTCTCAGCTTTGTTGCAAGCAAGAATCTGCGCGTCGGTATTTACGGCAATGTAATCCGCGCTCATAATTCCCGCTTCGATCATGCGGTTGACAGCGTTGTTGCCCGCGCCCCCCACGCCGATCACTTTAATTCTTGCCTTTCCGTTAAATTCACTGGCATCCCGATTTTCATATGAGGTCGGTTTCTCCGAGCCCCCGTTCATGAAGGGAATATTTTCGTTATACATCGCAATTAACCTCCGAAACCATTTAATAATCGATATAGTAAGCCGAGTTTACGGTTTTCTTCATAAGCCATGTCAAGCAGCGCGACACGCGAACTCATTGCGGGTTTATTGTAATATGCAAGATCAGGTACAAGAAGTTCGCACACTCTACTCAGCCGCTTAGAAATATGTTCCGCCCCGCCGCGGATGCCGTCCATACCTTCACCGGAATAATACAGCGGTTTATTTTCGATTTCTTTACCCGCACAATCTTCGAGAACTTCCCCGACCGACTCGCACAGCTCGTCCAATCCCGCTTTTATTTCTTCCGTCATAACATCCATATCTATTTCGTATGAAATTCCGGCGTGCATAAACTCGCGCATTTTCACGTCGCTCCGCACATATAAATTGGAACTTGCAAGCAATGCAAGCGCCGCGTCATACGGCAGAGAAAATTTTTGCATGAGACGAAATGCAATCTGCCCTCTTCCTGCCCAAAACGTCTTTTGCAAAAGCGCGCCACCGCCTAACATTACAAGAATGCTCGAAGAGAGAAAGCCAACGTCTAAAAATAACGCATATTCGTCCCGTGTTTCGGGCGGAATCAGATAAGACGCCATGGCAAGCTGGGCGGGCAAATATTCAAGGACGATCTTCGTGCCCGAAAAAATATCTTCCATCGTCTTTACAAAATAATTCGTACAATAAAAATAAGAAAGCACTCCCGACAGTCCTGTGGACGAAAGCCCTGCCGGATCGACAACGCGCCGATTATCTGCAGTCACGTAAATCATACTCGCGGCACGCATAAAAGAATGATTTTCCACATCCTCCCTGCCGCTCTCAAACAGCATATCCAGCTCTTTCTGACCGATCTTGCGTTTTTTGGGAAACCCGATCTCCTGTTCGCGAGGTATTACTTTGGTAAACTCCCCCGGAACGCCGATATAGAGTTTTTTAATGCGTTCGCCGCATACCTGTTCGGCGGCGGCAAGCGCGCGGAGCACGGACTCTTTTAAATTGGCAACGTCAAAGAACGCGCCGTTCTGATAACCGTCATACGGTTCTGTGCGCATAGTTTTAAAAAGAAACGTATTGTTTACACCCTTTTCCCCCACGATCACCGTGAGCTCGGATGACCGAACGTCTAAAACCGCAACACTGCCGCGTCCCATACCCGTATCTCCTCTCTAAAACATAAATCGGTCGTGTTAGACGAAACGTACAAAAACCAATCTATTCCTTATTATATCAAAATTCAATAGTCCTGTCAAGAATTGCAACGATTTTTTCCAAAAAACAATAAAAAAAGCGCCTTCTCAAGAATGAAAAAGCGCTTATAAGTAAATTAATTGAGATCACGCAATGTCGTATACGATACGTTAAAACCGCCCGATAATTTATCATCGTTCACCGTAACGACTCCGAACATTTTATCCTCGTCTTCAAGCGTTAAATAACGCTGAAACGCCGCCTCCGTTTTTTCGGCAACAAGCGCCGTAAGATTGTTTACTTCGATACGCGTCCCTTCCTGCATTCTGAAAGTGAACTTTGTCGTAGAAGAATCGGAAGCTCCTTTTTCAAACGTAACGGAAACAAGATTCAACCGTACGTTTACGTCTCCGTCTCGGAACCCCGCAACAGACGCAAGTAACTCTTCGACGTATGCACCGGAAGTGCGCTCGCCCGCCGCAAAAACCATCTCCCCGAATCCGTTTAAGAGGATATTGGGCGCACCGTCAAGACGGTTTTCATTCTTTTCACGGTCGTAAAGATAAATTCCGTCCGCGTCGAGTACCGAATAAAACACCTTTCCTTCAGCATCCGTTCTTTCAACGGCATAGCGCTCCAACCTTTCGCTTACGCGTAATTCCACCGTTCTCGGGTAATTTTTTTTGACCTCTTCCACCTTCAGGCAGGGAAACTTTTCCACTTCGGCGCAAATATCTTTAAGATCGAGAAACAGAATACTTTTGCCTGAATATCCGTCAAGTCTTTCCTGCAATATCCGACACTCTTCCCGACCCGCATCGGAACGCACCGAAAATCGGGTTGTAACCGACAGCACCGTATAAACGGCGTTTAAACCTGCCGCAACTGCGGCAAGAATCAGCAATACGGACACTGTAATGGCAAGAATACTCTTTTTTTTCATTCGTACTTCTCCAAAGCAAGCTTAAATGCGAACCCGCTTAACTTTTGCTCCAAGATTACTTAATTTTTTTTGAAGATCGGAATAACCTCGGTCGACATGCGACAAATCGAGCACCTCCGAAACTCCTTCCGCGCCAAGAGCGGCAAGCACAAGCGCCGCGCCACCGCGCAAATCCCCCGCCACAAGCGTTGCGCCGTGTAGTCTCGGCACGCCGCGAACAAACGCATGCCGTCCTTTTACTTCGATATCCGCGCCCATCTTCTGCAACTCAGGCACGTATTTAAAACGAGTTTCGAAAAGGTTTTCGACAACGAGCGCCCCGCCCTCCGCCGTACAGTTGAGGGCAGTCGTCTGCGCCTGCAAATCGGTAGGAAATCCCGGAAAAGGCATTGTTTCAATCCTACGGTTGCACCTGAGCCGCCCGTGACTTTCCAATCTTATTTTATCATTTTTTATATGTATTTTGCAACCGTTTTCGCGCAATTTATGTAAAAGCAATCCGATATTCTCGCTTTTAATGCCGTTCATCTCTATCTCGCCGCCGCAAATCGCCGCAGCTATCAGGAAAGTTCCCGCCTCAATGCGATCCTTCATCGGTCGGAATGTTACGCCGCCAAGTTTTTTTACGCCTTCGATCACGATAACGTCCGTGCCGGCTCCCTGTACTTTCGCGCCCATTTGATTGAGGAAATTTTGCAAATCAACGATTTCAGGTTCTTTTGCCGCACCCTGCAAAACCGTTGTCCCTTCCGCCTTGACCGCTGCGAGCAAAATATTTTCCGTTGCGCCGACGCTTGGAAAATCGAGAAGTATTTCCGCTCCACGCAATTCCTTGCATTCGCAGAGAATATATCCATCCCGCTCGATGATATCTACTCCCAGACGCTTTAACGCATTGAGATGAAGATCAATCGGTCTGAGTCCGATGTCGCACCCTCCGGGGTATGCAATGCGCGCGCGGTGAAAACGAGTCAAGAGCGATCCGAGCATAAATACGGAAGAGCGAAGTTCCTTTGTCAGCGTTGAAGAAATCTCGTGAGAATCTGCATTTGCACTGTCTATCACCACGTTCGAACCGTGGAAAGAAACGTCCGCACCCAATTCGCGCAGTATCTGCGCCATACACAGAGCGTCGGAAATTTCAGGCGTATCAAGTATAGTAACTTTACTTTCGGTTAAAACAGACGCGGCAAAGAGCGGCAGTACCGAATTTTTCGCCGATTGCAGACGCACTTCGCCGAAAAGCCGCCGTCCCCCGTCTATTATAAATTTATCCATTTGTCTGCTCCTTATGTACCAAGCTCACCGCAAAAACGGACAAGCCCGCAACGCGCGTCGGGCTCGAGTACATTTTATCTTGTAGTATATCTTATGTTTTTATCTCCTTTCTTGTGCCTTGATATTCCGAAAACGATGCCCATACCCGTCATCGTCACGATTAACGAAGTGTTTCCCGCACTGATGAGCGGAAGCGGTAACCCCGTAGGCGGAATACATCCGCTTACGACAAGCGCGTTTAAAGCGCATTGCGCGGCAAATGCCAGCGTGATCCCCGCGGCGAGCATATAACCGTAAAAATCATTACACGATCTCGCAATTTTAAACCCGCGCCAAATAACGAATCCAATGACTAAAAACAGCGCAAGCACCCCGAAAAATCCTGTTTCTTCTCCTATAACGGACAAAATAAAATCACTCTCCGAAAAGGGTAAAAAACGGAATTTCTGACGGGAGTTGAAAAGCCCAACCCCGAACATGCCCCCATTCCCGAGCGCATAAAGCGACTGTATCAACTGATACCCTTCGTCCTTAGGCGACGCCCACGGATTCATAAACGCAGAGAGCCGTTTCAATCGGTAAGGCTCCGCAAATATAAGCGCGGGGATAAGCAGAAGTACGGGTACGCCGATTGCAAATAAATTTTTCCACGAAGTACCCGAAAGAAAGATGAGCCCCACCATAATCATTCCGATACAAACGGTTACCGACATATTCGGTTCTAAAATAACGAGAACGCAAATACTCAAACCTGCAATCAGCACAGGCAAAATTCCGCGGAACGAGCGCATTCGCGCAGGGTTCTTTGAAAAATATCCTGCCGCAAAAAGGATGAGTCCGTATTTGGCAAGTTCGGACGGCTGTATCGTAAGTCCGCCGACACCGATCCAGCGCGTTGCACCGTAATTTGTTTTACCGAGTCCCGGAACAAACACCAACGCAAGCAAAATCAACGACACAATAAGCGCGGGAAGTCCTATCTTTTTGAGTTTTCGGTAATCGACAAAGGAAACTCCGATCATCGCCCCGAGTCCGAGTAAAAAACCTACGAGTTGCTTTTTAAAAAAGTAAAATTTATCGCCGTACTGCACTTCCGCATTGTACGAGCTTGCAGAATACACTGCCAATAACCCGAACGCCGCAATACACACAACGGCAATTGCAAACGGAAGATCGCCGAGCGATTTATTCCGCGATTTCTTCACAAAGCGCCTCCACCGTCTCAGTCGCAGCATCGTTCGACTGTGTCTCACGTTTTAATTGCTCCATCAGAAATGAAAACCGATCCCCGCGTTCCTCGTAACTTTTAAATGCGTCAAAACTTGCCGAAGCCGGAGACAAGAGAACATTTTGCCCTTTTTTCGCCGTCAAATACGCAACCCGCACAGCCATATCGAACGGACGGCAAAGCGTAACCATTGTATACCCCTTTTTCAACGCCGCATTTAAAATTTTAAATGCATTTTCGCCGTAAAGAACACAATGTACAACACCAGAAGATTTAATCGCCTCAAAGAGAGATTCGTACGAGTAGCCTTTGTCTTTTCCTCCAAGGAGCAATATCGTCTCTCCTTTGACGCTCTCCACCGCCTTGATTGCAGAATCAACGTTCGTCGCTTTGGAATCGTCAATAAAATTGACCCCGTTAACCTCGCCAAGACGCTGAATCCTGTGAGACACGCCGCGGAAATTTTTAAGCGCTCCTGCAATAGCCGAAGTTTCCGCCCCCATTATTTTAGCGCATGCAATTGCCGCAAGCGCATTGGCAAGATTATGTTCGCCGCTAAGCGGAAGATCCTGAGTGGCAAGAACGCGTTCTCCGTAATAACAAAGCGAACCGTCCTGTATGTATGCGCCCTCTACTCGCTCCCGCACGGAAAAATAAACGGGTTTCGCTTTGGTTTTTTCCGAAAATCCTCTTACCGTCGGATCATCGTAATTAAGCACGCAATATTCGCTTTCGGCACAGTTTTTCAGAATGCGTGATTTGAGGTATACGTAATTTTCCATGTTGTAGTGGCGGTTGAGATGATCCTCGGTTATATTTAAAACCACCGCAATATGCGGACGGAGGGAATACAACGTTTCAAGTTGAAACGAAGATATTTCCGCAACCGCAATGCCGTCCTCCCCGAGTTCCCCTATTGCAGAAGTGATCGGTTTTCCCACGTTTCCGCATGCAACCGACTTTTTACCCGTCGCATTCAAAATTTGCTCGAGCATGGTAACCGTAGTCGTCTTACCGTTCGTACCCGTAATAGCCACAACAGGACACCGCAGTGCTAGCGCGCCCAACTCCGCTTCGCCGATAATCCGTTTCCCGAGACGACGGAAAGCAACAGGCAAAGGATGATCGACGGGGATCCCCGGACTGAGAACCAGAACGTCGCACCGTTCGCTATAATCGGTTAGTTCCTCGCGTTTCAGAATACTTGCACCCCGAGCTTTCAACGCCAGCGCGGCGTCCTTTACGTGCTCCTCTTCAACGTCGTCAAAGAGATACACTTTTGCGCCGCGATCCAATAGATAATCGGCGGCTGAGATTCCCGAACGGGACAAGCCTGCAACGAGAAAGGTCTGCGTTTGAAATAACATATTTTACTCCCTCCCCCGCGCTTTCGGGGATCAGACAAACGGCAACAAGAGCGTACAGCCAAGTACGGCAGTCGTGATCGCATAAGCGTAAGCGATTTTTCCTTCCGCATAGCCCTTTTCCTGAAAATGATGGTGAATAGGCGCCATGAGAAAAATGCGTTTGCCCGTTTTTTTATAGTATATTACTTGCATAATCACAGATATGCTTGAAAGGACAAACATTATGCCGAGAATGGGAATAATGAGCGCGTTCCCCGAAAAAAGCGAGGTTGCCGCCGCAAAACCGCCGAGCGCAAGCGAACCCGTATCGCCCATAAAAATGCTTGCGCGGTAATTATTGAACACGAGATATGCAGCAAGCGCGCCCGTAAGACAGAACGAAAGCGTAACAATATCCTCATTTTCACCCTGCAACATGAGCAGCAATCCGAGAAAAATAAAGAAAAACGCGCAGACGGAACCGGCAAGCCCATCCAAACCGTCGGTAAGATTGACACCGTTCGTTGTCGCGACAAAAACGACAACTCCAAGCGGAAGCATACCCCACCCGATATCAAAGCTCAAATTCGTATAAGGAATCTTTAACGCAGTGAGACCGTTTAAACAGCAATAAACGGAGGCGAGCACAGCAACGGCAATCTGAAACAAAATTTTTTGATACGCACGCAACCCTAAATTCTTTCCGCGCAGTTTCTTCATAAGATCGTCTAAAAAACCTACGAGCATATACCCGAGTCCGATCGCCAACAGAACGAAATAGGACTTGTCCGCACCGTGAATCGCAGCCGACGTAAGCGACACAACGCAAGCCGCAAACACAAAGGCGAGCCCGCCCATGGTCGGCGTGCCCCCCTTTTTTTCATGTTCTTTCACGTAACTTAAAATATTCTGACCCGCCCCGATTTTTTTTAAGAGCGGAATTTCGACTGCAACCAATATAAATGACAGCAAAAACGCAATCAGCGTGCATATCAAAATTTCTTTCATTCCTGTTTCTTCCCCAAAATCTTTGTTACTACATCTTTGTCGTTATAGCTGTATTTTATTCCCATAATCTCCTGATATGTTTCTCCGCCCTTACCTGCAATCAACAAAATATCTCCGGAGCCAAGCAGTTCCAAAGCATATTCCGTTGCACGCTCGCGTTCTTCGATGGCAACGTAATGCGGCGACACGGGGCGGTAACCCGCCTCGATATCTGCGATAATCGCACAAGGATCTTCAAAACGAGGATTATCGGAAGTAATCACAGCGTAATTGCAACCGCGCGCAACAGTCGCGCCCATAATCGGTCGTTTCGTTTTATCGCGATTACCCCCGCAGCCAAACAAACAATAGAGTTTCCCCTTGCAGTGTTTGCGAAGCGCAAGCAGAGATTTTTGCAATCCGTCTGGCGTATGCGCAAAGTCGGTAAAAATATCAGCGCCGCGATAATTGGCAATCCACTCAAGCCGTCCGTCCACGCCTTTGACTTTGTTCAATCCGTGCGCAATTGCATCCGCATCTGCGCCGAGCCGTTTTGCGGCGACGGCGGCGGCAAGCGCATTTTGTACGTTGTGGCGTCCCGTCATGTTCAGACTAGCCTCTATCAATTCATCGTTCAGATTGATGAGCACTTTACTTCCGCGCACCGTCTCGTTTAAAATTACGGCAAAAGCGTCCGCAGGATTTTCCAGCCCGTAGCTCATCGCCGGAACGCCCTGTTCTTTGAGTATTTTATAAAACGCATCGTCCGAATTGAGCACTGCAAATTTACAGCGACTTGCGTCGAACATTCTGCGCTTTGCATCGCCGTATTCCTTCATTGTTTTAAAAAAATCAAGATGGTCTTGCGTTAAATTTGTAAATATTCCCACCTCATAAACAATCGGGCATTCCTTTTTCAGCGCAAGCGCATGCGCTGAAATTTCCAAAACCGCAACTTCGACACCCTCCCTTTTCATATCCGACAATAAAGAAAACAGCGAAACCGGATCGGGCGTCGTTAAATCCGGCGCAACCGTTTTTTTACCGAACTTGGCGCCAAGCGTTCCGATAAGTCCTGCGGACATTCCCGTTTCGTTTAATATAGAGACAAGCATATGCGAAACCGTGGTCTTGCCGTTCGTGCCGGTAATTCCGACGATTTTCATTGACCGTTCGGGATGATGATAGAATGCTGCGGCAAGTCTCGCCATCGCTTCTCTGCCATCCTTAACAATAACCTGCGGGCAATCCAGATTCAATTCCCGTTCGCAAACGACGGCCGACGCGCCACGCCGCACCGCCTCTTCCGCACAATCATGCGAATCGATATTCCCCCCGCAAAAGCAGAAAAACAAATCGCCTTCCGTCGCTATACGGCTATCTGTACAGAGAGAAAATATTTCCGCATCTCCCGTCAATCTTTTGTCCTGTAATTCGTTTGTTAAATCAGATAATTTCATGATGTCTCCCTATACAAAGGGCGCAATGCGCCTTGTATCGATAATGCCCTGAAAAATTTTCGCGGCTAACGGCGCGGCGACTGAACTGCCGTAATAAGTTCCTTGCGGCTCGTCGACAATGACAAGCGCGAGAAACTTTGGATCGTTCGCAGGAAAACAACCGATAAAGGACGAAACGTACTTCCCTTGCGCGATATGTCCGTCTTCATATTTTTGCGCTGTACCGGTTTTTCCGGCAACGCGATATCCTTCTATGTAAGCTTTTTTTCCGCTTCCGTCACGAACAACACCCTCAAGCATTTCGGCAAGCAGTCGCGAAGCTTCTTCGCTTGCAACCTTTCCGATTAAAGTACTTCCGATTCTCTCTCTTACGCTGTTATCATCCGAATAAATTTCACTTACAATATGCGGCGCGTAATAATTGCCTCCGTTCACCGTTGCGGCGGCGGCAGCAGCAAGCTGCAACGGCGTTACGGCAATCGTCTGCCCGAATCCGATACGCGCAAGATCGCAATCGCGCACCGTACTTTCGGGGAGCAACATTCCGATCGCCTCTCCCGAAAAGTCAACGCCCGTCGTCTGCCCGAACCGAAAAGCTTTTAAATAATCGTAAAACGTTTCCTTGCCCAATGAAAGCGCGATATCGACAAAACATGGATTGCAACTGTTATTCAGCGCCTCTTTCAGCGTTTGATTGGAGTGCTTTCCGTTGGCATGATCGCTCCAACACTTGATTGTCGTCCCGTCCACCGTACGCGTCCGCGCGCTCGGATAGACGTGGTTCAGCGGCAAAGCGGCAGAATTACCTTTTAGCCCCTCCTCGATATTGGCAAGAGCGGTGATAATTTTAAAAGTCGACCCGGGTTCGTATACGTCGCTGATAATGCGATTACGAGAATTGGCGTTGAGCGTATCAAGATCGTCGCGCGGGATATCGTTCAGATCGTAAGACGGCAAATTTACCATTGCAAGAATTTCCCCGTCCGACGGATCAAGCACGACGGTGCGCACGCTTTTTGCCTGCGTGCTTTCCAGCGCGCGCATCATTACGTCTTCGGCAAGCGCCTGAATACGATAATCGAGCGTGAGCCGCAGATTCAAACCGTCCTCCGCAGGCACATAAGCCGCGGATGCGCCGTTGATTTCTACGCCCACCAGATCGGTTTCATATAAAATTTCCCCGTTACTTCCGGCAAGATACTCGTTGTAATATTTTTCAACGCCCGAACTTCCCGATTGATCGATCGACGTAAATCCAAGCGTCTGACACGCGAGACTGCCGTAAGGATAAACGCGTTCGTTATCGCGCGCAAAATAAACGCCGTCGATATTCGCCCCCGCAAGCTTTTGCACCCGCTCTTTTTCAACATGTCGGAGCAACGTAATTTCAGAACGCTTTTTATCGCCGAGTTTTGCGAGCGTTTCGGAATAATCGAGTCCGAGAGCCGCAGAAAGAAACTGCGCCGCATACTCCTTGTCCTTTACGGCGTTTGCGCGTGCAAACACGCTGTACGCACTTTTATTTCCCGCAAGCAGTTCGCCGTTCCGATCGTATATTTTACCGCGTTCGGCAACAACGGGAATTTCACGCGTCCACTGATCGAGAGCGAGATAGTTAAGCTCGTCCTCCCAGATAACCTGCACGTAAAAAAAACGAGCAAGAAAAAGGCAAAAAAGAAAGGTTATCGCCGCAATCACGGCAAATAACCTCTTTCGTAGGACAGATAAAGAATAGTCTGTCTTTAAAATATTCATTTCCTCCGTAAGTTTTTTACGGTCTTACCATCCCGTTTTTGATCGCCCACTCGACGATACTTTCCTCGCTCGTGATTTCTTCGATATTCGCCTGCAACTCGCTTGCCTGAGTCTGTAGCGCGGCAGCTTGAGATTCAAGTGACGCAACGTCTGCAGTAAGGCTCGTCATAAGCGACGTATTGATACAGATGATCGTAATTGCCATAATAATGACAAGCGCAATGGTTGCAAGCACAACTTTGGTCTTTGCGCTGATCGACGCCATCACGCTGGCGCGGTCAAATTTCTGCGCGTCGTGACGGAGCGTTTCCATCGTACGGCGGGTCGGAAGTGAATCCTCCGTCTCCGCTTCCTGTGCGCTTGACGCAGCTGCAACCGCGGACATGGGTGCAGGCATGTTGACAACCGTATAAGCAGGAGCAGCCGCGGAATCCAATCCGCTCACTTGACCGTCTTTATACGTTACGTTCTCAAACAAAACACGACGGCTTGTTTTTTGCACGGGCTCGACACGTGTAAAACTTGCCATGCGCTCGGCAGCATCGGGAACACGCACTTCCTCTTTTTCGGGAGCAAGTACGGGAGCCGAGTCTTTCACATTGCCCGACTCACCGAGCAAACGTTTAAAATTTTCATGCATTCTCTGTGCGTGCAGATCTTCTTCAACAGAGGATGTATGTGCAGGGATCACGTCCGTCTGCGCTTTTACTTCATCTTTTTTTATTTCTCTCTCGAGTAACGCGTTCATTTGTCTCAACTCCTTATCATTTTATTCGGGGCGTTCCCCAATCATGCTAAATTTTTTCTGCGATTCTAAGTTTAGCGCATTTACTGCGCGTATTTGTTATCATTTCCTCCGCGCTCGCAACAAGCGGTTTCTTCGTTATAATTTCAAGCTCTTTTTTCTTCCCGCATACGCAAACGGGAAAACTTTTCGGACAGACGCACTCTTCGTTCAACTGCTTAAACGCCTGTTTGACAATTCTGTCTTCCAACGAATGAAAAGTCAAAATACATATTCTGCCGTGCGGTTTCAACCTTCTCGCAAGCTCGATAACGCACTCTTTTAATCCGTCGAGTTCATGATTGACTTCTATCCTGATCGCTTGGAAAGTTTGCCGCGCACACGCTACACCCTTTAATCTTGCAGGGTAAGAATTTTCAACGATTGCTCTTAACTCTCCGCACGTCCTAATCCTTTCTTTATTACGCGACTTAATAATATTTGCCGCAATGTTCGGCGCAAAACGCTCCTCGCCGTATTCCTTTAAGATGCGTTTTAGCTGCGATTCCTGATATTCATTTACGACCACCTCGGCAGTCAAAGGAGATTGTGTGTCCATTCTCATATCAAGCGGCGCGCCGTCTTTGAGATAGGAAAACCCGCGTTCCTCGGTATCTATCTGATGAGAAGAAATACCGAAATCAAGCAAAGCGCCGTCTACTAATCCGATATTCTCAGCATCGAAAACTTTTGTAAAATCTTTATAATCGGATTTATAAATACGGAAACGGTTTTTAAAATCTTTCAAACGTTCACTTGCGGCGGCAATTGCCTCGTCGTCTTTATCGGTCGCAATTAAACGTACCGTTTTATTTCCGGAGAGGATTGCGAACGAGTGTCCGCCTCCGCCCACCGTGCCGTCAAAATAAATTCCCCCGTCCTTTAAGGCTAATCCTTCGATTACCTCGTCAAGCATTACCGGCTTATGGCAAAATGCTTTCATATCAGAATCCCAAAGCCTCGTAAGCATCGTCAAGACTCATCTGATCGTCCACATCGCTTACATAACGTTCTTTGGCCCAGATTTCGAGGTGCGTTCCCATGCCTACCGTAATTAAGTCGCGCGTGATTCCTGCATGATTACGTAAGAACTGTGATACGGTTACACGGCCTTGGGTATCTTCTTCTACAGGAAAAATCGCGCTTTGAATCTTGCGCTTTGCAAGCATTTTCTTTTTATCGCCGTTATTGATATTGTCGAATTCTTTTAATTTCTCTTCAAGAGCTTCTTTCGAGTAGACGAAAATACAACCTTGCGAGCCTGCTAGGAAAAAATATTCCTTGCCAAGCGCGGCGCGGTAGTTCGCCGGAATGCGTATTCTGTTTTTTGTGTCAAGCTGATGCGCAGCCGTTCCACCCAGATAGGTCATCCTTTCGCCCCTCTTCGGTAATGTATGACCATTTTACTACACTTTTAGGGGATTGTCAACCACTTCTGACCACTTTTTTTGAAAAGAAACAATATTTTTTCGAGAAATAGGCTCTTCATATTCACTTTATTGTAATACAAACATTTGTTTGTAGATTTTTTCGTTAATATCGCGTGATTCTCCAAGAAAAGTAACGTTATTTAGACATATGCCCTTTAAAAATGCGAACTTTTGTTTGTTTTTGCAGTCTAAATAGCGGTGGTCAATCGTCCCTAAAATCCGCCCTTTGCATTCAATATTTTTATTATCAAGTAGGCTAATTAAACGTTTTGCCGTACCTTCCGCCCCATCAAACACAGGTAGACGGTAAAATCGTTCAATTTGACTACGGACAAAGGCATAATGGGTACACCCTAAAATCACGCAGTCATAATCGCCGCGCGGTAAGTGGTCGGCAATGGTCGGCAATTTGCCGCATGTAAGCGAACGTTCAATTTCGCCTGCAAGCTTCGGCATGGGCGCAACGGTGAAAGAAACATTCGGAAATCGTGCAATCAGTTCTTTTAAGCGAGCACTTTCCGCCGTGCGAGGCGTACAAATTACAAGCGGACGACGATACGAGCGCGCCGCCGGAGCAACGGCAGGCTCCGTTCCTATAATCGGGAAAGCATACTTCTCACGCAGTCGTTGAACACATACAGCAGTTGCCGTGTTGCACCCAAGCACAACTGCATCAATCCCGATCAGCTTAAATAATTCTACGGCACAACTGACGCGGTAATAAATTTCTTCGCAAGATTTGTTACCGTAAGGCGCATGCTTATTGTCGCCTATATAATAATAGTTAAGATGCGGAGCCAAACGAATACAGGCAGACAACACGTTTAACCCGCCGATTCCGCTGTCAAATACCCCTACTTTAAAACTTCGATGCATATTTTCCCTTTTTTCATTGAAATTTTGTTATTTTTCGCGAAAAAACAGTTTACAAGAACTTTGTTTTATGTTAAAATATTCAAGGTTAATTTGATTGAAAGGAGATATGATTACCGTGCCCAACATTAAATCCGCAAAAAAGCGCGTTCTGGTTACCGAGAAAAAAGCACTGCAAAACAAAGCAATTAAATCCGCGCTTAAAACTTCTATCAAAAAGTTTTTAAACGCTGTCAGCGCAGGAGACAAAGAGACCGCAAACGCTCTCTATTCCGAAACCGTTTCTGCGATTGACTCCGCGGTTACAAAGGGTATTCTTCACAAGAATAACGCCAACAACAAAAAGGCTAAGCTTGCAAAGAAACTCGCTACGTTAGCCGCTTAAAATTTTTACGTATTGAAATTCGCCCGCAAATTTTGCGGGCGCTTTTTCATTGTGATCCCCTCTCCTATTCATTATTATAATTTATATCTTTAAAAAGCGTTCGCGTATCCGTTTACAGCAAACGCTTTTTTTGTTTATTTTTTATAAAATTCGACAAAAATCCTTTTCAAACAGTTGACAAGCAACTAAAAAAAGAATATACTGTTTTCCGTTCTTTGGTTTATTTTTAGTAAACTTTTTGTTTATTTTTACTGACGTTTTGTAAAAACGCACGAAAAGTTTACTTTTACTAAACAATGCACAATTTTAATGAGGAATGACAATGGAACTCGGCACAAAACTCAAAGACATGCGACAGCAAAAAAACTTAACGCAGGAAGAACTTGCCGACCGTTGCGAGTTGACAAAAGGATATATTTCTCAGCTTGAAAACGATCTTACAAGTCCGTCCATCACGACATTGTGCGATCTGCTAAACGCACTCGGCAGCAATCTTTCCGACTTTTTCCATGAAGAAACCGAAGAAAAGATTGTTTTTACAGAACAAGAATACATCGAAAAACGTTCCGATGGCATGCTATGGAATTGGGTAATTCCCAACGCGCAAAAAAATGCAATGGAACCCGTACTTGTGGAACTCGAGGCGGGATCATCCACGCAGGTCGATTTCCCCCACGAAGGCGAGGAATTCGGTTTTGTTCTCGAAGGTCGCATTGCGATCGTTCGGGCGGGAAAAACTCACAACGCAAAAAAAGGCGAAAGTTTTTACTTTACGGCAAATAAAGAACATCAAATTATCAATAAAGGCAAAGGGAAAGCAAAATTTATCTGGATCTCTACGCCTCCTAATTTTTAAGGAGAAAACATGGCTGAACACATCATCGAATTAAAGGGAGTTACCAAATACTACGACGACAACCTCGTCATCGACAACGTAAGTTTTTACGTTAACAAAGGTGAATTTATTACCTTTTTAGGCCCGTCTGGTTGCGGAAAGACAACGACGCTCAGAATGATCGCCGGTTTCGATATCCCGACAAGCGGTCAGATTTTACTTAACGGCAAAGATATTTCGCTTTTGCCGCCCAATAAACGCCCCGTTAATACGGTATTTCAGCGTTATGCGCTCTTTCCCCATCTTAATATTTTTGAAAACATTGCATTCGGACTGCGTTGCAAAAAAGTCGTCAACACCTATCAGAACGAAAACGGCGAAACGTACACTAAAACCGAACGCTTTTCTAAAAAAGAAATCGCCGAGAAAGTAAAAAAAGCCCTCGCCGTCGTCGACCTCGAAGGTTTCGAAAAACGTTCCGTATCCACCCTTTCCGGCGGACAACAACAGCGCGTTGCCATTGCGCGCGCAATTGTCAATGAACCTGAAATTCTTCTTCTTGACGAACCGCTTGGCGCGCTCGATTTAAAAATGCGCAAAGAGATGCAGATTGAACTGAAAGAAATGCATAAGCGCCTCGGCATTACCTTTATATACGTTACACACGATCAGGAAGAAGCGCTCACTATGTCAGATACGATTGTCGTAATGGCAGACGGCGTTGTTCAGCAGATCGGAACACCGACCGATATCTACAATGAACCGGCAAATACCTTTGTAGCCGATTTTATCGGCGAGAGCAATATTTTTAACGGTACGGTAGTCGGCGACAAAAAGGTTAAATTCTGCGGTAAAACGTTCGATTGCCTTGATAAATTTGAAAAAAATGAACTTGTTGATGTTGTTGTTCGTCCCGAAGACGTGCACATGTGCACACCCGAAGACGGAAAACTCAAAGGCGAAGTCATCTCTGTCGTATTCAAAGGGATACACTATGAAATCACCGTGCAAGTCGGAAGATTTGAATTTGTTATTCAAAGCACAGAAAACCGTACTGTCGGCGAAACAATCGGCATGAACGTGTCCCCCGACGGCATCCATCTGATGAAGCCCAAATATACAACGAACGTATTTGACGGCACGATCACCAAACGAAACACCGTAGAATTTGCAGACGGCGAATTTGAATGCGACGTCACCCAACTCTATCCGAACAGCCGTATTGACGAAGAAGAATATCTTGTCACCGAAACGGGAGAACGGATTGATCTTACCGGCACGGAAGTGCGCGTAGAAGTCGGCTTAAACGACGTTATGATCAGCGACGACGAAACCGCAGGCGGCACAACAGGACATATCATTTCTATCATATATAAGGGCGATCACTACCGCCTGATTGTCCGCACCGAAGAAAGCGAAGAAGATTTCGTATTTACTTCCGCCGATCTATGGAATGAAAATGACTTTGTATCAGTTATTATTCCCAAAGAGAAAATCAAGCTGTCGCTTAAACATACCGAGGAGAAAAAGAGATGAAAATGCCGCGTTTTTCGAGAAAGACGCTGTGCATCCCCTACTGCGTATTTCTTATATTTTTTGTCATTCTCCCGATGCTTGTTATCTTCATATATGCGTTTACGGATAAAAATATGAATTTCTCTTTCGGAAATTTCGTTAAATTTTTCTCCGATCCGACAAAACTCAGTACTATCGTTTACTCATTTGTTATTGCGATCGTCACCACGGCGGTGTGCCTTATCATCGCCTATCCCGTCGCACTTATACTTGCACGCAGTAAAATGAAACGGAAGTTCGTTTTACTGTTTCTATTCGTCACGCCCATGTGGATCAACTTCGTATTAAGAGTCAACGCAATCCGCGAATTACTCAATTGGATCGGACTGCTCGGTGAAGCCAATTACTTTAATACCATTTTCGGCATGGTATATGACTTTCTGCCGTTCATGATTCTACCGCTCTATACCACTATGATGAAAATCGATAATTCACTCTATGAGGCGAGCGCAGATCTCGGAGGGAATTCTTTTACAACGTTTACGCGCGTTACCCTCCCTCTGTCCATGCCCGGAATCATGAGCGGAGTTACCATGGTATTTTTACCGTCGATGACAAATTATGTCGTTTCGGACATGCTCGGAAATTCCAAAGTTACGATTATCGGCAAATTTATCGAAACTTATTTCGGTACGGATTGGCATATGGGTTCAATGATTGCGCTGATACTACTCATCATTGTATTTACATCTACCGCGCTTACGGGTGGATTTAAATCGGAAGATAATGTTCGGGGGGCAAATTTATGATTAAAAAATGTTTAAAAGCATTCTATATCGGTTTAATTCTTTTGCTCTTATACGCTCCGATTCTTTTACTTGCCGTTTATTCGTTTAACGAATCCGACCTTATCGGCACCTGGGGCGCGCCGTCTTTCAAACACTATACGGCTCTCTTTACCGATCCTGCCATACTCGGTATGATAGGAAATACGCTGTTGCTCGCGCTTATTGCGGCAGTTCTTTCCACCGTTCTCGGCACTGTCGGCGCCCTTGGAATGTTCTATTGCAAAAAACGTACGCGTACCGCAATCAGCGGCGTTTCACAAATTCCCATTATTAACGCGGAAATCGTTACTGCGCTTGCACTTGCCATCACGTTCGTTACCGTAGGAATGGAAAAATCCTTTTTTACGCTCGTTGTCGGTCATATGGTCATCTGCACTCCTTTTGTAGTACTTTCCGTTATACCAAAGCTTAAGCAGATGGACGGCAGCCTGTACGAAGCCGCCCTTGATCTCGGCGCAAGTCCCGCAAAAGCGCTCTTTAAAGTCGTTTTGCCGCAAATTATTCCAGGAGTCATTTCCGGATTCATGCTGGCCGTTACCCTTTCGCTTGACGACTATATTGTCACAAGTTACTGCAAACCCTCTACTTTTAACACGATTTCGACATACGTCTATAACGCAACCACCAAAGGAAATGCCCACACCGCCGAAACCCTTTCCTCGTTCTGGGCGCTTACAACAATCATCTTTGTAATAATACTTGCCGTTGTGCTCGTTGCGAACCTTACGGGAAGAAAGAAAAAGGAGGAACGCAGATGAAACGTATAACCCTTAAAAGAACGATCTGCGTTGCATGCGCATCCGCACTCTTACTCCCTATACTCTGTACATTTTCGGGTTGCGGACAGGATCAAATTGTTCTGCGAATCTATAACTGGGAAGAATATATCGACGACGGCGGCGAAGGTTCTTACGTTTACGACCAGCTCTTAGATGAAGGTGTAGATGAAACATCCATTGTGGCGCCTTCTATTCTCGACGATTTCGAACTGTGGTACGAACAAACTTACCACAAATCCGTACGCGTGGAATATTCCTGTTTCGGCACAAACGAAGACCTTTACAACCAATTAAAACTCGGCGACACATATGATCTTGTTTGCCCTTCCGAATACATGATCATGAAACTTGCCTCGGAAAATATGCTTGAACCGCTCCCCGTTTCTTTCTTTGACGAAACAGACGAACAAAACACTTATATTCAAAACGTTTCCCCTTACATTAAAGACGTATTCGACAGTCACTATATAACATTGACAAAAGAAAACGGCGACAAAGAACAACATTCTTGGGGAGAATATGCCGCCGGATATATGTGGGGCACAACGGGATTTATCTATAATCCGGAATTGGTTGACTCAGAGGATTTATCGCACTGGAGCGTCTTACTCGATACAAAATATAAAAATAAAGTTACGACAAAAGATAACGTACGCGACACTTACTTTATCGGACTCGCTATCCTCTATCAAGACGAACTGATTTCATTAAAAGACAAGTTGGAATCGGGCGAAATCGGCGAAACCGAGTTTTCGGAACAAGCGGCGATAATGATGAACGACACTTCGCCTGATACCGTTGCAAAAGTTCAGAATATTCTTCTTGAAATGAAGAGCAATATTTACGGGTTTGAAACCGATTCCGGAAAGCTTGACATGGTAAAGGGAATTATATCTATCAATTTTGCATGGAGCGGCGATGCCGTCTATGCAATCGATACGGCGGAAAGCGAAAATGTATTTTTAAATTATTATGTACCCGATGAGTGCGCAAATCTTTGGTTTGACGGTTGGGTTATGCCAAAAAATGAGAACCGCTCCGAAGAGACAAAACATGCGGCGATGGCGTATATCAACTATATGTCTAAACCGGAAAGCGCTATTCGTAACATGTACTACATCGGTTACAGCTCCGTAATCGCAGGAGACGAAGTTCTTGAATATATTAACGACACTTACGGCGTAGAAGAAGGAGATGAAGAAGATGCCGTTCCCTACGATATCGGATATTTTTTCGGCGTAGAGGCGACCATTTACACTTACGAAGATCAGCTTGAACGCCAGCTCTTCGCACAATATCCGACTTTGGAAGTCATGCGTCGCTGTATTCCTATGGAATATTTCGCCGACGAGGCAGGAGAGCGTATTAACGAACTTTGGACGAAAGTCAAAGGCGAAACGCTCGACGCATGGGCAATCATAGTTATTTGCGTTTGTATTGTGGCAATCGCCGCATTCGTCGTATTCGTCAAGCTCGGCGGAAAAATTGACTTCTTCCGGTTAAAACCGAAAAAAGGCTACCGTTTGATAAAACAGGAGCCCTACCGAAAGTAATTGTTATCACGCCAAATAAAACGCCCTCCCGATCGGGAGGGCGTTTTTCTCTTACCAATCCGTACAGACGCTCACTGAAAGCAACGCGCACAAATGTTCTATGTTTTCCGCGTCGATCTGTATATATTCTTTTCCGTATTCCAGACGCGCGGTCTCCTCCGCCTTTTCCATCAAGCGATAAGCGCGCAATCTTGAACCCAAAATACTCTCAATCCGCATTTCGGCAACTTCCGCCAAATAAACGTCCTGCGTAAGTTTCCCTTTCCATTTTAAACAAAACCTCTTCTCCGCAGTTTCAATACGCCATTTAGAAAAAACCGAAAACATTCCGCGCCGCAATACGGAAACGCACTCGCCATATTTATCGATAAGCTGAAATTTTTTTCTCAGGATTGCAAATCGACTCTGTAAAATAAACGAAACCTCTTCACCGCAAAATATAATCGTTTTACCGCCAAAGCCGCGTTTAAGCTCTGACGAAAAATTATTTTTAATCAGGTAGCGCATTTATTACGTAAGTAAATTCAGCTTGTGACTGAGAATATAACGAACGCCAAAGAAACAGCCTACATCCACCGCCGCATAGAATATAATCATTATCCAGACGGAAAGATGCGGAGATACGTTTTGCGATGTAGCCATCAAAATCGGATTAAAAACATATGACGACAGCAAATTGATGACAAAACCACTACCAAAGAAAAGCAGTACCGTCCATCTTTTTCTCGATTTCGTAAACAACTGCCCTAATGATAAAAGCAGATAACTAAACAACAGAGTCATCGGAAGCGACACGATTCCCAAAAGAACGATCTCGATTATCATCAAAGGCGACGATGAGGCAAAACTAAAGAGATGTTCAAAAAAACCGCCGAAAAAGTTAGCTATATCCCCCCAGATATACGAACCAAATCCCGAAAATATTATCAAAAGACAAACAATCGAAATAATAGCCGCAAATATCATTGAGATAAACGTTGCAATCATTTTTGACCATATAATCTGCGAGGGGGTTGCAGGCAAAGAAAAGGTCATATACCCTTCCCCCGAAAACAAAGGTTTCGCAAAACGCACAAAACAGAGCGCCCAAGCGGCAATATCCAAAGCAAGAATCGTCATCGTGAAAAATGAGATCATGATAATATAGAGCGTACCGTTCTCATTTGACGCATGCATGGAAAATCTGCTGAGAATCGAAAAAAGAAATGCGGCGATTGCAATAAATGCCAACACACGACCGATCGCTATTAACTCGTGTTTGATAAGCTTTCCTACCATTTGTACACCTCCCGAAACAGTTGATCGAGCGACTTCTGTTGCTTTGCGCGAATCTCATCAACATCGGCGTCGAGCGCAATATGCCCGCGATTTAAGAAAATTGCATGCGTTAACACAGGTTCGATATCCGATATTAAATGCGTACAAAGGAATATCGTAGCATCTTTGGGTTTATTCCGCATAATCGTATCCAGAATGAAATCACGCGCCGCAGGGTCTACGCCTGCAATCGGCTCGTCTAAAATATATAATTTAGCATCGCGCGACATCGTGAGAATCAACCCCAATTTTTCTTTGTTCCCTTTAGACAGCGCACTAATCTTTTGTTTTAATCCGACTCCAAGACGCGAGAGCATCTGCTCCGCCCGATCGCGACGAAAATCAGGAAAAAAATCGGCATAGTACTTTATCTGCTGGTCAACGCGCATCCAATTGGTCAAATAGTTTGCATCAGGCAAATATGCTGTAATCGCTTTCGTCGCAGGACACGGTCTTTTACCGCCTATAAGTATTTCGCCCACAGTAGGTTGCAACATTCCCATTGCCAATTTAATAAGCGTAGATTTTCCGCTACCGTTCGGCCCGAGAAGTCCCACTATTGCGCCCGATCGTATTTTGAGATTAACATTGACAAGCGCGGGAAACTGCGAATAGTTTTTTACCAAACCGCGGCATATAAGTATAGCCTCTTCGTCCTGCACCGAATCCGACCCTGTCTCGTAATGCTGTTCTGTAAGCGACGTACCCGACAGACCCGCTGATGGAACATTAAACGCATCGTTGAATTCATTTGCATGATTTTCGTCCATTTTCCTCTCCTTTTTAGTTGTTTATATTACACATAGTACTATGTATAAATCACAAATTATACTTAATCTTGTATTTTTGCAATCTTCTTATTGCATTCTTACCTTTGATTGACCATTTCCCCTTGCTCATAAAAAAGATACCGCCGTATGGCGAAGGCTTTTTCTGCATCGGAACGCCGTTAAGATATATTTGCAAATTAACATAACGCAAAGCATCAGCTCTCCCATATCTATCCGTCGCATACTCTAACATTCCGATTAACACAGCGTCAATAAATTCAGCAGTTCCGCCTCGCCCTTTCCATGATGCAATATCAAGCAAAATTTCACCATGCATACTCAGCAGGGATAATTTGTTTACATATTCATTATTTACCGTTTGAATGGAAATCCGAACCTCAAGAACGTTTCTATGAACAAACTCATCCCAACGCCCGCGCATTGCTTCACGTATAAAAATAAGTTTTGCCGCAAAAAAATTTTCGGTAACTGCCGGCAATGTATTGTAGCGCACATACAATTGAAACGGGACACCGAGTAAAAGCGCGGCAAGTACCAATGAAAATAATAATACATCTTCTATTGCAGAATCAACAGGCAACCATTCCTCGGGTAAAAGTTCAAAAATAAAAAAAGAAAGACACAACACAAACTTAATAACGCTAATAACGAGCGAAATCCGCCTGTTTCGCTTTTGTCTTTTGCCTGTATCTCGCGTCTCGTTAGCAAATGCGCTACTGTTCGTATATTCTTCAAACGTCATATTTCTTAATACTATTTTATAATATTTATAAAATATTGTCAAGACCCTCAACAATATTTTTAATCAGTATCTTTCTTTATCGGAGATTCCGATTTGCGTCTCTTTACGCACTCCGTTAAAAGATATTCAATCTGTCCGTTTAACGAACGAAAATCGTCCTCCGCCCACGCCATAATATCGGCATATAACTTCGGCGAAAGACGAAGCGGAATTTGTTTTTTAATATTATTATTTTTCTCTTCTTTCACGCCTCGTCTCCTCCCGAAAAAATAAAATAATTTATTTACGAACCGTAACAGACAAACGTTAGCCTCAATAGATTGTTCCGCTGTTTACAATCGGCTGCGCGTCTTTATTTCCGCAAAGCACCACAAGCAAATTAGATACCATCTGCGCTTTGCGCTCATCGTCAAGCTCAACAATATTTTCGCTCGAAAGCTTATCGAGCGCCATCTGAACCATCGAAACAGCCCCTTCCACAATCTTTTGGCGAGCGGCGATAATTGCCGAAGCTTGCTGCCGTTGAAGCATAGCGGCGGCAATTTCGGGCGCATAGGCAAGGTGAGAGATACGTGCCTCAATGATCTCAATCCCCGCCATGTCTACGCGCATCTGTATCTCGTTACGAAGTATGTCGGCAACTTCCTGAGCGCTTCCTCGCAGCGATTTTTCATCTCCGTTCGTCGAAACGTCGTAAGGATACTGCCTTGCTACCTGACGAATTGCGGCATCGCACTGCGTAGAAATATAAGCCATATAATTGTCGACATTGAAAACCGCACGTGAAGTATTAACAATTCGCCAGATTACAACAACTGAGATTTCGATCGGGTTTCCCTCTTCATCGTTAACTTTCTGTTTTTCGTTATTAAGCGTCATTGCTTTTAAAGAGAGCTTTTTCGAAACGCCCACAACGCGCGCGGGATTAACAGCCGAGCAAAACGGATTTACCCAAAAGAATCCGTCACGCTTAATTGTTCCGTAATATTTACCGAAGAGCGTTAATACGTACGCCTCATTCGGACGCAACAGACGAAATCCGCCAAGCGCGATAAAAGATACAATCAGCAATGCCACCCCGACAAATATAAGCGCGGTCAATTCTTCCGCATAAAAGCCGTTGGATGCGGAAATACCGATCGCAAAACAAACGATGGCTCCAATCAAAAAAATCAATAAAAGACCAACCATCAACCAACCGTTAATTTCGTGCGCGCTTTTCTCATCGATCCTGTTCAGTTCACGCACAGTGCCCTTTTCTTCTTTCATCTTATTTACCTCCGATATGATATTAAAATGATACCATTATTATATCATATTTTGATCTTACAGTCAAGAAAATTAAAATGTATTTTTAACAGTTTTAAAAAAGACCCCCTAAAACACCTGAGGGTCTTTTTTAAATAATTACTTCTTTTTGTCCTGATTGGTATTAATCGGATTACCGTTTCCGTCGAACGTAGTCACCTGTCCGTCGCTTGCAATGTGCACTTCAATATTTACAGGATTTTTTCCGCTCGGCTGCTGGGGTTGCTGAGGCGGCTGTTGCACAATCGGTTGCTGAGGATATACAGGCTGTATCGGTTGTTGATACATAGGCTGTTGAGGATACATCGGTTGCATCGGCTGTTGCAAGATCGGTTGCTGATACATAGGCTGCTGAGCAATCTGCGGCAACTGAGAAATAACAATGTTGTGCGAATTTCTAAGCGTCGTTCTCTTTTTCTTCCTTTTCGGAATAAAGATAATTACAAGCAATTCAATAATCGCAAACACTAAGAGGATAAAGAACAGTATCATCCAAATCAACGCGGCATTTTCTTCCGCCTCTTCGCGATACACGTTCAAACGAACAATCTTTAAGAAATTATCCTCGTTTTCTCCATCTATACCCCCCCCCTCGGAATTTTCAGCCAAAGACGAATTGGCAGTTCCCGAAACGGCATACAGCTTAATAACGATCTCATTCAAGCCTACCTGCAACTCCTCACCGCCCTCAACTTTAGC
The DNA here is from genome assembly GCA_910586985.1 of uncultured Christensenellaceae bacterium. Classification (GTDB taxonomy): domain Bacteria; phylum Bacillota; class Clostridia; order Christensenellales; family Borkfalkiaceae; genus Gallimonas. The sequence continues at coordinate 288,276 of CAJUKK010000001.1, read as the reverse complement.
AAGTAAACCGTCCGCGACCTTAACACTGATCGTCAAAGATTTCACATCATTGGCAACAGTATACACTGCGCTATATGTTTTGGCATCCTTGTCCGAAGTCATATAATCGGATTCAAACTGTTCGATCTCGGCAATCGTCAAACTGTCAAAGTCGGCACGAGCGCGGTTTACGATTATAACAACCGTACGCGTTGCTCGCATATCGCTCGAACGCAAGTTAACAAGAAGAATATTTTCGCCGAAATCTAGTGAAATCTCTTTAAGCGCAGTTCCGTACTCATTTAAAACCAATTTATCGGTGTCATTATACTGACGGATAAACTGATACGTGCCCTCTTCCATATATTCCTGTGCAAGAATAAACGCAACGTCTAAAGTCAATTTATCCACTTTATAACCAACGTTATAAGCGCCGAACACAAGTCCCGTAAGATTATAATTTGCATTAAAATCTTCGATCTCATTGATTGTAATATTTGCATCCGTATTACTTGAAAGCGCCGTAAAATAAATTTCGTAAGTCACAACGCGTCCGTTTGCAGGATAGATAGAAACCTGAATGCGTTTTTCACCTTCGGCTGAGAATAATTCTTCCAGATCCAACGACCAAATATTATCACCTGTTTTTTCAAGACTGGTGCGGTTCAGCGCAAGGCGCATGCTTGATGCCGGATCGCTGGAATGAGCTTCTATTGAAATGACTCCGCTGTCCGTTGTTGCCTGAACATAGAAATTTTGCAATACGGAGACAATCTCTTCTTTTGTACCGTCAATCGGTGTGCCGGCACAGTCCTGATTATCGAAAATCGGGAAATTTCCTACGTCGAGAAAAGTCAGGAAAGGACGCTCGGACGCACGCACAATACGCACCGTATAAGGTCTGATCGTACCGTCAAGAGCTACCGTAATTGTAATCGTCGTAGTCGTCCCCTCTGCGCCCAAGGCAAGGTTGTCCACGCTGACGTAACCGACCGCCTCGGCAAGCGTTTCACCGCCCTTACTAACGGTAATCGTCGCGCGAGAATCATCTGCCGTTGCATTCAAAACAACTTTATCCGTAAAACGATCAAAACGACTCTCGTACGTATAAACCTCTTTTTGGAACCCCTCCACCGTAGCATTGTTGATGGAAATGTCCGAAAGATAAATCTCCGTGATACGCATTTCACGCGTGATTTTAAAGACGTACTTTACGGCGCCGTTGCTGTTCGAACCGTCTTCTGCAATCGCGTAAACTTCAAATACGTTCTCGCCCTCGTTAAGGGTTTTAACACCCGCTCCGCTGACCGTTGCGCTTGCGGATATAGTCGTTACGGAAATTGAGGCAGTCTGTACCGCATAAGGTACCGTAATCTCATAATTATACGTTGCCGCAGAAAAAGACTGAAAATACGTTTCGGTATCACTACCGATAATCTCAATGTTTTTCACGTCAAAATTACCGTCGAGTTTTATCTCCTCTCTTGTAATAGCAACCTGATATATCTTTTTCGTGCCGTCCTGCGCCGTAACCGTGATCGGAAGAACAACCGTTGCGACACCGCTACCGAAACTGATATCGTGTGTACCCGTGCCTGCTACATCGGCATATAAACCTTTTGCCGTAGCCTGAAGATCAACGATAGCGCTCTGCGTGTCCGAAGGGAGCTGAATAGAATATTTTTCAATATTCTCGTTAAATTCAGGCGTTAAATCAACGATTGTACCCCCGACTTTAACCACTAAATCCGTCAGAGTATTTATGCGCTCCACTTCCTTACGCTTAATCGTAAAGGTATATTTTGCGCCCGTTTCGTCAGTTTCTTCTCCGTTTTTCACCGCTCGGATAGAAACCTGATTATCTCCCTCTTCAAATCTACGCGTAAACGTATGCGTCATGGCCTGCGTACCTTTATCGCAAAGGCCGCCGCGCTCAGTATATACGCGCGTGTAATTTCCGTCCGTCGTAATCAAAAACGAAAGCGAAACCATTGTATAAGGTATTTCCAGATCATAATGTCCGGTCGCTTTGTTAAAAGTGAATCCGCTTAACGCAGTCCCGTCGGAAGTAATCGCGATATTTTCAATTCCGTTTTTATCCTCTAACAGATTAACGATAAAAATATAACTAACTACGCGCGAGCCGCCGTCGGTCAGATTGATTCTGAATTCGTTTTTTCCGAATTTTAACGTACCCTTATATGCGTCGTCCTCTTTGGTAAGTCCGACTTGCGAACCGACCGTTACTCCTATGGGCAATTCTCCTCTGATATAAATAGATTTGCCCACATTGTAGGTAGAACTTAACGTGTATGTTTTTGTAAAGGTATTACTCGCGGGATTGTAATTCGCCGATGCGAATACATCTTCGGGCGTTTCGCCCTCAAAATAATATTCAAGAGAACTGAATTTAACCGAATCGACAGCTCCGCGCACAACGTTTACGGAATAAGTTTTACTGTTGCCGGCAGGAGCAGTTACCTTTACGGAGTGCGCCCCTACCGCAAATTTCGCATTGCGGTCATACGCTTTTCCGTCCACCTGAACCGTCGCGCCCGAATCCGTCGCCGCAATCACAAAATTACACTGAGGATTCGCCGAAGTCGGAGGCAACGTAAAGTAAAAATCGCCTGCCTGCGTACTGTCGCTATTTAAAGTGTTGCCGCCATCGTCTACTGCCGTAAAACTTGCAATAGTGGTATCTGCGCTGAAAATCTGAAAGGTAAACGTATAAGTTTTTTGCGCCGTTCCGTCCGCAGCGGTCGCAGTTAACGTTACTTTATCGTTATTATGAAAATCGGTAACCGTTAAAGCCGATTCACTATTCACAGTATTAGCAGCGGTACACCCCGTTTTACCGACTGCAATTGCAGATTTGATTCCGTAACCGCCCGCAACACGCGGCGTAATCGACACAGAAGTTGCATCGCTCGGCACGTTTATCGTATAACTTTCCGTTTCCTTGTTAAAAGCCGATGCAAGTCCGTTTTTTGTCGCGCCCGACGTGGAATTAGACGTTACGGCTACAGAACTGATCCGCACATAGCCGCTTGTAACTTTTATTGCCCAAGTTTTCCCATCACCGCCCGCTTCGGGAATAACGGTAATATAAATATCGGTAATTCCCGTAGACGTATTCAAAGCAACCGTCGCCTCCGTACCGCTGGCTACGGAGTTCCCCGTTGCGGGATTGGTGGTACCGACTTTGATTGTCGCACCCGTAGACGCTGCAGAAAGCGTAGGCTTAACTTTAAAATTCGTCGCATTCTCGCTCGTACTTGTAAAAGACATGTTTTCTGAAAGCGTAAGAGGACTATTGGCAGTACCGTGACCGACGCTGACGCTTTCAAGCTCGCCGACAGTGTTTCCGTTTCCGATATTTACGGTAGCGGTCTGCACCGCAATTAACCCGTCATAAGTTCCCTTCGCCGCAGGCTTATCGGTAGGTCCCATCTGTCCCAAAGCATAAGCATCGCTGTTCGTAAAACTGCCGCCTGCCTGTAAAACACCGAACGTTACGGAATGCGCCGCAGTATCCCCCGCTACCGTTATAGGTACCTGAACCGTTACTTCTTCGCTACCGTCTTTATAATCGCCGTTCGAAGATATAACTAATCTGAAAAAACCGGCTGTTGCAAGTTTATCATTTGATGCCGTAGTCATATAATCGTATTCAGGCAAATCCCCATAATTGATTTGCAATTTATTACGACTATTCACTTTTACAGCAAGTCCTTTAGCCGCTTCAACGTCAAATGCCGTACCGTCGGCATTTAAAACGCCGATCGTCATATCCATTGCAAACCAAATGCAACCCGCGCGGGTAGTTGACATTGTTACAGTGAGAAGAAATTCCGAATCTACACCGGGTACAACCTTCACCTTATCGACACTTAAAGCCAAATTAGAAGTCTCGCCTGCAGCGGCGGCCTTATTTTCTTTTTCAGGCAATAATGTAAATATTCCCAAAAGCATTGTACAAAGCATAAGAACAGCAATTAAAATAATTGACCAATTCTCTTTACGCACAATTTTTCTCACAGCACACTCTCCTTAATCATCGATATCGTAAAAGTAATAATCACTATAAACTAAAAATTTACTGCATTTTAAAACTTATTCAACGGGGACATCGGGCGTTGCATTCGGTTTAAAGAACGTTGCGTCGATTTCGGCATCGCCTCTGATAACGTCGTTAACGGCAGAAACCGAATTACCGCTTAAAATATTTTCTTTGGTATAGTAAACCGTCGTCGCCAACTGCACTTCCAATTTATCAAACGGCGCACCGGCTATAATCTGCGTATTCATCAACGAAGTATCGAATGCATTAATAATACCATCGCAGTTTACGTCGCCTAAAACGGACAAATATACCGTATCAATCGGAGTAGCCGACGCATTCGCCTTTAATTCCACTCTCCAACCTGTACCCACAGGGAAATACGTTGCGTCGTAATCATTTTCGTATGCGGACTCTACCGCGCCGCAACTATAAATTAAACGGTCGTTCTGATCATATAACCACAAAATTTCATGCTGCGTCGCATCAATATTGTTTTCTATAAACGTCTTAATCGTTGTAACAGGCAAAATTTGTCCGAGAATATATCTCGTTATCCCAAGTTCGTTCCCTGCTTTATCGTCTTTACCGTGAATGAGATTATCTTCGCCGTATGCCGTGCGGTAAGTAGTATCGTTCGCGGATTTAACATATAAGAATTGGTAATTAGACTCAAGCGAAAGCGACAAAACGTCGGGCATAGCTAAAATAAACGTATATGTTTTCGTATTCCCCGCCTCTGCAGAAACGACAATTTTATGCTTTCCAAGCGCAAGATCGATGTTTTCCCCGCTCGTAAATGATAACGGCGATCCCGTTTCGTTTAAATATAAAGCAAGGGTTGCATTATTGGCAATCGTATACAGCAAATCCGCTTTTTCTTCCGTCTCTTTGTTAAGCGCAAAATAGAAATCCACGCTATTTTGCTGCGCCTTTAATTCACTAGAATCATAAGGTGCAGCTCCGCTTTTGCCCTTTGCCTGCAAAGTAAGCGAATCGTCACAGTTGATTACCTGCAAACTAATCACATATTCTTTCTTTACCGTTGCGTCTCCGTCTTTACTGACGGTCAACTTTATCTGATATGTTGCGGATGCCGTAGGCGCGGCAACGTCAAACTCTGTACCGCTGGTTGCCGTAGCGGGAACGGTAAGCGAAGCGGTTTCACTTTCTGCAATAACTTCTTCAACGGCAATAGACGTACTAAGTCCCAAATCAGCCTTTACTGTTGCCGTAAGAGAAAGCGTAAGATTCATATCGCCCTCTGTTTTGATTGAATCGGAAAGCAAATAGTACTTATAATTTAAAACTTCGGGATCGAACGTTATAGCCGTTTCGGTTTCTCCTGCATCGGGTACGGACACAAGTCCTACTTTTGTCGGCGCAGTCGTTTTATCTCCGTCTACCGCATTTGCCATAACAGAATAATCTTTAAACACAAGCGTCTCTAAACCAACGTAGGAACTCTTAAAGGTCAACTCGTATATCTGCGTTTTTCCTTTTCCTGCCGCTTGGTCGTAATCTTCCGACTGCACATAAATATACAATTTAGAAGTATCCACCGAATCCTCGGGTTTTTCAAGACTCAACCAACCATCTTCGCCAAGCGTTGTCCCGCTTACAGCTACTGTAGCGGAATCCCAACCGAACTTGATAATAGCGCCGATCGTATCGTCTGCAATTACAGGCTGCAAAACAAGCGGGAACAATTCAAAGTGCTCGCAGTCATACTCCGTGGTTTTATTTGCTCCTTCAGCGGGCGCTTCCGTAGGATAGTCGCACTTCGACAACTCATTTTCGTCGGTCGGAAACGTTGTTCCGTGTCCGACGTTGATTGCCGTCAGATTCGTCTCAGTTGCCGCAGTCACAATTTGAATTGACTTTTCGGTAACTGTAAGCGGAGCTTTTCCTACAACGCCGAAAGGATTTAGTTCAACTTCCTCTTGATTTTTTTTGGAAATACATCCGATTCCTACTTTCTCCTGCCCCATTTTTGCAACGCCGAACGTAACATCGTCTACGGAAAATGTATCAGGCACATTGATCGTTACCGTTAGTTCAAGCGTTCCATGATAGACCATATCGGAAAAAGGCGCACCCGTGCTCGTATCAATAACTTCGTCCGAAATACCAAACGACCAATAGAAAAAGCCTGCTCCGATATTAGAAGGTTTCGTAAAATAATCGCCCGTCGTGCTTGTCTGATAGCAGGTATAAACGTCGCCGTCTTCTTCAAACTTAACTTTTAAATCGCCGTAGTCAAGAAGCAGTTTACCGTCCGCTCCCGTTGCAACCGACAACTCTTTGGCTAGTTCCGTATCGAATGCCGATTTATCGGCAGTTAAAGGTCCGATCGTTAAAGCAACGGCGTTCCAATAATAATCGTCGTTCCCTGCAATATCTGCGGGCATCGGCAACGTTACCTTAACGTCAACGGTACTTCCCCTTTTTACGGTATCGGTATTTGTCGAAAGCGTAGCGGTAGATCCTGCCTCACCGACTGCATATGCAATATTGCTATGCTCCGTCAAAACAAGCGTGCCGATCACCAACGTGCAAACAAAGGCAATCGCAAGCATAACCGTTAAAACAGCTCTCTTACTTACGTTCATCATCGCGTCTCTCCTTAAAGTACAAATTTTTAGCCCTATCAAATACCGTCAAACCGCTTTTACGCCATAATTCGACAGAATATTTGTTACATTATATCGTATTCCCCTGCTTTCGTCAACACAATTCATAAAACTGCTAAAACGAATCGCAGGAAAATACAATTTTGCCAACTTTTTTAATACAATGTTATGCATTAACAGACTCATAGCGATTTCCCGTTTCCCTGATCGACTTCCGGTTCAGCGGGAATCTCGGGTTCGACAGGAATTTCAGGCTCCTCGGGCAACTCCGTTTTAAAATAGTAATCGGAGATTTGCGCATCACCTTTTATTACTGCCAATATCGCTGCAACGTCGCTTGCCGTAATTGTACCGCTGTTAAAAACATACGCTGCTAAACGAACTTCTTCAAATTCAAACTGACTTTCCATTCGTATCGTCATATTTAAAATCGAAGTATCGATTGCATTTATAAATCCGTCGCCGTTGATATCGCCGAGCACTGAAATATATACGGTATCCGTCTCGTTATCCGTTATATACTCCACGCGCCATCCTGTTCCGACCGCATAATACTTTGCGGATTTTAACGCGTCGTAACCTTCCTGATATATTCCGAGCGAATAGATAAGCTGTCCCTTATGATCATACAGTTTGACTCTATTCGGATCGGCAAGATTGGCAAGGAACTCTTCGAGCGTTGTCCCCGGCTTGACCTCGCCAAGAACAATACGATCCCAACTGCGATCGTCGAGTCCGTGGACGTACCCATATTTTGCATAGGTCTCACGGAAAGATCCGTCCTCCTTGCGTTCAAATATAAACTGATAGGAAGAATCCGCATTGAGTTCGAGAACCGCTCCGATGATATAAAGCGTTCCGTGCTTTTCAACGTCTGCAACATCCGCTACGCTTATCGTTACAATATAATTGGGATTGCCGCCGATTTCACCTGTGTAGGTCGGGAATATCTGATAACGTCCAACTTCCTTTGCCTCGACAACGTTTCCGTCTTTTCGCAACTGCGGCGTTACCGAAATTGCACTCAAATCAAAGAGTTCTTCAAGTGATTTATCCGCATCCTGACCTGAGAATTCTTCGCCGATAAATTCATACCAATCGGACAGCGTTACCGCCTCGCCCGTGTACCGTACAGTCGTATCCTTGGATTTCAACGTAAGCGTAACCGACTTCGGCGTAATTTCATACTCTTTGGTTAAATCCGTTGTATCGAGTTCGTAATTGTTTGCGGACGTACCGCTGAGCGTCAGATTTGCAACGTATTTTCCGACGTTGACGCTCTGTACACCCTCTCGTGATTCAGGAATTTCTCCGTCGCCTTCGCCTGCGCTCGGACAGGACACAGTCAACACTACCGTTACGTCGTCCTCACCCACCCGATTGGTAAACTCAAACTGCGGAGTTTGTTCTAAGCCGTTATACTCAAACGTAAACTCACCCCAGCTCAACACAACTTTGCGTGCGGTAATACTGAATTCATGCTCCGCAACCTCGGGCAAAGCGTAATTCCCGTTGGAGAGCGCCGTTGCGCCCGCCGTATATGTGCCGACAGCAATTCCGTCGCCCGTTACTGTAACAAGCACCTCATCTCCGCCGAACAGTCCGTCCGCTTTCACCGTTGCCGTGGGAATATGCGAAGCTCCGTCGTATTCGAATGTCAGATCGTTCCATTCGAGTTCTATCTCTTTGGGTTTAATGGTAAACTTCGCCGTCAAATTCTCCGCATCGGCTCCTTCCAATGTATAATTATCATTGGAGATGCTGACAACGGTCGATACGATATCCTTTTCTGCATCTTTCGCGCCCGTTACCGTCACAATACATTCGTCGCCCGCTATCAAAACGGTATCTTTCAGCGTCGCCGTAGGATATTGCATTTCGCCGTTATACGTCAGATCGAGATTCGACCAATCGAATTCAACCACACGCGGAGTAATCGTAAACTCAGCTTTCAACATCTCTTCGTCAACGCCCACGATCGTATAATTTTCGTTTTCGAGCCCCGTTACCAAAGCAGTGTATGTTCCGACGTTCCGTGCGCCCTGTACATATATTTCAAACGGATCGTCGTTATTATACAGATACATTGGATTGACGGATGCCTTCGGCGCCTGTTCTTCGCCGTTATACACAAACGAAAGCGTTTCGTCCCAAATCAACACAACGGGAGCAGGCGAAATATTAATATACTGCGTTACCGTCGTCTTTTTATAATTCTCCGTTTCTTCAACGGTGATACGAATGCCTACACGTCCTACTTTTCTCGGAATAAACGCCGTATCGATAACCGTACCAAACTCACGATCCGCTTCGCTGTCCAGCTCAAACGTTGTCTCTCCGCCAAAGTTTCCGCGTACCTGAAGGACAAATTCATTACCGTAAATCGCCTCCGTTTCAAGGAACTGTACAGGCGCGGCAGTTTTTTCAACCACTAATTCTACCGTGCTGTAACCCGCGAGATAATTTTGCGTTTCCGCAACCGTCGCGCGCAGATACACTGTTCCGAGCCGAGTCGGCGTAAATAGATCGCCGTCGATCTCGCCCCACCCCACGCTGGAAGAGAGAATCTCATACGTTACCTTACCGCCTTCATCGTTTCCGCTGATCGCAAGCTGTAAAGGAACATCGATCGTTGCCGTATCCGTAAGCAATGTTATCGTAATCGACGCTTTGTTGATGATAAACTCGGGCGATACAACGCTAACGTCGCCAAACGTATAATTTTCGTTGCTCAAACGAATTGCACGAGCCGTATAAATCGCGCCGATAAGCTCGCCGTTTTTCGCATTCGCGTTTACTTTTCCGTCGGTAATAACATCGCACTTCCCTTCATCCTCAGGAAGAAGTCCCGTTGCTACGGCGGAAGGAGCTTGAGTTTCACCGTTATAAGTAAATTCGAACCCGTCCCAGACAATACCCGTAATCGGGCGAGGCTTGATCGTCACTTCCGTTGTAACAGTGCTTATACCGTATTCCGCCGTTTCGGGAATGGTAATCGTAATATTGATTGTACCGACTTTTTTCGGCGTAAGAATATTTCCGGTCACAAACCCCTCGCCGGTGATATTCGCCGTATAGAACAATGCGTTGACCTGAGGGCCGCCGTCTACGTTTGCCTCTTGTCCGTTAATTTTAAACCGTAATTCAATTTGCGTCCCATAAATCGCCTCGGTCGTAAGCAACTCGATCTGCGCCTTATTTTTTTCAATAAAGACCATTTTCGTATCGCTTGCAGACAGGTAATTCTTCGTCTCGGGAATATTCGCCGTAACAACGATCGTCCCGAGCGACTGCGGCATAATTTTTGTTCGATCTTCGTCCGAGAAAATCGCCCTGCCCGTGCCGTTCTGCAACGTGTACGATACAACGCCGCCACCGGGATAACTTGATACCGTAAGTGGAAGTTCAACGCCAAGATATGCTTTCGTCGAAGTAATCTCAAATTTGATACTTGCTTTACCGATCGTAAAGTTATTCGTTACATTGACAAGTCCGTCCGTCGTGTAATCGGAATTGGAAAGTCCCGAAACGCTGCACTCATATGTACCTGCGTCTACAGCGCCGCCGCTTACATATATAATGCACGTATCGTCTCCGACAAGATTCCCAACGCTTGCCGTGGGCGTCTGTGTTCTTCCGTTATAGGTAAATTCCAATTTTTCCCAAGTCAAATCGATTCTGCGCTGTTTTACCGTTACCGTCGCGGTTGTTACCGTTTTACCGAAATTCAACGTTGATTCAACGGTAATTTCAACGGTCACCGTACCCGCATGTTTCGGATTAAGCTGAATGCCTTCGGTAATTTCGGCATTTCCGCCTATTACGCGATATGTAACCGCACCGCAATCTTCGCCTTCGCCGTTGCCGCTGATTTCAAGAACTAATCCCGTACCGTACGTCGTCTCGGTTGTAAGCAATTCGATCTTACGTTCGCCGGGATATATATTGAACTCGTGTTCAATGCGCGCAGAATTATAGTTTTGCGTTTCAGCGATCTCTGCTTTCACAATTACGGAGCCGACTTTATTTGCAATAAAGATATCGCCGTTGTCCCCGCCGATTTCCGCGAATTCTGCGTAGATCGGATCAATAATGTATGTAATTGCGCCGTTGCCGAGATTGCCGCTCAATTCGAGACGCAACTGCACCCCGAACGTCGCCTGCGTTGTAACAAATTCAGGCGTAATATCCGCACGCTTAATATGGAATTTTTCTTTAAGATTATCAGCCGCTTTCAGAACGTAATTCTTATTCTGCGTCCCCGTTGCAATAACGTCGTATTCCCCCGCATCGATCGCGCCTCCCTCTACGTCGATTATGCAAACGTCGTCTGCAAACAACCCGAGCGCGTCGGCAAGGCGTACCTGCGTCTGACCGTTATACGTAAAGTCGTCAGCCTGCCACTCAATCGAAATTTCATAGGGCAATATCTGGAAGAACATCTCCAAATTTACACCGTCAATCAACGTATAATTCTCATAACCGTCGCCCTCTAACTCGTATGCGCGAGCCGTGAGGTCCTCGCCGTCTGCGCCGACGTCTTTCGCTCCATGCACCTTAACTGTAATTTGATCCGAACCGACCAAATTGGTAATCTCTGCAGTCGGAGCCTGTTCTGCGCCGTTATAAACGTATTCACCGACCGCCCAGCCGAGAATTACCGGCAACGCGCAGATATTGACCTCTATCTCCGCAGTACAAGCGGCATAGTTTTCAGTTTCGCCGACAGTGATAATCACTTTAACCGTTCCTACGTGCGTCGGTACAAACGTAAAGTCGTCTGAAAGTATCGCCGATCCCGTTCCGTTTTCAACGGAATACTCAACCGATCCGTTTTCGAGATTTCCGACCGTTTCAAGATCAAACGAAGTTCCGTATACCGTCTCGTTCTTAACAAGCGACAAATCAAGATCGCCTTTTTCAATTACGATAACAACGTTTTCAAGCGTCTTGGCGTGCGTGTTCATCGTCTCTTCTACAGTCGCCGAAACGAGCACTTTTCCGACGTGTTCGGGTATAAGCGTATCGCCGTCGAGCCGAGCTTTTCCTGAATCACCGTCTATAAACGACAGCGTATAAGTCACGTCGCCGTTGCCGATATTTCCGACAAGAGAAAGAACAAGCTTATCCCCGTATTTAACAGTCTTTACAGCAATATCGAGATCGTCAAGATACGACATGTCGATTTCAAAAGGCGTCGTAAGGTTAGTAGCACCTTCAAGGGTATAATTGCTGTTAAGCGTTCCGCTCGCCGTCGCAACGTAAGTTCCCGCGTTCGTTTGCGCACCCGACACTATGATTTCACACACTTCATCGCCGATCGTTCCGACCGCCGTTGCGGTAGGATGCTGCGGCTGTCCCGTGAACGGGAATTTGGTACTTCCCCACGTTACGTCAATAGGTTTGGGTGCAATATCATACGAAGTCGTGATGCTCTCGCCGCCTTCTAAGGTATAGTTTTTGTTTGAAAGAAGCGTTGCGCTTGCCGTCAGCCCTACGCCTGCGTTTGTAGCTCCCGTTACGGTAACGGTGCACGGTTCGCCCGAGACAGCGTTCGCTACCGTTGCCGTAGGCGCCTGTTCGCTGCCGTTATAAACAAAGTTAGGATACGTCCATTCAAGCGTAACGGGAAGCGGCGCAATCATAATTTCCTGCGTAAGATTTACTTCCTGATAATATGCCGTCGCATCAATGTGCGCAGTTACCGTCACCTTACCTGCCTTCGTTCCATGTAATACATTTCCCGTAATCGTCGCCGCACCGTCATCCGCACCGCTACCGAAACTAACGGTAAAGCGAATCGGAGAATCCTCGTTATTGCCGATAACTTCAAGCGTCGTATCTTTACTGAACATTGCGGTAAAATCAGCAAATGCAAGCGGGAGCTTTCCTTTTTCAATGACAATATTCGCCGTAGCCTCCGCCTCGTTCGTATTCTGCGAATCTGCAACGTATGCTCTTACGCTTACCGAACCGACGCCTAACGGCATGAGCATATTGCCCGCAATGCTCGCAAGCGTTGTATCCGTTACAAAAGACCAAACGATATCTTCCGGAGGCAATAAAATTTCAGTTCCGGAGTTTTTAAGTTTAACGCTCGCCTCCAAACCAAGGCTTACGCCGAACGTAGTTTTAACGGACGTAATGCTTACAGTGATCTCCGCTTTGTTTATCACAAACGAGCATTCCAGAACATTTACAAACGGAATATCTTCTCCGTCGGGATTTTGCTCCGTATTCTCGGGCAGAATGTAATTGGAATTGGATAACGAAACTGCATATGCCGTATAATTGCCCGCATTCGTCTGCCCGCCAGACACGTTCACCGTCACCGTATCGCCGCTTACAATGTTCGTTACAGTCGCAGTCGGCGTTTTTTCACTTCCATCGTAAGTAAACGATGTATTGCTCCACGAAATCTGCGCAACGCGGGGAGAAATCGTCAAAGGAAGCGTTTTTGTGGTCGCATTATAGTTAGCGGTTGCCGCAACCGTTACGGTAATATTAATCGTACCCGTTGTTCGCGGCGTAAGCGTCATACCCGAGATCGTCGCAATCGTGGTATTATCAACCGTTAACGTAACTCTACCGTTTTCGGGATTTCCGTTGAGCGTAAGGGTTACAGGCGTACCGTAAATTACTTCGACTTCTCCAAAGCTGAGCGGCATCTCAGACTTTTCGATTCTGAACGGCGACGTAAGATTTTCAACGCCTTCTAACGTATAATTCTCATTGGTCACAGACTCTGCCGTCGCCGTATACGAACCGACGTTGACTTGTTTTCCGCCAACAACGACCTCGCACGTATCACCTTCCGCAAGATTTACGACGGTTGCAGTCGGCCCTTGCGCCTCTCCGCTATAAGGCAATACCGTATTTTCCCATACGATTACAACGGGAAGCGGTTTTATTGCAAACGTAACTCTAAGATTTTTGCCGCCGACTACCGTGTAGTTGGAGTTAGAAACTCCGACCGCATAACCGAACCATGTATCGCCTACGTCCTTCGCACCCGTTGTAGTTACTTCACACACGTCGGTATCTCTTGCAAGGTTGGCAACCGTTGCCGTAGGCGCTTGCTCTCTGCCGTTATATAGCAACTCCAACTCGCCCCATTCGATTTCTACCGCAAGCGGCGCGATATCGTACTCGCAAGTAAGATTTGTTCCGCCTTCTACCGTATAATTGTCGTTAGATACGCCAATCGCCGTCGCCGTCAGATTAGTTCCCGCATCGACTGATCCCGAAACGGTCACAGTAAAGCTTTCATCGCCGTTAACAAGATTCGTAACCGTCGCCACAGGCACTTGCTCTTTACCGTTATAAACAAAGGCAGGTTTCGCCCAGCTGAGCGACACAGGCAAAGGCGTTATCATAACCTCGATCTCACCCTCGAATGCCTGATAATTTTGCGTCTGTTCGACTCTTACGATAACAAGTACCGATCCAACGTGGACGGGAACCAGAATATTCCCTTCTAAATTTGCGTTTCCTGTTCCGCCGTCGGCTATAGAGTAGCTGACCGCACCGTTCCCCAGATTACCGCTTAAACTCAACGTAAGAGATGTACCGTAAACAATTGCGCTTGCATCAAACGCAATCTCCAAAGGCGCGCGTTCGATGGTATATTGCGTAGAATTTTCGCTTTCACTGTCACTGAGTTTATAATTACCGTTTGACAAATCAATTGCCGTCGCCGTATACTCGCCAGCATTCATCTGTTGTCCCACAACTGTTACTTCGCAAACATCGGGAGAAATCAAATTGCTTACAAATGCCGTTGGTCCTTGCAACGAACCGTTATAAACGAGCGTAGTGTCCTTCCAACCGAGAATCGCCGTCAACGGATTGATCTTATACGTCGTCATCAGGTTCTTTCCGCCGTCGAGCGTATAATTACTGTTGGAAAGCGCCTGTGCAACCGCAGTCAGACCATCGCCAGCATCGCGCGTGCCGAGTACTGTAACTTCGCAAATATCATCCGCGCAGAGATTAACCACCGTCGCCGTAGGACGCTGAATTTCTCCGTTGTATATGAATTCAAGGTTAGACCAACTAAGCTCTACGGCAAGCGGCAAAATTTCAAATTCAACCGTTACACCCTCTCCGTTCTCAACTGTATAATTCTCGTTTGAAAGCTTAATTGCAGACGCTTTGTGTTTTCTCGTGCCGTCCGCCGCGACAACGTTCTTCTGCGGGGACGTCATCTCGGTTACCGTAACTTCCTCGCCGTTGACCGTTTCAACGACCGTCGGAGTAGGGTTATGCGTACTTCCATCATAAAGGAAGGACAAATCTTCCCACGTGATTTTTACAGGTCGAGGCTGAATGGTAACCGTAAATTCTTTCGTCGTTTCCAGATAATTATCCGTCTGCGCCGCAGTTACGGTAAGCGTGACGGTACCGATATGCGTCGGATCAAGAATTCCGTCCGCCGAAATGCTTGCCGTACCGCCGCTGAGCGTCGTCACCGCATATGTAAGCGCGCCGAAATCTCCTTCTTCGCCGTTCCCCGTTATTATAATCTGCGTAGACGTTCCGTACACTGCTTCCGTAGGCGACATCTCGAGCTGCATCGGAGCGCGGTCAATTACCAGTATCCCGTAGCCTGTGCCGCCGAGATAATTTGCCGTTTCTTCCACAACTGCAGTGATGAGTACTTTACCGACGTGCATCGGACTAAGAGTCGCTCCGTTCACCGTAGCGTTGCCGTCCGTTCCGTCGTAACCGTTTTCAACCGTGTAGACGACTTCGCCGCCACCCTCGTTTCCGCTGATCGAAAGCGCATAATCCTGTTTATAAACTGCATTTGTCTGCGTATCGACAACAACGGTAATCGGCGCTTTATGAATCGTAAACGTAGTCGTAAGATTTGTACCGCCTTCCAACGTATAGTTACCGTTAAGAACTTTAATTACTGTTGCGGTATAATCAACCCCTGCGTTTGTCTGTTTGCCCGAAATTTCAAGCTCTGCCTTATCCGTATTGACGAGATTGGAAATGATTGCCTCGGGTACGTGTTCATTCTTGTCGTACGTAAATTCAAGCGTTTTTTCGTCCCATTCAATCACTACGGGACGCGGCGTGATCGTTACTTTAATCACGGCATCAGTCGCAAGCCAGTTTTTCGTTGCTGCTACGCTGACGGATATCTCTACTTCACCGACTGATTTGGGTTTAAGAATACCGTTCAATTTATCAAGCTCGGCAAACCCCGTCGTATTCGTAATACCTGCAAATGTAACTGCGCCTGTCTCGCCGCTGTCCTCGTCATAATTACCGGTAACGGACAATGTTAAATTATCGCCGTATACAACCGTATCCGTTTCAAAACCGAGTTTCATAGGCGCAGGCTTGATCGTAATCTCCGCCTCGCCTTCAAACGCGTTGTAATTCTGCGTCTGTTCAATTTTAATCTTTATTTTCTGTACGCCGATTCCCGTGGGAGTAAGCTCGTATTCCTCAGCGCCGCTTTCCCCAACTTTCTCTAGCGTAGCTTTACCGTCTCCGCCTGCAATCAATTCAAAGTCGACTTTACCGCCCCCGAGATTACCCGTTATACCGAGTTTCATCGGCGTTTTATACAGCGCCTCTTCGCTTTGAAGTTTAATATCCTTCAGATCCGCGCGGTTAATCGTAAACTCATGCGAACTTGTCGGTTCCGTATCCGACACCGCATAGTCGGAATATTCAACGCCGTCGATCATGTTGCTGACAATGCCGACAGTTGCCGTGTACGTTCCGGCATTTACCTGTCGCCCATCTACCACCACACTGAACTTTTCGACAAGCCCTTCAACGGAAACGGGATTCGTAACTTCTGCCGTAGGAACCTTTTCCAGACCGTCGTATGTAAACACGTCGTTGCTCCAAGCAAACGTCGCTACGCGTTTCGATACCCACGTATGTACAAGAAGTTCTATTACCGTGCCGTCCGACCAGCAATAACCGTCTGCAGGTTTAAAGTAAAGCGAATAGTTTCCTGCATGCACCGCCGTAAAACGCTTTGTTTCCGCGTCAAACGTAACGTCGCTCGGCAACTTATCGTTAATAAGAACGATTCCCGCCCAAGTTTCATCGTCAATACTAATAATTTCCTGTGCGGTACCGTTATAAACAGGAGAATTATCGCCTAAGCCCTCGGGTTTTGCAACAGGTATACCGATGGTTGCTTCCTCAGAGCGTTCTTCCGTTGCAACCGTAACCGATACGATATATCTGTCGTCGTCAGAGAAGAAATAGTTATTGGGATGTACGACAACGCCGTCTGCCCCGCGGTTGAAATCCGCATATCCTTGCGTAAACGTCCCCGAAGCGTTCCTTGTAACGCCGACGCTTGCACCGCTTTCAAAGGGCGCAACGATATTAATCACGCGGTCGTTCGCCTGAATATATACGTTATTCGTTTTTCCGTCAGCGTCGGTATTTCCCGTAACTTTTGCACTGCCGCCAAGATTAAGCACCGCAGAAGCATATGCGCGAATACCGTTTACACCGATATTGTCGGAAACCTCTCCTCCCGTCATGGTTACAACGCCTGAACCTGCAATATAGATACCGCTTCCACCGTCCGTCTGTACTTGCGAAGTGGCAGTATTTCCCGTAATCTTACCACCGGTAAGTTCCATCTGTCCCGCAACATATGCGCCGCCCGCTGCCGCGCCGCGGTTATTAAAGATCGAACCTCCCTTCATATAGAAGTGAGAATTAGAGCTGTTGTATACAAATAAGCCGCCGACAGTCGAGCCTTGGTTGCTCGAAATCATACCGCCTTCCATCATAAACATGCCGTTATTGGCAACGTAAACGCCGCCCGCGGTCGCAGTAACGTTTTCACTGCTCTCTCCCGCTGTCGGAAGTCCGTTCGAACTGATCGTTCCATTTTTAAAAGTAGTGTTTCCCGCCGTCCAGATGCCACCGCCGCTTGTGCTCGTCGCTCTGTTTCCGCTTATCGCCGCATTAGCGCCGTCCATGATGAACGTACCGTCTTTCGCGACAAACACGCCGCCTGCATTTTTACCCGTGTTCTCGCTTATCGTCCCGCTGAGGAATTCGAAAACCGTCTCTCTGTCACCGGCTTTTCCTGCAACATAAACAGCTCCTGCCGAAGAAGAACCTGTCGCAACGTTTTCCGCAATAAATGCACCATCCAACGTACACTGTCCGCCCGCAGCAATATGGATCGCTCCGGCGCTGCTCGAACTGTTATTGTTTCCACCTGTAATCACGCCCGTTTCGCCGCTTTCAGACGTATCTACAATCTTCAATTTTCCTGCAACGTAAATAACGTAACCGCCCGCCCGCGCCGTTTTCAAATTACGGTTGAGGTTGACGCCCTTTAAATCCAACTCGATTTCCGCGCCGTCCGGCACGTATAGCGCGCCGTTAATGAAAGACGACTGTGTTCCGAATGCCGTCGTATAACTGCTATTCGGTTCCGCGTCCCAACTAAGAATCTCGTTTCCTTCATCGTCCGTCTTACCCCACAGTCGCACCGACTGTTTCGTGTTCGTGGATAAACTCTTTGTAACCGCATAATGCCAGTTAATTGCGTTATTATGGCTGATGATAACCGCCTCTTTCGTATCCTCGTCCCAATCCACTTCGTAATCGTTCAGTTCAGAAGTAAAGTATCCGACGGGATCCGCCGTCTGTCCAAATTCATTCGTATGATGCGCCGCCCAACCATTCGTAAGATTGCCGATACCTTCGCGCGTTAATGCAACGGAGGTTCCTGCCTCAAACGGCGCAACGATATTAATTTCTGTCGACGGCGTGAGGTAAATGTTTTTACCGCTCTCCTGAGCAGGCTCGGAAATCGTCGGTTTCCCTCCCATACTCAGCGTACCGTTTGCCGCAACGTAAAGGTTATACGGCCCGTTATTTTTAACGATCTCGCCGCCCGTCATCGTAAACGAACCGTTATAATCATAGACCCCGTACGTTTTATGACCGGTAATCACGCCCTCTTCTAGCGTACAAGAACCGCCGTTATAAATGTAAACGCCGTAATTTCCGCCAGTGATTGTACCCTTTACATCGGTATCCGAATTCACCGTACGATCGATGATCTTTAACGTACCTGCAACATAAATAACAATACCGCCGTCATAGTTACGATTGATGGTATGCCCGTTCAAATCAAGCACAATGTTTGCGCCGGCAGGAACATATAAACCACCGCTGTAATACGCCGTGCCGTTTGTTCCAAACGCCGTTCGGTAAGAACTGTTCTCCGCAGCCGTCCAAGGACTGTATAACGTGTACTCTTTTTCCGCGCCGTTACTGCCGAGACTCTGTTGAACGGTATACAGCCAGTTAACGGCGTTGTCGTTGCTCAGCATTGCCCCCTCTCTCTTGCCGTCGAGTTCGGAAAGAACAATGCGATATAAACCGTCCTCAGATATAAAGAAATCCTGAGGAGATTTATCTTCCGTATGATGTTCGCCGAATCCCTCGGTGAACGCGCCGTTTCCAAGACGGGTTACGCCGAATTTTTTGCCTCCAGTAAGTTCGGCTGCAATACCGATCACTCCCGTTGTCGAACTGATAGTAATATTTTTATCTTCACCTGCGCTATTGGTGTTCCCGTAAATTTTAACGTCGCCGCCAAGCGAAAGTTTTCCCGCACTGTATGCGGACACACCGCCGTTCGGCCCTGTATTTCCCGTTATCGTACCGCCAAGAATCACGCACTCGCCGCCGTTATAAACAGCAACTCCGCCGGCATAAGTGACATTCGTCGTTTTACCGCCCGTAATTATACCTTCTCTGTCGTCGCCCGCATAACTGTCTATAATCTCAAGCTTTCCGCTGACACGGATAACAAGACCGTGTGAACGCTCTGTCGAAAGAGCACGGTCGATCTTATATCCGTTCAAATCCAATTGAATATTTGCACTACTGTAAACATACAGCGCACCCTGATAATAGTAATAACTTGCCGTACCGAATGCCGTGATATAGTTGGAATTAGTTCCAGCCGTCCAATCGGAATAAAGCTTAAACGGTCTTTGCACTGCCCCGCTTTCCGCAATGCTTTGAGCACAAACGTCATTCCAATTCTTAAAGTTATCGTGACTGAGAACCGCTGCCTCCGTTCCATGCTCCGTATCGAGCTGAACGACTGCATAGCGAGGCGTCGCATCGTGTATAAATATCTGATCGGGCGTTACCGACGAATCCGATCCCGTATATGCATCTCCCCAGCCGTTTGTAACTTGCGTACCGTTCGGCGACAACGCATTATTAGTATCACGCGTAAAACCAATCTTTGCATCGTCGCGGAATTTTGAAATTACATTAATATAAGTGGCGCTGTTTGCAAGATAAATATTCGATTCGACATTCGCCGAATTCTTATTCCCGAATACTTTCGCACTGTCGCCAACGCTAATGATTGCGTTGCTCGAAAGGTATATAGCATAATTTCCGCTATTGCCCGTGATTGTCCCGCCCTTTAAAATTAAATGCGAATTTGTACCCGTAACATAAATCGCTCCTGCAGTCGAGCCAATTCCGCCTGTTATTTTACCTTCTTCACGCGCCGTACCGTCCTCGCCTGTCTGATCCTTAGTATAGTCGTCAATTTCAAGCGTACCGTTGACATAGAATACATATCCTGATCCGTAATTCGTATTCATCGAACGATCGACCTTGTATCCGTTCAAATTAAGGATTACGTGCGCGCCGCTCGGTACGTTTAACGAACCGTAATAACTGTAACTCGTCCCAAACGACGTGTAATAGCTACTATTGTACTTTGCAACAAAATCCTCGTAAAGCGTACACACTTCAGGCGCGCCGCCGTTTGAAAGACTTGTCCGTACGGCATGATCCCAGTTTGTCGCACCGTCTAAACTGTATACCGATGCCTCCAACGACGAACCTTCGCCCTCGGATGAAACTTTCCACATCGAATCATCGGAAACAAACAACGTAGCGGGATCAGCGGTATTCGTAAGACCGTACCCTTTTGTAAGCGCGCCGAATCCCCTACGGGTAACGCCGAAAATCTGGCCGCCCGTAAGTTGTGAAGTAATTCCAATCGCCCCGCTCGTATTCGCAAGGAAAATCCCTTCGGGCGCATTCGAAATCCCATAATTTTCTTTAATGACCGTACTGCCGCCGAGGTTAATCGTTCCGGCAGTATGTACTGCAATCGCCCCTACTTGCCCGCCGTGGTTACCCGTAAAGAGACCGCCGTTTACGGTAAGCGCTCCCCCGTTGTAAACAGAAATCGCGCCTCCGCCACGATAATCGGCCGTAAGGTTATAACCGCCCGTGACCGTACCCTTTTTGGCGGGTTCCTCGGAGCTATCAATGATTTCTAACTTTCCGCTCACACGAATTACATAACCGTATGCCCGTCCCGTTGAAGAAGTAAGTCCACGGCTGAGAGTGTGCCCGTTTAAATCTATTTTTATATTCGCCGCAGCCTGCACGTACAATGCGCCTTGATAGTAATAGCTGCTTGTCGTTCCGAAAGCCGTATTATAACTTCCGTGCGAAGATGCCGTCCAATCGTTATATAGAACAAACGTCTGTTGTAAGCCTGTATCGATACTCAGCTGACAGATATAATCCCAGTTCAGACGGCTGTCTAAACAGAACATTTCACCCTCAATACCGCCGTCCGTATTCAAAGCCGCGACTTCATAATCGGGCAAATTATGCGAATAGAAAATTTCTGTCGGCGAAACGTCGTTAAATTTCCCAAAATCTTTGGTGAGCACCCCTCGTCCGGAACGCCAGATGCCGATTTTCTCATTAACCGTTAATTTGGACGCAATATCAATAATATCTTTTGTTCCGTACAAATAAATATCGCATTTATTGGCGTTATCCTGATAATGCGTATTGCCGCCGATGTTAATTTTTCCGCCAAGAATGAGTTTACAGGTCGGTTCGGCTTGCGCGTTATGCACTGCGCCGTACGCGCCGCGATTGCCCGTAATATTACCGCCCGTAATTTTTAATTCTCCGCCGTAATTATAAATTGCGCCGCCCGTATTGCTTGAAAAACCGCCCGTAATCGTGCCTGCGCCGCTGTCCGAAGTATCGGTAATTTCAAGCTTACAGGTTGCACTGCCCATATATATGACAGAGCCACTTGAACGCGCCGCATCAAGTTTACGATCGATTTTATATCCGTTCAAATCGAGAACGATATTTGCCGTTCCGCTGATATAAAGTCTGCCGCTGCTGAAATTGGTAGAAACGTACGATCTGCGAAGAGACATACCTGCCTCAAACGGTAAGCCTTCCCAATCGTTATAAAGTTTTACTACCTGCTGCGCGCCTTTTTGAGCATTACTCTGCGTTACGGCATCGTCCCAGTTTTTTGCTCCGTCGATACACCAAATTGCAGCTTCCGTCGTCGTTCCGTAAAGAGATTCAATTATCTCATAACGGTCATCGTCAGACACTACCATCCCAAGAGGAGATTTTTTGCTGAAATTACCCCATTTATCGGTTACATAAGAACCGTCGGGATTGGTATAGTTATTATTCGCGCGGGTTACGCCGATTTTGAATGAATCTTTAATCTCGGAAACAATTTCAAATTTTGCTTTGGCGTCCGTGCTATAAATATTGTTGGGAGTGCCGCCGGCTGTATTGTTCTGAATGACCGCACTTCCGCCTAATTTAAACACACTGGGGGCATAAACATAAACTCCGCCCGAATAAGATGCGCTTGCCGCCTTATTATCCGTGATCGAGCCGCCCGTCATAATAAACTGCGCGCCTGCGTTATTGCGTACCCATACTGCACCTGCGCCGCTGCCCGTCGCCGAATTGTGATCAATCGAACCGCCCGTCATGGTAAACACGCAATTGCTGTTCACGTAAACTGCACCGCCAACGCTACTGCGATTCGTAACGTTTTCGGTGAGCGCGCCGCTTTCCAATATAAATTTTCCGCTGCTTGTTATATGTACGCATCCGGCATAATTATAACTTCCCGATACGTTACCGCCCGTAACTTTTCCCGTACCCGTTTCACTGCTGTCGCGGATCGTAAGCGTACCGCCACCGATATAAATGACGTAGCCGTATGTATATGAACTTGCTTGCAAATTGCGGTCAACCGTAAAACCGTTCAGTTCTAAAATAACGTGTGCGCCCGCAGGAACATAAAGCGCGCCGTTTGAATAATAACTGCTACCCGAACCGAAGCCGGCAGATCCCGCAGTCGCCGTCCAATTTGAGAATAAATAGCAAACCTGCGGAGCGCCGCCGTTCTCAAGACTCGTCTTAATTGCATATTCCCAGTTTGTAGACGCGACAAAACTGAGCAATGCTGCCTCGGTCACTGTTCCGTCATTGCTCGGGACGATATCGTAATTTGCATTTTCAGATTCGAAAAAGTCGCCGACTTTTCCGCTCGGATGATACTTACTGAATCCTTCCGTAATCACGCCGTTTCCAAGGCGCGTCACGCCGAATTTTTCTCCGCCGTAAAGTTCGGATACAATGCCGATTTTACCCTTTACCGCATCCACCAGATAAATATTACTTTTAACTTCGGCAAGCGTAAAGTTATCGATAATCTTAACGTCTCCGCCAAGATTGAGCTTTGCGTTTGTATTTACGGAAATTCCGCCGGTAAGTCCCCCGTGATTTGCAGTAATCGTTCCGCTCGTCAACGTAACTTCGCCTGCGTAAACGGCAATGCCTCCGCTTCCCCTATAATCGGTAGAAGTATTATAACCGCCTTTCACAATGCCCGTCTTTTTCGCCGAAGTATCTACAATACGAAGTTTTCCGTTTACGCGGATAACAAATCCGTAGTCGCGTTTCGTCGCATTCGTTAATCCGCGATCAACCGTAAATCCGCGCAGATCCAACACTATATTGGCGCCTGCGGGAACATACAGCGCTCCGTTATAAAAATAACTTGTATTTGTACCGAATGCCGTCGTATAAGAACTATCAGAGTTTGCATTCCAATCACTGTAAAGAATAACCGTCTGCTGACTTCCGCCACCTGCCATACTCTGCTGGCATGCATACTCCCAGTTGAGCAGGTTACTGTAACACCAATACATGGCTTCGAGCCCTTTGCCCGCGCCTGAATCAATAATTTGATAATCGGGAGCGTTTGCCGACTTAAACTTGGTCGAAGGGTCTGCGGTATTATACTTTCCGTAACCGTTCGTAATCAGCCCGCGCGCCGTCCTGTAGATACTCGTACGCTCATCAACCGAGCTATTTACCGTAAGGTTTGCCGTCAATTCAGACGAAATGTAGACAAGAGATTCGGGAACGGCAAGATGGATATCTCGCACGATTTTACCGGTAGAATCCGTATTACCGTGAATTTTTGCACTGCCGCCGACGCTAACTTTACAATTAGGAGTATTCTGCGTAACCTGAATTGCGCCGTTCGGCCCTTTATTTCCGGTGAGTTCCCCGCCTTCGATCGTAAGGTCTCCCGCTTGCAAATAGACGACACTGCCGTAATTGGTAGAATATCCTCCCGTAATTTTTCCTGTTTTACTTTCCGAACTATCGATAATTTTTAATTTAGTAGCCGCACCGTTCATCCTTATGCTGCCGCCGTAAG
The DNA here is from genome assembly GCA_910586985.1 of uncultured Christensenellaceae bacterium. Lineage (GTDB taxonomy): Bacteria > Bacillota > Clostridia > Christensenellales > Borkfalkiaceae > Gallimonas. The sequence goes on along the minus strand of CAJUKK010000001.1, from coordinate 264,032 downwards.
AAAATGCGGACGTATAAAGACCACGGTCGATTGTATAGCCGTTCAAATCAAGAATAATATTTGCATTTTCAGTCAGGTAGAGTCCGCCGCGGGAATAACAGGTGGCGGCATAGTCGGTAAACAGCTGCGATCCGTAAGTACTATGCGCCGTCGCAATCCAATTGCTGTAAAGTTTAACCGTACGTTGTATGCCGTCCGTCCGACTTTTAATGTTTGCGTCGTCCCAGTTTTTCGCAGCGTCAATGCACCACATCGAACCTTCGCGCTGTCCGATTCCGCCTGCGCTCCGAACCTCATACCTCATATCGTCGGAATAGAAGTAGTCGAGCGGCGACCGATTCGAATGCGCAGACCAATCTGCCGTAAAAATCAAACCTTCCGTTTCAGCATAGTTATCGTTTGCTTTCGTAATACCGATGCGGAAATTATCCTGTATAGGCGCGATAATCGGATACTTTAATGCGTTTTGAACGCTATAAACGTTCTTTTCCGACTTTCCGATTTTATTCTCTACTATAACCGCGCTACCGCCGAGACGGAATTGTCCGCCGCTGTCGATATATACGCCGCCCGAAGCGGAACTATACGTAGTCGAATTATTGGTAATGATACCGCCGGTTATCTCAAATAACGCATTAGCGTTATTAGCTACGTAAACTGCACCCGATGCCGACCCCGTCCCCGTATTTCCTTCAATCGAGCCGCCCGTCATCAAAAAGTAACAGTTACTGTTTACGGTAACGCCCGCAGCACCGGAACCACTCGCATTGTTACCCGTGATCTTTCCGCTTTCTAAATACAACCTACTCCCGCTCGACATAAAGATTCCGCCGCCGTAAATAGAATAGGAAGCATAACCGCCCCTGATCGTTCCTGTCTTCCCCTCGCTACTATCGCGGATCGTAAGCGTACCGCCTCCTATGTAGATAACGCAGCCATAGTCGACAGGAGAAGAATAATTGCGGTTGACCGTAAACCCGTTCAAATCAAGAATAACGTGCGCCCCTGCGGGGACATAGAGCGCGCCGCTCGAATAACAACTGCCTGTCACTGCGCCGGTTGTCTTTAAGAAACCGTCTGCGCTTGCAACCGCAGTCCAATCGCTAAAAAGCAGACACACTGTGGGAGCGCCGCCGTTTTTCAAGCTTGTAGTAACGGCATATTCCCAGTTTGTTGCGGAAACATAGCTAAGCAACGCCGCCTCGCGCGCATTACCGTCTCCTTGATTGATGACGTTGTAATTCGCATCATCAGACACGAAATACAGCGAAACGTCTTCGCCGGAATGATACGTGCCGAATCCGTTGGTAAAAGGCCCGTTCCCATTACGCGAAATACCGATTTTGCGTGTTCCTGTTAATCGAGATTCTATCTCAATCGTTGCAGCCGCATTAAAGAAGTGAATATTGCGTTGCGTCGTTGTAGTATTTACAAAATTATCGTAAATTTGCGCGTCGCCGCCAAGATTTACATTGCCCGACGTATGCACCGATACGCCGCCGAATTCTCCTCGATTCCCCGTAACAGAACCGCCGAGAAGAGTTAGTTTACCGCCGCTGTATACGGAAATACCGCCCCCGCCGCGATAGTCTGCGCTCGAGCTGAATCCGCCCGTAATAACGCCGCTTTTTCCCTCGGAGGTATCAATGACTATAAGAGTACCGTTAACGCGAACTGCATACCCATAAGCACGCTTCGTTGAAGAAGTCAGGGCGCGATTGATCGTAAAACCGTTCAAGTCCAGCACAATATTTGCAGACGCCTGAATATAAAGCGCGCCGTTATAATAATAACTATTCGTACCGAACGCCGTAGTATAACTACCGTTCGTAGCCGCGTTCCAGTTACTGTACAATTTTACTGTCTGTTGTGTGCCTGTGGCAATACTTACCGAATTATAGTACGACCAGTTGAGCGCATTGTCATAACAGAAATATTGCGCCTCTGCGCTACTGCCTTCTCCGTAGTTTTCAACGTCATATAACGGCAAATTAGCGGAGGTAAATCTGTCTTTGGGTGCAACGTTACGGTTATATTTTCCGTAATCCTTTGTAAGAACGCCCCGATCGTTTCTCCATAAACTGATTTTTTCCGTGCCCGTCATTTCGGAAACTATATTTACAACGCTTGTCGGCGCCTGCAAATAGATGTCGCGTTTTAAACTTGCGTTCGGATAATCGGGATTATTGAAAATATTAACGCTGCCGCCGAGACTGATTTTACAAGTCGGTTCGGCTTGCGCAACTTGTATCGCGCCGTGCGATCCGATATTTTCGGTAATATTGCCGCCCGTAATTGTCAACTCGCCCAAATAGAGATAAATCGCGCCGCCGGAGTTTGTCGAAGCTCCGCCTGTAATGACTCCGCTGTGATCCTTGGAACTGTCGCGAATCTCCAGCTTTGATGAAGCGCTGTCCATATAAATAACATATCCGCTTGAACGCGCAGACGTTAATTTACGGTCGATTTTATGTCCGTTCAAATCGAGGATTATATTCGCATTGCTCGTCAGATACAATCCACCGCTTGAAAAACAAGTTGTAGCATAAGACGTATGTAGCGTCATACCGTATGAGAGCGGTGTAGCAATCCAGTCTTTATATAGCGTAACCGTCCGTTGCACACCGTCCGAACGGCTGAGAATATTCGCATCTTCCCAGTTTTTCGCACCGTCAATACACCACATCGCCCCTTCGCGCTGTCCAATCCCGCCTGCGCTCCGCACTTCGTACATATCGCTGTCCGAGAAGAAATGCGTCGTCGGTGACGCGCCGTTAGCATAGGTATACCAATCGGAGGTAAATATCAACCCGTCTTTTTCAACATAGTTATTATTCGTTTTTGATATACCGACTTGAAAGTCGCTTTGAATTTCCGCAGTTATTGCAAATTTGACGGCATTCACTTCACTGAATACGTTTTTCTCGACCCCTAAATCAGTATTGTCCCGAATAATTGCGCTACCGCCAAGACGCAATACCCCTGGATTATCAACGTATACGCCGCCTGAATAGCTTGCATGTGACGCCGTGTTGTTTACAATTTTGCCTCCCCACATTTCAAAAATGGCGTTGCTGCTGTTATCAATATATACTCCGCCCGAAGCGCTACCCGTTGCAATGTTTCCTTCAATCGAGCCGCCCGTCATCTTAAAATAGCAGTTGCTGTTGATTGATACGCCGCCCGCACCCGAACCGCTGGCGCGGTTTCCGGTAATCGTTCCGCTTTCAAGATAAAGCTTTCCTGCGGCCGTTACAAAGATACCGCCGCTATAAATCGAATAATTTGTGTTTCCTCCGGTAATTTTACCGGTATTTCCGACGCTGCTGTCACGTATTGTGAGTGTTCCGCCCGAAACCTGAATTGCGTAACCGTAATTTGTCGCACTCGTGCCGTAACCGCGGTTGATCGTATGTCCGTTCAACTCCAATATAACGTTCGCTCCCGTAGGAACGTACAGCGCGCCGTTCGTATATGCGCCGCTATACGACGCTCCTGTGGTTGCGAAAAATCCGTTCGTATTTGCAGGCGCAGTCCAATCGCTGAACAGCGGACAAACAACGGGCTGATTTAATCGAATACTTGCCGTAACCGCATATTCCCAGTTAATAGTCGAAAGCGTGCTGAGCAACGCCGCCTCTCGCGAGCCGCCGTCACCTTCGCTGATTAAGTTGTAACGCGAATCTTCGGATGCAAAATATTTGGTAACGTCTTCCCCCGCATGATACGTTCCGAATCCATTTGTGAGCGCTCCGTTCCCATTGCGCGAAACGCCTATGATCTTTCCGCCCGTCAAACTCGAAAGGATATCAATCACCCCATTTGTTACATTGAGCAAGGCGATATTTTTAAGCGTCGAAGTTCCGTTCAAATAATTATTGTAAATCTGAACGTCGCCGCCAAGCGCGAGTTTGCCGTTTGTATTCACGGCAATTCCGCCGTAAGTACCGCGGTTTCCCGTTATTATTCCGCTCAACAATGTAAGCTCGGCGCCATCGTATACCGAAATAGCGCCCGCACCCGCATAATCGGTACGGTTATTATATCCGCCGATAATCGAACCTTTTGTTCCCGTAGAACTGTCGGTAATCGTTAATTTGCCGTTAACGCGGATAACAAAGCCATAATCCCGCGCGGCAGTCAATGCACGGTCGATATCGTATCCCGATAAATCAAGAATAATGTCCGACCCAGCAGGAAGGTAAAGCGCGCCGTTATAAAAATAACTTCCGTCCGTGCCGAATGCCGTTGTATAACTGCTGTTGGAAGTCGCTTTCCAATCGCTATACAGGTACATTGTTTGTTGTTTTCCCGTTGCAATACTCTGCCGGTTAAAATATATCCAGTTGAGCATATTGCTGTAACAGAAGAAATCCGCCTCTGCGTTTGTCCCCTCGCCCGATTTTTCAATCGCATACTCCGGCGAATAAGCCGAGGTGAATTTTGTTTTGGGATCGTCGTCGTTAAATCTGCCGTAATCGTCGGTAATAACACCGCGATTATTTCTCCATACGCTTATTTTTTGAGTATTCGTCATTCGGGATGCAATATAGATCAAGCTGTTTTCAACTTGCAAATAAATATCGCGCACCAAATTAGCGTTGTTGTAATCGACGTTATTATAAATATTTGCGCTGCCGCCGACGCTCAATTTACAGTTCGGCGTATTCTGCGTCACCTGAATCGCACCGTATAAACCTCTGTTTCCTGTAATATTACCGCCTAAAACTTTTAATTCGCCCGACTGCATAATGATCGCGCCGCCGGTATTTGATGAATAACCGCCTGTAATCGTCCCCCGATTTGTACCGGAACTATCGATAATTTCCAACTTGCAGTTAACGTTATTCATACGAATGATACACCCGTACGCATATGCGCTCGTTAACTTACGGTCAATCTTGTAGCCGTTTAAATCGAGAATGATATTTGCCTTTCCCGTCATATAAAGCACGCCGTGGTAATAACAAGTCGTATTGGCGGCATAGGAAGTAGACAGCACCATTCCATAAGAGCTGTGTGCCGTTGCAACCCAATCTTTATAAAGTTTTACAGTACGCTGTACGCCGTCTGCACTGCTTTTAAGGTTAGCCTCTTGCCAATTCTTTGCGCCGTCAATACACCACATCGCAGCTTCACGCTGCGCAATCCCGCCTGCGCTGACAACGTCGTACATACTGTCGTCCGAGAAAAATTTGCCGATCGGCGACGCGCCGTTTGCATACTGATACCAATTCGTTGTAAAAATCAACCCGCTGGTATTTTCGTAGTTATTGTTCGTTTTGGAAAGTCCAACGCGGAAATCGCTCCCGATCGTCTCAACAATTTCAAACTTGGCATTATTGTCGAGAGTAGTAACATTCTTCTGCGTCCCTGCGGATGTATTGTTTTCAATCACCGCATTGCCGCCAAGACGCATTACTCCGCTGGAATTAACCTGCACTCCGCCCGGATTCGTCGCGCTCGTGGTCGTATTATTCTGAATTTTTCCACCAGTCATGATAAAGCGCGATGCGGCTTGTCCATTGACCCAAACGCCACCGGGGCCGGCGTTCGTTGAGGCGTTATTTTCAATATAGCCGCCCTTCATGTTAAACGTTGCACTGCTGTTGATATAAACCGCGCCGGCGCTGATGCTGTTCGAAACCTTATTGCCGTAAATATGTCCGCTTTCAAGCGTAAGTTCGCCGCCACTGACATAAATGCCGCCCGCGCTACTGCTTGTACTGTTAAATCCGCCCGTAATCCTACTGTTACCCGCCTTACTGTCGCGGATTGTGATTTGTCCCGCTACGTACATAACGTAACCGGAACTTGCCGCACTTGTATAGTTACGGTCAAGATTATATCCGTTTAAATCGAGTATAATTTTAGCTCCCGCAGGAACGTTTAGCCCGCCGCCCGAATTATACGAAACTCCGAATCCCGTCGTACTTCTTGCCGCCGTCCAATTGGAATAAAGCTTTATCGTTTGTACTGTTCCGGTATTCATGCTACGCGCAATAAAGTAATCCCAGTTCGTAGCGTTATTGACGCTCGAACAGAAAACTTCCGCACTGGCGCCCTCGCCTTCTTCATAAAGAAAATAATTTGAAGCTTGGTCAACGGAAAAATATGTACTGAAAGGAACGCCGGCATTATGCGTGCTATAACCGCTTGTAATTAAGCCGTTCGTACGCGTAACGGCGATTTTTGCTCCGCTTTGGAAAGGAGATACGATATTGATCACACTGTTCGCATTGAGAAAATTAACGTTATTCGCCTGTCCGTTTGCAGTATTTCCATTATAAATTTGCGCAGTGCCGCCAATCGAAACTTTTCCGTTTATTCCTGCAATATGTAAACCGCCCGCAGTAAAACCGCTATTCCGTTCGATCGACCCGCCTGTCATATTAAATTCCGTACCTGCCGCATTTGCGACAAAAACGCCGCCGTAACTGTAATTCGATGCTCGGGTCGCTTGATTCGCCCTCACCGCGCCGCCCGTCATGTTGAACACGCCGCTGTTATAAATATATACGCCGCCCGTCCCGTTGCTGTTATTTACCGCTACGTTTGACTCGATCGCGCCGCCCGTCATGTTAAACAACGCGCCGCTTCCAATATAAACGCCCGCGCCGCTGGTACTCCCCGACGCTCTGTTATTAATAATTCTACCCGATTCAAGCGTCACATTGCCGCCCGTCGCAATATAAATACCGCCCGCACTACTGCCCGTGCTGTTTGCGCCGCCTGTGATCTTTCCGTTTGTAGAATACGTACCGTTTGTTACGGTACTGTCTTTGATTGTCAGCGAGCCTGCTACGTAAATAACGTATCCGCTGGCGCGAACGGTTGTTCCGAGTCCGCGGTTCACCGCACAATTGTTGAGATCGAGAACTATTTTAGCGCCCGCGGGGACATAAAGCGCGCCGTTGATAAACGTCGTCGTATCTGCGCCGAACGAGCCGGAAACTGCCGTAAAATCGCTTGTAAGTTTTACCGTCCGTGTTTCTCCGCTTGAAAGGCTCTCAGTTACGGCAGTCTGCCAATCGCTTGCGGCATCCGCGTATGCGGTAATCGTAGTCCCATCATTAAAAGCATTTTTCGGTAAAAACGAGAAACCGAAAAACAGACATGCAAGCAAACTTAAAATAAACATACAAATACCCGCCAAACGCATACCTTTCGCGCGGCGGTTATTCCTGTAAAGACCGAGTGAGTTACGATTACAGTTGTTGTGTTCGTTCTTTAATCTTTCGTCAATATAATTCATAGGCAAAAAACATGTTCAAGCGATAATTTTAAAAAATCGTCTTCTCTCAATTACCTATCCTTATTATACTATATATCCCAAGCATTTGCAATCTTTATTCGTCAAAATCTGCTTAAATTTCTTCTAAAAAGAGTTCTATCGCCCATTTGTTTCAATTTGTTAGTATAAATAAAATACAATTTTTCCAAAAATGGGCGATATGTATCGTATTATTGTAAATATCAAATAAGTTTTCCGCGCCCGTTAAAACAGACGCTTTTCATATACCTGCGTAACATATTCAGTATTACTTTATTTGAGTATTATCAACATTATCCGCGTTTTTTTCTTCGCCGTTTTCAGCCTCTTCTGTTTGTATATCCACATGCGGTTGATCAGAAATCTTTACTCTTTGCCGAACACGAAGAAAATACCAAGCTCCCGTACAAACAGACAATGCAAACAATGCGACAAAAAGTATGAGAAATACAGTCAATATTGTCTGTGTTCCATTGTCGTTATCCGCCCAGACAAGGCAAAACCTGCTGAAGTGAGTTGTCGTAAAGGTAATCTTTCCGTCTTTTACAACGCCGCCCAAAAATTCGATTTCACCGTTTTCGCCGACATGCGCGACCTGTAAACCGGACAAATTCAAATATTCCGTTGAGACGGATAAAGTCACCGTAACCGAGCCGTTCGGCTGAATACTTAAACCCGCGGCATCAAATAAACCGATGTCATAAACCGTCCCCAGAGAATAACCGAATTTATTCAGCACCTCCTTACACTCATCATAAATCTTGCCGTCGCCGGCAACAGAAGTGAGCGTCACAAGCGTACCGGTCGCAACGCCGTCTACGCTTACGGTATATTGCTCTCCGTCCGCGCCGACAAAACCGTTTTCGGTCTTTACAAGAGCTTGGGTAACGGTAAAAGCAATTTCCGCCGTGAGCGTCTCGTATCCGTCAGCAAGTACAGTCGCTGTGAGAACATATTCTCCTGCAACCGTCGGACATCCCGTCAGCGGCGCGCCATCTGCAGTTCTGTAAATAAATTGCACTTCTCCCGTCTTTGCTTCGCCAACAGGTAAATTCGCCTCTTCGCCCTCGATCCAACCCTGAATATTGGGCGCAACTGTCCAAACGTTAATTTTCAATACTTTAGACGCAACCGTAAAAGGTACTTCGCCCATAAGATCCTCATAGCCGTCCGCAACAGATATCGCCACAAGTATATAATTTCCGGCAACGTCAGGCGCGAAATCTAAAACCGTTCCATCTTCCTTTTGATAGATAAACGTCACTTCTCCCGCGAGAGCCTCGCCAATGGGAGAATTGGGTACTCCCCCCTCCGTCCAACCTTGGATTGCGGGAATAACCGTCCAAACATTGATTTTCAAGCCTCTGGGCGCAATTGTAAAATGCACTTCCGCAGTCAACTCGTTATAATCGCCCCAAGCAGGAACATATGCGACGAGTATATATTCTCCTGCCTGCACGGGAACGGTTTCACCGAGATCAAGCCCGTCCGCCGTGCGGTAAGTGAAAACTACCGTACTACCATAAACAGCTTCTGCCTGCGGCGCGTTGGGATTATCATCCTCCGTCCAACCTTGAATATTCGGTACAATTCGCCAAGAATTGGTCTTTGTTCCAAACACTCTGAAGTTAACTGTATGGTTGCTTAATCCCGTATAATTAGCCGTCGGAGCAACAAACGCTGTCATAATATAATCTCCGGGGCGTTGTGCGTTTAATTCATCTTTACCCGTTTGACTGTTAAACACTTCAACCCCGTCTAAAGTCGTAACGGTAAACACAGGTTCGCCATATTTGGAACTTCCGGAAAGCACTCCGTGCTGCTCGCCGTATACCCAACGCTCGATATTCGGCGTTTCTTCCCAAAAATTGATCCCCTGCAAAACACGAAATACAATTGATTCGCTGAGACTTAAATAGTTATGCCCGCCGTCAACGGTTACCGTCATCTCATACTCGCCGCACGGAATCCGATTAAAATCATCCGCTTCTCCGAACTCGCTCATTGAACCGTGTCCGTCGCCGATCCGATTCCCTTCCTCGTCCAAACGATAAAAACGGAACTCCGCATCGCCATAAAAAGCCATTCCCAATTGCCGATTGATTTCCGCGTCGTACTCCCCATAGCGCCAACGAATGATGTTCGGCGTTTCCGTCCAATAATTGTGCCCGAACAAAACTTCGAACTTCACCCATTCAGAAGTCAGTTCAAAATAATTTTCGCTTTCTGCTATAAACGCGCCGATGTAATACTCTCCGCGGGGCAACGCATTTAACCGTTTTGCATAATCCCCGTCAAGCGTAAAACCGTTTAATCCGTCGCAAATATTTTTTTCGGAGTCGACAACAGTAAAGAACGCTTTTCTTCCAGACAACAAATCTCCCGAAACGCCATTCATTCGTTCATTGTAATCTCCGTAATTCCAAGACGAGAGATGAACGGATGTACCCCACGCGTCGTGCGCCTTACCGATCGTAAACGGAACGTTGATCATACCGCCGATCGAGGGTATTTCTTCCCCCGACGTATCGACCCATCTGTAATTCGCTCCGTCGCACAAAACAAGCGATATATCGTAAGTTTTAGCGTCTATATATTTTCCGTCTACATTCTGCGTATCGTGACGAATGATAAAAACTGGCTCGCCGCGATAATCGGTCGGTATCGTTATATCTGCCGACTGCTCACCGCCCGAATAAACTTTCTGCATTAACTCAGGAACCAATACAGGCGCTTTTTCGATCGTAAAGGGTACATTATACACGTCTCCGTCTGCATTTTTCCAACAATAATGCTCCGGATCGATTATTTTGAAACTCGCAATGTAATCTCCCGCATCCGTCCCCTTATTGCCCGACAATGTATATAAAATGCGCTCTTCATCCGGTACTTCCGCCGATACGTCCGCTTGCAATTCACGACCGGTAAAGATAAATTGAGTACGGTTAAGCGTCGGAAGCTCAATTTCCCGATAAACAATCACAGTAAAATACTTATTATAGCGATCCTGAGTCATGAGCGGAAGAGTCTGATAATTGAGAATCTCCGCCATATAAAACACGGTGTATGTCGACGGCTCGTATATATAGTCGCCCCAACGGTCATTTACCGATAAATAAGAATTATTATGCATTCGCGCAAGATTGAACTTCATTTCCGGCGCTTCACCGTAATATTTGCCGGCAACGTCCGCCCAATAGGTATAGTTTCCGTCGCTAAGAACGTCTTCCCTCGTAATTACGGGAGAATAAACGGCATCTCTTGCTGGCGCAAAAAATTCAGTGAAATTCCCGCCTGAAAGCTCGGAAATATTAATGCGGAACGGCGCGGCATTTCCTTCGGGAACGTTAAAGTCCGAATCGTCAATTGAAAACGTCCCCGCATATACTTCAAACGGAAAAGAACGAGTAAAACCCTGATACCTTACTGTGGCGTTGCCCTCTTCTTCATGAATCTCGTTATCCCACCAATGCGCATGATCGGATATTGTAACCGAAGAAACGCGAAAAGTTACCGTATATTTGCCGACAGGCATATATTTATTAAAATATCTTACCCAATTCGAACGAACTTCGCTTTCGCAAATAATTTCGGTACCCCCGTTATATGTACGCGTTAACGTAAACTTTACAATATCGTTCCCCTGTCCGCTCGGAAGAAATGGATTCCATCCATCTGCCGCCTGACCGTCTTTCACAACCGTCGTACCGTCGCAAACAAGCTGATACCCGTTCGGCTGACTTCCCTCAGCAAGGAAAAACTCGTCTCCATGCTGAAGTCTGGGCGCGTTTACGACAGACTCGTCGCCAAACGTCCACGAAGGAATATGATATTCCGCCTCTCCCGTCTCCGAATCACTGATATCCGCAATCAAAGCATTCGCATAATTGACAACGTACCACACCTTTTTCACATTCGCAGTTTTTCCGTCAGCTCCTATTTCGACCGTAAGTCCGCGGGACTGCATCGTCGGCGCATTAGAATTTATCGTTCCTTGCACAAATACGTAATTTGCGCTTGCCGTAAGCTTTGCAGTTGCAGTAAATTCGCCCGCCGTTCTGACTGATACTTCGCCGCTATACTCCGCCTCATAGAGCGATTTAGCATCCCACCCGTTGGTTAGCGGCGCATTGATTCGAATTTTATGGTCAAAATCATTTGCGCGATAACGTACAATCGACGAATTAACCTCATTGCGGGACGCAAAATTCCAGCTCGTCCAACTGCTGTCCGGCGCGCTATCAATTTCTGTTGCAGAGTAATACGTCTGCGGTTCGCCGTTTTGACGATAATTATAACGGTATACCGATCCGCTCTGAAGGTCAGAGACGCCGTCAACGCCGTTCGCAGCAGGAACGCAGAATGAAAAATGCAACTGGCGATAATCGTAAACATTTATTTCAAGCGGCGTGACAACAACGTCAGCGATAACGTCCTGAATCCAGGCTCCATACTTTTCACCGTCTTTTACACCGATCCGCAACGTATATTCACCCGCGTCATGAATCTGCGACACAGGCTGTCCGTCTATCTCAGCGCTAAACTCAAGTTCGTTCAACAAACCGTCACGAATATCTGCGCCTTCAAATGAAAGTACCGAATCCAAATCGCTTGCATGCGTCAACGAATAGAACGCGTTTTCTGAAAAAGCAACCGTCTTTCCCTGTACCGTAATCGGCGCGAGATACTTCGCATATAGATCGATACGATCGGTACCCGAATCATCTATCATAGATTCAACGGCAGAAAAGCTTGTCTCTCTCGTCAGCCCTGCATCCGCATACCAGACGGAATGCGCATAATTCGTTTGAACGGGAAGAGCAGTATCGCCTTTCATTTCCCATTCGCCGTCCTGATTCCGAACGAAATTATACCCTTTTCTAAAAAGCACTTGGCGCACGTATTCCTCTTCACCGTAACCGTGAAAATTAATATCGATGAGATAAGTAACATTTTCGCGGTGAGCCTGAATGATCGAACTGTTCTCTTTCACGGCAAAATTATATGCGTTTGAATTTTCATAGACGATAACCGTGCCCGCGCCAAAGTAAGCGGCAACGCCTGCGCCTTGTTCTGCCAAAATTCCCGTAGGCAGATACGCAAACTCAATCGAATCACAACCCGAAAAAGCTCCAACCCCCAACCGCAGGCAGCCGTTCAATTGAACGGTTTTCAAGCGACTGCAACCGCGAAAAGCATATTCCGATATTGTATAGTCCGCGCCGAAAAACTCGACCGAAGTCAAATTGACACATTTTTCAAACGCATGCGCCCCAATTTTGCTTATCGAGGCAGGAATTTCAAGCGAATAAAAATCAGTTTCGTAAAATGCCTTCGCGAAGATTTCATAATTATTACCGCGGTAATTTAACGGCAATGTGAGCACGCCGCCGAATGATTTTTCATAAGAAATCAAAGCAAAAGGACTGCTTGAATCCCTGCGGCTATTTTTACAGAAAATGAATCCGTCATTTGAAGAGAGCGTCATATCGGAAAGATTGCCGCAAATATTCAGCGTATTTAAAAAAACTCCGCCGAATTGCGCCGAGCCGTACAAATCCCCGTTCGGCATGTCTCCCCCCAAAGAGACCTCGACAAGTTTTTCACAACCGTCAAACGCGCCTTCCGCAACGTTCGAACAATCATTTTTAAAATAAACGCCCACAAGTCCGTCTAAATCATGAAAAGCGCCCGTATCAATTGCGACGTCATCGCCGATCGCAAGAATATATGCGGCACCCCCCTTTTCCAATCCTTCCGAAGATATTCCGCTAATTGTTTGCGTTACAGAATTATAATCGAAATAGATGAGTTCATCCGCCGCTCTGTTATCCGTGTCTAAAACGGTTATCCCGTTGACAGAAGATATTACATTTTCCTTTTCGTATACAATTTGCGCCGAGACGACGGTCTCATAATCGTTCGCAATGAACGGATCGTATGCCAAACATACGGCAACCGATAACATAACAATCATTACAAATATCGCGACCGAAAGCTTTTTCTTTAAATTTCTCATAACCGTAACCTTGTACTTTTCTTTGAGTTCCCTTATATGTTTACGTATTTGTGCAAGTAAAATTTTGCGGTACAGAATAAATTATAACATGCGCATATGATAAAGTCAACAAACAAACCCGCTTAATAGAGTTTCAAAATATGGCAAAAAGCGCCCCGCAAATTTTTATGCGAGGCGCTTTTTTTATTCAACAGTAACCGATTTAGCAAGATTGCGCGGTTTATCGGGATCATTTCCGCAGGCAATCGCCGTATAATAAGCAAGCGCTTGCAAAGGAATTACAGATAATAAAGGAGTAAACGCCTCGCTGCATTGCGGAATCAATACAGAGGCAAACACCTCTTCATTTTCAAGATATTCAGCTATGCTCGTAATAAGAAAAACTTTTGCGCCGCGCGCCGCCGCTTCATGCACTGCATTCATTGTTTTGGCTGCAAGTCTCTTGTTTGTCAATAAAACGACGACGGGCGTACGCTCGTCAACAAGAGCAAGCGTACCGTGCTTAAGTTCCCCCGCAGGATAACCCTCGCTAGGAAGATAAGTAATTTCTTTGAGTTTCAGACTCCCTTCCACCGCAGCACAATAATCCGCGCCTCTACCGATAAAAAGAACGCACCTCGCACCTACAAAATGCGATGTCCAACTCCGCACCGTCTCCGCAGCCTCTAAAGTAGCCGTTGCAAGTCTCGGCAAGCGTTTTAAACGCTCAAGCGATTTCCCGCTTTTTCCCTTTGCGTTTTCAAGCGCAATGGCAAGCGAATACAATACGGTAAGTTGCGCATTATAGCTCTTTGTCGCCGCAACACCAATCTCGCTCCCCGCCCTCGTCGGCAATACGAAATCGGCAATCCGCGTAAGAGAAGAATAGGAAACGTTAGTAACCGCAACAAGCGGAACGCTTTTTGCCCGAAAAAGTTTTGCCGCTGCAAGCGTATCCGCAGTTTCCCCGCTTTGACTGATTGCAATCGCAAGCGTACCCGAACAAATAACGGGATTGGAATAACGAAATTCGCTCGCTATCGTTACCTCAACCGGAACACGCGCAAGCCGCTCTATCGCATATTTAACCGCCAACCCACTGTGGTATGCAGTCCCACATGCCACAATATGTATGTATTTTGTCTGACATAATACTTGATAAAAATCGGAAAATTTTAATTTAGTGGCAAAATCACAGATAGAATTGCGTACCGAACAGGGAATTTCCGACATCTCTTTTTTCATAAAATGTACATATCCCCCTTTGTCGGAAGAGCTGATCAACGGATCGTATTCCAGCTGATTTTTTCTTATCGGTTGCAGTTGCGGCGAATAGAATTTTGCCTCCGCAGCGTTTAATAAAGCAAACTCGCCGTCCCCAAGCAAGTATGCCGTTACCCCTTCGCCCGCTATCGCCGGTATATCGCTGGCGATCAAACACGCGCCTTCCTTTACTCCGACCAAAAGCGGACTCGCTTTACGCGCACATACGATAATGTCAGGCTGATCAAGACATAATACCGCAAGCGCATAAGAGCCGACCAGCTTTTCGGTTACCTCGCGCAATGCTGAAAGCAGATTTCCGCAATAAAACTTTTCCAACAAGTGCGCTACAACTTCACTGTCTGTCTCGGATATAAAGGTCTCCCCATCCGACTCCAACTGCTCTTTTAACAGGGCGTAATTTTCTAAGATACCGTTGTGAACGATTGCAAACCGCCCGTAAATGTGCGGATGTGCGTTTCGTTCGGAAGGCGCGCCGTGCGTTGCCCAACGGGTATGCCCGATCCCTATGCCGCTACACAGATCAGCCGCATCTGAAATTTCCGCAACAGTGCCCTTTCTCTTTTTACAAACAAATTTTCCGTCGTTTATAAGCGCGATTCCTGCCGAATCGTAACCACGGTATTCAAGTTTTTTCAATCCCTCAACTAAAAAAGGGGCAGCATTACCCTTTCCGACGTAACCGACAATTCCGCACATTTACATTACCTCCCCGTCAGCAACTTCCGCCGCATGCGCAAGCAGTTCCGCCGCATGTTCTGCAATCGCTAAATCATTGCACTCTACTAAAATTCTCACCAACTGCTCCGTACCGGAAGGACGAACGAGCACCCGTCCCTCCTCGCCTAATTTCTCTTCGGTTTCCTTGACAATTCTCAGAAAATATTCATTTTCAATAACGCCGTTCTTGTGACATACCGCCACGTTACGCACTACTTGCGGGTTAGGAACATACCCTTCGACCAACGTTGAAAGCCGTTTTTCCCGCTCGACAATCACTTCCATTACCTTAACCGCCGTTAAAATCCCGTCGCCCGTTGCCGCATGCTTACGGAAAATTATATGACCGGACTGTTCACCGCCAAGCACGCTACCGCTTGCCGTCATTCCGTCATATACATATTTATCCCCGACTTGCGTCAATGAAAACTCGATCCCGCGTTCCTTTAGCGCTTTTCGGAACGCCAAATTACTCATAACCGTTGTAACGATCCCGCCTTCCAGCTCCCCTCGTTCCTTCATATAATTTGCCATTAAAAATAAAATTGCGTCACCGTCCACCACGTTGCCTTTCTCGTCTACGGCGATACAGCGGTCGGCGTCACCGTCAAAAGCAAATCCGACGTCAAGTCCGTTTTCAACCACAATGCGGCGTAAATGCTCGATATGAGTAGAACCGCAACCAAGATTTACATTTGTTCCCGTGGGTTGCGCACCCGCCAGCGTTACGCTCGCCCCCAACGAATCAAACACTGATTTGGCAATCGACCAAGCGCTCCCGTTGGCACAATCAAGTCCCACTTTAATACCGCGAAAAGATACGCGCGATAGAGAAATCAAATAACCGATATATCGGTTACGCCCAAACACATAATCTACCGTCCGCCCGATACGCGCACCCGTCGCATACGGAGGATCGCTGTCGCCGTCAAGGTAGGTTTCGATCTCGGCAAGCACGCGTTCGTCCATTTTTTCACCGCTGCCGCCTATGAGTTTCAAACCGTTATCCTCATAACCGTTATGACTTGCAGAAATCATCACCCCGCAATCAAATCCATCGGTGCGCGCTACGTATGAAACAGACGGCGTCGTCGTTACGTGTAACAAATATGCGTCCGCGCCCGATGCCGTCATTCCTGCCGCCAATGCGTATTCAAGCATATACGACGACCGACGTGTATCTTTTCCGACAACGACTCTTGCCCGTCCCTCTTCACGACGCTCCGAATAATAGTGTCCCAAAAAACGACCGACGCGGAACGCATGCAGCGCGGTAAGCGTTTCATTCGCTCTGCCACGAAATCCGTCCGTACCAAAATATTTACCCAAAATCGCCTCTCCTTTTCGCATATCCGCATTGTATATCCTATGCAAATCAGCGTTAATGCGGCTACTTTAAGCACAAAAAAACGGACGTAAAACCGTCCGTTGATCAAAAGAAAAATTTTATATTTTTATTTTAAAAGCGTGCGCCTTACCGCGCGTTCATATTCAACATAAAGGGCGTCGTAATATCCCTTGTCTCCCTGAGGTACAAACACCCGCTCCGAACGTCGAAGTCGCAAAATATCCCGCTCCGAACGCAATCCCAACGCATAAGCGCAAAGAAGAGCCGCCCCAAAGCAGTGCTCTCACGCTCGGCTGGTCGATTGACGTTTAAACCTAAAACATCAGCCTGAAACTGCATTAAAAATCCGTTTGCAGACGCGCCGCCATCGCATTTGATCTCATTAAAACGTATTCCGCTGTCCGACTGCATACATTCGACAAGCTCTCTCGCTCCAAACGCAATACTTTCAAGCACCGCACGCACAACGTGCGCTCTCGTTGTTCCGCGTGTCAAACCGCACAAGAGTCCCCGAGCGTCTCCCCGCCAATGCGGCGCGCCAAGTCCCGTAAACGCAGGAACAAAACTAACGCCGCCCGAATCGGGTACCGAAACCGCAAGCGCCTCACTCTCCGCACTCGTAGTGATAACCCCGAGTTCGTCGCGCAGCCATTGCACGGCGCTGCCGGCATTAAACGCGCTCCCCTCCAAAGCATACGCGACTTTTTTCTCCGTTGAATATCCGATCGTCGTAATCAATCCCGAATGCGAAGAAATGCAGCGATTGCCCGTATGAAAGAGTAAAAACAGACCCGTACCGTAGGTTACTTTTGCGTCGCCCTCGTCGAGACATGCCTGACCGTAAAGCGCGGCTTGCTGATCCCCCGCAACGCCCGCAACCGGCACTTGTTTTCCGCCGATCGGAATCTCACCCAAACGATATGCCGAAGGATGCACTTCAGGCAATATCTCATACGGAATACCGAAATACGCTAATAGTTCCCGATCCCACTCAAGCGTGTGAATATTAAAGAGCATTGTCCGCGAAGCGTTTGTGTGATCGGTAGAAAAAATTTTACCCGCCGAAAGCTTATATAATAGATAACTATCTACCGTTCCAACGCAGAGTTTACCCATTTTAAGCAATTCACGCACGGCGGAAACATTATCAATCGCCCACTTGATCTTGCTTGCCGAAAAATAAGCATCGCACAAAAGTCCGGTTTTACTCTTAATCGCGCCCTGCATATCCGAAGGAATGCCTTCACAAAATTTTGCCGTACGGCGGCACTGCCATACGATCGCGGGGCATACGGGTTCGCCCGTTTCTTTGTTCCAAAGAACGATCGTTTCCCGCTGATTTGTTATCCCGATTCCGACGATATCGCCCGTACAGGCGGTTGCACATGCGTTCAGCACATACGCCGTTTTATAAAAAATTTCATTCGCGTCCTGCTCTACCCAACCGCTTTGCGGATAGCTCTGTCCCACTTCCTGTTGCGCAGTAAATACAAACGCATCTTTTTCAAGATCGTAGAGCATTGCGCGAACGCTCGTCGTTCCGGCATCAAGCGCAATAATGTATTTGTTCATATTCCGATATCCAATCAGCAACCTCTGCCGCCGCCTCCGCCAAAACCTCCGCCGCCGAACCCGCCGCCGAATCCTCCTCCAAACTTTCCGCCGCCCGCAGAGGACGGACGGGAAACAAACGTATTCGAAAAGTTTCGCGTCATGGAATGGAACATTGTATTCCATATTAAAAAATCAAATACAAAATTATTACCGTAAACAACGTAAGAGGGCGCAGGAACGTCAAGTCCTTTAAATTTCCCCGTCCAAACGTCGGTCACGCCAAGCACCTGCGCATACGGTAATATTTGATAATAAAGCTCGGGATTTTCCTTCAGCATAATTTCCACTTTATCTTTTTCGGTCAACAAAATAAAATTACGGAAACCGACGATTTGCCCGAGCACGTCCGAATATTGCTTTGTTCTGCATAAAAACATTCCGCACACCGTACCGGTAGCGGCGGCAAAAATTGCGAGCAAAATCCCCACCCATACGGTGAACACCGCGCAGGGCAAAACAAGCGTTGCCAAGGATACAAGACCGCCCGCAAATAGTCCCATGAGAGTTATGACTATTCGCGTCGGATTCCCCCACTTAAAGTAGCGTTGACGAACCATATTGGCAGCAAACGCGCTAAAAAGTAAGGCAAACGCCAATATAGGGAAAATTGCCCAATAATGATATCCCATTGGAGCAAAGTTTGCAGTCAGATTCATCATCGCATAGAAAAAAGCAAATCCGCCGAGTATCAATACCGTAATCACGCCGAAAGCGACCGTCCAGACCGCACTATGTTTCCGATACATCGTACATTGCGATTTTACCGATGCTGAGGCGGAAACCTTTACGTTATCTGCCGTTTTGTAAAAACTGTTTTTCAGTTCTGACACGAGTACCGTTTCTCTGCGATCAAATAACCCGTCAAAAAATGCCTTTAAATAGTTCGGTGCGTCGGCAGGTAACATCTTTCCCGTCATCGTAATACGAGGATCTTTTTCGTCCTCTGTGAGATCGATTTTAACGTATCCTTTCGCAGCCAGCCAAAATACAAGCGAGCCGAGGTCTTCAGAATCGAGTTTGTTATCAATGAGAATCCCCATTTTCAACGGATCCATCTCTTCAGGCGCGCTTAAATTAACGGGCGCGACAAATTCCGTATTCCGAAATACAAGCAATTTCAACAAAATAGCTATCAAGAAAATGACTGCACCTATAATGATTGCAATGATCAAAGGCATGTTCACGTGCGTTTTAAGCACCCCGCCCCCAAAGGATAAATCAAGCGTGATACCCGCAGCAACGCGATTTCCATATTCATCCGTATATGATTGCGGTAATTCCTGCGCGCTTATATAAACGGTATTTTCTACGCGGGAATGCGTTGCATAAGCATTCCCCTTCGTTCCGTACTCTCCGGAGTAAATATTGTAGTCGATCAAACCTTCGGGCAATGTTACTTTTGCACTGACGTTGCGCAGCCGCGTCTGCCATCCATACCCGATTACGTTAAGCGGAAGATATCCTTCTTCTTTCAAAGCAGGCACGGTCATTAAATAGGTAATTGTATAAGTCCGATCTTGCCCGACCGCATAACTATCCCCGCGAAGATAGAGCGACAAGAAATCCGAATCGTCCGACTGAAAATAAGGATCAAAATCGGAATGATCGCATGATGCGTTGATATTGGAATAAGTTACCCCATGACCAAGAGGAAAATCACGGATAATTCCGTGTGATTCGTGACCTAAAAGCTGTACGGCAATCACCTCTTTTACTTCTATCGTGCGATCCTCGCGAACTTCCATTTCCACCTGAAACGAGGAAACACTATACCGATGCGCATAATCTTCCGCACTTGCCGATACGGAAACGGGCGGGAAAAATCCCGCCCATAAAGTGAGCGCAAGGAGCAACGCCAAAAGCGGCAATAAAATCCTCTTTCCACTCAATTTCATTTTCATATTCTATCCTTGTTACTGTCCTTACTGTTCGATTTTAGAATTTCACCGAGGGCGCAACACGTTCTTCCGCGCTGTCAAGCTCAAAATACACGC
This sequence comes from uncultured Christensenellaceae bacterium, assembly GCA_910586985.1. Lineage (GTDB taxonomy): Bacteria > Bacillota > Clostridia > Christensenellales > Borkfalkiaceae > Gallimonas. The sequence continues at coordinate 243,801 of CAJUKK010000001.1, read as the reverse complement.
GCTTTTCCAAACGCATTTTCCGCGCAACAAGATTGGACGGGAACACGTCGATTTTCGTATTCAACTCTTTCACCGTCGCATTGTAATAACGGCGTGCCGACGCAAGCTCCGTTTCAATTCTTGAAAGCTGACTTTGAAGATCGGTAAAATTGGTATTCGCTTTGAGCTGAGGGTACGCCTCCTGCAACGCAAACAGCGATTTCAACGTACCTGTAAGTACGTTTTCCGCCGCCATCTTCTCATTGCCCGTCGCCGTCATTGCCGCATTACGAGCAGCAATTACCTTTTCAAGCGTTTCGCTTTCGTGTTTAGCGTAACCCTTAACAGTCTCCACCAAATTCGGAATGAGATCGTAACGCTTTTTAAGCTGAACGTCAATGGTCGCCCACCCCTCTTCGGTGAGATTTTTTAACCGTTGAAGCTTGTTGTACATCCCCATATAGACCAAAAGGAAAATGAGGAGAAGAGCAACGAGCGCGCACACCACGGAAATTGCAATAATTCCGCCCGTGCCAAGCAAAAGTAAACCTGTCATTTTGTAGCCTCCGCTAAAGATTTATTATATATATACCACCGCAGCAATACGCTGAAACAATATTGCCGCGAATCACATCATTCTGAGAATATTTTGGTAAATTTCCGTATCTTCTTTCAAATACGTATCGAATATGATTTGCAGACTGCTTTCCGGATGTCGGAGCCTCCAATTGAGCACCGTTCTCGTAGCTATTTCCGCCGCTTCTGCCCGAGGAAAGTTAAACACTCCCGTCGAAATACAACAAAAGGCAATCGAATTAAGTCCGATTTCATTCGCTAAATCCAGACAGGACGTATAGCACGAGCGAAGTTCGGCGCGATTCTCCTCGGTAACTTCCCGTCCGATCATCGGTCCGACAGTATGTATAACATACTTTGCGGGAAGATTATACGCGCGCGTTACCTTTGCCTCTCCGCAAGCCTCTGCTCCTCCCTGAGCCGCAATCAACTTTGCACAGTCATCTCTGAGTTGCATGCCCGCATAGGAATGTATGACGTTATCGATACAAAAATGTTTAGGAACAAAACACCCAAGCAAGGATTTGTTAGCGGCGTTTACAATTGCGTCCGCATTCAACCGCGTAATGTCGCCCTCCCACAAACAAAGACCGTACTTGTTCCCCTGTAAACCTATCGTATCTACAACACCGCGTTCCATACTTTCCGTCCAAAACAAACGATCCTGCAGCTCCAATATTTCCTGCGGAACGGGAAGAGCCGCGCGCATATTTGCATAGTTACGGATAAGCTCCCGTTTCTTGTGATAATCTGCGCTAAAAGCCGCAATTAAACCACGCTCTCTCAATAAAAATTTTAAAATATGATCGCACGCCGAAACCTTTTCCCGCTCCGATCCCATAGGCTCAGGTCGAGGATACGGCGTGAGGTCAATTAAATTTTTATATTCGGTAAAGGAAAGCGTCATCCATTTTTTCTCCGATTAAAGTTGATGAGACAACCTTCCAAAATAATGGCGCGCTCATCTTCCGTCAACGTTCCGAGCCGAAGCGCAACGTCGTAACTTTTTCCACGAGAAATCACTTTGGCGACAACGCGATCGTCCCCGCCTTTGATGGCGGCGTCAATATTTTCAATATAGAGATAATCGCCCGCTTTTAATGTAATTTTATCGGTTGTAAACGGTAACATGCCCCAATTGATCAGGTTGGAACGGTAACGTTTGGTCGCATATTCTTTGCAGATATTCGCGACACCGCCGAGTACGCGTTGGCACGACGCGGCTTGTTCGCGCGCCGACCCATCCCCCGGTTTGTTGGATACAACAACGCTCCCGTAAATCGTCCCCTCTGCCGGAATAAATCCGCCAAGCTCCTTTAAAACGTTTTCGGGAAATCTTCCCGTTTCGCGGCGGATATTCTCGTCCGCTTTAACCGCTTTGGCGCGCTCGACATATTTGGGATCTTTGCGCGAAAGTGTAAATTCAGCAAGTTTCAAGGGATTGGAGCGATAAGAGGAAGTCTCTCCCGAAGGAATAAGCTCGTCCGTCGTCGTCACGGGATCGGAGAGAACGCTTACCGCTTTCATAAGCAAATTTTTACCGAGCGGAATTTGTTCGGGCCAATCGGCAATATTCGGGCCGTATACAAGCTCCGCCGTTTTATCCGCCTTGCCTGCGCCGCGATAAACGCGGTTTTTATAGATTTCGGAATCATAGCGATATTTTTTCAAACGCTTTACATATTCGACGTCGAGCGCAGACGTAAGCACGCCGCCGTTTTTTGCCGTTGCCGCGATTGAGCGCGCATCCATAAGAGCGACCGCTGCCAACTGTCCCTGCGCGGGTTTACTGCCCTCTCTGTTTTCAAAGTTGCGCGTCGTATGACGGATAGACAATCCGTTATTTGCAGGAACGTCCCCCGCACCGAAACAAGGACCGCAAAACGCCGTTTTTACCGTTGCGCCCGATTGCATTAACATGCCGATATATCCGTTTTCGATAAGACTTTTATATACAGGCTGAGAGGACGGATATACACTCAGCGTAAATGCGCCTGTTCCAATATTTCCGTCTCGCAATATTTCCGCCGCTTCGGCGATATTTTCGTACATACCGCCCGCGCAACCGGCAATCACGCCCTGATCTATATATATTTTTCCGTCTTTAATCTTATCCGTAAGCGTAAAGCTTTCATCGCCCTTGATCTTTCTGCCCTGCGCCTCGACCTTTTCTAAAATTTCGTACGGATTTTCGAGTAGCTCACGGATCGTATAGGCATTGGACGGGTGGAACGGAAGCGCAATCATCGGCTCGATACGGCTCAGATCGACTGTGATCGCCCCGTCGTAATAGGCGGGTTGCTTTACCGTCAGTTTTTTATAGTCCTTCTCTCTGCCGTGATCCTTATAATACTCCAACGTCTTGTCATCCGTCTCCCAAATAGAAGAAAGACAGGTTGTTTCAGTCGTCATAACGTCGATCCCGTTACGGAAGTCCATCGAAAGTCCCGATATCCCAGGCCCGATAAATTCAAGAATTTTATTCTTAACAAATCCGCTTGCAAACGTTGCCTTCACGAGCGCGAGAGCCACATCCTGCGGTCCTACGCCTTTTCTGAGCTTTCCTTTTAAATACACGGCAACCACTTCCGGACGGGCGACGTCGTAAGTCTGTTTTAAAAGCTGTTTTACAAGCTCGGGGCCACCTTCGCCGATTGCCATTGTGCCGAGCGCGCCGTAACGGGTATGCGAATCCGAACCCAGAATCATCGCTCCGCATTTTGCGCCCGTTTCCCGCATGTATTGGTGAATAACCGCAAGATGTGCGGGAACGTAATCCCCGCCGTACTTTTTCGCAGCGGAGAGGCCGAACACGTGGTCGTCCTCGTTGATCGTTCCGCCGACTGCGCACAGCGAATTATGACAATTTGTAAGAGTGTAAGGAATGGGAAATTCCGTAAGTCCGCTTGCTTTTGCCGTTTGCACGATCCCGACATAAGTAATATCATGAGAGGCGATCGCATCGAAACGGATCGAAAGCCCTTCGCCGTCTCCTACGTTATGAGCTTTTAATATCGCATAGGACAGCGTATTTTTCACCGCTTTATCCTTTTTGTCGGAGGTCATAAAAGCGTTCTGCTCCTTTACGATTTTCCCTTCCATGTAGTACGCGCCCTGCTTAATAAGTTTAATCATAACCGCCTCCGTGTATGTTTTCCTCTTTATTATATCAATTTTTACTGTTTTTTTCAAGCATTGACATATGCGAATGTGAAATTCATGAAATTTTTTTGACGCATGTTTTCCCCTTGATTTTTATCAAAAAATGCGCTATACTGTGCTTATGAAGAAATCCCCGATTAAACGGTATAAATTTCAATATTCCCCGATTATCTTTATTATGTTCGGACTTGGGTTTGCCCTTGCCGTAGCAGGAATCGCACTCACCGTCTGGCGCATAGCCACGCAGGGTGCAGACGGCGTTTATCAATGGCTGCAACATATTCTTTTATTGCTTATGAGCGCGATTCTCATCGTTGTCATTCTCTCAATGCTCATAAAATCACAATATCTGCTTTATGAAGATAAGCTTGTTCTGCAATTCGGAATTATCCGAACAAAATACCAACTTAAACAAATCTTTTCAGTGCACCTTTTTAAAGGCGCGGGAAAACTCGCAGTCTATTTTGACGATTTTAAAACGAAATTTGTTAATATCGTCGTAAAAGAGAGTTGGTACGATGATTTTGTGAAATCTCTTCTCGAACTCAATCCGAATATCGGGTTCTCTTTCTCCTCTGCCGAAGAGGAAGAAGAGATCAAGCGTAACAACAAAAAAAAGTAAAGCCATCCGTCAGTTTGGTTGCACGAAATACAAATAAAAAATTCATCGACGTCTACTTTGGGATAACGGATTTTGCATATTGACTTTTATTATCGATCTGGGAGTTATCCGTGATTGTGTCGGGCATGGAATCGGAACAGCTTGGTGAAAAAATTACTTGAAGTAACGGGCGAAAAAGAAAATATCGTAATGTACACCTGCGTGAATGAAGACGCTGTTCCGTTTTACGAAAAAATCGGAACGACACGACCGAACGACGTTATGGTATATAATCATATCGAATGGACTGATTTTACTGTAAAGTAAATTTTAATTTATCGCTCTGATATCAAAAACAGCCTACTTTCTTTGCAAGCAAAGTCAGTAGGCTGTTTTAAAAAATCTCTGTAAACGTTGATAGCTTTAATTTTAAAACGCATCTTTTTCCGTCTTTATCCAACGCCGTGCAATTAATTTTAACTTAACCCGCATGGGAATCAACGCAGTAAAAATACGCATTAACTTATTCCAACCGCCGAGAATCACCCTTCGGCGATTTCTTTTTACAGCTTTCAAAGAACGTCGGGCAACCGTTTCGGGCGAGAGCGGCGCAAGCCGACCCCACACCCCCTGAGTCTTAATATTTGCTTTAATATCGTCGCGCGTCGGAATTGCTCCGGGGAGCACACACGTTACCTTAGCCCTGCCCTTCCACTCTGTACGGACGGCTGAAGAAAACTGCTCGATCGCCTTTTTCGTCGCACTGTAAAGCGCAAAATATGGCATGGGATAAATTCCGGAAACGCTCCCGATCGTGAGAATTGCCGTATTTCCGTCATGAGGCGCCCGCTCGAAAACTGCGCGCATACAAGATACCGCCCCCTCAAAGTTGACGCGCGCCTGAAAGACAAGTTTCTCTTCCGTATACTTTTCAAACGACTTTTGGATATCTGCGCCCGCAACATAAATCAAGCGGGAAAAAACCAATTTATTCTCGTCGGCAAACGCAAACAACGCGCGGCGCGAATGACTGTTCGTAAGATCGCACGGAAAGCACTTTATCTCCACCGAAGGATATTGGCTCCGAATTTCCGTTGCAAGCTCCAATAACCGCTCTTGACTTCTTCCCGTTAAAAATAGAGATTCTCCACGCGCGGCAAGCGTCCAAACGAACGCCCGCCCTAATCCGCCGCACGCGCCTGTAATGAGTGTATACCCCATAACGCCTCCGTTACATTGCCATAATTACACATTTATGTCTGACGTAATACTCTTATTAACCTTGATTTTTCCTATTTGACAAATTATTTACGGTAAATGTATCTCGTACAAATCTTTTTCGGGCAATTTTTTGGTAGAATCCACTGTAAACTTTTTCACCTCTGCCGTACCCTTCTCAACGGGAATATTCACGCCTGCGCCTGCAACACAACCGCCGGGGCACCCCATTCCCTCAATCAAGCAGCCGTTCTTTTTCCCGAGTTTTGCAAGAGTAAGCATCTTTTTACATTCGGACAAACCTTCCGCATGCTCGATTTTTACTTCAACGCCCGAATAATACTCTTTCACGCACGCCTCTACCGCGGAGGCAACGCCGCCTGCAACGGCATATCCTCTTCCCGCCGCACTCGCATCATGTATCGGGTCTTCTTTATCGAAGTTTTTGAAATCGATTCCCTTTACTTCGAACATGGCGGCAAGTTCTTCAAAGGTGATAACAAAATCAACGTCGCTACGAACCGTATGCCGCATTGCTTCAAGTTTTTTTGCCGCGCACGGACCGATAAAAACGACACGCGAATCAGGCATCTTTTGCTTAATAGACCGCGCCGTCGCGACCATAGGCGTCAACGCGCTTGATACACGGTCGATGAGTTCCGGAAACTGCGTTTTAGCAAGCATAGACCAAGCTGGACAACACGAAGTCAATAAAAACGGCACTTTACCCGTCACAACTTCCGTTGCATAATGATGGGCCTCCGTCGCAGCCCCCACGTCTGCCCCGTGCGCAACCTCAAAGACCTCTTTGAATCCGATTTCTTTTAATGCCGCTTTGATCTTCCAGAGAGATACGTTTGCCCCAAACTGACCGATTATAGCAGGCGCAACCTCAGCAACCACTTCGTCGCCGCGTTTCATCGCCTGAATCAGTTGGAAAATCTGCGATTTATCGGCAATTGCGCCAAACGGACAACTGACCATACACTGACCGCAACCCACGCACTTTTCAGGATCAATGGATGCTCTGCCGAGTGCATCGCTCTTTATCGCCTGCACTCCGCACGCCTGCGCGCAAGGCCTTATCTTATGCGCGATCGCATCGTACGGACATGCCGATTTACACTTTCCGCATTTGATACATTTGGAATCATCGATAACCGACTTTCCGTTTTCGTCTATCGAAATCGCTCCGCGCGGGCATACCGTAATGCACGAACGCGCAACGCATCCGCGGCACTGATTACTCACTTCATAGGCGTTTTCTTCGCACTTATCGCATGCGGAAGGAATAACCTGCATAAGCGGCGGTTCATAGTACTGATCGGAAATATTGCTTGCATCGAGTCCGCTCGTAATATGTACAGGTCTGTCCTGCGGACGGAGCGACATACCCATGGCAAGCCGCACGCGCTCCGCAGCGATCGCCCGTTCACGGTAGATGCTCTCTCTGTATTGCGGAACTTCGTTGGGAGTTATTTTATAAGGAATCGCCTCAATATCATCGTTTACATTTTCCGATTCGTAGGCGACTTTTGCAACCTCTGCAAAAATTTTTCTTCTGAGTTTGATGACGGAAGTCTCTAATCCGCGCATAAAATCTCCTTAAAAATACGTATTTTTTTGGAAAAAGGCAGGGCGAACAGCCGTGCCTTTTTCCTGACAATTTATCAAATAGATTACTTTCTGCCGTAATAAGCATTGAGATACATCTGCTTGATCTCACTCATGAGCGGATAACGGGGATTTGCGCCTGTGCACTGATCGTCAAACGCATCTTCCGTCATGGCATCGAGTTGGGATAGGAACTGTTCTTCCGTTACTTTACCTTCAAGCGCATCTTTGATTGTTGCAGGCTGACCGATTGCAGATTGAAGCTCTTTCAACTTTTTAATCAAAGATTCTACAAGTTCGTCATCAGTCTTACCTTTTAACCCGATAAACTTTGCAACGTCGGCATACCTTGCCTTACACTGAGGATATGCGTATTGCGGGAAAGTTCCCATTTTTGTAGGCTGTTCGCTGCTGTTGAAACGGATTACCTCTTCAAGCATGAGCGAGTTTGCCATACCGTGGGGAATGTGATGATACGAACCAAGCTTATGCGCCATGGAATGGCAAACGCCGAGGAACGCGTTGGCAAACGCCATTCCCGCCATGGTCGACGCATTCGCCATCTTCTCACGCGCCTCCGCATCGTGTCCGCCAAGCGAATATGCACGGGGAAGATATTCAAATATGAGTTTAATCGCTTCCTTGGCGATCCCGTTTGTAAAATCAGTTGCCATAACGGACGCAATTGCCTCCAAGGCATGGCTCAAAGCATCGATACCCGAGCAAGAAGTAAGTCCCTTGGGGATATCCATCATGAGATCGGCATCTACAATCGCGATATCGGGCATAAGCTCGTAATCGGCAAGCGGATATTTTGTCCCTGTTTTTTCATCGGTAATTACGGCGAACGGAGTCACTTCCGAACCTGTACCCGCCGTTGTGGGAATCGCTACAAAAAGCGCCTTATCGCCCATGTGCGGGAAGTGATACACACGCTTGCGGATATCCATAAAGCGCATTGCCATATCCTGGAAATCCACTTCGGGATGCTCGTACATCACCCACATGATCTTTGCCGCATCCATGGGCGAACCTCCGCCGACGGCAATGATAACATCCGGTGCGAAATCGCGCATCTGCTTTACTCCTTCGTTTGCACATGCAAGCGTAGGATCGGGCGTAACGTTGAAAAATGTTGCCGAGGTAATCCCCAGCTCGTCGAGAACGTCGGTAATACGTTTCGTAAATCCGCTTTCATACAAAAATTTATCGGTGACGATAAACGCCTTTTTCTTATGATATTCTGCGCCAAGCTCTTTCAGCGATACGCCGAGGCAGCCGCGCTTAAAGTAAACCTTTTCGGGTGCTCTGAACCACAACATATTTTCCTTCCTTTCCGCAACGGTCTTAATATTGACAAGGTGCTTAACGCCTACGTTCTCCGAAACGGAGTTACCGCCCCAAGAACCGCAGCCGAGCGTGAGCGACGGCGCAAACTTAAAGTTATATAAATCGCCGATACCGCCTTGCGACGACGGCGTATTGATAACGATACGGCAAGTTTTCATGATCGAACGGAAATATTCGATCTTCTCAGCTCCCGTTTCTACATTTATATACAACGAGGAAGTATGCCCGAGTCCGCCGTCCTTGATCAGCTTGTCCGCCTTTCTCACAGCGTCCTCAAAATCTTCCGCTTTATACATGGCAAGTACGGGAGAAAGCTTTTCGTGTGCAAATTCTTCGGAAAGTTCTACCGACTCCACTTCGCCGATCAAAACTTTACTTCCGGCAGGCGCGGTCACCCCCGCAAGCTCTGCAATACGGCAAGCGGACTGCCCGACGATTTTCGCATTCAGCGCGCCGTTGATAATGATCGTTTTACGAACCTTTTCCGTCTCTTCGGGCGTAAGAAAATATGCGCCGCGAAGTTTTAATTCTTTTTTAAATTCTTCGTAAACGTCTTTCAAAACGATTGTCGACTGTTCCGACGCACAGATCATTCCGTTATCGAACGTCTTGGAGTGTAAAATCGAGGATGCGGCAAGTTTGATATCTGCGGAAGAATCGATAATTGCAGGCGTATTTCCCGCCCCAACACCAAGCGCGGGTTTTCCCGAAGAATACGCTGCTTTGACCATTCCGGGTCCTCCCGTTGCAAGAATCATATCTGCCTCGCGCATGATCATTCCGGAAAGCGGTACGGTCGGCTCGTCGATCCAGCCGATAATATCCTCGGGCGCCCCCGCTTCCACCGCCGCATCAAGTACAATTTTCGCCGCCTCGATGGTGCTCTTTTTTGCACGGGGATGGGGCGAAATAATCAAACCGTTCCGCGTCTTTAAACAGATCAACGCCTTAAAAATCGCCGTCGACGTAGGATTCGTCGTCGGAATAACGGCTGCAAGCACGCCGATCGGTTCCGCAATCCGCGTAATACCGAAACTCTCGTCGCGTTCGATTACACCGCAGGTCTTAACGTCCTTATATGCATTATAAATATACTCCGACGCGTAATGGTTTTTGATCACTTTATCTTCGACAATGCCCATACCCGTCTCTTCGACCGCCATTTTCGCGAGCGGAATACGCTTTTTATTGGCGGCAAGCGCCGCTTTCATAAAGATATAATCCACTTGTTCCTGCGTAAAAGCCGCAAACTTTTCTTGCGCCGCCCTTACGCGAGCGAGCATTTTACCGAGCGATTCCTCATCGTGTACGATAAAATCTTTCATTCATAACCTCCAAAACAGTTCTTTTATTTCGACAACGCTCCGCTTAATGCAGCAAGCGATACCGCCAAATCTTCATACTTTACGAATACGTTTTCGGGAACGGTTAAATAAACGGGTGCAAAATTTAAAATTGCACGTATTCCCGCGTTTACCATCGTATTCGTTACTTCCTGCGCCGCCTCTTTGGGCACGGTTAATATGCCGGCGCCAACATCAAACCGACGCACTATTTCTTCAAGCCGTTCCAACGGATAAATCGTTTTCCCGCCGTAAGACCCGATTTTACTCGGATCTCTGTCAAATGCGGCGACTACGTCAAAGCCGTAATTTTCGAATCCTTCATAGGCAAGCAATGCTCTGCCGAGACCGCCTGCGCCGACAATTACTGCCGTATCGCGGCGATGATACCCCAAAAAGTGCTCGATGTCCACAATCAGTTGTTTGACCTCAAACCCCATTCTCGGTTTGCCTTGCCCAGATGAGACAAATGCCAAGTCTTTCCTCACGCCGACAGCAGATATCCCCATATCCTTTGCAACCACTGCCGAGGAAAGATAGGAAATCCCTTTCCCCGCTTCCCCTTTTAAATAACGAAGATAGGCGGGTAAACGCTCGATCGTCGCTTTGGAAACTCCCTCGCTTGTCTGCATAAACACCGCCTTTTTAAATCGCTATTTTTTTATCGATTGAAATTATATCATTTTTATAGAGCAAAGTCAACTGTTTGAAAGCAAATTTTTTCGCTTGAAAAAATTTTTTAAGAAAGAACCCCGCAACATTTGAAGTGAACCCCAAAGTTTGGACAAAAAATAAAATAATTATAATTGAGATTGAGTTCGGTATTTTAGCGGACTCATTTTCAGTTTTAAAATAATACGTTCGTTGTTGTAGTATTCAATATAATCTTTCAAGCAACGGATGAATTCATCCGTTGAAGAAAATGTTTCACCATAAAACATTTCAACTTTCAATCTCCCGAAGAAGTTTTCCATTGCTCCGTTATCCATACAATTACCTTTACGGGACATACTCTGTATGATGTTATGTTCTTGTAAATATCTTTGGTATTCGGAGTGTTGGTATTGCCAGCCTTGGTCTGTATGGAAGATAGGTGTTGCATCGCTGAGCATTCTTACCGTTAAACCTTGCAACATTTCTCTTATCTGTTCAAGATTAGGACTTAATGTTATAGAGTAGGATATAATTTCTCTGTTGTATAAATCCATTACAGGTGAAAGATATATTTTTTCATTACAAACCTTAAACTGCGTTACGTCGGTTGTTAGTTTCTCAAACGGTTTGTTTGCAGAGAATTCTCTGTTTAACAGATTATCCGCAATTTTACCAACTTCCCCTTTGTATGAATGATATTTATCATTTTTGCGCTGTTTACCACTTAAATTAAGGCTTTGCATTAGCTTTAATACTGTTTTGTGGTTTATTACTATACCTTTTTGCCGAAGTAACTAAGTAATCCGTCTATATCCGTACCGTTGCTTATTTGCTTCAAACAATGCTTTTATCTCACACTTCTCTAATAAATACTTATCACTTCTACTCTGTTTGTGATGGTAATAGTAAGTACTGCGCGGTATTCTGGATATTTGCAATAATATACCAAGCGGAAACGTTTGCCTTAGTTCAGATATTATTTCGGCTTTTTGCCGTTCTTTTGCTCTTCCGCAAGAACTAAGGCGCTTAGTTTTTTTATGTATTCAAGCTCCGCTTCTAAGTATTGATTGTGTTCTTTTAACCGTTGGTTTTCTGCTATTAAATCGTTCTCGATTTCTTTATCCAACGGTCTCTTTCTCGGTCTGCCTGTGCTTTTTCTTCCGCGACGTTCTGTCATGAATCCAACTGCTCCTTCGGTTAGATATACGCGCTCCCATTCTTTAAGCCGGTTTTTATAATTATCTTCCCGTTCGTCTGCCCAATATTTGCGGGCGGTCTCACGATAACTTAAATGGTTTTCGCGCATATCCATTATAACAGCTATCTTGTATTCCGGCGAGTACTTTGCGTTAAATTCTTTCTTCCTTGACATAATATTATGCACCTCCAAATGTTTGTCTAACTTTTGGGGTGCATATCAAAACCGATCGGGGTTTTATTTTAATTTCCATTTTCTAAATCTTCAAGCTGTTTTTCGATCTTCTTTTTCATATCGATATATTTTTCTAATTTAGCCCGCTCGTCATCAACAAGCTTTTTAGGAGCTTTTGCAACGAAACTGTTATTGGCAAGCTTTCCGCCGGCACGGGCAATCTCGTTCATAATGCGATCCAATTCTTTATCCAGCCGCGCGCGTTCTTCTTCGATATTTACAAGTTCGCCGAGCGGAACAAAAACGTGTGCAATTTCCGTTACCTGCGAAACGTTCTTTTCACCCGTTTCCGCGCCGTCCTTGATAAAATCGATCTCGCTCGCGCCTGCAAGACGCAAAATTGCATTTTTGTTGAGGTTGATCAGCCGTTTTTGCTCTGTCACGAGAAAAAGACGGACTTTTTTTGCCGGAGGACAATTTACCGAAACTTTCATAGCACGCACCGCTTTAATGAGATCTAAAATCCCTTCGAACGCCTTCGCCTCTTTGCGGTAAGAAAGTTTCATGTTATAGCGGGGATAATCCGCAGTTATGATATTCCCCTTTGTCTTAGGCAGATATCCGTATATCTCCGCCGTAACGAACGGAATAATCGGATGCAATAATTTTAAAATATTTTCAAGCACGTAACACAGAACTGATAACACGCCGCGTTTCTTTTCGGGATCGTCGCCGTACAGGGCAGGTTTGGAAAGCTCGATGTACCAATCACAGAAATCATTCCAAACAAAGTCAGTCAGTTTATCAGCCGCAATCCCCAAGTCATATTTTTGCATGGAAAGCGTTACTTCACGGATCGCCGTCATTAAATGAGAAATAATCCAACGATCGGCGGGCTGTAATTTTACTTCTTCAACGGGCAATATCTTTTCGTTTTTCGTATTCAGCAACACAAACCGCGATGCATTCCACAGCTTATTGATAAAGTTACGCGAAGCCTCTACCTTCGTATCGGTAAAGCGCGAATCGTTCCCCGCGGCAACACCCGTTATCAATGAAAGTCTGAGCGAATCCGCGCCATATTTTTCGATAACCTCCAGAGGATCGATTCCGTTGCCGAGAGACTTACTCATCTTTCTACCCTGCTCGTCGCGTACCAGTCCGTGGATGAGAACGTCATGGAACGGCACTTTATCGGTATATTCGATTCCCGAGAACATCATACGCATAACCCAGAACGGTATGATATCGTAACCCGTTACAAGCACGTCCGTCGGATAGAAATACTTAAAGTCATCCGTTTCCTCAGGCCAACCGAGCGTAGAAAACGGCCAAAGCGCGGAGGAAAACCACGTATCGAGTACGTCTTCATCCTGTTTTAAATGTTTACCGCCGCACTTGGGGCAAACAGTCGGCGTTTCCGTCGCGCAAACTTCCTCGCCGCAATCACAATACCAAACGGGAATACGGTGTCCCCACCAAAGCTGACGGGAGATACACCAATCACGAATATTTTCTAACCAATTATAATAAATTTTTGCAAAGCGGTCGGGAACAAATTTAGTTTTATTCTTCATGACCGCATGGATGGCGGGTTTTGCAAGCGGCTGCATTTTTACAAACCACTGACGGGAAACGAGCGGCTCAAGCGTCGCGCGGCAACGCGAACAATGCCCCACATTATGAACGTGCGGTTCGGTTTTTACAAGCAATCCCAAATCCTTTAAATCCTCTACGACCTTTTCTCGGCAAACGTTGCGGTCGAGTCCGGCATATTTACCCGCCGTTTCGTTCATAGTGCCGTCGTCGTTCATCACGCGCAATACGGGAAGATCATGCCGCAATCCCACTTCAAAGTCGTTCGGATCGTGCGCGGGTGTAATTTTTACCGCACCCGTACCGAACTCCGGATCGACGTATTCGTCAGCAACGACGGGAATCGTCCGTCCCGTCAAAGGCAAAACGAGCGTCTTTCCCACATAGTCCGAATACCGATTATCGTTCGGATTCACCGCTACCGCCGTATCGCCGAGAAGCGTTTCGGGGCGGGTCGTTGCAATCGTAATGTAATTTTCCGATCCCTCAACAGGATACTTAATATGCCAGAAAGAACCCTTATCTTCCGAATAATCTACTTCTACGTCGGATAAAGCGGTTTTACAGTTCGGGCACCAATTTATGATTCTGTTTCCGCGGTACACCAATCCCTTATTATACAGACGGAAAAACGCTTCGCGTACAGCGCGAGAGCATTTTTCATCCATAGTAAAGGCAAGGCGCGACCAATCGCAGGACGAACCAAGCTTTTTTAGCTGATCGACAATGCGATTTCCATACTTATTTTTCCAATCCCAAACGCGATCCAAAAACGCCTCTCTGCCCAAACTTTCTTTAGAGAGACCCTCTTTTTGGATTTGTTCCACAACTTTAACTTCCGTTGCAAGCGCGGCGTGGTCAACCCCCGGAAGCCATAAAACAGAATATCCCTGCATGCGTTTAAACCGGACGATCGTATCCTGTAGCGTCTCGTCCATAGCATGCCCCATATGAAGCTGCCCCGTAACGTTGGGAGGCGGCATCATCACCGTAAAAGGAACTTTATCAGGGTCGATCTTAGCGCGAAAACAGTCGCTCTTCATCCACTCTTCGTAAATCCTGTCCTCAAAAGTTTTGGGGTTGTACGTCGTTTGCATCTCCGTCATATTCTTTCACCTGAGCATTATTAAAAGCATTCTTAACGATTATAAACCTTTTTTCCGCCGTTGTCAATAATTACTTGACCGACATAGAATATATTATTCTGATTTAAGCGGGAGAATTTTAAATCGGAAGCAAATTTTATGGAGCAATTTATGAAAAAATGTTTAGCATTGACGGGAGCGGCACTCTTTGCCCTCCTTCCTCTCTCCGCTTGCAAGGACGAGAGCGGTCTTAAAACCATTAAGATCAACGAAGTTACTCACTCCGTTTTTTACGCGCCCATGTACCTTGCCGATTCGCTCGGCTATTTCGAAGAAGAAGGGTTAAAGGTGGAAATCACCAACGGCGGCGGCGCGGATAACGTAATGGCTGCCGTCTTATCGGGCGATGCGGATATCGGATTCTGCGGGCCGGAGGCTGCAATTTACGTCCAGCTCGGCGGAACAAAAGACGTTCCCACCGTTTTCGGACAATTGACCAAACGCGACGGTTCCTTCCTCGTTTCGCGAAAAGAAGAACCGAACTTCAAATGGAGCGACCTGAAAGGCTCGGATATTTTAGCAGGGCGAAAAGGCGGTGTTCCCGCAATGACGTTCGAGTACGTGCTGAAAGAAAACGGTCTGAACGTCGGTACGGATGCAACCCTCAATTACGATGTGGCATTTAATTTGATGACGGGCGCATTCGAAGCAGGTACTTCCGATTATTGCACAATGTTCGAACCTACGGCGTCCGAATTCCAAGCCGCGGGGAAAGGCTATATTGTAGCGTCCGTCGGCGAAGCGTCTGGCGAAATTCCTTACACGGCATATCTTGCCAAACGGTCGTGGATCGACAAAAACGAGGACACTGTAAGAGCGTTTCTTCGGGCGATGCTCAAAGCAGTAGATTATGCCCAGAACACTGACGCAGAGGAAATTGCAACGTACTTGTATAAGCAATTCCCCTCCACTTCGTACGCATCGATTTCCACAAGCATGAAAAATTACCAAAAAATCGACTCGTGGGTTACGGACATGGCAATGACTGAGGCAAGTTTCAATCGTCTGCAAGACGTGATCGAAAGTGCGGGCGAATTGCCGAGCAGAGTCGAATTCTCGTCGCTTGTCGACAACACATTTGTCAAAGCGGAGTACGAAAATCTCAAAAAATAAACTATCTACAACCGAAACAAGGCGGTAAGCCGTACGGTACAGAGAGAAAAACGCCTATGAAAAAGGAAATATTACAGTTTCGCAATGTGAAACTTATCTATCACACCAGACACGGGGAGACAACGGCGGCGGAAAACCTTACTTTTTCGGTGCACGAAGGAGAATTCGTCGCCATCATCGGTCCGTCCGGATGCGGAAAAACCACCCTTCTGTCCCTTGCCGCAGGTCTTTTAAAACCGTCGGAAGGCATTGTGGAAGCAAACGGCGCATCATTCGGCTACATGTTGCAAAAGGACGAACTTTTCCCTTGGCGCACGATTGAAAAAAACATCTTCCTCCCCTTGGAAATTAAAAAAATTAATACGCCTGAAAATCGGGAGCGCGCAAGAGCGCTTGCCGAAAAATACGGACTTAAAGACTTTTTAAAGAGTTACCCCTCGCAACTTTCGGGCGGCATGCGCCAACGCGCCGCATTGATCCGGACGCTCGCCACCGATCCCGACATACTGCTCCTTGACGAGCCGTTTTCCGCGCTTGACTATCAAACGCGCCTCAACGTATGCGAGGACGTTTCCGAAATTATCCGCAGCGAGAAAAAGACAGCTTTGCTTATTACGCACGACATCTCCGAAGCGATCTCCCTCGCCGATCGGATTCTCGTCCTGTCAAAACGTCCCGCCCGCGTCTCGTCAACGCACGAAATGAATTTCGGTGAAGAAAAAAATCCGCTCAAACGCAGGGAAATGCACGAGTTTTCCGGATGGTTTGAACGGCTATGGGGAGAATTAAACGCATGAAACACGAAAATGTCAATTATTCCAAAGAACATGCGGATTACTTAAAAAAATGCCGCAGACATACGCTCATTGTCTGGGCGTTTCGGCTGGGACTGCTCGCGCTCCTGTTCGGCGTGTGGGAACTCATCACTGCGCTCGAATGGGTCGATCCGTTTATCATGAGCTCACCGTCACGGATCGGCAAAACGATTGCAAGCCTTTATTCCGAAGGAACGCTATTCTACCATATCGGCGTGACATTGCTGGAAACGATCGTCGGCTTTATCATAGCCGTCGTGCTCGGATGCGCAATCGCGCTTGCCCTTTGGTGGAGTGATACTCTGCGGAAAATATTAGAACCTTACATCGTAGTACTAAACGCATTGCCGAAAATTGCGCTCGGGCCGCTGATTATTATTTGGTGCGGCACAGGCAGTAAAGCCATAATCTTTATGACGGTGCTTGTAGGACTGATCGTAGCGATCATGCATATGCTGAGCGCGTTTATTGCTACGGATAAAAATAAGATTTTGTTATTGCGCTCCATGGGCGCAAGCAAAATGCAAACGTTAACCAAACTTGTTATTCCCTCCGCCCTTCCTGCGTTTGTGTCGATGCTTAAAGTCAACGTCGGCATGGCTTGGATCGGGTCGATCATGGGAGAATACATTGTTTCGCGCGCGGGACTCGGTTATTTGATTGTTTACGGCGGACAGACGTTTAAGCTCGACCTTGTTATGAGCGCCACGTGTATTCTCTGCCTGCTTGCCGCGGGTATGTATTTTCTCGTCGTACTGCTTGAAAAACTGCTCGTTAAAAATGCAGACAGCTGAAAAAATTAATCCCGTTATTCCAACGATCGGATAAAAGTATTGGACGATTCCATGAAGTCCGAAACGCGAAAGCGCAAACGCCGACAAGATGATTACCGTCTTGGCGGCGTATTTTATTTTTCCCGAAAAGCGTTCCGCCGCTTTAAGGAGCGGGAAAAGCGCAGAGGCAAGAGAGGTAAGAATGGCAAGCGCGCATGCAACGTAAAATACCGAATTCCCGCGCATCACATAGAGAAACGGTAAGGCGGAATTGATGGCATTATCGCCTTCACGGTAAATCGACCCAAGAATGCAAGCCGCACAAACACAAATAATCAGCGCAGAAAACAATGCGGGCAAAGTTATATTTTTCATCTTTGCACCCGCCTCCATCATTACGGGCGCGGCTAAAAGCACGTTCATTGCCGCATATAAAATCCCCCCGCCGATTCCCGCCATTGGACGCGGCGCAAGCGGGTAAAACGAGCCGTAGTCCCCTGCCGTATACGCAAATACGATTATGAGCAGTACGGGGACAAGCACCGTATTGAGAATCGTGATTCCGGAAACCCCGCGCCGCAAAAATAACAGCACAAAAACCAGACCAACCGCCGATGCAAGCGGGGCATATTCCGGAAGTAAGGCGTCCAACCCCGCAAGCATTCCGGATACGGGTACAAATGCCGCAACAAAAAGAAACGCCTTAGCAAACGGCGTGCCGCGGCGCCTGAATAATTGCGCTATGCTTTCTTCGTATCCGCCGTATTTCCTTCCGTAAGACAAAAACAATAACGATAAAAAAAAGAACAATACAGACGAAATGATTACCGCAGGTAAGAAAAATTCAGAAGAAAAAAATCTTACAAGTTCCGCACCCGATAAAAATCCCGCGCCGATACTTGCACCCACCATAAACATTGTTGCCCGTATAATTCCCATATCTTCTTTTATACGCTTTTTTATGACGAATTATGAAAAAATTAAAAAAATATCTGTTTTTATGTCTGACATAGTACTTCAGGTATTGACAACTTTATACGGATATTGTATAATTATGGCATATAATGTCGAAACATTCTGTTTTCAAGTTACAGAGGAGGAAATTATGGACGACGAGTTTGACGAAGCGGTCGAGATAGACAACGTCGGGTCTGAAGAAAAAGACGGACGCGCCATAAGCGCGGATCTTATCCGCGGGCATATTAACACAATCATTTTACGCTCGTTGGACGACGGCGACAAATACGGTTACGAAATCATCGCCGAAATCGAAAAAAAGAGCCACGGGCAGTACAGCATGAAACAGCCCTCTCTTTACAGCGCGCTCAAACGGCTTGAAAAGGACGGCTACGTCACCTCCTATTGGGGCGGTTCGGTCGGCGGCGGCAGAAGAAAATACTTTTCGCTTACCGAGGACGGCAGAGCGGTCTCCGAACAAAACCGCTCTGAATGGGAATATTCCAGAACGGTTATCGACAGTCTGATTTCCGAAAGAGATTTTGACTTTTCTAACCCCGCCCCTACTTCCGTAGACATGCGGGTGCTCAGAAAATCCACCTCCCGCGTCCCTTCCCGCGGTGAAAACGGCGAAGAACTCGATTGGGAGTCGGAGGACAATTTCGAATCTTCGGCGGAACGGGAACAGCTCCTCGAAGAACAGGCGCGGATGCTTGCAGAAATGCAATCCGGACGCGAAATTTTTGAGCAGGAACGCGCACGCATGGAGGCAGAGCTTGAAGAACAAAAACGTCTCCTTGAAGAAGAACGCAACCGTTTAAACCGCGAAATCGAAGAAAAAGAGCGCACTTTGCAAGAAGAACGCGAACGTCAGTCCGCTATTTTTGCAGAACAGGAACGAGTTCTCGAGGCAGAAAAAAGTCGTTTTCAGACTGCCGAAAACGAACGGCTGACAACAATCGAGCAATATGCTAACGAACGCGAATCTTACAGCGAACAGCTTGAGCGCGAGCGAGAGGCACACGAACAGGAACTCCGCCACCGAGAACAGCAGTATAACGAAGAAAACGAAAAAACCAAACAGATTTTAGCGGAATACGAGCGCGAACTCAACGAGGCTCGTTCAATCCGCGACAACGAACTTGCGGAACGCGAAAAACTGTTGGAAGAAGAGCGCGCTAAATTTGAGGAGATCCGCGAAGCAGACAGGCTTCGCCATTTGCAGGAGCTTGAATTACAGCGCACAAACGTGATCGCCGAGCAGGAAAAACTCTTTCAGGAGCGCGAACGCGATCTTATTCACCAAAACTATCTGAATCTTGTCAATACCCCTCCGCAACAACCGCAACGCTCGGCAGATTACACGTATATTACCCCTCCGGATGAAACGGAATCCTTACCGACGGAGACAGAACGTGAATACCGCACCGTAATCAATCGGCTGTATTCCAACACCATTCGCAACGAAGAATTGAAAACGCCCGAAAAGACGACTGTTGCGCGCGCAAAATCCCTCGACGGTATCGACTATGACGATCTTGAAAATCTTGCGGCGCAGGACGGAATCCGTATTACGACCGCAGGTACGAAAAAAGCGGAAATAGCCGAACAGAGCGAGAGTATTTTTAATAAGGGAAAAGCGCTGTTTTTAAGCGCGCTCGTTGTGTTCGTGGTTTGCCTGATCGGAGGAAGTCTTACGCTTGCCCTTTCGGATCAATTTTCACTTCCGCTCTTCTTCCCCTACTTCATTTGGGGCGTTGGACTATCCCTGTTACTTATCGCGGGCGTTGCATTTGCCAACCGCTATGGCGAGCGCGCCGTCAGAAGATCCTCGGGAATTGTGCTCGTAAACGGAATTGTAATTTATGCCCTACTTGTTATTGCAACGCTTATTCTTGCGCTTGCCGTAAAAATCGACTTCGAAACAGCGCACGATCTTGCGACTTTCGTAATCATTCCGATTTTATTCTTTTTTAACGTAGTCATATTTGCGATTGCTTACTATCTGCAAATTCGCCCGAAAAAATAACAATACGAAAAGGCGGTGTAAGAAATTTCTCATACCGCCTTCTATAAAATAAAACCCGACCTTACAGTCGGGTTTTATTTATGAAATTCTTTCTTGCGCATAACAAGCCGCGCCGTACAATCCCGCATCGTTTCCGAGCGCAGCACATACGATCTCGAGCGGTGCATAATCTGTGGACACGAACATACACGATTTAACGTACTCCCTGAGCGGCGAAAGCAACGCTTCCCCTTCTGCCGAAATACCGCCGCCGAGAATAATTGCCTGCGGACGAAGAAGATTGACAACGTTTGCAACGCCTTCCCCAAGTCCTGCTATGTACTCCATAATAACCGCTCGCGCGCTTTCGTCATTCTCCCTTGCGGCAGCAAACGCCGTCACTCCGTTAACCTCTTCAAGCGACTTAGCATACTTCCACATCGCGCTTGCGCTGTTCTTTTTCATCTCTTCACGTGTAATACGAATCAACGCGGTCGCAGAGGCGTACCGCTCGAAACACCCTTTTCTGCCGCACGTGCACTGCTCTCCGTCTTTAACAATTACCGTATGCCCGAGTTCCGCGCCCGCACTCCTGAATCCCTCGAACAATTTTCCGTCGATGATGATCCCTCCGCCTACGCCCGTACCCAACGTTATAAGTACGCTGTCGCTGTACTTCTTTCCCGCGCCGTACTTAGCTTCTCCCAACGCCGCAGCATTGGCATCATTGAGAACGAACGTCGGAATGTTCGTTTTTGCCGACACAAGCTCCGCAAGGCGGACATTCGTCCAAAAGAAATTCGTCCAGGATACAACCGTACCGCTTTGACTGTCTATCACTCCGGGAGATCCGATTCCTATCGCTTGAATTTCTTCCCAAGCTATTCCTGCATCCGCCGCAGCGTTCCGCGCAAGCTGCGCAAGCGCACAGGCAGTCTTTTCAGGCGAATCGTTTGCATCCGTTTTAACGCGTGATTTCCCAACCAAACGGTCTCCGTTTAAAACAGCAGCTTTTGCGGACATACCGCCAAGATCGATTCCGATAACCATACTATACCCGATATTTTATTTTTTTGATATTTTTGCGTTGACTTTTGCAACAAATTCGGCGTTTTCCGTCGTTTTTTTCATCTGCGCAAAAACCGCCTCAGGATGATTGACGTGCCCTTCCCGTCTCAGCGCAACCGTTGCTTTCAGCTCTTCGTTCGATAAAAGAAGTTCCTCTTTCCGCGTTCCCGAATGAACCAGATCGACAGCGGGAAAAACTCTTTTTTCGGCAAGTTCACGAGACAGATATATATCCGCGTTACCCGTGCCTTTAAACTCCTCGAAAATCACGTCGTCCATGCGACTTCCCGTCTCAACAAGCGCCGTCGCAATCACCGTAAGCGAACCGCCCTCCGAAGTATTACGCGCCGCGCCGAAAAATCGTTTGGGTTCTGTAAGCGCGTTTACGTCCAACCCGCCGGAAAGGGTTTTTCCGGTTGTCTCTGCCGCGCTGTTATAAGCCCGCGTTAATTTCGTGATCGAATCAAGCAAGATCATAACGTCGTTGCCCATCTCTACAAGTCGTTTCGCATGCGCAAGCGTAAGTTCCGCCGCACGAATATGATGCTCCGCGCTCTCGTCAAATGTAGAATATATTACGTCTGCCGCATCTACGCTCATACGGATATCCGTTACTTCTTCAGGGCGCTCATCAATCAGTAAAACGATCAAACATATGTCACGGTGATTTTCGGATACAGCACGGGCAATATCCTTTAAAAGCGTCGTCTTACCCGCTTTGGGCGGCGCAACAATAAGCGTTCTCTGCCCTTTTCCAATAGGCACAAACAAATCGAGCACCCGTAACGACAATACATCGCTGTTTTTTGACAGCCTGATCTGTTTATTGGCATAACAAGCGGTCAACTCATCAAACTTTCTCCGCATCTTTACGTTTTCAGCGGGGATATTATTAATGCTCAAAACTTCGCTGATCGCAGGAGACCCGTTTTTTGACTGCTGCAAAGCCGTACAAGCTACAAAATCGCCGTGACGCAAACGGTGTTCATGCAGATACGGCGCGGAAACGAATACGTCTCCGCCGCTCGTCGGCTGACAGTTTTTTACCCGAATAAATGCATAACCGCTCGGTAAAACTTCTAATATTCCCGCGTAAACAGGAGAATCAAACACAGGTTCGCTGTCATTTACTTCAAAATAATTTTCCTCGGGTTGCAAATAACGAACCCGAATTTCTTCAAGCGCCCGTAAAATAGCGGGATCGAGATAAACCTGCTTGGCGGGCGCACCTTTATTAGAGCGGGGCGTCGGCATCTTATCGCCCGTTAAAACCGCAACGATCCCCTCGACCAAAGTTTCCTTATTGACTGCTGTCGACTGCGGTACGCCGTGTTCGCGCCCAAGCACACGCAACGACGCAAGCGGAAGCGTCAACAGATACTCCCGATAAGCCGCTCCAACGGTAATTTGCTCCATTATCGACTACGCTCCATCAAGATGACTTTCGTCACATCCTCCGTTAAATCATCACGCGTAAGTTCAATCTCAGAATCTTCGAGATATTCCACCTCTTCCTCGTCAAACATATCCAAAAAACTGTCCGGCTTATCGATATCAAGATCCAATCCCTTCGTTTTATAATGCATTGGAATAACGATAGACGGCATAATTCGATCGACGTACTCTTTTGCCTGCTCGGAATCGATTGTGTACTTCCCACCCACGGGAATCATCAATACGTGCACGGGAAGAAGCGTTTCAATTAAAGACGACGAGCAGTCCTCGCCGAGATCGCCGAGATGACAAACCTCTACGCCGTCCAAGCGGAATTTAAAAATTAAATTTTTACCGCGCTTTCCGCCCTCTTCATCGTCGTGATAACTCTTGATACCCGTAATACTTACGCCCTCGATCTCTTCCTGACACTCTTCGTTGAGCACTACCGGACTTCCGCTCACCGACGCGGTATTATTGTGGTCATAGTGATCATGACTCACCGTCACCACGTCCGCACGCACGCGGGGCATGGAAAAACCGACGTCCCCGAAAGGATCGCAGACGACGGTCGTGCCCGTGCTCTCGGTTAAAGAAAAACACGAGTGTCCAAGATAACGAATTTTCATTTCTCCTCCGAATTTTTTATTACAAATAGTTCCAAACAATAATTTTCCGATCCATACGAAAATTGCAAATCATATTTTAACAAAACCCGATAACCGTCGGTATTCTTTGACAATTCATAAACTTTCGTATCGATAATAAAACTTCCCTCGGCGCCGTTTGCGCCAAGTCTTGCCCGCATACGCGAGCCGCGGCGAAAAATCATTTGTATCGCAGCTTCGCCGTATCTCGTCATAATTAAACCATTGTTTTTTGCTACGAGACGCACCTTATCCGTGCCTTGCGAATACGAAACCGAAAAACCGCCGTATTGGCACTCAAGCGTTCCGGTCGCCGTATATTCCGATTTACTTTCCGCAAATTGCGTTAAAATCTTTATCTTACAATTTCCGACCATAATCTATTATAAAACATTATCCGCCGTTTGTAAATAGAATCGGCGCAAATTCAAAGCAATTTTAATCGTTTTTTTGATAAAAGTCCAAATACGCCTCTTTACCAAGCAGCAAAAGCTCTCGCATTGCGTCCTCGTCTTTTTGCACAAGCGCGTTTCTGTATTCTTTCAAACGCGCAATCAAACCGTCCGTCTCGCATAACAGCGCGTCTCGGTTTAACAAAAACAAATCCGTCCAGATTTTTTCGTCAAGATGCGCAACCCTCGTCATATCCTGAAAACTCCCGCCGGTAAAACCAAGTGACGAAGGCGTCTCCTCACTTCTTATATAAGCGCTCGAAACAATGTGCGCAAGCTGGGATGTAAGCGCTATTTTACGGTCATGCGCTGCAGCGGAACACTCCACAACGCGCTGAAACCCCATATCCCGCCCCAACGCTTCCACAATTGCAACCGCTCTTCTGTCCGTAGAACGGTTGAGCGTTACAACAAGATTTGCGCCGCGGAAAAGATTTGCACTTGACGAAGTTATTCCGTTCGTCTCCTTGCCCGCCATCGGGTGCATACCGACGTATCGGTACGCTCTCTGTTTTTTTAAAACGCATTGTTCAATCGCGCTTTTAACGCCGCATACATCCGCTACGATACATCCTCGAGGAAAATTACCGTAATCAAGTTCCCGCATCGCCACGTGGGGCGGCAACGCAAGAAAAACAACTTCCGCCTCCGCATAATTTTTAACGACTCCGTCGATAATGTCGTGCGCAAGCGCGTAATCGAGCGGCTCGCGACTGCGGTTTTTTCCGTAAACGGTGTGCCCGGCTCTTTTGAGCGCGGCACAAATCGATGCTCCGATAATCCCAAGTCCGTATACGACAATCTTCATTCTGCACCACCATAATGTAAAAAAATAATTAATAAACTATATTTATGTCACACATAATACTATATATATGCATGATTTTGCGGATTTTTGGTTAATTTTCCGTCGTGTCCATCAGATAACTATAAGATTTCAAGCGATTGCGGCGCAACTTTGCATCGGGTAAAATTCGGAGCACCTCTCGCCAAAACGCCGCCCCGTGGTTAAAATATAGCGTATGGCACAACTCATGCACGACAATATATTCAATCAGATCGGGCGAAAGAAAAGATAAACGGTAGGAATAAGCGATCACTCCGTTTCGGTTGCACGACCCCCACCTGCTTTTTGCGGAAGATATCCGAACACGGGAAAAACTTAACCCGTTACGCAATGCTATTTGTTCGGTCAACCTTACCATGGGTTCCAGACAAAAAACCTTTAGTAACCTTTCCAAAGCGCTTTCCCGATGCTCCGCAGGCAAACACACCGCACAATCGGTTATTTCCGCATCACCTGTTATAATTGGATACGATTTCCCGAATAAAGACAACTGCTGCCCATCGGCAAACGACAACCGCGCATGCTCCAACCTTAATGCCTTTCGGCGTTCGATCCAACGCCGATGCTTTATTACAAAACGTGCAATCTCTTCTCCGGATAAACTTATGGGGACACGGACAATTACTTCGCCGTTCCTATCCACATTGAGGACGATTGTACGCCGTCTCCCGCGTACGACTTTGTAATCTATGCTTTCCATGATCTTAATTTTCATTATATCATTTTTTCAGTTTTATTTCAAGAAAATTACCCCGCTTTTAAAGGTATCGGATTGACTTTTTTTTATCGCTCTGTTATACTCGAATCATGAAAGAGTACAAAGTCAAAGCCATTAAACCGAAAAGCGATCTGATAAGCGTGGACGTCCCCGCCTCCAAAAGCATTTTAAATCGCGCCCTTCTTCTCGCAGCAATTGCAAAGAGAACGGTTTATTTGCGTTGCGGTTCCCTTAGCGAAGATACAAAAACGTTTCTCGATTGTTTAACAGTGCTCGGAATCAAAACGGAACAGAAGAACGACGGAATACTTATATACGGTTGCGGAGGAAGTTTCCCCAATAAAAATGCTGCAATTAATGTAAACAGCGCAGGAACAGCGGCTCGATTTTTAACCGTTGCACTTGCCTTTGCCGGCGGCGACTACATGATCGATTCTTCCGAGCAAATGAAAAAACGCCCTATGGAAATACTCGAACTACTCGAAAACGACGGGGTTAATATCACTTATTTGGGCGAAAAAGGACGATTTCCCTTCCGTCTGCAATCTGACGGAATTCGCGCAGACGTTCTTACAATCGACACCGATCACAGCACGCAATACGCAAGCGGCATTATGCTTGCAGCAAGTATGCGAAATAAACCGCTTGAACTGCGTCTCACCGGAAAAAGGATAAACGGCAGTTACCTTCAGATCACCAAATCAATGTTACAGGCGTTTCACGTCCCCTATCAGAATTTAAACGATCGCATTATCATTTTTCCCGCAGAAAATCCTCCAACGCAATACGCCGTAGAGCCGGACGTTTCCGGAGCCTGTTATTTTTACGCTCTCTCGCTCTTACTCGGCGCACGCGTACGCGTCAACGGCGTACACATGAACGGCATGCAGGGTGACTTAAAATTTTTAAAAGTGCTTGCAAATAAAGGCGTAATTTTAACCGATACGGATGAAGGCGTGATTGCCGACGGAAGCACGGTTAAACATTATAGCGGATTCGACGAGGATTTAAGAGATTTTTCAGACCAAACAATGACTGTAGCCGCGTTAGCGCCCTTTGCAACGAGCCGATCGATCTTGCGCGGTATAGGACATATCCGTTTACAGGAATGCGACCGCATTGCCGTTACGGTACAGAACCTGAAATCGCTTGGCGTAACCGCCGACACTGACGGAGAGAACATTTTTATCTCACCCTCAGCAATAAAAGGCGGCGCAGTCGATCCACATAACGACCATCGGATGGCAATGGCTTTCTCACTTGTCGGCTTAAAAACCGGAAACATTGTAATTTCCGACCCAGACTGTTGTAAAAAAACGTTCGAAAACTTTTTTGATATTCTAACAGAAATAACCAAATATTAACGAAGATTTTACAACCCGCCCGACGCGTTGTCGGGCGGGTTATAATTATCTATTGTGTTGTTCAACGTATTTTTTTAAAAGAGAAAACATTTCGTCCGTTATAACGTGTTCGATACGGCAAGCGTTTGCCTCGGCAAGTTCCCGATCCGCGCCCACCGCCATAAGCACTTGGGTTATAACTTTGTGACGTTCGTAAATTCCAGCCGCCTTCCTCTGCCCCTCGTCCGTCAGAACAATATCACCTGAGCCGTCAATCACAATATATCCTTTTTTACAGAGCAAATTGACCGCGCGGGAAACGCTCGATTTTGCATAATCGAGTTTCTCTACAATATCCACCGAGCGCACGCTCGATTTTTTTTCTTTAAGCAAAAGAATTGTTTCTAAATACATTTCTTCCGATTCGTGATCTCTCATGTTTTCACCAAAATGATTATATCCGATTTATAACGTTTTGTAAACTTATTTTATCACTCGGAAAACGAATATAAAAAACCGCACACCCGAGCGCTTTGTTCGTTCTCTGCCCCTTCAAAACGTACTCTTACGACAGAAATATTTTTACCGTACGCACACTTTTGCCGCACATTTCTCATGATAATATCCTGAGAAATCTCAATTTCGCGGCGATAACTCTCTTCGCCAAGCGTATACAAGAGCCGTTCTGAAAAAATTGTTTCACCGCCAATCTTAATTACGAGCGGTTTTCCGTTATCTTTTGCCATTAACAGCAACGAAAGCGCATTCTTTTTTTCAGGATCAACGGCAACGTCGTACGAAAAATATCCGCCGCTCTCCGCATAGCGGTACGTACCGTCCGAAGTAACTCCGACTGAACCGACGCTGTCAAGTTCATGCAATTCATCCCCTTCATACTGTCCGTAGCCGCATTGCACGGTATCAAAGGGTATACGCGTTTCTCGCTCTTCCGTACGTTCCCCCTCTAAAAGTCGGATATAAATTGCATATCGTTCACGGTAACGGCGATAGTGCAATCCGAATCGAAGCGTAACGTCTCCTCCGGCCAGATCAAACGTATCTCCGTTTCTCAAA
This sequence comes from uncultured Christensenellaceae bacterium, assembly GCA_910586985.1. Lineage (GTDB taxonomy): Bacteria > Bacillota > Clostridia > Christensenellales > Borkfalkiaceae > Gallimonas. Next base: position 215,942 of record CAJUKK010000001.1, on the reverse strand, counting down.
AGATATTTTTCGGGATTGTTTTTTACCGCTTGAATATCTTTAAAAAATACTCGTTCGCAATCCTTTTTCCGTTCCGCGGGTAAGGTTACGGAAACTCCCGTCTCCGTTTCCCGCATGTCTTTTCTACCGAGATCGGCAGAGAGCACTGCACCGCCGTAACAAAAAGCGACTGCGTCGCCGTCGGGCAAAGGGTGAACTGTAACCGTTACGGGCAGGTGCAATAAAAATACGTCTCCCTCAAAGGCATCCACACAAAAATACTCCGTGCCCTGCGCGCCGCATAAAACGCCATTCTTTGTAAGCGACGGCTCGCCTGCGCACCAATCGGGTATTCGCAAATTTAACTTGAAAGCAGACTTTGCGCGTAGAATTTTTATTTCCGCACATTCGTTCAGAGGAAAATCACTTTTGACCGCAATTAGAAAATCTTCCGCAGTACACTCGGAAGAAAGGTAACGCTCTACGTACACCCCATCCGAACCGATATAAAACATACCGTCGCCGAGCTTGGTAAAATTCTCCATTCCGCTGCCCGTACAGCACCAGAATTTATCGTACGGCGTTGAAAAACATTTAAAATATCCGCCCGCCATCGGCTGAAAATAGGTAGTCATACCTGTTTCAGGGTTCTGCGAAGACAAAATCGAATTGGTAAACGCATTATCGTAATAATCAGCATAGACGCAATCGCCCGTAATACAAAACAGCCCTCGCGCAAGTTTTAACATATTATAAACGTTACACGTTTCACAGTTGCAATTGGTTCGTTCTGCGTCCAACACAAAATCCGTGCCGAAATGTTCCCATTCCGAATTTCCGCCCGTTACATAGGTATGCCGTTCAATTACCATACGAAAGAACGCTTTCGCCACCTCTAAATAACGCGTTGCGTCAACCCTTACGCCTTGAAAGACTTTATTGTGAAGATTCTCATATCGATTTAACGCCCCGAGAATCTTGGGAATTGTCGTATTGGCATGCTTATCCTTTAAAACGTCTTTTTTAGCGGAAAGAATCGCATCGAATAACGGTTCTTCGTCAAACGCATGCGCCGCTCGTGCATACCGTTCTCCTCCCGTCAACTCAAAGAGCGAATAGAGACAGTCGTTCATACCGCCGTACTCTACCGAAAGTACGCGCGCATTTGTCTCCCCATCCCATCCCGAAATGCGGCGATATACCCAATCGCCTAAATTTTTCGCAACCGTTAACGCAGGCGCATACCCCGTCAAACGATACGTTTCTACAAGTCCGCCGAGCAATTTATGCATGGTGTACCAAGGCACCCATGCCTCTTTTATGATATCCGTTTTCAAAACTTCCACGTGGTCGAATTGCCCTTCTACGCCGCCCGATACGGGTTGCCGCGCACCCCATAGAAATCCGCTTTCACCCTTGGAATGCGCCTGACAGTCCGCAAGACCTAAAACAATTTTTTCCAACTTCCGATAAGCAGAAGAACGTTTTTCTTCGGAAACGGCAGGATTGACATAAGCTTGCGCAAGCGCTGTAAGATAATGCCCGAGCGTATGTCCGCCGATCAGCATATCTTCCCAACCGCCGTAACGGACAAAAGAAGTTTTCAGTCCCGCGTTTTCATAGAAACCCGCCAGCAACCGTCCTTCCTGCAATGAGAGTAAATAATCGATTTCACGTTCAAGCGCGTTATGTGCAAATGCATCCGTGACACGCACGCAACTCAAAGGCATTGCCTGCAACCGTCTTTCCATAATAATCCCCCTATTTTTTATTTAAGACTGAAATAACATATTTTAAAAGCGCATTACAACCTTCGAATACGTCCGCAAACGTCGTTTCAAAATCCCCCGTGTACCAAGGGTCGGCAATGGCGCGAGGACAAGATGAAAAATCAAGCAATTTTTTCACCTTACCTGCATACTCTGCACCGACGATCGCTTTCATATCGCGTACATTGTACTCGTCCATACCGAGCAGAAGATCAAACGTTTCCCCGTCTGAACGCGTCATCAAACGCGCCCGATGAGGAATAAGCGGAATACCTTTCCGTTTGAGAATTTCCACCGTCCCGCGGTGCGGCGGATTTCCGATTTCGTCCCTGTGCGCTGCCGCAGACGCAACGCCGACCAACGCCTGCAAGCCGTTTTGTTCAATAAGATAAGCCATCACACTTTCCGCCATCGGCGAACGACAGATATTTCCGTGACAAACAAATAATAATTTTATCATTCTTTTCAACACCGTTTCTTTAAAAATATTAAATTTTCTACCATTTATAAAAATTTATTGAAAATACAGTATTTTAAACCCATTTTCTGTGAAATTTTTACGGAAAAATAAAATTTATTTGCACAAGCTATTGCATTTAAATGACAAATAAGTTATAATAGAGTTATGAAGATTTTTGCGGAACGGCTCATGGAGCTCAGAAAGGAAAGAGGTCTCTCTCAAGCAACGATTGCAAGAGATTTAGGCGTCAGCCTTGGTATCGTTTGCTATTGGGAAACGAACAAGAGCGATCCCACTGCAGGCAATATCGCAAAACTTGCGCGCTATTTCAACGTTTCCTCTGATTTCCTGCTTGGACTCTCCGACTGAGCCGCAAGTTACAACTGAATATTTAATTTGCGGGGCGGTTGCCCTAAGTTTATTGCCGAGGATATCGGAAATTTTCAGCAAATGAAATCAGGTTCTGCCATACGGGCAGAACCTTTTCTCATTTAAAATGAATTGGGAATACGGGTCAATAACTCTTTTTCAAGTTCGCGGATTCCGACGATCGTTTCTCCGTCAGCCGCAACTTGTGCGCGTGAAAACGTCGCTTCCGTAAGCTCCCCCTGCAACGCAGAATATGCCGCAATCGCGCGGTAATACGCGCATGTTCCCATGCCGTTTGCCGCTTCCGTCATAAACTTTTCCGCATGCTCTGGATCGGGTTCAAGCACACAATATGCATAAACCAAATCGCAGGCGACCTCCGTACGGGACAGCGCGGGCAATTCGTCGAAAAGGGATTCAAGTCTGCGCAGCGCATCCATTGCAGCCGCCACGTTTCCTTGAACCATCTCATACCCGAACCTTAACGAAAGCAACGCCAAAAAACCCGTGTCATCCTCACGGACAACGGGAACGTTATAGAGCAAATCTCTTTTGATATTGCGGTAGGAACCGCCGCTTAAAATGCCCTGCGCGGTAAGCACGTTGAGCGCCACGATTGCATCCGGCGATTTTTTGATCAAACCGAGCATTACGGCACCGTCCGTCTTTCCCGTAGCGGTTTCAACCGGATAGAGAGCGGCAAAAGCCTCTAAAATGCTGAGCGGTGCAAACAACGAAAAAAAGTAAAGCGCGGGAGACAAGGGCATCAGATGGTAACACACTAACACCGCTACGCTGCCGACCGTACTGAACACCGCGCCGCCAAGCGTAAACACAATCATTTTTCCCCTTACGTGCCTGTCGTTTCTCGGATACATTTCACACGCGCCCGCCACTTCGCTCATGCGCATGATATTGCCTGAAAGATGCTTTCCGATCCGCACAATCCGAATGCGCGAAAACCTTATCGAAGAAAAACGCATTCCCGCAAGCGTACCGAAAACGAGATGTCCTAACTCATGAACAAGCGTATTTACGGGAAAAATAAGCAATAACCCGACGGCAAAACCAAACACCCATAAATAGCTATATTCTTCCGCGCGCACGTAATCAATCGCGCTGCATGCTATCAGAACCGTACCAAGAACCGCCGCAAGTCCGCAAACAATTAAAAATATGCGGTAACAAATTCTTTTTGCTCTTCCCGTCATATTCCCCTCCAAATGAGATATCCTTCCATGTTATCCCGTTCCGAAACGATAACACGCTCTAATGAAAGCGTTTGCATGATTTGCTCAAGTAAATACGTCGCACCTGAAATTACGTCTGCACGGCGAACGTCCATACCTGCAATTTTCTCCCGTTCCTCTTTCGTTCTGGTAAAAAACAACGAAGACAGAGCAGATACTTCGGCATATGTTATCTCCGTTCCGTGTATCTTATCGGCATCGTATTCTTCTAAACCCAATTTTACCGACGCAAGCGTCGTCGCCGTACCGCCGATCGCGAAAAATTCCCCCTTCGCCGACCGACCGCAAAGACAGGATATTTTCTCCCTGATGACAGGCAATAGCTTGTCCTTCCGATCCCCGCACAAATCATACAAACGTACAGCGCCCACATCGAGACTCACAAAAAGTCCCGTCTGTTCGCAACACAATTCGGTACTGGCGCCGCCGATATCGATGATTCCGCCCTCTTCACCGGAAAGCGCCCCGAGCACGCCGAGTTTCGCCTCCGTTTCACCCGAAACGACGTCTACCTCTATCCCCGTCAACGTTTTTACGCGAGTACAAAAATCCCCGCCGTTGACGGCAGAACGAACAGCGGCGGTAGCAAATGCAAATATTTTTTCCGCACCTTCGAGAAGAGCGAGTTCATAAAATGCTTTCACCGCAAGCGCGCTTCGTTCAATTGCCTCAGGCAAAAGCCGCCCTGTAAGCGCTACGCTTTCGCCGAGGCGAGTCGTCTGTACCTTTTTATATAAAGTTGTTCCGTCCGCCCAAAGCATGAGGCGAACGGAATTTGACCCAATATCGATAACCGCAACTTTCATGTTTATTTATCCGATTCGAATTTGAAACCGTACTGACGCGCTAAATTTTCAAGCGTACTGCTGTTGCTGTAATAATTGAAATCGCGCTCGCCCGTTGCAATCTGTTGTTCGAGACGGGTAATTTCATCCATAATACGGCTCTTTTCCGAATTGAGCGTTCCGATGCGGACAAACTGATAGATGAGCGTAATCGCCAAAAAAAGGATGACGAGAACGCCCGCAACGGTCGCGCCTATTGCGATTCTCTTGACTTTTTCTTCCTGTTTTTCCATGGTTTTTTCTCCGAACGCTTAACGCATTTTTTCTTCTCGCAGTGATTATACACCTTTTGGGCGAAAAAAGCAACAATTTCGTGGAAACTTTTCAAATATAGTAAAAGTCCTACCCCACAGCCGATAAGCATGTAAAAACGTAATCCGGGCAAATAGAATGTGACAGATACAAATAGAAAAAGTCCCGCAAAGAGCAAACCGAAAAAAACGTCGGTCACAATGCAAACCGCACGCGAACGGAAGGGATAACGTACAAGATAGAGTACGTCGTAAAGTACTCCCCCCACGATTCCGGAGAGTACGCAGACGAGAAAGACATAAAACTGATCGCCCGTCATTTAAGCAGCCTTTTCAAGCCCCCTTTCCCGCCGCCGTATTTGACCGAACTCACTTCGCCCGTCGCCGAAAAATTGCCGTTCCCCTTGGAAAAAGCAAGGATTTTAAGTCCGGCACCTGTAATCAGCACTTTTTTACCGCCCACAGTAAGTGAAATTGCCCCGTCCGAGAAAGCGTCTACGCTCTCCACGCCCGTCATTGTAATTTTTTTTCGTTGTTCGATTGTAAGAATACTCTGTACGTTTTCCGTCATAGTTTAAACTATGAATCAACGGACACATTTATGAATGATTTTTTCGCTGTTGACAAATTAAAAATAGAATGTTACAATGACTAAAAAAATAAATTTTGATATAAATATGGAAAAACAACTTGAAAACAGACTGCGCGAACTTGCCGAGCGCAGCTTTCAGACAGGCAGATACACATACAGCGATTTTTTGAGCGAGGGAGAATGTACGCTGTTCCTTATGGAAGCAGGGAAATTTTCCTTCGCCTCGCCGTATCTGTTCGGTGGCGCAGACGGGTGCGTGCGCAAAGTCGTACGCTTTGGAGATATATCGGAAAATAATTTACGTTTTCCCATATCGACCTTAAAAATATCCCCAAAAAATCAAAAATTTGCAGAAAAACTTTCCCATCGCGATATTTTGGGAGCTACGCTTTCGCTTGGCATTGAACGTGCATTAATAGGCGATATTATTATAAAGGACAATAATACATCATTTATTTTTTGTCTTGAGCGAATTGCGGACTTTCTTACGCAAAATCTCACCCGTATCCGTCATACCGAAGTGATCTGTGCGCGCTCCTCGGAAAACATTCCACCGAGTAACACCCGTATAACCGAACGGTATTTTGCCTCCTCATTGCGGAGAGACTGCGTCATCGCCGCCGTATTTCGTCTTTCCCGCAACGACGTAAAAGAAGCGTTCGAACACGATCTCATCACCATCAACGGCATGTCGTGCAAGAATATTTCCGCTGAAATCCGTTCAGGCGACAGCATTGCTTTGCGCGGAAAAGGAAAATTTTATTTTGTTTCCTCCGAACGAACGGCACGCGGATCCGAACATATTACAGTCGAACACCCCACCTGATTTTATTAAAGCCCCCCGCAATTGCGAGGGGCTTTTACTTCAATATTGTACGCATATAAAGACATAAGCGTTAATTAACAAATCGAATATATTTAGACTGCTCATTGCTTCGCTTTTGCGCGCGCCTTTGCGCGAAGCTCACCGTTGAGAATTTGTTTGCGAATTCTTACGTTTAAAGGCGTAATTTCAAGCAGTTCGTCATCCCCGATATATTCAAGCGATTCTTCGAGACTCATTTTTTTCGGAGGAATCAAGCGGAGCGCGTCGTCCGAAGAAGACGAACGCGTATTCGTCAAATGCTTGGTCTTACATACGTTAACGTTAATATCTCCCTCTTTGGGGGAAACTCCTACAACCATACCTTCATATACAGTCGTGCCTGCACCGATAAATAAGAGTCCTCTGCCCTGCGCATTATAAAGACCGTAAGTTACCGCCTCGCCCGTTTCAAACGCGACAAGCGATCCCGTTAATTTGCGCGTGATCTCGCCTTTATACGGTTGATACTCGAAAAATACCGAGCTCATAACCCCTTCGCCCTTTGTATCCGTCAAAAATTCACTCTTGTATCCGAACAAACCGCGTGCGGGAACAAGAAATTCAAGCCGCATACGCGAACCGATCGCGGTCATGTGAAGAAGTTCGCCCTTCCGCTCACCCATGCTCTGAAAAACGGGACCGGTGCTGTTTTCGGGAACGTCTACAATCAACCGCTCAACGGGTTCATACTTTTCGCCGTCGATATCCTTATAAAGAACTTTCGGAGAGCTTACCTGAAATTCGTAACCTTCGCGCCGCATTGTCTCGATGAGTATAGACAAATGCATTTCTCCTCTGCCGCTTACACGGAACGAATCGGCGGAATCGGTATCTTCCACACGGAGCGAAACGTCGCGCAGCAGCTCGCGGTACAGCCGCTCACGCAAATGTCGCGTCGTAACAAACTTTCCCTCTTTTCCCGCGAACGGGGAATCGTTGACAGAAAAGATCATTTCAACCGTCGGATCGGAAATTTTAACGAAGGGAACAGGCTCTATAAGCGACGATGCACAGACCGTATCGCCGATATTGATTTTATCAAGTCCCGCAAAGCAGACGATATCGCCCGCTTTAGCGCTCTCGCAGGGCACGCGGTTCAACCCTTCGATCTCGTAAAGTCCTACAAGTTTACCGCGTGTATTCACCTCTTTATGGTTAAAGTTGCACACCGTAACGTCCGCATTTTGTTTCGCCACCCCACGCTCAATCCTGCCGATACCGATTCTGCCAACGTACTCGTTGTAATCGATAGACGAAACAAGAATTTGCAAGTCGCCCGTTTCATCAACTTCAAGGGGCGGGAATTGATCGAGAATCGTTTGAAACAGCGGTTTCAAATCCGTTCCCTTCTCATTCGCATCGAGCGACGAAGTACCGTCGCGCCCCGAACAAAATACAAACGGACTTTCAAGCTGCTCGTCGGACGCATTCAGATCCATCAAAAGCTCCAATACTTCGTCGATAACTTCGTTCACTCGAGCATCCGGTCTGTCTATTTTATTTACGACAATAATCAAACGATGCCCCATTTCAAGCGCTTTTTGCGTAACGAAACGCGTCTGCGGCATCGGTCCTTCCGCCGCGTCCACCAGAATTAATACGCCGGACACCATTTTAAGCACGCGTTCAACCTCGCCCGAAAAATCCGCATGTCCGGGCGTATCGACAACGTTGATTTTAACACCGTTATAATGAAGCGAAGTGTTTTTTGCAAGAATCGTGATTCCGCGTTCCTTTTCTAGCGCACCCGAATCCATTACGCGCTCTTCCACAACCTGATTCTCGCGGAACGTGCCGCCCTGTTTTAACATCTGATCGACAAGAGTCGTCTTGCCGTGGTCAACGTGTGCTATAATTGCAATGTTTCTTAAATCTTCTCTGATCATAGTTACCTCTTAAAAACTCAACGCTTATTGTAATACTTTTTGGGGAATTTTACAACAAAAAAAGACGGTCGCTACAAAAAAACAACCGTCTTTTTTTATTTATCCGATAATTTTCTTAATATGTTTATTCCGATAGGTACAAAACGTTATCGTATAACCGTTGTCTAACTGCGGAACACTCTGCTGTACAAGCTCGAAACGATCGTCCTCGTCGAGATTGTTAACATATACCTCCGCCCCGCCGATTGCATCCACTTTTGTTACCAGCACCTCGCTGCAATAGGGCATTAACATATTATAAACGCTCGCCCCGCCGATCACATAAACGTCGTCCTCGGGATACTTATTTAACTCTTCAAACAATTCATCTGAATTATGCACGGCAATCACGTCCTCATCGACCTTTTTAGAAGAGAGCACGATATTAACACGGTTTTTCAGCGGTTTTCCGTTGGGAAAAGAATTCAACGTGTTCCGTCCCATCACTATTATCTTGTCCTTCGTCGTCTCACGGAAAAACTTCATGTCGAGAGGCAACGAAAACATAAGATCGTTCTTTTTCCCGATTCCCCATTCTCTGTCAGCGTGGAATATCGCTTTCATATTTCCTCCTTATATTGCAACGGGTATTTTTTCTTCCAAAACGCTGTATTCGTAATTCTCCAATTTAAAACTGTCCACTGTAAAATCATAAAAATCTTTCACGGTTGGATCGACGATTAATTTAGGAGCGCGTTTCTGCGGATTTGTTAAAACCTTTTCAACGATGGGAATATGCCTGTCGTAAAGGTGCGCGTCGGCAATCACGTGAACAAGCTCCCCCGCCTTCAGTCCCGAAACCTGAGCAAACATAATAAGGAGCACGGCATACTGTACAACGTTCCAGTTATTCGCCGTGAGCATATCGTTGGAACGCTGGTTTAAAATGCCGTTAAGCGTATCGCCCGAAACGTTAAACGTCATCGAATAAGCGCAAGGATACAGATGCATTTCGTGAAGATCGTTAAAATTATATAAATTCGTCATGATTCTGCGCGATGCGGGATTATGTTTCAAATCAAACAACACTCTGTCGACCTGATCGAACTCTCCCTCTTTATATTTGGACTTTTGCGCAAGCTGATAGCCGTACGCCTTACCGATCGAACCCGTTTCGTCCGCCCAGCTATCCCAAATATGCGATTTCAGATCATGCACGTTATTGCTCTTTTTTTGCCAAATCCAAAGAAGTTCGTCCACGCACGACTTAAACGCGCAACGCCGAATCGTCTGAATCGGAAACTCTTCCTGCAAATTATAACGGTTGACGATACCGAATTTCTTAACGGTATGCGCGGGCGCGCCGTCCTCCCAATGCGGGCGGACTTCCAGCTCCGTGTCCCATACGCCGTGCTTAATGATGTCGGTGCAATTCTCGATAAAGATTTCGTCTGCTCTGCTCATTATGTCTCCTTAAAGTTCGTCTGCAATTCTCTTGCGCGTCTCTTCCTCTCCCAGAATCTGCATGATTGTCCAAAGATCGGGGGTATTTGCTCTTCCGCAAACGGCTATGCGCAGCACCTCCGCTACGTCCGCAACGTTACCTTTATAATTCTCGGGATTCGCCTTAAAATCTTTCATCTCCGCCGCAAAACCGAGATCTGCGGCGACTTCCTTCACCTTTGCAAACCAAGTTTGAGCGTCGTCAGAAAAAACATACGAGTTAATAAACGCGTTCAAAATCGCCTTTTTGTCTGTGTCGCTCACACGGTACTCGTCGATCTTTTCCGTCTTTCTGAAAAAATATTCAAGCAACGACATTGCCTGACTTGCCGTCGTAAAATCTTTTCTGCGCTTTTTGCTCGACGTGCCCATACACAAATTAAGCGCGCGCAAAAGATATTCCCTGTCTTTAAAATACGCATACTGCGCGTTAGTTCCGTACTCGTACGTCCATGCCTTTAAAAAGTCGAACATCTCTTCAGCGGAAAGCTTTGCAAGTTCATTTTTAGAAATATCGTTGAGTTTATCGAGATCAAAAAGCGCGCCGCTCTTCCCCATTTTATTGACGGAAAACTTAAATTCCTCCAACGGACTCAGCGGATTTTTCAGTCTCCATTCTTCGAAATTAGAATTGAGCAGCGTCAGCATATACGTTTTAACCGCAGGAGCGTAATACCCTTCCTGACGGTAAAATTCAAGCGACAACTCGGGGTCTTTACGCTTGGAAAGCTTGCGGCGCGTATCGCCGTCCTGTTTCATGAGCGAACAATTGTGCCCGTAACGCGGGCGCGGAAATCCGAGCGTTTCAAACAGTTCGATATGAATAGGTAGCGACGCAAGCCATTCTTCGCCGCGGATAACGAGCGTTGTTCTCATAAAATGATCGTCGACCGCGTGCGCAAAGTGGTAAGTCGGAATACCGTCACTCTTTAATATCACAACGTCCTGATCGTTTTCCGTCACAGTAATGTCGCCTTTAATCTCGTCATGAAATTTGAGTTTATTTTCAGGATTCCCCATCGACTTCAAACGAATCACGTAAGGTTTGCCCGCATCGAGATTTTTATATATCTCTTCTTCCGAAAGATTGCGGCATGCCGCGTACTCGCCGTAATAACCCGTAATCTTCTTTTCCGCAGTCTGACGTTCGCGGAGCGCAGACAGCTCTTCTTCGGAACAGAAACAGGGATAAGCGCGCCCTTTTTTAATTAAATCTTTTACGAAAGCACGGTAGATATCCGCGCGCTGACGCTGATAATAGGGCGCATAGGCATTTTCCGCACCCTCGATCTCCGCGCCTTCGTCAAACTTAATGTCGAAATAGCGCAACGCATTTTTTACCGCTTCTACCGCGCCGTCCACTTTACGTTTTTCATCTGTATCCTCAATACGCAGATACAACACACCGCCGCTCTGATGTGCGATTCTCTCGTTTGCAATCGCAACAAACAGATTCCCCAAATGAATAAATCCCGTAGGCGAAGGCGCAAGACGCGTTACCTCCGCTCCCTTCGCCAGATTTCTCGGCGGATATTTGGTCTCATACGTTTCAAGCGCGGGATATTTCTCGGGCAACAGCCGCTCCGCAAGTTTTTCAAAATCCATTATTTAACTCCTTATCCGAATAATCTACCGTCTCTATATCAGTGAAATCGTTTCGGGCGCGATTTCCGCCAATCCGTTTTCAATGTCATGCACAAGTTCAACGGCGCGCGCCGTTAACGGTGTCTGAATTGCTTTTTTCTCTCCGCAACGTACGATAACGCCCGATATAAAATCGATATCGCACCGTCTGCCCGAAGCAAGGTCTTTGAGCATACCCGACCGCGTATCCCTGTAACGTTTCATCGCTTTGGAAAGTAAGATTCCGCCGCCAAAAGTAAGTACACGAAAAAGGTTGTGCCCGTTTAACGGCAGTTTTTGGCAACCGTATGCTCTTGCTACGGCAAACGCCTCTCGAATCAATCCGACCGCATATTTTCTGTATTTTTTTGCAATTACGCCAAACGGTAACCCCGAGATAGTCGATAGCGTTGAAAAAGAAGAATTGATTGCAAGCTTTGCAAAACGCATTTCATACAAATTGCCGACCGTCAGTTTGAATGCAGGCGAGAGCAATGCTCCTATCTCCACTAAACGACTCCCTTTCCCGTATGCACCTAACCCAACGTAAAATCCTGCGTCACTCGTAATCAGAGTTTTCCCCGTGTCCGCCGCCTCGGCTCCCCATGAAAGCGTACAGCCGTATACCCTGTTTTCTTCGATAATGTCTGCAAGTTCCGGCTCGGGAAATCCGTTCTGAAGCGTTACAAGCGCGCCGTCGTCCGCAAGATACTGTTTTAAAAACTGTGCGGTTTGAGTATTCCCTCTCTGTTTCGTCGCAAGAAAAACTATATCGTACGTGCCAGACATTTGCTCGGGAAGTATCGCTCGAACAGGCACGACCACTTTCGTATTTCCGCTTATCAGTTCCGCCCCGCGCTCGTTTAACGCTTTTACGCGCAATACGTTACGCGTGACGAAATCAATAGGAACAGACATTGTTTGTTGCAACAGCGCTCCGAACGAAACGCCCATTGCCCCCGCGCCGTAAATACATATCCTCATATTTCAAATCCAAGCGCGGCTGCCATTTCCGTCACGGTTGCGTCAATCGACTTTCCGTCACAATTAATCGTGATATCCGCATATCTTTCATAGAGAGGAATTCGTTCCGCATAAAGTTCTTTCAACGTTGTGATATTCCCGCGCATGACAACACCGCGTTTTTGAAAACTGGGAATACGTCGTTCAACTTCGCCGACCCCCAACTTTAAATAGACGATTTTACCAAGCGTTTTTAAATGTTCCATGGCGCGCTTGCCGTAAACGACACTTCCGCCCGTTGCAATAACGCAACGTTTTGCATACAGCCCTGCGTTGACCTTTTCTTCAATACCGATAAAACCTTCCGCGCCCTCCTTCTCGATAATTTCGGAAAGACGCAACCCCTGCTCGCCCTGAATAATCAGATCGCAGTCGATAAATCCGTAACCGATTCTCTTTGCAAGTAATACGCCCGCCGTACTTTTTCCCGACGACGGCATACCGATTAACACAACGTTATCCATATCCCGTTTATTATAAACGAAGAAAAAAAAAATGTCAACGCATGGGCGCACGGCAAATATACTTTATCCGACAAAATTTATCGTAAAACGCTTGACAATTATTCAGCCGTATATTATAATAATGTAAAATATTATTAAGGAGTTTACATAGTTATGAAAAAGAAATTAGCGGTGCTCGGCACGGCGCTCGTGCTTATCGTTACAATGGTCGTCACCCTATGCGGTTGCAGTTCTTACGGAAAAATCGAAAGTGCGTTTAAAGACGACGGTTGGGAGATCGTGACCGACGTTGACGCTCTTCAAAATGATCTGAAAAATCAGATTGAATCGGTTGCAGGCGAAAATTACAAAGATATTTGCGACGTACACGTATTTAAAAAGAGCGTCCTCAATATTCCTACCTATTGCAGTATCCTCGAATTTAAATCCGACAAAGATTTGACTGCAAAGTTTGAAGAGAGTTACAAGGCGCTCGGTATGACGGACGAACAGATTAAAACGGCTGTTGAAAAAATTCAGGAACTTCCAAACGTAAACGGTAACTGCGTATTCGTCGGTATCGTCGGATTAGACGTATTTAAGGGAACAAAATAACGTAAAAACTTTTCCTCTCCTCCACGGAGAGGGATTTTTTTACATTTTTATAAAAACAGCTTAAAATAAGTTGTGTTTTTTCGCTCGGTATGGTATACTTTCCACTGATATTTGTAAAAAGTAATAAGGACTCAAGCAAATGGATTACGTTTCGATACTCACAAACCTTCTTGCACCTGCAAGAGATGCGGCAACTTATGCGACCTATCGCGTCGTAAGCATCGTATTTATCGTGCTCATGTTCGTTGCGGCAATCGCTGCAATTATTCTTGTCTTTCTTCAGCCCGGTAACTCACAGGGAATCGACGCGCTCGGCGGTTCGAGCGAAACCTTTTTCGGTAAGAATAAAGGAAAATCGACGGAAGCTACGTTAAAAAGATGGACGATTATCTGTCTTGTTGTTTTGGCTGTGCTTGCCATCGTATTCTTTATTCTGCAAATTGACGGAATTTGGTCGTAATTTCCACACGAATCAACGGGCGGCTTGAAAAAGCTGCCCTGTTTTTTTCTTCTCTCCCCTTTTACATATTAAAGGAGTTATTTTGAACGCAAAACAATCGATACTTGAAAAAATAAAAGACGGCTCGTTCGCACTAATGACGGACGAGCAAATAGCGCGCAAACTTCGACTTAAACAAAGAGAAAGCTCAGCCTTGCGCGACATGTTGCACCAGCTGGTACGAGAAGGAGAACTCTTATGCGATTCTTCTTATCGGTTCGGAACGGCGCAACAATTCGGCGCAAAACGCGGCACAATATCCGGCAACGAGCGCGGCTTTGCTTTTTTTATGCCGCAAGACGGTTCGGGCGATCTCTTTATCCCCCACCGCGCTTTAAAGGGCGCGCTCCACGGAGATACCGTACTTGCTATTAACGTTAAGGGGCGTTCAGGCGACGAAGGTGAAATTTTAGCCATTCTCGAGCGCGGAATTAAAGAAGTCGTCGGCACGTTCCGTCTCGACCGTAAAGCGGGATATCTGCGTTCAGACGAAAAAAAATACAGCGAAGAAGTATATATTCCGTTCAACAAAACCAAACACTGCAAGAACGGCGACAAGGCGATTGCGCGTATAACGTCATATGCAAGAGACGGTTCGCCCGCAGGCGAAATCATTGAGATTTTAGGCGAAAGCGGAGATTTTTTCGTAGAGGAACTATCGCTGATCCGTGCGCACGGATTACGCGAAGAATTTCCTGCCGAAGTCATTACCGAAGCGGAACAAAAAGCTGCGCGCGGGATTACGGACAACGATCTTTCGGGTCGGCTGGATTTACGGAACGAGCTGATCATTACCGTAGACGGAGAAGACACGCGGGATATAGACGATGCAATTTCGATTTCTTACGACGGTAACTTTTATCGGCTCGGCGTGCATATTGCCGACGTTTCCAACTATGTTTCGCGCGGCGGCGTTATTGACAACGAGGCTTACGCTCGCGGGACAAGCGTCTATTTTCCCGACCGTGTCCTCCCCATGCTTCCGCCCGCACTTTCGAACGACATCTGCTCGCTGAACGAAGGCGTAGACAGATTGACGCTCTCCTGCCTTATGACGGTGGACAAACAAGGCGTTGTCATAGAAAAAAATATAATGCCGTCCGTTATCCGATCGCGGCGCCGCATGACGTATAAAGCCATAACTAAAATTTATGAGCAAGACAGCGAAACCACAGAACAATATCCTGAACTGGTAAGCTTCGTACAAACGGCCGTCTCGCTCACAAAGATATTGCAAAATGCACGGGCAAACCGCGGCGGCGTTGCCATGGATTTAAAAGAAGCAAAGATATTGTATTCAAACGGAGAAATCTCAATACCCGATTACGAACGCACGATATCGCACGAAATGATCGAACAGTTTATGGTGCTCGCCAACGAGAGCGTGGCTACGTTGATGACCGCAAAGAAAATGCCCTTTGTCTACCGCGTACACGAACAACCGTCCGCCGAGAAAGCGGGAGACTTTGCCGCGTTTTTACGCGAAGCGGGAATCAATACGGAATTTGATCCCGAAAACGTTTCCCCCATGGACTATAAAAAATTACTTGAATCGCTCAAGGATACTGCAATTTATCCGCTTGTCAACCGTATCATGCTACGCTCCATGATGAAAGCGAAATATGCGCCTGAAAATTTAGGTCACTTTGGTCTTGCTTCCGATTGTTATTGTCATTTTACCTCCCCTATTCGCCGTTATCCCGATTTGTGCATTCACCGTATCATTAAAGAAAGTATCAAAAATGAAGACAAGGCGCGTTCCGTTTATACGAATATCGTTTCGTCCGTTTCCGAACAATCTTCGAAATGCGAAAAAAACGCGACTGAGGCTGAACGCGACGTCGACGCGCTGTATATTTCCGTCTACATGCAGGATAAAATCGGCGAAGAATACGATGCAATCATATCCGGCGTTACCGCATTCGGTATATTTGCCGAACTTGCCAACACGGTTGAAGGACTTATCCCGATCGATACCTTGCCCGACGATTACTATGATTTTGATGAAACAAGCTATACGCTCCGCGGAACGCGGAATACGTTCCGTCTCGGCGAAAAACTGCGCGTACGTGTTGACGGCGTGGATTTCGGTATGCGCAGAACACACTTCGGATTTTTAAAGAAACTCAGCTAAACTCTTTTATTTTTTCAAATTGCGTGATATAATAAACAGTACAATACAAAGTATTTTATAACGCACTCAACGCATCGTGCGCCGCATTTTAAAATTTTTTGGTTATACCAAGGGATCATATGAAACAAATTGCCGTAAACAAATCAGCCTCTTTCGAATATTTTATCGAAGAAAAATTTGAGGCGGGAATCGTACTCGAAGGGAGCGAAGTAAAATCCTTACGCGCAGGCAAAGCGTCTCTAAACGAAAGTTTTTGCGAACTGCACCGCGGGGAAGTATATTTAAAAAATATGCATATCGCTCTTTATGACAAAAGCGGAGCGTTTTCCACACGCGATTCGAGAAAAGACCGCAAGCTCTTACTTCATAAACGCGAAATTGCAAAGATCGTCGGACGCGTCAACGAAAAAGGTTATACGCTTGTTCCTTTAAAACTTTATTTTAAGGACGCGCTGATCAAAATAGAAATTGCGCTCTGTAAGGGAAAACACACCTATGATAAAAAGCGCACGATAGCCGAACGCGACGTAAAACGCGCTACCGACCGCGCCGTAAAAGAACTTTTTAAATAAGAGGTACGTTGATATGAAACATTACAAACCAGAAACTCTGTGCGTCCAAGCAGGCTACGAACCCAAAACAGGCGAGAGTCGTATTCCCCCCATATGCCAAAGCACAACTTTCTTCTATGGCGATACGCAGAAAATGGCTGATTTATTTGATCTGAAATCGGACGGATTCTTCTATTCCCGCCTTGCCAACCCCACGGTCGACGTACTCGAAAAACGCATTGCCGCCTTGGAAGACGGCGTTTGCGGAATCGGTTGCTCCTCGGGGATGGCGGCAATCCTATTGACTGCCATGACGCTGTGCGAGGCGGGAGACAACATTGTTACCTCGGGTGCGATCTACGGAGGCTCTTATAATTTATTTTCCACGACTCTGCCTAAATTCGGTATCGAAGGAAGATTTTTTGATCCGGACTGCACGGCGGAACATATCGAATCGCTGATTGACGAAAAAACAAAATTCGTATATGCAGAAACTGTTGCAAATCCTGCGATTACGATTATCGATTTTGATAAACTTTCCGCAATCTGCAAAAAGCACGGCATCGTCTTTATCATCGACAATACGCTTACAACGCCTGTACTCTGCCGTCCGAAAGACTACGGCGCGCATATCGTTATTCACTCAACGAGTAAGTATATCGACGGGCATGCGGCGGCGCTCGGCGGAATGATCGTCGACTGCGGTAACTTCCGTTTTAAAGACAATCCCCGCTACCCCGCTTTCAACATACCCGACGAAAGTTATCACGGACTTGTATATGCCGACCTTCCCGTAGCGTTCGGAACAAAATGCCGCGCGCAGATGATGCGCGACACGGGCGCGATGATGAGTCCTCAAAACGCCTTTTTGACCTATCTCGGCTGTGATACGCTCGCGCTCCGCATGCAAAAACACTGCGCAAATGCAAAAGAAGTTGCAGCATATCTCAATCGCCACCCGAAGGTGGAATGGGTAAAGCATTCTTCCCTTGAAACCGATGCATATTACGCATTGGCGCAGAAGTATCTGCCCAAAGGTTCGGGAGGAATGATGAGTTTCGGTATCAAGGGCGACAGCAAAACCTGCGCCGTATTTATGGAACATTTACAACTCGTCACGCAGGAAACGCACGTTGCCGACGTGCGCAGCTGTATTCTTCATCCCGCTTCCACCACGCACCGTCAACTCTCGGAAGAAGAGCTGATCAGCGCCGGTATTTCGGGAAATCTCGTTCGCCTTTCAGTCGGTATCGAAGACCCCGCCGACATTATCGCCGACCTTGAAAACGCATTCAGAAGTATCTGACAGGAGGTTCACATGCCTATCGTCATTGACCGTAATATCCCCGCATACTCCATTTTAAGCGAAGAACGCATTATCGTAATGGATAAAGAACGCGCATTCCGTCAGGATATCCGCCCCATTGAAATTGCGATATTAAACCTGATGCCGACAAAAAAAGAGACGGAAACGCAATTTATGCGACTTCTTTCCAACTCCCCTTTACAGGTCAACATTACTCTCGTAAATACAAAAAGTTATCAATCGAAAAACACAGAGGCAAGCTATCTCGACCGTTTTTACCAGCCTTTTGAAAAGATTCAAAACAAACATTTCGACGGTATGATAATAACGGGCGCGCCCGTAGAAGACCTTGAATTTTCTTCCGTTGGCTATTGGGACGAGCTGAAACGTATTTTCGATTTTACGACGACGAACGTAACTTCGACAATCTTCATTTGCTGGGGCGCGATGGCTGCGCTATATCACTTTTACGGAATTGAAAAACGCCCGCTACCGCGAAAACTTTTCGGTGTGTTTACGCATAGAAAGGAACATAGCAAAGAACCCGATCCGCTTATGCGCGGCATATCGGACGAATTTCATATGTGTCACTCCCGTCACTCAGCGATACGCGCCGCCGATATTGAACGGGAACCGCGCTTGAAAATTCTGGCAAGAGCGCACCGCGCGGGCGCGCCGATCGTTACAAACCTCGATCACAGCCGCGTGTTTGTGCTCGGGCATATGGAATACGATCGCGATACTTTACAAAAAGAATATGAGCGGGATAAGGCAAAAGGACTCCCCATCGAACGCCCGTTCAGCTATTTTTCCGACCCGACCGAAACTAAAATAAATATGTGTTGGTCGTCTACGGCAAATCTGTTTTACAACAACTGGCTCAACTTTGTCTATCAGACAACGCCCTACCGATTCGAAACTTAAAAAACACCCCTGCGCTTTACCGTAATTCCCACAGGGAATTTAATAAAACGCAAATAAAAAGGTTTAGGCATAGCGTTAAGCTGTGCCTTTTCTGTACTTTTTTTCGTGGACGAATTAGGCTACTCGTAGCCTAGTGAGATATAGATATGTTTTATATTTCCCGCAAAATTCAATCGGTTGCGTTCTTTCATTTTTCGTGATATAATGACAGTAAGATAAACAGTATTTTGGAGACAATATGAGTTGGTTTAATTACTACGGACTGATTGCGGTTGCAATTATCTTAATACCGAATTTAATCATCGCAATAGTTGACAAAGGCTCTTTTGCAAACAGATATAACAATAAATCAATCATTGCGTTAGAGCAAATCGGGCGTTACGGTTGTATGTTGTTTATGGTTTTTAACGTTCCGTACACCTATTTCAATTTTTGGTTTGATAGTGGTTTAATAGCGTATTTGATTGTAAACGGAACGTTGCTTGCTTTGTACATATTAGGTTGGATAATATTCCGCAACGGGCAGAGTGCTACAAAAATGCTGTGGCTTTCCATAGTGCCCACACTACTATTCCTATTCAGTGGAATTATGCTTTTATCTATTCCGCTTATAATCTTTTCTATAATTTTTGGAATAGGACATATAACTATCAGCTACAAAAATAGACAATCAAGATAAATTTCAATTTATCTTTCTAAAAGGTTTGTAGTAAAAAGCTCTCGAACATATCGTTCGAGAGCTTTTGTCCTTGCTTGAAAGTATAACTATTAATAATTTAGTTTTTTAATTCCCTATGGGAAGTGCGCTTTCCGCGGGGGTGTTTTTTCACTCTTTTATTCCGACACGTTTTTTTCTAAAAACAACAACGAAAAGTAAGTAACTGTATTTTGTCCGTTGCAATATTTAAGTCCCGTCCGTTCGCAGAGCACGACCACGTCAATCCCGTGCGACTCCACCGTACGCCGCTGTCTTTCGGGAAATCGGCAAGGAGCGGACGGATAAGTACACTGTTTACAGATGTTGCACGCCTCCGCGCCGAGTACGCAATCATGCGGAACAGAAAAATGTTCTGCTATTTCTTCGGTCAATCTTGTATGTTCTTGCCGCGCAGAATCCATACCTTCCAAGTCGAAACTATCTTCTAACTCATGACACGTCGAAAAGAAAAACACATAAGGATAAGCGCGTATCTTTTTTTCCAAATAGCTAAGTTTTCCGACGGCGGGTGGACACGACCAATTTGTTCCGTAACATCCGCAAGCGTTACGCGCGCATGCCTTTACCGTGTCTTCCGAAAAGACGATCCGATCGGTTTCAATCACTATCCATTCCCGCAAAGCGGGAAATTTTTCTTTAAGGTTCTTCAAAGCACATTCTCTCCACAAATTCATCGGCGAAAAATCCGTCGCCCGAAAGGTCAATCGCCGTTGCACGCTCCATAATTTCGTCCGTCTCCGCACGGCAAGTTTCGTCAAGCAAATATAGTTGTGCGCCATACAAACTTCCGTTTCCTACCGCGAACGTATTCTCTTCAAATTCCGCAGGGATCAATCCGACACGCACTGCACTCTTTACGTTCATATAACTTCCCAATCCGCCTGCAATCAGACAGCGCGAAATATCTCCGCACGTAAGTCCCTCATGGTTGAGTAGCGAAACTATACCCGCAGAAATCGCCGCCTTGGCAAGCTGAAACTGCCGAACGTCGGCGCGGGTCAGATATACGTTTTCACACAAAAAATATTTCTCTTCGGCAAGATACCCCGTTTCGTCTATCTTACCGAGATCGAGTAGTGCGGCAATCAGGTCTACAAGCCCCGCTCCGCAAATTCCGACGGGCGGCTCACTGCCGATCGTTGAAAATGCAACCCCTTCTCCCTGAATCCACACGCGGTTGATTGCACCTGCAATCCCGCCTACGCCGCAAGAAATGCAAGCGCCTTCAAGCGCAGGTCCGGCAGCCGTTGAAGTACATACAAACTTTTCACCGCTTTTGAGCGCCATCTCGCCGTTTGTCCCTAAATCGACGAGCAACACGTTATCTTTCGCACGGATCAGATCGGTCGCTAAAAGATCGGCCGAAATATCCGCGCCGACAAATGCAGATATCGATGGCAAAACCGTTATTTCCCCTGCCTTCATTTTAAATGTTTCTCCACGATATGTTCTTTTATCGGTAAACACAGGGTTAAACGGCGCAATGCCGAGCGGCGAGGGATCGACGCCGCAAAACAAATGCAACATCGTAGTATTTCCCGCAAGCGTCATGCGGGAAATACTATCGCCACGTTTCGCAATAAGTTGGTTTGCAAGTTCTCCGATTGCTTTACGTACGGAATTTGTCAGCGTGTGAAAACTCTCCTCGCTTTCGCAGGCGCGGATACGACTTAAAACGTCGCTCCCGAACACCGCCTGCGGATTCAGCCGAGATGCCGTTCCCAGAACCTTTCCGCTATGCAAATCCAACAGGCTTGCGGCAATCGTCGTCGTGCCGAGGTCAACGGCAATACCCAATCCCGCGCCGTGCGGCGTAATACTGCGAGAAAGCCGAAATTCTTCGATCCCGTTTCCCTCTTCGATCTTTAAAGATATCTCGCAATCCGCAAGCGGTTTTGCTTTACAGGAAAGATAAACGCCATCTTCTATCGTTTCCCCTCCTTTCAGCTTTCCCGAAACAAGTCTGACGCGGCATTTTCCGCACTTGCCCGTTCCGCCGCAACGGGCGGGAATGTTAATTCCGTGTAGCGCAAAGAGGCGTAAAAGGTTTTCTTCCCCGCAATAGGGAAGAACGCGCTTTTCGCCTCCTTGTAATAAAACCGTTATTTTCATCTTCAGTCAAAATACGATCTTGCCTTTTCTGCCGCCGTCGCTGCATCGGGAGTGTAGGCATCTGCGCCGATTTCATCTGCGAACGCCTGCGTAACGGGTGCGCCGCCAACCATCACCTTTACGCTGTCGCGAAGTCCCGCCGCCTTTAAAGCATCGATCGTCTCTTTTTGATACACCATCGTCGTAGTGAGCAATGCGGAAAGACATACGATATCCGGCTTATGCTCCTTTACCGCCTCCACAACCCGCTCGGGCGGACAATCTACGCCGAGATCAATCACACGGATACCCGTACCTTCGATCATCATTTTAACAAGATTTTTACCGATATCGTGCAAGTCTCCTTTTACGGTGCAAATCAGCGCAGTGCCGATCGGTTCAACCCCAGCCTGTGCCAACGCGGGTTTTAATACGTTGAGCGCGGCGTTCATAGCGCGCGCCGTAATCAATACTTCGGGCACAAATATTTCGTTCTTTTTAAAACGTTCGCCAACGGCGCTCATTCCGGGGATCAGCGCCCTGATCAGAATATCGTTTGCCGCAGTTCCTTCGGCAAGTTCCGCCTGAACAAGCGCGGATAAATCGCGCGGCTTTCCGCGCTGTAACAATTCAGAAATTTCATCAAATTTATTCATTACCTACCACCTCTCTTGTATATCATTGCCCTTTTTTATCGTTATATTCTTTCGCCGCCTTAAAAAACGCGCGGATATTCTGCCAAGGCGTAAGCGGAGGAATATCGCAGCCGGAAGAAAGAACAAAATTCGGATAATCGCCAAGATCGTTTAAAAGCGCGAGCGTTTCCGCTTTGACCTGCTCTTCCGTCCCTGCAAGGAATACGCCCGCAGGATCGACGTTTCCCATTGCGACAACGTCGGACGGCACGTTCTTCATTACGTCCCGCATATCGACGGCGTTTCCGAAATGGAGCGCCTTACAACCCGTTGAAAGTATTCCGTCGAGCATACGCACCGCACCGTTACCGCAATTGTGATATACGATCAGGAATTTTTCGTCCTGACATTCGTCCACAATGCGCTTGACGAACGGGTGAGAAAACTCTGCGGCAAGATCGGGCGAAAGCATTCCCGCGAGCGGTTCGGCAATTACAACGCCGTCCGCGCCCTGCTCTTTATACGCTTTAATATAGTTAATTAAAAACTCCGTGCATTTTTCAAGCACAGTCTTTAACATATCGGGATCTTCAAAGCAAAGGATCATCGCCTCGGTTACGTCGACAAGACGACCGGCAAGCGAAAACGGCCCGATGACGCCCGCAAATACGGGACGGTCGGAAATGAGCGCCTTCGCTTTTCCGATCGCATCGATATAAATTCCCGCACGACAGCTCTGAACGGATGGAACTTTTAAGTTTTCCGCCTCTTCCGGTGTTGTTACGATAGCGCCGACAACCGTGGGAACTTCTCCGTCGGTCACCTTTACGGTAGAACCAAAACACTCTGCCTCCACCGAAAGATCCATTAGCGAAACGGAGGCAAGAGAATCTACGGCATCGGCTACAAGCTGCATACCCCGCGCCTGATATTCCGCGCTCGAAATGAGTTCCTTCACCGTAATACCCATCATCTGAATCGCAGGATAAGACAGTACGGGAAAAGGTTTTTTCTTTGTGGACGATTTTACTTTATCCAACCATTCGAACATGTTCATTTGATTTCCTCCTCGAATACGACAAGCGAAAGTTTGCCGATATTAAGTTTTGACCCGTTAAGTTCCGCCGAGCCGATCATCTTGCATACCCTGTAATTTCTCTTCGGAACGTTGCAAGCCGCATCCGTACCGCGCGGATTAACGGCAACGAGGAATTTGCCGCGGCGGAATACAAAGGGATATTTCTCTTTCTCGCCGTAAACCACCTCGAACTCTCCGCCTGCCTGTAAATCGGGTTCTTCGTCTCTCAGCTTTGCGAATGCACGCACGGTTTGAAGAAGAGACCCTTCCCGCTTTTCCTGTTCGGAAACGTTGGGCGCGTCTTTACGCCCGTCGACGGGAAGATACAAGTCTCCTTTCGTCGTGGAAAACCCTTTATTCTCCCCGTCCGTCCATTGCATGGGCGTACGCGATCCCGTACGGAAAAATCCGCCTTCTTTGGAGTGCAACCCCTCTGCATACTTCATGCCGATCTCATCGCCGTAATACACTACGGGTATCGTAGGCATGAGCATAATAAAAGACGCCACGAGTTTCATCTCTTCTTCCGAACGGCGACGGGAATAACGGATCATATCATGATTCCCTGTAGGCATACACATATAGCCGCGACCGTTAATATAGCGATACTTCCTCAAAAATTCATCGAGGAATACCGTGATATCGCCCTCTCCGTTCTCTTGGAAAAAGCATTTTACCGTTTTTCCTCTGTCAACGTAATCATAGTTTTCCGTCTGAAAAAGCACGTTGTAACCTACGCTGCCGAAATGGATGTAAAAATCCATATGAAATCCCGCGTCGATCGCATCTTCCGCACACGACCACTCGGAAAGAATCGCCGCATCGGGATAATCTCTGTCAAGCTCGCTGCGCACTTCCTGCCACAGCCGCTTGATACCCGTCTTTTTCGGATCATTCTTGATAAGCGACGATGCCATATCCACGCGGAAACCGTCGCACCCCATATCCATCCAAAAGCGCATGACTTGCTTCATTGCTTCAAGCGTCGCTCTGCATGCGGGATGATCGGGAGCAAGCTGCCAAGCGTAATCGCGCTGTTCGAACCCGTAATTGAGCGCAGGCTGAGAATTGAAAAAGTTGACGATATAATTTCCGTCACGGTCGGACATACCGCTCATCATGCGGAACCCTTCGGGATAATCGAACGCATTCCCCGTCCAGACATAACGGTCTGAAAATTCGTTCGGTTCGGGTTGTTTGGACTGTTCGAACCATTTGTGCTTATCCGAAGTATGTCCGGGGACGAGATCCAGAAGAATATGGATTCCGCGTTTATGCGCTTCGTCAAAGAGTTTCTTCGCGTCCTCGTTCGTCCCGTAACGGGGCGCAATCTTGCAATAGTCGCTTACGTCGTAACCCGCATCCATAAAAGGAGATTCAAAACATGGATTGATCCAGATCGCATTGCAACCAAGACTTTTGATATAATCGAGTTTTTCGATAATTCCTTGCAAATCACCGATACCGTCGCCGTTCGTATCGTAAAAACTCTGCGGATAAATTTCGTAAAAGACCGCGTTTTTCAACCAAGTCGGCATATTCATAATTAACCTCCCGTTCTGAGCGTCTCGTAAACTGCGCGCAGATTTTCATGCGGAGTATCGCGCGGGACTTCACACCCGCCCGAAGAGATATAATTTGTTTTTACGATCGACTTACATTCGAGCACCTTTTCCCGCACCGTTTCGGGCGTTCCCTGCAACAATACGGCAACAGGATCATAATTTCCGCTGATGATCGTATTTCTTCCGCCAATGATTTCTTTTGCACGTTTTAAATCCACCATCCAATCAAGATCGACAATATCCGTACCCGTTTCGATCATATGAGGAAGAACGTTCGTCGTATTGCCGCAAATGTGCAACTTCGTCTTACCGCCCGCAGCGTGCACCGCATCTACAATCGCTTTTTGATACGGAAAAGCGAACGAACGATACATATCGGGCGATATGAGCGAAGTCGCCGCATCGCCGATACCGATAATATCCGCGCCTGCTTTTACCTGTTCGACGGCAAAGCGAACCGCCTGTTCGTTGACGATTGATAAAAATTCGTGAATTGCCTCTTCCTCTTCACAGGCAACGTCGGCAAGGAAATCATTGATTCCGCGCAAATCGCAACATTCGGCAAACGCACCCTCAACCCAACCGCCAACCGTATAATCTTTTCCGTTTTTCTTAAAATACTCCACCGCTTTCAAACGGTCTTCCGTACGCTTTCCGTTATGCGGATCGTACGTCTTAATAATATTCTTTACATTATAAATATCGTCGACAAGCGGTATCGGACTATAAGGGACGTCGTCCTCGGGCATAGTCACGTTTGCGCCGAATCCCTCAGCCTCTCGCATAGGATCGGATATAGCGCAAAGCAGATCAATCCCGAAATCTTCCGCACACTTTAAATCGCAATCGCAAAGCACGCGATAATCAGATGCATAGTCGCGGTAGGTACGTCCGCCGTAACGGGCGGAAAACCCCATTAAAATATTAAAGTTCGGCGTTCTGTCCGCGATTTTTCCGTTTAAAACGGCAAGCGTTCTTTCACGCGATGTCATAGTTTTAACTCCTATTTGATTTTATAGATATTCTCTTTATCCTCGAATATGGGGAAAGTCGTACGGCGGAGCGTCGTCGCGCCGATTGGTCTGAGTTTGAGATCAACGGGGTAAGCGTAGCGGTCAAGCGCTTTCACCGTAAGCACGGGGCCGTTCCCCTCGTCGAGCGGATACCCTTCCTTTTCGGAATATTCGATCTTTGCCGAAACGGGACTGTAGCCGCACACAAGCAAAGTATCGTTCCAATCCTCATGCTCTTTTGGGATAAAATCGCAGTCGAAAAATCCGTTCGGGCCTTCGTATTTGCGATGCTTTCTGCATACCGCCGCAATCTCCTTGGAAAACAACAACGTTCCGTAACCGAGCGCAAACGTACCGTCCGGCGCGCGCAACATTTCAACCTCGGGGAAAAACTCGACCGTGATCGACTCGCCGCCCTTTACGGCTTCGTCGAATGACAACAAATTGTCCTTTATTGTATATCCTCCGCGTTTGCATTTTACTTCAAACCGTTTCGCATATGCAGGGATTCTCAGCGCAAACTTAAAACTCCCCTTTCCACGAACGTTAAACGTTGCCGAAAGTTTAAACGGATACTCTGTTTTAACCTCGATATTCATCTTTTCACCGTTCGCTTCAAACTCATAATTCAACGGCAGGTAGAGATTGGCTATCAGAGTATCTTCCCGTTCAACAAATGCAAATTCGGTGAACGCAGGGAATACCTTACATGCGTTCGGCGCACAGCAAACCGCCGCATCGTCATGCGTGGGAGAATAATCAAAACGTGGATTGACGGCGTGCGACGCATCATACATGTTGTCCGCGCCTAGATACTGAATCATCTTTCCGCTCGGATGCTTGGATGCAAGCGCAGAATTATAAACCAGCCATTCGAGTTTATCCGCATAAGACAAATCCCCGAAAATGCGTTCCGCCTCAAGATAATCGATCGCAAGTTCCGTTGTCGTACAATATTCGTATGCCGTGGAAGGCATCGGTACGCACCCGCCGAACGCACCCGTGCGGGAATTGGATTCCATAACAAGTTCGCTCTGATAAGTGCCGATAAACTCATCCGATTTGCACGAGCCTGAAAGCGCAAGATTTTTCTTGAGCTTCTGCTCTCCGCAACGGAACGCGAGCAAATATTCTTCCTTGCCCGTCATTTCATGCAACAATAACGGAAGACGCAACATTTCGCAGGTGTGCGGCCCGTGCCCCACAAACGGGATCGAAGGATCAAGCACGTTGCCCGTGCGCAGGTCGTCCTGTATAAACTGCGAGGCATGCGCGCAATAATCCGCGTACATCCATTCGCAGAAATCGCAATATTTCTGATTTCCCGTGAGATCAAACATGCGGGCAAGTCCGTCGATGATCATAAGGCTGTGCCCTTTACTCCCGTCCTCGTCGGGAATCTCAAATACCGAACTCTTGACGTTATCGAGAATATTATCCGCCATGCGTATAAGCGCACTTAAAACCCTTTCTTCGCCCGTGTAATCGTAATAACACAGGAGCGAACGCATAGCTCTGCTCTGCGTCCAGAGTTCGCCGAATCTCTTAGTAATTTTATAACGTTCGTTGGGGACATAAATACCTAAATAACCGTCCTTATCCTGATGAGACAGCATGCTGTCCACCATTTCACGGGAGCGCGCAATCAATTCATCGTCGCCTGTCACAAAGGAAAGACGAATAAACGCTTCCATCCAGTTACCGCGCGTCTCTCCCGTCCACCAAGAACTCCAATAGTCTTTTTCTTTGTGAACGACTTTTTCCGGCCCGAAGATATCCGAACCTGCATCCGCGCACAATTTATCAAGATTTCCCGTAATGCCTTTTGCATCCCGCTTTAAAAGTTCTTTCAACCAACCTTTGGGCGTAATTTTGCCGTTTGCACGTTCAACTTTCATTTTATCACCTCGCATGAGTCAACTGCTTTTCCATTACGTTTTAACTGTCCTGCGGGATAAATCGCCCGCTCGCCGTCCGCAGAAATCCAAAGCGCATCCTCGCCCTCGAATTCGTAGCAGTTGCCGCGGTATTCGAACATTAAGGAGAGTTTGTTTCCCGTAGGAAGTTCACCCTTTGAAGACGTGAAAATAACGCTCTTATCCTGCATGACCGTACCTTCGTCTCCAAAACGATTAGCGGGAACGCCGAATTCATTTTCAACAAGCGCAACCAGCTCGGCGCTTGTTTTTCTCTCTGTAAATACTTTTGCACCGGCGGCGCTAAGATTTTTTAATAAGTTTTGCGTTTCGGTATCGTTTACGTCCGAGCACAGAACTAATTTTTTGGTATCTAAACGCATCAAAAAGTCCTTCGCTTTTTGACTTATCCCGTTTGGATATAGCACAATCACGCCGTCGTATTCCTGCGTGCCGTATTGCGCTTTACCGTTCGAACCTACTTGCAGCGTACCGTTTTCCGTCGCATATGATGGAACAAGATCGCAAAGAATATTTTGAAAAATTTCGTTCGTCGTATTCAATACATAATCAAGACGGGGATTCTGAGGTTTCCAAGGCATTTCCATACCGATATCCGCCCAATTGGAAACAGCCTCGTAACCGAAGAGAACCAAAAGTTTACAGTCGGGTTGAGAGACCACGCCGTCAAACATGCGAATGCGCTTGTCCATCTCCTCAATGCTTTCGAGCATGCCCTGCGGTTTGAGTTCGAGCACAACCGCCTCGTTGGGGCATTCATAACCGAGATAGTGCGTCCTTCCGCCAAAGCGTAAGTTGCGCCACGTCTCCCAATAATATGTGTTTATATCGCGCGTGCCCATGGAATACCACATGTTGTACCAGACGGGCGAATGGAAACGATGCGCCAACGCAGTTCGGATCGCATATAAAATCATTTCGTCCGTCTGTGCATAGTCGCGCTTTGCGTCCCACCAATAGAAACCGTTTTTAAAAAACTCGAAGTTGAGACTGTCTACACTGCCCCACCAAGTCGGATGTACGCCCCAAAAAGCTTCCTCCCCCATGATCTCTTTTACCGAATCGTACATGAGTTCTTCGTTCTCCGTACACAGCAAACGCAAGCTCTTTAAATAGTCGTTAATCACGGCGCTGCGAGTTTGTTTCTCTCCGTAGAAAAGATATAAAAGATTCTCTTTCAAGGGTTTACCCGTAAATTCCCGATGCCGTTTCTCAAAATGTTCCGAATAGGAAACGTGGCGAAGATTTAACTCATTATCGTCGTACGGATTGGGTTTGACGATCTTTAAAATCATATCGTAACCCCATTCGTCTGAGAAAACGCCGTCCGCTCCGAGTTCCTTTGCATGTTTCGCCATATTGCGGAAATAAGGAATAAGCATCGGATGCGCGAGATCAACCAACGGTTGCGGGAAACCGATGCACACAGCTACCGTTTCTCCCTCCTGCGCTCCGCTGAAAGACACTTCGATATCATAACCGTCTCCGTTTTTAACCGCCTTCGTTACAACGTTTTCATCGCAGCGGATCGCCTCGGAAAAAGTAAATTCTCCCGTCTTTTTGAGTCTGTATGCCAGAATCATTTTGTGCTCGCCGTCGTCGCCGCGTTTTCGCCAATAATGCCATACTGTTTCCGCAGGAACGGTAAAACTGCCCTTTCCGTCTTTATCTGCAACGCCCTCATAAAAGCTTGCAAGATAGGAAGGTTCTCCCTGATATTGTTTATAGAACGGTTCGCCCTCGTTTCGGATACAGCACTCGATAATTGCCTTTCTTCCGCCCGCATGCAATTTATCAATTGCAGTACGGAACGCAAGTCCTATTTTTTCGCCGTGGAAATGATCTTCAATCCACTGCGTACCGAGAAACACTGTGCCGATATTTGTGCGCGACATAAAATCATCCGCTTTTTTCTTCATGACTTCGGGGTCGAGCACGTCGTTATCCCACTTCCAATACATGACCGATCTGTTCATTTTTTCTCTCCTGAAAATTATTTGATCGCGCCGCCCAAGCCGTTAATAATAACTTTTTGCAGCAGCATATAGATGATCGCCATGGGCAATGCAGACAGAATCGAAGCCGCCGCAAACATGGCATAGTCGGTTGTCGATTGCGAATAGATACTTTGATACGTTCCGAGCGCGAGCGTGTATTTACTCGGGTCGGTGATAAGGATTTTCGAGAGCATGTAGTCCCCGAAAGGCGCAGAGAATCCAAACAGGCAGATAAGTCCGATCATCGGACGCGCCAACGGCATAATGATCTTTACAACGCATTGGAAACGCGTCGCCCCGTCAAGAATCGCAGCCTCTTCCAACGACTTCGGGATCGTATCAAAGTATCCCTTCATCATGAATGTACTGCCGGGGACTGCCGTACACGAAAATATGATAACAAGTCCGAAATAGGAATCGAGCAGACCAAGCATATTGAGAAGTACGTAGTAAGCGACCATCGCCATGGTACCGGGGAACATCTGCAATACAAGAAATACCATCAGATAGTGCTTTCTGCCTTTAAAGTTAAGCCTTGAAAGCGCATACGCCGTGGGAAGCACCAAGAGCACCGAGCCCACTGCCGTCATCGCGCCGACAATAATCGTATTTCCATACCAAATCGCATAATTTGTCTGCTCAAAAAGTCGTATGAACGCCCCGAAAGAATACTGCGTCGGAAATACTGTATCAATATACAGACTCCGCTCCTCGTTAAATGCCATTAAAACAATGTAGACAACGGGGAGAATAACGACTAGCGCAACCAGAATAAGCACAATATACGAGATTACAAGCTTAACTACTTCGCTTACAGGCAACTTACGGCGACGTTTCTTCTCCGTCGGCTTTATCGGCTCTGCCTGAATAACGGATATTTCGTTTGCATTTTCCAAAACAATCGCGTCTTTCATTCTGAAATCTCCTCATTAAACGCGCGCGTCTTTCTCAAATTGAAAATACTGAATATCGCTATAAAGATAAACAGAATGAGCGAGATCGCCGCGCCGTAGTTGTATTTGTTGTTCGTAATTGTAAGGCGGAACAGCCACGTGATAAGAATATCCGTACTTCCCGCGCTCTGATAGTTGATGTTGAGCGGGTACCCTCCCGTAACAAGGAAGATGGTGTTAAAGTTGTTAAACGCTCCCGCAAAGCCCATTATGAAAATGGGAGAAATCGAAAACATCAGATAAGGCATGATGATCGAAAGAAATACACGCGAACTTGACGCACCGTCAAGACGAGCCGCCTCCGTTACCTCTTTGGGAATATTTTTGATGATATTTTCCGAAAGCATCATCGGGAACGAGAATCCCGTCCAGATACTTACAAGAATCAACGCGATACGCGCGGGCGTCGTGCTTGTAAGCCAAGGTACTCCTGGAATTCCGAACACATCAAGTATCTGGTTGATGAGTCCATATCCCGTATCGAACATACTCTGCAATACCAACAAACTGATATATCCGGGGATCGCCCAAGGCAGAATGTAAATGAATTTAAAAATTTTCTTGCAACGGAGATGCGGGTTGTTGAGCAACACCGCAAGCAAAATTCCGAGCGCATACGGAAATACCGAAGAGCAAATCGTCCATATTACCGTCCAACCGAGAATGCCGAAAAACGTTTTGGCATACTGACCGAGCACAAGCAAATCTTTAAAATTTTTCAATCCTACCCAATTGAGGATATGCAAAGGCGGTTGGTGCGCTGCATCGTAATCGGTAAACGCAAGACATATAGAAAACACAAGCGGAAGCAAAATACCGAGCGCAACCGCGATAAGTCCGGGAGTGAGGAACAAAAGCGCAGTACGGTCATGCAACCATTCTTTTAACGCCGTTTTCCAATCTCTTTCTTCCTCTTCCCCTTTCGAGAGCTTGATCGACAGCCGATATGTTCCCAAAATATTGGATACCCAAAAACAGACGAAAGCGCCGAGTATGATAAGCGCAAGTATTCCGTAGACCATGAATACAAGCGAATGGTCACGCATGGACACCGTACCGAGCGTTCCGAACCCGTTGAGCGCGCTACCGCCCCAAAACGCAAACAATAGTATAAAGGCAAGCTCGACCGCCATGTAGATGAATCCCTTGATAAAATTCTTCTGTAAAACATACCCGAGTCCCGCAAATGCGGCAGAAGAGAGCGCGTACAGAGCCGCTCTCTTCTTTTCGGGAGTAAATCCTTCGTTATCGAATTTGATAAAGGAAAATAATTTACGCAAAATTGCCCTCCTCACGCAATTCGCCCGCAGGCAATATTACGTGTTTAAAAGTTTGATATTTTCGAGTACGTCGTTTTTAACTTTATGCAGAACGGTAGCCACATCCTCATTATTGACAAAAATTGCCGACGCTGCCGCCGTAAGAGGATCCCAAACAGCGTTCATCTCGTTAATCGAGGGTTGCGGATAGCTGTATTCAAGTTGCTTATAGAATCCCGCAAGACAATCGTCCTTTAAAACCTGTTCATTTTCCGCACAACCCGTCGTCGAGGGAATACGCCCCGTAATTTCGTAATATTCAAGCACGTATTTGTCGCGCGTTGCAAACTTGAGGAAATCTATGCTCTCTTCCGGATTGAGGGTATAAGAGTTGATCGCAAGTCCGTACCCGCCCGAAAAAGCAATGGGCGTGCCGCGTTCGGTATCCGAAATTTTAATGCTCGGAATGGGTGCAATGCCAACGTTGACTCCCGCTTTACGGAAAGTTCCCAAGTCCCAGCTACCGTCGAGCAGCACCGCGGCTTTCCCGCTCGTGAATTTGCTCTGCATCAGCGTTATCGCCATATTGGTAGGAATAACCTTATCGTCGATCAAGCCTTTGATCATCTTAGTCGCTTCGATCGAGCCGTCGTTATCAATCCCGATATCCTGAGGATTCCAGTTGCCGTCGGCATCTTTACCGAATATATAGCCGCCGTAAGCCTCGTTAATCGCCCAAGTATAATAAGGGTTACTGTAATCGATAAGCAGACCGAACTTTTCGTTCTTGCTCTTGATTCCGTCGCCGAAATAATTGTACGACTTCGCCCATTCGACAAGTCCTTCCCACGTATCGGGAAGTTCGGAAATAATATCTTTATTGTAAAACATCGCGTTCGTTTCTATTCCAAGAGGAACGCCGTACAACTTTCCTTTGTATTGCATGAGTCCCTGCGCGCCCGAAATGAACTTGGTTTCAAGCTCCATTTCCTCGGGTGAAAGTTCTTTAAACAGTCCCTTTTCGATCGATTGCGCCAGATCGCCTCCTCCGCCTTGCACGTAAACGTCGCCGCCCTTGCCAAACGGTCCGTCGAGCGCAAGCTTATCCGATGCAGTGAGTCCCGTATAACTGTTTACGACTACAGGAAATCCCGTTTCAACCTCATAGTCCGCGGCCATTTTCGTAAACAAATCTACAAGTTGTTCTCCGACCCAAAGCGCAAGCCGCCCTTCTTTAGACGCACCCGTGTCCCCTCCGCAAGCCGCAAGCGATACGGACGAAAGTCCTACCGTCGCAGCCATCAATGTCGTAGCAACTACCGCAGTTAGTTTCTTCTTCATCTTTCTTCCTCCTCATTTGATAACAGTTTGTGCAAAAGAGAGAAATCTTCTCTTCTTAAGGCAATTATAACAACTACAAAAAAACAAAAAAGATAGTTTCTTGCTTAATGTTAGTACGATATTTATCTCCAATTATTTTTTTTCAGGAAAAGTCTGAATCATTCCTGCAAATATCGCACAATATTGTAAAAGACGGTTATTGAAACCGTCTTTTTACCAAAAAAGGGGGAGTATATACCCCCCCCCCGTGTTTTTTTTGAATATTAAGTTAAATGTTGTTTTTATCTTCGCGATACTTTTTCCTTACGTCGGTCGGCGAAACACCCATCACGCTTTTAAAAATCCTGCTGAAATAATTAAGATCCTGAAAACCCACGGCGAACGCAATATTCGTAACGGAATCGTTGGTAGATATGAGTTTTTCCACCGCCTTTTGCACACGCACGACGTTGATGTAATTAAGCACCGTTTTGCCTGTGCACTGTTGGAATATCTTGCAAATATAAAACTTGTTGATATGGACAACCGATACAAGGTCTTCGAGCATGATCTTTTCCGCATAATGTTCGTTGACGTATTCGAGAATCGCGTTCACCCGCTCGCGCCCTACCGATACGGCGTGCTTGGATGGATCGGCATTGTTCTCTTGTACGTAAGAACGGAAAAGACGGTAAAAAAGCTCGAACATCAGGGACTTTAATAAAAGCTGATAGGCGTATTCCTCGCCCGTGAAAATACGATAACATTTTTTCATGAGATCGCAAAGCGCTTCGTCGCCTGAAATCTTCGGCTGAAAGCTGATTTTCCCATTGATCAGCGGCGTAATAAAACTTTCTTCCGCCATCTCGGAAAATCTGCTTCGGAAAAGATTCATGTCAATCATCAGGCAGTACAGCTTTGTCTCTTTGGCAAAACTTGTCCCATCGTGAAGATAGTTTGGATTGATAACGGCAATCTCCCCTTCACGGAAAACGTGTTTTTCGTTTTCGATTACGATCTCAAGCTCCCCTTCATGGATGAAGATCATTTCAAAATGCTCGTGCCAGTGGAGAGGAAACAAACTCGAGTAAGGCGCGTTTGCACAGTCGTAAAAAAAGCAATTTATGCCGATCGATTGATTGGGCATTTTTACATGCTCTTGGTACAAAGTCGGTCTTTTATTCATCTTCCAGCCTCCTCACTGCGACACTTATTGCAAAATTCTCCTAATTCTTCTCAACAAACAATATTGTTTTTGAACAACACTTCGCCTACGATATAGAAAAAGAAGATCATCGCTTGTCGCTTGTTGTCTATATTTTACACAAAAAATTATTTTTGACAAGCACTTTTCAGAAAATTTTTATCCTATTTTTATCATTTATATCAAAACGGTAAAAAT
The DNA here is from genome assembly GCA_910586985.1 of uncultured Christensenellaceae bacterium. Taxonomy (GTDB): domain Bacteria; phylum Bacillota; class Clostridia; order Christensenellales; family Borkfalkiaceae; genus Gallimonas. The sequence goes on along the minus strand of CAJUKK010000001.1, from coordinate 181,108 downwards.
TTCATCTGATTTTAACTTAACTTTCTTAAAACAAGGTGACAACGGACGGACTTCCGGCCGGTATCATAAATACAATTTTGTGGAGGAAAATCATGAAAAAGAAGAAACTTTTAGTACTTTCTGCGGCATGTTGCGCATTTGCCGTAGCGCTTGCGGGCTGTCAGGAAGCCCTTGTCAGCTCCGAGGTCAAAATGGATAAAAACGGCGGAGGCACAAAAACGATTACCGCGTTGATTCACGGCGACAATTCCCCTCAGGCAGGCGTGCCCGAAGGAACGGAAAACCCGCCTATGACGGGAAACAACTCCAAATTCCTGCTTGTATACGGTACGGATCTTGAAAACAAAATCAAATCCTATTCCGCGCTCGAAGGAATCGAGGTAAAAGCAACGACGGCTGAAAGCGGCGATACAACGCTCACGATCTCTTACTCGTTTACAAGTATCGCCGAATACAACACCAAGACGAAGACGCTTGCAAAAGACGATGCGGCAGATATCGAAGAGGCAACGTGGACTGCCAACCAAGACGGCAGCTACACCTACAAAGAAAACTGCGATAACACCGAATACAGCGTAATGAACCTCTTCTCTTCGCTCTATAACGATCCCGAAGCATTCGCAAAAGAAGCCGACGGAATCGATCTCGACGGACAAGGCGGCTACAAATCCATTTACAAGATTATGTCTGTATCGGCAACTGTCGGAAACAAGACGCAGAAAGTCGACATTCACAAGTATGTTTACAATGCAGACGGAAACAACGTTACTGCTATCGAGCTTGATTATCCCGACTACCTTGAAGTAACAGGCAATTTTGTTGCGGATGAAAAACCTGACGAAAAGCCCGACGAAAAACCCGATGAGTCCAAAGAAGAAAAGGACAATACGGGACTTATCATCGGTTTGAGCGTTGGAGGCGCGGTGATCGTTGTCGGCGCAATCGTTGCGGCAGTTGTGATCACCCGTAAAAAGAAATCTTAATTTACCCACAATATTCATTCCCCCCTTTAATGGAACGGAGCAGAAATGCTCCGTTCCCCCATTTTGCAAGATTATACTAACTATTTGCAAACGGGAGCATTTCTTTTTTGTAAAAAATGCAATATTATATAGTCAAACCGCAAGAGCGGAACGGAGGTATTATTTATGTCATTTCAATTTTCGGTAGGCCCTTGGAACGTATCTTCGGGTGCGGACGTGTACGGTCCCTCCACGCGGAAAGAGATTTCCCTCGAAGAAAAAATCAAAAAATTTGCAAAACTCGGATTCAGCGCAATCCAATTTCATGACGACGACGCTGTACCCAATCTCAACGATCTTACAGAAAAAGAGATCATCGGCGAAGCTAAAAAGCTGAGAAAACTACTCGACAGTTACGGCTTGAAAACCGAATTTGTTGCACCCCGTCTTTGGATGGACGCGCGTTGCGCAGACGGCGGATTTACTTCCAACAGTAAAACCGACAGAGAATACGCGCTTTGGCGCGCGCACCGCTCGGTGGATATTGCACGCGAACTCGGTTGCGATCTTATCGTGCTTTGGCTTGCGCGCGAAGGTACGCTTTGCGCGGAGAGCAAGAGCGCGGCAACGGCAACCAAACAGCTTGTCGAGGCGATTGACAATATCCTCGATTACGATAAAAAAATCCGCGTTGCCATCGAACCCAAACCAAACGAACCCATCGACAGAAGCGTCTGCGGCACAATGGGACACGTTATGGGTGTTTCCGCCGCAACGAAAGACCCTTCCCGCGTCGGTGGTTTGCAGGAATCGGCTCACGCGGTGCTTGCAGGACTCGATCCCGCGAACGAAATGGGTTTTGCACTTGCCTTTAATAAACTGTTCAGCGTTCATCTCAATGATCAGAACGGCATGAAGTTTGACCAAGACAGAAGTTTCGGCGCGGAAAACATCAGACAGGCTTTCAACCAAATTAAAATTCTGAAAGAAAACAACTACGGCGCGCATGGAGAATATATCGGTCTTGACGTAAAGGCAATGCGCACCACGCACGACGACGCTTGCTATGAGCATCTTACCAACAGCCTGAACGTTGTAAAAGCGCTCGAAAAGAAATGGGAAAAGTACGACTACGGTTTTGAGAAAAAATGCATAGAAGAGCGCAACTACGAGGCGCTTGAAATGTACGTTCTCAATCTGTTGCTTGGCATATAAAAAAGGAGATTCGGAGATGAAAAAAATTATCGTCGTTGCAGGCACGATCCTTGCCGACGTCGTAAAAGTTGTGGAGACATACCCTGAAAAAGGAATGCTCGCCCCCATCTCCTCTATCACACAGGCAGTCGGCGGATGCGTGCCGAATACAGGTATCGATCTGAAAAAAATCGATCCCGAGCTTACTGTCAGAGCGGCGGGGCGCGTCGGTCATGACGATTACGGCAATTTTATTGCCGATGAACTCAAACATGCAGGACTCGATATCTCCTGTATGATTCGTTCGACCGCACGCACTTCTTTTTCCGACGTTGTAAGCGTCCGCGAAACGGGCGAAAGAACCTTTTTTCACTACGAAGGCGCAAATGCAGAATTCTGCGAGGCTGATCTCCTGCCCATTCTGGAACAAGGTTGCGACTTATTACATGTCGGATACATTATGCTTTTGCCTGAATTGGACGCAAAAGATAAGGAACACGGCACAATGCTCGCAAAACTTTTAAAACAGGCAAGGGAACGCGGCATCAAGACCTCGGTAGACTGCGTAAGCTCAACCAACGGTGATTTTAAAAGCACCGTATCCCCCGCTCTCAAATATTGCAACTATGCAATTTTAAATGAGATCGAAAGCGCAGCGGTAAGCGGAATCCCTGCACGGGACGAAAACGGAGAACTTTCCGACAAAAACGTGCTCGATACCATGAAGTACTTTATGCAATGCGGCGTATCGGACAAAGTAATTATTCACGCGCCCGAAGCGGGATATCTGCTCGATAAAACGGGATACGCGCTTAAAATGCCTTCTCTGAGCCTTCCCAAAGGCTTTATAAAAGGAACCGTAGGCGCAGGAGACGCATTTTGCGCAGGTTGCCTGTACGCGCTGACCAGCGGACTTTCAGGCGAAGAGACGCTTAAATTTGCGGCAGCTGCGGCGGCAAGCAGTCTTTCGAAACGAGATGCCGTTTCGGGCATGGGCAACAAAGTAGAAATTCTCGCGCTTGACCGTTGTTTCCGCCGTCATCAAGGAGTAAAATTATGTTAGTCAACTTAAACGAAGTGCTTGCGGACGCGCAAAAAAACAAATATGCCGTAGGACTCTTCAACACTATAAATATGGAGATGTTGCAAGCCGCGATCGAAGCGGCGGAAGAACTCAACTCCCCCATTATCATCGGTACGGCAGAAATCCTTTTGCCCTATGGAGAACTTTCGCTGATTTCCCCTTCGATGATCGAGGCGGCAAAAAATGCGCGCGTACCCGTCGTCGTGCACTACGACCACGGGCTCACCTTTGCACGGTGCATGGAAGCGCTTAAACGCGGTTTCAGCTCGATCATGTTCGACGGCTCGACTTCATCGCACGAGGACAACATCGACAACACTTCCAAAGTCGTTAAAATCGCGCATGCGTTCGGCGCAAGCGTAGAAGCAGAACTCGGACACGTAGGCGAAACGGAAAGCGCGAGCGCAAACGATGCGCTTACAACTGCCGAAGAGGCATACCATTTTACAACGGCGACCGGTGCGGATGCGCTTGCGATTGCGATCGGCACGGCGCACGGCGTGTATAAATCCAAACCAAAACTCGATTTCGAACGGCTGAAAGAGATTCGCGCCGAGGTAAATACCCCCCTTGTATTGCACGGCGGCAGCGGGCTCAGCGATGCGGACTTTAAAAAATGCATCGAATGCGGAATTGCAAAAATGAACATCTTTACCGATTTGACGCTTGCCGCAACGAAAGGATTCCAGACAGGCATTGCAGACGGCTTGAACTATCTGAATGCGCGCAATTGCCAAAAAGACGAAATCAAACAAACGATCATGCGCTATCTCAGACTGTTCGGGTCAGAAAACCGCGCATAAAAAAACTCCCGACAAAATTTGTCGGGAGTTTTTTCAAAATCAATATGATAGAAAAAATCGGAGCGAATTGCCCCGATTTTTCTTACTTTTTTAAGAGTTCTTTCAAATACGCCTCGTACTCCTCTTCGGTTAACCGCGGCACTTTGTCTTTTTTCGCCATAATCCGCCTCGCTATAATCTTACTGTTTTTAGTATAACCAAGTGAGGCGCAAATTATTCCGTACGCAACGCAATCACAGGATCTTTCTTTGCCGCCGCCGACGCAGGAATCAACCCTGATATAAGGGTCAATCCAACGCTGACCAGCACCATTATAAACGCCGAAAGCACAGGCAATGCCGCAATCCCCGATATGCCCGTGAGCGAGAACATAACGACGTTAATTACGATAGACAACAAATAAGTTACCGCTATTCCGATCAACCCCGCCGCAAGTCCGATGATAAACGTTTCTGCATTAAAGAGGTTGCGGATATCCCGCTTTCTCGCGCCAAGGGCGCGCAGAACGCCGATTTCTTTCACTCTCTCGACCACGGATACATAAGTTATAATTCCGATCATGACCGAAGAAACAACGAGCGATATCGCCGTAAATGCCACAAGGACGTACGTAATCGTATCGAGCATCGTCTGCATCATCTGCATGAGCAAACCTACGGTGTCTGAATAAGTGATTTTTTCAGACTCTTCGTGCGTCTCGTTCCACTGATCGAGGTGGGCTAGTAGCGCGTCTTTTCCGTCGAAATCGGTCGCATAAATGCTAATTGAATTGATAACGTCGCTTCCGCCGAGCGCGCGGATCGCTCGTTCCGGATCGACCGCTATCCTGATCCCGCCAAGAGGTGCAAGCAACGGATTATCCGCAATATATTGGCTGAGCGGCGCATAGTAATCGTCAAGCTGTGCGGCGGGAGACAGATAAAGCGTAACGCTGTCCGTTCCTCCCGTCGGCATAATAAATTCCGAATCGTTTTTCGTCCATTGTACGATATCCGATTGCATGTTGTGTTTAATGTAATCGTTTACCGCCTGTTCGGTAAGGTTTAATCCGCTCTTTAAACAACCGTACGTAAGTCCCTCTTTCAAACGTAAAATACCGCTGATTTTTAGATTGATTCCCTCTTCTTCCGTTGCGGAAAGCTCGCTTCTCGTTCCGCGATAAGTATAAGGATAACCCAAAGTCTGGGTAATAAAAGGATTTGCTACGGGTTTTTCATATCCTTCGTTTTCAATATATACGGCGCTATTATAAAAGAGCGAGTATTCTTTTCCGATAACCTCGTCAAAATCAACCGTCATATAACCGCGATCTGTATCTTCCGCCGTAGGCTTGTTTTCCCCAAGCTCAAAGAGCGACAAAAACTTTTCTTCATCCAAAAAACCGAGCTGGGCAAGCGTTAAATCCGTCACTTGATTATTGGCGCCGACAACAAGCACGACTTCGTTCGCATTCGTCGGGAACGTTCCTTGTACGATATCGTACTGAGAAAGCACGTATTTTCCAAAGTCCTCTTCTCCGACGTTCGTCGTCCCCGGCATTTTATTGACGATATTTCCAAAGAAATCAGCCATATACGTCAACTGACTGTACTCTTCCGCTTTGCGGTTTAACACCTCGATATAGTGCGTTTTTAAATTTGAAAGCGAACGGGTCGTACGCGTTAAATCCGTCTCGTCGTCTCCCTCCATCGTATACACGTTTGTAAAAAGATTATCCACAAGCCGAACGCCGTAGCCGTACTGTATTGCCGATACCCACGAATCGTCCACTTGATTTACGTATTCTACGTATTCTGGCGTAATGTTATTTTTTACCGCCATTCCGTTGGCAAGTCCCGTCAAAAACGAATCAATATAAACTTCGTTGTCAAGTTCGCTTAAATCGGGCATGTCTTTCTGCGCCGTAAACGAAGTCATCATCGCCGCCATATCGTATGTACTCTCGGTAATTTGCACGGGATAGTACGACAGCATATCCTCTTCCGTACGTTTGATATAATTATTAAATCCGCTTGAAAGCGCAAGCACAAGACAAACGCTGATTATACCGATACTCCCCGCGACCGAAGTAATTATCGTTCTTCCCTTTTTTGTAAGCAGGTTGCGGGCAGACAGCGCAAGCGCGGTAAAAAATCCCATTTTAGCGTGCGAATCGCGCTTTTTCTTTTCCTTTTTAACTTTTTCCCGATCCTCTAGAGTAAGCGACGCAAGCTCCTCTTCCTGACGGCGTTCTTCTTTTTCACGATCCTCCGTACCGTCGTACGGATCGGAATCGGATTCCACAAGTCCGTCTTTCAGACAGACGATACGCGAGGCGTAACTTTCGGCAAGCTCGGGATTATGCGTTACCATAATAACAAGACGTTCGCCCGAAATTTCACGAATGAGATCCATGATCTGAACACTCGTTTTGGAGTCAAGCGCGCCCGTAGGCTCGTCGGCAAGCAAAATCGCGGGATTATTGACAAGGGCGCGGGCAATCGCCACACGCTGCATTTGTCCGCCCGAGAGCTGATTGGGACGCTTATTCAGTTCTTCACCCAAGCCAACGCGTTCGAGAGCCTGTTTTGCCCGCTCGCGCCGTTCCTCTTTACCGATACCAGCAATCGTGAGCGCAAGTTCGACGTTTCCGAGCACCGTCTGGTGCGGGATCAAATTGTACGACTGAAAAATAAATCCGATCTGATGATTGCGGTATACGTCCCAATCGCGATCGCCGAAATTTTTTGTCGAACGTCCGCCGATAACAAGATCACCGGAAGTATATTGGTCAAGTCCGCCGATAATATTTAAAAGCGTCGTTTTTCCGCAACCGGACGGCCCGAGAATGCAAACAAATTCGTTTTTACGAAATTCGAGATCGATTCCTTTCAGCGCATGCACTTTGGAATCGGCTACTTTGTAGTCTTTTTTTACATCAATGAGTTTTAACATATTATTCGCCGCCCTTTAACTTTTCCTGTTTTGCCTCTTCCTGACGGCGCGTCATGATTGCGGAAAATTCATCGTACGAACGGATAAGCTCTTTGAGCTTGTTTTCTCCGTACTCCTCCACTACGCCTTCCATAAATTTGTTAACGTGCTTTAACTGCTCGTTGAATAACTCGACGGTTTTATCCGTGAGTTTGATATACGCTATTTTTTTATCGTCGCCTGCAGGAACGCGTTCAATGATACCGCGTTCTTCGAGTTTACAAACAATCTGTGAAACTGCCGAACGCGTAACCTTTAAACGGCGAGCAATCTCTGCGGAAATCAACATATTTCCCTGCTCGCCCTCGACGATTACCTCTTGCAAAAGACGGAACTCGGTCTTATTCAAAAGATCGCTCTCGGTAAAAAATTCGAGATTTTCCATGTCTTTAATCGTCTGCAACAATTTGATCACATAAGTATTGATTTCCACTGCATTCCTCCGAAACGGAACATTGTCACTGTCCGCATTGTTTTTGCTAAGTATTTCACATATATTATATACATTTACAGCAAACGTTGTCAAACGCTCGCTGTAAACATTTCCCGTTTTCACAGGAAAATCATCTTTTTATCATGCACTCGTTGCATATGCAAACGGGTGCCGAAATTTATTCCTCCGTTTCATCCACGGTTTCGGGCAATTCGGGTTCGGGAATAAACGGCTGCAAGGGCGCCGTAACAGGCGTTAAGTCATACTTATCGTCGATATCCCCGACAAGCTCTTCGATAATATCCTCTCTCGTAATGAGTCCAAGCGCATTTCCGCTCGCCCCCACCATGATCATGTGCTCGCGCATGCTCTGCATACGGTTCATAAGTTCCGAAAGCTTTACGTCGGGCGTCGTCCACGACACGGGACGCACGATATTGGAGAATCCGTCGCGTTTGGCAAGCAGATTTTCATAAAAATCCGCGCGATACAACACGCCGATAATATTCCCTTTCGTCCCCTTATAAATCGGCAGACGGGAAAAATTCGTCTCTCGGAAAAGCCTGAATACCATTTGCGGATTATCCCTTACTTCCGCCATGATTACGCGGTCAAGCGGAATCATACACGACCCGACGTGCAAGTCGTCGTACCTGAGACTTTTTTTGATCAGATCGTGTTCGTTCTCGTTTAAAACGCCTTCTTCCTTAACGTCGGAAACAAGCATTTTAAATTCTTCTTCCGTAAACTTCGGCTTTTTCTTGTTTAAACCGAAAATAAGAAAGACGAGCTTTTTCCAACCGCTGAATAAGAGATTGAGCGGCGTAAACAGAATGGAACACCCGTAAAGCACGTATACCGAAAACTGCGCAAATTTTTCGGGTGATTCTTTAGCAAGCGTCTTGGGAGTGATTTCACCGAAAATCAACACCACAACAGTCAACGCAAACGTTGAAATCGTCGGCCCGAGCTGCCCGAAAAAGTGCGTAAAAATCACGGTGGAGATAGACGCCGCCGCGATGTTAACGATATTATTGCCGATAAGTAGAGTCGTGAGAACCTTATTATAATCCTCGCTCAACTTCAAAACGAGCCGCGCTGAACGTTTTTTCGTCGCATATCTGCGCATTCTTACGGTGCTGAAACTCGTAAACGCGGTCTCCGATGCACTGAAAAAGCCCGATAACACAATGAGCACAATCAGTGCGATTAACAGCCCTATAGTGGAACTGTCCATAAAAAAATCAATTTGCCTCCATACCGTCTCAATTCAGACGTTATTATATATATGTAATATAACCGAAACTGTTACCTGTTAAACAGTAATATTACATTTATTCTGCTTTTCGTTTACGGCGCAACGTTGCAAGCAACGTGCGTTCCCCTGCAAACCCAGAACGCACATTAAGCACGCGCTCTGTCGGAATTCTCCGTTTAGACGTCGTCTCCTTACGAGTTGCCGCCGTCGAGCCTGAAAGCGCGAGCGGTTCGTTTGCGCCCCCGTCGCTATGCGTTTCCGCATAAATCATGTTCGCAATCTCCTGTGCGTAGGGCGCGCTCATCGTGTAATAGGTCTGCGCACCTTCGATTGCAGAGGCTTTGGGGCGATTTTCGAATATTGCGTCTCCGAAAAATTCACGTGCCGGCGGCTCGGGAAATCCCCCTTCGGGCACCACCGCAATGCGCCCCGCGTGCAGACAACGGAAATATGCCTTTGCACACGGATATTCCTCGCGTTTGAGACAGAACAGACAACGCGGATATTTCCCGCAGGTATTTGCCCCCTGTTCGATATTCGTCTTCCACATGGCAAGCTCTAAATACTGCTCCAAGATTCTGTTCTCTATCATGCCGACACCTCGTCTTTATTATACGTTTCTCTTACGCAAATTACAAGCTAATTGGCTCTATTTTTTCTCATTTTCGTCATATACGTCCAAAAAAGAATACCTTTCCCCATTTTTCCGCCAACCGATCACGCCGTCCATGCATACGTTATGCAACGCGCGGAACACATTGGCGTCCGCCTCGGGATTGACGCGCTTTAATTCGCCGAGCAGCTGTTTCATTTCCTTACGCTTGCTCTCCTCTTCCTTATTTTCAACACGCTCGGTAAAACGGCATGCGCAATTTAAAAAAGTAAGCTTATGATAATTTGCCCATGCCTTTACGTCCGATTCCCGTACCGCGTACAACGGGCGAATGAGTTCCATACCTGCATGACTCGTCGATTTGAGTTTGGGGAGCATCGTCTTGATCTCCGCGCCGTAAAACATGCTGAGGAGCGTCGTTTCCACCGCATCGTCAAAATGATGACCGAGTGCAATTTTATTGCAACCGAGTTTTTTAGCAAATTCATACAGATAGCCCCGACGCATACGGGCGCACAAATAACAAGGCGAGCCGCCGCCGGCCGTAGAAACGACCTCAAAAATATCGCTCTTGAATACCTTGACCGGAACACCGAGCCGCGCCGAATTCTCTTCGATCAGCAACCGATTTTTCTCCGCATACCCTGGATCCATAACGATAAACTCGAGTTCAAATGCAAACTGCCCGTGGCGGGCGATTTCCTGCATGCACTTTGCAAGCAAAAACGAATCTTTCCCGCCCGAAATACATACCGCAATCTTATCTCCCTCGCGGATCAGATCGTACTTTTTTATACTCTGTACAAACGGAGACCAGATTGTTTTTCTGAATTTTTTTATGATCGACCGCTCGATTTCCTGAGCTTCGTTCATTCGCTTTCCCTCTTCCGTATCATGACTTTAAATAACCCACGGCAGAATACGCCGCCACGTTTCCCTCGCCCGCGGCTTTAACGTATTGATACGGTCTACCCGTAATATCGCCTGCGGCAAATAGACCCTCTATATTCGTTTTCAAATCACGCGTAACGGTCACGCTCACCCCGTCCGCTTGAAGTCCGCCCACAAGCGCGGCGGGCGGCGTTGCAGAATCGAGTACGAAAACCCCGTCGATATCAAGCGTGTCCCCTCCGCGAAGTTCCAACTTTTGTACGCGGTTTTCCCCGAGCAAACGTATAGGTACGCCCGTCTCCGTTATAATATTCCGCGCATGAAACACTGCGCCGTCTACACGGCAGAACACGTGAACGCGCGACGCAAACGAGGCAAGATACTCTACTTCTTCGATAAATTCAGCCGCCCCGCAAACCACCGCAATCACTTTATCACGATAAAGCGCCCCGTCGCAAACCGCACAGTAGCTCAAGCCGCGTCCTAAAAACTTTTCTTCATCCTTAAGCCTGCCGCCGCTTTTTACCCCCGTCGCCAGAATGACGGATCGCGCATAAAATTCTTCTTTGCCGTGCGTGAGTAAAAATTTTTCCCCAAGCGCATAAACGCCGTCTATACGTATTTCTCTTCGATCAACGCCCTCTGCTCTGCGCTGTTTTTCAAGCGCCTCCGCAAACGATTCCCCGTCTCCCGAAAAAGCGGGGAAATTACGGATATGCTCGGCTTTTTCAAGTTTATCGCCGTAACCGTTTCCCGCAAACCAAATAAATTCCGTTTTTAAACTTTTAAGCGTAAGAGCCGCGCTGTAACCCGCGATTCCCCCGCCGACAACTGCTACGGGAAAAATTTTATTCATTGCTTTCTCCATATCGAAAGATATTAACGATTTTAAAAACAGTATAACATATCCGAACGCATTTGTCAAATATTCGTTTTACGCGATATTTTTTCCGATTGCACAAAAAGTGCATATCTTTTGTTTACTTTCCGATTGACATTGCTCACGCGATATATTATAATGTTTAGAGTATGAAAAAAATATAAGACAACGGGAGGATGAAATCTTGAAGATCAATGCGAAAAAGATTGCTATGCTTGCGCTTTTAACAACGCTCGGACTCATCGCATTTATGATCGAAGGATTGCTGCCTCCGCTTTTCTTTCCGGGCGCAAAAATGGGGTTGTCAAATATTTTTTCCCTGCTTACGCTCGTACTGTTCGGACTTCCCGAATCGTTGCTCGTTGTAGCGGCGCGCACCATATTGGGGAGTTTGTTCGTAGGAAACGTCTCGATGCTGATATACAGCTTTTCGGCGGGAATCGTCAGCGTTGTCTTGTCGCGGTTATTATTGCTTGCGTTTCCGCGCATAAGTCTGTTATGCATCAGCGTGTTTTCCGCAGTCGCGCATAATTGCGTACAATGTCTTGTGTTCTGCGCCATTACGCAGACTACCCTTATCATGGGATATCTCCCCTATCTTGCGCTTATCGGCGTGCTTGCGGGGATTATCGTAGGATTTGCGGTTATTTTTATTATCAAAGGCATTCCCCTCGCCTATTTTGTTAAACTTACGGGCGGGAAGGAAATAAAAAAGCAAAATCAAGAAACGGAGGATTGAATGAAAGCAACGAAAGGAAAGTTTTTCGCCCGCGGTGTACACATTCGGGACGAAAAGGCTCTTTCTGCCGACGCTGCCATTGAGCGGCTCGCAAACGTAGCCGAAGTCGCCATCCCCTTGCGCCAGCATATCGGCAAACCTGCCGTACCTGCAATTGAAGTCGGCGCGACGGTCAAACGCGGTCAACTCATCGGCAAAGCGGACGGATTTGTCAGCGCCAACGTTCACGCAAGCGTGGCAGGCACTGTCAAAGCGGTGGAAGAGAGATCGGACGGCAAGGGCGGTACGGGCGTTCACGTGGTAATCTCTTGCGGAGAAACGGACGAAACGGACTTTATGCCCCCTCTTGCGGACGCAAGCGCAGAAGAGATTGCGCAGCGTATTCAGGATGCGGGTATTGTCGGCATGGGAGGGGCAGGATTCCCCACCTCGGTCAAAATCAAACCGCGGACAAAGGTCGACACGTTAATTTTAAACGGCGCAGAGTGCGAACCTTATCTCAACTGCGACAACCGCATCATGCTCGAACAACGCGATCAAATCGTGCGCGGGGCAAAATACCTCGCTAAGGCAATCGGCGTCGAAAATATTATTATCGGTATCGAGCGCAACAAACCCGCGGCGATTGCAACATTCGAAGAAACAGATCTTAACGTTGTTGCGCTCAAAAAACAATACCCGATGGGTTCGGAAAAACATCTCATCTATTGCTGCACAAAACGTAAAGTTCCCCTCGGCGGACTTCCTGCAGACGCAGGCGTAATTGTGCAAAACGTAATGACCGCGCTCGCCGTATGCGAGGCGGTAGAAGAGGGAAAACCGCTCATCGAGCGCGTCGTCACCGTATCCGGTGCGGGCGTTAATACGCCGAAAAATCTACTCTGCCCTATCGGCGCGCCTCTTTCTGCTCTCGCAGAGGCTTGCGACGGAGTCAAGGAAGAAGCTGTAAAATATATTGCAGGCGGCCCGATGACAGGCACGGCGCTCACGGGACTCGAAATGCCTGTGACGAAAACGACCTCCGGACTTTTGTTCCTCACGGAAAACGAAACGAACACGGAAGAACCTACCCCCTGCATCAACTGCGGCAAGTGCGCGGAGGTTTGTCCGATGAAGCTTATGCCCATGCAGACGGCGTTTTACACTGCGGCAAAAGAATACGAAAACGCGAACAAATACGGCGGCGTGCTGAGCTGTATCGAATGCGGCGCTTGTACGTATATCTGCCCCGCGAGACGTCCGCTTGCACAATCCATCAAAACCGCGAAGGCTGAACTTCGCACGAAGAAATAAGGAGGTACGACATGAATCAATCTTTGATAATTTCCACCGCGCCTCACGTGAAAACAAGAAGAACGACAAAGCATATTATGCTCGACGTGCTTATCGCCCTTCTTCCCGCAACCATCGCGGGCATTGTGTTCTTCGGCTGGCAGGCGGCGGTCATCATTTTTCTCGCTGTATTCTTTGCGGCTCTTACCGAATTTGTATATTTTATTATTCAGAATTCGATTTGGAGAAACCCCAAAGAAGTACTGACCCGCTTTGTAAAGCAATTCGACTATACGTCGCTCATTACGGGACTTTTACTCGCGCTCGTTATGCCTGCGAATATCGATGCTTGGTACATGCCGATTCTCGGCAGTATCTTTGCAGTAGCAGTCGTTAAAATGCTTTTCGGCGGCACAGGTAAAAACATTATCAACCCTGCGTTGGGCGGCAGACTCTTCTTATTTATCTCGTTCGCCGCTATGGCTGCTTATCCCGCCGCAAACTTCGGCGCAATCTTTGCAGTCGGCGCGGGAACACCTGTTACGGGTGCAACTCCGCTTATGAACGCTTTGCAGGGCGGAGGCGGCGCACTGAACCCTGTCGATCTTTTGATCGGCACGGGCGTTGCCGGTTGTATCGGCGAAACGTGCAAGATCGCCCTCCTTCTCGGCGGCATTTATCTTTGCGTTCGCGGCGTAATTAAGTGGTACCTTCCCCTTATCTATATCGTCACAACGGGACTGTTTGCCGCGCTCCTCGATCTTGATATCAATATGTTCCTTCCCTCTGTTCTTTCGGGCGGACTTATTCTCGGCGCAATTTTTATGGCGACAGATTATACTACCACACCCAAGAGCAAGTTAGGTAATATCATTTACTTTGTACTTCTCGGACTCCTGACGGCAGGACTGAGAAAAGCGACGGGAATCGAAGTCGTTTCCTTCTGCATCGTGCTGATGAATTTCCTCGTATTCCTTATCGATCTGCTCCTTCCTGTGCTCCCCTTCGGGTACGTTCGCAAGAAGAAAGAAAAAAAGCAAAAGGAGGACAAATAAATGACCGTGAAACAATTTTTTAAGAGCGCGGCGTTTAAAAGCCTCACCGTACTTCTTGCAATCGTCATTGTAGCGGGTGCGCTTCTTGCAATCTTTAACGATCTTTTAAAGGTAACGGACGAAGAAAAATTTAAACGTTCTCTCCAAAAGATATATGGCGGAGACGCAGAAGTCAAAACGACCATACTTGCATCGGATGCGGAAAGCGTTAAGATAGACGGCAACACCGTAAACCAAGCGTATCTCATGGACGACGGCAACTACCTCATTCAGGCAACGGGCAACGGCGGTTGGCAGAACGGTTCGATCACCGTTTGGGTGATTATGTCTTGCACCGGTTCTAAGGAATCAAACAGCCTTAAATGGAACGGTATCGAGCGCGTTGTATACGAGTCAAACGATAAACAGTCGTATATCACCCGTTTCTCCGACGCAGACTACGCCCTTTTTGCAGACCACAATACCGATCTTGTAGCGGGCAAGCTCTTCGGCGACGGAATCAACGTTGTTAAAACAGGTGCGTCCGCGCCCTTTACATTCGGAGCGCTGACGGCGGCAGTCAATGCTACAGTCAATTACTTTAAGCAGACAATCCTCGGCGTTGCAACCGAGCCCGATATTTACAAATATCAATCCTATATCAATCTTGAAGAGACTGTGATTACTCCGAATGCGGCAGAAAAGACAGTTGTTTACAAGCTTGCAATGAAGAAAAACGGACCAGCTCCCTCGTTCACCGTAGACGTAACGGTTAAAGACGGAAAAATCACCGAATACAACGTAACGGGTACGATTTGTGATCCCGACAACTTCGTTCAGGACGATTCGACCGGCGCACAGGATGCCAACATGTCTGCAAGCCTGAAGGACGGAACATACTTTATCGGCAAAGGTGTAAGCGAGATCGAATCGCTCATCAATGAAGACGGAAAAGTTACTTCCGATACGCTTACGGGCGGTTCGCTCTTAACGGGCGCGACATACTCCTCCGGTTCGCTCATCTACGCAGCCGCATTTGCAACGGCAAACTACGAAATGTGCCTTTACCCTATCGTACATGAAGATTGGGTGACCGAAGTAGTGCCCACAGTAGACAGCACAGACGTTACCTACGCGCTCGTTATGAAAGCGTTCGGCATGTCAGCTCCCGTTCACGCAACGATCACGGTAAATGACGGCAAGATTACCGCATTTGCAACGGAAGGCGACCTTACTACGATGGACGACGGAACATACATCGGCAGTATCGACGCTTCCCTCAAAGACGGCAGCTACTTCGAAAATAAAACGGTTGCCGATCTCGAAGCGCTCCTTACCGACAAGGGAGAAACGAACGCTACGCTCCTCGGCGGGGCGTCGCTCTCAACGGGCGCGTCCAACTCTTCCACCGTTCTCATTCGCGCGGCAATCTACGCTCTCGCAAACTATGAAACCTATCTCGCAAAAGGAGGTGAACAGGCATGAATAAGTACGCAAAAATTACGATGGACGGACTTGTAAATAACAACGCCACGTTCAAACTCGTACTCGGCACGTGCGCAACGCTCGGAATGTCCGCAACTGCCCTCGGCGGTTTGGGAATGGGACTTTCCGTTACCATCGTCCTGCTTTTGAGCAACGTTATCATTTCTTTGCTCCGCAAAGTAATACCGAGCACGGTGAGAATCCCCGCGTTCGTCGTTATCATAGCAACGCTTGTAACATTGCTCCGTATGTTCCTCTATAAGTTCCTGCCCGACCTTTACGACACGATGGGCGTATTTCTGCCGCTGATCGTCGTAAACTGTCTGATCCTCGGAAGAGCGGAGGCATTTTCGAGCAAACAGCCCGTACTTGACAGCGCAATCGACGGCGTCGCATCCGGACTCGGCTTTACGCTTGCGCTTACTGTTATGGGAATTATCCGCGAACTCCTCGGCTCGGGAAGTTTCTTTGGCATTAAGCTGTGGGATTTCACCATCGGATTCTTTACGAACAGCGCGGGCGCATTCTTCGTATACGGCATCTGCATTGCGCTCTTTGTATTCATCACAAACCGCGTAGAGCTGTGCCTCAACGCAAAACACATGCAGGCGCTGCGCGTTCCCAAAGAACCTTTACCCGACGTTACCGAAACAGCACAAAAGGAGGAGGCATAAGTTATGTTTGCAACAATTCTTTTAATTGTCGTATCCGCGGTACTTTCACAAAACTTTATTTTGGTGAAATTCCTCGGTATCTGCCCCTTCCTCGGCGTATCTAAACGTACAAGCAGTTCGCTTTCCATGGGCGCGGCAGTTACGCTCGTCATGCTGATCGCAACGCTTGTTACCTATCCCCTCTACACCTACGTAATGGTGCCGCTCGGAATAGAGTACCTTGAAATTATCTTCTTTATCTTTATTATTGCCGCGCTCGTGCAGATGCTCGAAAAGGCGATTCAAAAGTTCTTTCCGCCGCTCTACAAAACGATGGGAATTTACCTGCCTTTGATTACGACCAACTGCGCAATTCTCGGCGTTGCGGAACTCGTGCTTGTAAACGAACTGAGCAACGTAATTGCGGGCGTCGAAGCCGGAATCGCGATGAACCTCGGCTTTGCTCTCCTCTATGCTCTGTTTGCAGGAATCGGATTTACGCTTGCTATGGTGCTTATGGGCGGCGTCCGCGAACGCACGGAAAAACTTAACGTGGCAAAATGTATGAAGGGTTTCCCTATTACGATGGTTGCGGCAAGTTTTATGGCGATGGCGTTCTACGTCTTTACGCTGGTTTAACGGAGGATACGTTTTATGAAGATGAATTTATTAGCAAATATCGCGTGGGACAAATTCGGCATCGTCATCGGCATTTTCGCAGGCATTGCAGTTGTTCTCACGGTATGTATTTTGCTCGTTGCTAAATTTTGCAAAGTTGACGCAGATAAAAAAGTCGAAAGCATTTTAAGCCATCTCGCAGGCGCAAACTGCGGCGGGTGCGGTTGTTCGGGTTGCTCGGGTTTTGCAGAAAAACTAGCAAAAGGCGAGGCTGACCTCTGCGCATGTCACGTAACGGGCGCAGATAGCAAAAAGGAAATTGCCGATATCCTCGGCGTCCCCTTTGCAGACGAAAAACCTACCGTCAGCGTTTGCAAATGCAACGGAGGTGACCATGCTAAAAACGCATTCGAATACACGGGTGCAATTGACTGCGCGGAAGAAGCAAAGTTATACGGCGGAGCAAAGGCATGTAAATTCGGTTGTCTCGGCGACGGAAACTGTGTGCGCGTCTGCCCTGAATCTGCAATTTGTTTAAAAGAAAAATGCGCAAACGTTGATCCTGATCACTGTACTTCGTGCGGTTCCTGTCTCAACGTTTGTCCCAAACATCTTTTTGAGCGCATTCCCGCCGATGCAAAGGTGTACGTCGCTTGTTCTTCTCATGACAAAGGAAAAGCTGTTATGGACATATGTGAGTTCGGCTGCATCGCATGCGGCAAATGTGCAAAAGTATGCCCCTCCGGCGCGATCACCATGGTAGACAATCTGCCCGTGATCGACTACGAAAAGTGCATCAAATGCGGCAAGTGCGCGGAAAGCTGCCCCCGCCACACCATTCATACGAGATATTAAGATGCCGTAATTAAAGGAACTCGCTTTGAATTGTCAAAGCGAGTTCCTCTTTTATAAAATAATTGATTTAACAGCGCACATAATATCCGTGCGCTGTTTTTATGATCGACCAAATAAAATTTCCATTTTTATAAATCACGTATCTGAAATTCACGGCGCTTCGGGAAACGTCACGTAAAATACACTGCCCTTCCCTACTTCGGAAAATACGCCAAAGTCAAAGTTATGCTTTTCGAGAATATTCTTTACGATCGAAAGTCCCAACCCGCTCCCGCGGACAGGGCGCTTGTGCGTCTCGGAAGAACGGTAGTAGCGCTCCCAAATGGTCGGGATCTCCTCGGCGGGAATTCCCTTTCCCGTATCCTGTACTTCAAATCGCAAACCTTCCTGCCGTCGCTTTAACCGAACGAATATCTTTTTATCCTCGCCCGTATAGTTGACGGCGTTTCCGATAAGATTATATAAAACCTGCGCCACCCGTTCGCGATTCGCCAGCGTATACATATCCTCTTCCACGTCGATTTCAATCTGATATCCTTGTGTTTCCACAAGATAATCGAATCGCTTAGCAACGCTGTACACGTCCTCCGAAAGATTAAATACCGCACACTCAAACCCGACTATGCCCGACTGCATACGCGAAAGATCGAGCAAGTCGTTTACAAGCATTGCAAGGCGATCGCTTTCGTCGATAATTACCTGCGTGTGCTTTTTCCGTTTATCAGGATCATCGCCCGAAATCTCCTGAATCATAGAGGCATATGCCTTAATCATTGTAAGGGGCGTTTTAAAATCATGCGAAACATTGGCAATCAATTCCTTTTGCATCTGATCCGCTTTTGAAATTTCTATGCGGGCATGATTGAGCGCGTCAGAAAGCTCTGTAACTTCGCTGTAATAATAATTACCGTTAAAGTCAATATCATAATTCCCGCGCGCAAGTTCCTTTGCCTTCGCAGTAACCTCCCCAATGGGACGCGCAATCATCATAGAAAAAAATCCGCTTACGATAAACGACAGCACTACCGCAAGCAATCCGGTTGTAATTGACGAAAGAATCATCTTCCCTGTGAGTCGGATCTGCAAATCAAGCGAACGCGTTACATACAAATAATAATCCCGCCCGCCGCAATGCACATTCGAGGCATACGATACTTCGTTTTTGGCTGCGGAAAATATCATGCTGTCGTACTCTTCGTGCGAAGAAAGATCCTCGTTAATTTTTTTCCAGACACCTTCAAAAAATGTTTGCTCGGCTATGGGAATTTTCGGATATATATACGTACCGTCCGCCGAAAAGAGATAAGTGCTTACTCCGTATTGGTTGGAAAGACTAAGCATGAGCGTCCCCACGTCCTCCATTGAGGAAGCGGGCATCGTTTCGATCATCTGCCGCATATCTCGTCCCGCATCGCGAAGTTCTTCCACAAGCTGTTCGCGATATCGTTTACTGAACGTAACGTTCTGTACGACGGCAAACAGAGCCAGCAACACAACGGCAAATACCGAAAAAGTGAGCCACATCGCCAGACTGATATTTATTTTAGGACGGCTCTTTTTTTTCTTTTCAGAATGTTTTTCTTTCACTTAAACCTCGAATTTATAACCGAGTCCTCTCAGCGTTACTATAAATTTGCGATAATCTTTTAAATTGCCGCGCAACATTTTAACGTGCGTATCGACCGTCCGGTCGTCGCCGTAAAAATCATAACCCCATACTTTATTTAACAGGCGTTCGCGCGTGAGCGCAACCCCCATATTATCGACAAAATAAAAGAGTAATTCGTATTCCTTGGGCGTCAGTTCGGCTTTTTCCCCGTCAACGTAAACGTTCCGCCCTACCATATCGATTTTTAATCCCTCAAATTCATAAACGTCTTTTTTGCTCTCTTTGATTGCCGACCGCTTTATAAGCGCGTGGATACGCGCCATAACTTCCTTAGGAGAAAAAGGCTTTGTCACATAATCGTCCGAACCGATTTCAAAACCGAATAATTTATCGTATTCTTCGCCGCGCGCGGACAACATGATCACGGGCGTATCTTTAAATTTACGAATTTCTTTTACTGCGGAAAACCCGTCGAGCCGCGGCATCATAACGTCCATTAAAATAATGCCGTAATCTTGTTCGTGGCATTTTTTCACCGCTTCCATGCCGTCTTGCGCTTCGTCCGCTTCCCATCCTTCAAACTCTATGTATTCACGCAGCACTGCGCGTATCATCGACTCGTCATCTACAATTAAAACTTTCATACCGCCCTCCTCTTTTCATTTTATCGTAAACAGTTTATCACTGTTTAAATATTCCGTGAAAATTTCGTGAAATATTACATCGACTTGAAAATACTTCTCTTGGATTATAACATACTTTTTCTACGATTGCAACTGAAAAATTTTCCAAAGAAAAATACAAACAAATGTTTGACATTGCAAAATTGCCGTGATATAATAATGGTATGATATCCGAAGAGAAGTTAAAAATATTAACCGAAAGCGCGAAATACGATGTGTCGTGTTCTTCGTCTGGCGGAAAGCGAAAAAATACGGGCGGAATAGGCAATTCTTTGGCTCCCGGATGTTGTCACTCATTCACGCAGGACGGACGATGCGTTTCTCTGCTTAAAATACTTCTCGGTAACGATTGTATATACCGTTGCAAATATTGTCCGAACCGCGCCGATACGGACGCTCCGCGCGCGGAAGCCACACCCGAAGAAATTTGCGAATTGGTTATCGACTTTTACAAACGTAATTATATCGAGGGATTGTTTCTTTCCTCGGCAATTTTAAAATCGCCCAACTATACGATGGAACGCTTGCTTGCAACGGTCAAAATGCTGCGCAAGAATTATCGTTTTAACGGCTATATTCATTTAAAGGGTATACCCTATGCAGATGAAGGCTTGGCGCGGGAGGCAGCGCTCTACGCCGATCGAATGAGCTATAATATCGAACTGCCTTCCGAAAAAAGTTTAAAGTTACTTGCGCCGCAAAAAAGCAAGGAGAGCGTGCTTGTCCCCATTACACAGCTTACGCGGGAAAAACTCATTTTTAAAGAAGAAAAACGCCGCGGATTCTTTTTGCCCGCAGGGCAGACGACACAAATGATCATCGGCGCGTCCCCCGAAACAGACGGGCAGATTGTCCGCCTTGCGCAAAGTCTTTACCGCAAAACGGGATTAAAACGCGTTTATTATTCGTCGTACGTGCCCGTCGTTCACGACTCGCTTTTACCTGATATTTCCACTCCCGCCATTCGTGAACACCGCCTCTATCAAGCCGATTGGCTGATGCGTTTTTACGGTTTTTCCGCGGAAGAAATTGCGCCCGAAGGAGAAAACCTTCCGTTGGATTTTGATCCGAAATGCGCTTGGGCGCTCAGGAACATGCACCTTTTTCCCGTTGAAATTAACCGCGCGCCGCTTGAAGTATTGCTCCGCGTTCCGGGGATCGGCGGACGCAGCGCGTATAAGATAACGGAAGCACGCCGATATTCTACTCTTTCGTTTGAACACCTTGCTAAAATGCGCGTAGTCCTCAAACGGGCGCGTCATTTTATTACCTGCAACGGGAAATATTTCGGCGCAAGCGAACGCATGATCGGCGGCTTGCTCGCCGCAGGAGAACAAAATTTACAGGCGAAACAGCTGAGTCTTTTTGACGACAATACCGCGTTCTCCGCACTCACGGGAGAGTTATGACTTACTTTTACGACGGAACAAAAGAAAGCTTTTTAACGGCGTTTGTGCTATCGTACGGCGACGAAGACGCACGCCTCGCATCTTCCCCTACGCAGCTTACGCTCGGTCAGCAATCGGTATTCGTCCGCACCGATCTGAAACAAGCGGAAAAGGCAGAAAAACGCTTTCTTTCGTTTGACCCTGACAGCATCAACGAACTCGGTCTGCTTTTACGCAGCGGAGAGCACGCGCGGGATATGATCGCTCTGCGTTATTTCCGCTATCTTTGTAAACAAAAACGCCCCGTAGGGCGTAATTTTGCCGAACCGTGCGTTGTCGAGGCTGCGGAATGTATTCGTCGGATCACAACCGAGTTGCACCGTATGAAGGGATTTATCCGATTTATGGAATGCGAAAGCGGCGCGCTATATGCCCCTTTTGCTCCCGATAACGATATCTCAGACCTGCTCGCACCTCACTTTCGGGCGAGACTTCCCGAATTTCCTTTTCTTATACACGACGTACCCCGTAAAAAGGCGACGGTATACGACGGCATAAATACGTTTACAGCGCCGCTCGAACGGGCGGGAATCGTGCTTTCCGCTGACGAAACAGGCTGGCAATCACTTTGGAAAAGGTATTATAAGAGCGTAAACATTCCCTCGCGCGAACGACTTAAACAAATGCGAGGTTACATGCCCGTACGCTATTGGAAATATCTACCCGAAAAATTTACGCCGCTGTAAATTTCCGCAACAGCGCAAGATTTAAACAGCTACATCTCCCGCGCCAGTTCTTCCAACGCTTTAATATGAACTTCTTCGTCTGCGACGATCCGCTTAAGAATTTCTTTAACGCGCTCGTTCTGTAAACGCTTGATCATCGACTCATAACAAAGCACCGCGTTTTTTTCGGCGCATAAGTCCACTGCGATCATCGCCTTCGGCGTTTTGGTATAATTTACGCAAGACGACGAATAATACCCCACGGGATAGGGCGGACAGTTTGTAAAAACAGGCGGCGCACCGAGACATCTTATCAACGTTCCCAATATCTGTAAATGATGCATTTCCGTCGCGGCAATTTCTTCGAGCGTCTTTGCAGCGGCTTTCATTCCGAATCCGTCGAGCATAATGCTCTGATATACATACTGTAAAATGGCGGTCAGTTCCCCTTCCCGCCCCGCATAGGCGGGAGAAATAATCCGAAGCGAAGAATAATCTTCGCCGATATCATCGAGTGTAGGATACGGTAAATCTGCTTTCAGTCCCATTCGTTCCCCCTTATCGTCTCTTACAGTGTATGCCCGAATACAGGGAAAAGTGCAAAGACCCGTCTGCCAAATTTCAGCAGACGGGTCTTTGATAACTCAGAGAAGAATGCAAATTACGCCGCCCTTTCCCTCGTTAACGATCCTCGTTACCGTCTTGCGCATTTTACGCTGTACATTTTCCGCCATCGAGCGGTTTTTTACGTACAATTCTTCGCCCAGCATATCCTTAAGCGTTCTGCCGAACATATTCGTATTCCAAGCGCGATCCGGTTCGTTTGCAAGATTTTCCGAAATTTCTTTAACAAACGCTTTGGATTGTTCCTCGTTTCCAAGCGCAGGATGAACTTCCCCGCTCACGTCCACGCGGATGATATGATAACTCGGCGCATCGGCATGCAGATTTACGCCTACCCGTCCGCTCTTTTTTACGACCTTCGGTTCGGCAAGATTCATCTCGCCGCCCTCCGGCGGAACGATTCCATACCCATATTCTTGCGCGTCGGCAAAAGCCTGCGAAACACGCGCATATAGCTTTTTCGCCTCTGCAAGTCCCGCCACATAATTCATGAGCGAGAAATCATCATTGATTGTTTCGCCGCACTGTTCCGACAGCGTTTCATAAAACGCGCCTTCCTGCGGTTCGACAAATACTTTCGCACAACCCGTAGACGGATCCAGCTTTAACGAAACGGGCGGTTTCAGAAGTCGGCTTTCCGTATACATACCGTCAAGCAATGCGCAATCGCTCATTTTCATAATCGAGGGTGCAACAGCGCGTATCCCTGCGAGCGTCTCTGAAATCAACGGCGTATCCGCGCCGAGGACGCGCATCCAGTCGGGCAATTCAACGTCGATAGACAGCACAGGGAATTCATATAGAATGCGTTCGAGCACGGAAGAAATTTCCGATTCTTTAATCTCTTCCGCATTGATTGCAATAACGGGCACGCCGTACTTTTCCTGTAAATTCATACAGAGCGATTCCGCATCTGCGGGAACCTTACAATTGACGAGCACTACGTAGGGCTTACCGATTGCGGCAAGCTCCGCCGCCGCTTTCTCCTCCGCGCTCTCATAATTTTCACGGGCGATTCCCGTCACCGATCCGTCCGTCGTCATAAGAATGCCGATGGTGGAATGCTCGCGAATCACGCGTTCCGTTCCCTCTTCCGCCGCCTCTGTAAAAGGCACGGGGTCTTCGCGCCAAGGCGTTTTTACAAGGCGCGGCTGCCCCTCCTCTTCAAATCCTGCCGCACCGTCTACAGGATAACCGACGCAATCGATCAGGCGCACCTTAGCAATTGCATCTTTTACCTTGATCTCCGCCGCCTCTTCGGGTACAAATTTCGGTTCGGTCGTCATTACCGTCTTTCCCGATGCCGATTGCGGCAATTCGTCCGTATACCGCTTTTTACGCGCTCCCGACACGTTTGGAATCACAAATAATTCCATAAACCGTTTAATAAAGGTAGACTTGCCCGTCCGGACAGGTCCCACTACTCCAATGTAAATCTCACCGCCCGTACGCGCGGCAATGTCCTCGTAAACGCTGAATTTTTCCATAAAAAAACGCCTCCGCCGTTAAATGCTTGCTACATACATATATGGCGAAAAGCGTTTGATTATGACGAAAATATGAAATTACGCGTCCGTCTTCTTTTTTTCGGAAAAATCGGGTACGTACTGCGACTGCTCGGCAATCTCGATAAAATACGGATCGTCTGAAAAATCACGCGGACGCGTATATGATCCGCCGAGCGATTCGATAGCATATTTTAATTCCTGATATTCAAGATAGTTAATATCCTCACCGTCTATCCTGTCGAGCAAAACGGGTAATGCCCGTTCGTCCCCGTATGCGGCGAGATAGCTCGCATGCATGGGTAGTTCGTCCGCAGTTTCCCGAAAAGCCTGCATCAATACGTTGAATACGCGCTCGTCTCGCAACTTACAGCGAGACAAAATTTCGAGCATGCTTTCGCGCGATTCTCCCTTTTCGTATAATTCGAGCGCTCTACTTTTTGCCTCGTCCGCGCCAGCCTTTAACTGATCTACAATAAGGTCTTTGATTTCAGAGTCGATTTTCGATGAGATCAATTTAAAATACGCGGGAAAAGCTTTCGTCATATTCCCCGTGAGATTGACGGCAAAACTTAAAAGTTGTTCGTTTTTAGTGTCGAGCAAAGATATCAATCCTTCGGGGCGGCGTTTTTCCAACTCTCTGCACAAGAAATCTGATACGGGCACGCCTTCCTCTACGTGTCGTCTGAGCGTTTCCACCAACTCATCGTCGGACATATCCGCATAATAAGCGTTCGGCGTACTGTTTACGCTTTTAATAACAGTATCTCCAAACTTTTTATATAATTTGGGAATAAGAGTCTCCCACTGTTTCTCGGTATATTTTCCCGCATTTTCTTCCATATAAACGGATAACTTTTCATCGAACAGTCCGTCGAAATCAACCAACTTCTTCATTCGCGCCCTCCCGTCACACTAAATAATTTAAAATCTTACGCAACGTATCCACGTCCGCGTTAAACAACCCTGCGATTTCTTTAAGCCCCCGCGCACCATGCGGCAGACGCGCCTCTCGATAAATTGCGGCGGCAAGCGCCTCGCGTTCGTCCATCAGCTCCCAAGCCCGCGCGCTCTCTAAAACGGAATATACGTCCTCTGCGGCAAGCGTCATTTTGTCCTCGCACTCCGTTTCGCCCAACGTGGAAAAACGGGAATACACTTCGCCGAACGCGCATAAAAACTGTCGTTGCTTGCGCGTGCCGATATCGAGCGCGTGCGTATGATATTCTTTATACGCATTAAATATTACGACTCCGAACGTATTTTCTTCGTTGCGAACGGCGAGATCGCCCATAGCAATAAACTTAGCAAGCAAATTTCCGTCAAAACTCAACAGCATTTCCCGCACAAAATTATCGCAACGGCATTTGACGGCAGCGCGCACTGCGATCGTAAGAAACTTCGAATCTCTCCCGTCCATTGCGTCGACCGCAACGCGAAAATAATCTTCGATATCGGGCATATCGCAATACCGCTCCGCCTCTTCCTGTTCGGAAGTAAACACTTTAAGAATGAGCGAAGCACGCCGATTAAATTCTTCCGCGGGAAGATTATAAATGTAACCCATCTCGAACCGTTCGCCCGAACCGTCGCGCAATTTTCTGAGCTGTTGCAGATAGTACTGCGCTACCACGCCGCGCGGATAAAGCGTGCATCTGCGGGTAAGCGATTCGATTGCCTCTTCGATCCGTCCCGTCTTATATGCGGCAACCGCATGAAAGTAAAGCACAGTCTCGTCATTACAATACTTTCCTTCGACCAATTTTGTAAGCACGCGATATGCATCTTCATTTAATTCCGTCTCGCAAAGCGCCGTCGCAATACGGTAAAGTTCGTCCGGATCGCTCGTTTCGACTTCGGCAAGTTTTTCCGCAACTGCGCGGGCTTCGTCCTTCTTTTTATCCGCTCCGAGCGCGGCGCAATAGGTGATCAACGTTTGCACGTTGTCGGGATATTCTTTTAAAATGTCCTCGCATTCGCTCTGCGCTTTTTCCTCTTCACCGTTTAATAGCGTACACAGCGCGGCATAGCCGCCTGCGGTCGCATAATATTTGGAATGTTTCGGCACTTTTTGAAAAGAAACGTGCGCTCTATCAAAATCCGTCTCTTTAAGCGCAATCTCGCCCTCCGCAAGGTATTCCGCATATTCCTCTTCTCCCGAAGGTAAAACTCTCATTGGCGGCTTTGCAAAATCAGATTCTTCAAATTCCGGAATCTCGTCAGGAGACGCTCCGTCCGCAACAAACATTTTACGGTAAAACATTGCCGCTTCGAAATCTTCGCCCATATTCATAAAGGCAACCGCAAGTCCCTCATACCCCTCTCCGAAATCCGCCTCGTTACATGTATCGAGGAAACGAAACCAACTGTCCGCCGCCATATGATAAAGTTCCAAAGATTCGTAAATATCCGCCGCAAGCGCAAACGCGTCCGCATTGGGCATACCACGCTCCTCGCGCTTATTTAAAAGGGAGAGCGCACCGAAATAATCTCCGTTTTGAAATCTCCGTTCGGCGCTGTCGATGAGGAAATCGTCGCTGAAATCTATTTTCTGAACGCCTTCGTCGCGTTTTCTGCTCATATCTCTTCCTCCCCAAACAATTTTTCCACATCGCCGTCCTGAAAGCTGTAATCGGTATTGCAATAATGACAATGTACCGTTATTTTTCCCTCTTCCTCAATTACCTGCTCTGCTTCCTTTCTGCCAAGAGAAACAATCGCAGACGCTGCGCGCGCACGGCTGCAATGACAGCGGAACGCAATCTCCCTCTTTGTCCAGCTCTCCGCTCCGAGACCGCGCGCAATTGCCTCGATCCCTTCCTCTCGGACACGTGCGGAAATATTATTAAAATATAAAATTTCCTTTTCCGCGCGCAAAAGCGCCCCCTCGCTTGCATTGGGAAGAAGTTGCAAAAATACGCCGCCTGCGCCGATACACTTTCCGCGCTGAATCTGCACGCCGAGCGCGATTGCCGTAGGACGCTGCTCACTCGTTAAAAAATAGGCGGAAAAATCCTCTGCGATCTCGCCCGAAACCAACTCGCACGTTCCCGTAAAAGGCAACCCGTCCCCATCGTCCCGTATCACCGAAAGAACACCCGTATGCCCGACGCACGCTCCAACGTCGAGCTTTCCGTCCGCACGCAGCGGCAGTTCGAGATCGGGATTTTCGATATATCCGCGCAAGCTCAGATTCCCGTCGCCTACGACGCCGATTTTACCTCCTGCGCCGTTTCCGTTGACGGAAACGCTGAGCGTACTGTCTTCACCCTTTAACCAACTGCACAAGTACGCCGTAGCAGTCATACAGCGCCCGAGCGCAGCGGCGGCAACCGCCGACAGCTTATGCCGCGAAATTGCCTCGTTTACAAGCGCAGTCGTATCGAGCACGCACAAAGAGACCTCGTCTCCCCATACAAGCGTTTTTAAAATTTTACTTATATTTTTCTGCATATCAAATTCAGTCGGTCACTTTCCGCTTTCTCCTCTCCGAGGTGTCCCTCTACGGCAAGCAATACAAATCCCGCCCGATCAAGCGCGGAGCTGATTTCCTCCTCCGTATGGATATACTGCACATGTCTTTCATCTTTTCTGACGAACTTTCCGTCCGACTCGTGAATAAAAAGCGTGACGTCCGTCTCCACTTTATCTTTGTAAAGTTTATTAAAGGAGAGATAAGTCACGTCGTCGCGATCGTCCGCTAAAATATTATTTGCAATTTTTGTCCTGAATTTGTATTCCGAACTCACGTCTACCCAAAAAATCCCGCCTTTTTTCAGGCATTCCAATGCGCGACGGAACGCAGTCAACAGTTTGTCCTGCGGAATATAATTATAACAATCATTCGGCGCAATCACGAAATCATATTTTTTCGGCGATTTAAAACGAACCGCGTCCGCCTGAATAAAAGGAATTTGCAACCCTTCCTGCCGCGCAAGCTGTGCGGCTCTTTGCAACATGGGAATTGAGATATCCGCACCCGTCATCAAAAAACCGGCATTGGAAAGCGCGCGGCAAAACGCGCCGCTACCGCAACCCATCTCCAATCCCTCGCGTCCCGCGTTAAATTTGTGCAGCGTATCAATAAAATACTGCGACCATGAAACATAGTCGCAGTCGTCATTCAAGTATTCAAACCATTCGGCGAGCGAATCGTATGCCTGCGTCATGCGTCTCCTTTATTTGCGCTTATTCAACATCTTCGGCGGACGGGGCGGTTTCTTTTTCTTGCCGTCTTCTTCTTTGAGCGCTTTTTCACGCTCTTCAAATTGACGGTTGTACTCTACGTATTTCTCCTCGTCCTTGTGTTCGTTTTCGTAATTTTTTACGTCCTCCGCCATTGCCGCTTTGCTCTCTTTGAGTTTTCTCAAATCGTCGCGCGAGAAAGATTCGGAAAGCTGATATACCTCTACGCCGTCGTCGATCGGCTTGATCGGGCGGCTCACAAGATGCGACTTGCCCTGCGCAACGATCATACGCTTATATTCGCGTATAGCGGCGCTGTCAGATGCCGTTGCTACGGCTTTTGCTCCCGTATTTTCTCCGCTCTTCGCGTCCTTGTTATATAGACCGCGTCCCGTTGCAATTCCGAAATTCGGATTGATGAAACGGTCGAACGCCCACTGACTGTAATCCATCCAGACGAGCATCATATACGAAACTCCGACAAGAATCAAAAATACAACGCCGATCACCATAAGAAATCCGCCCGTAAACAATACGAGAAAGAGCGGCCACAACGTGAGCGCAGCAAAGATTATCGTCTGCAACAGCGTACCGATCGTCATTACAACAGCGTTGCGGAACAGCGCCCAAGGTCCCTGCTTATAGTTGACGCCAAGCGAAATCATCCAAAGACAAATAGGCACCGACAGAGCAAGCAGCACGTAACCGATGACCTTCGAGGCAATCAACCAACCCGAGTATCCGGCGCCGAGCGCGACAAGCCAATCTGCGAGGTTGCCCATACACCGTACTACAAAGAGAAGAACGGTAAACACGAGCAAAGCCTCGAGCACGTTAAAATAATTACGTTTGATGCCGCGCCAAAAATCGTTCGCAACAAATACGCCCTCTGTCCAAAGCAAATTACGGATAATATACATGCCGCCCGATATGCCGACCGCCGCAATCGCCGAAGCGACGACCATCATACCGAAAAAGAACAAATCGCTCTGCAAAAGCGTCCACTCCGCAAGTCCCGCCGCATTCGGAACCGCAGGATAACCTACGCCGAGCGCAGAACCAAACGGACCGATCGTTCCCTGTACCGTAATCGCCAGATACCGCCACGCGATGACTGCAATCAACGGCAGACAAAATAACAGCGTCAATAAATTGACGAGCATTAAACGCCCGAATCTCCCCTTTAAAATATCCCAAAAGAGCGAAAAACGGTTTGTAGGGAGAGTACTGCGCGCATATTCTTCGCTACGCTCCTTTCCCTCCAACCAACGGGCGACAATACCCTTACGTTCCCTATCTGCCATAAATATCTCCGATTTATTTTAGTTTGCATGCGGTAAAAACCGCGTTTCTTGCATTATACTACAAAACGGAAAATAATTCAATGAAAATCAGGTGAATTCCTTGACTTTTTCTCATACTCATGTTAAAATAACCATGCTTGAGAGAGGAGCGGACGAACAATAATAACGCCGTTTGAGGAATGACGGAATTCCGACGGAAAACGGCGCGAAAGGGTATCTCCGCCGAAATGCGTTTTTTCCGTTAAAAAACGTGTTGGGAGCAGTGGTTAATACCTCTGTTACTGTCGCTGCGGCGGAGCACTTTCGGCTGATACGCAAGAACGTATGAACGGAGTGGAACGGGCGCAGAAAAGCCCGCTTTTTTTATATAAAAATTTATTTTTCAGGAGGCTATAAATTATGAATAAAACTTACACCGTCGGCATTATCGGCGCAACAGGCATGGTGGGACAGAGATTTGTAACTCTCCTCGACCGCCACCCCCTCTTCCGCCCCGCGTATCTTTTGGCAAGCGGCCGCTCGGCGGGGAAAACATACGACGAAGCCGTTGCGGGGAAATGGGCGATGACCTCCCCCATTCCCGACTATGCGAAAACAATAACCGTACTCGATGCAGAACAAGACGCGGAAAAACTTGCAGGAAAAGTCGACTTCGTTTTTTGCGCCGTTAATATGAAAAAAGAAGAAATCAAGGCGCTCGAAGAACGGTATGCAAAACTTGAAATACCGGTCGTATCCAACAATTCAGCACACCGTTTTACGCCCGACGTTCCGATGATCATTCCCGAAGTTAATCCGGAGCATCTCGAAGTAATCGCATATCAGCGCAAACGCTTGGGCACAAAGCGCGGGTTTATTGCAGTCAAATCCAATTGTTCGCTGCAATCGTATGT
This sequence comes from uncultured Christensenellaceae bacterium, assembly GCA_910586985.1. Taxonomy (GTDB): domain Bacteria; phylum Bacillota; class Clostridia; order Christensenellales; family Borkfalkiaceae; genus Gallimonas. The sequence continues at coordinate 150,445 of CAJUKK010000001.1, read as the reverse complement.
TCCGCTTTTACACCCGCTTAAAAAATACGGAATTATAAACGCCACCGTCTGTACCTATCAGGCAATTTCGGGCGCAGGCAAGACTTTTGAAACCATGCCCGAAATCATTGATAACGTAATACCTTATATCGGCGGCGAAGAGGAAAAAAGCGAAAAAGAACCCCTTAAAATCTGGGGTGAAATTAAAAACGGCGAAATTATTCCGGCAAATTCTCCTGCAATCACTGCGCAATGCCTCAGAGTTCCTGTTACCGACGGGCATACTGCGGCGGCATTTGTTAAATTCGAACAAAAGCCGACAAAGGAAGAAATTGTTTCTGCCTGGAAAAATTTTAAGGGCGAGCCGCAATTACTCGATCTCCCCTCCGCCCCCAAGCAATTTATTCATTATCTGGAAGAAGACAACCGTCCGCAGCCCAAGCTTGACCGCATGACGGAAAACGGCATGGCGGTAATGGCAGGACGACTTCGCGAAGACAATATATTCGACTATAAATTTATCGGTTTTTCGCACAACACGCTGCGCGGAGCGGCAGGCGGAGCGGTATTGCTTGCAGAGCTACTCGCTGCAAAGGGATACTTTGACTGATAGCTCACAAAAGACAAAAGCATTTCATAAACTGTACGGAGGGAGAATATGACAGGATTTTTAAAGGGAGTCGCAACGGCAATGATCACGCCGTTCCATGAAAACGGCGTCAATTTTCACGAATATGAAAAAATGATCGACAACCAGATAAACAGCGGAGCAGACGCAATCATCGTGCTTGGTACAACGGGCGAACCTTCTACCATGACGGACGAGGAGCGCACTGCGATCATTAAATGTGCCGTAAAGTATGCGAACGGACGGATTAAAGTGATCGTCGGTACAGGGTCGAATTGCACGGCAACGGCAATTAAGCACACCAAACAAGCGGAAGAGCTCGGAGCGGACGGCGTGCTTGTCGTAACGCCTTACTATAACAAATGTACGCAGAACGGTCTGTACGAATACTACCGCACGATTGCGGCAAGCGTACATATCCCCGTCGTCTGTTACAACGTGCCCTCGCGTACGGGCGTTAATATATTACCGACCACCATGGCGAAAATTGCCGAAATTCCCAATGTGGCGGGTATAAAAGAGGCAAGCGGTAACATGACGCAGATTATGGAAACAGCGCGGCTTATCCGCGGGAAATGCGATCTGTATTCGGGCGAAGATTCGCTCAATTTCCCCATACTCGCAGTGGGAGGAACCGCAGTCGTCTCCGTCGTCTCCAACTTATTGCCCAAAGCGGTAAAAGAGCTCTGCGACGCTGTAAATTCAGGCAACCTAGAACGTGCGGCAATTCTGAACGACGCGATGATTCCCGTTATTCAGGCGTGCTTTATCGAAGTCAATCCCATACCCGTTAAGGCAGGCATGAATCTTCTCGGTTTTTCGGCAGGCGAACCTCGCGCTCCCCTCACCCCCATCGAATCCGAACATCTGCAAATTTTAAAAAATGCTCTTAGGACGTTCGGCGCGGAGGTCGTTTCATGAATATTCTTTTATGGGGCGCATGCGGAAGAATGGGAAAAAACGTTGCGGAACTTGTCAGCGAACCGCATCAAATTGTATGCGGCGTGGATCTGTTTCCCGCCCCCATGCCTTTCCCCGTTTACGCAAACGCCGGAGAAATCAAAGAATCCCCCGAAGTAATTATAGATTTTTCGTCCGCGCAAAATCTTTCTGAACGGCTAAATTACTGCTCGGATCACAAACTGCCCATCGTTCTCGCGGCAACGGGATATACGGCGCAGGACGAGACTCTCATAAAAAATGCCGCGCAAAAGATTGCAATCTTTAAAACGGGAAACCTGTCTCTCGGTATTAATCTTTTACAACTTCTTGTAAAAAAAACAGCCGAAATATTGGGAGACGGTTTTGACGCGGAGATCATTGAACGTCACCACAATCAAAAGAAGGACGCGCCTTCGGGAACGGCAATCATGCTTGCAGAGAGCATAAACGAGGGTTTTGGCAACAATAAAAAGAATATATATGGCAGACACGGATTAGTTGGGGCACGAGGAAAGAATGAAATCGGCATACACGCTGTCCGAGGCGGGACAATCGTAGGAGAACACGAAGTCTGTTTTGCGGGAGAAGACGAGATTATTACTATTTCGCATTCGGCACGGAGCCGAAAAGTATTTGCCGCAGGCGCGCTCAAAGCGGCGGCTTGGCTGATTAAGCAACCCGCAGGACTATATAATATGGACGATTTGTTTTCCGAATTCATTTAAAATTTTTCACAACAGAAAAGCGGCGTTGAAATTTAAAGTTTCAACGCCGCTTTTTTATTCATATTCGCCGTAATCCCGCCGATCACGTGGTTGCGGAGGACGCGGAGGTTCAGGCGGTGGACAATTCTCCCACTTATTCCCTTTGCGTTTATCAGTTTTAGGCGCAGCTTTGATATCCACGAGAATAACGTCCACGCCGATTTTAGAGATATTTTTTAAGTCGATAAAAAGATCGGCTTTCCCGAAACGGAATCCTCTTCCGCCGGGGACAACGATCCCGAGCACCCGTCCTTCCGGAAAGGTGAATACGACGTCGCACACTTTTCCGAGACGCTTTCCGTCGCAGAGGTTGATTGCCTCTTTTTGTTTGAGTTCGCAAAAACTTGTTTCCACACGATATTATATGCACGACACAAAAAAATGTTTCCTGAAATTGAAAATTTAACTACAATTACAGAAAACATATCTTAATTTAAAAAAATCAGTAAGAAATTTCCTTTCGGATCGAACCGAGCGCATTCTTTTCTAATCTCGAAACCTGAGCCTGAGAAATACCGACTTCTGCGGAAATCTCCGTCTGTGTTTTTCCTTCGAAATATCTGAGCAGTAAAATTTTACGCTCGCGCTCTCCAAGCTTATTCATTGCCTCACGCAAAGCAACCCGTTCCGTCCAGATCGTCTCGCTTTGCGTCTCGTCATACAACTGATCCATCAGTTCAAGCGTGTCTCCCGACTTATTATATACGGGATCGTACAACGAAACGGGATCGGAAATTGCGTCGAGCGCATATACGACTTCCCGCTCTTTTACCTGCATCTCGCGCGCGATACGTTCGATCGTTGCCTCTTCGTCTTTCTCCTCCAACCCTTCCCGTACCTTTAAAATGCGATAAGCGGTATCGCGAATGGAGCGGGATACGCGTAAAGAATTTCCGTCGCGTAAAAAGCGCTTAATTTCTCCTAAGATCATCGGCACGGCGTAAGTCGAAAATTTTACGTTAAATTTTAAATCAAAATTATCGATTGCCTTAATCAGCCCCACACAGCCTGCCTGAAACACGTCGTCCGCATTTGCATTCTTTGCCCAAAACCGCTTTACAAGCGAAAGAACAAGCCGCATGTTTCCCACAATAAACAACTCACGCGCATGTTCGTCTCCCGCTTTTAACCTTTGCATCAGCTCGTCATTTTCCTTTGCCGAGAGTTTGGGAAGTCCCGCAGTATCAACCCCGCAAATTACCACCTTTTGCAACATAACTATTTCCTCCTTATGTAAAATCCGCGGGAAAAACAGTTTTTGCAAACAACAAAAGAATTATACGCTTAAACGAGTTTGGATATTTCTTTTTTCAACCGTTCTATAATCTTTTTTTCAAGCCGCGAAATATAACTTTGCGAGATTCCAAGCTTATCCGCAACGTCCTTTTGCGTCATCTCGTCTTTTCCGCCGAGACCAAACCGCATATACATGATTTTACGTTCCCGCTCGGGCAATTTTTTAAGCGCGTCGATCAAAAGTTCCTTTTCCACGCTGCTCTCTACCCCGCCGTAAACCGTATCGCTATCCGTGCCGAGAATGTCTGACAAAAGCAATTCATTCCCCTCGAAATCCGTATTGAGCGGTTCGTCAAACGAAACCTCGCTCTTGAGCTTGACCGTACGGCGTAAATACATCAAAATTTCATTCTCGATACAGCGGGATGCATACGTTGCAAGTTTGATATTTTTATCGGTGCGAAAAGAATTGATCGCTTTGATCAGTCCAATCGTGCCGATTGAAATAAGATCGTCAGAATCGACTCCCGTATTTTCAAACTTGCGCGATATGTATACAACGAGCCTGAGATTGTGCTCGATCAACTTTGCTTTGACTTCTTCCGCGCTCTCGCCCTCCTCGAGCATACGGAGCATCTCCCCTTCCTCTTCCTGCGAAAGAGGCAACGGCAAAGCCTCGCTCCCGCACAAATAGTTAAGAACGTTTTCACTTCCCCTTATCTTTTGCAGCCACGTTTTCAGCGCGCTCAAAATTTTCATGGCATTCCTCCGTAAATGCAGTATGTAATATGATTTGATACGTTTTAGTATTTACGTCCCCAATGGTAAACAATACTTTATTCGCCGTCCGAACGCTGCGCCCGATCTTCACGCTCATGGATTCGCACTCGAACACAGGACAATCCCGCTCGCCGTTCGCCGTATGTACCGTCATGCGCCCCACATCCTTTGCCTGCCGACCGAAGAGCGCAAAAACCGCTATCGACGAAATAACGTTAACAGGCCGCCCGTGAAAAAACAAAAGATTTCCGCTATCCACTAAACCGCGCCAAGCAACCGTTTTGTGATTATGACTTAATGTACACTCCGCGATATTTTGCTGCGTCTTCCGAAACCTGTATGCAAATCGGATGAGATTGACACAGACGATTGTAAACGCTCCTGCAACGGAAAAAAGCAAGCCGACAGGCACACTTTCGATAAGATATCCCTGCCCTTCAAGATATTCGATCCCAAAAAAAGAATAACATGCCGTGAGCAATCCGCCGAGCGCGAAAGTAAACGCAAAAAAAGCACCTGCGGTAATCGCATAAATTTTAAATGATCCTCGTCTGACTGCAAGCACGGCAATGAGTATTCCGCCGAGAATTTTGACACAATGCGCCGTCCACGAAGGGAAGGCGATAAGCGGAAAAACAACCGCTTCCGCGCCGCCGATGAGAGCCGCTAAAATATGCCTCCACCATGATGTCTTCTGACGGGAACATTTCAGGGCAAGATAGAGTAAAAGCGCGTCGATAAATGTGTTTTCGAGAAAGGCATATTCCCAATAGACGACCATACTTTTTGCTCCGTGAATGGTATTATAGCGGCTTTCGGAGCACGAAAAGCGGTATATTTTGTCGAAGGCGGTCGCATTTTGACGGGTGAATTTTGTATTTCGTACAAACAAAAACTCCGCCTTGGCGGAGTTGTATATATACAATTTTTAAATATTTTTCGCAAGGAACACAATGCTTTCCGATACGCGCCGTTTTAACAAACCTTTCGCGTTATTGAGTTCGGATAATATAACAAAACCGAATTAAACAACATCCAATTGCACCGAATGTTTTTTTATCGCCCCTGCGAACCAAATCATTCAAATTACCTGAGCGGTATGCTTGCTTTTGCATTGAGCGAAAGCGGGGCGAAGTTCCCTGCCGTATATTGAACAAGCCCTTCGGCGGCAATCATCGCCGCATTATCCGTGCAATGTTTTTTTAACGGAAGGACAAGTTTTAAACCTGCTTTCAGGCAAGCATTTCCGAGCTGCTCACGCAAATAACCGTTCGCAATCACTCCGCCGCCCGCCGTCACTGTATCGACCCCTTTTTCTATCGCACCCTCAACCGTCTTTTGTACCAGAATATCTAGCGCGGCGCTTTGGAAAGATGCGGCAACGTCGGCACGGTTTACCGTTTCGCCCCGCTGTTGCATCCCGTGACAATAATTGATGACCGCAGTTTTAAGTCCGCTGTAAGAAAAATTATAGCCGCCCTCACCTTTTAACATTTTAGGAAGAGAAATTGTTTTTTGTCCCTCCCGCGCAAGCAGTTCTATATGCGGTCCTCCGGGGTACGGAAGCGAAAGCACACGAGCGACCTTATCGAACGCCTCTCCCACCGCATCGTCAAGCGTGCCGCCGAGCACCTCAAATTCAAGCGCGGACTTCGTATAAATGACAGCCGTATGTCCGCCGCTTGCAAGCAAAGTAATAAAGGGCGGTTTTAGCGTTTCGCTCTCTAAGTATGCCGCCGCAAGATGCCCTCGGATATGATTGACCCCGATCAAAGGAATATTCAACCCGTACGAAAATCCTTTGGCAAAGGACAATCCAACAAGTAACGCGCCCAAAAGTCCCGCGCCGTAGGTAACGGCAACGGCGTCGATCTCCTCTTTTTTAACACCGGCAGTCGACAAGGCGCGCGCAACAACCTCGTCAATCGCATCCGTATGCGCTCTTGACGCTATTTCAGGCACGACCCCGCCAAATTTCGCCTGTACTTCTGCCGAAGATATGATTTCATCGGACAAAAGCGTTCTCCCGCGAATGACCGCCGCGGCAGTCTCATCGCAGGAGGACTCGATTCCGAGAATCACCGGATTTTTTTTGATTGTCAACGTTTGCATACCATTAAGATTTTTTCAAATAGTCGATAATAAATCCCTGTAAATCGCCGTCCATCACCGCCTGCACGTCGCCCATCTCGTAACCTGTTCGGTGGTCTTTTACCATCGTATACGGACAGAACACATACGAACGAATCTGCGATCCCCACTCAATCTTCTTCGTTTCACCTTTGAGAGCCGCCTCTTCCGCCATGCGCTCTTCAAGCTGACGCTCAATAAGTTTACTGCGCAGATATTTAAACGCCATTTCTTTGTTCTGGAGCTGCGAGCGTTCGTTCTGGCAAGTAACGACGATTCCTGTAGGAAAATGCGTAATACGGATCGCCGTTTCCGTCTTATTGACCTTTTGCCCGCCTGCACCGGAAGAGCGGTATACGTCGATCCTGATATCCTCGTCCTTGATCTCTATATCCGCGTCATCGTCCACTTCCGGCATTACTTCGAGGGACGCAAAAGAGGTCTGCCGACGCTTATTCGCATCAAACGGTGAGATGCGGACAAGCCTGTGCACGCCGATTTCCGCCTTTAAATAGCCGTAAGCGTTTTCGCCTTCAACGCGGAAATCTACAGATTTAAGTCCTGCACCGTCGCCCGCCAAGCGGTCGATCTCCGTTACCTTAAAACCGTTCGTTTCGGCATAGCGACAATACATGCGATAGAGCATAGAGCACCAATCGCAAGCCTCTGTTCCGCCCGCGCCCGCATGTAATGCGAGCAGTGCGTTCGAAGAATCGTATTTTCCGCGCAAAAGCGCGCGGATACGCATATCCTCGATATCCTTTTCCGCCGCACCAATCATCTTATCAAGCTCGGGTACGAGCTCTTCCTCCTCCGTCTCCTCGATAAGATCGATAATCTCGTTTGCGTCGTCAAGCGCTTTTCTGCCTTTCTCAAACGCCGCAATCTTTCCTTCGTTGGCAGAAATTTCCCGCGCTATTTTTTTCGAACGTTCAAGATCCTGCCATACTTCCGGTTTTTCCTGTTCCTCTTTAAGTTCTTTAAGTTTTTCACGACGGTTGTCCACGTCAAGCGCGTACTTCGCCTCGCCGAGCATTTCTTCTAATTCTTTTATCTTTAATCTGTAATCGTCCGCTTTAAACATATTATCTCCCGCTATGATTCGTTAAAATCTCCGAGCAAAAGCTCGGAGATGAAAATAGTCGTTTCAACCGCGCGCAATCACGGTTTGCCGTGGCACTTTTTATATTTGAGTCCGGAACCGCAGGGGCAGGGCTCGTTCGGGCCGATCTTCTGTTTTTTCGGCATGCTTGCGGGGTTAAATTTCTCCTCGCCGCTCGTCTTTAATGCGCTTACGTCAACTGCATCGGGTACGTCGGGCAACTGCGCCGAAGACTGGCTTGCCGGTTGCTCGGGTTGCTTTCCCGCCTCGTCCGTATTTTCCGCTTCAGTCTGAACTGCCTGCTGTCCGCGGGGAGGTACGTTCTCCGTACGGAACGGGCTCGTGGGCATAACGCGCTGCATCGGCTGTTGACGAATTTCAAGACGAACCTTTAAAAGCATTGCAACGGTATTCGTCTGAATACGTTCGATCATCTCGTTAAACATTGCCGAACCTTCCTGTTTATAGGAGATAAAAGGATCGGTGTTTGCATATGCCCTGAGACCGATGCCTTTACGGAGTTGATCCATTGCATCGATATGATCGATCCAGTTACGGTCGACGTTGCGGAGAAGTATCTGACGCTCTACGTCGGCATAATCGACGCCCGTCTCCGACTTGATCCGTTCGATTTTTTCTTCGTAACACTTCGCCGTCTTATCGGAAATGCGCTTGATCGCCACGTCATAATCCCATTTTTCAAGCTTTTCACGCGTAACGTAAGCGCTGTCTTCGGGAATGAGCTTTTGTTCAATTGCAGAATTTAAATCGTCCTCGTTCCATTTTTCAGGCATGTCGTCCGTATTAACGGCAGAATGAACCACGCTCTCAACATAGTCGGGAATATACTTCAAAATCTGCTCGTGAACGTTTTCACCCTTTAAAACTTTCATGCGTTCGGCGTACATGATCATACGTTGTTTGTTCATGACGTCATCATATTGCAACACGTTTTTACGAATCCCGAAGTTTCTGCCCTCGATCTGCTTTTGCGCATATTCGATAAGACGGGTCAACAACCCCGATTCCAGACAGTCGTCCTCTTCCATCTTACTGCGCGTCGCAAAATTTTTCATGCGTTCGCCACCGAAACGCATCATTAAATCATCTTCAAGCGAAAGGAAAAATACCGACGCGCCGACGTCGCCCTGACGACCTGCACGACCGCGGAGCTGATTGTCGATACGGCGGGATTCGTGCCGCTCTGTACCGATAATGCAGAGACCGCCTGCCTCGATAACCTTCAGTTTTTCTTCTTCCGTCTTTTTCTTGTACGAATCGTAGAGTTGACGATAACGCTCGCGCACAGCCTGAACTTCTTCGCTTACTTCGGCAAATCCGCTCGCCTGTTCGATTACGTCGCGCTCGACACCCTCCTCTCTCAGCCGCTTTTTTGCAAGATATTCCGCGTTACCGCCAAGCAGAATATCCGTACCGCGTCCGGCCATGTTCGTTGCGATCGTGACTGCGCCAAAGCTACCCGCCTGCGCAACAATTTCCGCCTCGCGTTCGTGGTTTTTCGCGTTCAAAATATTATGTTTGACACCGTTGCGGAGAAGCAAACGGGAAATCTCTTCCGATTTTTCAACGGAAACCGTACCGACGAGAACAGGCTGACCTTTTTCGTGACGCTCCGCGATTTCGCGGACGATTGCCATCTTTTTTCCCTCTTCCGTCTTGTAAATTTTATCGCGTTGATCAACACGACGGATAGGCTTGTTTGTCGGAATAACGACAACGTCAAGCGAATATATGGTACGGAATTCACCTTCCTCCGTCTTTGCCGTACCCGTCATACCCGAAAGCTTTTTATAGAGACGGAAATAATTCTGGAACGTAATGGTCGCAAAAGTTTTATTCTCCTCGCGAACTTTAACGCCTTCCTTCGCTTCGATCGCCTGATGCAGACCGTCTGAATATCTGCGCCCGATCATGAGACGACCTGTAAATTCGTCTACGATAACGATTTCGCCGTCTTTTACGATATATTCTTCATTGAGGTGGAAAATTTTATGAGCTTTGAGCGCCTGTTGAATATGATGCATGAGCGTGGTATGCGCAACGTCTGCAATATTATCGACATTGAAAAACCGTTCCGCTTTTTCTGCGCCGTACTCGGTAAGCTGAACCTGACGTTCTTTCCGTTCAACAACGAAATCCCAGTTGAGCGCTTCCGCCTGCGCCAATTTACGCGCGCCCGCCTCCTTGCTCTTCTTGGCAAGTTTACGCTCCGCGGCCTCAAGATTTTCCTGTTCCTTCAAATCGTCGTCATAGCCGCCGTGTAGAGTACGCACAAATTTGTCCACGCGCTCGTAAAGCGTAGACGATTGCTCGCCCTTACCCGAAATAATGAGCGGCGTTCTTGCCTCGTCGATGAGAATGGAGTCGACTTCGTCCACGATCGCAAAATTAAGATCGCGCTGAACCATTTGTTTGAGATTGGATTTCAAATTGTCGCGCAGATAGTCGAAACCGAATTCGTTATTCGTTCCGTACGTAATATCGCAGTTATAAGCGATACGCTTTTGCTCGTCGTCCATTCCGGGAACGACAACGCCGACGGTAAGTCCCATAAAGCGGTGCACTTTCCCCATCCACTCCGCGTCGCGCCGCGCGAGGTAATCGTTTACCGTAACAATATGCACGCCTTTTCCGGAGAGTGCGTTAAGGTAAGAAGGGAGCGTTGCAACGAGCGTCTTTCCTTCACCCGTTCTCATTTCTGCGATACGCCCCTGATGCAAACAGATACCGCCGACGATCTGCACATGGAAATGACGCATTCCGAGCACGCGCCCGCTTGCTTCGCGGAGAGCGGCGAATGCGTCGTATAAAATATCGTCGAGCGTCTCGCCTTTTGCAAGCCGTTCCTTCAAAATACCCGTTTGCGACTGCAATTCTTCATCGCTCATCTTCGAATATTTATCAGAAAGCGCCTCGACTTTACACGCCATTTTGTTTAATTTTTTTAAACTTCTGCGACTGTCGCCGCTGAGCAAATAGCCAATCAATCCCATAAAAATCAACTCCGTTTGCGCTTAATAAAAGCACAGATTCATTCACTTTTCTATTTTACAATATTTTCCTTAAATTTCAAAGCGATTTTGAGCGGTTTTTGAAATTTTAACGCGATATCCTAACATTTTTATGAGATTTCACCGTAATTCGAAAGTAAAACGACATTTGAAAAAATTGCGTTCGGTTGTCACTGTTTAAACGGAAACTTTTTTACCCGATCTGCAATCCGCTGTACAATTCTTCGGCGATCTGCTGCGGATAAGCCGAAACAAACCGTTGCGCTCCCGCTTTCAGCAAAAGCCGCAGCTGTTCGGAATTTTCAACGTGCGAAACTTCCGCCCGTACGCGTTCACCGCTCGCTTCGATCGCCTTTAAAACAAGCGGAGATTCACCTCTTACGCAAATGCCGTCAGCTTTGCCCTCGATTGCCGCTTTAACGCCAATCGCAATCTGTTCTTCCGTAAGAGAACGATCCTCTAACGAAAGAATAACGGCGCACTTTTTGACCGCTTTACGCAATTTCTTTACCTCGCGCTTGACATAATCCTTATTCCCTGCAAAAAGACGGGAATAGCAAGGCACGAGCCGTATTACCTCTGCGCCCGATTTCGCCGCGCGTTTCGCCTCCGTTTTTTTAACGCTTAAAAGCGTCTCGCCCGTACCGCCGACAATACAGCCGAGTTTCACCTTGCCCGTACCGAGTTCGCGTTTCGCCGCCGCAACGGTAACGGGCGAAACAAGCACTTCCGACGCTCCGATTTTTTTCGCACAACCGCAAACCCGTTTTAAATCGCGCCTGTCAATCTCCCTGCCGGATGCGTCGACGACGATTTTTTTCAGCGTGAGCGTAATCTCCGTCTCCCGCCGAAGCCTTTGAAATTCCCCAAATTCGCGCTCTTGTTGCGCAGACATAACATTTTCTTCCATACGCATGATTTTTCCCGAAAAGACGGGAAAATATCCGCAAAGTTCTCATATTATGACAATAGAAAAACGTGTATGATTGCATTATGAATCTTCTATCCGTCGCTGCATTGGGCGGCCTGTACACCGCGCTCATGCTGCTTTTTAGCATTATCGTCATACATGGCTATAAGCTCGCAAAAATCGGCTATCGGACGGTCAAAAAAAAGTTGCCGCCGGATCCGCCTAAGCCGCCAGAAAAAAAGCCCGAACCCGTTTACTACATCGTCGAAAAAAAGAAGAAAAAACGCACGAAAGCAGAATACGATAATCCAAAAGAAATAAAATTCCGCTAAGCTTCTGTTTAGCGGAATTTTTATTCGATTATTCTTCAAAGCATTCTACGTTTTGTCCCGAATCCCAAAGTCTTTCAAGATAATAAAAGAGTCTCGAATCCTCGTTAAACACATGCACCACAACGTCGCCGTAGTCAATGACTCCCCAACGCCCCTCGCGCACGCCCTCCGTGCGAATGGGAGCAAGATCGTAATTCTTTTTCATCTGCTCTTCCACATTGTCGCACAAAGCATGTACTTGCGTTGTGGACTTTCCGCTTGCAATTACAAAATACGAACAGACGATCGTTTGCTCGCTTACGTTTAATATAATGATATCCGATCCTTTTTTGTCCGAAATCGCCTTTGCGCATGCGCGCGCAATCTCATAACTTTGCATATTATCCTCTCCGTTCATTTGATTTTATTTTTTCTTTTATCCATTCGTAAGCGCTTTCCGTCAACGCATATACCGGACTTCCTCCGCTACGCAGGTATTCGAGCTGATGCAAAAGACTCAAATACAGACATTCGTCAAGATCGCGCCAAAACGCCGCACGCAACTCATCCACTGCGGGGAAATCCCTTTGCTCCTCCAAAAGATCGGCTAAGTAAACGAGTTTTTCAAGTTGCGACATCCCTTCGCGTCCGCTGGCGTGATATCGCACGGCATTTAAAATTTCTTCATCCTTAATGCCAAAAATTTTTTCCGCAAGATAAGCGCCTGCATATTGGTGCGCAACGGGAGAAGGAACGTCCTCGGGCAATTCAAATCCTTTAAGGAGCGTTGATCCGATAGAAAGATTTTTCGCGCAATCGTGTAACGCCGCAGCATAAAGCGCTTTGCGCTTATTTACGCCTACGCTCTCCGCGCGGGCAACCGCCAATTTCGCAACGCGGAAACTGTGTTCCCTGCGCTTGGGGGTTTCGAGTGCAAGCGCGCTCGAAACCGCCTTATCGCTGTAAAAGCCTTGCTCCGCAATATATTCATAAACGGCAGGGTCAAGCGACATTGGTTTCTTTCCGAAAAATAACTCGAGCCTGATCTCGCGGGAAGAAACATCCGCGCCCGTAAACGGTACAATGACAAAGTCCTTCCCGTAACACTTCCGAAACCGTTCTCTGTATTTTTCACAACGCTCCGCGCCTCGTCCGCATACTGCAAGCGTTACGTTTTTTAAAATATCCTCGGGTTGGCGCCAACTGAAAAAATTTTCGAGCATGTCCGCTCCGACGAGAAAGTAAAGTTCATCCTGCCGATACTCCCCGCGAAACTTACGACAAGTAAGATAGGTATAGCTTGTGCCGCCCGCATCGAGTTCATACTCGCTGATTCGAACATACGGCATATCGCGAAATGCAATTTTAAGGAGCGTTGCCCTCGCCTTTCCGTCCAGAACCGCCCCGCCCGACTTATGCGGCGCTACATACGATGGAACGACGATCACCGTATCGAGTCCAAGCTCGCGTTTAGCCGCCGCTACGTATCTGACATGTTCCGTATGAACCGGATCGAACGAGCCTCCGAAAATACCAATCTTCATGCAACTATTATACAATATTTTTTTGTCCTTTGCAAGTTTAATTCGAGCGCTTTCCGTCAAAAATCCGAATATGAAAAAATTAGATTTTCCTTTGATTGCAGACACGCTCTTTTATTCGCTCTGCGTATGGTTTTCCTCTCTTTGCATACTCCGTTACTTTAAAGTCGGCATCGGTATTTCAATCGCCGCCGCAACTCTCTTTGCATTTTCGACAGGCGGACTCGTCTTTCTCTTTACGTATGGGCGACACAAACGCCGCAATCTTTCCAAGCGCGAAAAAGAAGATAAAGAAAGACTGATGCTGCACCTCGCGCTCGAACGCCCCGAACGCGTGCGCGCCGCGCTTTTGACCGCGCTTACCGCCGATGAAAAAACGGCGCACTGTGAGGGCGACGAACTCTCTTTGGAGGACGAGCGCGCCGTTCCCATGTTCACCATGCAACCCGTTTCGGCAGACGCTATCGCCGCGGAAATCAGAAAGGGCGCGCCCTTTGTTTTTCTTGGAAACTCCCTCACGCCCGAGGCTGCTAAACTTCTCTCCTCATTTTCCTGCAAGGCAATTTTGGGAGACGAAATATTCGAATTGTTTGCCCGTACGGAAACAACGCCCGCACCTTTGATTTGTTCCCAAATTCCCCGCAAAACAGTAAAAGACAAGTTTCGTCGTTCGTTCCGCAAAACGAATGCCCGTCCCTTTTTTATCAGCGGACTATTGCTTATGGTCATGAGCCTCTTTGCTTTTTTTCCCGTTTACTATCTCATCTCAGGCGGCGTGTTGCTGATCACAGCCGTAACCGTTCGTTTATTCGGTTATGCGTAAAATATAAAAAAATTGCTTAAATTACACTATTTATGCCACACATAGTACTCTGTGTATGCCAAAAAATAGCCTTTTATCATACTTTAACCGAAGAATTACCCCTTGTCATGTCAATAATTAGAACCGGCTATCATTTGTTTATTACGATAGCCGGCTTTTGTTTTTCGCTGAATTTTTATTTGATAACCAACTCGTCACAACTCCAACGAGCGCATGGCGCGAGAAAGATAAGCAATAATATCGGAGGCATCGGGCGCATACTGCCCCATTTCCTCTTCGGCAAGCTCGCCCGCTCTGCCGAGCACATATGCCGACACGACCGCCGCTTCGAAAGGCGAAACGCCGCGCGCGCAAGTCCCCGTTAAAAAGCCCGTTAAAACGTCTCCGCTGCCCCCTTTGGCAAGACAAGAGGAACCTGTCGGATTGAGACAAACCCGCTCGCCGTCGGTAATTACCGTACGGTTATTTTTGAGCACAAGGATAACTCCGAACTCCTTCGCAAATTCCTTTGCGTATTTTACGGAATTGACCAAAACATCCTCTACCGTTTTCCCGATCAACCGCGCAAACTCTTTGGGATGCGGCGTTAGTACGACGCGACACGACTTATTTTTTAACACATCCGTACCGTATGCCGCGACAGTCGTAAGCGCATCCGCGTCTAAGATCAACGTACCGGTGTATGATCCAAGTAACTCAACAAGGTAAGCGTAAAGTCTGCCGCTCACCCCCGCGCCCATTCCGGCGGCGATTGCGTCGGATGCCAAAATCTCGCCGTTTACCGCTTCAAATTCCTGCAAAATAACGGCGGGCAAACGACCGATCGCATTGCGGTACACGTCGCGTCCCACAACAAGTTTCGTATAACCCGCGCCCGTTTTCAGACAAGCGCCCGCGGCAAGAAACGACGCCCCGCTATAGACCGCGCTCCCGCCGAAAATGCACGCCTTGCCGTACGTTCCTTTATTCACGTTACTCCGCTTTCTGGGAAAAAACTTCTTTACGTCGAAGTCCTCCCACACCTCCGCGCCCTTTCGCATCGGTTGAACGCCGATCTGCGCAAGCGTAACTTTACCCGCAACGTCAACGCCGTCAGCAAGGTACAGCGCACGTTTCAACAGTCCCATCGTTACCGTTTCGTCCGCCTCGACGCACGGTTCGCACGCCACTCCGTTTTCTAAAAGTCCGCTCGGGACGTCGCATGAAACGACGTACGCGCCGCTTGTGTTTATAAAATCGATCAGAGACTTAGTATTTCCTTCGGGCGCATGCGTAATTCCCGTGCCAAGCAAACAATCTACAATCAAGGCATAGCGGCGGCGAGGAATACGCCCGAATAATTCCCCGCTGAATTTTTCTTTAAAAAAGAGACTGTCAGGCGAAAACTTGTCCGCAAGACAGAGAATCTGCACGTCCTCGCCTTCATCAACCAAGAATTGCGCAGCCGCAAATCCGTCACCGCCGTTATTTCCGCCGCCGCAGACAAACAGCGCGTCGGAAATCCCCTTTTCCTTCATCGCGCGTTTTACCGCATCTGCAAGTGCGCGCCCCGCGCGTTCCATAAGATCCCGCGAAGGCGTTCCCTCTTTAATGGTCGTCTCGTCCGCTTTGCGCACCTGCGCATAAGAATAAACATATTTCATATTTTAAACCCCTCCGATATTTAAGCTGATTTCCGCAGAAGACAATACTCTTTCGCCCGTATCCGTTTTAACGCGCAATCTTCCGTCCGATAAAATTTCAAGCGCGGTCGCCGTATATTGGTTTTCTCTCTCTGTCACCGTCACTTTCCGTCCCAAAAAACGTATATAAGATAGATAGACGGTAAAATCATATTCGCGCTTTAAATTTCGGATAAGTTCATTGCCGACACGCCGTACGGAAAGTTTTTTACCCGTCTCATTCAACAGATTCGTGGCGATCCCGCCGAGCGCGGAAACATCGTTGTTTACATTCAACCCGATTCCGACAACGCTCGCTTTTATTTTGCCGTCGGAAATCACGTTTTCAATAAGAATTCCCGTAATCTTGCGCTGCCCTACAAATACGTCGTTCGCCCACTTGATCTGCGGTTGCACTCCAAACTTTTCCACTGTCTTGCATACCGCGACAGCGGCATGCGCCATAACGCGAAAAGCCTGACTTTCGGGAAATTCATCGTAAAACGTAAGCGCAGTCAAATACACCCCGCCGTGACCGGACAAAAAGGAACGTCCCTTTGTCCCCAACCCGCCGGTCTGACATTTAGCGGTAACGATTACGTCCTTTCCACCCGCCAGATAGCGTTTGATATAACGGTTGGTTGAGTCAACCTCTTTTAACCGCTTAATTTTCATCATCTACCCCTAACGTTTGCAACGCGTGCTTTGCTATCTCGTAATCGTATCCCTTATTCAAAAGATGTCGGTATGCCTTCGAAAGCGTTTCACGGTCAGGCGTTTTGCCGCGCATGTACTTATTCAAAATTTGCGCCGCAGCCTCTTCTTCCCCTGTCAATTCGTCAAGCGCACGTTCAATTTCATCTTCGTCCACGCCCTTTCGTCTGAGTTTCAAAGCAATCATGCGCTTACCTTCACGCTTTTTAGCGCTCTCCGCAAACACCTTGGCATACTCCCCGTCGTTTAAAAATCCGTACTCCTTCATTTTTTCAATAACGTGGTCGCAAACGTCCTTTAAATATCCTTTACGTTTCAGATGATCGCGGATTTCTTTTTCTGTTTTCATGCTTGAGGTAATATGCATTAACGCTTTGTCGAGCGCGGTCGTTTTTTCGCTCTCCAGCTGAAGTTCGGCAAGATATTCAGGGGAAACGACACTGCCGACTTTTAAACGATTTTTTATCGCCGTTTCAAGTTTCATACCGCAATAGAATCTGCCGTCCACCTCGATATTGCACCGCGTTTTATCCTTTTTCTGCGGGCTAATTCCCGTAATCTCCGCCATATCGATACCTCTCCACTATTATAACAGACAAAAACGTTTTCGTCAATCGGCAAAAATGCCCGCACGAAAATTCCGCACGGACATTTGAGAAATTTATTTGTTTTTTATATATAACCCGTCTTTTCCCCGATCGAGCACAATCGTACTGTCCGGTTTAAGCGAACCGCCGACAATAAGTTTCGCAATCGGCGTTTCGGCATACGTTTGAATAAACCGTTTTAAAGGTCTCGCGCCGAATACGCTGTCATACCCTTCGTCCGCTATATATTCCCTCGCAGATGACGTAACTTCAAGGTTGAGCCGTTCGCCTTTTAACCGCTCTTTCAGGCGTTCTAAAAGAATTCCGACAATTGCGCCGATATTTTCCTGCGTAAGCGGTTTAAAGAAAATAATTTCATCGAGACGGTTTAAAAACTCGGGACGGAAAGAACGCTTTAACAATCCGTTAACGTTTTGCCGTGCCTCGGCGGTTATTTCGCCGTCTTTGATCCCGTCGGAAATATATTCAGAACCCAGATTCGAAGTGAGAATTATTATCGTGTTCTTGCAGTCCACCGTGCGCCCCTGCGAATCGGTAATCCGTCCGTCGTCAAGTATTTGCAAGAGTATATTGAACACGTCCGGATGCGCCTTTTCAATTTCGTCGAACAAAACAATCGAATAGGGTTTGCGCCGTACCGCCTCGGTGAGTACGCCGCCCTCTTCGTAACCGACATATCCGGGAGGCGCGCCGATCAGTCGCGACACGGAAAATTTTTCCATATATTCGGACATATCGATACGGATTATATTCTTCTCGTCGTCAAAAAGCGTTTCCGCAAGCGATTTCGAAAGCTCCGTCTTTCCAACGCCCGTCGGGCCTAAGAACAAAAACGAACCGATCGGACGGTTGGGATCGGATATTCCCGCGCGGGCGCGCAGTATCGCTTCCGATACCTTTTTTACCGCCTCTTCCTGCCCGACAACGCGGCGGTGCAGATCCTCTTCGAGATGCAATATCTTTTCCCGCTCCCCCTCTTTTAACCGAGCGACGGGAATACCCGTCCACCGCGCAACGATCTCGTGAATCTGTTCCTCCGTAACCTCGTCGATCAGAATAGCGTTTTCACGGGCGGAAATCAGCTTTTCCGCATCTTTCAGTTGCGATTCGAGAGACGGCAGTTCACCGTACCGAAGTCGGGACGCCCTGTCAAAATCACCGCGCAACGTAGCGGAATCGATTTCCCCGCGCATTTCGTCGATTTTTTCTTTCAATTCTTTCTCGGTATGAATCGCCTTTTTTTCATCCTCCCACTTGGTCTGCATCTCGGAAAAGTTTGCCTTTAAGTCTGCAAGCTCCTTTTTCAGCGTCTCTAAGCGCTTTTGCGACAAATCGTCCTTTTCCTTGGAAAGCGCTTTCTCTTCCACCTCGAGCTGTATGACTCTGCGGCGGAGCGCGTCCATTTCGGCGGGCATGGAATCTATTTCGGTGCGGATCATTGCCGCCGCCTCGTCCACAAGGTCAATCGCTTTATCGGGAAGAAAACGGTCGGAAATATATCGGTTGGAGAGCGTAGCCGCCGCAACGAGCGCATCGTCGTGAATACGCACGCCGTGGAATATTTCAAAACGTTCTTTAAGTCCGCGGAGAATAGACACCGTATCTTCGACCGTCGGTTCTCCGACAAGCACGGGTTGAAATCTTCTCTCGAGCGCGGCGTCCTTTTCAATGTATTTTCGATACTCGTCAAGCGTAGTCGCGCCGATACAGTGCAGTTCTCCGCGCGCAAGCAGCGGCTTTAATAAATTGCCCGCGTCCATCGCACCGTCCGTCTTGCCTGCGCCGACAACGGTGTGTAATTCGTCAATAAAGAGGAGAATCCTCCCTTCCGACTTAGTCACTTCGCCAAGAACGGCTTTCAACCGCTCTTCGAACTCCCCGCGATACTTTGCCCCCGCGATCAATGCGCCCATATCGAGCGAAAAAAGCGTCTTGTTTTTTAAGCCTTCAGGCACGTCGCCTTTTACGATTCGTTGCGCAAGACCTTCAGCAATCGCCGTTTTTCCTACGCCGGGTTCACCGATGAGCACAGGATTGTTTTTTGTTTTACGGGAAAGAATGCGCACAACGTTGCGTATTTCCTCATCCCGCCCGATAACGGGTTCGAGCTTATGCTCCCGCGCCCGCTTTGTAAGATCGCTCCCGTACTTTTCAAGCGCTTCGTAAGTATCTTCGGGATTGTCGCTCTTTACATTCTGAGTGCCGCGCACCTCTTTCAGTCCCTTTAAAAACTTCTCTTTTTGTACGCCGAACCGCGCAAAAACGCGATCCAATCCCCGCTCGAAATTATCAAACAGACACAAAAAAAGATGCTCGACGGAAACATAATCGTCCTTCATGCCCTCGGCAAGTTTTTGCGCCTCATTGAACAGCCGATTCAAAGCCGCGCTGCCATACGGTTGCCCCGCTGCGCCCGAAACGCGCGGCAACCGCTCGATTTCCTCCTTTAAAGCCGTTGCTAGTCCCAACGCGTCTATCCCGACGCGCTGTAAAATACGCGCCGCCAAACCGTCCGTTTCGGTCAGAGCATAGCACAAATGCAGTGTCGTAAGCTCTGCGTTCCCGTACTCGATCGCCGTGCTCTGCGCACGCTGGATTGCCTGCAAAGATTTTTGCGTAAATACGTTTGCGTCCATAATCTGTTTCTCCTTTTGGAGCAAATGCCCCGTGTATGTTCGCTTGTATTATAACGCGAATACAAAGAAAATAAACAGATGTTTTTAATTTTTTAATCTGAAAATAACGGCGTGGACAAATACCTTTCGCCCGAATCGGGAAGAAGAACGACAATATTTTTTTCTGCGTTTTCCTTTCGCTTTGCGATCTCGGTTGCGGCAACGAGCGCCGCTCCCGACGATATCCCGACGAGCACGCCCTCCGAGCGCGCCAATGCCCGCGCCGCCGCGTATGCATCCTCTTCCGAGACGCAAAACATTTCGTCAATAATATTTAAATTAAGATTTTCAGGAACAAACCCCGCGCCGATCCCCTGCAAACCGTGCGCGCCCGCTTGCCCGCCGGAAAGAACGGGCGAGGAGAGAGGCTCAACACCGATAATTTTTATATTCGGATTTTTACCCTTTAAACACTCTCCGACGCCCGTAACCGTTCCGCCCGTACCTATGCCCGCAACAAAAATATCAACGTTGCCGCTTAAATCGTTCCATATTTCTACGCCGGTACCCATTCGGTGCGCCGCAGGATTGGCGGGATTGGAAAATTGCGACGTTAAAAACGCGCCGTCAATTTCGTTTGCAAGTTCTTCCGCCCTCTCGATTGTGCCTTGCATTCCTTTTGCGCCGTCGGTGAGCACGATCTCCGCGCCGTATGCGGAAATAAGTTTTCTTCGCTCCAAACTCATAGTTTCGGGCATAGTGAGAATTACTTTATATCCGCGCGTCGTTCCTACGGCGGCTAATCCAATGCCCGTATTGCCGCTTGTAGGCTCAATAATCGTCGCGCCCGCTTTTAACGCGCCCGCCGCTTCCGCCGCTTCGATCATCGCAAGTGCAACGCGATCCTTTACCGAGCCTGCGGGGTTATAGCATTCGAGCTTTGCAAAAATCTTTGCATGCAACCCGTATTGCCTTTGATAGTTTTGAAGCTCCAAAAGCGGCGTGCCGCCGATAAGCTCCGCTGCAGAACGATAGACCGACATAAATTAACCTCTGAAATTTTTATATCTGATAATCAATGCTACAAATTCTTCCATCATGCCCGAATACTGCTTCGGCATATGCAGTAGAACCGGTTATCTCCTGCTTATTTCCTTACCCGCCGCCCCTTCGTTTGTTCAACGCATGCAGAAAGACCAAACATGCCGAACGCCAGCAAAACCGAAAACCGTTTCGTTTCTATTTCATAGCAAAACTCTTTGCTCAAATTTATCCGATAATCTTACGCCAGCCGTTTTTGTCCGGCAATGTGCCGTATTGAATACCCGTAATCGTATCGTAGAGCATTCGAGTAACGTCGCCCATCTTTCCGCCGTTTATTTCATAGTCGCAATCTTTATAGCGAATAAGACCCACGGGCGAAATAACCGCCGCCGTACCCGTACCAAACGCCTCTTTTAAACTGCCGTCCTTTGCCGCCGCAATCACTTCGTCAATCGAAACCCTGCGCTCGGAAACATTGTAGCCGTTTTCCCTTAAAAGCTGAATACAGCTCTTGCGAGTGATCCCGGGGAGAATCGAACCGACGAGCGCAGGCGTTACCACTTCGTCCCCTAAACGGAAAAACATATTCATGCTCCCCACTTCCTCAACGTACTTCTTTTCCGCCGCATCCAGCCAGAGCACCTGATCAAACCCCTTCTCCTCTGCAAGCTCGCCCGCCTTCATAGACGCAGCATAGTTGCCAAGGCATTTCGCCTCGCCTGTGCCGCCGATGGAAGAACGAACGTAAAAGTCCTCTACAAGAAGTTTGGTCGGCTCCAATCCGTGCGCATAATAACTGCCGACGGGCGAAAGAATGATAAAAAACAGATATTCCGTCGACGCATGCACGCCAAGCATAACGCGCGTAGCAACGATCGTAGGACGGATATAGAGCGCGGTTCCCATTTCCGTCGGAATCCAATCCTTTTCGAGCTTTAATAGCGTTTCGAGCCCCTCCTCGGCGACGTCCTCGGGGAAGTTCGGAATACACATGCGCGTTGCCGATCGGTTCATACGCGCCCAGTTCTCATTGGGACGGAACACGCCGATTTTGCCATCCGGCTGTCGGAACGCCTTCATTCCCTCGAAAATCCCCTGCGCATAGTGAAAAATACTCGTCGCAAGATCAAACGGCTTGGGTTCGTTTGGTTCGATCTTAGCATCGTGCCACCCTTTCTCCGCAGTATACTTCATCGTAAACATATAATCGGTAAAGTATTGTCCAAATCCGAGTCTCTCGCCCTTTTCCGGCTTTTGTTTTAATGTTGTACGCTTGATAATTTGCATATATTTGCCTCTTATTTTATGGATTCCACAGGGAACGGAAAATATCGGCGCGTCAATTCTGCAAATCGCGCCTTTCCGTTTAAATAATCATTGAGCCGCGCCTGAAATTCCGCCGCGCAACACTCGCGTACCGCCGCAATAAACTCCGCACTTTCGCCGAAGTTACGCGAGAGTATTTCGCAGGCGTTTTCTTCGAAAAAACGCGTCGCCGCATTTATCTGCGCGTAATCGACCGCAATCGCTATCTCGACGCACGTATCGAACAAACACTTTTTCGAAGAGGCGATTACCTCCGCTGCCGACGAAGAATATGCGCGCGTTAATCCGCCCGCGCCGAGTTTGATCCCACCGAAATAACGTACGACAGCCACCGCCGTTTCGTAAAGTTTTTGCGCCTTGATTACGTTCAGAATGGGCATGCCTGCCGTGCCCTGCGGCTCGTTATCGTCTGAAAACCGCTGTTCGTTGCCAAGCTTGTCTGAGACATAACCGTAACACACGTGCGTTGCCAGCGGATGCTCCCCTCGCAACCGAGCAAGAAAATCCTTTGCCTCCGTCTCGCTCTCCACGTGCGCCGCATAAGCGAGAAAACGCGATTTTTCGATTATCTTTTCCGCCGCGCATTCGCCGGTAACGCTCAGATACGCCATCAGCCGCGTACGACCTTAATGTGTACTTTTTTACCTTTGTGGAGGACAAAATCGTTCGCGGGAACGATCATATTAACGTCGCTTACGCGTTCCTCGTTCACCGAAACACCACCCTGCGCGACCAAACGACGCGCCTCTCCGTTGCTCGTCACAAGACCCGTTTCAAGCAATACGTGAAGAAGAGTCAGATTTTCGCCAAAAACAGTCTTTTCGGGCATACCCTCGCCGCCGCCGAACGCCGCGCGCGCCTGATTTTGGGCGGATACAGCCCTCTCCTCGCCGTGAACAAGTTTCGTCAGTTCGAACGCGAGACGCTCTTTTGCCGCGTTCATGCGCTCGTCCTGATATTTCGTAAGTTCCGCAATTTCTTCAAGCGGCAAAAACGTAAGCAATTTCAGGCATTTTTCCACGTCTGAATCCGCGGTATTACGCCAATATTGATAGAACTCGTACGGACTCGTCTTGTTTTCGTCCAGCCATACCGCGCCCTTCTGCGTTTTACCCATCTTTTTGCCCTCGCTCGTCGTGAGCAGAGTAAAAGTCATGGCAAACGCCGATTTACGCTCCTTCCTGCGAATGAGATCCGCGCCCGCCAAAATATTACTCCACTGATCGTCGCCGCCAAGCTCCAATTGACAGTTGTATTTTTGATTGAGCACAAGAAAATCATACGCCTGCATGAGCATGTAATTAAATTCAAGAAAGGTAAGACCCTTTTCCATACGCGCGCGATAGCACTCTGCCGTGAGCATTTTATTCACGGAAAAATGTGCGCCGATATCGCGCAAAAAGTCGACGTAGTTGAGATTTAACAGCCAATCGGCGTTATTGACGATGATTGCGCCGTTCTCTCCCTCAAAAGTAATAAAACGGGACATCTGCGCCTTAAAGCATTCAACGTGATGCGCAATCGTCTCCTTTGTCATCATAGACCGCATATCCGTCCTGCCCGAAGGATCGCCGACCATTGCGGTTCCTCCGCCAATGAGAATAATCGGCTTATGCCCCGCATCCTGCATATGTTTCATGGCGATCAATTGCATAAAGTGCCCGATATGCAGACTATCCGCCGTAGGATCAAATCCGATATAAAATAAAACGCTCTCTTTGCCAAGCAATTCGTACAATTCCTCTTCGTAGACTGTCTGCTTAATAAATCCCCGCGCGCGCAATATGTCCATCACGTTTTTCTTTTCCATAAATATCTCCTTTTTACTGTCAGATAAAAAATAAACGGCTTGCGTTCAAGAGCGCAAACCGTTTTAACCTCTTCCCAAAAAACAATTCACGCGCAAAACACCGCATTGACAATATAGCAATACGGATAAGAATAAATTGCGCAGAATAATTTCCGTTTCATAGTTCTATTATATCCCGCCTTCTTTGCTTTGTCAAATATTCACGGGTAGATTTTGCATTTTTATACGGCAAAATTTTCCAACGCAAAACTTCGGCTATCCGCGCGCGCCGCCTCGTTCAGTCCTTTGACCGCAAAAATTCTTTCCAACATTTCTTCTTCCGTACGGGGTGACGACAAGCGCTCCGCAAGCTCCCTCTCACGCCGCGCATTACGCTCTTCACGATATTTTATAATAAGCATATCTTCCTTTCCGATCTTCATTTTTTCTCCATAAACATATCTTACGTTTATTTTATCTTTATTTTACGCATGATACTTGACAAGTTTTGTCATGTATGATAAAATAATTTCAAAAAATAAAAATTATTCGGGAGAAAAAAATGAAATTTCAGATCATGACGGAAATTTTATTTATTCTATTATCTAAGCGAAAGGTCAGCGCGCGCGAGCTTGCCCAGCGATTCGGCGTATCCGTACGCTCCATTTACCGTTATATCGACGAAATGACCGTTTCGGGAATCCCGATCGACGTTGCACGGGGCGCGTCCGGCGGAATCTACATTTCCGACGCTTACAAGCTTCCCAAAGGGTTTATGACGCGCGAAGAATATGCACGCGCGATCGAAGCGATGCTTACGCTCAACGAGCAACTCAACGACCCCGCTCTTGATTCGGCAATCGCTAAATTATCCGCACAAATAAAAGCGGAACGGCTTGATCTGACCCTTTCGGGAAACATCCTTGTAGACAGCGGAACCTGGGGCGACGAAAATAAATTTTCGGCTAAACTGACGCTCTTCGAACGCGCGATCCGCGAACGCGATGAACTTGAAATCGACTATGTTTCGCGCGAGGGCGAGCATACGCACCGCACGATTTTACCCCATCTCCTCGTATTCAAACAAAATATATGGTACGTTTACGCCTACTGCAACACGCGCAAGGCGTTTCGTCTCTTCAAACTCGGACGCATGCGCACCGTTTCGCTCACAGGCAGGACGTTCGAGCGCATTCCCTTTGACCGAGACGAAATCCCGCTTAACTTTTGGCACACGGAAGAGAGCGCCATTAACGCGCTGTTCTCCGTTTCGCCCGCCGCTCTCTCCTACGCAGAGGAATGGCTCGGCATGGAAAACGTATACGAACGGAACGGAAAATACTTTGCGGAAGCCACACTGCCCGACGACGAAACGCTTATCGGTAAAATTTTATCCGCAGGAGCAGGCTTTAAAGTTCTTGCCCCCGCAGAACTTGCAATTCGCGTAAAAGACGCCGCAGCGCGGCTCGCCGCACAATATGAGGACAATTGAAGTCTGTAATCGTCAAATTGAAGTTTAAATGGACAACTTTCCACTCCTGCTACTTGACGAAAACGAAGTCCGCACGATACAATAAATAAAAAAGGAGCAGACTATGAACGAATTCGGAAATTATTTATTTGAATTACGGCGCAAAAAGGGCATGACGCAACAAGAGCTTGCCGACGAGCTAGGCGTAACCAACAAAGCCGTATCGAATTGGGAAACGGGCGAAACCTTTCCCGAAACAAAGCAACTTATTCCTCTTGCCGACATCTTCGGCGTGAGCGTCGACGACCTTTTGCGAGGACGGGAAAGTGCGGCAGAAACAAAAAGTCCCCTCTCCGCACAAGAACAAACAGCAGAAAAACGCGAAATAATCATAGAAAAATATTTACCCGATTGGTGGAAAAAACGTTTTGCCCTGCTTATTTCCGTCGGCGTCGCGTTTTTTCTCGCGGGAGTACTCAGCATGGTATCCTTTTCTCTTGCTACGGACAGCCAATTCCTTCATTTAATCGGTGCATGCGTACTCGTGGGATGTATCATAATCGGAACTAATTTTTGCATGACGACGGGAATCTGGCAGGAATTTGCATTTCTTCCCGTTAAAGACGAAAATTGGCACAAACGTATCAAGCGCTTTATTATATTTCTGGCCAGCGGAATTTCAATCATACTTCTCGGAGTCATAGCAATTATTCTGTGTTACGCGTTCGACGACAGAGCCGGATTTTCGACCGCCTGTTATATCCCTGCGTTCTTTCTGTTTGCGATCGGCGTTTGCGCGATCGTATACGCCGGAATCACATGGGACGGATACTTGAAAAAAGCAATACGCACAATGGAAGTCACCGATGCGGAAAATGCAAAAGTAATTTTTAAGCACCGAAACGAACACGACACGCTCGCAGGCAAAATCAGCGGAGCAATCATGCTTGTTGCCACCATCGCATATTTTCTCCTCGGCTTTATATGGGATTTATGGCACCCGGGTTGGATTGTATATCCCATTGCCGCTCTTCTGTGTGCAATCGTCAATATCTTTGTTGAAAAAAAATAATATAGCGAAAACCCCCGCTCGAAAATCCGAGACGGGGGTTTCATATTTTCTTATTTTATATATTTTTCTATCCGAACACAGAGAACCGAAGCAATCGCTAATTTCAAAAAGTCCGGAATGAGGAAAGGCGTTACGCAGGCATTTAACGCATATGCAAGCGTGCATTGGTACATCAACATAAACCAGACCGTCCCAAACAGATAGCATGCCGTAAGTCCGAGCACCATTGCGCCGAAGTAAATCGCCGTGCGTCCCCATTTATTTTTTACGGGTACCAATTTGAACAATCCCGTTATAACAGTCATAAACAAAAAACCGAAAATATAACCGCCGGTCGATCCGAACAGCGCCGCCGCGCCCGCCTTAAATCCCGAAAAAACGGGAATGCCGATAAGTCCCATTAAAATATATACGCCAACTGCAATCGTACCGCGTTTCCAGCCGAGCAACGCTCCCGCAAACGCAACCGCAAACGTTTGCAACGTAAACGGAATGAAGAACACGGGAACCGTCGTCCATGCACATACGGCGATAAGCGCAACCGTAAGCGCGATCTGCGCGAGTTCCCGCGCAATACTCCGCCCCACTCTGCGCGATTTAGCCTTTTCTTTTGCGATCGTCTGTTCTTTTTCCATGAAAGCACCTTACAAATTAACGCAAATATTTTTTGAGACTCTCTGCGCGATCAATCTTTTCCCAAGGGAAAATCTCTCTGCCGAAATGCCCGTACGACGCTGTATCGGAATAGATCGGACGGTTTAAATCAAGAGCCGAAATGATCGCCGCAGGACGCAAATCAAACTCTTTTTCGATGATATTTGCTATCTCGTCGTCTGACAGCTTGCCCGTCCCGTAGCTATTGACAAAAACCGAAACAGGACGCGCCACGCCGATGGCATAGGCAACCTGCAATTCTATTTCATCCGCAATGCCCGCCGCTACAATATTCTTTGCGATGTATCTCGTCATATAAGCAGCGCTGCGGTCGACCTTAGTCGGATCTTTTCCCGAAAAGGCGCCGCCGCCGTGAGCGCACCGCCCGCCGTATGTATCTACGACAATTTTTCTGCCCGTCAGTCCCGAATCCCCTTCCGGCCCGCCGATTAAAAATCTGCCCGTAGGATTGATGTAATACTTCGTTTGTCCGTCGAGAAGGCGTGCGGGAATCACATGCCCGATCACCTGTTCTTTTACGTCTTTTGCAATCTGCTCCTGCGAAACGTTTTCGTCGTGTTGAGTGGATACGACAACCGTATCAACGCGCACGGGTCTCCTTCCGTCGTATTCGACGGTGACCTGCGTCTTTCCGTCCGGTCGCAAATATGCAAGCGTCCCGTTTTTTCTGAGCTCCGTCAAACGGTAAGCGAGCTTATGCGCAAGCATGATGGGAAGCGGCATCAGCTCCTCCGTTTCGCGGCACGCATAGCCGAACATCATTCCCTGATCGCCCGCGCCGAGCAGATCGAGTCCGTCGCCGCCGCATTTTTTTTCCAGCGAAGAATCTACGCCGAGCGCAATGTCCGCGCTCTGTCCGTGAATAAGTTCGATCACATTACATTTATCCGCTGCAAACTCACCCGACGTATAGCCGATCCGTTCAATAACCGAACGCGCCACCTCTTCGTAATCTACTTTGGCTCGAGAGCGCATTTCGCCCGTAATAAAGAGCGTATTATAAGCCGCGCAACACTCGATTGCCGCGCGCGAATGATTGTCTTGCTGTAAAAGCGCGTCTAAAATCCCGTCCGAAATTCTGTCGCATACCTTATCGGGATGCCCTTCCGTTACGCTCTCGCTTGTAAAAAACTGTTTCATGACTTTATCCTTTTTTGTAATGATCACATTATAATATGCGCAACAAAAAAAGTCAAACGCTTTTACGCCAATTGAAAACGCGCGAATAACTTTCCTGCTTAAAACATGTTGCAATTCCCGAACGGGAATGATATAATTTTTATATGAACTGTCATCTTTGCCCCTTAAACTGCGGCGCAGATCGCGCCTTAGCAGCGGGGCGTTGCGGCACAAAGTCGCTTACAATCGCAAAAGCTTATCTGCATCCCTACGAAGAGCCGCCCATCTCTTTCAGAAACGGAAGCGGAACGATTTTTTTCTGCGGCTGTAATCTTAAATGCGTCTTTTGCCAGAACTATCAACTATCGCGCGCGCAACGCGGCAAAGATATTACGCACGCAGACCTCATCGAAATAATCAAACGGCTTGAAGACGCGGGCGCGGAAAATATCAGCTTTGTTACGCCCGACCATGTTTCCCGACTTCTTGCAGAAACGCTCGACCGTTATAAGCCCAAAATTCCCGTTGTATATAATACGAGCGGCTACTGCACCGTAGCCGCCCTCAAAGAAATCGATCCCTATATCGACGTCTATTTACCCGACCTGAAGTTTGTTTCCCCTATGCTCTCCAAACGCTACACGGGACGGGAAGATTATTTTGAATATGCAAGCAAAGCGCTTGCATTCATGGCAAACAAAACCGTTTGTTTCCGTAAAGACGGAAAGATGCTTTCGGGAATCCTCGTGCGACATCTCATTCTCCCGAGCTGTACGTCGGACAGTTTAAAGGTACTCGACTATTTAAAAACTATCCTGCCTGACGACGCGCCCGTGTCGCTCATGCGGCAATATACGCCCATGGGAGAAATAAAAGACTTCCCCGAACTCAACCGCAAAATTACGGCGCGCGAATACAACCGCGTGCTTGATTATGCGAATATGCTTGATTTTAAAGTATTATATACGCAGGCACGGGACAGCGCGGACAAATGCTATATTCCGAAATGGGAATTTTAAAACTCCGCGTTAATGTTAAAGAAATACAATTTTACGCCTGACCGTTTTAATTCAGCCATTCGTCTTTGAGTTTAACAAGACGTTTTGTAATTTTTCCGCATTCTGCGGGACTTGCCCCTTTAATTTGCTCTTCAAGCTGACGAATTTTTTCAAGCTGCCGATTCTTATTCATATTTACAGTATCTATTACGGAGAAAACAATTATGCTCGTTCAAATGGAAAACGTTCATTTTGCTTACAGCGGTACGCCGATTCTTTCGGAGGTCTCTTTCGAATTGCACGAAAACGAGCGCATAGGGTTAATCGGCGCGAACGGCGAAGGCAAAACAACGCTTATCAAGCTTATGCTCGGCATGCTCACGCCCGATACGGGCAACATTTTACGAAAAAACGGGATCACGTTCGGATACCTTGAACAGAGCGGCGGGTTTGCCTCCTCTTCCACCGTTTACGGTGCAATAGAAGAAGTTTTTGCTCGCGATAAAGAATTGATTTTACGCTTACAGGAAACGCAAAAAGCCATGGCGCAAGCAAGCGCGGACGATTTGCGTATTCTTTCCGCGCGCAACGAAAGTCTTATAAAACAAATTGACGCGCGCGACAGTTATCACTATGACGTTCGCATCAAAACAATTTTAAACGGTATGGGGTTCGAATCTTTTTACGACCGCGTTGTCGACACTATGTCCGGCGGAGAAAAAACAAAACTCAAACTTTGCAGATTACTTCTCGAGCAACCCGATCTGCTTATCCTTGACGAACCGACGAACCATCTCGATGTAAAAACGCTCTTCTGGCTCGAAGACTATTTGTCAAATTACAGGGGCGCGTTGTTCGTCGTTTCTCACGACCGATATTTCCTCGATAAACTTACGACGCGCACGCTTGAAATCGAATACGGAAAACTCGAATCATACAAAGGTAATTATACAAAATACCGCGCACTCAAAAAAGAACGCTACGAAACGCGGCAAAAAGAATATGAAAAGCAGCAGGAAGAAATTGCGCATTTAGAGGACTACGTCGCGCGCAATCTCGTCCGCGCGACAACGGCAAAGAGCGCGCAGTCGCGCGTAAAACAGCTTGAAAAAATGGAGCGGCTAAAAGCTCCGCCCGCCCCGCCGAAACCTCCCCGTTTTGCATTTTCATATGACGAAAAACCGTACGAACGAGTGATTTTTGCAGATAATTTCGATCTTGAAATCGGCGGAAAACGACTGCTTTCGAACACGACCTTTTCGTTGATGCGCGGAAAAAAATGCGCGCTGATCGGCGACAACGGTACAGGAAAATCCACGCTTCTCAAATATCTGCTTTCCGGCGCGGATAAAGTCAAATTCGGAAGATTTGTTTCCGTCGGTTACTACGATCAGGAAAATGCCGATCTCGATCCGGACGAACGGGTACTCGAAGCGTTTTGGGGGAAATTCCGCCTTTTGACACAGACGGACGCCAGAAAGATTCTTGCAAGCGCGGGGCTGAGCGCGGACGACGTATTTAAAACGGTAAAAGAACTTTCGGGCGGACTCAGAGCCAAACTCGAACTTGCGATTCTCACCGCAAAACACGCAAACACGCTTATTTTAGATGAACCGACCAACCACCTCGACCTCCCCTCCCGAGAATCGCTGGAAGAATCGCTTTCCGCATTTGACGGAACGCTCCTCTTCGTTTCTCACGACAGACGGTTTATCGAGGCGATCGCAAACGAAATCGTTGAGCTTGAAAACGGCGCATTGCATATTTTCGAAGGCACATACAAAGAATTTCTTGCGCAAAAACAATCGCCCGTACAGGTAAAACGAAGCGCCGAACAAACTTCGCCTAAAAACACGCAAAATTTTTACCGTTCCAAAGACGATCGCGCCCGCGACGCAAAGAAAAAGGAACGGATCAAACAGATCGAAACGCGCCTTGAACAACTCGAATCTGAAGAAACGCAGGCAAGCGAAGAACTTGCCGAATATGCCGCAGATTATGAACGCGTCAAAAAAATCACCGCGCGTCTTGAAAATATTCGCAACGAATCGGATACGCTGTACGCGGAATATGAAACCCTCATATAACCATATATATAATACCGTAAAAAACTAGAGTCTGTATGCCTTGCTTATAACTTCCGTTAAATTTCGGCGAAATTCTATATTTTTTTACAAATAACCTCAAAAAAGCACCCCCCCCCCCGTACATTATTTGACAAACAGAAAAAATATTATTATACTATATATAGAGTAATATGAAAAATCAGGAGGATTTATCATGAAAGGGAAAACAAAAAAACTCATTGCCCTCTCGCTTGCAACAACGATGACGGGCTCGCTCGTTGCAATCGCCGCTTGCGGTTGCGACTCTGACGACACCGATTCCGGTACACCGGGTACGGGCAGCACGACCCAATCTACAATATTGCTGAACAGTATGCTGTCGCAAGATTTTAACGCTATTGCGGTCAATGCGGACGTCAAGATAAACGGCTCGGCTAAAGTTTATGCCAACGACAACGGCACGAAAGGAAAACTCTTACAGGAAGGAACTGAGACTATCGGTATGTCTGAAACGGGAAAATTCAATCTAAAATCAGGCGACGCCGATATAACGGTCAAATCGACCAACAATGACAAAACGTCTAGTCATGAATATATGTTCTTGCGCAATTGGCATGCCTTCGATTATGATGCGCTGGACAACGGAATGGTGACAAATTGGGGAAGCAACGTAACGCTTAACTATAGCGGTAACCCATTCGATTCGCTGACCGAAGAGGGCTCCCCGACTTGGTCGCAATATCTCCCTACCGTTTTCGGTGAAATGGTATCGGAACTTACAAATACAACAACGAAAACGTATACTTACTCGATCGCAAAAATTGCCGATTCTTTTAACGGACTCACCATCGATTCCAAACAGAAAACTGCAACAATCGACCTTAACGCAACAGTTTACGGCGCAGTCACAGCGATTGGCGAAGTTTTATCTTCAATTAACGACAACACCACGATCGGCGATATTCTTAAAACCGATGCCGTTAAAAATATTTTGATGTCGGTGACAGAGCTCTTCCCCGCCACAGAAATTAAATCGGCTTTTGACGAGGTACTCCAATCGCTTCCCGTTGAAATCAAACAAATGATTGACTCTATGGGAATCGACCTTTCGAAAATCTTTATCGCGCCCGACAAAAACAGCACGACCTATGACTATCTTGTAAAAATCATCAGCTCCGAGGAGTTGAAAAATGCAATCAATAAAATTATCCAATTTGCAATGCAACAGCAAGGCGTGACCGGAGGGATAGGATTCGGACTTACGGACACCCTCGACAAAATGAAAGTCGCTCCCCTCTTCCAGATGGCAGGAATAAGCGTTACCGATATTGCACGTTCGTTTAAAGATTACACCAAACAAATTACTAAAGATTCATTTGTGATTAATTTGCCGGATGAAAATGGCGAATCGGATAACCTCTCCCCTTCCCCCTACGACGCTGCACGCGAAACTACAAGTACCGTCACTATTACGGGTGCCAATATTGTTTATACTTTGTCTGATGACAACAAAGTATCTAAACAGGATATCTCCGCTACCTGCGCGCATACATTTACGGAAGTATATAACGAAGAAATTGAAGATTACAATATGACTTACGTTATCAAAGGCACATTAGAATATTCCGCAACCGATTACACACTTGCTGATATTTCCAATTGCAAGACCGCAAAATACGCAAAGCAGTATACGGACAACGCAAAAATCTATTTGAATAATCAATTGGATTACACGCTTACGCAAAACGTAAAAGACAACAAGATTGAAAGTTTTATCTTGAAAAACGAAACTTCCAGCCAAACGATTTACGTTGATAACCCGTTTATGCTTACGATCGAAAATGAACAAATATTGTGTACGTTAGACGTCAGCGAATATTCTGTTTCTATTGTATCCGTAGATCACGGTTTTGAGTTGGGTTACGCCTCGCTCGAATTTAAAAACGGCTTTTTGCAAAGCACCGTAAAAGACGTACTTGCAGGAAAACCCGCTACGTTTATTCCTGTTTCTGATTATAACTAATTTTAAACAATTAAAAAAACGGAGATTTGAAAAATTCAAATCTCCGTTTTTTTATAATTGTTCAGTTTGCGTTTATTTCCAGCCGCAAAGCTTTCTTCGGGCAAAAGTTAGAACATTTTCCGCATCTGATACATTTATCATGATCGATCGTCGGCGCGTTAAAACCCACCTGCGATAACGCCCCTACCGGACATACGTTCACCGCAGGGCACGCATGATTTTGCGGACAATTTTCTTTCGTGATTGTAAGTACCTTATTCATAATATCTCCTTATGTTCAAAATATTCTTATTTATAATTCTTTAGACAATGTTTTCGATTTACGTCTTATTAAGTTCCGCTAATCTCATCAGTTTGTTTAAGCTGTTTATTTTTCAAAAGCCAAGAAATAAATATCAGTATCAGGCTAATACCCAGCAATGCGTGAAATATCCCCGAAATTCCAGAAATCACACCGTCTGCAGCGCTCGAAACACTATAAACGATTTTATCGGATTTAACCAATACGTCCAGAACACCTCGCACAACCAGCATCAAACCTGCGCCTGCAACGCCTGCGGAATAAATCACGAATGCCCTTTTAAATAACTTCTCTTCATGTTTATTCAATTTGTCGGTAATAAGTCCGATAATCAATGTAAACGCCACACCTAACACGAGGAAGTGCGTATGCGCAAGTCCTAATGTCGTATAAACGTTTACTACGTTATATGCTTTGGAAAATTCGCGGTAAAACACCCCGCAAATTAAACCCACTGCTAAAAATACCAGAGCAAATTTTATGTACTTTTTCATAAAAACTCCTTTCATCTTATCGTGAAATAAAAAATACATATTTGTATTTAAACATATTATAGCATTTATATGGACAAAAAACAAATAAAAGACGTATCATATGTAAAAACAATTTAAAGTTTCTTGAATGCAACATTTAATGTCTTAACCTTCATACAAAAGAAAAAGTACGAACCCACTTTGGCGTGTGTTTGTACAATCCCTTTTGGCGGAGAGAGGGATTCGAACCTCCGGAAGCTCGCACTTCAACGGTTTTCAAGTCCCCATACTTGATTTATCCTTGCCGATTGTTAACTATCGTTATTGATACTTATTTGCCGAAAATCAGGCTGATAACCCATAAAATACAGGTTTTTCAGCCTTTTTTAATGTCTTTTAACAATTTTTATTGATTGTTGGTAATTCTTATTAAATGCGCATTTCGGATAACATTTTGTAGAGTTATTGTAGATGAAGTGGAAAACAAGTTGCTAATATTTACAATTTGGCAAGGCGGCGTATTCCGTCCACAGACGTTATCACAATAAAACCTATAATGTCGAAAAATTGATTACGCAAAAATATAAAATCCACTTTAATAAATAATCAAATCATTTACTTATGACAGCAAAAATGATATAATAGTTTTATCATAAATACAAGGAGGCAAGCGCATGCACATTGGGCTGGTTTCTACCTTCTAAAATTATCAAAATTTTAGGAGGTTAAAATGGAATATAAAATAATCAATTTAGACACTTGGGAAAGAGATAAACTTTTTCGCTTTTTTATTGATAATTTACGCAATGTAATGAGTATGACGGTTGATATTGATGTTACGCCGTTAAAAGAATTTATAAAAGCGCAAGGGTTAAAATTCTATCCTACTATGATGTGGGTTATATCAAAGATAATAAACTCACATAACGAGTTCAAGTACGGCTGGGATAACGACGGTAATTTGATATGTTGGGAAAATGTATCACCTTATTATGCTGATTTTCATAAAGAAGATGAAAGTTGTGTAAAATTGGTAACTGAATTTTCTGACGACTTGGAAGAATTTCACTCTCATTATTTAGCCGATAAAGAACGGTATCAAAAATTAAGAGCGTTTGACTTAAAAGACATACCGAAAAATACTTTTGACGTAAGTTGTTTGCCGTGGGTAAAGTATAAGTGTTTTGATATTCACGTTTTTGACAGCGGAACATATCTCGCCCCCGTAGTTACTTGGGGAAAATATGAAATGGAAAATAATAGACTTATTATGCCGCTTTCAATGAATATACACCACGCAGTCGCGGACGGCTTTCATTTATGTAGGTTTTTTAATGAAGTTCAAGCGTTAATCAATACTATATTTACTTAATTTTATTAAAGGAGTTTGCACAATGAAACTTTGCATTGTCTTTGCCGGAATAGTCTAAAAAAATAAATTTATAAGGAGATGACTAAAATGGCTATTCCGGATAGCACTAAAATATATCCTCGCAGTGAGGACAAACAAATTGTATATTTGAAAAATGTAATAACTAACCCGAATATCGAAGTCGGAGATTTTACATTCTATAATGATTTCGTAAACAACCCGAAAGACTTTGAAAAAAATAATGTAATATACCATTACCCTATCAACCACGATAAACTTATCATAGGCAAATTTTGCTCTATTGCTTGTGGCGCAAAGTTTTTGTTTAATAGTGCAAATCATACGATGCGTTCACTTTCAACGTACCCGTTTCCTATTTTTTATGAAGAATGGGAACACGGAATATGGGCAGATAAAGCGTGGGACAATAAAGGTAACATTGTAATCGGTAATGATGTATGGGTAGGTTATGAGGCGGTAATATTAGCGGGTGTAACGATTGGCGACGGTGCCATAATCGGTGCGCGTGCCGTTGTTACAAAAGATGTACCGCCATATACCATTGTGGGCGGTGTACCCGCAAAACCTATACGCAAGCGTTTTTCTGACGATACAATAAATGCGCTTTTATCTATGCGTTGGTGGGATTTACCACCTGAAAAAATATTGGAACGAATAAACTACATTCAAACAGGAAATATTGCCGCCTTAAAAGATATGAGGTGAGCGTATGAAAATGTATGTATGCTGTCCTATCTGCTCAAAAACGCTTATACAAGCGGAAACAATTAAAAACGGAATTATAAAATGCGAAAGTTGCCATAAGCGAATAATTGTTGAAATTGATAAAGGCAAAATAACCGCTGTTCCGTTAGAATTGGAAAATTAAAAACTGGAAGTTCCCCACTTTGGGGGACTTCCTTTTACATTAAAAGATAAATCACGACAAAGCATTTTAATAAACGATAGCGCAAATCTTGTATTATTTGCCTATATGGTGCACCCGCATAAGCCACAAAACGGATAAGGCGATTGCCATATAAAACAAGTGAATAATACTTTTTTACTGTAAAAGAACTGTATGCCATAAAATGGAGTTATGAGTTTACGCAGTAGGTTAAGCCTATAAAGATGTTAATGAAAGTAATTTTGATAGTGCAATTACAAAATCTCGCACTTTATTAGAAGAAACGTTTTGTTATGTTATTGAGCAAAAAGGAGACACGCCTTCGGATAGCTGTGATATTGGTAAACTTTATAATCAAGTAAAGCAACTTTATAATATGCACCAAGATAAGAATATGGATAAAAGAATCAATGGGTTACTTTCAGGTTTAGAAAAAATATTAGCGGCAATCGCAGAAATGAGAAATATCGGAAGTGATTCACACGGTTTGGGCGCAAAACGAATAAAGATATCAGAACATCATGCAAAATTATTTGTAAATGCGTCATTAGTAATGGCTGACTTTATACTATCAGTTGAAGAAAATAGCAATAATTAAATAAGTAAAAGTCGGACAAAATGTCCGACTTTTACTTGCTATGGCGGAGACAGAGGGACTCGAACCCCCGTGGGCTTGCACCCTAACAGTTTTCAAGACTGCCCCGTTATGACCACTTCGGTATGTCTCCGTAAATTTTTGATATGATTTCCGCAAAAAAGCATTTTGTAGAAATATTTGTAGAAGTCTACAAATTAAGACTTCCGTTATAGAAATAGTCAACCGCTCACGTTGTTGCGATTTAGCGACTAAAACATATCGTTTTATACCGAAAATCAAGCAATTTAGCAAGTTTCAAAGCAGTCAAGTATCTCGTTGTAGAAAGATTTAGAGAAATAAACCCGTTGAAATCAATCGCATTTCAAGACCGCCGCATTCGTCGTATCGAAATACTTACCGCTCTGCCATCTCTCCCTATAGCCTTTAAAATTGTAAAGAAAAGCTACCTCTGTTTACCTCGGAAAAACAGGGCAACCGTTCCTGCACCGGAATGCGTCCCAATTACACTGCCAATTTCGTTTACAAAAATCTTTCTGTCCCCAAACCTTGATAAAATTAATGATTTCAAATATTCAACGTCTTCTATACAGTCGCCATGACTGATAAAAATTGGTTCGTCCTCTTCCAACGTTTGCTGTTTTTCCATATGTTCAACCAATGCGGAAAGCGATTTTTTACGCCCCATCGACTTGCCGATCGGAATCAGATGCCCCTCGTTATCCACATGCAAAACAGGCTTGATATTCAGCATTGAGCCAAGCACCGCAGTTGCAGCAGAAACTCTGCCTCCGCGCTTTAAATGGAAGAGATTGTCCACGGTAAAAAAATGACAGATATGTAATTTTAATTCCTCAGCAAAATCGCGAGTCTCTTCAAGCGTTACTCCTTCGTCCGCCTTTTTAATCACGTAATCGACAAATAGTCCCTCTCCAAGCGAAGCGCACAACGTATCCACGACAAAAATTTTTACACCGTACTTTTCCGTCAACTCCTCCGCGGCAATCCGATAACTGTTGCACGTACCCGATAAGCCCGACGAAAACGCCAATACGAGGATATCCCGTCCTTCGGACGCATATCGTACCATATGTTTTTTAGCTTGTTCGGGAGTTACTTGAAACGTTTTAGGCATAGAACCCGCGCGAAGTCTTTTATAAAACTCTTTTACATCCATCTCTGCGCCGTCTTCGCCGCCATAAGTAACCTCGTCCATTGTAAAGCCAAGCTGCACGCAATCAACGTCATGCTCGTTAAAATATTCTTTAGGCAAATCGGTAGAAGAATCGGTGATGATTGCAAAATTCCGCATGAGTTTATCCTTAAAATTAAAATTCTATGTATATTTTACCACTTGTTCCCCGATATGTCAACAATCTTTGCAAATTATTTAAGGCAAGTAAAATTTTTTACTCGGTGAATACGAAATTTTACTGTAACTTCCGACCCGTTTTTTCCGCGAATCATATCAAGTCCAAGTTCCCCGTCAATTTCAAAATACTCGTCGGCAACTCGTTTAAAATCGGCAATTGCCGCTTGTTTGCTTGCCCCGTTTAATTCTTCTTTATCCGCTTCAAGTATATTATGCAATCTGATAAAATCTCTTCCGCGCATGTGCCTTCTCCTATAAATTACGTTTTAAACTACGACGAATCGCCCCTACCAATCCGCCGTACTTTTTCTGCGGATCGAACATTTTATTTTTTCCGAAGGCACAATTTGCCGCCAAAAAACGAAAAGCGCGGCTCTTTTCCGTAATATTATTCAGAAAAATTTTATCCTCTTCGGGAATTACCGCTACAAGCGGCAGACGAAGCGTTTCGGAAATTGCCTCGGGCGAAAGCACTTCTCCGCGTTTCAACATGTCTCCGCGCACAAGATTTACGACGAGTCCCACGTTCAAGAGCCGATAACTTTTCAGCATACCGGCAACTTTGTCGGCATCGCGCATGGCGGAAATATGCGGCGTAGTAACGACGAGCGCCTCTTCTGCACAGCACACGGCGCGATGAAATCCCTCGTCGATTCCTGCGGGAGAATCGACAAGAATAAAATCAAACTGCGAACTCAACGAATCAAGCACTAAGCGCACCGCCTGCGGCGAAACGTAACGGTCGGCTATACGGTTGCTGGCAAGCGAATAGAGCGTGGAATAACGCGGGTGCCGAATAAGCGCTTGTTTCGGACGGCACCTCCCTTCAACCGCATCTACAATATCGTAGAGCGCGAGATTTTCCGTACCGAGCACGACGTCCACGTTATTAAGTCCAAAGTCGAGATCGCACACAATTACACGGTATCCCTTCTTTGCAAGTTGCACGCCGAGATTGGCGGTGACCGTAGTTTTCCCTACTCCGCCTTTTCCTGACGTTATTACGATTTTTCTTGCCATAACCATGCCTCTTCGCGCGTTTTTGAAAATGATACTACAAATCCGCCCGCATATCAACATAGAATTTGACGAAAAAAGACGGTATAAGTCGAGCGAAATTTGTAAAATTATAAAATTTCCTCTTGATTTTTTTTTGCAATCGCGTTATAATAGAAGAAAAAAACAAACGGGTGGCATTATGACTTTGAACGAATTTTTATCAACGTCTTATACTGCATATCAAGCAGTGGCGAATGCCGCCGCAATGCTGAATGCCAACGGTTTCGAAATGCTTGCCGAACAATCTGCGTGGCAACTGCGCCCCGGTGGAAAATACTACGTAATCCGTAGCGGCAGCAGCCTGATTGCTTTTACGTATAATAATTCGGACAGTTATAAAATTGTAGCGAGCCATACCGATTCCCCTTGCCTGAAACTTAAAGAAAACGCCGTAATCGAAG
Source organism: uncultured Christensenellaceae bacterium (assembly GCA_910586985.1). Classification (GTDB taxonomy): domain Bacteria; phylum Bacillota; class Clostridia; order Christensenellales; family Borkfalkiaceae; genus Gallimonas. Next base: position 110,606 of record CAJUKK010000001.1, on the reverse strand, counting down.
GCGACTTTGCAAGGCTTAACGTGGAAACGTACGGCGGCGGTATCCTTTATACTTTCTTTGACCGCCCTTTAAAAATTGCCGGACGGATCATCAAGCGGCGCGGCGCAATGCTCGTTATGAAGAATATTGTGAGCAATTATAAAGTCGTTGTTCCGTCGCTTGCCATTCACATGAACCGCGAAATTAACGACAAATTTTCGCCCAATCCCCAGACTGATTTGTTACCTTTGCTTTCACTCAGCAAGACGGAACTTGAAAAAATCACCGACGGCGCACTTTCATACGATTTGTTTGCCGTATGTGCGGAAGAACCGTTTGAAAGCGGCATCAATTCCGAATTTTTGTCCTCTCCCCGTATCGATAATCTTACAAGCGTATATGCCTCACTGCAAGCCATTATGAGCGAAACCTCAGGCGTTTGCGTTGCCGCATGCCTTGACTCGGAAGAAATCGGAAGTCAGACGCGGCAGGGCGCAGCGGGCGATTTTTTAAAAAGCATTTTAACGCGTATAGCCGGCGGACAAAATAAGAACACCGAATCTTTATTCCGCGCGCTCTCTACGTCTTTCTGCATCTCGCTTGACAATGCGCACTCCCTGCACCCGAATCATCCCGAAAAATGCGACCTGACTAACCGTGCGAAGATGGGCGGCGGTATCGTTATTAAAGGGCACGCGGGCGGAGCATATACGACGGACGCGCTTTCCTCCGCTGTTATTAAGACGATTTTCGACACGGCGAACGTTAAATACCAAACGTTTTACAATCGATCGGATATGCGTAGCGGAAGTACGCTCGGCGCAATCAGCATCGGTCAGGTAAGCGTCCCGTCCGTCGACCTCGGCATTGCACAGCTTGCCATGCACTCCGCAGTTGAAACGATGTGCAAAACGGATTTGGACGAACTGATCAAGGGACTCAAAGCTTTTTATAACAGCGAAATTCAAATTACAACAAGAAACGCAACCGTTGCATCTCAACGGTAAAAAAACACAAAAATATCCCCGCCTCTATACAGAGGCGGGGATATTTTTTATTCGTTTATTCAAGCTCAAACGCGCCCGTGTAGAGCTGATAATACTTCCCTTTTTCGGCAATCAACTGATCGTGCGTACCGCGTTCGATAATCCGTCCTTGCTCCAACACCATAATAACGTTGGAATTTTTAACGGTAGAAAGTCGGTGCGCAATAACGAACACCGTTCTGCCCTCCATGAGTTTATCCATACCGCGTTGAACGATTTCTTCGGTGCGCGTATCGATACTGCTTGTCGCCTCGTCAAGAATCATAACGGGCGGATCGGCAACGGCGGCACGGGCGATGGAAAGAAGCTGACGCTGCCCCTGCGATAGATTTGCGCCGTTATGCGAAATACGCGTTTTAAATCCATCGGGCAAGCGGGAAATAAAGTCATCCGCGCCCACTAATTTTGCCGCAGCAATACACTCTTCATCCGTTGCATCAAGCTTTCCGTAACGGATGTTGTCCATAACCGTACCCGTAAACAAGTTGGTATCCTGCAATACCATGCCGAGCGACTTTCTCAATTCTGATTTTTTAATCTTATTAATATTGATCCCGTCGTAGCGAATTTTTCCGTCTGCAATATCATAGAACCGATTGATCAGGTTTGTGATCGTCGTTTTACCTGCGCCCGTCGCACCGACAAACGCCACTTTCTGTCCGGGTTTTGCGTACAGAGTGATATCGTGCAATACAATCTTCTCAGGCGTATAACCGAAATCCACCTCGTTCATTACAACGTCGCCCTCTAGCCTCGTGTAGGTAACGCTGCCGTCTTCCTTATGCGGATGCCGCCATGCCCATATACCCGTGCGTTCATCGCATTCCACAAGTTCGCCGTTCACCTCTTTGGCATTGACAAGCGTCACATAACCGCCGTCCTGCTCCTCCGGCTCGTCAATCAGCGCAAATACACGCTGTGCGCCCGCTATACCCATTACGACAGAGTTAACTTGCTGCGACACCTGGTTGATATTGTTGAAGAATTGGCGCGTTGTCTGCAAAAACGCAACAAGCAACACGATTCCTGCGGCAGAGCTCAACACCCCATCTTTCATTTCAAAAAATACCGAACCCGAGATACTTAAATTAGGTACTTGATTGAGAATAAACACTGCTCCAACAAGCGTTACCACAACGTAAAGCACGTGTCCTATATTCCCCAAAATGGGCATAAGCATATTTGCGTATCTGTTTGCACGGTTGGTCTGATCGTATAAGTGTCCGTTTACTTTATCGAAATCAGCTTTGGCTTCTTCCTCATGACAAAACGCTTTAACGACTTTCTGTCCGTTCATCATCTCTTCGATGAACCCCTCGGTTTTCGCCATTGCGCGCTGCTGTCCGATAAAGTATTTCGCCGCGCCGCCACCCACAATACCGGTTACGAACACAACGAAAATAATTCCGGCAAGGACGATCGCCGTCAGCCAAAGGCTGTAATAGATCATGATCACAAACAGCGTTAAAACCATTATTGCCGAAGTTAAGAGTTGCGGCAAGCTTTCCGCCACTACCTGACGGAGCGAGTCGATATCGTTGGTATAATAACTCATGATATCGCCATGGTTATGCGTATCGAAATATTTGATCGGAAGATCCTGCATCTTATTGAACATATGCTCGCGCATTTTGCTCAGATATCCTTGCGTAATAATCGCCATAAGCTGTTTGCCGATCGCACCGGAGATGATCGACAGCACATAGAGCGAAATCAGCGTTACCATGGGAATAGTGATCGCTCTCCAAGCGTCCGCCCAAGTCTGGTTGAGTGCAACCGCGTCTTTCAGCGCGCTGAACACCGTCTGCATGAAGAGGGACGGTAGCGCGCTGACGACCGCATTAAAAATAATGCAGATCAGCGAGACCGTAAGCATCTTCGGATAGAAATGGAAAACCGATTTAATGGTGCGTTTGAGTATGCCCTTCTGACGGGGCGCGTGTTTTACGGAGGATTTATTCTTCATCTTCCTTTCCCCCCTTCGTCTGTGATTCGTATACTTCCCGATAAATACTGTTGTTTTTCAAAAGCTCTTTATGCGTGCCGATCCCGTTGATTTTACCGCTCTCCATAACAATGATGCGGTCGGCATCCTCAACCGAGGAAATACGTTGTGCGATTATAATCTTCGTCGTAGCCGGAATATAGTCGCGCAAACCTTTACGGATCAGGGCATCCGTCTTGGTATCAACCGCACTCGTAGAGTCGTCCAGAATCAAAACCTTGGGTCTCTTTAAGAGCGCGCGCGCAATACAAAGTCTCTGTTTTTGTCCGCCCGAAACGTTTGTACCGCCCTGTTCGATGTAAGTATCATATCCCTTGGGGAAAGATTTAACAAAATCGTCCGCCTGCGCAAGTTTGCACGCCTCGATCATTTCTTCGTCGGTAGCGTTTTCATTTCCCCAACGGAGATTCTCCTTGATCGTACCCGAAAAGAGTACGTTTTTTTGCAGAACTACGGCGACCTGATTGCGGAGCGTCGTCAGATCATATTCCCTTACGTCTCTTCCGCCGAAGCGCACGCTGCCTTCGGTTACGTCGTATAGACGTGATACGAGATTGATAAGCGACGTCTTACTCGAACCCGTACCGCCGATGATTCCGATCGTTTCGCCCGAACGGATATGCACATCGATATCTTCGAGCACGTTGCGCTCGGCATTGACGCTGTATTTAAAATTGACGTTATCAAAATCAATCGAACCGTCGAGCACTTCCGTAACGGGATTTTCGGGATTATGGAGCGTGCTTTCTTCCGTGAGAACTTCGCAGATACGGCGCGCACTTTCAATCGACATGGTGATCATAACGAATACCATGGACAGCATCATGAGCGACATTAATACCTGCATGCCGTAAACGATCAGCTGGGATATTTCCCACGTCATATCCCTGCCCGTTTTAATTCCGAGATAGCAACCCACAAACAGTACCGACGAGAGCACTGCGTAAAAGAAGAAGTTCATAATGGGGTTGTTCCAGGCGAGCAGACGCTCCGCCTTGGTAAAGTCCGCGCAAAGATTCTGCGAGGCGGTATCGAACTTCTCCTTTTCATAGTCTTCGCGCACATAAGATTTTACAACGCGAATACCTTTAACGTTCTCCTGCACCGACTCGTTGAGCGCATCGTATTTTTTAAAGACACGGTGAAACATCGGCATTGCTTTTTTCATAATCAAAAGCAGAACTGCCGACAGCGGCGGAATAACGGCAATAAAGATCCAAGCCAACGAACCGCCGATAACAAACGCCATGACGACCGAAAAAATGAGCATGACGGGACAACGGAATCCCATCCGCACGATCATCATATACGAAAACTGTATGTTCGTCACATCCGTCGTCATACGCGTAACGAGCGAAGACGTAGAGAACTTGTCGATATTTTCAAACGAAAAATCCTGAATCCGATAATACATATCCTTGCGCAAGTTTTTCGCAAAACCCGACGAAGCTTTCGCGCAAAACGCGCCCGCAAGCGCGCCGCAGATAAGCGAAAGAAAGGACATGGCAAGCAGAATAATCGCGTATTGACCGATACCGAGCGTACCGCCTGTTCCCCACATATTAAGTCCGTCTTCGATTGCATTACCTAAATATATAATGACAAACGGAATCAGACATTCAAGAATTACTTCGAGAATTACAAAAACGGGCGACAAAATCGACGCTGCCTTATATTCCCGAATACTTTTGGAAAGTGTTTTTAACATAGACACCTCTGTTTTTTTGTCATTTGAGAAATAAAAAGGCGTAAAGTCCTTGAAAGATCTTACGCATTTCTATTATATTACCACCTGAAATTTTTAATGTCAAACGTTTAAGAGGAACTACGTTTTTATTTCACAAAAAAATCATGATTTATGGAAATATTATCCTCTTTACGCCTTATGCCGCGATTTCAGCTCGGAGCACACCTCGGCGAACGATACGCCTTTTGCCGCGAATAACACGGCAAGATGATACAAAAGATCAGCCGATTCCGATATCAGCTCTTTCGTTCCCTCGTTTTTTGCCGCAATGATCGTCTCCGCCGCCTCCTCTCCAACCTTTTTGGCGATCTTGTCCACGCCTTTTTCTAAAAGATAAGTTGTGTAAGAACCGTCCTCCGGATTATTTTTCCGATCGTGCACGATGAGTTCGAGTTCGGCGAGAAAGCGTATGCCTGCGCCATCGTCTTCTTTCACGGTCTGAAAAAAGCAACTTCGGCGACCCGTGTGACAAGCCGCGCCCGTCTGCTCGACTTGCATCAACAGACAGTCGTTATCGCAATCAAACGTACAGGAAACAACCTTTTGAACGTGACCGCTTGTTTCACCCTTTTTCCAGAGGCACTGCCGCGAACGGCTGTAATAATGCGCATAACCCGTTTTCAGCGTTTTATCGAGCGCCTCCTCGTTCATATATGCTTGCATAAGTACGTCGCCGCTTGCATAGTCCTGCGCAATCGCGCAGATGAGACCGCGCTCGTCAAATTTTACCGTCATAATTCCTCCAAACGGACGCTTACGCCGCGTCCCGATAGATAGCGTTTTAAATCGCGCACATCGACAATTCCGAAATGGAAGAGCGAAGCCGCAAGCGCGGCGTCCGCTTTCCCGTCCGTCAATACGTCGTAAAAGTCTTTCATGCTACCGGCTCCGCCTGATGCAATAACGGGAATATTAACTGTGTCCGCCACTTTACGGGTAAAAGCAATATCGTACCCCGATTTTGTTCCGTCTCTGTCCATGCTGGTCAGCAAAATCTCTCCCGCGCCCAAATGCTCCGCCTGCAATATCCAATCGAGCGCATCCAGCTCCGTTTTGATTCTGCCGCCGTTTAAATATACGTCGTAGCGCCCCTCTTCGTTCCTTTTTACGTCCACGGCAAGCACTACGCACTGCCGACCGAACCGCATAGCCGCCTCGGTAATGAGCGAGGGATTTTCTATCGCCGCAGAATTGACGGCGATTTTATCCGCACCGCAAGCCAGCATGTTTTTAAAATCCTCCACCGTACGCATGCCGCCGCCCACCGTAAGCGGCAAAAATATCTGTTCGCTCGCCTGCGCGATCGTTTCTCTCATGGGCAAACCACCGCGATAGCTCGCCGTTATATCTAAAAATACAATTTCGTCCGCACCGCACGCATTATATAACTTCGCCGTTTCCACAGGGTCGCCGGCATCTCGGAGTCCGACAAAATTGACCCCCTTAACAACTCTCCCGTCCTTTAAATCAAGGCAGGGAATAATACGTTTACTCAACATCTTCCATTTCTCCGATCGCCGTGCGTAAATCGAGCTTTCCCTCATAGAGCGATCTCCCGAGCACCGCGCCGTATACGCCGTTTTGTTTGAGCGCGCGAAGGTCATCCGAGCCGTTTATGCCTCCCGAGGCAATAATATTCAGTCCCGTTTCACCCATACGAACCGTTTCAATCAAGTTTACGCCTGTCAACGCGCCGTCTCTCCCGACGTCGGTAAATACTGCGTCCGCTATTCCGAGCGCCTTCGCCTCCGCGCCAAATTCGAATGCGTCCTTGTCAACGATCTGCGTCCAGCCGCGCACGGCAAGCTTGCCGTTTTTCGCGTCGATTCCCGCAACAATTTTATCCCCGTAGCGCTCCGCTGCCAGATAAAGAATTTCAGGCTGCTCATAGCACACCGTTCCGAGCACGACGCGCGACGCACCCGCACGGAAACGGCGGTGTATTTCATCCAAACTTCTCAGTCCGCCGCCCGACTGCACGGGCACACCGAGAGAAGAAATCTTTTCTAAAATACGATCAAACCCGCTTTTTTCTCCGAACGCACCCGAAAGATTGACGACATGCAACCGCTTTGCGCCCATATCGAGAAATACTCTCGCGCGCTCTACGGGATCGCCGTAATCCGTCGCCGCGTTTCTTTTGCCGTGCAACAGCCGAACGGCGCGCCCTTCTAAAATATCGATTGCGGGAAAAAGTTTCATATTACAACCTCATAAAATTTTTTAACAGACACAGTCCCGCCTCTCCGCTCTTTTCCGGATGAAACTGCACGCCGTAAGCGTTTCCGCAACCGATCGCCGCAGAAAACTCTCCGTAATAATCGCTGACCGCAATCGTATCCGCCGTAACTTTGGCGCGGTAACTGTGCACAAAGTAAAACTGTGCTCCGTCGCCAATCCCGTTAAATAACGGACTTTTTAAACCGTAAACAGAATTCCAACCCATATGCGGAATTTTACCCGCCGTAAAACGGGTCGACGTACCGCCTATCAAGCCAAGTCCCGCATGTTTTCCCGCCTCCTCGCTCGCATCAAGCAAAAACTGCATGCCGAGGCAAATTCCAAGTACGGGCGTGTCATGAACGCGGGACAGAATATACTCGGCAAGGCGCGCGGCGCGTAAATTTTCGATACCTGCGCCAAAACTCCCTACGCCGGGGAGAATCAGCCGCGAGCATTTATCAAGCGCGGAAATTTTTCCCGAAATTTCCGCGCGCTCTCCCAAAAATTCAATCGCCTTTTGCACGGAACGCGTATTGCCCATGCCGTAATCGATGATCCCGATCATTCGAGCATACCCTTGGACGAAGGCACGCGATCAGACACAATTTTTACAGCGTCTTTCAGACACAGAGCAAGCGCCTTAAAAATCGCCTCCGCCTCATGATGCTTATTTCCGCCTTTTAAAAGCTTTACATATAAATTCGCACCTGCATGCAAAGTAAATGCGCGCAGAAACTCTTCCACGAGTTCAAGATCGAACGCTCCCGCCGTACCCGTAAGCGGACTTTCAAAAGAAAGATACGCCCGTCCGCTCAAATCGAGCGCGACAAGCGCGGCGCACTCGTCCATCGGAACAACTTTGTCCGCAAACCGCGCAATGCCACGTTTATCGCCGAGCGCGGTTTTTACCGCGTTTCCAAGCACAATGCCCACGTCCTCTACCGAATGGTGAAAATCTACCCTCGTATCGCCCTTACATGTTACCGTAAGATCAAATCCTCCGTGCACGGTAAGAATTTCGAGCATGTGATCAAAAAATCCCACACCGCTATTAATTTCCGTTTTCCCTGCGCCGTCTAGGTTCAGAGCAAGCGAAATATCCGTCTCTTTTGTTTTTCTTTGAATCGTTGTCGCTCTCATTATTATTTCTCCTCCGTACGCGCAAGTACCGCGCGCGCATGCGCCGCCAACCCCTCGCTTTCGGCAAGACGTACGATATCCGCCCCGTCCTTCAACAACGCCTCTTTGGTATAACCGATAACGCTCATTTTACGCGTAAAAACGTCCTCGTTGAGAACCCCGAAAAACTTTGCGCTTCCGCCCGTAGGTAAAATATGATCAGGACCCGCAAAATAGTCCCCCACAGGTTCCGGAGTATATCCTCCGAGAAATACCGCGCCCGCATTTTCAATTTTGTTCAGCCATTCTTCCGGCTCGGCAACATAGAGTTCGAGGTGCTCGGGCGCAATTTGGTTGGAAATTTCGCATGCTTTCTCTAAATCTTTCACCAAAACGATCCCGCCACCGAAATCAAGCGATTTTTCCGCAATCTCCCGCCGCGGCAATTCTTTTAGCCGAACAAGCACGCGTTCCGATATTTTTTCGGCAAGACGCGCATCCGGCGTAACCACAATCGCCCGTGAAAGAGGATCGTGCTCCGCCTGCGACAATACGTCCGCCGCAACGCAGTCGGGATCAGCCGATCCGTCGGCAATAATCAAAATTTCGCTCGGCCCCGCCAACATGTCAATCCCAACCTGACCATAAACTTCCTTCTTGGCAAGCGTAACGTATATGTTTCCCGGTCCTGCGATCACGTCTACCTTTTTAATGCTCTCCGTGCCGTAAGCAAGCGCGGCGATTGCCTGCGCGCCGCCCGTTTTATAAACCGCGTCCGCGCCGCATTCTCTGGCAGCCACAAGGACAAGCGGATGAACCGCGCCCTTTTTTGTCGGCGTTACCACAACGACGTTTTTCACCCCCGCTGCCTTTGCGGGAATTACCCCCATACACACGGAGGAAGCAAGCGGCGCCGTTCCGGCAGGAACATAAATTCCCGCGCTTGCAACGGGACGGACGACATAGCCCGTCATCCTGCCGTCATGCGTTTCCAACGTATCCCGTCTCCCTTTACGGCTGTGATATTCACGTATATTTTTGATTGCCCGCCTTAAACTGCAGAGCAGTTTAGGCGAAACCTCCTCATATGCCGCAAGATATTCCAATTCGCCGACGCAAATATTTTCTTGATCGATCAGAGCTCCGCTAAACTGTTTTTCATAATCGAATACCGCAGCATCGCCACGCGTACGCACATCGGACAGTATGTTTTTGACAATTTCAAGCTCCCGTTCCCGTTCTTCAAAACCGCGTTTTAATAATTCGCCGCAGTCGTTTTCCGTATATATTTTCATCCTACTACCTCTCTGAGTTTATCGATAAGCGGAAGAATTTCCGCCGCCTGCGTCTTTAAACTCACTTTATTTACAACGAGCCGCGCAGTAATTCCCGTATATACCTCTTCGAGCACTGCAAGTCCGTTCGCCTTTAACGTAGAACCCGTTTGTACTACGTCGAAAATCAAATCCGCAAGTCCCGTAACGGGCGCAAGCTCGATAGAACCGTGCAAAGCAATTACCTCTATCTCTTCGCCTCGTTCGGCAAACACTCTTTTCGCCGTGTTTACGTACTTTGTGGCTACCCGAAGATGCGGATTCGTGAGCGCATCCTTCCGCGTAGGATCGCCCGCTATACAGAGCTTACATTCTCCCAAACGCAAATCCAGCATTTCATAGAGGTCTTTTTCTTCTTCCAGAAGCGTATCTTTCCCGACGATCCCGAGGTCGGCGACGCCTGCCTCCACATAAGTCGGAACGTCGGACGGTTTAACGAGGAAAAAACCGTATTTCCCGTCTCTGCTTTTGAGAACAAGTTCGCGCGTATCCTGTTCGAGCACGGAAGTGTCTACGCCGCAGGATTTTAAAAGCACCGCGCTCTCTTTGGCAAGACGCCCTTTACTCAGTGCAAAATGTATCATAACGTTTCCACGCCGTCCTTCGTTACGTAATAAATCTTTTCCGCATTCACCCGCTCCGCCGCAATTGCAGCTCTGCCGGTCGAGGCGCTCAACCGCACACGCTCTCCGCGCCCCGTTAGCTCCGAAAACAGACGGTACGCTTTCCCCTCCGCGCCCTCGTCGCAAATAATCACACCAACTTTCGAAACGGCGGAAAAACCGCCCTGACGCTCCAAAGCAATCATAATTCTCTTTAATCCGATCGCAAATCCCACCGCGGGAATATGTTTCCCGAAGTCCGCGGCAAGGTTATCGTATCTTCCGCCGCTTAGTACGGGAGCGCCTACTTCGTTAACAAGCGCGGAAAAGACAATTCCGGAATAATAAGAAAGTCGCTTTACCGTACCGAGGTCAAACCTCAATTCCTCTGCGTACCCCATATCGGAGAGCAACGCATTGAGTTTTCTCAGATAATCGACCGCCGCGCGCGCCTCGCAGTTGTCCGTAAGCGCATACGCACGTTCAAATATTTCCGCTCCGCCGAACAGTGCCGGCAGCGCCAGAACACGGTTGAGCGTTTCCCCCGAAACGCCGCGTTTACGCAACAATTTTTCGGCATGAACCGCGTCCTTTGAATTGATACAGCGGCGCACCGTCTCCGCATCGGCATCGTTGAGTCCGCATTCTTTTAAAATCCCCTTAAAATATCCCACGTGTCCGATATCGAGAATAAAATTTTTCACGCCGACCGCCCGCAGGCACTCGATAGCAAACGCAACTGCCTGTGCGTCCGAAAACACGCCTTCTTCCCCAAGACATTCCACGCCCGCCTGATATATTTCACGGCTGAACAAACCGCCCGCGTTTTGCATGTCCCATTTGTCCGCAAAATAACACAGCCGAGCACGCGCGCAACCGAGCTTGGTCGCGGCAATTCGCGATATAGCAAGCGTAGTATCGGGGCGAAGAACCAGAATACGTCCGTCCGAATCCGTAAACTTAAACATGCGTTCCTGCGGTATACGGTTTTTAATCTCGGAATAGGTATCATAATATTCGAGCGACGACGGCAAAACAGGATCAAATCCGCAAACGCTGAAATGACGCCTGAGTTTGTTCTGTATCTCGTTCAACAAAAAACATTCTTCAGGTAAAATATCCTGAACGCCGCTCGGCAATTTTCGGTAAGCCATGATTTTCTCCTACGTCGATTGCTTTATTATATCACGGAAAAAAGTATAAAGTCAAACGTTTAACGCATAAAAACGGGATAATCCCGCATGATTATCCCGTTTAATGTATATTTTTGCATAAATTGTCTTTAACTGCTCAATTCCCGCTTAAACTTTTCCATCAGCCGGCTTTCAATGCGCGAAATCTGCACCTGCGAAACGCCGATTCGCCGCGCAACTTCCGCCTGCGTCATATCGCGGAAATACCTTAAAAATACGATCTTCTTCTCACGTTCGGGCAAATTCTCGATTGCCTGCTTTAAAAGCATTTTATCGAGCATATCCTCCTGATTATCGTTTGCAGGCAACTTTTCGGCAAGCGTTACCGATTTTTCGTCCTTATAATCGGACTGTTCGTAAATAGACACAGGCATGCGCGATGACCCGAGCGTGAACACGACTTCCCCCTCGTCCATTGAAAATGCCGCGGCAAGCTCTTTAACCGTAGGTTGTTTCCCGTGTTCCCCCGAATACTCTTCAATATAACGGTTGATATCGCGCGCCGTTTTTTTCATCGCCCGCGACACCTTTATACTGCCGTCGTCGCGCAGAAAACGTTTTATCTCTCCCGCGATCATAGGAACGGCATACGTTGAAAAACGCACGCCGAATTTTTCGTCGAAACCTGCGATCGCTTTTAAAAAACCCATGCATGCGAGCTCAAACAGATCGTCGTATTCTACGCCTTTGCCAAGGTATCGCCTGATAATACTCTTTAAAAGAGACGTATTATGGCTTAAAAGCGTCTCTTTTGCGGCATTGTCGCCCTCTTTTGCACGGCGAATACAGAGCAACGTCTCCTGTTCATTGAGCATCTGCTTCCGCCTTCGCGCCGAAGTCCTTCGTCATCGTTATTTGCGTGCCCTCGCCCAAACGCGAAGTAACGCAAAAATCGCTCATGAATGTTTTCATAATCGTAAAGCCCATACCCGAACGCTCCTCATCCGCCAACGTCGTAAAAAACGGTTGTTGCGCCTCGTTTAAGTCGGCGATCCCTTTTCCGCTGTCGGATATTTTAATATGTAGGCGCGCATTATCAAGCGAACACTCGATTTCGATCCACCCTTCTCCCTTGCCGTAAGCATGCACAATACAATTTGTTACCGCTTCGGAAACGGCAGTTTTTATATCGGAAAGTTCGCTCAGCGTAGGATTGAGCGGAAGAGCAAAAGCTGCGACGGTATTTCGCGCAAAAATTTCGTTTTCTGAGCGGGATAAAATTTTTAATTTCATTTGATTCATTGTCATGACTCCTGTTTTATGACTTTTATTGCGCGCATGTTAAATTTTGGGCATCAAGGAATATACGCCGCTTAACAACAGTACTTTATCAGCTCCTGCATTCGGGTTTTCGAGATACATTCCCATACCGTATTTTTTTATTCTGTTATACCGACCGATCAAAAAACCGATCCCCGTCGAATCCATAAAACGCACTCCCGCCAAATTAAAAATCGCACGCGACGCGCCTGCGTGTTCGTCGATCAGGCGGTCAGCTTCGCGGCGAACGTCCGCCACGGTATGCTCGTCCAATTCGCCGTCCAAATAAATATAAAGATTTTCTCCTGCTCTACGGCTCTCAAACTTCATAAACGACCTCCGCATGAAAGTAAAAGTATTGTATCAGAAAGCATAACTCGATTTTTGGAGAATTGAGGGAAATTATGAAAAATAGCGTCGAAAAAAAAGTTCGTTAATTTTATAAAAAAAGAACGAAAAAACACTTGACATTTATTTCTTTTTATATTATTATAAGCAAGCACTGTTTTGAGAGACACGAAACGGGCCTTTAGCTCAGTTGGTTAGAGCAGTCGGCTCATAACCGATCGGTCCGCGGTTCAAGTCCGTGAAGGCCCACCATTGCCCTTCTCTGTAACAGTTAAATAAATGGCCCAATAGCTCAGTTGGTTAGAGCGCCAGCCTGTCACGCTGGAGGTCGACGGTTCGAGCCCGTTTTGGGTCGCCATTTTAAAACCTCATTCCGAGGAATGAGGTTTCAATTTGCCTTGGTAGCTCAGATGGTAGAGCAACGGACTGAAAATCCGTCTGTCGGTGGTTCGATTCCGCCCCAAGGCACCACCTTGCCGGTGTAGCTCAATCGGCAGAGCAGCTGATTTGTAATCAGCAGGTTGTTGGTTCGATTCCGATCACCGGCTCCATTTTTTAATTTCATAAACGGGCAGATTCCCGAGCGGCCAAAGGGATCAGACTGTAAATCTGACGTCTTCGACTTCGGTGGTTCGAATCCACCTCTGCCCACCAGATATAGGGTGTTTTCGTATGAAAACACCCTATATCTTGTATTTCGGAATAAAAATCCCAAATCATGCCCAAATTTTTTGCTTTTCCGTTACGTTTTTCTCTGCCAAAATACCGTTTCTGCACTCCTCGCTTGCCGCGGGGAGCTTTTCATTTTTTGCGAAATCTCGGCGCATGGGCGACGCGTTGGCGGTGCGCGGGGCTTTCGGTTCGGCGGGCGGCGCGGCTCTGATTGCTTCCCCACCGTGCAGGGCGAGCTCTGCGTGCAGGCAAACGTTTCCCCACCTTCTGCCGATACAGAAAGCGAGCCGATCCAACGCGACCGCGCGGGAGCTGCTCTATCGGGGAAAAAGGATTTTCAACGACAGAGCGAATACCGCCCCCGATAAATCGCGGCTTGCCCGATTTTCGGGGGCGGTTCGAACTGACGTTCCAAATTCTACCGCATTACAAATTTCTGATTTTTCGCCGCATGGCGGAAAGTCTGAATTTGCTTTTTTTAAGGCTCGCCCGCTTGCGTGGCGAGCCTTAAAACGTGTGTTTTCGCTTTGTCGCTCTCCCGATTCGGCGTTCCGATCGAGCCGCCGCGGCGGCTACCTTCTTCCCCTTTCCAAAATCGGCGGCGCGCGCCGCACCTTCTTTCCTCAAACAAGCAAGCCCTTCGGTGCTTGCGCCTATATTTTTCAAAACATATTGTTTGATTATATTGTTTCTATCCGATTTTGACACTTTTCGCCCGTTTTTGCTATCCGATTATGACACAATATACCCCGCGCGCCGTCTGTTTTCGATACGTTATTGCGTGTCATATTCGTATAGTAATTTTTACAAACAAAAAGCACCCCGTTCGGGGTGCTCTTCACTATACGACTATAAGCGCGGACAATGCCACGCTCTTAATTTTCTTATTCAGTTCGCCACAGAGTTACCGAAGATATACGTTTCATGGCGATCGCCTCCGCCAGCAATCACAGAACGTATGATCTGCTCTTTCGCCCGTATCACGGCATTCCGCGCATTCGAAGCGCGGCTCTAAGTCCTGCTCGGTAACGCCTAACCGCTTCAAGCCCGCACGTCTCTGTCTGTTCAGCTCGATACGCCGCTCCAACAGCTCTTTCACCATGCGATAGTTCCCTTTCGCCTCCGCCTGTCCGATCTTCATTTCAAGCGTGTTGAGCTGACGCTCCGCCTCGGCAAACTCGGGATCGGTGCGAAGAAATTCGAGGAGCTTTGCCTGCCGCTCTTGTTCCTCATGCTTCCTCTTTGCATAATAGCTTTCGCGCTCGCTTCTCTCGTCCGCGTCCTTGACCTGTTGCGCCTTGGACTTCACGTTCTTTACGACCTCACGGCACTTGTCGTTCAAAGCCTTCGTATCGACGCGGAAAAGCGTGCGCACGGTCGCATTGACGGCGCGTTCCTGTCCCTTCGGATATGTAATCGAGATGAGCTTTAACGCTTCTAACAGCCGCACAGAGCGCGCTACCGTGTCGGGCGAGATACCGAGCTTCTTCGCCATCCAATTCCGCGTACATTTAATCTGTGCATTCGGAAAGCTCTTGATATAGCTTAACACTTCGATCGCACAATCACTCAGGCGAATCGAATGGACGTTGCCTTCCATATAAAAGTTGGCATGATAGAGCCACTCGTGAATGATAAAGTGTTCTTTATCCTTCGGATCAACGCCTTTGTAGATATACTCATACACTTTCTCGCCGCGCTCAAACACGTTGGCTTGTCTGATCTTCCGCTTCGTACGGTTCACCGTGGAGAGAGACGTACGGTAACGAGCGGCGATCTCCGAGTTATAAAAGTCGCAGGTTCTTCCATTTCTCGAAAAGCCAAGGATTGCGCACTCGATCTTTCGGTTTCCCGCCGAGAGCCTTTCGTCTCCGAAGATACTCAAATCGATCTGCCTGCTGAAACGCCCGTCATGCGATTCGCCGCGTCTATTCAGTTTTCTTGCCGCATTTCCCATGCGCCTCTCCTTTCTTTTTTGTTAGTACGTTCGCTAAGTCCTCATCGAAGAGGACGACAGATCTTGCTCGAGCGCCGCAAAGTCCTCCGTATGGAGTACTTCAGCGACGTCGCGCGCCGCCGATCGGCGCATGCAGCGCAAATCAAGTCCTCCGTTATTTCAGATAAAGCCTACCGCCGCGTATGCCGATGACACCCGCGTCCATGAGTTTACCTACGTTATATCGGATTGTAGAGCGTGCGCAGTCCAACCGCTTCGCAAGCTCGTTATAATCAAGCCGCTTTGCGCCGCGTGCAAGCTCTTCTTCCAAAATGCGGTAGAGCTGCGTACACTTCTTTTCGAGCATTTCTGCCTTTACTGCATTCATATTTTTCCTTACCTTTTTGGAGTACTTCGTGTCCGGGCGCGCTGCCGTCAAGTCCTCCATATTGCACGCCGCTGATTAAGACAAAGGTGCACCTTCAAGTCCTCGCCTGTGAGGAGGACTTGAATCGGCCATTTTTGCTAAGTCCTCCGCTTAGAGTACTTCGGCAACGTGCAACGGCTCTCATCAGCACATGCAGCGCAAATCAAGTCCTCTATTTCTGTTTGCTTTTTTTCTTTTTTCTCTTAAACTCCTGCATGATCCGCGCCTCTTCCTCCGCTTCCTCTTCAGCTTCAGAAACGGGCTCGCCCTCTTTCTGCTCTGCAGGTTCATTCGGTGTCTGATCGCCGCTTAGCGGCTCTGTGGGCGGTGTGTCCCCCTCTTCAGGTTCAGTCTCGGCAACCGCGCCCTCTTCCCCTTCGCTGTAATCCATAAGCTCGAGATCGGGCGTTTCTTCGTCCTCTGCCTCTATCGGTTCAATAATCCATTCCTCGGGTTCGGCGACCGCCTCTGCTACAGCTTGATCTTCCGCAAGTCGCCTATCAACTTCAGCAGCAATATGCGCTTCAACTTCAGCAAAGAATTTCGCCGCGTCTTCGTTTGCTTCGATATCGATTAACGTCGCAGCATAGTTTTGTTTCTTTCTATGTAAAAAGCGGGTTTCCCAACGTTGCGGCACAAGACGATAATATCTCGCCTTGAGCTTATCGATTGCCTGCTCTGTTCCCACTCGACCTTTGAGATCGAGCAACTCATATTCGAGCTTGTACTGTTCCAAAATGTTTTGGGCAAAGAGGGCATATCCCTCATCAAGCCCTGTAAAACAGGCTTTTGCCTCTTTCAAATTATTTAATAAGTGATAAAATTTATCTTGCAAGCCCTCTAATTCGTCTATCATACTGTATCCCTCCCCTTTGTCTTATTCTCCGCTTTTAGCTTCGGCTTGCTTCTATATTCTTTCGGACGCGCCGTGTTATAGAACTTCGCCTCGCGCTCGCTAACATCTGCGGGTTTCTCGTAAGGCAAATAGCTGAAATCCTTTCCCTTTGGCGGTAGAAACGCCGTGAGTTTGTCAAAACTGTTGTAACTCGCGTAAATACTACTCCCCTCGTTCGTGTATGTCGTCTCTTTGTACGTCTTTTCACCGCTCTTCAGATACGCCTCTGCGCTTGACCAATCGTCAAACTCTCGACAATGCCACGTCGAGCGAAAGACGTTCCCTGCGATATCCTTCTCGTTCTCCATGGAGACGACCTCGATGACGTGCACGCCGACCTCGCGGATATTGCAGTCGATCAACATGCCGCGCTGTGCGATCAGCGTAATGTCTAATCGAGCATGACGGTGGATCTCGAAGGCGTAGCTCACGAACTCGGGAAATGTCGAGCTCTCTCTGCTGTTGAAAATGCGCTGCGCCTCGTCGAACACCAACACACTGAACGGAGGCACGAACTGCGTGTCCATTTCCTCGTTGGCGACGCCGAAGTAGTAACCGTTGAGAAAGTACGGCTCGTAGTATTCTTTATATCCGACGTGCAATTTGGCACGAAAATTTGCTGTGTAAAACGGGACTTTATCGGGCAGGGAGTAATTCGTGCCGAGCTCTGCGTTCGTCTCTCTGATGAGCTCACAGCTCTTGCGCAAAATCTCCTCGCCCTCGTTTATGTATTTCTCTTGCAAAAAGTACGTTGCAAGCGCGGTCTTTCCCGTCCCATTGTCTCCGATGATGAATGTGATCATTCTTTTTTACTGTTTTTTTGAAAATCCCCTTGACTTCCGTCGTTGAATATGTTATAGTAATTTCAGTAGCGACGACTTCTGCGAAAGTCTGGCTTACCGTCGTAAGATCGGTTGGCACGTCGTTACTTTTTTTTGCCCTTTGGGGATAAATATTTTGCTTTGGCTTTATCGCCGTAAACTTTTGCCTGCCGATAATCTTTCTCGGTCATTTTGCCCTTTTTGGCACCTTGATACGACTTCTTTGGCTTTACAGTTCCCTGACGGCGCATATAAGATTCTTTTCCGTCATTCAGAGGGCTTTTTGACAAGGTATAGTTTTTACCGCTTTTTTTGCCTTTTCCCTTCCTCTTGTGCGTCGTAAGCCCTACCGATACGTGCTTGTCGTCAATATCCTCTATAACGATATGGTGGTGCCCACCATTGCTATCGGGAAGAAATTTTATCGTAACCGTGATTGCCTTCGCCGACGCAGCCTTGCTCGGCGACTTTTTTGTATCATTCTTTGCCATTGTGTACCCCTTTGGTAATACCCGCCTGTTCACCGCAGGCGGGTTTTCCTTTGTCCTTTACTTAAACTTGACGCTTACCTTCTTCATCTCTTCCGAAGAGAGCTTGCGATTGAGCGCGTTCAAGTTCGCGAGCGTCTTGTCGTGATACTCCCGCACCTCGCGCTTCTCGAACTTCCCCTGCGCGTTCTTAGACGCCTGCCGCGTAACGATGATCTTATTGTCCGTGATTGCGACCTCGGTTGCGCCCGCAAAAATATCCTTTTTCTTGATCTTAGCGGGAGCGCGCCGCGCCGATGAGCGTTTTACCGTCGTTTTCTTCGCCTGCACGGCGGGCTTTTTTGCCGTCGTTTTTTTAAGCGCTTTCTTAGGCGCCATTGCGGACGAGCTCGTCCGCGTTGCCTTTTTCTTAGTCGTCTTCATCTAAATCCTCCGATTTTTTGATTTTTTTCTTCTTCCTCTTTCCGTGTGCGGAAATGTTGTCAATGATCGCACCAATCGCCTTGAAGGGCAACATGATAATAAATACTACCCCTTTTAAGATTGCCGCGACGATCTCAAACACGGGTTTAATCAGACACAACAATCCGATTACAACGATCGCAATAAGTAACCAACCCCACCATGGAATACTTTTCAAGAGATTCCACAGCCATTGCCAAAAGCCCGTGTCCTCAAAGTTCGGCGCGTCTATCCCGCCGATAATATCCACGGGGCTTGCCACTGCGCCGATCACCGTTTCCTTCCCCTCTTTTAGGAAGGTAAGCTCGATGATATCAAACTGCCTGAATACCGTCTCTTGCGACATATAGGTAGATGATCGATCGATATTTACGCCGTCTGCCCAAGGTAAATACTCCCAAACTTCATACCATTCGGCGGGCGTAACTACCGACACCGTATCGCTGTAATAATCCGTGACGGCAAATCTCAACAAAAACACGTTTTCGGTCTCATTATGCGTGTCATAATACTTCTTAAAGTCCGCAAAATCATCTTTATTGACGAAAAGCTCACTTGCACTTGCCGCGTCCGTGTTCTTGAAGTCTTTCTCCGTCACGTTCTTAATAGGCTCGATCGCAAGATCATCTCCGCCCCAATCCCACTTTTTACCCGTCCAAAACTGTTGCCAAGCGAGCAGGAACTGCTCTCCTCCGCTCGACGTGGAATTGAACGATAGCATGTCAAACGGTTCATCGGCATGGAAAGTATGCGTTTGTTTTCCGTACTTTCGCCCTTCGTCCACTTGGTAGGTAAAAAGGTAATTGGCAGAGTTATGATCCGCTATCCAAGCAAGCAATTCCTCACGCGTGACATTGCGATCCTTGACGTTTTCACAATTCGCCTTAAACACATAGCCCGCAGGAGTTGCGTCCTTGACAACAACGCCGCCCGTCTGTCCGTTGGCAGGATCATAATTGGGTGCCCAACCCCAATCCGCCGTATGTGCGCCTTGTCCGATTGCATTTGAGAGGTTTGCAAAAATGCCGCGCGCGCCCGAAATATTCTTTTGCCCGAGCTGTCTTTCCGTCCAATCGTAAACCGCTTGATCCTTCGTCACGATGACGGGAGCTGTCCTTGCTTCGTCCCATGTGCACTTGACTGCATACAAATCCCCATAAGACGCAAGCCGCTCCTTGTTGATCGAAAAGTACACGCTTGATAATTGATTGTGGTGTCCTGCGCCGTTCTGATTGATCCCCTCTTGACGGTAATACGTCTGATGAATGTCGAGCGCGATTGTCTCCAACTTGTGCGCGTCATAGGTGAGCGTGCTCGTCTGACTACCTAAGGGATCACAGCCCGCGCCGTAGCCCGTGCAACGGTATGTGACGGAAAGAGCGTAATCCTGCGCTCCGCTCGCGCCTGCCGCCCACAGCTGCAAGCCGACAAAGTCATACCGTCGTACGCCATCATGCGCCGCAGCATATGCACGTGCACGGCTCAATGTTCCCGCGCTCTCCGATAGTTTGAACTTGTAAAAGCGGTGATCGTCCGAAGCGTCCAAGAAGGTAAGTGCGCAGTTGTCGTACCCCTGCGGCTCTCCTGCACTGTCATAGGACGTTGCCATGTTGATTTCATTTGCCCGCACCTTGACACTTAACGGCGTTTCCGTGGGATTGTACACATAGAAGTACAGCCCGTACTTTTGCGCCACTTTCTCGTTGGCGGAGTAACAGTACTCCGAAAAGGTAATGAGCGACGGCGTGCCGCTCTCGTCCTTCGGATAGCCGTTCAGATCAACCCCTTTCAGATCGTCCTCGATCGCCGTACGATCGTATGCGTTGGAGCTTTCCGCCCGCGCCTCATACTTCGAAGGGACAAGCATTGACAGCCCCAATAGAGCGGTGAGAATGAGCGCGCCGCCCATTCTCATGAACTTTTTAATTCCCGTTTGCCCCATTCGTTACGTCCTTAAAAATGATATTCGGCTCTTCGAACTCCAACCCCGACACCATGACGGGCGGCACGAAATAGCCCATACACCCGATTCTCTTCGATACCGTCATCTGAACGCCATTCGTGCTCGTGACCGTGTATTTCAGCGTCCACAGGAAGAGATTGCTCCAATCGGTCTTAGCAAAAATATCTTTCAGCTCGTCGTCCGTGCAGTCACGTAAGAGCTTTGCACTCTCCAAACCGTTCGGAGAACTGTCCGCCTTGTAGTACACCGTGTAGTCTTGGAAAAGCCGCTTATCGAACGTAATTGACCGCCCGATCGCATTTGCTATCACGTCGCTTGCGATAATGCCCGTGTTCCATACTCCATTCACGGGATCAAGTTCCACTCTCTGCGTGAACTCTCCGCCGAGCGTGTAAACGTCATTCAACGTATAGCTCGCGGAAATCTCTCCGCCCGTGTTGCTCGTATCTGCGAGCGTAAACATGCAGCGGTAATCCTCACCGCTTGCGAAAATATCCGTTGTGCCGAGCTTCACCGTGTAGCCTGTGACGCGCTGCGCAAAGTCCACCGTGCACGTCGCGGAAATACTCGGGTTTTGGCGGCTCGTAGCGGTAACGATCACTTGCTCCCCGAACTCTTGCAGACATTTTAACGTTGATACCGTGCTTCCGTCCGCAGTCGGCGTTAATGTCACATAGTCCGTGACAACCTTTCCCGTCGCCCACTCGCTCGTCTCGTCCTTCCAATTCACGGCATAGTCGATCGACTTATCCGCGGCGTTGGCGGGCGTTACCTTTACCGAAAGCGTGATCCCCTCGCTCGCCGTCGCGCTCTCTCGTGTGGTCGCCGTGTAAACGACCGAGGTCGGCATAGCGTATGTATTACCGCTTGTGAGCTCATTGCCGAAACCGTCCACAACGCCGCTCCCCGTCACTTCTGCGGGAATGTATAGCGTATTTGTATCAGACGGCTTGTTTACCACCGCCATAACGCCGAGCGTGCCCGCTGCCGCCGCGCCCATTACTGCACCGAACTTTATTGCTTTATTCATGATTTACTCCTCCCTGTTCTGTGTCCGTAAAAATGATATGATCGTTGTCAAACTCTAAGCCGCCGACGGGAAAGCTCACGCCGAAGCTGATTATGATCTCCGAGTTGGCGCAGGCGACCCTCATCTGAAACAGCTCGTCCGAGGTTTCGCCCGATATCTCAAACTCTGTCAACCCCGTTGCCTTCGTCACGATATCCTCAAAGGAGGTGTACTGCACCGTAAAACGGTCATCTGCTTTGATGATCTCGAAACCCTTGTTGAAGTCGGCGTCGAGCTCCGCCCATTTGATAAGGCTCTCCCCCGTCTGCACCACGACGTTGCTCGTCTGCGTTGCCGTGATCTCCACGGTGTAATCCTCACCGAGCGGGCGATTCACCTCAATCTCCGTGCCCGAGTACAAAATCTGCTTCGAAAAGCTCTTGCCGTACTCTTGCCCTTCCACCGTGACGGTGAAGGTGGGCGGAACTTGCCCGCCGAACCACCCTCCGCCCGTGCAGTACCACGCTACAAGAAAACTTACCGCCAATACCGCGATGACGATCGCTGCCACAATGAGGCTTTTTACTACGGTATCACCCGTTGTCTTTCTCTTCGACATTACTCACCTCATACTCCGAACATCAATGTATCGTCGCCGAGCGTGAGCCCCGTTACAGACGTTTTCATCGCCGCCGCGTCGAACTTATAGCCTTTCTTGCCCGTCACCGTGTTCAGCTCCGTTCCGTTGTAGGTTGCCGTTACCGTCGCGCATACATAGAAATGATTGCCGCCCGTACACGCCGCCACCGCCTTCTTAAAGGCGTTCAGATACGTTGGCGTCTGATCCAAAGGCGGCATAACGATGATCGAGCTTGTAATCTGCGTCGGGAAATCTGACGTGCAGACAAAGCTGTTCTTATCCGCAAAAACGTCCTTTGCTATCATGGGAAATCCGTTATTTACGATTGCATAGTGAAAATTAGTAGAAGGATCGTTCGCCCCGCCGTCCTGACCGATTTCAGACTTGTACGTAATCGTCGTAGTGGGACTGATCGTCCCTGCGCTTAGTACGGGCGTTGCGTTCACCGTGTACGTCTTGCCGTCACCGATCACAATTTTATTGACCGTTCCGCCATTCGTAAGGGACACGTTCACGCTCGAAATCTGCGCCAAAAAATCGCACGTGCAGGACGCAGATACAGACGGATTATCTCTTGACGTTACCGTGATGATAATCCTCTTCGAAAATGCGGCATAATTCGTGACCGTCGCCGTAAGCGCACCGTCCGAGACGGGGCTCACTTGAATATATGCCGCTGCCCCCACAGTAGAGCCGTCCTCATACTTCACCGACCAATCCACCTTTTTGTTATCTGCGTCTGCAGGGGTGATCGTTGCCGTGAGCGTTACGCTCGTTCCCGCTTGTGTGGAAACTCCGCCCTCGCTCGTTTCACTCATGTTCCGAGCTACCGATCTGAATACCATTCGTGCGGGCATTGCCTGTGCCGTACCGTCTGTTTTCAGCTCTTCACCGTTCTCGTCGATCGGCGGCAAAAAGGGCTCCGTCTCCTCTCCTTCATCGGGCGTTGCGGGTGCTTGCACCTGCGGCTTGAACCCGTGCGACGGTTTGTAGGGCGTGGCGAGCTCGAACACCGCCAACACCGTAAACGCCATTAAGATGATCGCCAGTACAAGCGATACGATCTTCCATGTAAACGTATTATCGCGACGTGCACTCGCCGTGCCGCCGCGCTTCGTATTCCCTTTGTTGTAGTAATAGTTCTTTGCCATAATTCCTCCAAAATTCTGTTATTCGCTCCCTGCGGCAGCTTCGATATACCTCGGTAACTCAACCCCGCCGATCTTCCGCGGACGGATCGAGAGCAGCTCCCGCCCGCACTTACACTTAAACGTAAATTCTCCGCTCGGTGGCACGATCGCGTATTTCTCTCCGCAGAGACATTCCATAACGAACACTCTAAGTCCCGCGTCGCGATATATCCGCATTATCTCTTTTTGCGGTAAATCTTCCCCACACTTCGGGCAAGCGATAAGCGCATTTTTCACGGCTTGGCGAATACTAATTCTTTTGCCGCAATTCTTGCAGTCATAAAACTTTGTCATGACGCACCTCCGAAGGAGTTCAGTAGTTGTAGGCAACCGATGAGATGATCCTCCGCGTCGTTCAGTCGTTCCACCGCTTTTCCCGTTGGATCTTCCACTTGCCCGTAACCCGCTGCAATGTACTCTTTAGAGGCGAGCTTCGTGAGCTCTTTCACCTCGCTTGCCAATGCGGCAACCCGATCTGCCGCCGCTCTGATCTTTGCTTTTAATCCGTTGCTCATTTCTTTGCCTCCTTGAAGAACGCTTCGACATAGTTTTTGATTTCCGTTAAAGTGATCGCTTTTTCAATCCGCATACGTCGCCCGCTCTGCACGATAAAGACGTACCGACTTCTACTGCTGCGTGTTATGATGACAAGCCCCGTCAAAATCTTGTCCTTCGGCTTGGGTATCTCGATACGGTAATAGCTCTGATTATAGTAACCGCCGTAAACCTCTTCGCGGATTTTCGGCTCTTCCTTTTTCTCTTTCGGCATTTCCCACTTGAAAAAGACGCAGCCGTCCTCTCCGCAATCTTGACGATCAAAGCCGTATAAACTGAAATCACGATCGACAATCATAGTACCGTCTCCTTCCGCTCGGGGACTTGATTTGCGCTGCACGCTCCGATCGGCGCGGTGCACGTTCCCGAAGTACTCTTCACGGAGGACTTGACCGTGCTCGAGCCGGGAACGAAGTCCTCCGTTTTTTGGCTTGCCGTCTGAATCTTTCCATGCCGTGTACCCTTCACGCCCACGAAACTCACGGGCGGCTCTTTATGGAGCAAGTACACAAACCGTTTGTCATGCCGTACCCGATCTGCTTGTGCATGGATAAGCCGAATGGAACTGTATAGGCTATCATACTCAATAACGGGAAAGCCCGCGGGGAGATATCCAACCTCTTCCGCGGTGCATTCCCATAGCAATACCGATTGCGTAGTCATACACAATTCCCCTCCGCAAGTGCAAACGCATTTTTGAGCTTGCTCTGCGCCTCTTCGAGCGAATAGCCCGCCCAACGCAACGCGCCGTAAAACTTCCGATCCTGCGCTGATATCCCGACTTCATCAGCCGACTTCGCCAAAGGCTTCAACTCCTTCCGCAGCTTCTTAATTCGCAATGCGATAGCTGCAACTTCCTTCACGATTTTCTCTTCCATAAATCTGAACCTCCTTAAAATGTAAATTTATTGCGATCGGCTTTCGCCGCTCTCAAACGCTTTCAACCGCGTGCCCCATCTTCACAATGTTGACATTATCCACTTTTTTTGATATAATTTAATTGCTATATAAAATCAATCACAAAAGAGGTGTTGTCTATATTGGAAACAGCAAAAAAAATCTTAGGTAAAATTTTCTGGTGTTTTCATAAGTTTAATTTTTATAAGTTGGTTGCTCTATTGGGTTTAATTCTTAGAGTAGTAGTTTTACCCATGATCATTCCCGACTTTTTTGAGTTGGTATTCCCGTTCCTTGTTTCGTGGAATATGCCCGATTGGCTCTATCAAATAGTCCTTAGAATTTTCCTGTTCCTAATTGATACCTTGGGTTTCAACAATGCTTTTTTTGTACTCTCATACGGCACAACGGGCTTGTGTTATAAGAAAAAATCCGCACCTGCATTAGGTAGTGCATATTACACGGTCTTTTACTTTGTCTACAACCTTATCGCCGTCCTGCTCGTTCTGTATTTCCGTTGGTGGGTTATACTGATAATTTTTGTAGTGTATGTCATTCTCTGTTTCTTTCTTTATGGAATTGCCCATACTCTTCAAGCCCTACCCGAGACATGGCACGCAACTGTGACTGCGCACGGCATTATTGCTTTTGTTCTATTCCTCACGCTCTTTATCATCAGCTTTTTCGTCTGATTGCCGTCCTCTCTGTTGCTCGCCGCCCTTCTGGGCTTTTCTCTCTCCGTGCAGAAAGCCCGCCAACAGAATTACAAGTAGCAGTGCAAATCCAACCGAAAGTGCCAACAAGAAGGCAAAGCACCGTTCAAGGTTTTGATTTAGAACTTCCATTTGTGCTTTGATCATTTCGAAAAACTCAGCTTCGGTCATCTCCCGCTCCTCTTTGGGGCGGGAGCTTTTTTATGCCCGCCTTCCGATGTATCATATATTGATACTTTTGCAAAATTATAACATATCAATATTTGATTGTCAATCAAAATTTGATATTTTGCTGTGCTATAATTTTTACATGAACTTTTTTTCTAATAGATTGAGAGAATTACGGACTGAAAATAAGCTTACACAAAAAGAATTGGCGACCAATCTTTCTATCCCTATCCCCACACTTTCTCATTGGGAATGCGGATATGCCGAACCCTCGCATGAAGATATTCTTGCAATTTGTAAATTTTTTAATGTTTCATCTGATTATTTATTGGGAAGAAGCGATGACCTCGGCAGTGTAATCTTACCCGCCCCTATCGGAGAACGGTTGACCGACAATGAGCGAACCCTTCTAAATTGGTATCGCGGGCTTCCTTCCGAAAAAGCGCGGGCTGCCTTTCTTACGTTCATCAGCTCCTCGGGTGAAATGTTTGCCGCCAAAAGGAATTGACAGTTAGTCTATAAATTTTTTACCCTCTAAGTTACTATCTCACTTGGAGGGAAACATGGACAACACACTTAACCGAGTGCAACACCTGTTGCACTTTTGCATGGATTGGTGGCAAGAGATCATCGAGGTCGACGCGGCGCAGAACCCGCCAACAGCAGACTACTACGACACGATTGACGGAATGCCGATTATTCCAACGGCATTCGCACGACAATCTTACGGCACATTAAATTCGCCGCAAACAAAAAACGCCCCTGCCGATGACGGCAAGGGCGCAACGATACAAAAGGAGGTGACCCAACAAAATTCAGAGGAACGTGACGAAAAAGCAATTTTAATTCCACCCAAAAAGGAGAAACAAAAATTGCTTACCATATCACAATTCAAAAAACGAAAACGCAAAAATTCTTATGAGGCTCGTTGTATGATCAACAGCAAGGCGATCTCGATCTCGGCGAAAAGCACCGCCGAACTCAAAGAACGCCTGCGTGCCTATGTGGAAGAGTTTAATAAGCTCAATCAACCGAAGTTGCCAATCACCGAAGAAGTGAAAGAAGAACCCGTGCAAGAAGTCCCCCCTTCGCCTCTTTTCAAGGATTATGCCTTGGAGTATTTGGCGGTTATGAAAAAAGACGACGTGCAGCTCTCTTGGTATAAGCGACAGCAATCAAAGCTCAGACTTCACATTTTCCCTTTCCTTGGGGAAAAGACCATGAACGAAATCACTGCATTTGACTGTAAAGCCGTCATGACGGAAGTCAGAAGGAAAAAGTTCTTCCGAACAGCCGAAGAGGTATTCTGCTTGTTAAAGCAAATTTTTGAATTTGCTCTATCGGAAGGTGTTATCGCCAAAACCCCTATGGCTCGCCTTAAATCCAAAAAGGCAGCCCGTAACCATGGGCGATGCCTTTCCATGGTGGAAGAAGCTCATTTGCTTTCCTTGGCGAAGGGAACGCGGTACGAATACTACGTTATCTTAATGCTCTATGCGGGGCTTCGCCCGTGCGAATGCAATACGGCTCGTATCAAAGGTGATTTTATTGTTGCAAACAACGCAAAGAGAAAAGATGATGTAGTTGAGTTAAAACGCGTACCAATCACCCCGATGATGAGACCCTACCTCGACTTTCTCTCCCAACCGCACGAAGTGCTGTCCTATTACTCCATTGCGAATTGGCTCTATGAAATGCCTTGGCATATCTGCGCATACTTCTGCCGACACACTTTTAATACGCGGCTTGTTAAGTTTAAGATCAGCCAAGAACTGCGCGAGCTCGCTATGGGGCACAGATCTTCCGACGTAAATATCGATACTTATACGCACTATTTGGAAATTGCCGATACCTATTATATGGAGTTTCAGAAAGTCGACTACAAAGAAGAATTGATCCGTGCCCAAAATATGCCCAAAATTTTGACGCCGAAACCACCTCGGAAACCCCGAAAATAGGCAAAATTCCGCTATTTTTACATAATTTTAGGTCGCTACCCCCTTCGAATCCACCTCTGCCCACCATCTAAGACCTAAAACGAACTCATACAAAGGGAACGCTTTAGGTCTTTTGCTTTTGGGGGTCGTTTCTGCAAAGCAGAATTTGTATAATCTGCACGCTTACTACGCAGCCGATTGACATTCTTACAAAATGATTGTAATAAAAATCTGTATTTTTAGGATACCACTGCTCCACTATGGTATAAAAACGGTATGTTCCGCTTATGAAAAACAATTTCAATTTACAAATACGGCACGTTGAAATCGCCGATAAAGACTTTTGGTTTTCTCTCGATAAACATATGAGCGCCGTCGAATTTTCTAAAAAAGTCCGCGATAAACAGGGCTATGTTTTAAGCGCGGGCGATAAACCTATTGGTATTCTGCGTTATAACTTATTTTATCGTAAAATCGGTTATAGCGATTGCGGCAACTTAATGATTAAAAACCAACCAACGGAATTATTTTTGCAAAAAGCTTTATAACGTTTGTTTTATATCAGATGAAGTTGTAATCACCGATATGCAGAGCGCTCTCGACCTGATAATGACTGTTAAATACGAGACGGGAACGAATAACATTGCAATATCGAAAAAATTGATTACAGATAAATTTTTTATATTAAGTAGCGGACTTGCTGGAGAAATTTTGCAAAAATTTATTACGTATCAATTTCGCATTGCAATTTACGATGATTATTCAACATATACAAGTAAACCGCTTAAAGATTTTATATATGAAAGCAATAACGGACGCGATATATTTTTTACCGACACTCTGGAAAAAGCCGTTGAAAAATTAACCAAGTCAACCGAACGATAAAATACCTTGCAACACATTCTAAACAATCTTTACATCTCCCCTTTCGATAATTTCGGTTTTATCAAGATAACTAAACAAAGGAGTAACATATGGAAAAAAGCCGTAACGACTTATGGAAAATCTCCCTGCAAACATTAAAAAACGGAAATATTAAATATCTCCAAGCACAAAAAAGCGACGGGGACATTTCTCCAGAAATCAGGAAAAATACTTTTCAGAACGGGCAAAAACCTTACGCCGTAATTATTACCTGCGCCGATTCACGCGTCATACCCGAATACATTTTTTCCGTAGGCATCGGCGACCTCTTTGTTATTCGCGCCGCGGGAAACACCATCGAAACAACAGCGCTCGCAAGCGTCGAATATGCGATTTCTCACTTAAAAACGCCACTCGTGGTTGTATTGGGTCACACCTGCTGCGGGGCAATACATGCGGCGATCCATGGCGGAAAGGTAAACGGCTACATAAAGGCAATCACCGATAAAATCCGAATTACGATTAACAACGAGCAAAACGATACCACGGCATGCCGTTTGAACGTAAACGCCGGAGTAAACGAAATCAAGCAAGCTATGTCTAAGCTATATCCAAACGTAAAAATAATCGGCGCAGTTTACCGTATTGATACCGGAGAAGTTGAATTTATCGACGAACTTGTCAATGAAAAATAATAAAAAGAAATACATCAATGGACAAAATTCAAATTTTTAAGTTTATATCCGAACAAAAAACGGCGTTTATCGCATCGGTCAATGCACAGGGTTTTCCCGTTGTCAGCGCAATGCTTGCGCCGCGTAAAATCGACGGCAACGATATCTATTTTTCAACGAATACTTCATCGAATAAAGTAAAGCAATATCTCGAAAACAATAAAGGTTGCGTATACTTTTATAAACGCGGTAAATTTAAATATCAAGGGGTATCAATCATGGGCGAAACGGAAGTTTGTACCGATCAGGCTACCAAAGAAATGATTTGGAGATTTGGCGACAAACTGTTTTACAAGCAGGGCGTAACCGACCCCGACTATTGCGTTTTAAAGTTTAAATGTATAAGCGCAGAATATTACTGCGATTTTAAAATCGAGACGATTATTTTTTAATTTGTCCCCTATCGATAAAAATGGTCAACAGTCAAATCATAGCGAGATTTATATGAAATTATTAAAAAAACTCAGTCTGCTCGTCCTTATCCCTTTGATCGGCGGAATCGTCACATTAATTATCGGAAACTCTACCGATAACGAAACGTTGGCATATGTCGGTCAAATGATTGCATCGATCGGAACTCCCATAACGATGTTCGCTTTGGTCGTCATTGGTTTAATTTTAATAATTACAGGAAAAATTAAGATCAACGATCTTGATCAAGAACAATTAGAGCGATACAACGCCGTCCGCGAAGAGAAAATACAAAAAATCAAAGAAATGAAGTCTTCGAGCAAGTACGAAACCATACTTGATCAAGAAGAAGATATGATCAACCATATAGCTAACAACTATAAACATTCTACCAACAAAGATAAAATTTTGGGGTGGCTATTTTTCGGCTTTCTCATGACGGATTTTGCGCTCATACTCGTATTTATCTTCATTCAACTTATGATAGGCGCCATTATCTGTTTCTGCATTTTCACCGGCACTATTCTAACAAGTTTTTTCGTTGTAATCATCAAAAACAAATTATCAATGCGGGCGCTCTCGCAAAAAGACAGCGAACAAAACGCGCTTAGCGGAACCGTTAAAGCTTGTGTGTTTTCAAGCAGCATAAGCACGGGCGCGCGCAGAAAGTCCAACGAACATTCAAAAAAAGTAATATACCGCGTTGTGATTGAATCAAACGGCAAGCGTTATACCGCTTATTCCGAATGTTTACATGAAGAAAATACCTCCGTACGTTTTCTTTCGCTCGGAAATAACTGTGCAAAAATCTTGAAATCTGCAAACATAAACAGTTCTCCCGATCATTCTGACAGCGCGGAACATAGAACATATTAACTTTGAAAACTAATTCGGCTCGGCAACGAGTCTCGAACCTAAATCAAGCGTCCCGAAAACCAGCCACCACAAACAAATGCCCGTCGAAGAGGAACAGCGTATTATTCAAATCGTAACCGCCAATCCTCAGATCACAGACATGCAATTATCTAAACTGTTAGGGACGGGAAGAAATCCGACTACAAAAACGGCTACCCAAAGATACAATTTATAACGTCGTATATTCCAAACTTAAAAATGTGTAGCTTTTTCAACGATACATCGACGATTTCCCGAAGCAGTCGCTTGATTCGCAGGAAGATTTTAATTCACTCATGGATACCGTTCCCGAACATCTGCACCTCAAGTTTATAAATTATATAAAAGACATTTACTTTGAGTTTGCATATGGAAAATTCTGGGACGCTCCGGAATTTGTTTCACCCATAAAAGAAGGACAGAGCGCAGCAAAATACGTCCTCGGGGGAACGTTCGCCGACTATTGTAAAAATAATACGTTGTTAGATAATACTGCAATGCGTAATATTAACAAAGACGTTCATAACAGAATATATACTTTGCTTATCAGTGGGTATTTCAACCGATAAAAACCAATAAGGGCGACAGAGAAATTTCTCTGTCGCCCTTACCCTATCCTGTTTAACTCAAAAATCCTTTAATAATCTGCTCTTCTGCCTGCTGTTCCGAAAGTCCCAACGTCATAAGTTTCGTAAGCTGTTCGCCTGCAATTTTCCCGATCGCCGCCTCGTGAATCAGCTCTGCATCTACGCAATTTGCCGTCAGTTCAGGTACGGCAGTCACCCGCGCGCCATTCATAATAATCGCGTCGCACTCCGTATGACCATGGCATTTGCTATTGCCGTTGATACGCGACACAAATTCCTGTAACGATTGTCCCGCCGCTACCGAACGGGAAACAACGTCCGCGCCCGCGCCCGCGCCGTCGAGATCAACGCAAAAATCCGTCTTGGCAAGCTGTTTTCCGTGCGTGTAGATTTTTTCTTTGATCACAAGATTGGCGCCCGCCGCAAGCTTTGCACGCGTCGAACGAACAGTAGAATCAACGCCCTTGATTTGCGTGGTCTCCATTTCGACACGCGCCCCCTCATCAAGATACAATACCGTCGAAGGATTCATAACGTTTTCCCCGTTGCCGTCGCCGCTCCCATAATGTTTTTCGACGTAACGCACGCGCGCATTTTTTGCTACGTGAAAAGTATGCACACCGCTATGCTCCGCCGTCTGAACGCCGCAATTATGAATACCGCATCCTGCGATAATCAATACGTCTGCATTTTCTCCGATATAAAAATCATTATATACAGTCTCGCGGTAATCCGTCTTGGTGATCACGACGGGAATATGAACGCTCTCGTTCTTCGTTTCAGGTTTTACAATAATATCGATACCGGACTTTCCGTCCGTCTTCGTATTGATTTGTATATTTTCCGTACTGCGCCGTCCGTCTCCCTCGCCGTTTTTTCGGATATTGTACGCACCGTCAGGCACTTTATGAAGATCAGCAATCTGTAACAACAGCATTTTCTCAAGTTCGTCCATTCCTCAACCCTCCAATTTATCCGTCAACGCACTGCAAACTTTTTTACCGAGTATCGCAGGCAGCATTTCCTCGCGCGTCCCCTGCCGCTCAACTTTGCCGCCGGATACAACGATAATTTTATCGGCAATATTCAATATCCGTTCCTGATGGGAAATGATTACAATACTTCCCTGTGTTTTATTATACATTTTTTCAAAAACAGAAATCAAGGATGAAAAACTCCACAAATCGATCCCCGCCTCAGGCTCGTCGAATACGGTAAGTTTTGTACCGCGGGCAAGCACGGTCGCGATCTCAATACGCTTGAGCTCTCCTCCGGAAAGCGATGCGTTTACCTCTCGATTGATATAATCACGCGCGCAAAGTCCCACTTCGGACAAATACGAACATGCCTCCGTTATGCTGATCGATTTCCCCGCCGCGAGCGAAACCAAATCTTTTACTGTAATGCCCTTAAAACGAACAGGTTGCTGAAAAGCAAAGGAAATTCCGGCTTGCGCCCGTTCCGTTACGGAAAGATCGGTAATGTCCATTCCGTCCAAAAAGATTTTTCCCGACGTCGGGCGTAAAATTCCGGCAATTATCTTTGCCAGCGTACTCTTACCGCTACCATTCGGGCCGGTAATCGCAACAAATCTTTCGTTTACCGTAAGCGAAACGTCCTTGAGAATATGTCGAACGCCTCCATCCTCTTCAACGAAAAAACCTATATTTTTTAATTCAAGCATAGTTGCTCCTCATTGACAAAAGTTTCGCCCAAAAGTATAACACAATCTGCTATAAAAATCAACTTTTTTAGGGTTACAAAACCTACATCCTAAAAAAGACTGCAACTACAGCCGAATAAACCATACTAATTCTTCCGATCAACTATTTAGTTGAGCAATTAAAAATAAATAGTTGTTAAAACGATCAATCTGTGATATAATCGCGATAACAAATAATCATAGTTGCGGCTTTTATTGGCGGGAGGAACGGCATGTTTTTTCAGAAAGAGGAAAACAGTATTATTTATCGGGATAACGGAGAAACGGTGAAAATATCGCCGTGGGGAAAAAACAGTTTGCGGTTGCAAGCCGTTTTTATGGGTGAAATACCGGCAGGAGAAATTGCACTGCTCCCCGTAAATGAGCAAGCGACGCAAATTATCATCGAAGAGCGTTCGGCAAAAATCATAAACGGCGAGATTACGGCTGAACTACGTTTGCAAGACTGGGGAAATGCCTTGCAGATCATATATTATAACCGAAAAGGCGAAGTACTTTTAAAAGAGATCCCGCTTGGCGGCGCGCTCTTCCATAAACCCCGTTATTATCAGCCCCTTTCAGGCGGATCATATAAAATCAAAGCAACGTTTGAAAGCAATGATAACGAGAAGATTTACGGAATGGGACAATATCAACAAGAAATTTTTAATTTAAAAGGATGCAATCTGGAACTTGCCCACCGCAATTCCCAATCAAGTATTCCATTTTATTTATCTTCTTATGGTTACGGTTTTTTGTGGCATAACGCTGCAATCGGCGAGGTTCATTTTGGAACGAACACGACGGAGTGGACGGCGGAGTGTGCAGATAAAATAGATTATTGGATTACGGCAGGCGATACGCCGCGCGATATTTTACAACAATATTGCGCCGTCGTCGGAACGCCCCCTATGATGCCGGATTACGGCATGGGGTTCTGGCAATGCAAGCTACGTTATTACAATCAGGAACAGGTTTTAAACGTTGCTCGGGAATATAAAAAACGCGGCGTTACTCCGGACGTACTAATTATCGACTATTACCACTGGCCGCGTTGCGGAGATTGGCGTTTCGATAAAGAATATTTCCCCGATCCCAAAAGTATGGTCGAAACATTGCGCGATATGGGAATCCAAACGATGGTTTCTGTCTGGCCGCAAGTCGATTGGCGCAGTGAAAATTTCGATGAAATGAAACGGGCGGGTTTGTTGGTAAAGATAAATTCGGGTATAGACGTTCAGATGATTTTTCACGGCAATAACGTTTTTATGGACGCAACCAATCCCGAAACCCGCCAATACGTGTGGAATAAGTGTAAAGAGAATTATGCGGATATCGGGATCAAGTCGTTTTGGCTGGACGAAGCGGAACCCGAATTTACGGGATATGCATTCGAAAACTACCGTTATTTCGCAGGCCCTGTTTTAAAGATCGGAAACGTATATCCTCGCGAATATTCACGTATATTTTATGAGGGACTCAGAGCAGACGGGCAAAAAGAAATTGTAAATCTGGTGCGTGCAGCATGGATCGGAAGCCAACGATACGGCGCCCTTGTATGGTCGGGCGATATCTTTTCTACATTTGAAGATATGCGCAAACAGATTGTTGCAGGAATACAAATGGGGATCAGCGGTATATCCTGGTGGACAACGGACATAGGAGGTTTCCACGGCGGAGACTCGCGTTCCCCCGCATTCCACGAGCTTCTGATCCGCTGGTTCGAATACGGAACATTTTGCCCCGTAATGCGTCTGCACGGTCTTCGTCTTCCCGGAAAGGATATCGTAAACAAATCGGGAGAAGTGCGCGAATGGACGGGCGCGGACAACGAAATATGGAGTTTCGGAGAAGAAAATGAAAAAATATTGACAAAATATATTCGTTTACGCGAAGCAATGCGTCCCTATACGAAACGCCTGATGAGGGAAGCACACGAAACGGGCGCGCCTGTCATACGTCCTTTGTTTTACCAATTTCCGGAAGATACCGAATGCTGGGATATAAAAGACGAATATTTATATGGAGACAATCTGCTGATCGCACCTGTTTGCCGTGAGCACGCGAGGGAAAGGACGGTATATTTGCCGCGCGGCGAAACTTGGACACTGTGCAGTAACGGCAGAATATATGAAGGCGGACAAACGGTGCGAATAGATACCCCGTTGGCATGCATCCCCGTTTTTATGCGAAAAAAAGATGCCGAGCTATTCGCCGCACTCAATCTGGCAACAAGTATAGTTTAATAAAAAGATAAAAGTTTTTTTATACATTTATGAAAGCACTTTTTTAACTGCACCTCTTGTGTTTAGGTCGTTTTGCGTTACGCAAATTCCCGCGACTGAGCGCATGATTTTCCCAACAAATCTTGCATTTCGCTTTCCCCCCGCGATATTATATTTACAGATTGATACAATCAATCCCCTCACTTTTTTATTGACTTTATATAATCGAACAGCACCCGTTTATTCGGGTGCTGTTTCGCCTTCCTTTAATTGAGTTAATTCATGATTAATCTCTTACATTACCTGCCGTCAATATCTACCCGATCCGGGTGGCGTCAAACTGTCGATCTCCTAAACGGGATCGCTCTACCGAATGTAAAATAATAACTTATTTTCCTTACTGTCAGAACAACTCGTTCGCGCGTTTGAGCATAACGGGAAAATCGGAAAGTTTCATCTTTTTTTCCATATCGCGAAACTCTGCCATAAAGCCGAGCGTTTTGGGTTCGTTCTTCATCCAAGCGATTTCGTTCCCCGTGAATAGTCCGCCGAATACCTCGTTGAACAGCCGCTCCGTATCCCAAACAAGCCGGCCGCCCTTGATCTCCGTGCCGTTTGTAAATCTGTACAGCTCTTCCGTTTTGAGCTTTCCGCCTTCAAGCCAACCGACGATATGCCGCCCGCTCGAAGCGCCTATATCTATCGCCATATAGTAGTTCATTGCTTTGTCCTTACCTATTTATTAACGTAATAGGTTTGCGTATATATGGCGGGCAAATTCGTTTCCTCTCCCGCAGAAAAAGAGGCAACCACCGCATACCTGTCGCCGAGATCCTCCGCGTAGATAATCTTGCCCTTAACCTTCATCCGCAGACAAGCAAATCTTCGTCCTGCATGACCTTGATCTTTATCCAATCGCTTGTGCGCTTGCCGATATGATACAGACCCTCCTTTCTTTTTGCAACGACCTCTTCTAAGTCTTGATCTTTTGCAAGATTGAAAAACGCAATTCCCTTTCCTTCAATATAACGGGAAATACTCAAGCCGTTTCCCTCGCTCACTTTATCTTGTAAGATTGCTTTTCGTTCCATAAGCGGCTTGTCCGTTAAATCTTTTCCGTCATAATAAATAATATAGTAAACTGCAAACTGCACGGGATTATTCTTCACTGCAAGCTGTATCCTGAACGGATTTCCCATTAAACTCCGCTTTTGCAACGCATAAAAATCAGGCTTGCCGTTTGATAACACTACAAGCTCTCCGTCCAACACGGTATTCTTTTTCACACACTTGTTCATTTCCGAAAGTTCGGGATAAATTGCCGAAACGTCTTTGAACCGTTTATTCTGCAATATCACGTCCTTATCGAGATAGGCGATACAGCGGATTCCGTCGAGCTTTAATATTATATCGAGCTTTAATATTATATAGTGTGGACGAAACATTTTTTAGGATTTTTTCGTGTTTTTAATCAACTTTTTTTATAACAATTTTTTCAAATGTTGATATAATGTTGACACGGAGAAAAGTACAACCCTATGGTCAAAAAAGAGCTTCCACATTTTGTGTGAAAGCTCTTATAAAATACTATATCTTGTGTTTTTACTTACTCAAACCCTCTTGTACGGCGACTGCAACTGCAACCGTTGCGCCGACCATAGGGTTGTTGCCCATGCCAATGAGTCCCATCATTTCAACGTGTGCAGGAACAGAGGAAGAACCTGCAAACTGTGCATCGGAATGCATTCTGCCCATTGTGTCCGTCATTCCATAGGAAGAAGGTCCTGCCGCCATATTGTCGGGATGAAGTGTTCTTCCAGTGCCGCCGCCCGACGCCACCGAGAAATATTTCACGCCGTTTTCGTTACACCACTTTTTATACGTACCCGCCACCGGATGCTGGAAACGCGTAGGATTCGTGGAATTACCGGTAATCGAAACTCCTACTTTTTCAAGTTTCATAATTGCAACGCCCTCGGGAACGTTATCTGCGCCATAGCAATTAACTTTAGCGCGAGGCCCATCCGAATAAGCAATTTTATTTGTTACTTTTACCGTTTCGCTGTAAGGATCAAACTCCGTCTCGCAATAGGTGAAACCGTTAATACGGGAGATAATAAATGCCGCATCTTTGCCAAGACCGTTCAAAATAACACGGAGCGGTTTATTACGAACTTTATTAGCGTTCATTGCAATGGAAATTGCACCCTCTGCCGCGGCAAACGATTCGTGTCCGGCAAGGAAACAGAAACAATCCGTCTCTTCCGAAAGAAGCATGGATGCAAGATTGCCATGTCCGAGACCGACTTGACGGTTTTCGGCAACCGATCCCTGAATGCAGAACGCCTGCAAACCGATACCGATTGCAGCCGCCGCATCGGCAGCTTTTTTACAACCTTTTTTAATTGCAATCGCTGCGCCGACCGTATACGCCCAAACCGCATTCTCAAAACAAATCGGCTGCGTTCCGCGCACGATCTTATCGCAATCGACTCCCTTTTCAAGACAGATATCTTTGCACTCTTCAATTGAGGAGATGCCGTATTCTTTGAGCACGCGATTGATTTTATCTACTCTTCTTTCATATCCTTCAAACAATGCCATAATGCGCCTCCTTATTCCTTACGGGGATCGATGAACTTCACCGCACCCTTATCTTCGCTGAATCTGCCGTATGTGCCGCGAGCCTTGTCCCAAGCTTCGTTGGGAGTAAGTCCTTTTTTGATGAAATCAGTCATTTTCCCGAGGGAAACGAATTCGTAACCGATCACTTGATTGTCCTTATCAAGCGCAAGACGGGTCACGTAACCTTCCGCCATCTCAAGATAACGGACGCCTTTGAGCGCTGTACCGTACATTGTGCCGACCTGGGAGCGCAAACCTTTGCCGAGATCCTCAAGTCCTGCACCAATC
Source organism: uncultured Christensenellaceae bacterium (assembly GCA_910586985.1). Lineage (GTDB taxonomy): Bacteria > Bacillota > Clostridia > Christensenellales > Borkfalkiaceae > Gallimonas. The sequence continues at coordinate 72,647 of CAJUKK010000001.1, read as the reverse complement.
GTAAGTCCGTCGTCAGAGAACGCAGACTGAGTTCTCCCGTATACGATCTGTAAAAAGAGTTCGCGCATTGCCGTGTTGATCGCGTCGCAGACGAGATCGGTATTTAACGCCTCTAAAATGGTCTTATGAGGCAGAATCTCCGCCGCCATTGCCGCCGAGTGCGTCATTCCGGAACAGCCGATCGTCTCAACAAGCGCCTCCTGAATAACGCCGCCCTTAACATTGAGCGAGAGCTTGCATGCGCCCTGCTGAGGTGCGCACCAACCGATTCCGTGCGTAAAACCGTTGATGTCCGTGATCTGTTTCGCACAAACCCACTTGCCCTCTTCGGGAATAGGCGCGGGATCGTGTTTAGGTCCTTTGGCAACACAGATCATGTTTTCCACTTCACGTGAATATTGCATTTCCTTTCCTCCAATTATAATAGCTTTCCCTTGTAATTCGGAAATCTTACCTTGATATTGTATCACATAATCTTTCCGTTGACAAGAGTTTGTTTCCAATATTTTCAAAGAATTTCAAAGCACATTGCCTGTGTACAACTTAAAATTCCAAATGTTTAAAATCTTTCCTCGGCGATCGGCGGTAAAAAATTGCTTTCCTGCCAATGACCGCAACGACTTCCGCTTTCAGAAGATCGGCTACGTTTGCGGCAAGATTTTCTCCATCTTCGCACGAGGCGGGCAACAGAGTCACTTTGATGAGTTCGCGCGCATCAAGCGCGTCCGAAAGTCCCGCAATAAGATTTTCCCCTATTCCTTCCTTCCCGATCTGGGCGATCGGTTTTTCCTTTGCGGCAATCGCCTTTAAACTGCTCCGCTGTTTACTTGTCATTCGTCAAATTCTCCTTTCTAAAAAATAACGGCGTATCCTCCGTCGGATTAAAATCATAACCGCATTCATAAACCATTAAACCGTCGCGATTTACAAGAACTAGCTTTACCTCAAACGCGCGCAGAACAGGCGCAAGGCGCTTTAATGAACGGAAGAACGATTTTTCACCAAATACAATCATATCTATAATAAATCCGTCTTCTTCACACTCGGCAAATCCGATAGTTCCGTTAGAGACGAGCGTTTCATCCTCATCGCGGATCGGCGCAGGAACAGAATCAAGATTGGAGAGATACCAGATAAGCGTCTCTGCCGGTTTCCCCTCGTCCAAGGGACCGCGCGGCACGAAGAGATACGCGTACGATACGAGAGACGACCACAGAGGCGGTTCGCCCTCAAAATCCGATCGTTCGAAAAAACTCATCTCGGTACAACGCGTCTGCCCCTCGCGGATATCGGCACGATAAGGGAGCGCAAACTGTTCGGCGCCCTCTCCGAGTCCGTAACCATGGTACGGAGGGAAAGAAATGCCTTCGAACTCTGCAGCTTTTTCCTTTAAAACGCGCACGACTTCTTTCATAGACAATATATTTCGCTTTTGATCAGTAAACTCCACACCTCCGTACAAAAAGGCTAAAATATATTGTTCGCCGCATAAAGATACAAGATAATCATAGATGTCCTGTACTATTTCCTCTTTGCGTTTCTCTGAGAGCGCATTCCCGCGCGCATGATATACGGAAAGATTGTATGCATTGGGATTGGGACTTGGAAGAAAACCGACAATTCTGGTATCATCCTGAATTTTAGTTTTTCCCGAATACGAAAACGAACCCGCCTCGCGGTATGAAACAATATTCCAACCTGCTTGCGTCAGCGTTCCGTACTCGTCTGCACCGCAGGCGACGACTCCGCAACCGATCATCGTCATAACGTTGGGTTCGAATAGCGTATGTTTTAAATGCAGGGTGTACTTCCCGTCCACCACAGAGCCGTAGTACTCGAGCGGAAAACAAAATTTTGTAAACTCACGATTTAAAATACGGTTGAGTTTTTTTTGGTCTCCCGCATCAATACAAGCGGCAAGCTCATTGCGCTTTTCTCCGATTCTCCACCAAAAATAATCTACGCAAACAGCAAACTCCCATGGATCGGACTCGCTTTCCCGTTCATAACATACTCCGTTAAGAGACATTTCGCGATGGTGTCCCGTAATATCGTCGCCGTCGTCCGAATAACGTACACAGCCTTGGCAACTGCGATTAATATGATTGAGAAGTACTCTGTCGTATTCCTCGCCCGAACGTAAAGTCACATAAACTTCGAATAATCTGTTCGGCTCTTCTATCTCCACCTCTTCGTCGATAATACTCTCATAAATAAAATCAGGCGCCATGCACCGCTCTTCAAGAAGTCTTCTCGCCGTAAAGCGTCGCAGCTGTTTAATTTGCGCAAGCGTATCCATTTCTTCAGGAAAAAGATAATACTTGTAATCGTAAAAAAATGCTCTAACACCCGTTTCCGTCATTGGCGTCTCCTTTTTCCGCAGACAATCATTTATAAAATAAAATCAAATTCAACGTCGCCGACAATAACCGTATCCCCCTCCGCGCAGCCGGCTTTCTGCAAATCCTTTATAACGCCTCTGTTTTTCAGTGTTCTCTGGAAATACGCCATAGAATCCGGATTACTCAGTACGACGTTGCGGCAAAGCATGTCCACAAGTCCGCCTATCACAACGAATGCGCCTGTCTCGTCGCGGAAAATTTCATACGACGAATTATCATCCGCCGCAAATTCAAACTCCTCCGCACGAATCCGTTCAACGGGCGGCAACTTGGCTAATTCTTCTATAATCGACCGCACAAGCGCATCCGTTCCGTCGCCGTTCCGCGCCGTTATCTCGAATATCCGATATTTTTTATCGTATTTCTTGCGAAAACGCTTAATATTTTCCTCTGCACCGAAACAATCGCATTTATTCAGCGCAACAATCTGCGGCAATGCCGCAAGTTTTTCCGAATACGTTTTTAATTCCGAGTTGATTTTTACGAAATCTTCGAGAGGATCGCGCCCTTCAATCCCCGAAATATCGAGCACGTGCACCAAAAGCCGCGTACGTTCGATATGGCGGAGGAAGTCATGCCCGAGCCCCGCGCCTTCCGCCGCACCCTCGATAAGTCCGGGTATGTCCGCCGCAACAAAAGAATTTTCATAATAACGAACCACGCCGAGATTGGGCGAAAGCGTCGTAAAATGGTAATCGGCAATTTTTGGCTTTGCCGCTGAAATCTTGGAAAGTAGCGTACTCTTTCCAACGTTGGGAAATCCGACAAGACCTGCGTCGGCGATGACTTTCATTTCGAGTATAAGCGCATGCGCCTTTGTCTTTACGCCCTTCTGCGCAAAGTTGGGCGCATGACGGCGCGCCGTCGTAAAACGAACGTTACCTTTTCCGCCGCGCCCTCCTTCGAGAACGCAGACTTGTTCCCCGTCTTCAAAAATATCACAGATGATCTTTCCGCTCTCCGCGTCCCGTACAAGCGTACCGCACGGAACTTTAATGACCATATCTTTACCTTTTTTTCCGAAGCACTGATTCGTACCGCCTCGCTCCCCGTTCTCCGCAAAATACTTGGACGTAAAACGAAAGGACAAAAGATCGTTCATATCTTTATCGCCGAGAAAGTATACGCTTCCGCCGTTGCCGCCGTCGCCGCCATCGGGCCCGCATGCAGGCTTTCCTTTATATGCTTTGAACGAATTCATTCCGTCGCCGCCGTCTCCCGATTTTACGGTAATTTTTACTTTGTCGGTAAATACTTTGTTATCCATATTCACAGTATAACAAATTTTGATTTGAAAGGCAAGCATCCCCCCGCAGCAATTAAAAAAATAATGTCAATGTTGTTAGAAAACGCTCTGCGTGTGTTATAATATAATCAAGAGGTATAATATTATGTACGGATATCTGCTTTGGCTGCTTATTCTCTTCCCCTTTCTGTTGCTATCCGCTTGGGCTAGCGCAAAGGTGAATACCACGTATTCCAAATACGACAGAATTCCCAACCGCTCGAATATGACGGGATATGACACGGCAATGCGTCTCATGCGCAATCGCGGCATAAACGACGTATCGGTTGAACGGGTCAACGGTAAACTTACCGATCACTATCATCCGACAAAGAAAAAAGTAAATCTTTCTATGAGCACTTACGGCAGCGCGTCCGTCGGCGCAGTTGCCGTAGCCGCGCACGAAGTCGGGCACGTTATGCAAAAAAAAGAAGGGTACATCCCCTACAAAATCAGGCATGCGATCGTCCCCGTTGCAAATATAGGATCAGGACTCGCCATTCCTCTCGTGCTGATCGGAATCCTGCTCGATTTTTTGATAGAAACAACGCCTTGGGGCAGATACCTTGTATATGCGGGTATCATTGCTTACGGACTCGCTACATTGTTCATGCTCGTGACTCTTCCCGTTGAATTCAACGCAAGCAGACGCGCCAAAAAGATGCTGGTGGAAGACGGAATACTTTCGCCTGACGAAGTCGGAGGCGCAAGCAAAGTACTCTCCGCGGCGGCAATGACGTACGTTGCCTCATTTTTGGTCTCGCTCCTCTTTTTCCTGCGTTTCGCATTCATTTTTCTTTCCATGCTCAGACGAAGAGATTAAATATAGAAAAGAACCCTGCCCATGAAAGCGTACTTCCCGTAGGGAATATAAAAAGCGAAGAATTTAAAAATTCTTCGCTTTTTATAATTGATGATAAATTGAAATTTATAGTTGCAAGTTTTATAAATTAGTTTGATTTTTTGTGATATCTCCATCAATACAATGAACTGTATAATTTCCTGTATAGGCATCCCACGAGGCATCTTTATTCGTATTTGTATATTCCCCTTTTTCTTTGTTAATAGTATGCCATTGTTCTATTGTACCCTTATAAAATATATCTTTTAAGTTATAGCAATTCCAAAAAGCACCGTGCAATATTTCTTTTACACTTATCGGTATAGTTATGCTTTTAAGCTTATAACAATCACCGAAAGTGTGGATACCAATTACCGTAATATCGTCGGACAATATTACATTTTCAATACTTTCACAACCAACAAACGCATAATCATTAATCTCTCTAATACTTGAAAAAGAAATGCTCTTTAGGTTATAACAATTCCAAAATACATCATTGTCCATAGAAAGTTCATTACCCAAAATAGTTACACTGATAAGATTAAAACAGTCTTTGAACGCAGCATTACCAACAGAAACAATACTTTCCGGGATAATAACGTGTTTCAAGTCCAATAAATTCCCAAACGCTTCATCGGCAATTTTAGTAACGGGAACGCCGTTGTATGTTGAGGGAATTTTAATGTATTCGCTATCAGCCGTAACGCCCGTAACTTCATAAATATTATTTCCATTTTCATCCGTAGCTTTTGTGTACTTTAACGCAACGGTATCTGCTGCTTCATTTATCAAAAAGTCACTACATTCAATACAAACACAGTCAACGTACACGTGTCCGCCATTTTGCAAAGCCGGAACATAATCCCCCCAAACCTTAAAACCACACGCTGTGCAGGTGAACTTTGTATACCCTTCTTTCGTGCAAGTTGGCGATACAACTTCTTCTGCGCTGAAATTATGGTTATGTTTGTTTGTTTCACTAGGACTGCAACCGCATAAACATAGTAGAATACATAAAACCATAAAAACTGTGAGATACCATTTTTTTGATTTTACCATGATTCGTTTATTCCTCGCTAAATTACTGTTTATCGCTCTATATTATACAACGACAAAATCAAAAGGTAAAGTAAAAACGCACTCACCTTTCTTGCAAGGTATAGTGCGCTATCCTTACATTCTGTTCCTGTGGTAAAATTCCCTATGGGAACTACGGTAATGGACAGGATTTTTTTATTTTTTATAAAACATCGTAAATTCATGATCGCCGCTTACACCGCTAAACGATACGTTGATTTTTTCGCCGTCCGCTTCTCCGCGAAAAGTATACTCGGTCTCCAAAACCGTAATTTTCATCACGAGTAAATCACGATCGTATTCCGTAACTTTTACTTGCGCATTTTCATTTTTTCCGTCTTTTACAACAATCAACTCTGCCCGTTTGGGCGAACCGCCAAACACGTTTGCGTCAAGCTCTACCGCGGTCAACGTGAGCGTAACGTCTTCAAACGGACAGCTTTGTCCGTCTTTCAACGCATCGAGACGGTAACTACCCGCAGGAAAAAACTCTTTGTCTTTCCCATCGGGCGAACCGAACACTATCAACAAGGTAATCCCGATTGCCAAAGCAACGAGCAAAATCATACTGACCGTCGAAATAAGTATAAACTTCGATCTTTTTTCCATATTATGTTTCATGGTTTTATTATACCATAATATTTTCATTCGTCAACTGTTTTTTATAAAAAACGAACCTGCGATTATCAGCAATACGATGCCAATAACTCGTAAAGCGTCTGGTAAAACTCTCCCAGATACGAACGGGCGAGCGTATCCATGGCATATGCCTGCAACCGCGCTTCGGCGTTGGTCGTCACGCCCATATAATATTGTCTCACAACCAAAAAACGCTGTGAATTGGAGAGCGAATAATTCGGATTTTCGGGATACCGATACGGTCCGTTTTCGTTCCCTTCCGAACCGATCGACTCATACGCAAGCTGATGATTGAGATCCTCCCGCACGACGGAAACTTTCTCCTCCGCCGCTTTGTCTATCTCCTCGTATCGGCTTTGCAACATGGACGAGCGCGCTACGCCCTGCGCAAGAAGCAGCAAAAACGTCTCCTGCTTTTCATTGTCGCGTTCCGACTCGATATCGTTTTTTTTCGCCTGAGCCGCCCGAACCATTGCAAGCTGTACCGGACTCAGATTCTGGTACGCCTCATCCGACATATCGACAATATCAATAACCATATTTTTTCTCCTGTCTGACATACAATGTTATCCCGCCGATCTCTACTCTTTGCGAATAGCTGTGAATGCGAAAAGCAAATGCGTTTCCCTTAACGGGATACCGTAAAGCGAGTCTTCGCCCCGCTTCCCCTTGCGCTTGCCCGCAACCGCCCGTATCCGAACGAACTTCAACGGAAAAATATCCCGTTCCCTCTATAACGACGGCATCTAAATACTTGTTCCCGTCTGAAAGTCCCAACAAGGTCAACTCCGTTTCCACCGTCGCCCTTTCCCCTTGCGGAAGACCGCATTCGGTCAAAGTATACAGATTATTTCCTACGGAAAAATACATTTGTTCGGCAAAGACAACCGATTGAGCGCGATAGTTAAGAAGATAGGATGATTTTTCGAAAAAATCATATGCAAATAATGCGCGTTCCCCCGATTTTAAAGTAACGGCGGCATAATATTTTCCGCCCTGTCCCGCGCCTTCCGCAGAGACGGTAAAGTCAATATCATCGCTCACGGATATCCGTTCGCATACGGTACCGTCGAAGAGAAAAAATCCGCTTTCGGACAAAAAGGCAATTTTACCCCCGCACTTGGCAACCGAACGAGCATTCAGCCGTCCGAAGGAACAGGTGACGCTGCCTGCATTGAAATTGAGGTTGTCGCCGAGCACCCGCAGATAGGATATTCCCCGCTCACGGAAAAGAAACAGTTTATTCTCTAAACCCGTCATGCGTAAAATATTCCCGTTTTCGTGCGGCAAATCGATATAACCCCGCCCCTGAACGCCGACGCCCGCACTTTGCGGCGTAAGCGCTTGGGTATATGCTACACGGTCTCCTTTGGCGGAAAACAGACGCTCGATATAGAGCGCGGCGCAATCCCCGCCGCCGAGCGCGGAGACGGTCTCTGTTCCGTTATAGTTGATTTTGTACGTTTCTTCTCTACAAACCGCATACGTTTGGGCTGTTCCCTCGCGTGAAATAAAACCAACGATATCCGACGGAACAGTACAACCCGATCGCCTTACGAACGCGCCTTCTTCACGCACATAGAGCGAACCTGACGCATAGGCATAAAAGCGTCCGTCCCACGCGGCGCGGTAAATTCGCTCCGTCCCTGCAGGCAGCGAAAAAACAGGCTTTGCACCCTCCGCCGACTCAAGAGAATCCCCTTTCGCTTTCAGATTCGTACGGCGGATGCGGAGCGCGCCGCGCCCCGCAATTTCTTTTCCGTCGATACGGACGCACCGTTGATTAAATTCGGGTAAGGACAACGATTTATCATAGATCATACCCATCTCCTTGCGCGAACGAAGAGCGTTCTCCGCACAACGTGCGCCGCGCGCAACGACTCGCGATAACGTTTATCCCAAACGGCGGCTTCGGCAAACAGACCGTGCGCCAAACAAAACTCGCCCGCAATTCCTTGCGCCATTAAACGCGGTGAAATTTTTTCATGAAACGCACACTCGTCGTCCCAGCTCTTCTGGGGCGGAGAATAGCTGTACCTTATTTTAACAAATAAAACGCTTGGTTTAACCGCTATTCGATCGGGAAACAGAGAAAAAGCGATTTTGCTTCCCTCGTCGTCGCTCACCCGACGCAACTCAACAGGCGCAAAGCGGAGCCGCGAGAAACTGACCCCGCCGTTTTGCACGGCGAGGCGCTCCTCTTCGATCAGCGGAATATAGTCGAGCGCGATCTCATTCTCGACGAGATTGTAACAGCGGAGAAGCGAAGCTGTCTCCCCATGTGCGCTATCCGTCGCCGAACGCGCCGACTCTGCAAGGTCGTCGCGTCCCAAACATTCTGCGGCTAACGCCGCAATTTGCCTGACCTGCATCTTCCACCTCCCGATATTTTTAAGCTTCCGTAATCGCCTGCATCATACCCTGACCGCAAGGGCGCGTACACATAAGTTCTGCATATTTAACGAGCGTCGCCGTATATACGGGTTTTCCGGGAACCTGACGGAGCACCTTGCCGTCGTCGCCCTCAAGCCACTGCCAATCGCAAAGCTGATGCAATGCAAAATCATCCGTATTGAGTAAATACAACGTGCCTTTGGGGCAGAAACGATCTGCAACAACAGGGATACCGTTAAAGGCAATCGCACGGTAACCGCCTTCCAGCTCGATTCCGTCAATCTTTTTGTACTTGCTGAGAGCATTTGCAAGCGCCCTGCGCACGCCCCATGAGCAGACGATAAAGTTTGCCGCTCTGCCGGAACGCTCTTCCACAAGATCGAGGGCATACTGTAATTTCTGCTCGGTCAGCTCTCCCACAGACGAAACCAACTGCGGCAACATCCACGAATTGTTTCCGCGGTTGACGCCGTAAAGCGAACCCGTCCGCGCGAAGATTGCTTTAAGTCCCGTGAGCTCCATTTTATAAGAATTCTGCACGACGAGCTTCATTCCCTGCGCGCCCTCGATCTCATCGCCCGAAAGCACGACAGACTTTTCCGCCGCTTCGACAAGCGTAATCGTTCTACCCGCAGCAACAAGCGTATCGTTCGAATAAACGTCGACGACCATTCCTTCGGCAACGCCGGAGATATCGTCAAGCGTCAAAAACGTACCCGTTGCAGCGGTAATCGTGCCTACCACGCCCGAACCGTCGCCGAAAAGCATTCTGCCGAAGTTAAAAGATGCGCTTCTTACAAGTCCGTCCATCTCCGCATTGAGCAAGTTGACAAAAGCCCCCTCGTTGTTTGCGGAGGCACGGATCGCCTTGTCGGATATCTCGATCGTGCCGTATAAGTTTTTCAGCGTCGAAACGAATTGCGCGTAATTATTGCCGCCCGCCGTCGGAAGCGCGCCGTCCTCAGTCCCTGCGCCGATTCCGCCGTTGATTCCGAATCGCACCACCTTCCGCACGTCTCTGCCCCATACGTCCGCGGTCGTCTTTTTTATGCGGGCGAGCAACGGCGATACGCCAATATTCAGCTGCTCGCTCACCGCATCGAGATAATAAGATTTGAGTGCATTATCTGCAGTTTTTGTTGTAACCATAATTTTCCCCTTATTAATTATTCGTTTTAAAATAGCCGAGCGCGAGTTTACCCGCCTCGTCGAAAGAACGCGCCTTTAAGGGAGGCGCGGTAACGCCCGTGCCGCTCGTTGTCATGAGCGGAACACCTTTGTGCTCTTTGAGATATTCCGAGAGTATACGTGCTTTGAGTTCTTCGTCGCCGCTTGCCGCACGGTAAAGTTCTTCGCGCGATTTCTTCTCCTCGTTTCTCGCCCGCTCTGCGTTTTCGTATTGCTCGATCGTCTGATTGCGGCGGGACAGTTCTTCCTCGAGCTGTTCGTACGCCTTAACGAGCGCCTCCGTATTTTCGAATTTACCGAGCAGAGTCTGTGTTTGCTGTTTTGTATCTTCCATTTATTAACCTCCTTTGCGACGGTGACTTAGGATATGTTTTAAATAGCGTTCTTTCACCGCCGGCGTTTCCTCTCCGCCCGAAAGAAGAGCGCGCGTATGTTCGGCAATATGTAAAGCATGGTCGTCATATTCATCCGCCTCCGCATCTCCCGTCCTGAGCAGAACGTTTTCCCGCTCCGCCTTTTTAAGATGAAGATGCGATACGTCCCGCGCGCTGTCAAGCGTTCCGTATCCCAGCGATTCAAGCACTCTGCTTCTCGTTTCGCCGGATAATTTCCCCTCTTCGTCGGCAAGCAATCCGAGGGAAAACAGGCTTAAAATTTCCTCCCGTTTTTCCGCGGGCGTTTTATCGTAACCCGTTTCGAATTCCACGTCGTCCGCCGAAATATCGCTTGAAGAGAAATAATAAAGTTCGGTATGCCCGCCCGTCCCCGTCATACGCAACACGCGGCGCGCAGAGGCAAACTGTTTGTAAAGGTGCAGAATCTGTTTGCCTGCTTCCTTTATCGCGCGCTCCACGCTTTCCACGCTCATCGTCAAACGGTTAGTATCCTGATCGATGAGAAGTTGTAATCCGACGGCGGAGGTCACGTGAGTCGGATTGGCGGAATTGCGCGAAATTTCGCTCATGCCCGAAACGAGAATAAATTCGTTTGCAATCCGTTCTTCCTCTTCCGCAAATTCCGAAGGCAACTTGCCGCAATCGAGAAAGCTCGGCTGCGCGCTCCCCTGACGGTAGACAAGGACTTTCCCGGGATAAAGTCCGTCCTCCGCAAGTTCCTCCGCATCAACCGAACCGTCCTCAACCGCAATCACGCCTGCAGAAAGCCGGTTTAAAAATTCGTGTTTACGGTTTCTTACGGCGTTATACGCGCGTTGCAACGGAATCATTCTGTCTACGACTGACGTTCCGAAAAACGCGCCGGCGAGTGCAATACTCGTCTGACGGATAAACGGAAGCGTCCGTTCCCCCCGATCGCCGTTGATATAGGGAAGATCCCCTTCGAAAAGCAACTTATCGCCTGCAACTATTTCAAGCCGTCCCTTGGGAAATTCCCCGTTCGGACGGGTATACCGCTCGATCAAAACTTCATGCGCGTCCAGAACGGGATGTGCTTCTCCGTCCGCAGGACGTTTCCAACCGCTCGCCGCCGAAAACGGAACAAGGGAAAACTGTTCGATCCGCCGCCCTGCAAGTTCCACGCCGAACTTCTCCTTTATTTCGGAAACAGGAACCGCCTTTGCATGAATAATACTGTTTATCCCGCTCATATCCTCGGCGGTCAACGTATCGGGGTATATCTCAAACGGTGAAAGGGCAACAACGTTCACGTCGCCTTCTCTCACCGTATGCCCCAAATCGTCCGTGCCGATAATCTGTCCCTCGTCGTAATTCCATACGACTTTGTAAAACGCCGTTCCGCAAGTCTCCGACCAGAGCGAGGCGCGGGCAATAATACTGTCAAGATCAATACGACTCTTGACCGTTTTTAATATGTTGGAACACAAACGAGCCGTTTTAACGTCGTCGTCGCTGTCCGAAGCGGCGCGCACGTTTAAAAGAGGTCTCACTTTTGCAAGACGCGCCACGCGCGTATCAACAGTCGGCGCAATATGATTGAACGCCCTGCGCGACTGCCAATAAAACGACGTATCCTCTTCGACGATTTCTCCCGACGGAGAAATATCGCAATACTGATTTCCGCTTACAAAGTTCATATTAAGCTGCCAGCCTCTTTCAAGACTGCGCCGCGCATTTTGCCTCGTCTCGAAATCCTCTTGAATCGCTCGGACGAGTCTTTTCCTGCGCCGCTCTTCTCCTTCCCTTTCGTACTTGTCTTTTTTGGTCATACTTCCTCCAAATGATTTTTATCTTTATCGGCCGAAAATTTAGTTCAATCGATCGATGTTGCTTTCAATTCTGCCAATAATCTTTGCTTTTCGCGCTCGAGTTCCTCGTCCGAAAGCGCAGCAACGTCCGTCTCCCCGATCAGTAATTTCATCGCCTTTAAATCGGGAGGTACGTCTTTACGCGTTTCCCGCCTTTTTAAAAGAACGAGCGCGCCGTTCTCCATTCCATACTCTTCCGTGACCTCTTCCGTTGAAAAGCCGAGCGCCACCTTTAAAATCGCCTTTTTCAATTCACCGTCGTCCATCCGTTCCTCTCCTTTTCAACGCGCGGATGCGCCTGTCTTTATCACGCGCAATCACGCTTTTTTCAGGCGCGGGCGGGACGCTTTTAGGGCGGGTCATCAGATAATATCTGAGTTCGTCTAGGCAATGATCGTCCCGCTTTACAGGCACGTCGCCGCTCCCCCAAAAATAACTTTTCAGTTCTCGGATCAGGTTGACGCAGCCTTTGAATATATAGAGATTCGGCATTTGATTTTTGCGGCTCAGATAACTTTTTACGCATGCAATTCCGCTGAACAGTTGCTTGTTCACATTGGGATTCACGCAAATCCCACGCTCGCGGAACAGCTCCGAAACAGATTTTTCCGCAGCAAGCGTCCGCTGTCCCGCCGCCGAATCGATGAGCGCGGAGAGCGATCCGTCCCCGTTACGTTTCCAGCCAAGTCTGCGGCTCATACTATCGATCGCCTTTGCATGATGATCGATATCCCTCCCTGCCTCGAAGTGTTCGGCAACAACGTACACGTTCCCGTCAAAATCCGCCGCATACCAATGTGCGGAAAGCGGATTTTTCAATCCGGGATCAATGGAGATCGTGTCCTGCCATGCTTCGGGCAACGGAAACGGATCGATAACGTGTACGCTTTCGTCGAATTCGGGATAAACGAGTCCTTCCCGTGTACAAAACTTGCCGTAACGGCGGGACTGCAAATCCGTTTCGTCCATTGTTGTTTCCAAGAGCGCGATTTCTTTTTTAGAAAGATAGGGATTGTCCGCCCATTCCATAAACTCGTACCATATCTCGGGATTATTTTTACGGTTGAGATAGATTTCGTCATAAAGAAAAGTCAAACCTTTAAGCGGCGTCATCGTGCCGAATATTTCCCCGCGTTTATCGACGACGCGCATACGGCATTCCTCATAGATTTCCTTCGGAGGCTCCTCGTCGAACCAAACAAAATCGAGCGAACTACCCTGAAATCGTTCCCTGCCCTGATCACAACTTTTAAAACCGATGACGGATGTACCGCCAAACGCGTTTTTCACAATAATTTGATCGATAACGCCCGTTTCGGGACTGTCTTTTCTTCCATTTGTCATTACGATATCGGCAATGCGGTCGGGGCGGAGATAATGCAGAATTTTCCTTTGCGCCACGTCGCGCTGTACCTGAGCCGTCAGCGACACCACCCAACCGAACACGTTCGGTTTGTTCTTTTTATAGGGGTGAATCCCGAGCGCGAGCCAAACTGCTTCCACCGCGCCGCACTCCGTCTTTCCCGAACGATTTCCGCCGAATACCCATCGGTTACGTTTTTTCGATTTATGGAAGGCAATTTGTTTTTTATGTCTCTTTCCTGTATTGTATCTCGAGAGAAAATCCCGTTCTCTCCGCTTGTTCTGTTCCGTTTCGATTGCCATGATTTTATTGATTATTTCGTTCATATTCGTCAATCGTTTCCTTTTTCCGCGCGTTTTCGTCTGCTAAGATATCCCATATGAAACGCATCATTATCAGTATCATTTTTCTTGTCGTCGCTGCGCTGTCCTCGGTAAGCGCAACTGTTTCCGCAAAAGCGGACGGCGAATCGAGCGAGCTATATGCCGTTGCCGACAGCCGCGACGTGTATTTTTATTCCGAACCGCAAGAAAACAGCGGACTGTTTATTTTGCCCTATACGTATTACGTCAAAGTCATCTCGCTGGGCGAACCTTTCTGCCGCGTCGAATACCTCGACGACGCCGCCCCTTACCGTAAGATTACGGGTTATTGCAAAAAATCCGAGATCACCTTTGTAGACTTTACGCCCGTACGCCCTTTTCTCAGGCGGGAGGTCACCGTACGATATTCTATCGAAGGCAATCTTCCTACCGTCGGGACGGGCGCCTTTGACAGCGTCGAAATCACCTATCTCTATTACGGCAGCTACCGTGCGGGAACTTCTCTTTTTCATTACGTATACAACAACGGCGAATTCGGATACGTACCCGCCGCCGAAGAACTTACTTACGAACTGAATACCGACTATCTGGATCAAACTTCCGCGGAAACCCCTCCCCCGCAAAATGATCCCGCAGGTTCGTCTCCGCTCACGGCGGTACAAATCACCGTCATATGCGTTCTATGCGTCGCAGTCGTGGGAATCGCCGCTTTTGTCCTTCGCGGCAAACGCTCCGACGTTCGGCATAAAGACGAAACCTCCGATTTTTGAGCGGAAATAAAATTGATCTTGCGGCGGTTTCTTCTTGCTACGATCGTGCTTTCCCGTCCTGATTTCAACGCGTCGTAAATGCGCATATATGGTGAAAACTCGGCGAAATCGTGTAAAAATTCTTTTTCTCTGTAACCGAAACGCGCAAGAATATGCGCAAATTTCGAAAGGGTTTCCCGTTGACGGCGATAATAACTGCGCTCCGAACCTTCGAAAACGCACTCCGCCTCTGCAAGTTTTTTCTTTCTGCGAAAATACTTATATTCGAAAAGCAGAAGCTCTTCCGCCGTCATATGGGCAAGCGCCCTGTCCAACAATCCTTTGGCACGCGAAATCCGCGATCGAATTGCCATTTCAGCCACAATCCGCTCCGCCGATTCCAACGCCGGTAAGCGATCTTTAAAAGAAAGCGCGGCTTTGTTCTCCACACTCACGGAAACCGCGCGTTCCAACGCGTCCATTCCCGGATACGCGAATAATAATACCTTTACGTAATCGAGTTCAGACATACTTTACCATCCTTAAATAAAAATACGAACATTTGTTTGTATTTATATCATAGCATGGAAATATGACAGATAACGGCATATGTGCCAACAATTTTTAATTGTTTTGGTAGAATTTTCCACACTTGTCCCCAAGGCGCCATAGGAAAAATCCAACAAAACAATTTGCGAACGCTTGTCTTTTACGCGCGCGCGTGTTATAATAATGCACATGAAACACAAAAGAACGGCAGTCGCATTTTTGGCGGCATGTCTTACCGTACAATCAATCTGTTTTACGCCTTTGGCAGTATCGGCAGAAAACGAGAACGACGCAGACGATTCCGAACAGACCGAAACAGTTGTAACCGTGGATAAATCGATGTCCGCGCTCTTTCTGCCTGATTCGTACGAACAGTATCTGCCGCTTGAAACGCCGGCGGACGTGGCATTTTACGAGAATCATATTGCGGTAGCCGACGGCAACCGATTATACGTATTCGACGGAACGGTCTATCGGGAATACGAACATATCAAAGAAAATGCCGACGGAATCTACGACAGCGCGATTTCCAAAGTCGGTTTTGATGCAAGCGGAACGCTTTATTTTTCCGACCGCGATCTCTCGTTCTACCGGATTTCGTTTGAAGACCTCTCTCAAAGTAAGCTATCGCCGGAAGAAACGGAAATCAAAAACTGCTCCACGTTCTGCATTGCCGATACCACTGTTTTTACAGCCGCAGTCAGCGGAAACGAAACAACGCTTTACGCCATCCCGCTTGACAACGTATCTTTGAGCGCAGGGCGCAAGGTCGATACGCTCAACACTGCGCTCACCCCTTCTATGACCTATCTTGGAGATACGCTCTATTGCGCGGTAAACACTTACGTAACGGCTTACACTTACCAGAACGGCGGTTACCGTCCGCTCTACGATCGTACGCTCGACAGTACGTCATCGGTCAGCGGACTCTCCTCTCTCGCCGTTCTCGGCGACAGTTTTTATTATACCGTAAAGGACGTGCCCGAATCGAGCGGACTATATCAGACAGACCTTGCGGGACACAGCGTTTTATTATCCAAGGGCGAAGGTTACGTGGCGCTGACCGCCTTTCAGGACGCGCTCTATTGCGTCAGAGACCGTTCGGTGAAAAAACTTATCGTATCCGACGGAAAAGCGGAAGAAACGGGATATGAAATCACCTCCTCTTCGGAGTCTGTAAACCGTTTAAACGGCGCAACCGAAACGGTGCGCGCCAAAAATATTGTCGTCACGGCAGACAGAGCAAATAACCGCATCAGCATTTACGATACTTTACAAAAAAGTTATTCTGTCATTCCCTGCAAAATCGGCGAAGAAGACTACGCACCCGAATATATTGCAACCGACGGGGAAATCATTGCCGTTTCTTTTGAAAATCAGGTGTTAGTATATACCGAAAACGAGTCGGGCGAATATCAACTGACAACGCAATGCATGCCGCGGAACGCCGTTTCGGGACTTGCATGCGTGTACGGAAAATGCTATTTTGTCACAAAAGGTTTCGGTTACGGACTTGCAAGCAACGACTTCGATCCCGCGTCCATCTGCACGCGAGACCGGACGGAATCTTCCGCGCCCTGCGCGCTCGTCGCCGATCTCTACGGCAATCTGTACGTTGTCCGCGCCGACGGTGCCGTTTACCGCTATACCGAAGAAAGTTTCCTCGACGAAAACGTATTGATCGGAGACCGCGCCGAATATATGCTGCCAAATGATTTTTATTCTCCGCGGGCAGATTTCGAAGGAAACGTTTATTGCCTATCGGGTAATAACATGTATAAAAACGGTGAACTTTGCGCCATGATAAAAGCGGAAGAAAGCGTGTTTGCGGCAGGCAAAACCGTTCCCGCATCGTTTGCGCTCGGTTTTGAGGATAACACCGTTTACTTCACATACGGGGATTTTATTGTAAAAACAAACGCAATCGTTTTTCCTACCCTCGATACGATTCTTACGGAAGATGCGGCAAAACGGGTTTTTGCGCCGCAAACAAGCCTTACGCTCGTATCCGTAAAAGAAAATTCAATTGCTATCCGCACCGATCTTGATCTTCTAAAAACGGAAGAAAGCGACTATTTCCCCTATTCACACTATTACCGCATGCCGGAAACACAACGCGGAATATTGCTTACGACTACGGAGAAATATTCCCTCGTCGCACTATTCGGTAAAGATCATAAATATACGGCGAATTTGTTTTTAACGGAAGGTTACGTAACGGAAGTTCCGCGCGAGGAATATTGGGAAGACAGCAGCAGCTCGGCATACCTTTCAAGCGACGTATCTCTTTCCCTTTTCCCCTGTCTTGTTCCCGCGCTCCGCGGCGATCGGTTGAATCGCCTCAATAAAATTTCCGTACTGGGAATTGTCTCTTCGGGTGAAACGGCAGATTACGAATACGCGCTCGTGCGTTATGCGGCAGGCGATACCGTCTGCGAAGGGTATGTTCCTCTCTCTTATCTCACGCATGCCGCGCCCGTCGGCAATACGGACGATTACCGCCTTGCATATTTAAAAGAAAGAAACGAAGGCGCATTGTTCGTATCGGAAGACGGAACGACGGTAACACTTACCGAACGCACGCAAATTGCCGTCTATCAAGCGGAAGACGGATATACCGCAAAATACACGAAAGACGGCGTTGACTATTATGCTCACGTTACGGACGATGATTTAGAGACGCCCGCAAACAACGCGCTCCGCATCGCGCTTATCGTGATTTTAACCGTGGTCGGCGTTCTTATCGTGGGAAACTACTTTTTTCTTCGTCCCATTCGTCGAAAAAATAAAAAATCGGAAAATCGCCCTTGACTTTAAGGACGGAATATAGTAAAATAAAACAGCTGGAAAGTATTGGTAAATTTACTTTTCGGGGGGAGTGATTTTATATGGCAACTTATCTTTCACCGTTGGCGTTACAACGCGCCGATCCTTATCTGTACAAACATAACGGAAAATATTATTTTACCGCTACCTGTCCGCAATACGACAGAATCGAAATCCGCTGTGCGGACACTGTCAACGGGATCGCAACCGCACCCGCCCGCACCGTTTGGACAAGACATCTTTCGGGTATCATGGCGGCGCATATCTGGGCGCCTGAAATTCATTATATCATGGGAAAATGGGTGATTTATTTTGCCGCAGGCGAACGCCCTGACATTTGGAAAATCCGTCCCTACGCGCTCATATGTAAAGGCGACGATCCGATGACGGACGCCTGGGAAGAAGGCAGCATGATGCAAGCGGCGGAAGGCGACCCCTATTCATTCACCGATTTTTCGCTCGACATGACGGTTTTCGAACACCGCGGAACATGGTACACCGTTTGGGCGCAAAAAGTCGGCACGGTAAGCGGCATTTCCAATCTGTATATTGCGGAGCTTGAAACGCCGACGCAACTCAGAACAATACAAGTTCTTTTAGCCACGCCCGATTACCCTTGGGAGCGCGACGGTGGATTCTGGGTAAACGAAGGACCCGCAATCATTAAAAACAAAGGAAAAATATATTGTACATTTTCCGCATCGGCTACGGGCGCATGCTATTGTATGGGCATGACGTACGCCGACGAAGACAGCGATTTACTCGATCCCATTTCATGGCATAAACTTAACCGTCCCGTTCTTGAAACGGACGAAAGCTTAAAGGTATACGGCCCCGGGCACAATTGCTTTGTAAGAGGCGACGAGGACGAACCACTCACGCTTTTACATTTCCGTAATTATGAGAAGATTTCGGGCGATCCGCTCAACGACCATAATCGCCACGCGCATGTGCTGAAAGTAAACTTCGACAAAGACGGTATGCCGGTATTCAAGCTCAACATAGACGAGCTTTACAATACGCCCTTCGAAAACGAAAAACAAAAAAATATTAACGCATAAGTTTCACAAAATAAAGACCCCGCCTGCCGAATATCGGCAGGCGGGGTCTTTATCCGCTCATTAATAGTTATTCCTTAAAAATATTTTTGCATATCCATTTAGCAACGCCGTCCTCTCTGTTAGAACCAATTACACCCATAGCCGTTTTCTTTAAACCCTCGGCGGCATTTAAAACTGCATAACATTCGTCGGCGACTTCAAACATAGGGATATCGTTCGCCTGATCGCCGAAACAAACAAGTTTGTCGCAACCAAGCATTTTTTTCAAAATAAGCGCAGCATGCGCTTTGGTTGCATCCTTTTTCATGATCTCTAACCACATCTCTCCGCTGTAAATATCCCGCGCAAATTCGCATCGATACTTCTTTTTTAACAATTCGAATACGGGTCTCAATTTCTCTTCTTCATCGATACAGGTAAAATAAAATACTTCGCCGTCAAAAAGTTCTGTTTCTTTTTGCACTTCGCGTCTGCGCGGCGAGTGATATTTGCTTTCAAGAAACTCCATTTGCGCCCGAGACGACAATGATTCTACGTAAGAAAAGCGGTGTCTTCCTTCGATAATAGCATAAGTAATCGGGCACAAATCCGCCGTAAAAAACGTTGAGAGCACTTCTTCTGTCTCTTCCCGTGAAAACACCGTTTTATAAAGCGTTTCGTTTGTATCGCGATCGACGATATATGCGCCGTTATGCGTAATCACAGGCAAACGAACCCTAAGCCCCTCCGTAATCGTTTTTGAAGACTCGCCGCTACGCGCCGTCGCATACGAAAAGTATCCGCCGCCTTCCACAAAACGGTTGACCGTCTCGGCAGTAAACGCGCTCAATCTCACCGCAGGCGTTAAGAGCGTCCCGTCCAGATCGCTCAGATACAGCGTCTTGCCCATCTCAAAAATCCTCCTCCACGATGCTCAGAAATTTTACTCCTCCGTCGCTCGGTATCCCCTCTTTCAAAAACAGCGGATATACCGTTAAGTCCTTCATTTCATTTAAGGAAATCCACTCGAGCGTCTCGTTTTCGTCGCAAAGGGAAACGCCACTTTCTATCTCGAGCGCAGTCGCGTCATACCGAAAATAAGCGGACAATTCGTGAAAGCGTTCCCCGTCGATTACGAAAAAATTTTCAAGCACGGCGCAGAGTTCTCCGTTCTTCAAAATCTTTGCCTTTTCGCCGAGCTCCTCCGTAAGTTCCCGCCCGATTGCCGCCTCCATCGTCTCTCCGAACCGCACACGCCCGCCCACGGTATAGAAGTCGCCGTGCCTGCCGTGCACCATAAGCACGCCGTCCCCCTTTATAAGCAACGCGCCGACGCGTATATTCAACACTCCTTCTGCAAGTTTTACGCTCAAATCGCCCGTCATATCACGATCTCCATGCCGTCGTACGCCGCAATTGCGCCGAACTTTTCCTCGGCGCGTTTCAAACTTTCCTCCGTCGGACGGGAATTATGTGAAAAGTGCGTAATTACTCTCTTTGTTCGGTCGGTTGCAAGTCCTAACTCTTTTAAACGTGCAAAAGTGCGCAGATTTTCATCCAAACCCATATGCCGCGCATTCGGTTTAGTCTCTTCCCATAAAAACGTACAGTCAAAAGTAATCAGATCGACGGGTTTTTCACACACCGCCGCGAGATAGGAATAATTTTCCTCGGGCAATCTGCCTGTATCGGTCAAATGTAAAATCCGTTTATTCCCCTTTTCGATCAGATAGAGAATCGGATCGGTAGAAGTGTGCTGCGCTTTAAGAGTGTTAATCCGCCATGCGCCAAACGTTGATTCCTCAAACGGCGCAAGGGTATGCAAAAAAACGGTATCTCCGATTTCAGGACGGAGTTCCCGCCGCGTGCACTCTTCAAAAACGCACTTTACCTCCTCGTTGCCGAAAATATCGAGCGTACCCGAAACCATTGCCGACGCGTATTTGTATCCTCGCAAAATAAAATCGTGCGCATAAAAATGATCCATGTGCGAATGCGTTACCAGCAAATAACGGATTGCGGAGAAATCCGCACCCATAACCGCCGCATGATAAAAGCAATCGGGCGGAAAATCGATGGCAAGCTCTCCGTCCACAATCACCTGTGACCGCGAGCGAATCGATCTCCCACCTGTCTTTCTCACGCTCCTGCAATAATCACAGTTGCAAAAGAGAGCGGGGATTCCCTCCGCCGCACCCGTACCAAAATAAGTGATTTTCATTACTTCCTCTTAAATTTCGTAGATAATCGTCACAGGACCGTCGTTCTCCTGCAAAATACGCATATCCGCGCCGAACACGCCCGTTTTCACGGAGACGCCCCAAGTTTCTTTGAGTATTCTCGCCACGTCGCTATAGAGCGGATCAGCAAGCTCGGGACGCGCCGCCGCTGTAAAGCTCGGACGGTTCCCCTTTTGCGCATCGCCATATAACGTGAATTGAGAAACTAGTAAAACCTCGCCGACGATATCTCGTACGCATAGATTCATTTTCCCGTTTTCATCAGAAAACACACGCAGCTTTGCTATCTTTTCCGCAATTTTTTCCGCTTTTACAACGCCGTCATCCGTTTTTACACCCAAAAAAACGACAAGCCCGCGTCCGATTTCGGAAACGAGCTGACCGTTTACTGTGAGCGTCGCACGCAATACTCTCTGTGCAACGAATTTCATAATGTTATACTCTCGACATATATTCGCCGGTGCGGGTATCGATACGAATGGTATCGCCCTCGTTGACGAACATGGGCACTTGGAAAGTTGCGCCCGTCTCTACCTTAGCGGCTTTCGTTACATTGGTTGCAGTATTGCCGCGAACGCCCGGTTCAGCCTCCACAACTTTTAGTTCAACAAAGTTTTCAGGCTCGACCGAAAAGGCATTGTCGTAAAGAAATTTTACGGTTACCGTGTCGTTTTCGCGGATATAGCGGAGCGCGTCTTCAACCTGACTTAAATTGAGGGGCGTAAGATTAAATTCTTCGTCCATAAAGTAATAGAACTCGCCGTCCGTATACGAATAAGTCATCTTCTTGGTTTCGACCTGCGCCGTTTCGAGCTTAGCCGTGGGGTTAAACGTTTCGTCCGAAAGAACTTGTCCCGTAACCACGTTTTTAAGCGTGCAACGCACGAATGCCGCGCCCTTTCCGGGTTTTACGTGCTGGAATTCCGTTACCGTATACACACCGCTCTTATATTCGAACGTAGCGCCCTTTCTGATGTCTCCTGCTAAAATCTGTGCCATGTTTTTATACTCCTTGATTGATTATAATATAATGAGATTTCTCTCTGTTTTTCCCATGAAAGATACGGCTTTCCCCTCTTCGAGTCGCACCGTATCCTCGATACGAATCCCGAACTCGCCTTTTAAGTATACCCCCGGTTCGTCCGAAAATACCATGCCGTCTTTTAAAACTTCTTCGCCGCGCGGCGTTAAAAGAGGATATTCGTGAATCTGCAACCCCACGCCGTGTCCCAATGAATGAGTAAAATACTGCGCAAGATCGCTCTTTTTTAAGTGTGAGCGCGCAATATCGTCCGCTTCGCGTCCCGTCATGCCCGCGCGTAAATTTTCTTTAACAAGCTCGTGCGCTTTTAAAACTTCCGCATAGACAGTCTTAAATTTTTCATGTTTTTTATCGTCGCCGAACAGGAATGTGCGCGTAATATCCGAACAGTACCCCTCTACCTTGCAACCAAAGTCTATCAGTACGGGATCGCCGAACTTAAGTTTGGTTTTGCCCGTCTCATGGTGCGGTACGGAACCGTTTGCCCCGAACGCCACGATCGTATCGAACGAGACTCCTTCCGCGCCAAGCGAGCGCATATTGTATTCGAGCAGTGCGGCAACCGCGGATTCCGTCATACCCTCCTTAATCTCGGGCAGCAACTTTATAAACGCCTCTTCCGCAATCACGCAAGCCTTCTGGATGAGTGCAATTTCATGTGCGCTCTTGACCGTCATAGCCGATTTAAACGCAGGCATACAGTCTTTTAAAGCAAAGCCGTTTTCCGTGAGCCTGTTCGCATTTGCGAGCGAAAGAAAAGGATAGGGAACGCCAATCGTATGATAACCGCTTAAAAGTTCCTCCGCTTTCGCGTATACTCCCTCGACTATCTTTACTCCACTACCTGCGAGTTGTTTTTCCGCCGCCTCAAAGTATCTCGAATCGACGACGAGCGTACACTTATCCTTTTCAACGACAGCGTATCCGTCCGTCGACAAAAAGCCGGTGAGATATCGGCGTAAAAAATCGGTTTCAACAAGGAGTGCATCCGCACCCGCCATGTCGAATATTTTTTTCGCTCTTTCCGAAAACATATCCATATTATAACAAAAACATACAATCAAGTCAACACTTTTATTAAAAAAAGTGATATCTTCCCCGCCTTATCTCCGATTGCCTTTCCTGTAAGACAAGCAAAAATCGACCAAACAAGCAACCGCCGTAAGCGCGGCAACGACGATATAACCCACCGCGCCGTCAAATCGGTTGAATACCGCTCCAAAGCCGACGTTCGCAAGTCCGATCCAAAACAAAAAGCAAGTGCCGATACTCAACAAAACAACGGGTAGCCAGACACATAACGCCCGTCTGTAAAAAGTACTGCCGCCCCTTTGCAGAAGTATAGCGATCCAAAGAATATAAGCAACGGCAGAAAAGGAAAATGCGATCACGCTTACAAGCGAGAGTCCGTCGGAAGAGCTTACCCTCGTCGCCTGTTCGGGAGATTGCGGATTAACGTAAACTTCCGTAAAAGTACCGATCTTATCCACAGGACGGGCGCTGTAGCCCGTATGATCGGAGATTTCATAAGTACAACCTTCGTATGTATAGGTAATAACAAGCGTATACGTTGAACTTCTTTCTATCGGATGATGATGAATTTTATAGTCGGTAATTTTACCTGTAACGCGAATATAATTTGATTCGTAGTTGTGCATGCGGGCAATGCTCCAAGCGGCAAATGAGACGGAAACGGCAAACAACACAACAAAAATCATGAACAAAACAAAAATCTGCCGACGCTCGTTTTTTTTCGCAAGCTCGGCTTTTTGCGCACGCTTTCGCGCCGCATCCTCCTGATAAAGACGCTCCTTTTCCGTTTGAACGTGTTTTTTCTTCTTGCCCATAAAAGAATATTTTCTGCTATTTATTTAATCTGCTGCGAAAAACCGCTTGAAAGCATTCTTTCATCGTTGCGGCGTCCTCCGCTTGCGTACCGTCTGATTCGGATACAATATAAGGTTCCAACTTTAAATCGGCAAGCGCGCTTGCGAGCGGTTCGAATTCAGGTCCGTATTTGTCGTCTGCAAATGTTAAATGTTTAATCTCTCCGCGCGCTCCGTACATGATTTTGGAAAAGTGCACGTGAAAATGTTTCATGCGCTCATAACCAAGCCGACCGAGCATATATTCAAGCAAATCACGATAATCCCGCTCG
Source organism: uncultured Christensenellaceae bacterium (assembly GCA_910586985.1). Lineage (GTDB taxonomy): Bacteria > Bacillota > Clostridia > Christensenellales > Borkfalkiaceae > Gallimonas. Next base: position 48,304 of record CAJUKK010000001.1, on the reverse strand, counting down.
GTTTTTAGACTTCCCTGTTCGCGAGCGTTTACGTGTCCGAAATCTACGCACGGCGTAAAAACGGGATCAATTTCGCAAAAACGCGTAATTTCCTCTACCGTGCCGATCTGCGCAAGTTTCCCCATCGTCTCGGGACAGAACATGAGATCCTGCATATCGTTGAGATAAATGTAATCGCGGAGTACGTTTAGCCTGTCGCACGTGCGTTCCACAGCCGTTTCGCGCGTGTCTTTTCCCTGCGCCGCAGGGTGGAACACGCACCGTTTGCCGCCCATGGCTTTGAGCATTTTGCCGCTGTCAAGCACGTAGCCGTACGACTTTGCCACCATCTCATCGTCAGGATTGGCAAAATTGATAAAATACGGCGCGTGTACCGAAAGTTCGACACTCTCTTTCAAAAACGCTTCGCCGATTTTCTCAGCTTTCTCCAACGTCATGCGAACGCCTCTTCCGAAAGAATATTCAAAGCAATCGAGTCCGCGTCCTCTTACATAAGCCGCCGCCTGTTCCGTATGCGAATACCCCTCGGCGTAAAAACTCTCCGAATTTCCGCTCGGCCCGAATTTAATCATGTTTCACCTCCGCGCGCAACCGCGCGATATCTTTCTGTAACTGCTCAATCAGTTGTTCTCTGCTTTCAAATTTTTTTATCGGACGATAAAATTCCGTCGGATAGATACGCACGGTCTGTCCGTACAAATCCCCGTTAAAGCCGTCCAGATACGCCTCTGTCTTACGCTCGGTTACGCCGAAAGTGGGACGCGCGCCAAGGTTGACGATTGCGGGAAACCTCCCCGCCGCCGTCTCCGCATATCCGCCGTACACGCCTTCGCGTACAGGAAATTTTTCTTGCGGATAAGTCAGATTTACGGTAGGAAAACCGAGCGAATGTCCTACGCGTCTGCCGTACTCTACTACTCCCTGTAAAAAGAATCCGCCGATCAGCAGCGCGTTCGCCTCGCGCATATTTCCTTCGGAAAGCAATCGCTTGATCTGCGTCGACGCTACCTTCATGCCGTTTACCGTTTTCAACTTTAACGCATATACGGGACAAGGCGCAATTTTCTTTAAAAGCTCAGGCGTGCCCGCCGCATTCTTCCCGAATGTAAAATCTTCGCCGCAAAATACCGCCTTTACCCGAAACCGTGAAAAAACGGACTTTAAAAAGGCAACAGGACTCGTCTCTTTCAACTCCGGCGTGAAAGGAATTTCCCACACGAACGCGCACCCCGCCGCATTGTAAACATGCTCCCGTTCAGAAAAAGTATATAAATCTCCACCCGCTTTCGCCCCGCAGATGGAAGTAATTCCGACAGGCAATCCCGTCTTTAACGCCTCGTCGAGGAGCGTCTTATGCCCGATATGGATACCGTCGAATCCACCGAGCAACAACGCGCAAGGCTCGCTATACGTTTCATTTTGCGTAATTTTTTTTAACATAATTTAACCGCAATCTTCATCTTTCCCGCCGCTGCGCGGGCAATCCCGTAAAAATTTCCGTTATTGTAAATTTTGTAGTCCCCGTCGCTGAGACCTGTATCCACAGCGATTCCGTGAAAAATCCGCCCGTCCGTTTCCTTTTCCGACAAAACGGGAAAAGGCAAAACGCTTTCCGTCGGTATAAGAAACTCGTTTGCGTTTGCCTCGGTAATTTGTTCGACCGGAACTGCGTTTTCCAATACAAATACACCGCTCGCCGTACGCGTGAGTTTCGTCATATATCCGAGCGTTCCGAGAGTCGACGCCACGTCGCGCGCCAACGAACGGATATACGTACCGCCGCCGCACAAAATTTCAAACTCGAACTCATCCTCTCCCGTCTGCGTCAGGAGTTCAAACGAAAATATCCGCACCTGTTTTGCAGGCAGTTCCACCTCTTGTCCTGCGCGCGCCAATTCATAACTTCGCTTACCGTTTACGCTTTTCGCGCTGTATGCGGGCGGAACTTGCGCAATTTCACCGATAAAGTCTTTCAATACCGATTTGATTTCAACTTCGCTCGGAACATGCCCGCCCGTTATTATTTCACCCTCGCGGTCAAGCGTCTTCGTCGTTGCGCCGAAACGAAACCGTGCCGTGTACCGTTTCTGTTTTTTCAAAAAATAATCAAAGAGACGCGTCGCTCTCCCGACGCCGACGGGGAGCACCCCCGCTGCAAGCGGATCAAGCGTTCCCATATGTCCGCAAGGCGTTTTGGTGAGCCGTTTCATGCGGTTAACAAGCGCTGTGGACGTTACGCCCTCTTCTTTAAATAAATTAAAAAATCCTGTCGTCATTATTCCATATGTTGAAACACCGCATACGATAAGCGGTCGATCACCTCTTCCACCGCGCCGAAAAGCATACAGCCGGAAGCCAGAATGTGACCGCCGCCCCCGAACGTACGAGCAATTTCGTTTACGTTTACTTTCCCTTTGGAACGCAGCGATACTTTATATTGTTCTTTTTTCACTTCAAGCAGACACGCGCTCACCTCTACCGTGTCTACCGTAAGTCCGAAATCCACGATCCCGTCCGTTGCATCCGAACCAAGTCCGTAGCGCGCAATCGCCTCTTGCGGAACAAAAGCGATTACAAAGCGGTCGTCGTGCAGATATCTGAGTTTGGAGACAACTTCGGCATACAGTTTCGCACGCGCCTTTGTACGCTTGCGAAAAAGCTCGTAACCGAGTAAGTTCACGTCCGCTCCCGCATCTGCAAGCTGTGCCGCTATACGAAACGTATCGCCGCCCACGTCGCTGTGCGAAAAGTTTCCCGAATCGGTTATAAGTCCGCCCATAAGCAGCTTCGCAATCTCCCGATCGAACCGTACGCCAAGAATCGAAATAAGCTCCGCGATGTTTTCACAGTTAGAAGAACGTTCGCGGACAAAGTTATATTTGGCATATCGTATATTCGATATATGGTGATCGATATTTATCGTAATTTTCTTGCGTGCGCCCGCATTGTAAAAGGCTTCAAGCGCGCCCAAACGGGAAGGCTCGCTCGAATCCACGCAGATATAGAGTTCCGCGTCAATATCCGCATTGGAACGGATATCTTTTACCCCGCTCAGGCATGTAAACGTATCCGGAATCGTACCCTCGTTTAATACCTGATTTTTGATGTTTAAATGCGAAAGAGCGCGGGAAAGCGCAAGTCCGCTGCCGAGGGTATCCCCGTCCGGCCGCATATGCGTAAAAATCACCGCGCTCTCAGCCGATTTGATCACGGCTGCAATTTCAGTTAGCGTATTCACTTAATCGTTCAATCCTTTTCTTCATTTCTATGAAGTTTCGCAAAAATTTCATCCATCTTCGAACCGTACTCCATACTGCTGTCAGGCAAAAAAGTAAGAGTCGGCACCGTCCTCATCCGCATGACTTTGCTGAGCTCGTGCCGAAGAAACGCTGCGTTTGCCCGAACGATCTCGAATGACTTTTTACTTTCTTCTTTCGTCGAAGCGTATACGCTCAGATAAATTTTCGCCGTCTTTAAATCGGGCGCAACATCCGCCTCGGTCACGCTTACAATACCCTTAAGCTCCGGTTCGCGGTGTTTGAGTTCTCCCGAAATAAGCGCGGAAATCTCTCTTTGGTATTCGCTGTTCACGCGCATCGAACGGTTGGATTTCATACGGGTTTGATCTCCTCGATGAGATAGCATTCGATAAAGTCGCCGACTTTTATTTCATTGAAATTCTCGATCGCACAACCGCATTCGAATCCGAACGCAACTTCTTTAACGTCGTCTTTAAAGCGTTTGAGCTGTTTCACGTTGCCCTCGACGATCATAACGTCGTCGCGGTAAATTCTCAGTTTCCCGCCGCGTACAAGTTTGCCCTCCGTTACGTAACAGCCGGCGACCATTCCCACGCCCGTGATATTGAACGTCTGACGCACTTCCGCTTTACCCATGTATATCTCCTGATACTTGGGCGAAAGCATACCCTTAAGCGCCGCCTCGATATCGTCGAGAAGTTCATAAATGATGCGGTAAGAGCGAACGTCCACTTTACTGCGTTCGGCAAGCGTCTTTGCCTTGCTGTCGGGACGAACGTTAAATCCGATAACGATCGCTTTCGAACTTTCCGCCAGCATAACGTCGCTCTCGTTGATCGCGCCCGCAGCCGCGTGAATCACCTTTACTTTTACTTCTTCATTGGTAAGCTTTTCAAGAGAACTCTTAACCGCCTCTACGGAACCCTGAACGTCGCCTTTGACAATCAGTTTGAGTTCCTTCATCTTGCCCTCGGACACCTGAGCAAACACGTCGTCAAGGCTCATGCTGCGCGAAGGTTCGCGGATCATAGACTCGCGCTCACGATTCTTGCGCTCTTCCTGCACCTGTTTCATAAGAGACTGTTCTACCGCAAAAATGGTATCGCCTGCATTGGGAACGTCTTCTAGTCCCAGCACTGAAACCGCCGTCGAAGGACCGGCCTCTTTTACAGGCTTACCGGTATCGTCGGTCATAGCGCGCACGCGTCCCATTGTCGTACCCGATATGAGATTATCTCCCGTTCTGAGCGTTCCGTTCTGAATAAGCACGCTCGCCACGGGGCCCTTACCCTTGTCGAGTTTCGCCTCGATAATAATTCCGCGCGCCTTACGTTCGGGATTTGCCCTGAGTTCGCGCATTTCTGCAACAAGATAGATGTCTTCAAGCAACGTATCGATTCCCTCGCCCGTCTTTGCAGAAAGAGGTACGCAGATCGTATCTCCGCCCCATTCCTCGGGTACGAGTCCGTACTCTGCAAGGCGGTTACGCACCTTATCGGGATCGGCATGCGGTTTATCCATTTTATTGATCGCAACGATAACGGGAACTTCCGCCTCTTTCGCGTGATTGATCGCCTCAACCGTCTGCGGCATAATTCCGTCGTCCGCCGCCACGACAAGTACGACGATATCTGTAACTTTTGCTCCGCGAGCGCGCATGGCGGTGAACGCCGCATGCCCCGGCGTATCGATAAAGGTAATGCGCTTTCCGTCGCCGAACGTAACGGTATATGCGCCGATGCTCTGCGTAATACCGCCTGCCTCGCCGCTCGCAACGTTCGTCTCGCGGATTTTATCGAGCAGCGACGTTTTACCGTGGTCAACGTGCCCCATAACGGTAACGACGGGCGCGCGGGTAACGGTGTTCTCCGACTCGTCGCCGCCGTGCTGTTCGATAAGCGCTTCCTCCGCTGTTTTTTCGGGCTTGTATTCGAGATCGATTCCAAGCTCTAATGCAATAAACGCCGCGTTGTCGTAATCGACAGATTCGTTTACCGTTTTCGTAACGCCCTCGCGGAACAGTCTTTTCACAATTTCCACCGCGCTGATTCCGAGTTTCTCGGATAATACTTTTATGGGGATATCCTTACTCGTAACGACGGCGTGATCGATACGGATGGTCTGCGTCTCTTTCTTTGCGCCCTTCTTACTGAAACGCGCTTTGCGGTAGCCGCTCTTCTCCTCGTCGAAATCGCCGATATCCGCGCCCTGTTGGCGTTGCAATGCGCGCTTGGATACGGGACGCTTTTCTACGTAAGTCTTATCGAATTTTTTCGCGGGCGCAAATTCCCGTCTCTTTTCAGGAACGGGCGATGCAACGGGCGCGGCGGGACGAAGACCTGTTCTAGCCCCCATCGGTCGAACTCCCTGCCCCTGCGGACGGTTGGCGCCGTAGGGAGAACGAGCGCCCATGCCCTGCCCCTGCGGACGGTTTGCACCGTAGGGAGGACGAGCACCCATACCCTGTCCCTGCGGACGAGGCGTATTGTAAGGGGGACGGCGTTCGCCCGTACCCTGCCCCTGCGGACGGTTTCCGTAAGGAGGACGAGACCCCGTATTTTGTCCCTCGCGCCGCTCGGTGGGGCGGAATACGGGACGATTCTCACGCGGAGCGGGCGCAGGTTCTGCGATCGGATTCTTCTCGGGCGCAGGCTCTTTTTTCTCCTCGACGGGCGCTACTACGGGCGCGGGAACGGGTTTTTCTTCCGTTTTCGGCTGTAACGCCTCCGCCGCGCGCGCTTCTTCTTCAATCCGCCGCGCAGTTTGCACCTCTTCCATTTCGGCAAGCCGCTTTAAAAGAGACGAAACTTTTGCCTCGCTCGCGGAGATTGCCTTTTGCAACGCTCCGATCTGATCTTTTCCGAGAAATCCCCCGAGCTCCTCGATATTTTTATAGGGTTTATTCTGTTTCTCAGCCATAACTTTTACAGTTCCTCCAAACGCGTCGCCTTCGGCAACCGTCCATCCAATTCCTTAATCTGATTCTATTGCCGTCAAAATCGCGCCGGCAAGCGACTCCGAACGTACCGCCGCCAATTTGCACCCCTCTCGCCCGACAAGCTCTCCGAGTCCGTCGAAGTAGCACAAGGGACAAGCAAACCGCTTTTGCAGCTTTTCTATTTCTTTTTTCGAATTTGCAGAAACGGTATTGTCCGCCGCAAGAAGAAACACGCCTCTTTTCAGCGTTCCCGCCGCAAACACACCCGTAGTGAGCGCGCCGCTGCGTTTCGCAAACCCGAAATATGCTCTCACTTTATTCCTTTGCAAGGAATTCCTCCTCAATCGCGTCGTAAATTTCCATACTGATCTCCGAGGAAAACGCCTTGTTCAACAATCGTTGTTTTTTTAACTTTTTAATGCAGGCTTCGCTGTTGCAAATATACGCCCCGCGCCCCGCAAGCTTGCCCGAAAAATCCAGTCTGATCTCGCCCGCCGCATTCTTGACGATGCGCAACATCTCTTGTTTCGGCTTGCCTTCGCGGCATGCGATACACATTCTCAGCGGAATCTTTCTTACTTTCGGCATTTATTCCTCCGTAGCGGACTCCGTTTGCGCGTTTTCTTCTGCCGATTCAAGGCTGAGTTTCGCCGCGGCGGATTCACTGCGCACGTCGATCTTCCAACCCGTAAGCCGAGCCGCAAGACGGGCGTTTTGTCCGTCCCTGCCGATAGCAAGCGAAAGTTTATCGTCCGGCACGACCGCAACCGCCGACTTTTCATTCACCTGCGTAACCGAGACGACGGTTGCAGGCGCAAGCGACTTCGCGATAAATTCGAGCGGATTGTCGCTCCAGATAATAATATCGATCTTTTCGCCGCCAAGTTCCTGCACAACAGCATTGACGCGCGCGCCTTTGTTTCCGACGCATGCGCCCACGGCGTCGATCTTGCCGTCCTCCGCATGAATGGCAATCTTTGTTCTGTGACCCGCCTCGCGGGAAATGGATTTGACGGAAACAAGTCCTTGCGCGATTTCGGGCACTTCCTCTTCGAACAAACGCTTGACAAGACCGGGCGCCGTACGCGAGACAAGCACCTGCGCATTCCTACCGCCGCTCTTAACGCGTTTTACAAACACTTTAATTTTATCGCCGACCAGATACTTTTCTCCCGCAACCTGATCCTGCGGCAGCAAAAGACCTTCGATCTGACCTTTACCGAGCTCGATGGAAACACCGCGCGTATCGACCTTACGCACGATTCCCGACATCAACTCGCCCTCTTTATCCGAAAATTCGGAAAGCGTGTTATCGCGCTCCGTCTCGTGAATTTTTTGAAGAATAACCTGTTTTGCCGTCTGCGCGGCAATTCTGCCGAAATCTTTGGGTTTAAATTCATCCACCAGCACGTCGCCCACCTTAGGCGTTCTTTTGCCCGCGCGGGAAGCATACTCCAAAGCGTCTTCAAGGCTTACTTCGCCGTCGCCGACGACCTCTCCGTCAACGACCGTACGCTTTAAAAAGAACCGCATCGTCGCCTTTTCGGGATCAAGTTTCACTTCAACGTTTCCCGTCTCGCCCTCGAACTGCTTTTTGTAGGCGGATGCAAGCGCGTTTTGCAACGCCTCGATAAACACGCCCTCACTGATGCCCTTTTCTTGTTCCAGATCGGCGAGCGCCGAAAAGAAATCCTTGTTTACCATAATCAGCTCCTTATCTCAAAGAGATTGTTTTCTCCGTTTACCTTATTTATACTTCGATGAGCAGACATACCTTCGAAGTCTTCTCCCGAGCAATGCGCCGCTCCTGTTTCCCGTCCGAAATCACAATTTCACCGTTTTCAAAAGCAAGCAGCGTTCCCTCGTAATACTTTTTCCCGTCGATCGGCGCATACAGATGAATTTCGATCTTTTCGCCAATGCGCTTTAAAAAATCCTGTTCCGTTTTAAACGGTCTGTCAAGTCCGAGCGAAGAACAGTTGAGCGTGTAAGCCGCGCCAAAAGTCGGATCGAACTCGTCGAGCGGCGCGTCGATCGCCCTGTGAAACTTTTCGCAAAGAATCAGATCGACCCCGCCTTCCGCATCGATATAAAACGTCAACGACTGCGTACGTCTGTCAAAAACACAATCGACGATTTCCACGCCCACCTCGTCCGCAATCGGACGAAGAAATTCAACGATACTCGCAATCGGTTTTACGTTCATACGCACCCCTCGCGGTAAAAAACCGCCTTAATATAGAAATTTGAGAGCGGAAAACCCGCTCTCAATCTCTGTTTCATCGATTAAGCAATCGTATTATACCATGTAATCAAAATAAATGCAAGCATTTATGCAAAATTTTCTTAAATTTCCGTTTTTCTCCTAAACATCCGCTTGATATATTGAGCAATTGAAACAATCTAACAAAATTCGCAATTATTTTTCCATTCCCTCTTGATTTTTTTACAATCTGTTGTATAATAGAAATATGGAGCGGCAAACGAACCGCATTCAAATCAACGGCATAAGGGGAAAATTATGAGCGTATCGGCAAATAATATTCGAAATCTCGCCGTCGTCGGACACAGCGGCGAGGGCAAAACCACTCTGTGCGAGGCGATTCTTTTAAACGGCGGCTCGATCGAGCGCATGGGAAAGACCGATCTCGGCACCACCGTATCCGACTTCGACGAACAGGAGCTTGCGCGTAAAATTTCCGTCTCGCTCTCCGTTTTACACACGACGTGGCAGGACACGAAACTCAACCTGTTGGACGTCCCCGGATTTTACGACTTCGAAGGCGAGTTCAACGAGGCAATGCGCGCATGCGGCGCAGCGCTCGTCGTAACGGGCGCGAACGGCGCGGTCACCGTCGGCGCGGAAAAAGCTATTTCGCTCTGTCTGCGTACGAAAAAGCCGCTCGTTGTATTTATCAACGGCATGGACAAAGACAACGCGGACTATCACGGTACGGTAAACGCTTTCCGCGAAAAATATCACGGCAAGATCGCTCCCATTCAGCTCCCCATTATGGAGGGCGGTAAAATGACGGGCGTTATCAATGCGCTTACCGATAAAGCATACCGCTTTTCCGGTACGGGCCCCGAAGAAATCCCCGTTCCCGAAACATATCGACGCGATCTCGAAACAGTGCGGTTATCCCTCATGGAGACAGCGGCGGAACAGGACGACGTTCTGCTCGAAAAATATTTTGAAGACGGATTCCTCTCCCGTGAAGATACCATCCACGGTATCCGCAAAGGAATTTTCAACATTAACGTAATTCCCGTTATGGCAGGTAGCGCGCTACAAAACCGCGGCGTTATCAATCTCATGAACGAGATCGTAAAATATATGCCGCAGGCGGCGGAACGCAGAGAACTCCCCGCCGACGATTTAAAAAAGGACGACGTCGTGGGGATCACCTGCGACGAAAACGGCGCATTGGCGGCACAGGTATTCAAGACGGCTGTCGATCCGTTCGTCGGCAAGCTCAACTATCTCCGCGTCAACCGCGGCGTACTCAAAGCAGGCATGACGGTGTACAATCCGAATACGGACACGCAGGAACGCATCAGCTCTCTTTACGTAGTTAACGGTAAAAAACAGGAGGCTGTCTCCGAGCTGAAAGCGGGAGATATCGGCGCAGTTGCAAAACTCGTGAACACGGGTACGGGAGACACGCTGTGCGACCCCAATCATGCCGTAAAATTCGACCCGATCTCCTTCCCCAAACCTGTCCTCTATATGGCGGTGACCGCTAAACAGCGCGGACAGGAAGACAAAGTGTTTGCCGGACTCAACCGTATTGCGGAGGAAGACCCCACTTTCCAAGTCGTAAAAGATATGCAGACGGGCGAGACACTCGCGGGAGGCATGGGCGAAGTGCACCTTGACGTGGTGCAAAAGAAATTAAAGAGTAAATTCGGCGCGGAGGCGGAATTTAAACTTCCAGTCATCGCCTATAAAGAGACGATACGCGGCAAGTCGAACGCCGAGGGAAAATATAAAAAACAGACAGGCGGTCACGGTCAGTACGGTCACTGCAAAATGCGTTTCGAGCCGACGGAAAAGGACTTCGAGTTTGCAGAAGAAATCGTCGGAGGCACGGTGCCCAAGCAGTACATTCCTGCGGTTGAAAAAGGCATTACCGAATGTTTAAGCCGCGGCGTACTTGCGGGATACCCCGTCATTCGCATTAAGGCGACGCTGTACGACGGCAGCTATCACGACGTCGACTCCTCCGAGGCGGCATTCAAAGCGGCGGCAGAACTTGCTTTCCGCGAGGGTATGAAGAACGCATCCCCCGTTCTCCTCGAACCCATTTCAAGATTAAGGATTGCCGTCCCCGAACAGTACCTCGGCGACGTATTGGGCGATTTAAATAAACGGCGCGGACGCATCTTGGGTATGGACGCGCAGGACGAAATGCAGATCGTCACGGCGGAAGCGCCCAAGGCGGAGATATTAACGTACGCAACCTCGCTCAGATCGATGACGCAGGGACGCGGACGGTTTACGGAAACTTTCTCCCGATACGAACAGGCTCCGGACATCGTCTTACAGACGTTAAAAAAAGAATAAGTTTTCATATTGTTTGCCCTCCCTTTTCAGGGAGGGCATTTATAATGTTTAAACAACTTAGAGTAATACTCCGCTCACAACGTATCAAGTCAATGAGTCAATACATAAAACAATGCTTAATTTACAACAAAAACAACCCCTTGCAAGGGGTTGTTTTTGTTGTAAAAAATTACTTCTTTTCTTCTTTCACAATTTTAATATGAACGTCGTCGAGTTGTTTTTGTTCGACGGGCGAGGGCGCGCTCATTAAAAGATCTCTTGCCTTAGCGTTCATGGGGAATGCGATAACCTCACGGATATTCACCGTATCGCAGATAAGCATCACCATGCGATCAACGCCGGGGGCAACGCCCGCATGCGGAGGCGCACCGTATTCGAACGCGTGATAGAGCGCGGGAAACTTCCCTTCAACAACGCTCTTGTCCATACCGACGAGTTCGAACGCTTTGAGCATGATTTCGGGATCGTGATTGCGCACCGCGCCCGAGCTGAGCTCTACGCCGTTGCATACGATATCGTACTGATAGGCAAGAATTTCGAGCGGGTTCTGCTCATTCAGCGCCTTTAACCCGCCCTGCGGCATGGAAAACGGATTGTGACAGAACTCAAGCTCACCGCTCTCCTCTCCGATCTCGTACATGGGAAAATCGACGATCCAACAAAAACGGTATACGTTCTTTTCGATAAGTCCCAAGGCGTTTCCGAGCATCGTACGCAGAAGTCCCGCGCACTTTTGCGCCGCGCTAAGCTTTTCGTCCGCGATAAGCGCAACAAAGCTCCCCGCGTCAATCCCAAGCCGCTCCTTTATTCCCGCGAGATTATCCGTTAAAAATTTAGCGATTCCGCCTGCAGGCGCGCCGCTTTCATCAAGCTTAAACCAATACATTGCGCCGCCCTCAGACTTGATTTTGTAGTCCTCGGCAAGGCGGTCAATAAACTTTCTGCCCTCTTTCATGTCGGATACGGCAATCGCTTTTACAACCTTGCCCTCGACCGCGCCGAATCCGCAACCCTGCATAAGATCGGTCACGTCTTTCACGATCAGAGGATTGCGCAAATCGGGCTTATCCGAACCGTATGTTTCGAGCGCCTCGCGGTAAGGGACACGCTTAAAGGGCGGCTTATCGACCTGCCAACCCGAATACTTTTCGAACACCGTCGGAAGTACCTCTTCTAGCACGGCGAAAACGTCTTCCTGCGTTGCGAACGCCATTTCGATATCGAGCTGATAGAACTCGCCGGGGGAACGGTCGGCACGCGCGTCCTCGTCGCGGAAACAGGGCGCGATCTGAAAATACTTATCGAATCCCGAGCACATTAAAAGCTGTTTATACTGCTGCGGCGCTTGCGGCAACGCGTAAAACTCGCCGGGGTACAGACGGCTGGGCACGATATAGTCGCGCGCGCCCTCGGGTGAAGAACTTGTCAGAATGGGTGTAGAAATTTCTAGAAATCCGCGTTCGGTCATAAGTCTGCGCAGATCGGCAATGATCTGCGAGCGCAATACAATTTTATCGCGTACGTTCGCGTTGCGAAGATCGAGAAAACGGTACGTGAGGCGGTTGTCTTCCCCCGTTTCCGTCGAATGCGAAACCTCGAAGGGCAACGCGGGCACGGAACGGCGACCGAGAACTTCTACCTTTTCGGGAACAATCTCAATAAGACCTGTTGCAAGTTTTTCGTTGGGGGCGGAGCGCAATACGACCGTACCCTCTACCGAAACGGTCGATTCCGTCGGGATATCTCGCAATTGTGAAAGGCAAGGCTCTTCCGAACAGACGACCTGCGTCGTACCGTAAAAATCGCGAAGCACGGCAAAGAGAAGTCCGCCTTTATCGCGCTTACTGTCAAGCCAGCCGGAAAGCTTTACTTTCTTTCCCGCATCTTCTTTTCTGAGTTCGTTGCAATTGTGCGTTCTGTAAAACATATCAATAAATCCTTTTCGATTGTTTTCCGATTTTTTAGAGAAAATCTAAATACTAACCGCTAGAAAACCAAGCTTTTCCGCTGCGGGACTCAACTTGCGCAACCCCTTGCGCTTGTTGTCTTTCAAGGCAATCATGGGCGTGTACTAAGTGCTATAAAGAACAGACAAGTTATTCGCTCACGGAAATAAGTTTCTGCTTTTGAAACAAATTTCGTAAACACAATATAATCCGAGTCGAACCGATAAGCCGGGTTCTGTCGTGCTCGGTCTCGTCGCGGCAAGGCAAGTTTCGCTCCCCGCTCGTCTCTCTCGCGGCTCGCTTTTCTGTCTGCCGCTCCTCTTTCCCAAAAAATACTTCGTCTTTTTTGGGAATCTTTTCCTCTATACTAGATAAATGCCCTGTGCACGTAGTTTTCGCCGCACACATGCAATATTTGTTATATCTCCGAGTCGAACCGATAAGCCGGGTTCTGTCGTGCTCGGTCTCGTCGCGGCAAGGCAAGTTTCGCTCCCCGCTCGTCTCTCTCGCGGCTCGCTTTTCTGTCTGCCGCTCCTCTTTCCCAAAAAATACTTCGTCTTTTTTGGGAATCTTTTCCTCTATACTAGATAAATGCCCTGTGCACGTAGTTTTCGCCGCACACATGCAATATTTGTTATATCTCCGAGTCGAACCGATAAGCCGGGTTCTGTCGTGCACGGTCATTTATCTAGGCTTACCGTCGCCGATAAGCTCAAGCGTTATTCACGGCTGTATTCGGGCGGGCAACCCATTTGAATACAGCCCAAACTTGCATCGGACGGGGTTTACATGGCACGGGACGTTACCGCCCCGTCGGTGAGCTCTTACCTCGCCTTTCCATCCTTACCCCGAAAATCCCAATTAAAGGTTTCGAGGCGGTTTATTTCTGTTGCACTTTCCTTAAAGTCGCCTTCACCTGACGTTATCAGGCGTCCTGCCCTGCGATGCCCGGACTTTCCTCATCGCGTCTTTCGACGCTCCGCGACCGTGTAGTCCGCTCGGATCGCAATCATTATAACACAAATTTATAAAAAAGGCTTGCTTTTTACATAAAATATGTTAAAATATATGGAAAAAACCAATCCGATTAAATAGCGAATAGGAGAAAATATGAAAAAAACGAAGATCGTCTGCACGCTTGGGCCTGCTTCCGAGACAGAAGAAGTCATCTCCGCAATGGCTGATGCGGGTATGAACGTCGCGCGGATCAATTTTTCGCACGGCACACACGAAGAGCACGCGAAAAAAATTGCCACCGTGAAAGCGCTGCGCGCAAAAAAACAAATCGCACTCCCCATCATGCTCGACACCAAAGGTCCGGAGTTTCGTATCCGCACTTTCAAAAACGGAAAAATTCTTTTAAAAGAAGGCGACACGTTTACTTTTACGACAGACGAAATCGAAGGAGACGAAGCGCGCGTTTCCGTCTCATACAAGGGAATCTGCTCGGATATGAACGCAGGCGATAAAATATTGCTCAACAACGGGTTAATGGTGTTCGAAGTAAAGGAAGTCAAGGCAAAAGAAGTTGTCTGCACCGTACTTGTCGGCGGAGAGCTTTCAAACCGCAAGAGCATGTTCTTCCCCGAAAAAGAACTGCACCTCGAATATCTCTCCGAGCAGGATAAATCCGACCTCCTCTTCGGCATCGAGCAAGGCGTAGACTTTGTCGCTTGTTCCTTTGTTTCCAAAGCGCAGGATATTATCGACGTACGCAATTTCCTCAACGAACACGGATCGACGGATATCGACCTCATCGCAAAAATTGAAAACCGTGCGGGCGTTAACAATCTCGACAGTATTCTCGAAGTATCCGACGGAATTATGATCGGGCGCGGCGATATGGGTGTGGAAATCCCCTATGAGGAACTTCCCGATATTCAAAAGACAATCATTACCGCATGCCGCAAAGCGGGCAAACGCTGCATTACCGCAACGGAAATGCTCGAGTCGATGATTAAACAACCCCGCCCCACGCGCGCTGAAATTTCGGACGTTGCCAACGCCGTATACGACGGTTCGAGCGCGATCATGCTTTCGGGCGAGACGGCGGCAGGCGCTTATCCCGTTGAAGCGGTAAAAGCGATGGCTCGGATTGCTATGCAAGCGGAAACCCGCTCCAAATTCATTCAACCCGTAAACGATAACGAATATCTGATTCGCGACCTTTCGGACGCGCTCTCCCATTCGGCTTGTCTGCTTGCACGGGACGTTCATGCAAAAGCGATCGTCGTCTGCACTCGCACGGGCGGAACGGCGAAGATGGTATCCCGTTTCCGTCCGATGATCGACATCATCGGTATGACGACAGACGCACGGAGTTACCAGAAACTCGCTTTGAGCTGGGGCGTTCATCCGATGTTGAGCGATGAATATCATTCGGTTGACGTTTTGTTCCATTTTGCAAAATGTTCGGCGCGCGATTCGGGATTGGTTCACAAGGGAGATACGATCGTTATTACGGGCGGAACACCCAACGGCAAGAGCGGGAACTCCAATCTTATCAATATTGAAATGATTTAAGATTAACATATAATCAAAACGCGATGCGTTCCGCATCGCGTTTATTTTTTGTTGAAAATTCTCAATGATGAACATTGTTAAAAATTATCCCTCCGCCTGCCCCGTTTCAACTTGCGGCGTAGTCGCTTCAACCTTCGGAAGTAAGCTTTGATAAAACGCAGCTATAGCCGACTGTTGATAGGGAATGATCCAAAATGAAAGTATTCCTAACGTAAGAATACACAGAATCCACCAACCGATAAAACTTACTTCAAGGCAAAAAAGTCTCCACTTATTGCCGCGCATAAGCTCAATCGAATGATGACGTATCTCAGTTGCCGTTAAAGTCGGTTCGTCAGCAAGAATATAATAACTCATACTGTAAGAAAAGCTTTTAATAATTCCTGGGATGATCAATAACAATGTCCATAGAACAATAAGGATTGAATTTAGAAGATTAACAATAAACGCTTTTCCGAATTCTCTGAATCCGCTGAACAGTTGATTCACTTCCACTTTTCTTGTCCGCACAACGTTGAGCGCGATCATTGCAAGTCCCAACGCAAACGGACCGCCCACGAGCAACGTTATGATTTCGCCGACATAGATGTAAGTAAGCGCACCGCATACACCCATAATCAGACTGTGAATGAAAGCAATGAGCGCAAACGTTCCCCATTTGCCCCGAAGTTTTTCCCATGCCTCTAAACGAAAATTTTTTGCCTTTAACATAACTCCTCCTTTGCTTGTACGTTATTAGCGTACTATTTTGCATTATAGTACGTTTTTAACGTATTTGTCAAGCATTGGCGTACTATTTGTCTATACTTTTTCTATGGAAAAGATAACAAAGTTTCAGATAAGGTTTAATGAATGTTTGCACGATTTAAACGTAAAACAGACGGAATTAGCGGCGGCGGCAAACGTCTCCAAACAATGTATTTCCGATTATAAGGCAGGCAAGAGCGTGCCGAGCATTGACACGCTG
The DNA here is from genome assembly GCA_910586985.1 of uncultured Christensenellaceae bacterium. Taxonomy (GTDB): domain Bacteria; phylum Bacillota; class Clostridia; order Christensenellales; family Borkfalkiaceae; genus Gallimonas. Next base: position 32,103 of record CAJUKK010000001.1, on the reverse strand, counting down.
TTTTTGATATGCCGATATCTCGACGTTTCTTCCGACTACCTGTTAGGATTAAACGATAATATATAATCGCATAACAAAAAGGTATGACCGAATTGGTCATACCTTTTTATTGAATTTCTTATTCTCTATCCAAAAGACACGTGAGAATCAATCGCTCAACTCCGCGCAAAATCCGTTCCGATTTATAATCTCACTTGTTGATCGTCTCTTTCATAAGTTTTACGGCATCGGTACGGTTATCGCATTCCATCTTAACGTAAATGGAAGAAATATAATTGCGCGAAGTTCCGTCCGAAAGTTTTAAAGCATTAGCAATCTGTTTATTGGTGAAACCTTCGTACAACATGATTGCGATCTCCACTTCTCTATCCGAAAAACCGAATCTGCGTTTGAGTTTAATCTCCCGATCGCTCGACACCATTTTTGCAGCATCGGCGATGCGCTTTGCAATTTTTGCAGGCAAAATTGTATCGCCCGCGTAAGCGTTTTTAATTGCATCGATAAGCGCGGAAGAGGAAGTATCCTTTAAAAGATACCCGCTGGCACCGTTGTTGATCGCGTTCAGAATATAATCGCTGTCGTCAAACGTCGTCAAAATCAATATCTTTACGTCGGGGCGGCGCCGCTTAATCTCCTGCGTGGCAATCACCCCGTTCATATTCGGCATACGGATATCCATTAAAATAACGTCGGGCTTTAATTTCTCGGTCAATTCCACCGCCTCTACGCCGTCTGCGGCAATTCCAACCACTTCGAAATCGGGGCAGCTTGTTAAAACGCTCCTGATCCCGTCGGCAAGAATTGTCTGATCGTCGGCAAGCAATACTTTAATTTTCATTTCCGTTCCTCCCCACCACCGTCTTTAGGCAGCGTCAAATGTATTTCGAACCCTTCGTCCTGCGCCGTCTCAAACCAGACTTGTCCGCCAAGAGACTCCGCTCTGCGGTGCATTCCCGTAAGTCCGAATCCCTCTCTGAGCGCGGAAAGATCCATACCCGCGCCGTTATCGGACAGTAAAAACGAAATCTGCCCGTCTCTGTCTTTTAACTCAAAGTAAAACGCAGTCGCGCCGCCGTGTCTCATCCCGTTGGAGATTCCCTCTTTCAGCGTATTGCAAACAAATCTGCTCTTAGCGTCGCACAACTGAATATCATCCACGTCCGATCGCACGGCAATGCCCGTGCCGTCCGCCGACTCGTGCAGGATACGCGCCAGCTTATCTTTCAGAGAAAGGTATTCGTTCGTTCCCGAAAGAAGATGAACGCTTTCGCGCAGTTCTTCCAAAGCGTGTTTCGCCTGTAAATTTGCCGCCGATATCTTCCGTTTCGCATCTGTCGGATCGTTGTCGATAATAAGTTTTGCCGCCTCCGTCTGCATTATGACGGTGGTAATAGAATGCCCCGCCGTATCGTGAATATCCTTTGCAATGCGCTGCCGTTCTTCGAGCACGGTTATTTCCTGCAACTCGTTATAGGCAAGGCGCAGTTTTTCGTTGCTGGCGTTCAGTTCTACAAGCGTGCCCGTGATTTCTTTGTTTTTACGATAAATCTGTATCGCAAAATTAAAAACAAGAAAATGGATTGCAATAATCAACAAATCGCTGAACGCGCTTGCAATGAGATTGGCAACCCGCACCTCTTCCCCGTCAAGCGCATTGCTGATTGCGAAAGTTCCGAGGAATATTGCCGCGCTGCACACGCACATTGCTATACTTCCCGCAAGTTTTTCCTGAGTAAGATAAAACTCCGAAAGGATAATAATGTAAATGATGGAAATAAGCGTTCCGTCCGAAAAATACGTAAGGAACAGCAATGCAAACATATCGAGAACATAGCATACGATTTTAGGCGGATAAGTTTTAAACGCCCATATTTTAACGGAGTTTTCAATGAGCAATACTGCCGAAATAGGCAAAAGAAAATACCAGTTTTTTAAATTTACGACGATGAGTACGATCAGCATAAAAACAAGCAAGCAAAATACGATAACGCGCCCGTAGCGGAAAATCGCGTTCTCTTTCCCTTCAGGACGGTTAAGCGGTTCCTGTGTCTGTTCCCTCATATGATCCCCTTCCTGATAACGGTATTCACATTAAATTGACTTTTGATCGTTTCTAATCTTCCCGAAAGAAAATAACTATACGCGCCGCTTTTACTGACAATCAGGTGATCGACAAGACGAATATTGTTCATAGAACATAGCAATTGAATCTGTGCAGTAAAACGGTCGTCTGCATCCGACGGCAGATTACTCTGTCCCAAATGATTGTGCGCAAGTACCACGCCGCGGGGATTTTGCGAGATAATAAACGAACTTACCTCCTCGGGTTGCATAAGAACTTTATCCGAATTTCCCGTTGAAAAGCGACGACTGGAACGAATCGCGCTGTGTACGTCGAGGCAGTATATTTCAACCACTTCCGCAGAAAGATTCCGATAACGTTTAACGAGTTCCGCACCGAATTGCGCGGAATTATAGACAACGGAACGGTTATCTTCCGCAGGCGCGACCCGAGCGAGCAACGCGCCGACACACTTGATGTACGACGCGGTTCCTCTGCCGACGCCCGCAACTTTTACAAGCTCGTCCAAATGCGCCGAAAATACGGCGGACAGCGTCCCGAACGCGTCCAATAGCGCATGTGCGATTTCGTTTGTATTCTTTCGCGGAATCGCATTGAAGAGCAAAATTTCGAGCAGCTCGTGATCTTGCAGCCCGTCCGGCTGATTTTCAAGCCGTTGCATCATACGTTGTCTGTGCCCTTCGTGCATATCCCCATCCTTCCCTTTTTTGTATTATAGCATACTTTCCTATAATTTGCAAAAATAAATGAACGGAACTTATAAAAATTTAAAAAACAATCATATTCTCCGTGCGGAATTTGTCAGTTTGGATCGGCATTTTTCTCTTGACAGTAGTTCCGTATTTTGCTATAATATTTGATATACTGTAAACGGAGACACACATTATGACGCAATACTTAAACGATGCCGTAAACAGCATCAGCGAAAGCATCCGTATCGATTCTTCCCTCGCCCGCCCGCAAGCGGGCATGCCGTTTGGAAAAGGCGCATTTGAATGTTTGAATCATTTTCTTTCGCTCGCAAGCGAAATGGGATTCGAAACAAAAAACTACGATAATTATATCGGCGAAGTCATCTTCGGCGCAGGCGACGATTTTGCAATTCTCTGCCATCTTGACGTTGTTCCTGCCGGAACAGGTTGGAAAGTACCTCCCTTTGAAGGACTCGTATCCGACGGTAAGATATGGGGACGCGGCGCAACGGACGACAAAGGACCCGCGTTTGCTGCGCTCTATGCGTTAAAAATGCTGAAAGACGAAGGATTTGTCCCGCACAAAACGATCAAACTCATCGTCGGTTGCAACGAAGAATGCGGTTGGAAATGTATTGAATATTACGAAACGGTGAATCGGCTCCCCGAAGTAGGATTTTCTCCCGACGCTAATTTCCCCGTCATATACGCGGAAAAGGGAATTTTACAGATTCGCCTTCACTATCCCGTCAAATCCGGACTTTTTACCTACATGAAAGGCGGCGAGCGCGCCAATATGGTTTGCGATTCGTGCGGCGTGCGTCCCGTTACCGTCGATCGCCAGAAATCAAGAAAGTTAAAACTGAGCTTTGAAAACGGCAAATTTTTCTACCACGGCAAGAGCGCGCATGCGTCCACGCCCGAAGAAGGCGACAATGCGATTTTGCCTATCCTGACAATGTTCCGTGAGGATGAGAGCGTTTTGCGCGTAATCGAAGATTTGTTTGAAGATAAAAAAGGTTTGACCCAACTTGCCGACGAAACGGGGAATCTTACGCTCTCGCCCGACATGATACATTACAGAAAGGGATTCCTTGCCGTTGTATGCGATATTCGCTATCCCGCAACCATGACGCTTGCACAGATTATGGAAGCCGTAGATCGTTTCGGCGTAAAATACGAGGTTATTCATCACCAATCCCCTATTTATAACGACAAAAACGGCCCGCTTATTTCCACGCTCCGCTCGGTATTCGAGGAATACACCGACCAAAAATGCGAACCGATCGCAATCGGAGGCGGTACCTATGCGCGCGCGCTTAAAAACGGCGCGGCGTTCGGGCCCGAAATTGCAGGAGACGTACCCGTTGCGCATCAACCGAACGAGTTTATTACGATCGATCGTATCGAACTGATGATGAACGTCTACAAAGAGGCGATCAAACGCTTAACAAGATAAATAAAATGCCAAAAATAACTCCGTGCAAATTTGCACGGAGTTTCTTTTTATCGATTATAATTTTACAACGGTAATACGTACTTTATCGCCATTTACGTCAAGCTCCTTAGTATACCCTTCTGCAACGCCTTTGACGACGCATTCGGCAAGCACGTCTGATTTAAAATTGCCGCGTTGCAAAACCGTCTCCGCTCTTCCCTCCGCCTCATAATAAACGGCAATCCGGTCGACGACTTCAAATCCCGCCTCCTTTCTCATCGTCTGAATTTTGGATACAAGCTCCCGCTCCGTCCCCTCTTCCAATAGTTCAGGGGTCAACTCGGTATTGAGCGCGACCGTAACTCCTCTGTCAGAGACGGCGACATATCCTTCCGCCGATTGCGTAAAGATTTGCAGATCCTCTTCGAACAACACGACTTCACCGTCAAGTTCGACGGTATACGATCCGCCGTTTTTCACTGCGGCAACGATCGCGCCTGCATCGCACGTATTTAAAAACTCAGTGATCGTTTTGAGTTTTTTTCCGTATTTCGGCCCAAGCGTTTTGAGCTGCGGTTTCAGCGTATAGCGCACCAATTCTTCTGCACCGGAAACAAACCGCATGCGTTTTACATTGAGTTCGTCGAGCGTCACCGCCATAAGCTCGCCCGATATTTCCAACTCACGCTCGCCTGAAACGACGATTTCCGAGAGCGGCTGACGATTTTTTAAATTGCCTGCATTGCGCGCCGCCCTTCCGAGAACGACCACGCTTAAAACGTCGTCCATTCCCTTTTCAAGTTCAGTATCGATCGCAGTTTCGTCACAGACGGGGAAATCGCAAAGATGCACCGAGACGGGAGCATCGGGATAGAACCCCGACACAAGATTGCGATACATCATCTCCGACATAAACGGCGTATAGGGCGCAAGCAATTTGGCAAGCGTGACAAGAACGGTATACAGAGTCGTATATGCCGCCGCCTTATCTTCCGTCATTTCACTTCCCCAATAACGGTCGCGTCCGCGGCGAACGTACCAATTGGAGAGAATGTCAGAAAATTCCTGAATCTCCCGCGCGCTATCGGTAATATTATACTCCGCAAGCATAGTGTCGACGCGTTTTACAAGCGTATTCAGTTTGGAAAGCACCCACTTGTCCATAAGCGAGAGCTTACACTTTTTCAAATCATATTCAGAAGGATCGTATTTATCGATATCGGCATACAGCGTAAAGAAAGCGTACGTATTCCAGAGCGTGCCCTGAAATTTGCGCTGCACTTCGGAAACCGTCTCAGGTCCGAACCTCGAAGGAATCCACGGCGCGCTGTTTGTGTAAAAATACCAACGCACGGCGTCCGCACCCTGTTTATCGAGCACGCTCCACGGATCGACGACGTTCCCTTTATGCTTGCTCATTTTGATTCCGTTCGCATCGTTAACGTGTCCCAGTACGATACAATTTTTAAAGGGCGCGCGGTCGAAGAGTATGGTCGAGATGACGAGGAGCGTATAGAACCAACCGCGCGTTTGATCGACCGCCTCGGAGATAAAGTCCGCAGGGAACGTTTCCTCGAAGAGGTCTTTATTTTCAAACGGATAGTGATACTGCGCGAACGGCATTGAGCCGGAATCAAACCAACAGTCGATAACTTCGGGCGAACGCGACATCTTTCCGCCGCATTTTGTACACTTGCACGTTAAACGGTCGACGTGCGGACGGTGCAATTCAATATTTTCGGGTGCGCCGCACTTAGCGCGCAATTCCTCTTTCGAACCGATTACCTCGATTTCTCCGCAATCCTCGCATACCCAAACGGGCAACGGCGTACCCCAATAACGATCGCGGGAAAGTCCCCAATCGATTACGTTTTCGAGGAAGTTTCCCATACGTCCGTCCCTGATCGTCTCGGGCATCCAATTAACGGAGCGGTTGCACGCGATCAAGCGATCCTTGATTGCCGTCGTCTTAATAAACCACGAAGAACGCGCATAATACATGAGCGGCGTGTCGCACCGCCAGCAATGCGGATAATCATGTTCGAACGGCAATGCCTTAAATAGCTTACCCTGCGATTTCAACAGATCGAGTACAACCTTGTCCGCCTTTTTAATAAACAGCCCTTCAAGCTCGGGACAACGCGAATCGAACGTCCCCTGCTCGGTAACAAGACAAAGTACGGGGAGCTGATAATGTTTACCGACGTTATAGTCGTCCTGTCCGAATGCAGGCGCAATATGCACAACGCCCGTACCGTCGGTCAGGGTAACGTACGTATCGCAGACGACTTCGTAAACGCGTTTCCAATCATTCTTCATCGCCTGCAGGTCGTTTTCGGCATAAGCAAAGAGCGGTTCGTATTTCGTTCCCTCGTATTCCTTACCTGTTTTTCTGTCCGTAATTTCGTACTCTTCGAAAAACTTCGGAACAAGCGCCTCCGCCATGATATAATGCGTCCCGTCCGAAACGATTTCAACGTACGTTTCGTTGGGATTCATACAGAGCGCAACGTTGGAAGGAAGCGTCCACGGAGTCGTCGTCCAAGCGAGAATATAAGTATTCTCTCTGCCTGCAACCTTAAACCGCGCAACGGCGGAAGTCTCCTTAACAAGTTTATATCCTTGCGCTACTTCGTGCGAGGAGATCGCCGTGCCGCAACGAGGACAATAGGGCACGATCTTGTGTCCTTTATAAAGCAGTCCTTTTTTGTGTATCTCTTTGAGCGCCCACCACTCCGATTCGATATAGCTGTCGTGATAAGTTACGTACGGCTTGTCCATATCCACCCAATAGCCGACGCGATCGCTCATCTTCTCCCATTCGTTTTGATATTGCCAGACGGATTTTTTGCACTGCTCGTTAAACGGCTCGATTCCGTACGCCTCGATTTCTTTTTTTCCGTTGAGTCCGAGCGTTTTTTCCACTTCAAGCTCGACGGGGAGTCCCTGCGTATCCCAACCCGCCTTGCGTAAAACGTGCTTGCCCTTCATCGTCTGATAACGCGGAATAATGTCCTTCATAACACGCGTTAAAATATGCCCGATATGCGGCTTTCCATTCGCCGTGGGCGGGCCGTCGAAGAAGGAAAACTCTTCCCCGTCCTTCGTCTTTTCAATCGATTTTTCAAAGACGTTGTTTTTCTTCCAGAAGTCTACGATTTCTTTTTCGCGCGCTACGAAATTGAGCGAGGTGTCTACTTTCTGATACATTTTCTTTCTCCTTATAAAAAATAAAGCCTCCGCGTTTCGGAATACGCGAAGGCATTTTAACCACCAAAACAAACTATCATTTGCCGCATGGGATAACGGGTTGCGCGCCCGTGCGGAGTTACTCAATTTCTCCCCGCAAGCTGAGAGGTGATACCCGCATGCGATCCTGCCTCCCCCTTTCACCGTGCGGGGGCTCTCTGTGCGCATAAATTGCCGCGGACGCGTCCTCTGTAAACGCCAAGTATTTAACTCGCATGTTTTGTTTCTCTACGCCTTATCGCCACGCTATGCGAGCGAGAGCTTACTCGCTCCGCAAACTGCGCTCGCAAGTGGAAGGCGTATCGTAATAAAACAAAACTTTGTGAGTTACTATGTCGTAAAGTTTCTAACGGCGAATTGAATTCGCCTTGAAAATTTACGGCATCATTTTATATCATTATATCCCACTTGCTAAAAAAAGTAAAGCGTTTGAAGGGGATATTTTTATAACTTCCGACCGATAAACTCGTCGATCAAACAGTCGAAATAATCCGCAATCACCCATTAGCTTTTAACGCTCGGCTCTTTTCACCTAAGAGTAACCACTCACTAATGCCGTATTGCGACATATTCGGCTCTTTCCCTAGTTCCGATTGCGTTAATTTCTCGCTCTTCATGTCGAGCAAATTTTACACAAGTTTCATTTTAATCATAGCCTGATTGTCAACCGAACAGACCTTTTCTTGCGCGGATTTCTTTTACGGTGAAACCTGCGTTTTCAACGCACTGCAAAAGCGCGGAATCCTCCAGCTCCGTCTCTACAAAGATCACGCCCTTTTTAAAATTCGCCTTTGCACCCGACACGCCGCCGAGGAGCAGTAGCTTTTTTTCCGCGCGCTCCGCACAGCGTTTGCAACACATCCCCTCTACTTCGATGACCCGTTTCATATGCACGTATTGTAACATGAACATGTAAAAATGTAAAGGATTTTTATATGTTCTCTATATTTTTTAAAATCAACGCAATATCATTCAAATGCATTTCCATTTTTTCGAGCCGCCTACAAATAAGTAATTTTAACTCTTCTTTTTTTTCGTCATCACTTTCCCAACTCAGACACCCATCCAACAGCTTGAGTTTCACTCTGTGTTTTTGTCCTACTTTAAGCGGACGGCGTTGTTTTATCAAACTAATTTAAATCAGCTCTTTTTTCTTCTGAAAATCAGCACGTTAAAGCTTCTCGGCGGGAGCGTCGCGCTGTGCGGGGCAAGCGGCGCAATCTCCTGCGGGACAACCGTATTCGGCTTTTCGATCGTATTATAATCGGACAACTCGCCCTCCAAACGGATAATACGCGTCATTTCGCCGAAGTCGAAATCGCCCTCGATCTCCGCCTCAACGGCATCATCTCCCGCATTTACAATTTTTACGAAGAATTCCCCGTCGCGCTCGCTCGCCGAGGCATAAATTTTTTCCTCCTCAACTTTTATCCCGAGCACGTGATCGCCCGTATAGATACTAAAAAGCTGTTGGACATAGTAATTGCAAGTCGCATACGCCGACTTGCCGTCAAACCAGATCAAATCGGGACTCCACTGCGTATATCCGATCCGAGCGAACAGAGGCGCATAAGAGGACATAACCACAATGTCGCAATTACGTTCCATACCCGTCATAAACGCCGCCTCTGCAAGCGCGCCCTCCCATGCGTTTGCCTGCGGACTGTTAAAGAGCGCACAGCCGGACCCCGGTATATGCGCGGCATATTCTCCTGCGTATACGCGGGAGTCGCGCGGGTAAGCGTCGTACATCTTCGTATGCGAATACAGCCACTCGGGCGAAACGTAAAAGTGTTCGTCCGAACAATACACAAAATCGGGATTTTCTTTGAGTTTTTCACGCGTCCATTTCCAGGCGCTTTCATACGAAGGCGTTTCCACCGTCGGCCCGACTGTACCCACGATCTTTAAATCGGGATACTTTTCGTGAATACGCTTTTCAAACAACTCGAACCGTTTATAAAACTCGTTGCCGCTTTGTTCCTTAGTTGTCTGCGTCTCCCACTGTTCGTTACCTATCCCGAGGTATTCGAGGCGGAAAGGCTGCGGATGTCCGAGTTCGGCGCGTACCCGTCCCCAAACGGTATCTAATCCGCCGTTGGCAAATTCTATTACGTCGAGAGCCTCCTGAATATAGTATTCCAATTCGGGAGAATCGAGCGGGACAAACTGCGTAGACATGTATTGACAGGCAATTCCGACGCTCACGATTGGCAGCGGTTTACAACCGAGATATTCGCAAAGCAAAAAGTATTCAAAATATCCGATTCCGAGCGTCTGTCCGTAATGCGAATATTCCGTTTTAAAATTGTTTTCGGGGCAAGTCGCATGCACTGCCCAACGGTTCCAATTGTGTTTTCTGCGCTCGACCTGCCCGATCGTATTTTTCCAAAGATATCGGTTATCAAGACTGTTTCCTTCCACCACGCAACCGCCGGGGAAACGTAAAAACGCGGGTTTTAAATCTTTCATAAGCGCAACGAGATCGCGGCGGAAAACACCGAGCACCGCATTCTCGGGCATGAGCGAAAAACAGTCTACGTGTACCGTTCCCGCTTTTGCAAGTCGGAATACAAAATCAGCCCTTTCCGCACTCTGTTTACATTTGAGCACAAACGCGTACTTATGCCATTTTCCGTCCGCTTTCAGTTTAAACTGTTTTTCTACGATCGGCGCACCGTTTACATATACGCCCACGGCAGCTTTCTCTCTATAGTCGTACGAACGGGCATAAAAGGAACATTTATATTTTCCGCCCGCATTTAAATACACGCCGTCGTACGCTTTATTTTTTATTCCGCCTCCGCCGTCGGGCGCCGTTACGCGCAAATAATGAGGGTTTTCGGAAAAAAGCGCGCGGTCGGTTTTTAATTTTAATCCGACGTTAGCCCCCGCAGGATATGCCTCCCACGCATATCCCCCGTCAAAATCAACCTTATATTTATCCCATTCGCCGTAAGCGTTCTTCGCCTCAAAATTACGATTCTCGAGCATTTCGGCATAAAGTCCGCCGTCCAATGCATAGTTAAGATCTTCGATAAACAGTCCCACGCCTTCACGAACCGTTTTTTTTCCCTCTCCTGAAACAAATAATTTCATCTTTATCACCTGATTTTATGTCAACTATTGAATACGCCGCTCATTGTATGCAAACGCTCTATACCATTATAACAAAAATTGTCTGCATTTACAATAGACGCAGACAATTCTTTTTGCATAATTTTGTAATTTTTCTAAAAACCAACAACGCGCATCACATATTTTGCTCGATAGAATGCGCAATGTATGTAACGTGGTCGGCGGCACGTTCCAGATTTCCGACAAGGTTGATGAACACGTTGGAGTTCTGCGGCTGACACTTGCCTTCGTTCAACCGCTCTATATGCGCCGAACCCAATCTCCGCCTGTCTCGGTCGATTTCTTCCTCGAGCGCGTCCACCTCTTTTAACTTCGAATAATCTTTATACAGAAACGTCGCTAGAGAAAGCACGTAGAGATTTTTGAGTTTTTCGTACATGCCGCCGATCATATCAATAAATTCAGCGGAGAAGACGAGTCCGTCGTTTACATAGTGTCCTGTGTATTTCGTCACGTTATCGGCAAGTTCGCCGATACGCACGATATCGTTCAAAACGTAATGCAATGCAGAAACAGTCTTTTCATCTTCGAGAGCAAGCGCGCTTGCCGAAATTTTAACGAGATATTCGATCATTTCACGGTTCATTTTACCGAGACTCTCGTTCCGCTTTATCACCTGCTCCTTTACGGACACATCCTTTGCAATAAACGCGTCAAATGCGCAATTCATCGTCTCCATAGCGTATGTAAACGTCTTGCCCGTTTCCTGATAGAGATGCCCCAGAGCAACCGAGGGAGAACGCAATAGACGCTCGTCGAGATCGATATACGATTCGCTTTCCTTGGGAACTTCCTGAACCTTTTCGCGTACAAGAAAATTCGAAATTTTAACAAATATATTAATGAAAGGCAAGAACAGGAGCGCGCTGACAAGATTAAACAGCGTATGGAACGTGGCGATCTGAAATTCGGGATGACTTGGAAAGAGCGGAATCAAAACCGTATCGGCAAAACCGCGCCAACACAGCAGGAATATCATAAAAATCGCAGCGCCGAAAAAGTTAAACATAAAGTGTATGAGCGCGGCGCGGCGGGCGTTGGCATTTGCGCCGATAGACGATAACAGCGCGGTAACGCACGTTCCGATATTAGAACCGATGATAATATAATACACGGCGTTTCCGCCCTCCGATCCGCCGATCAGAAGTCCCGTTCCCGCCATAGTAATTATGATTGCCGTAACCGCCGAGGAAGACTGTACGAGCGCGGTAACAAGTATTCCGATCAAAAGTAAAAGGACGGGATTTGTTACCGTAGAAAGAACTTTGGTGATTGCATCGTATTCGGGCGTACCCACCTTAAAACTCATAGCGTCCGACATAAAGGTCAGTCCGACAAAAATAAGTCCTAGCCCCGCAAGCGCACTGCCGACAAACTGTACTTTTTCCTGCTTGGAAAACATCGTCATGAATACGCCGACTGCCGTAAGCGCCAAAGCAAATGTTGTAACGGAAAGAGTGTTGAGCGAAACAAGCCAAGCCGTAATCGTCGTGCCGATATTGGCGCCCATGATAATTGCCGTACCCTGAAAGAGCGTCATGATTCCCGCATTGACAAGTCCGACGACCATTACCGTTGTCAGCGCCGAACTCTGCGCGATCATTGTCACCGCCGCGCCGATCCCCACGCCTGCAAAGCGGCTCTTCGACGTCTTGTTGAGCATGTTTCTAAGCTTACCGTGGGCAAGTTTAGTCATGCTGTCCGAAAGGCTCTTCATACCTAGCAGAAAAGCGCCCATTCCGCCGAGTATCTTCATTACGATTTCCACGTAATACATTGCGCCCATAAATTCTCCTTCGTAAATCGCACGACTGCGATACTATTTTATTATAACAAGGTTTTGCGACAATGTCTCGATATTTACAATAAATTGAAAACCGTCAAATGGTTTCAATGGGTAAACCCTCTACGTACAAACGGTACAATTGTTCAAAGGTAACGTTTTTACACTTGCTTTCTTTTTTTACGACCACACAGACGCCGTCCTCTGCATATCTGGTTGCACACAACTCCTCCGCACCGTCCCAACCGTCCGTAGCGCCCAACTCCGCAGCGCCGCCGCGTACCGTTTCTTCCGTATTTTCATCGCGCTCAATGATTACTTCGACCCCGCGGTTTTTTTCTTCAAACGCATTCGAAATGTTACGGATCAAGGGATACGAATAATCGGTTGCAGAAATACGCAACACCGTCTCCATTCCGCGATACGCAGTGTACGCCAAAGACTCGCCCACACGGGCATAACCCTCGTTTTTTATGATCGCATGCGTTTCATCGCAACCGATAAAACTAAGAAAATTTTTTGCAAGCGGAGTAAGCGTGTCATAGGCGGTATAGATAAGCTCTAACGGACGGACAAGCGCGTACGTTCCGTTTTCAATATTATCAACAGAAGGAGTCACGTTATTTACCGTGGTCATGTTCACGTTTTCCCCCAGCGGCATACGCAAAGAAACGTATCCGACAACCTCAAAACTTTGCCCGACCGCCGTAATCAGCTCTTTTTCCGTTCCGTATTCGGTAACGTAAGGCGCGAGCGGCGAGCTTTTTCGTTTTTCCGCAATGGAAGTTCCGTCACTGTTTTTTACGATCGTTTCGAACGTTTGGCAAGTTTCCGTCGCAGAACTGAGCGCACATCCGTAACGGATAACCTTTCCTTCCTCATCTTCTGAATTCTGCGCGCAACTGCAAACGGGAATTGCCGTGCATAACATAACGGTTGCATATACAACGGAAAATAACCTTTTCTTCATGTTTTTGTCTCCTTTTTTTCAGTATCGGCAAAAAATACCTGTTACATGAGCATGCAAGAAAAATTCATTGAAAAGAAGACAAAAAACGCTTGCCAAAAAATGCGGCGTTTGTTATAATAATGGACGCAATCGAGGCGTAGCGCAGCTTGGTAGCGCGCTTGGTTCGGGACCAAGAGGTCGTGAGTTCAAATCTCGTCGCCTCGACCAAAAAGGCACGGAGAGAAAATACTTCTCTCCGTGCCTTTTTAGTTTTTACCTCGCCAATCCGTTTTCAATTGTGTTTAACGAATAAAATTTGTTCTCACTTTCTTTTCCGTATCCGGCAGAGCGATCCCTGCGGATTTCCCCGCTTCGATACACTTTAAAAGCCACGCCATATTACGACCGAGATTTCGCATTGTCTGCATGCCCTCGAGATCCTGCTTTACCTCTTCCGGCGCGTTTCCGTGCACCATATTCCAATAGGTCGACGATACGACGGGCATCTGTGCGATCGTAAGATGTTTCGTTACGGCATCGAGCGACGCCGTTGTTCCCGCTCTGCGCGCAGATGCGACTACCGCGCCTGCTTTATGCGCAAACGCATCCCCACCCGCATAAAACAAACGGTCAAGCACCGACAAAAGCCGTCCGCTCGGATGAGCATAATATACGGGAGTCCCAAACACAAAGCCGTCCGCATTGCGGGCTTTTTCAATCCAATCGTTTACCATATCGTCGTCAAAAACACAACGGCGTTTCCCCTTGCAACCTCTGCACCCGATACAGTCCCGCACAGGTTGAGAGCCGATCTGTAAAACCTCCGTGCCGATTCCCTCCGCGTTCAATACGCTTGCGACCTCGCTGAGCGCAGTATAAGTACAACCGTTTTCGTGACTGCTTCCGTTAATCAATAAAACTTTCATATGTTCCTCCGTTTTTATTCGTTTATAATTTCGAGATACTCGCGATTCCCCTTATATCGCGCAACGGTAAGGTTGTTTCCGTCGCAATCCGTTTCATTTGATAGCGTAAACCAATCGGGATGACGCAGATATTTTACGGCAATATCATCCCAAACAAAACAGCCCTTTTCCCTCGTTCCCAAGGACAATTCACGCGAACGACCGACAATACGGTGCATATCGTCCTGTTGTCCGATTTCTTTATTTTGCACGTTGAGTTTGGCATTTCGGCAGGTATCCATGGTAATTGCGACATGCTTATACTTAACGCATTCCGCAAACGCCGCAGGATTTATACCGTGATTAAATTCATACTTACCGTAATTGGGCGTTTCGCTCACGTTCCCGCCCATAAAAACGAATTTTTCGGGCAGAAACTTTTTCAAAATCAACGGTACGAGCGTCATCGGTCCAAGGCTCACTAAAATATAATCCCCGTTAAATCGGTCGATCCACTGCGCAAATTTAACGACGCGTGTAAAGCATTCCCTTTTATCAAACAAATCGCCCATACCGTCTCTGCCGTGGATTGCGGCAAGAAATTCCGCAGGCTGCTCAACGTCAACCGTGTCCACTATCGTTAAGGGCAGTGCAGTAAATTTTAAATTAGAAACCAATTTACAGGCATTTTCCAAAGCAACGTCGGCGGGAACGTTGCCCCCGATCGCTACAAGATGAATACTATCGTATCCGTCTTTTTCTGCATGTTGCAAAATGTCCACCGTTGCCGCAGCGTCGTCAAGTCCGTAATCGCAAAACATAACAAGTTTCATAGTTCTATTATAACACAAAACCTCCCTGCATGCAAGGAGGTTTTTAAAATAATCGGATATTGTCCGCCCATGTTCCTCAAAAGTAAATTAATCGCAACGAAATTTTACATTGCGGAAAGCACCATTTTAGCGTATTTTCCACCGTGATTTATCAGCTCGGAATGTGTTCCCTGCTCAGATATCCGCCCCTCGTCGATAAATACGATCTTATCGGCATCGCGGATCGTAGATAATCTGTGCGCAATCACGAAACTCGTTCTGCCTGAAAGCAACGTCTTAAGGCTCTTTTGTACTTCCAATTCTGTCTGCGTATCGACATGACTCGTCGCCTCGTCAAGTACGATAATATGCGGATCGGCAAGAATCAGGCGGGCAAAACTCAACAGTTGCCTTTCTCCGCCCGAGAGCGCGTATCCCTCCGAAATAACCGTCTGATACCCTTCCGGCAATCTCTGAATAAAGGAATGTGCGCATGCGGCGTGGGCGGCGGCTATACAGTCCTCGTCCGTTGCATTCGGCTTTGAAAAGCGAATATTGTCCATCACCGTGCCGCTGAATATATAAGTATCCTGCATCATGGCGCCAACGTTCTCCCGCAACGATTTGAGCGTATACCCGCGCACATCCCGCCCGTCAATCATGAGCCGACCGTCATTGACGTCGTAAAATCTCGAAAGCAAGTTGACGATCGTCGTCTTTCCGGACCCCGTCGCTCCGACGAGCGCGACCGTCTCCCCTGCTCTTGCCTCCAACGAAAAGTCTTTAAGCACCGGAATCCCGTCTATATACGAAAATTCAACATGCTCGAACTTGA
This sequence comes from uncultured Christensenellaceae bacterium, assembly GCA_910586985.1. Lineage (GTDB taxonomy): Bacteria > Bacillota > Clostridia > Christensenellales > Borkfalkiaceae > Gallimonas. The sequence goes on along the minus strand of CAJUKK010000001.1, from coordinate 16,219 downwards.
CGTCGCCGCGGCAACCCTCAAGCGGTACGGCATTCTCTTCATCCTTGATATCAACGGGCGTTTCAAGCGTGTCATATATACGCTCCATATTCGTTGTCAAAGTAAAAATATCCGAAATCTGCTCGCAGAGCACGCCGACACTGCCCGTCACTTCACCCAATACGCCCGCAATTGCAACAACCGTTCCAAGCGCAATGCCGCCGCCGAATCCGGACAAAGCAATTGCAAGCGAAACGCCGTAGATAATGATCGTACAAAACGCATTCGAAAAACCGTTTGCAAGCGGGAAAAACGCCTCGCGGACGCGAGTCGTCCGCATAAACGCTTTTGAATACTCATCGAACAGACCGGAGGCAATCGTCTCGTTGAGCGCACCGCGATTATAAGCGTGCACGACCTCCGCTCCACCGATGTTTTCGGTAACGAATGCAACCAAGTTTGCACTTTTGTTACGGTCGCGCCCCGCACGGTTATGAATAGCTTTACTCAGCAACGCCATAGCGATCATAAAGGGAATAAAGCCGATCACGACTGCGCCGCCCACACGAACGTCAAGCGCAAGTGCAACAGCGATTCCAACGACGATTACTCCGATAAAATATAGAATCACATAAAACAGATTGGCAAACAAGTCTGAAAGCTCATCCACGTAATTGGTAACGCGCACAAGAATTTTTCCCGTCGAATGCGTATCGTAATAGCGGAAAGAAAGTTTCGTCAGATGATCGAATATTTCCGTTCTAAGCTCCGTACATAAGGTACACGCAAATTTTTTAGGCAGAATCGCCTCAAAGTAATAACCTACCGCAAGTCCCAACCAAACGACCGCAAGCCCGCCCAAACACAATCCGAGTTTTAATATAACGTTCCCCGTCATGCCGCCGTCCGTATACAGAACGCCTATCAGGAGCGAATATAATATGCTTGGAACGAGCGAAAGCGCGCTTGTAAGCATCTCGATAAATACGCTCCACCAGAATTGAGCCTTATGCCGATACGCGTTTTTTAAAAACCGACCGAACATCGAAAATTTAAACTTTTCTTTAATATATTCGTCTTGATAATATAAATTATTCTTCATAGCTCACCTCGCGCTCCTGTCGGTTATATACTTCCGCGAAGTTTCCGCCGAGCGCAATTAACTCGTCAAAAGTTCCCCGTTCGATGACTTTTCCCTCATCCAAAAAGAGAATTTCGTCACAGTTTTTTAAAGCCGGCGCGCGGTGCGTAACAAAAACAAGCGTTTTTTCCGCGCATTCGCTTTGCAGATTTTTGAACACCCTACGTTCGGTATCGAGGTCAAGCGCGCTTGTTACGTCGTCGAACACAAGTACCTGCGCGTTTTTATAGAGAGCGCGCGCAATGGAAATACGCTGCTTTTGCCCGCCTGAAAGTCCGAACCCCTTTTCGCCGATCGTCGTATCGTATCCTTCGGGGAAACGACACGCAAACTCATCAACCTCGGCAAGCCGTCCCGCGCGCAGAACGGACTCGGTGCCGCCGTACGGATTATAGAGCGCAATGTTCGCCGCAATCGTATTCGAAAACAAAAACACGTTCTGCATTGCATAGGAATACGCACGCGCAAGGTCTTCGCGCCCGTAATCGTATATTGAGCGCCCGTCAATCAAAATCTCGCCTTTGTCCGCCTCGGCAAAACCTTGCATGAGTTTACATACCAGCGTCTTGCCGCTCCCCGTTTTACCCATAATCCCAAGCTTTTTACCGTAAGGCAACGTTACGCTGAAATTTTCAAGAGCGTAACTATCGCCATTCTTTACGTACACATTTTTCAGCTCGATCGAAGGATGCTCCGACACCTTGCTCGTTCCGTATTTTTCCGCCGTTTCATCGCGATCGTTTAAAAATCCAAAAAAACGTTTTGCGCTTACGATATTATTCTGCATGCCGTTGATATTGTAAAGCAGTCCCGTTATCTGCCACATAAGCGAACCCAGATATCCGATCATGGCGGTAAACTCACCTGCGGTCAGTTTCCCATTTGTCCCGAGGTAAATGCCTAGCGCGACTTCGCCGCCGATAACGAATGCACGAACGATCCACGTCAACATATTGCGCAGCGCATAAAGCTTGATCCCGCCTATATTAGTATCGAAAAGACGTCGGTTATCCCGACCGAACAATTCCCGCCGATGTTCCTCTTTGGCAAACGCCGCAACCGTGCGAATCCCGTAAACGCTTTCCTGTACGGTGGTCGATAACGCAGAATTACTCTTCCATATATTGTCGTAAAGTTTCCCGAAACGTTTCTGAAAACATATAATTACCAGCATGCAGGCAATACCTCCTGCAACAGGCAAAAAGATGAGCGACCAATGAATTTGGCATAAAAAGATACCGCTGAACACGATAAATACAATGTTATCGAGCATGAATTGCGAAGTCGCAATATACATGTCGCAGATATTGCCGGGGTCTTTTGTGGTAACGAGAATCAAATCCCCCGCCGTATAGCGGTTAAGAAGCGGCGCGCTCGACGCGTTGATTTTATTTAAAGCGTCCATGCGCATGCGCTTTTGACTTTTCAGCGAAAAGTAATGCGCTAAATTCCATTTTAAATAAAATCCTACAAAAAAGAGTAACGCGCACACAACCATTGCTCCCGCGATCAACCAAAAGATGGCGAGATAATCGTCTGCGGGTATCCCGCGGATTAAAAAATTAAAGATACTTGAATTATGTACCGATTCTGCGCCAAGCAACGGATTGATAACGTAATCGACGAGCATCGACGCAAGCTGCGTCGTTGCAAGCAAAATAAAAATACGCGTTAATCCGCACAGCGTTGCAAAGATATGAATCGGAATGTATTTTTTAAAATACGGAAAAGAATTTTTAAAAAATTCATTCATTGTTTTCTCCTGATTCGTTGCAAAAACGATTATTTAGATAAATTATTTAGTTACCTGAACGCAAATTCTTTAAACGCATCATGCACATGATTTTTTCTCCCATTATAACAAATAATACCCCCCCCCATGTCAAGCATTTTAACGGGGAGAATTTTAAAAAGTTTTATCCGGTCTTCTCGCTATACAGCAAATAGAAAAGTTGCCCCGTTAATAAAACGAGGCAAACCGTATCGATTACATTATATTTTTAACCCAGCGCGGAAAAAGCGTTACGTCGCGGATATTCTCCATACCCGTCACATACATAACGAATCGCTCGAACCCGAGTCCGAATCCGCTGTGCGGCACGCTGCCGAACACGCGCAAATCAAGGTACTGTTTATATGCGTCCATATCCATGTTCCGCACTTTCATGACAGAAACGAGCTTATCGTAATCCGCCTCACGTTCGCTGCACCCGATGATCTCTCCGATCCCCGGCACAAGCAAATCGGTTGCGGCGACTGTTTTTCCGTCCGGATTTTGTTTCATATAAAAAGACTTGATATCTTTGGGATAATTTGTAACAAATACAGGTTTTTTAAATACGACTTCCGTCAGATACTTTTCATGTTCTGTCTGAAGATCGCAGCCCCATTCCACGGGATACACGAATTTCCCGTTTTCTTTTTTTAATATTTCGATTGCATCCGTGTAATCGCAAACGCCGAATTCGCTGTTTAAAACGTGTTCAAGTTTGTCTTTCAGTCCCTTTTCAACAAAGCTGTCAAAAAAGTTCATTTCGTCTTTACATTCTTCCATTACGGCGCGAATCACGTATTTTAGCATTTCTTCGGCAATTTCCATAATATCGGGAAGCTCGGCGAATGCAACTTCGGGTTCAACGTGCCAAAACTCCGAAAGATGTTTTGTCGTGTTTGATTTCTCCGCACGGAAAGAAGGTCCGAACGTATATATTTTCGAAAAAGCCGTTGCGGCAACTTCGCCTTCCAGCTGTCCCGAAACGGAAAGTCCCGCTCTCTGACCGAAGAAATCCGTTTCGTAAAACTTTTCCTCGCTCTCCGCCTTTGCACCGTAACCGTGCGTCGTTACGCGGAACATCTCACCCGCGCCCTCGCAATCGCTTGCCGTGATAATCGGCGTATTCATATAATAATACCGATGCTGGTGAAAATAGCGGTGAATCGCTTGCGCTGCCACCGAACGAACGCGGAACACTGCGGTAAACGTATTCGTACGAAGGCGCAAATGAGGAATCGTGCGTAAAAAATCAAGCGTGGTGCGCTTTTTCTGAATGGGATAATCGGAAGGACATTTGCCGAGCAATCTGACTTTTTTCGCATTCACTTCCACTCCGTCGCCCCGATATGCTTTTACCACTTCGCCGACAACGCATACGGACGCGCCGTTTTTTACGCATTCGGGATCGATCTCGATCGCATTTTTATCTACGACGATCTGTAAACGCGCAAAGCTGGTCCCGTCGCCGAGCTCAAGAAAAGCGACCTGCGCCGAATCGCGGAACGTACGCACCCATCCGCATACGGTGACTTCCTCACCCAAAAGAGCGCTATCGTTCAATACGTCAAAAATATCGATATGTTTCATAATCCGCCTCCTGTCTCTCACTGCGCATACTTTTTATCCGCAATGCTGAATATATTGCCTTCTCCGCGAAGGATTCTACCGCAATAGTCTTTTTCACTCTTAAGCGGCGTTTTAAACTCCATGCCCGCAAGTTCCTTATGCCCGATCCCGTGAATATCCGACCCCGCAGTCTGACGTAATCCGTATATATCCGCATACGCCTTTGCCGCTCTGTTTTCGATCTCCCGACGGGATATATTGAGCACTTCGAATCCGTCTACGTCAGAAGTAAACAGACGAACATGGTCGATATAAAAATCCTGACGGAACGGATGCGCCTGTATTACGACGCCGCCCTCTTTCCTTGCAAATTGAAAAAATTCCTTGGGACGCATATCCATGATTTCGGGATGAGAAAGCAACCATTCTTTTCCCAATCCATACACAAGAAAATCCGTCCCGAAATAAGAATATTCAAACCCGAAAAAAACGTCGAGCTTATCCCCCGCCAGCGCCTTTACCGATTCATAGCCTTCGCAATATTTTTCTATCTGCTCGGCGTAAGGCAAAGCCTTGTTTACCGTCGTATTTCCGTTCAAAAAGTGATCGGTCACGAAAACGCCCCGATAATCGAGACGAACAAACTTATCGACGACCTGTTGCGGTTGAAAATAAGAACAAGCGCTTACGGTTGCGGTATGCAAATGCGTTTCGTAACGGTACATAAATAATCGCCCTTTTGTTAATATGCTCTTGCAAAGAATACGGTATGTTTTGCCTCTTTCCCGCAAGAAATGCAACTCTTCGCCGTATGCGCCTTGTCCATCACGCGCGAAGTCGCCTGTGCAAACGCTTTTACCTTATCTTCGCATTCGCGGCAACCGCACCAGCCTGCGCGCACAAAATTCCCCTGATCTACGGCGGAAAGCAGCTCGTCAAGCGTCTTAACGTCGACTATACGCTTTTGCATGCGTTCTTTCGCTTTCTCATACATATTATCCGCAATCTCACCGAGCAACGCCGCAATTTTAGTCTCGGCATTATCCATTTCAACTTCGTTCTTTTCGAACGTGTCCCTGCGGCAGACAAGCATTTTACCCGCCTCGATATCGCGCGGACCAAGCTCGATGCGCACGGGAACGCCCTTCATTTCCCACTCATTGAACTTCCATCCGGGGGAATTGTCGCTGTCGTCGATCTTAACGCGAATACCCGCAGTTTTCAACCGATTTGCGAGCGCGCGGCAATTTTCGAGCACACCCTCTTTTTTCATGGCAATCGGCACAATCACCACTTGTACGGGCGCAACAACGGGCGGCAGCACGAGTCCGCGCTGGTCGCCGTGCGTCATGATCAGCGCGCCGATGAGCCGTGTCGATACACCGAACGACATCGTATATCCATACTTCTGCGCACCGTCCTTATCTGTAAACTTAATATCGAATGCTTTGGAAAAATTTTGCCCTAGATAGTGACTCGTTCCCGACTGCAGGCTCTTACCGTCGTGCATCATTGCCTCCATGCCGTAAGTAGCTACCGCGCCCGCAAATTTTTCTTTTTCCGTCTTACGCCCCGTTAAAACGGGCATCGAAAGACACGTTTTTGCAAATTCTTCATATACTTCGAGCATCTTCTGCGTTTCCGTTTCCGCCTCTTCCGCCGTTGCAAATACGGAGTGCCCTTCCTGCCATAAAAACTCGCTTGTACGGAGAAAAGGACGCGTCGTCTTTTCCCAACGCATAATGTTTGCCCATTGGTTCATTCTTACGGGAAGATCGCGCCAGCTCTCCACCCATTTGCCGAACATTGTACCGATGATCGTTTCTGAAGTCGGGCGCACGCACAGCGGCTCTTGTAACTTTTCACCGCCGGCATGGGTAACGACCGCCACTTCAGGAGCAAACCCCTCGACGTGCTCCGCCTCCTTCGTCATGAAACTCATGGGAATGAGTAGCGGAAAATAGGCATTCTCGTAGCCGTTCGCCTGAAAACGCGTATTAAATTCGTTCTGGATATTTTCCCAAATGGCGTAGCCGTAAGGACGAATGACCATCGTCCCCTTCACGGGGCCGTAATCGACGAGTTTCGTCTTAATAACAACGTCCGTAAACCACTGCGGAAAATCACTCTCGATATCCGCAATCTGCGCCACAAACTGTTTTTCCATAATTTCTCCGAAAATAGATAAAAGATATGGTTATTATACCATATCTTTTGTAATTCGTCTATTGATTGAAAAAGAATTTTTAAATTTCCCCAAGCTTTTCTTGACGGTTTGCCGCACGAAAAAACAGTTTTTTAAGCACGGGAAACAAAAGAAATACGCTTACAGAGGCGCAAATCGTCTGCGGCAGCATCGTTAAAAAACCCGTATAAAAATATGCAACCGTCGCCTCTGCCGAATACCCTAAAACAAGAGGCGAAATCACATCGTCGAGCAACGTAAAGCAGACCGTACAAAAAGCCGCGAGCGCAGTAACCGTTGCAAGTTCTTTCGCATTCTCTTTTTTGCGCAATTTTCCGTTGAAAAGCAACAGGCACAAAAACACAGCCAAAGCGCACATCAGTCCGAACAAAATCCAAAGCATTATCTGTAAATTTTTTTGATACAGAATACTCACGGGCGGCGGCTGTATTGCAAAATACAGACAGAGCGCACCTACGATCACGGGCAAAACAAGACCGATATAAACGGAAATTTTCCGTCTGCCCGCAAATCCGAAAAGCAGTGCAAACAGATTGTAATAGACAAGATAAAGCACGACCACATTCGGCACAAAACCGAATACGAGACAGCGCAACAGCGAAAATGCCGTTGCCGAAAGCAATCCGTAAAATATACCGAACGCATAGCAAAAAGCAAGCAAAATCACCGTAACCAACTCCACTCCGGGAACAAACCCCAGCACGAATTGCACGGCAATCAGGAGCGCAACGCAAACCGCGCTCATTGCAAGATTTTTTGCACTCTTACGCCGCATGTCAATAAGTCGAAATCGCGAGAATATACGTTTCGCCCGCTACAAGAGGCAATCCCGTGCAACCGTACGACGCGCTGTTATAATTCTTACCGTCGTATTCGTAAATTCCGTACTCCTCGTTCGAATACGAAACGCCGTCAAGCTCCGTGAGCGAGGTATAAATCGCCCAAAACTCATTCTTCGCGCTGTCGGGCGCATACCCGTCTACCGAGACGATCATCGTCATTTCACCGCTGCCGGTCGTCTCGAATTTCAACTCCTCCGCATCTTTGAGCGCGTTCAGCGCGTCGAGCAAACTGCCCTGCGTCTTGGTCGCCTGAATCACGACAACCTTCTCTTTGGATTCGACGAGCTTAACTCCGTCTACCGTCTCCCCGCACCCGAAGAGCGAAACGCTCGCAAGCGCGAGTACCGCAACGCATATAAGCGTCGCAAACCATCTGAACTTTTTCATATAAAAATACCTCCTACGTATTTTTGACAATTGACCGACGATGAATCCCCCTAATATTTCACCGTAATAAAAACACCCCGCGTAGGAGACGGGGTGCACGCAAAACAGAACGCAGAGATTCCGCGCTCTTGTTTGCCCCTTTCTCCGACCCGAAAAAGAAGTTTCTAAAAGTTGCAGGCAGGTTTCCCGACTTGCCGCCGCTAGTAACGGCGGCGGCATGCGTTTTACCGTATCCTTCCCGCTTTCGCAGTGAATACGCGCAAGTGCCGAACGGTAGCGGGGGCTGTGGAGCAACAAGCTCGCTTCCCTCTCATCTCCCAACAGGAGATTCACCCGCAACAGTGTTAAGTTGCATTTTAATAATACCATACCTGCTAAAAAGCGTCAAGCCGCAGATACCAGCGATTCAAATATTGCCAAAATAGAACAAAGCAACGCCAACAAAAGCAAAATAAATTCCAGCAACAGCGTTGCTTTTCTTAGGTATATCAGCACCCGCGGCTACCGCCGCCTCCGCCGCCTCCGCCAGAAGACCCTCCGCTGCCTCCGCCGCCCGAAGAGCCGCCACCCGAAGAGGACGAAAGCGAATGAGTAAACGAAGAGAACGCGCCAAGCGAAATACCGCCCGTCCACTCGGGCGCGGCGACGCCGAGCGGCGCAAACCGCTTTTCCACTTTTTCACCGATCCCCATAATCAGGCAGTACGGAATGATATGATAGTAATATTCAGGATCGTCGTCAAGCATTTTTTCAAGCCTTGGAAGCTCTGCCGTGAGCAAAAAACGTTTGAATCCGAGCATTTGCGCATATTCATACATGACTTCGGGCGAACGTTGCTTATAAAAATGCAATAAGATAAACGCAATCGCCCACCAGATCAGACTTAACCATAACATACCCGCATAATCGTAACGGGGCATATAAAAGAACAAACTGTAAACAACCATTGGCATAGCCAAAAATGCAATCGGAAAAACGTACATAAACGGCGAAAAGTTTGAACGCGCCTGCGTAGAACCGACTCCCGTCCCCGCCGCAATAAAGACGAAGAAAAACAAGGGCAACAAGGTCGCATTCAACGAGCAGCCGTAAATAAGAACGGCAAGCAAGGGAATAAGCGAGCATATCGTCAACAATACGTGATACAGTCCGCTGTGCCGTGTGAGCGGATTGGGAATATCCGCCTCGGAAACAAGCCCGCCCACTCTGCGCGAAAGCCTGCTTGCTTTTTTTGCATTATCGGGATAAAACATTGCCCGCGTTGAAAAATCCTCCGCCGCATCTCCGAACAGGGGTTTGAACATTTCGTCAAAATAAGCCTTTTCCGCATCGGAAACGTCGTCGGGCAAATCCTTAATTTTGTGAACGTACAAATCTTTCACCCCGTCGCGATCGATCCGCACATACCCTTCCTGCGCCCACTGCACGATAACGGCGGCAATATCCTTTTCCCGCGCACCGCCGTAATAAACAGAAGAGAAACGCATGGCGCGCATATCCTCCGGAGGATAAAATGCAATCGGGTCGATTGGTTTCCTCTGGCGAAAACGAAAAAAGAGGAAGAGTCCCGCCGCCACACCGCAGAGCGCAAGAACAGCACACGCAATATATTCCCAATAAAAACTGCTTTCCGTCTGAAAAAATCCGTCGGGTAGAATCACCTGCAGAGTATAACCTTTATTTTCTTTATTGGGCGCGGCGCCGATCCGCACTGTATTGCCGCTTACGATAAACCGTTCTCCGTTTTCCGCAGTCGGTTCCCATGCCTTCATCTGATTCGTCCGCATAGAAACGTCGCGACCTTCGATATTTTCCGGAAAAGTCACCGTAACCGACAATCCTTTGGTATATGCCATGGCGTAACCGAGTACGTCGAACGTAAAATCATCGTACCCGCGCGCCTTATCATCGCTTATATCGTAGATGTAAGACAATTCGAATATATTGTAACTGTCTTTATCCGACTGATCGGTGGCAGGGAAATACGACTCATCCGGCAATTGCATTTTAATTGAATGAAACTGCCCCTGATTATACAACTCTTCGGTTACCTTTGCCGCACCGCCGTTAATCGTTACCGAGACGTTTGATATTTTCGCGATATATCTTTCGCCTTGATCTTTTTTACCGTTTATTATGCGGGTCGTGCGGGAAATCCGCTGAATATCGCGGATAAATCCCGTGTTAACTTCACCGCGCAAAAAACCGACTGTAAATCGCTCGGTAACCGCCAACGTTTTGTCTCGCCGAACGTCAACATTAACAGTAATATTACGGAACCAATAGTTTGTGTCAATGACCGTTTTCCCCGTCTCTTCGTCATAATAGGAATCCGCGGAAACCATCTGCGAAGTATACGGAATAAACGCAGCAAACATACAACATGAAACAACGGTAAGCAATCCTAAAACAGTTGACAATAATCTCTTCATAATTACAAAAAAATGCGCCGAACAAGTCGGCGCGACGATGACACATACATTACGGCAGAAAAATGCGAAAGAACGCACCCTGTACCGCTACGCGCCAATATATGCAAATGTTTGCGCGTCAATATTTTTTACAGAAATTAAAATTCATTCCTCTCCGATTTGGAAAGATATCCGAGCGCAAACGCCCCCGGACCGACGTGCGATCCGATAACAGGTCCCATAATCGAAACATAAGGTTGAATACCGAACTTTTCCTTAACATATTCTTCGAGTTCTTTAACCGGCGCCTCGTTATCGGTATGCACGATAAATACATAATTATATTCCGGATCGGGACCTTCCGTATCCAGCTTCTGTTTGATATAAGAAATCGCCTTTTTCGGACCTTTCACCTTGGCGATCGGCACAAGCTTACCCTCTTTATCGAACGAAATAATCGGTTTGATATTGAGCATCCCGCCCACCGCCGCAGAAACTGCGGAAACTCTGCCGCCCTTACGCAGATAAGACAAATCGTCGGCAACAATAAAATGCTGAATATGCAATCTGAGTGAATTACAAAGGTCGTGCGCCTCCTTTGCCGTCTTTCCCTCGTTGCGGCATTGAAGAGCGATTCTCACGAGCGCGCCTTGCCCTACCGTCGCAGTCAAAGGATCGACTACGTAGAGCGAAAATTTCGGGTAAGTCTTTCTGACTTCCTCCGCCGCTTTTCTTGCGACTGTTTTCGTGGGTGAAAGTCCGGAAGAAATGGTAAAATGAACAACGTCTTCCGCGCCCTCTGAGGCAATTTTCATAAAGTGGTTCAAATGCGATTCGTAATTGAGCATGGACGTACGGGAAAACGCCCCGCCGCGCAACTCGTTATAAAAGTCTACGTATTGTCCATACTCGGTAAAATTATCGAGCCTGTCATCCATTTTCCCGTTCTTTTCCACCGTAAAGGTCAAAGAAACGTGTTTAATATCATTTTCGACAATAAAATCATGATAAAGATCGCAGGTCGAATCCGTCGATAGTGTAAATTTGTACATCGTAAAACTCTCCAATATTTTACTTAGCGAGTGTATTATATCACAAAAGGATATGACATGCAAGGTATTTTTTGAAAATTTCCATGTTTGATAAATTTTTTTTGAAAAAGCTCTTGAAATAAAATGAGTTTCTTAGTATAATGGTAACGATTGGAAATTAGGATATTTTTACCGCATTCCGATCAAAGGGGGAATTTCATTGCAGGATTTATTTAAACTCCAAAACGGAACCGACGTGCGCGGCACTGCCATCGCGGGCGTAGAGGGCGATCCCGTTACGCTTACGGACGAGGCGGTCGAACGCATTGCCAAAGCTTTTTTCGTGTGGACGGCAAACAAAACGGGAAAATCGCCCGTCATTGCAGTCGGACACGATTCCCGCCTGTCGGCAGGAAATATCTCGTCCGTCGTCGAACGCGCCGTCACTTCGTGCGGAGGAGACGTCATTCTAACGGGGCTTTCATCTACGCCGTCCATGTTCATGCTTTTAAAGGACTCTTTCGGCGCGGACGCTTCGATCATGATCACCGCAAGCCATCTGCCCTATCAAAAAAATGGACTTAAATTTTTTACGGCGGACGGCGGGCTCGAAAGCGGAGACGTTACCGAAGTTCTGACGATTGCAACAAAGGGAGAATTTCCGACAGGCAGCGGAAAATCGACAAAGAAAAGCTATTTAAAAAAATACTCGCAAGATCTCGTCGAAAAGGTTCGGACAGCTTGCGGAGAAGACAAGCCTTTAAAAGGCAAACGCATTCTTGTGGACGCGGGAAACGGCGCGGGCGGTTTTTATGCGGAAGAAGTGTTAAAACTGCTCGGTGCAGATACGACGGGTTCTCAATTTTTAGAACCTGACGGCAATTTCCCCAACCATATCCCCAACCCCGAGAATGCGCAAGCGATGAAATCCGTTTCAGAAGCGGTCGTAAGACACCATGCGGATTTCGGAATTATATTTGACACCGACGTAGACCGCGCAGGCGCGGTAGCGCCGGACGGCGAGGAGATCAACCGAAATCGCTTGATCGCACTCATTTCCGCAATCCTTTTAGAAGAACAATCGGGCGCATACATCGTCACCGATTCGGTAACGAGCGACGGACTTGCCGATTTTATAAAACGCCGCGGCGGTATACATCACCGGTTCAAGCGCGGATATAAAAACGTTATCAACGAAAGCAAACGTCTTTGCAACGAAGGAAAGTACTCGCCGCTTGCCATTGAAACAAGCGGACATGCCGCGCTGAAAGAAAATTATTTCCTCGACGACGGAGCATATCTGGTAACGCGACTTTTGATTGCGCTTGCAAAATGCGCGCAGAAAGGCGAAAATCTTACCGATCTTATTTCCGACCTGCCCGAACCTGAAGAGGCGGCGGAAGTACGGTTACACTTTGCAGACGATTGCGATTTCAAGTCGCTCGGAGCAAGCGTCATTCACGACCTTTCGCAATACGTGGAAGAACGCCCCTATCTCACGCCCGCGCCCGATAATCATGAAGGAATCAGAATTAATTTTGACAGAGATCACGGCAACGGTTGGGCGCTCGTCCGTATGAGCTTACATGAACCCATTATGCCGATCAACGTAGAGAGCAATATGAAGGGCGGCAACAAGCTAATTTTGAAAGAACTCGAAAGTTTTCTTTCTGAGTATAAATTTTTAGATATTCAACCCATAAAAAAACATCTTTAAGGAGTAAATAATATGAAACAGACAACGATCAACGCGATCCGCATTCTTTCTGCGGAAGCAATCCAAAAGGCGAACTCGGGACACCCCGGACTCCCCCTCGGCTCGGCGCCTATTGCCTATGCCCTTTTTCAGAACTTCCTCAAATTTAACAATCAGGATACCAAATGGGACGATCGCGACCGCTTTGTCCTCTCTGCCGGACACGGCTCGATGCTCGATTACTCGCTTCTTTATCTCTACGGATTCGGACTCACTAAAGAAGATCTGATGAACTTCCGTCAGCTTGACTCCAAAACCCCCGGTCATCCCGAGTACGGTCACACCGTCGGAATTGAAACAACGACGGGACCTCTGGGTCAGGGCATTGCCAATGCCGTCGGTATGGCGGTCGCAGAGGCACATCTCGCGGCAAAATTCAACCGCGAAGGATTCCCTGTAGTAGACCACTACACCTATGCTATTTGCGGCGACGGATGTCTGGAAGAAGGCATCTCTTACGAGGCATGCTCGTTTGCAGGTACGCACGAACTCGGCAAACTGATTCTTTTCTACGACGATAACGATATCACGATCGAAGGCAATACCGACATTACTTTTAAAGAGGATATCGCCACTCGTTTTGAAGCGCAGAATTGGCAGGTCATTAAAGTAGACCTTGTGGAAAATCCGGATAACGTTCAACTTATCTGCGATGCGATACTTTTAGCGCAGAAAGAAACGAAAAAGCCTTCTATCATTATCTGTAAAACAAAAATCGGATACGGCACTCCGCTTGAGGGTAGCCACAAATGTCACGGAGCGCCCCTCGGCGTTGAAAATCTTCAAAAAACAAAAGAAAAACTCGGCTGGCCGGACATTCCCGCTTTTGAAATTCCCGAGGAAGTTTCACAACATACTGCGCTTGCGGGCAAACGCGGCGCGCAAAAACAGCGCGACTGGGAAAGCATGTTTAAAGAATACGAAAAGCGTTATCCCGATCTCGCAGCAGAATATAAAAAGGCAATGAAGGGCGAAATCGTCGATCTGAGCAAGGTAGACGATCTCTTCAAGTTCGAAAAACCCATGGCGACCCGCCAGACCTCGGCTGTCGTCCTTAATAAAATTGCCGCGCTTGTTCCCGAGCTTGTCGGCGGATCGGCTGACCTTGCGCCCTCGAATCTCTCGGACATGAAGAATACCGATACAATCAATTACGGAGACTTCACGCCTGAAAATTATGCAGGCAGAAACATGCACTTCGGTATCCGCGAACATGCTATGGCAGCAATCGCCAACGGCATGCAACTTCACGGCGGTATTCACGCATATTGCGCTACGTTCTTCATTTTCTCCGACTACTGTAAACATGCAATGCGGCTCTCAGCACTTATGAATATTCCCGTCGTATATATTTTAACGCACGACTCGATCGGCGTCGGCGAAGACGGGCCGACGCATGAACCCGTAGAACAGTTGATTGCGCTTCGCTCGATTCCAAACATGAAAGTTTACCGTCCTGCAGACGGCAAGGAGACGGCGGCGGCATGGATTTCCGCGCTCACGGGCACCGCTCCCACCGCGCTTGTTCTTACCCGTCAAAACCTGCCTCAATACGCAAACAGCGGCTTAATCGCGCTCAAAGGCGGCTACATTTTGGAAGATTGCGAAGGAACTCCCGATATCCTCTTAATCGCGAGCGGTTCTGAAGTCGAGCAGTGCGTCGGCGCGAAAGCGGAACTTGCAAAAGAAGGAATTAAAGCGCGCGTAATCTCAATGCCTTGCTTTGAAGAATTTGAAAAACAGAGCGACGAGTATAAAGAAAGCGTAATGCCGCACAATGTCAAAGCGCGCGTCTGCGTTGAAGCGGGATCTCCTTACAGTTGGTATAAATATGCGGGAGACAAAGGTGAAATCATCGGAATGAGCACATTCGGCGCAAGCGGACCTGCACCGCTGCTCTTCAAAAAATTTGGCTTTACGGTTGAAAACGTTGTAGAAAAAGCGAAAAAGAGTTTAAGCAAATAAATTATCGATGCAAAGGCGATGGAAAATTCCGTCGCCTTTATTTATATGTATCCAAATTTCTGAACATGAAACACCCCCCCCGCGGGAATTACCGTAATTTCCATAGGGAATTTAATAAAACGCAAATAAAAAGATTTAGGCATAGCGTTAAGCTGTGCCTTTTCTGTACTTTTTTCGTGGACGAACTAGGCTGCTCGTAGCCTAGTGAGATATCGATATGTTTTATATTTCCCGCAAAATTCAATCGGTTGCGCTCTTTCATTTTTCGTGATATAATGATTGTACGATAAACAGTAATTTAAAAGGTAATACTTATGGAAGTATCTGATTGGATTAATATGTCTTTGTCTATTCTCTCTTTTATTTTAGCGGCAATTTCTGTTATTACTGTCGTTTTGACTTTAAGGCAGAATAATAAAATGATAGAGGAAAGTTCCCGTCCCTATATTTCGATATATGGAGACGAAACAAATTTTTCAAGTCCTCAATTTTATATTGTGTTAAAAAATTTTGGTAAAACGGGTGCAATAATAAAAGATTTTTCTTGCGATATTGATTTAAAACAATACAGCTATCAACCTGATTGGGAACCATTTCAAGATATAATTGGCACAATGCTTGCCCCTAATCAAAATTTTATTTGTGCCATTGATAGCGAACAACTGAACAGTGATAATGTTGAAACTTTTAATTTTAAGATTTCATATATGGCGAATAATAAAACTTACAAAGAAAGTTATGTAATTAATTACAAAGCATTAAGAAAAGAGATTACCGCAAAAGTCGCCACAAAAGACAAGGAATTAAAAGCAATTTCTTATACTTTGCAAGAAATGGTTCAAAAGGATCTTTAAAAGTTCAATTTGCATTATCATTCTCAAGTATTATATTATAGATTTCAACATTAAATTTCAATTTATCGTTATTAGAATGTATAGTTAAAAGCTCTCGAACATATCGTTCGAGAGCTTTTGTCCTCGCTTGAAAGTGCAACTCTTAAAAATTTAGTATTTAATTCCCTATGAGAAGTGCGCTTTCCCCGCGGGGGTTGTTTTATCGTTCCTTTTTACTACTGTCTAAAGCCAGCGTGATTTTTTACCTCGTTCTCTTACAAATCGAGATTCTGGTATTCTTCTATGATCTCTTCCGCTGCTTTCCTCT